>NZ_CP010407.1:1965000-3245000 GCF_000830005.1 Streptomyces vietnamensis | reverse complement strand
TGGGCAATCGTCCCGCTGGGGCGGGACGGGTGGGCACACGGGACGGCGCCCCCAGCCGGGCCTAGGCTTCCGCGCCTGGACCCGCACCGGTGGGCGGCGCCGAGTTCCCGTGCCTGGGCCCGTACCCCGTGTGCGGCGCCGTCGTGGGGTTGTGCCCACCCGTTCCGCCCCGGCGGAACGCATGCCCACAACCCGGCCCGGCCAGGACGCAGGCCACCACCCGGGCCGGCGGGAGCGCGGCCCGCAACCGGTGCGGCGAGTCGGCGGGCCGCAACCGGTGCGGGTGTGCCCGTAGCTCGGGTTACTGCGGGGTCAGTAGGGCGCCCAGGGCCGTTGTCGCGTGGTGGACCGATCTGCCCGTGCGGGTCGTCGTGAGGAGGCCCGCCGCCCGAAGCGCCCCCGCGTGCGCCGACGCCGTCGCGTTGCTGACGCCCAGGCGCCGGGCCAGTTCCGTCGTCGTGCAGGGTGACGTGAGGGCCCGCAGGAGTTCCGCGCGGGTCCGGCCCAGGACCCCGGCGAGGGCGTCCTCGCCGGACGCGGCCGGAGGGGCGAGCGGCAGGCCCCCGCCCGCCGGGTACGCCAGGACCACCGGCCGGTCCGGGAGGTCCTGGACCAGCGGGCCGCCCCGCCAGTGGAAGGTCGGGAGGAGCACCAGGCCCCGTCCGGCCAGGTGGACGTCACGAGGAGCGGCGTCCGGCCACTCCCAGGTGTCCTCCCGCAGCCCCGGCGACAGGGTCTCGAGCGCCCCGCCCAGCCCCCGCTCCGCCACCGTCAGCGCGTGCCGCGTGAACTCCGCCCGGTGCAGGTCCTGGACCAGCGGCCACACCGGCGCGAGGACCGTCTCGTACGCCGCCCGCTGCGCCCGTTCCAGCACCCGCCACGCCTCCGCGCTCCCGGCGTGCAGGTCCCGGATCCACGGCGGTACGGGCGCCCGCCCCGTCGCGTACACCCGCTCCAGTTCGGACCGTACGAACTCCGGCCGGGCCGACCGGATCAGTTCGAGGCCCTCCTCCCGCGTCTCGCCGAGGACGTCGAGGAAGTACGGGGCCACCCCGCCCGGCACCAGGTCCGCGAGCGGCTCGGCGGCGGCCGGCAGGGCGCGCAGCAGCCTGCCCCGCCAGCGGCCGAAGAGCAGCTCCTCGTGCGGGGCGCCCAGCATCAGCAGCGCGGCGTGCAGCTCGGGCACGGGCGACGGCCGGGGCGCGAACCGCACCCGGGTGAAGTCCTCCGCCGTGAAGTGGATGCGCAGCAATCCTCGGCCTTTCCCCGTGCGTTTCCCCCGTGCGCCAGCCTTTCGGGTACGGGCTGAACCTTCGCGGCCCGCCCCGCCCCGCCCCCAGGATGCCGTGCATGACACCGCATCCCGCACCCCATCCCGCACCCAGCCGCCGTACCGTCGCCAAGGGCGCCCTCCTCGGTGCCGCCGCCCTCCTCCTCGGAGCCGGCCCCGGAGCCGCCCGGGCGGCGGACGGACCGGCCGGGCTCCGGCTGCCCGCGCCCACCGGCCCCCACCCCGTCGGCCTCCGCACCTTCGTCCTCACGGACACCTCCCGCCACGACCCCTGGGAGCCCGCCGCCGTACGCGAGGTGAAGATCAGCGTCCTGTACCCGGCCCGTACCGTCCGCGGCTTCCCGCGCGCCCCGCAGCTCACCCCCGACGAGGCCGGTCTTTTCGCCGTCCTCGCCTCCCATGTGCACCCCGGGCTCCCCGAGGCCGGCGTCGACTGGGGCGCGGTCCTCACCCACGGGCACGTGGACGCGCCCCCGCTCCCGGGGCGCCGCCCCGTGCTGGTCTACACGCCGGGCGGCGGCGACTCCCGCACCCTCGGCACGACCCTCGCCGAGGACCTCGCGAGCCACGGCCGGATCGTGGTCCTCGTCGACCACCCGGGCGACGCCAGCCAGGTGGAGCTGCCGAGCGGGATGCGCTGGACCGTCCTTCGGGGGGACCCGGACCCGGCGACCTTCCGCACCATGATCGACACCCGGGTCGCGGATCTCCGCTTCCTCCTCGACCGGCTCGGCGGCCTGCCTCTCGCCCCCGTCATGGACCTGCGCCGGATCGGCGTGTACGGGCACTCGGCGGGCGGCACCGCCGCCGTCCACGCGCTGGCCTCCGACGACCGGATCGCCGCCGGCGTCGACCTGGAGGGGTACCTGGACCTCGATCCGGAGCTCGTGGCGGGTCTCGACCGGCCGCTGCTCATGTTCCGCACGGACGGATTCGAGCACGCCGACCGTCTCGAACGTTCCTGGGCCGGGCTGCCCGCCCGCCGCGTCCTGCTGACCGACGCCAACCACTGGATCTTCAGCGACTACGCCCACCTCGTCCCGCAGCTCCAGGCCGCCGGCCTCGTCACCGCCGAGGTCAGGGCCGCGCTCGTGGGGGCCGGAGACCCGGCGGCGGCGACGGCCCGCGTACGGCACGGGCTGCGGTCCTTCTTCGACCGCCATCTCCCGGTGGCCCGGCCCCGGCGCGCGTCCCAGTAGAGCCGCCACCTCCCGGTGGCCCGGCCTCGGCGCGCGTCCCAGTAGAGCCGCCGCCTCCCGGTGGCCCGGCCTCGGCGCGCGTCCCAGTAGATCCGCCACCTCCCGGTAGTCCGGCACCGGCGCGCGTCCCAGTAGATTGGGGGCGTGCTCTCCCGCCTCTCCCGTCCCCGCGCCCTCGCGCTCTGCGCCCTGCCCGTCGCCGCGCTCTTCGCCGTCGTCGGGCTCGCGCCGCTGCCGTACGCGATCGCGCAGCCCGGCACGACCGCCGACGTGCTCGGCAAGGACCAGGGCAAGGAGGTCATCACCATCACCGGCGCTCCGGTCCGGCCCACCAAGGGCCAGCTGCGGATGACGACGATCCTCGCGACCGGGCCGTCCACGGACGTGGACCTCGCGGACGTGACCGACGCCTGGTTCCGTACCGACCGGGCCGTCCTGCCGCACGACTCCGTCTACCCCTCGGGGCAGTCCGACGAGGAGATCGAGAAGCACAACCTCGGGCAGATGAAGGAGTCGCAGGACGCCGCCACCCTCGCCGCGCTGGGGTACCTGAAGCAGGATCCCGAGAAGGTGAAGGTGACCCTGCACCTCGCCGACGTCGGCGGGCCCAGCGCCGGGCTGCTCTTCTCCCTCGGCATCGTCGACAAGCTCGACGGCGACGGGGACGGCGGCGACCTCACCGGCGGCCGGATCGTCGCCGGTACGGGCACGATCGAGCCGGACGGCACCGTCGGCGCGGTCGGCGGGGTGTCCCTCAAGACGCAGGCCGCCGCCCGGGACGGGGCCACCGTCTTCCTCGTACCGAAGGACGAGTGCTCGGACGCCAAGGCCGAGCAGCCCAAGGGCCTGCGGCTCGTGCCCGTCACCGCGCTCAGCGACGCGGTGGCGTCCCTGCGGGCCCTGGAGCAGGGGCAGGAGTCGAAGGTTCCGAGCTGCTGAGTCCGTCCCTGCCCGCGGCCGCGGCCGCGTCGGCGGCCGGTGTGCCGCGCGGCGCGTCCATCGCCCGCCAGGAGGGGAAGACCAGCGGGCTGAGCGTGGCCAGGAAGTACAGCCCGCCGACGGTGAGCAGCGTCGCGGTGATGCCCGTCCGCTCCACCAGGAAGCCGGCGGCGACCCCGCCGAGCGGGGTGGTGAGGAGCACGCCGGCCGTGCTGGCGCTGCCGACCCGGCTGCGCAGCTCCTCGGGGACCGTCTCGTAGAAGACCGCGCCGAGGATGGGGTTGAGCACCCCGGCGCCGAGCCCGCCGAGCGCCATCGCCAGGAGCAGCGGCGGGGTGGTGTCGGTGAGGGCCGCCGTCACGTACACGGGGGCGCCGCAGAGGAGGAAGCCGACCGTGAGGACCGGGAGGCGGGGGAGGCGGTGGCCGAACGCCGCGTAGAGCAGGGCGCCGGTGAGGGCGCATCCGCCGAAGACGGCGACGAGCAGGCCGAGCGCCGCCGACCCGCCGAGCTCCTCCCGGGCGTGCACCGGGAGCAGGACCGAACTCCAGCTCTGGGCCAGGCCGTTGGTGAACATCACCATGACGTTCACGCCGAGGAGCAGCCGGGTGCGCAGGATGAACGCGTAGCCCTCGCGCAGGTCGGCGCGGTACACGGCGAGGGACAACGGCGGTGCTCCGCGCGCCGGTTCGGCGGACGGTATCCCGCGCAGTCCCAGGAGGACGAGGAGCGCGGAGACGGCGAACGTGGCGGCGTCCACGTACAGGACGGTGTCGGCGCCGAGGAGTGCCACGAGCAGGCCGGCGAGCGCGGCGCCGGTCATCCGGGCGCCGCGTGAGACGGCGTCGTAGAAGCTGGTGGCGCGGGAGAGCGGGGTGCCGGCCCGCTCGGCCAGGTCGGGTGTGAGGACGTTGCGCGCGGTCTCGCCGGGGGCGTGGAAGAGGCCGGTGACGGCCATCAGCGCGCACAGCATCCAGAACCGGAGCACGCCGGCGTGGTTGAGCAGCGGGATGGCGGTGAGCGCGAGGGCGCAGACGAGGTCGGAGCCGATGGAGACCCGGCGGCGGCCGATCCGGTCGATGACGGGGCCGCCGACGATCGCGGAGAGGAGGACGGGCAGGGCGGCGCAGAAGGCGACGAGGCCGGCCTTGCCGGGGCTGCCCGTGGTGTCCAGGGCGAACCACGGGACGGCGATGAGGGTGAGTGAATTGCCGCTGATGGAGATGGCGTTGGCGGCCAGGACGGTGGCCAGTGGTAAGCGGTCGCGCTTCGTCGTGCCCGCTTCGCGTCCCCCCGGCGCGGTCATGCGGCGAAGGCGATCGGGCGGTCCGCGGGGGTGGCCAGGCGCAGGCCCAGCTCGACGAGCCGCCAGCCGAGCTGGACGCGGAGGGGCGCGGGGGTCACGGCGGGGGCCAGGACCTCGGCGGCGCGGTGGAGTTGGGCGGCGTTCAGGTGGTGCAGCTGGAGGTGGATGTCGGCGTGCATGACTCCGTGGTTCCTTCCGTCAGTCGTTGTGCTGCGGGAACGCGTGCAGGTGCATCCGTACGCGCTCGGCGCCCGGCGCGTCGGGGTCGGCGGTGGCGCTGTACTCGTTGATCAGGGCGTGGATCTTCTGGTTGAGCTCGCGCAGCCGCTCGGGCGTGAGGTTCAGCCTGAAGTCGCTGAAGTCCGAGGCGCCGGCCCAGGCCTCGTCCCAGGTGTGGCGGGTGGCGACCCAGGTCGACAGTTCCTGGGTGTGGATGGTCGCGATCTCGTGCATGAAGACGTCGAGGGCGCCCTGGACCTCGGGGTCGGGGTTCCTGTGGAGCGTCTCGTCGAAGCTCGTCCCCTGGTGGGCCGCCTTCCACCACCGCTCCCGGCCCTTGCCGCGCGTCGGGTCGTCCACGATGAAGCCGTGGGCGGCGAGCTGGCGCAGGTGGTAGCTGGTGGCGCCGCTGGACTCGCCGAGCCGGTCGGCGAGTTGGGAGGCGGTGGCGGGCCCGTAGCGGCGCAGGGCGCGCAGGAGCTGGATGCGCAGGGGGTGGGCGATGGCGCGCAGGGAGCGCGGGTCGAGCGTGCGGGTCAGGGCTTCGACGGGCTGCGCGTCGGGCTGCGTGGCGAGCCCCGCGTCGGGCTGCTTGCCGGGCTGCGCGTCGGGCCGCTTGTCGGGCTGCGTGTCGAGCTGCGCGTCGGGCCGCTTGTCGGGCTGCGTGTCGAGCTGCGCGTCGGGCTCCGGGGACTGCTCTTCGTGCTCGGGCATGGCTCCACCGTAGAGTTGCAAAGAAGTCTCTGCAAGGGATTTTTGCAGAGACTTCTTTGCAACTCTCGCCCGCGCCGCTTCCTACCCCGTCGGCTCGCCCGCCGCCGCCTGCTCCACCAGCGGGATGATCCGCAGCGGCACCGGGTTCTCCATCACGATCGCGGTCGACGCCCGCACGATCCCCTCGAAGGCCACCACCTTGTCGATCACCCGCTGGAGGTCCGCGTTCGAGCGGGCGACCAGCCGGCAGAGCATGTCCCCGTGGCCCGTCGTCGTGTGCAGTTCCAGGACCTCCGGCACCGTCGCCAGATGCCCCCGCACGTCCGCGCCCTGCCCCTGCTTGATCTCGAGCGTCGCGAAGGCCGTCACCGGATAGCCGAGCGCCGCCGGGTCCACCTGCGGCCCGAAACCCCGGATCACCCCGCTCGCCTGCAGCCGGTCCAGCCGCGCCTGCACCGTGCCGCGCGCCACCCCCAGGCGCCGGGAGGCCTCCAGGACCCCGATGCGCGGCTCGCGCGCCAGGAGCGCGATCAGCCGCCCGTCCAAATGATCGATCGCCACAGCGGCCCCTTCGTGGTCAGGATGTACAAGTCGCACGGCCATACTCGCCGGTCGCTGTGCAGATTGACCAGCAGATCAGCAAACTCTTGCGCACCTTGCCGAGCAGCGGGACTCTGCTCCCATGACTGAGACCATCGATCACACCCCGACCACCGCGCGGCAGGCCGATCCCTTCCCGGTGAAGGGAATGGACGCGGTCGTCTTCGCCGTCGGCAACGCCAAGCAGGCCGCGCACTACTACTCCACGGCCTTCGGCATGAAGCTCGTCGCCTACTCCGGACCGGAGAACGGCAGCCGCGAGACCGCCAGTTACGTCCTCACCAACGGCTCCGCCCGTTTCGTGTTCACCTCCGTCATCAAGGTCGCGACCGACTGGGGCCGCTTCCTCGCCGAGCACGTCGCCGAGCACGGCGACGGCGTCGTCGACCTGGCGATCGAGGTGCCGGACGCGCGCGCCGCGTACGCCTACGCCGTCGAGCACGGCGCCACCGGCATCACCGAGCCGTACGAGCTGAAGGACGAGAACGGCACCGTCGTCCTCGCCGCCATCGCCACCTACGGCCAGACCCGCCACACCCTCGTCGAGCGCTCCGGCTACGACGGCCCCTACCTGCCGGGCTTCGTCTCCGCCAAGCCGATCGTCGAGCCGCCGGCCAAGCGCACCTTCCAGGCCATCGACCACTGCGTCGGCAACGTCGAGCTCGGCAAGATGAACGACTGGGTCGGCTTCTACAACAAGGTCATGGGCTTCACGAACATGAAGGAGTTCGTGGGCGACGACATCGCGACCGAGTACTCCGCGCTCATGTCGAAGGTCGTCGCGGACGGCACCCTCAAGGTGAAGTTCCCGATCAACGAGCCGGCGATCGCGAAGAAGAAGTCGCAGATCGACGAGTACCTGGAGTTCTACGGCGGCGCGGGCGTCCAGCACATCGCCCTGGCCACCAACGACATCGTCGCGACCGTCCGCTCCATGCGCGCGGCGGGCGTCCAGTTCCTCGACACCCCTGACTCGTACTACGACACGCTGGGCGAGTGGGCCGGCGAGACGCGCGTGCCCGTCGAGACCCTGCGCGAGCTGAAGATCCTCGTCGACCGCGACGAGGACGGCTACCTGCTGCAGATCTTCACCAAGCCGGTCCAGGACCGTCCGACCGTCTTCTTCGAGATGATCGAGCGTCACGGGTCGATGGGCTTCGGCAAGGGCAACTTCAAGGCGCTGTTCGAGGCGATCGAGCGCGAACAGGAGAAGCGCGGCAACCTGTAGCCACGGCTCCCGTTGTGGGCCTGCGCCCGCCGTTGTGGGCAGTCGTTCCGCTGGGGCGGGCCCACCCACCCGGACGGCGCCCACCCCGTTGTGGGCAATCGTTCCGCTGGGGCGGAACGGGTGGGCACAACGGACGGCGCCCATAGCGGCGCCCGAGCTCCCCGCGCCTGAACCCGCACCGGAAGCGCGCCGCGACGGTGGTGCGGGTCCAGGCGCGGAACGCCTAGGCCCGGCTGGGGGCACCGTCCCGTGTGCCCACCCGTCCCGCCCTGCGGGACGATTGCCCACACGGCGGGCGGCGAAGGGCACCGGCCTGCCGGGCGCGGGCCCACACGGCGGTGCGCACCGCCCGCCCGGGCGCGGGCCCCACGCGGGCGCACCGCCCGGGCGAGGGCCCACACGGCAGCGGCGCACCGCCCGGCCCGGGCGCGGGCCCGCACGGCGGCGGCGCACCGCCCGCACGGGCGCGGGGCGGGGCCCCGGCCCATACGGGGGATGGGCCGGGGCTAGGTACGTCGTGGCTTCGGGGCCTCCCGCCGGAGCTCCGGCGGGAGTTCGTCCGACGGTTCCCCCAGCGCCGCCAGCGCCTCCGACGCCCTCCGCGCGTGCAGCGGCGAGAAGGACGGATGGAGCCGCAGCGCCTCCTCCAGGTGCCGCCGCGCCGGACCCGTCTGGTTCAGGGCCCGTTCGATCTCGCCCCGGTGGTACGTGAAGAGCGCGCTGCGGAGCCCCTCCTCCGTGGCGCGTTTCGCATAGCCCAGCGCCTCCTTCGACGCGCCCGAGCGGTGCAGCGCCCAGCCCAGCGCGTCCGCCACCCGCACCGAGTGGTGCCCCCGCGCCCACTCCGCCCGCATCCGGACCGCCGCCGCGGCCGGGTCGCCGTGGTCCGCGTCCAACAGCCCCAGCGGCACCTCCGCCGCCGTCCACGTCCCCGCCCGCAGCCGTCCGTACAGCGCCCGCGCCTCCTCCTCCCGGCCGAGCGACTCGTACAGTTCGCCCGCCTCCAGGAGGTACTCCGGCAGCGGCAGCCGCGCCAGGGCCGCCCGCCAGTCGCGCACCGCCTCCTCCGCGCGGCCGAGGGCCGCGAGGGACCGCGCCCGGCCCGCGAGCGAGGGCCCGTGGTCCCGTACGAGCCGCAGCGCCGCCCCGTACCGCCCGAGGGCCTCCTCCGCCTCGCCCCGCTCCCACGCCAGGTCCCCGAGCCGCGCGAGGGCCGCCGCCTTCTCCGGGTCCGTCTCCGCGAGCGCCACCGCGTCGAGGGCCGCCGCGTCGGCGTCCTCCCGCCAGCCCCGGTCGCGGTACGCCTCCGCCGCCCTGCCCCGTACCACCGCGCCCGCGTGGAGCTTCTCCAGGCTCTCCAGGGCCTTCTGGGCCGCCTTGTACTCCCCGAGGCCGTTGTACGCGTCGATCAGGACCGGGTACGCGGGCCACCGGCGCGGGTCGGCCTTCCGCACCCGCTCGCCCCACTCCTTCGCCGTCTTCCAGTCGCCCCGCGCCCCCGCGAGCGCCCCGAGCCCCAGCTGCGCCTCCAGGTTGCCGCGCGCGGCGGGCCGTTCGGCGAGCGAGCGCCGCAGCGCCCGCTCGGCCCGCGGATAGTCCCGTACGTCTCCGAGCCGGCCGCCCCGCTCCGTGTACGCCGCGCCCAGCTCCGCCCAGGACGCCTCGTCGTCCGGATGGGCCCGCAGCCACTCCTCCCGGTCGGCGATCAGCGCGGCCAGGTCCGGGAGCGCGGCCTGGGCGCCCGCGTGGGCCGCGATCACCGCCCGCTCCGCCGGTCCCGGCGGGGGCGGCGGACCCTGGCCGACGAGCTCCGGCACGTACACCAGCGCCGTCGCCGCGAGCACCGCTCCCACCCCGGCCGCCAGGACCGCCCTCGACACGTTCTCGGTCTTCATGGCGCTCACTGTGCGCCGCGTCCGCCTGTACGAAGAGCACACGAAGCGCCCGCTCCGGCAGGTTCACACCGATGGCCCCGGGTGCCACGCTGGACGCATGGACGATCTTCAGCGGAACGACCTCGTGGCGCGACTGCGCGCCGTGCTCCCCGACGACACGGTCCTCACCGACCCGGACGTCACCGCCTCCTACGCGCGCGACATGGCGAGTTTCTGCGCGGCCGGCACCCCCGCGGCCGTCGTGCTCTCGCGCACGGTCGAGCAGGTCCAGCACGTCATGCGCACCGCGACCGAACTCCGCGTCCCCGTCGTCCCGCAGGGCGCCCGCACGGGCCTGTCAGGCGGCGCCAACGCCTCCGACGGCTGCATCGTGCTCTCCCTCGTCAAGATGGACCGCATCCTGGAGATCAGCCCGGTCGACCGGATCGCCGTCGTCGAACCGGGCGTCGTCAACGCCGTGCTGTCCCGCGCCGTCGCCGAACACGGCCTCTACTACCCGCCGGACCCCTCCAGCTGGGAGACCTGCACCATCGGCGGGAACATCGGCACCGCCTCCGGCGGCCTGTGCTGCGTCAAGTACGGGGTGACGGCCGAGTACGTCCTCGGCCTCGACGTCGTCCTCGCCGACGGGCGGCTCCTGCGCACCGGCCGGCGCACCGCCAAGGGCGTCGCCGGATACGACCTGACCCGGCTCTTCGTCGGCTCCGAGGGCAGCCTCGGCATCGTCGTCGGGGCCGTGCTCGCGCTCAAGCCGCAGCCGCCCGCGCAGCTCGCGCTCGCCGCCGAGTTCCCCTCCGCGACCGCCGCCTGCGAGGCCGTCTGCGCGATCATGGAGCGCGGCCACACCCCTTCGCTGCTCGAACTCATGGACCGCACCACCGTCCAGGCCGTCAACAAGCTGGCGCGCATGGGTCTGCCCGACACCACCGAGGCGCTGCTCCTGTGCGCCTTCGACACCCCGGACCCGGCCTCCGACCTGGCCGCCGTCGGGGAGCTGTGTACGGCGGCGGGTGCCACCGAGGTCGTCCCGGCCGCGGACACCGCCGAGTCCGAACTCCTCCTCCAGGCACGCCGGCTCTCCCTCACCGCCCTGGAGACGATCAAGTCCGCGACGATGATCGACGACGTGTGCGTGCCGCGGACGCGGCTCGCCGAGATGCTCGACGGCACGGCGGCGATCGCGGAGAAGTACCACCTGACCATCGGCGTCTGCGCGCACGCCGGCGACGGCAACACCCATCCCGTCGTCTGCTTCGACCACACCGACGAGGACGAGTCGCGGCGGGCGCGGGAGTCCTTCGACGAGATCATGGCGCTCGGGCTCGCCCTCGGCGGCACGATCACCGGCGAGCACGGCGTGGGCGTCCTCAAGAAGGAGTGGCTGGCACGGGAACTGGGGCCGGTCGGTCTCGAACTCCAGCGAGGCATCAAGGCCACCTTCGACCCGCTGGGACTCCTCAACCCCGGAAAGCTCTTCTGAACGGGCGGGGTCACAGCTCGCCGTCCTGGGACTCGTCCGACGGCCACGGGTCGCGCAGCCACAGGTCGTCGGCGACCACGGTGGTCGCCAGGATCTCCGCGAGCCCGTCGTCGATGCCGAGCCGCTCGGACTCGGTGCCCGGCGGCACCGCGCGCAGGGTCCGCTCCAGCCACGCGGACACCTGCGCGGACGGCGCTTCGAGCAGGGCGTCGCCGTCGGGGGAGGAGAGCGCCATCAGGATGACGTTGCGGCCGTCGACCTTCGTGGGCCAGATGCGGACGTCCCCGTGGCCGCAGGCCCGGAAGACGCCCTCGACGAGCAGTTCGCGCGCGAACGTCCAGTTGACCGGGTGGTCGGTGCCGACGTGGAAGGTGATGTGGACGGCGTACGGGTCGTCGGTCCGGTAGGCGAGCCGGGCGGGGACGGGGACGGAGCGCTCGGGGGAGAGCACCAGCTTCAGTTCCAGCTCGCGCTCGACGGTGGTGTTGTCGGTGTTCTGCATGGCCGTGCTCCTTCTCGCGTACGGGCCCCGGATGGGCCTTCACCCGGAGAGAGCGGGGTGGACGCGGTTCATTACGCGACTTCGGGAAGTTTTTTTCGGGAAGTTTTTCCGGGGGGTCCGCCGGGCAGGATGCAACGGCCCGAACATCACGGGGAGTGATCGATTCCGGTACGTGTCCCCCGAAGGCGGGCTTTCTCGCGGGCTCCTTGTCCCCGCGGGGACGTTCTTCGTTACTGTCCTCCTTGGGCGCGGCACGCCCGGCGAGCGGGCCGTGCGGATCAAAGGCGTTGTGACTGAACGGAGTCGGGGCAGTGGCTACTCCTCCTGGAGGCGGCGGCGAGGTACCGCAGGCGGGGTACTACCCGGACCCGTCCATTCCTGGATACATCCGGTACTGGAACGGGGGCGCGTGGGTGCCCGGCACGAGCCGGCCCGCCCCCGCGGACGGCGAGGTTCCGCCCGGCCCGCCCGCCTCGGCGATCCCGGCCGGCCCGCTCCTGGCCTCCAGCCCGGCCCCGGCCCCGGCCCCGACTCCGGCCCCGGCCCAGACTCCGGCCCCGGCCCCGGCCCCGATGGCGGCGGCCCCCGCGGCAGCCGTGACCCCTGCGGCGGCCGTGACACCCGCGACACCCGCGCAGTCCGCAGAGGCCCCGCAGTCCGTGGCGCCGACACAGGCCGCCGCGCCCGTGCGGTCCGCCGCGCCCGTGCAGGCCGCCCCGCACGTGCCCGCCCAGGCGCAGGCCCCCGCGCCGGCACCCGCCCCCGTACCCACGGTGGAGGAGACCGGGCCCGTCTTCCTCGACGAGGAGCCGCTCGCGCCGGAGCCCGCGTCGGCCTGGCAGGCGGACACCTCCCGCCAGACCGGCTTCGGCGGCGACCTCGACCAGAAGGTCTCCTGGGGCGCGCCCCGGACGCCCGACCCGCGCACCCCGGCCGAGTGGCCGGTCGCGGGCGCGAGCGAGCCGGAGGAGGAGCGGGCCGCCGCCCCGGCGCCCGTCGTGGACCCCCGCGCGACCGGGGGAGCGGCCCGCCTCGGCGGCATGCCCGTCACCCCGATCCCGACCCCCTCCCCGGCACCCCAGCCGCAGCCCCAGCCCCAACCGGCCCCTGCCCCCGCCGCAGCAGCAGCCCCGGCACCTGCCGCCGCAGCCCCGGCCCCCGCCCCCGTACAGACCCCCGCGCCCACCCCCGTACCGGCGGCGCCGTCCACGCCCTCCTGGGCCCAGCAGCCCCAGCCCCAGCCGGCTCCGGTCCAGCCGCAGCCCCAGGAGCAGCAGCCGCCCGTCGTCCCCTGGAAGCCGCCCGTCGAGGACGTGTTCCAGCAGGCGGCCCGCGCACAGGCCGCCGCGCGCCCCGCCGGACTCGGCAGGCGCCTGGCCGCCCGGCTGATCGACGGCATCGTCCTGGGCGCGCTGGTCGGCGCGGCCTCCGTGCCCTTCGTGACCGCCGCGATCGACCACATCGAGGGCAAGATCGAGGCGGCGAAGCAGTCCGGCACCACCGTCCAGGTGTGGCTGCTCGACTCGACGACCTCCGTCCAGTTCGGCATCGCGCTCGCCTCGCTGTTCGTCATCGGCATCCTGTACGAGGCGCTGCCCACCGCCAAGTGGGGCCGCACCCTGGGCAAGAAGCTGTGCGGGATCGAGGTGCGGGACATCGAGGCGCACGAGCCGCCGACGTTCGGGAAGGCGGTCCGCCGCTGGCTCGTCTACAGCGTCCTGGGGCTCCTGGGCATCGGTGTCGTCAACGTCCTGTGGTGCCTCTTCGACCGTCCCTGGCGGCAGTGCTGGCACGACAAGGCGGCCCGCACCTTCGTGGCGCGCTGAGCCCGGTCCGGGAACGCCGTCCCCCGAACGGGCGGTGATTCCTTGCGGGGCCGTTCCGCCCGGGATGCACTGCCCCCATGAGCACCGACCAGCCGCCGCCGGACCAGCCGCCCGAGGACGATCCGTTCAGCAAGAGGCCCCCGCCCCCGCCGCCGGGAGGCCCCCCGCCGGGAGGGCAGCCCCCGCCGGGAGGTCCCCCGCCGGGGAGCCCGTACGACTCCCCGTACGGCGGCGGCTCCCCGTACGACAACATGCCGCCGCCCCCGCCTCCGTACGGCAGTGGCTACGGCGGCGGTTACGGCGGGACCGATCCGCTCTCCGGGATGCCGCCGCTCGCCGATACCGGACGCCGGATCCTCGCGCGGCTCATCGACTGGGTGATCATCGCGGTGCCGCTCGCGATCATCGGCATCCCGTTCGACATCTATCAGCGGGCGACTCGGAACGGCGACGGCTTCGACAACACGGTCAACAGCCTCAACGGCGGCAGCCAGCTGGTCTTCCAGCTCATCACGATCGTCGCGTACATCGCGTACGACACCGTGCTGACGGCCAAGAACGGCCAGACCATCGGCAAGAAGCTGATGAAGCTGCGGGTCGCGATGCTCAACGACGGGACGACGCCCCCGATGAGCCAGTCGCTGCTGCGCGCCGTCGTGCTCTGGCTGCCCGCGCTGGTCTGCTGCGCCTGCCTGTGGCCGCTGCTCCTGCTGATCCTGATCATGGTCGACAAGCCGTACAAGCAGGGTCTGCACGACAAGGCGGCGAAGACGGTGGTCGTCACCGTCCCCCGGTGAGGGGCGACAAGGGACGAAGCGTCACGAACCGATCCGGGTATCGGCCCCCGCGCCCACGCGCTGGGCCGGCACCCGGATCTCTTCGTCCACGGGGGTATTGACGGGCCGCTCGCGCACCGGCATCGTCACCGCCACGAGGACGCCGAGCAGCAGGCCGGCGGCACAGATCACCGCGATGCCCAGGGTCGTCGTCGTGCCGGAGAGCAGCAGCAGGGCGACGGTCGTGAGGACGACGGTGGCCGAACCGTAGGTGAGTTGTGCGGCGTTCGGACGCTGCATGACGGGTACCACCCCTCCGGACTTCGCGGTTCGACTCTACGACGGTGGATGCCCGGACGGTGTGACAGGTAAGCGTGACCTAACTCATGGTGCCGATGCACAGGGGGCGCACAGGGTCACGAAACCGCCCATCTTCCTTCACGATGCGCCCGCTTGATGTTCGATTATCGGAAACCCGCACCCGCATAGTGCAATTGACCCGTTCAAGTCAAGATCTGTCTTTTCTCGTTGCACTCCGGTCGAATGTCGTCACTTGTGACGCGCGACCCCGCCGGACGGACACCCCACCTTCGGTCCGAGGGCGCGGGCGCCGGGGAGGACAACATCAAGTGACCAACAGACGACGGGCGATCAGAGCGTCCGCAGTCGTCGTGGCGCTCGCGGCCACCGCCGCCACCGCCTCGACCTTCACCACCGCCTGGGCCGACAACAACGGCAACGTGACGCCGGCCGCGGGCATCCAGACCGTCGACAAGACGACGGTCGACCACGACCTCGAGGGTCCCTACAGCGAGCAGCAGGAGCAGCAGCGCAAGGCTGCCCTGGAGCAGGTGCTGAACGGCGACGCCAAGGTCGAGAACCGGGGCGGCTCGCAGGTCGTCAAGCTCGACAACAAGAAGTACGTCGAGCTCGGCCGCGAGAAGACCGACAAGATCTTCACGATCCTCGTCGAGTTCGGCGACCAGGTGGACAACACCACCATGGTCGACCGCAAGGACGACGACACGCCGGAGCTCAAGCCGAAGTACGGCGGCACGCCCGGCCCGCTGCACAACCGCATAGCCCAGCCCGACCGTGCGACCGACAACTCCACGGCCTGGCAGGCGGACTACAACCAGCAGCACTTCCAGGACCTGTACTTCGGCACCGGCAAGAACGCCGACGGCACCCCGAAGCACTCCATGAAGACCTACTACGAGCGGACCTCGTCCGGTCGTTACTCGGTCGACGGCACGGTCTCGGACTGGGTCAAGGTCCCGTACAACGAGGCCCGTTACGGCTCGAACTACTGCGGCCAGAAGAACTGCTCCAACGTCTGGGACACCGTCCGCGACGGTGTCAACGCCTGGGCCGCCGACCAGAAGGCCAAGGGCAAGACCGACGCCGAGATCAAGGCCCAGCTGGCCGGGTACGACCAGTGGGACCGTTACGACTTCGACGGCGACGGCAACTTCAACGAGCCCGACGGCTACATCGACCACTTCCAGATCGTCCACGCGGGCGAGGACGAGTCGGCCGGTGGCGGCGCCGAGGGCGCGGACGCCCTGTGGGCCCACCGCTGGTACGCCTACGGCACCAACGCGGGCAAGACCGGCCCGGAGAACAACAAGGCCGGCGGTACCCAGATCGGTGACACCGGCATCTGGGTCGGCGACTACACGATGCAGCCGGAGAACGGCGGCCTCGGCGTCTTCGCGCACGAGTACGGCCACGACCTCGGCCTGCCGGACCACTACGACACCTCCGGCGGCGAGAACTCGACCGGCTTCTGGACCCTCATGTCCTCCGGCTCCTGGCTCGGCCAGGGCAAGGACTCCATCGGCGACCTGCCCGGCGACATGTCGGCCTGGGACAAGCTCCAGCTCGGCTGGCTGAACTACGCCAAGGTCAACGACTGGCAGCGCGCCACCAAGACCACCCACAAGCTGGGCGTCTCGGAGTACAACACCAAGAACCCGCAGGCGCTCCTCGTCGAGCTGCCGAAGAAGAAGGTCACCACCGACATCGTCGCCCCCGCCGAGGGTGCGTCGCAGTGGTGGAGCAACATGGGTGACGACCTCAAGAACACCCTGACCCGCTCCGTCGACCTCACGGGCAAGACGTCCGCCTCCCTGGAGCTCCAGGGCTGGTACGACATCGAGGCCGAGTACGACTACCTCTACGCCGAGGTGTCGACCGACGGCGGCGCCACCTGGAAGGCCCTGGAGGGCACCGCCGACGGCGTGGCCATCCCGAAGGACGCCTCCGGCGCCCCCGGCCTGACCGGTGCCTCCGACACGCACAAGAAGCTCGTCTACGACCTGGGCGCCTACGCGGGCAAGAAGTTCGACCTCCGCTTCCGCTACCAGACGGACGGCGGCGCGGGCGGCAAGGGCTTCACCGCCGACGCCATCAACCTGACCGCCGACGGTGCCTCCGTCTTCGCCGACGGCGCCGAGAACGGCGACAACGGCTGGGTCGCCAAGGGCTTCTCGCGGGTCGGCAAGGGCTTCACGAACGAGTACGAGCAGTACTACATCGCGGAGAACCGCCAGTACGTCTCGTACGACAAGACCCTCAAGGTCGGCCCGTACAACTTCGGTTTCACGGGTGACAAGGCGAGCTGGGTCGAGCACTACCCGTACCAGAACGGTCTGCTCATCTGGAAGTGGGACCTGTCCCAGAAGGACAACAACACCTCCCAGCACCCGGGCACCGGTCTGGTCCTCCCGATCGACTCGCACCCGAGCCCGCTGAAGTGGTCGAACGGCACCCTGATGCGCAACCGCGTCCAGGCGTACGACTCGCCGTTCAGCATCTCCCGCACGGACGGCTTCCAGCTGCACAGCAAGGACGTCGCCACGTGGGTCCCGTCGCAGGCCGGCAACCCGACCTTCGACGACCGCAAGGGCGTCTACTGGTTCGCCGAGACCCCGCTCGCCGGTGTCCAGGTAACTGACACCAACACCAAGATCCAGGTCGTCAAGGAGCCGAAGGACGGCCAGACGATCACGGTCACGGTCGGCCCCTCGACCAAGTAAATAGCAAAACCGCAGGTCAAAGCATGATCGGCCGTCGCCCTCTAGCGGGCGGCGGCCGATCGTGTTTAGGTGCGTCTGACACAAGTCTTATTGACATCTGATCCACGGGGGAGTGGTTCCGCTATGCCCAACGGAGGGTTCTGCAAGCTGCCGGGAGGCAGCGTGGTCGTCGCCATAGGGCTCCCCAGCCCTGCCGGCGACGGCGCCACCGTCCGCTTCCTGGTCCACGCCGCCAACCGAGCCCGCGCCCTGACCCGGCTGCGGAACCTGGGGCTGCGGGCGGTCTACCTCCGCGGCAACAGCGAGCCGCCCACCCCGGACGAGATCACCGCGGTCCTGCACCACCCGGAGGGCCTCCTGTGGAGATCCACACCGGGCGCCGCCCAGGAACTCTGGCACCCGGCGGGCTCCCTCCCGAAGGCGCCGGCCGCGTAGGCCTCAGGTCCCTCCCGAAGGAGCTGGCGGCGTAGGCGCCGGACGCCGACGAGCCGGCCGCACAGGCCTCGGGTCCCTCCCGAAGGAGTGGGCCGCACAGGCCTCGGACCTCAGGCCACCACCGGCTTGCCCGTCAGCTCCACGCCCGCCGTCCGGAGCTCCTCCAGGGCCCGGTCCGTCGTCTCCTTGGCCACGCCGGCCGTCAGCTCCAGCAGGACGTGGGTCCGGAAGCCCTCCCGCGCCGCGTCCAGGGCCGTCGCCCGGACGCAGTGGTCGGTGGCGATGCCGACCACGTCGACCTCGGTGACGTGCCGCGCGCGCAGCCACTCCGCGAGCGTCACGCCGTTCTCGTCGTACCCCTCGAAGCCGCTGTACGCCGCGGAGTACGCGCCCTTGTCGAAGACGGCGTCGATCGCCCCGCTGGCGACGGCGGGCGCGAAGTTCGGGTGGAAGCCGACGCCCTCCGTCCCGGCCACGCAGTGCACCGGCCAGGAGGACACGTAGTCGGGCTCCTCGCCGGCCGGGGCGAAGTGCGCGCCCGGGTCGACGTGGTGGTCGCGGGTGGCGACGACGTGCCGGTAGGAGGTGCCCCCCGTCTGGCCGACCAGGTCGGTGATGGCGGCGGCGACGTCCGCACCGCCGGTCACCGCGAGGCTGCCGCCCTCGCAGAAGTCGTTCTGAACGTCCACAACGATCAATGCGCGGTGCATGGCGGGTGTCCTTAGCGCGTCGGGGAGGGGCGGGTCCGTGGGGCGGGTCCGTGGGGTGGGTTCGAGCCTAGAGACTTCCCCCTCCCACGGGGAGGGGGAAGCGCCGGGCAGTGCTACGCGTACTCCGTCGGCAGGACCGGCTCGCCCCGCGACAGCTGGATCGCCGACATCGGCAGCCCCGCGCGGGCCGCGATGTGCCGCGACCTGGCGGCCTCCAGGGGCTCCCGGGCCACCACGTCGCCGCCCTTGACCAGCTCGACGAGCAGCTGGTGGCCGGCGAGCTCCGGCGGGACCGGTCCGGTGCCCACGACCTCCGCCTCCGCGACCCCGGCCGCGTCGGGCCGGCGGGCCGCCCACTTGCGGCCGCCGACGGAGGCCTTGCCGCCCAGCGACTTCTTGGCCACCGGCACCAGGGGCGCCTTCGGATCGGCCGAGGCGGCCCGGGCGACCAGCTTGTAGACCATGGAGCAGGTCGGGTGGCCGCTGCCGGTGACCAGCTGCGTGCCCACCCCGTACGCGTCGACAGGGGCCGCCGCGAGCGAGGCGATGGCGTACTCGTCGAGGTCCGAGGTGACCACGATCTTGGTGTCCCGGGCGCCCAGCTCGTCGAGCTGAGCCCGCACCCGGTGCGCGACGAGCAGCAGGTCGCCGGAGTCGATCCGTACGGCCCCGAGCTCGGGCCCGGCGACCTCGACGGCGGTGCGGACGGCCTCGGCCACGTCGTACGTGTCGACGAGCAGGGTCGTGCCGCGCCCGAGGGTCTCCACCTGGGCCCGGAAGGCGTCCTTCTCGCTGTCGTGGAGCAGGGTGAAGGCGTGGGCGGAGGTGCCGACGGTCGGGATGCCGTAGCGGAAGCCGGCCGCGAGGTCCGAGGTGGCCTCGAAGCCGCCGACGTACGCGGCGCGGGAGGCGGCGACGGCCGCGAGCTCGTGGGTGCGGCGGGCGCCCATCTCGATCAGGCGCCGCCCGCCGGCCGCGGCCGACATGCGGGAGGCGGCGGCCGCGATGGCCGAGTCGTGGTTGAGGATCGAGAGGATCACGGTCTCCAGGAGCACGCACTCCGCGAAGGAGCCCTCGACGCGCAGCACGGGGGAGCCGGGGAAGTACACCTCGCCCTCGGGGTAGCCCCAGATGTCGCCGGAGAAGCGGTAGCCGGCCAGCCACTGCAGGGTCGGCTCGTCGACGATGGCGCGTTCCCGCAGGAAGCCCAGGACGGCGGGGTCGAACCGGAAGTTCTCGACGGCGTCCAGGACCCGGCCGACGCCCGCGAGGACGCCGTAGCGGCGCCCCTCGGGCAGCCGCCGGGTGAAGACCTCGAAGACGGAGCGACGGTCGGCGGTGCCGGCCCGCAGGGCCGCCTGGAGCATGGTCAGCTCGTACTGATCGGTGAAGAGCGCGGTCGACGGCACGTCCACCGGCAGCCCAAGGTCCGCAGCGTTCATGTCAGCGATGCTAGCGCAGAAATCGTCAGAGTGACGAATAGTGCGGCGGACCGGGTGACGGAGAGGGTGACCCGTTTGTGCGCGGGAGGGTCTTGGGTGACAACATGGGGTGAGTGAGCGTCGCGCCTATTGAGATCGAACGTACGGAATCGGCCGAGGAGGTCTCCGCGGTCGTCGAACCCGACGTGCCCTGGGTGACCCTCGTGCACAACGATCCGGTCAACCTGATGAGCTATGTGGAGTACGTCTTCCAGTCGTACTTCGGATACTCCAAGGACAAGGCGCACAAGCTGATGCTCGACGTGCACAACAAGGGCCGCGCGGTGGTCTCCAGCGGCACCCGCGAGGAGATGGAACGGGACGTGCAGGCGATGCACGGCTACGGCCTGTGGGCGACCCTCTCCCAGGACCGCTTCTGATGGCCGGCCACTTCGAGGCCCTGCCCGGCGGCGGCGCGGCCGTCGCGCTCGACGACGTCGAGATCTCCATCCTCCGCTCCCTCGCCGTCCAGCTCATGGAGCTGATCGGCCCGGGCGACGAGCCCGCCGCCGACGCGGACCCGCTGGCCGCGCTCTTCGCCGAGGGGCCCAGCGAGCCGCCGTCCGACCCCGCCCTCCGGCGCCTCTTCCCCGACGCGTACGGGGACGACAGCGAGGAGCTGCGGGCGGCCGCCTCCGACTTCCGCCGCTACACCGAGAACGACCTGCGGGCCCGCAAGCGCGAGGACGCCCTCGTGGTCGTGCGCGCCCTGGACTCCCTGTCCGCCGAGGCGGCGGGGGAGGGCGGCGCGGTCCTGAAGCTCACCCCGGACGAGTCCCGGGCCTGGCTCGGCGCGCTCAACGACCTCCGGCTGACCATCGGGACCCGCCTCGAGGTCACGGACGACGAGCAGAGCGAGGAGCTGTACCGGCTGCCGGACTCCGATCCGCGCAAGCCGATGGTGATGGCGTACCTCTGGCTGGGGGCGCTCCAGGAGTCCCTCGTCGCGACCCTGATGCCGTAGCGGCACCCCCGCGCCACGGCCTGTTCGCTCAGCGGACGCTCAAATCCGGATAACGAATGCGTTATCAGAGCGTCCGCTTGGCCATCTTGTGTGCCCTTTGTCCGCATTTATTTGTGGCGTGCGCCACACGCAACTCCGTCGATCACCCCTCACCCCGTGATAAATCTTCACGACCACTCGGGCAACGCCACCCCTGTTCCCGAGGGCGCTTGGGCCGGCTGACCGCCGGTAGCACTCCATCCACATCCGGGGGGATCAGGATCTGATCCGCAGCAGACGCACTCGCAGTCGCGCGGATCAGCATGGAGAAAGGCGCACCACCATGACCTCAGTGCAGGTCGACAAGCAGCACGACGGCAATGAGGCCGCGGACTCCGCCTCGGGCGAGGGTTACCACCGGGCACTCGGCGCCCGCCAGATCCAGATGATCGCGATCGGCGGCGCCATCGGCACCGGGCTCTTCCTCGGCGCGGGCAAGGGCATCTCCATCGCGGGACCCAGCCTGATCCTCGCGTACGCCGTCGCGGGCCTCGTCATCTTCTTCATCATGCGGGCGCTCGGCGAGCTCCTCATGTACCGCCCCGTGTCGGGCTCCTTCTCGGAGTACGCACGGGAGTTCATCGGCCCGTTCGCGGGCTTCGCGACCGGCTGGACGTACTGGCTCTTCTGGGTCGTCACCGGCATCACCGAGGTCACCGCCGCGGCGACCTACATGACGTACTGGTGGGCCATCCCGCAGTGGCTGTCCGCCCTCGTCTTCACCGTGATCCTGTACGCCGCCAACCTGATCTCCGTGAAGCTCTTCGGTGAGCTGGAGTTCTGGTTCTCCATGGTCAAGGTCACCGCGATCGTCGGCATGATCCTGATCTGCGCCGGCATCCTCACCCTCGGCTTCTCCGACGCCGGAGACACCGCCTCCCTCACCCACCTGTGGGACCTCGGCGGCTTCTTCGCCGGCGACGACGGCATCTTCTCGACCCTGATGACCCTCCAGATGGTCATGTTCGCCTTCCTCGCGGTCGAGCTGGTCGGCGTGACGGCGGGCGAGTCGAAGGACCCGAAGACGGTCCTGCCGAAGGCCATCAACACCGTGCCGTGGCGCATCGCCGTCTTCTACGTCGGCGCGCTGATCATGATCCTGTCGGTCGTCCCGTGGACCGCCTTCCACCCGGGCGTCTCCCCGTTCGTCGAGGCCTTCGAGCGGATGGGCCTCGGCATCGGCGCCGCCATCGTCAACTTCGTCGTCCTCACGGCGGCCCTGTCCTCCTGCAACTCGGGCATGTACTCCACCGGCCGCATGCTGCGCGACCTCGCGCTCAACGGCCAGGGCCCGAAGGTCTTCACCAAGCTGACGAAGTCCGGCACCCCGCTGGTCGGCACCACCGTCTCGGCCGCGCTGATGCTGGTCGGCGTCGGGATCAACTACCAGTGGCCCGGCGACGCCTTCAACTACGTCGTCTCCTTCGCCACCATCTCCGGCATGTGGGCCTGGATCGTCATCCTCTTCTGCCAGATCCGCTACCGCCTCAAGGCCGACCGCGGCGAGCTGCCCCAGTCCTCCTTCAAGGCCCCGGGCGGCATCTGGTTCAGCGTCTTCTCGCTCGCCTTCATCGGCATGGTGATCGTGACCATGGGCATGGACAAGGACAACCGGGTCGCGCTGTACGGCGCACCGGTCTGGGGCCTGATCCTCGCCGTCTCCTACCTGGTCCTCAAGGCCCGCAACCCGCAGGGTGCGGCCTTCGCCAAGCGCTCCTGACGCTCTGACCTGCCAGGTCTCACCATTCGGGCCGTTCCGTACCATCCACCGGTACGGGGCGGCCCGTCTGCTTATCCTGTCGGCATGCTGACCATCACCCGGGCCCTGTACGACCAGATCGTGGAGCACTCCCGAGCGGACCACCCCGACGAGGCCTGCGGCGTCGTAGCCGGGCCGGTCGGCGAAGGCCGCCCCGAGCGCTTCATCCCGATGCTGAACGCGGCGCGCTCGCCCACGTTCTACGAGTTCGACTCCGCGGACCTGCTGAAGCTCTACCGCGAGATGGACGACCGGGACGAGGAGCCCGTGATCATCTACCACTCGCACACTGCGACCGAGGCCTACCCGTCCCGCACGGACATCTCGTACGCCAACGAGCCGCAGGCCCACTACGTCCTCGTCTCCACCGCCGACACCGACGACGCCGGCCCCTTCCAGTTCCGCTCCTTCACGATCGTCGAAGGGGTCGTCGAGGAGGAAGAGGTCAAGATCGTCGAGGCCTACGAGTAGTCCCCGCCGGGGGTGGCCGTTCCGCTCCGGCGCAACGGCCACCCCCGACCAGGCGCTCTCCCCGCAGAAGTCCGCCAGTCGGTCGGCAATCATCCATCATGTGAGATCACATTCCGGAACCCGGACCGGGAATCGATACGATGAGCCCATGGTTTCCCACGACGTGAGCGAAGAGACTCCGAGCACCCTCCTGCTCGTGGCACGCCTGCACGTCGACCTGTGCCGCCTGACCAGCGCGATCTGTACCACGCGCCGTACCGCACGCGCCGCGCTCTGAGCCCTGCGCTCCGAGCGACCGGCCGAGCGCCCCCACCGTACGACCCCCTCCGCGCGGGGCCACAGAAGCGCGCCCATCACGCCACTTCCGACAGGAGCCCACGCCATGGCCATCGAGGTCCGCATCCCGACCATCCTCCGCACCTACACCGACGGCGAGAAGGCCGTGCAGGGCAACGGCGAGACCCTCGCCGAGCTCTTCGCCGACCTGGAGACCCGCCACGCCGGGATCGAGGCCCGCATCGTGGACGGCGGCAAGCTCCGCCGCTTCGTCAACGTCTACCTCAACGACGAGGACGTCCGCTTCCTCGACGGCATCGACACCAAGCTCGCCGACGGCGACAACGTCACGATCCTGCCGGCCGTCGCCGGCGGCATGGTCTGATCCACATGCGTTACGACTCCTCGCTGGCCGCGGTCGGCAACACGCCGCTGGTTCGCCTCCCCCGGCTCTCGCCCTCGGACGACGTCCGCATCTGGGCGAAGCTGGAGGACCGCAACCCCACCGGCTCGGTCAAGGACCGCCCCGCGCTCCACATGATCGAGCAGGCGGAGAAGGACGGCCGCCTCACCCCCGGCTGCACCATCCTGGAGCCGACCAGCGGCAACACCGGCATCTCCCTCGCCATGGCCGCCAAGCTCAAGGGCTACCGCATCGTCTGCGTCATGCCCGAGAACA
Organism: Streptomyces vietnamensis; assembly: GCF_000830005.1. NCBI lineage: Bacteria > Bacillati > Actinomycetota > Actinomycetes > Kitasatosporales > Streptomycetaceae > Streptomyces > Streptomyces vietnamensis. Next base: position 3,221,170 of record NZ_CP010407.1, on the reverse strand, counting down.
CCAGCGAGGAGCGCCGCCAGCTGCTCGCCATGTGGGGTGCCGAGATCATCTCGTCCCCCGCGGCCGGCGGCTCGAACACTGCGGTACGCGTCGCCAAGGAGCTCTCCGCCGAGAACCCCTCCTGGGTGATGCTCTACCAGTACGGCAACCCGGACAACGCCGGCGCGCACTACGCCACCACCGGCCCCGAGATCCTCGCCGACCTCCCCTCCATCACCCACTTCGTGGCCGGCCTCGGCACCACGGGCACGCTGATGGGCGTCGGCCGGTACCTGCGCGAGCACAAGCCCGACGTCAAGATCGTCGCCGCCGAGCCGCGCTACGACGACCTCGTCTACGGCCTGCGCAACCTCGACGAGGGCTTCGTCCCCGAGCTGTACGACGCCTCCGTCCTCACCACCCGCTTCTCCGTCGGCTCCGCCGACGCGGTCACCCGCACCCGCGAACTCCTCCAGCAGGAGGGCATCTTCGCGGGCGTCTCCACCGGCGCCGCCCTCCACGCGGCCATCGGCGTGGGCAACAAGGCCCTCAAGGCCGGCGAATCGGCCGACATCGCCTTCGTGGTGGCAGACGGCGGCTGGAAGTACCTGTCGACGGGCCTCTACACGGCCAAGACGACGGAAGAAGCAATCGAAGCGGTCCAGGGCCAGCTCTGGGCGTAGTGCCCCGTGTGGGCAATCGTCCCGCCTTCGTTGTGGGCAATCGTTCCGCTGGGGCGGAACGGGTGGGCACAACGGACGGCGCCCCTTGCCGGGCCTAGGCTCCCGCGCCTGAACCCGCACCCGCAGGCCCCGCACCCGGCGGCGGCCCCGCACAAGCTAACGCGCAAGATGGCGGACCTGGTCCCACACAACCGGGTCCGCCTCCCCCACCCGCCGCCGAAAGTCCGCAACCGGCACCTCCCGCAGCTCATCCGTCTCCAGGAAGCTCGGCCGCCCCTGCGCATCGCCCACCGCCCCCGGCGGCAGCGCGATCACCCCCGGCCGCTCGTCGTGGTACTTGCTGGTGATCTTGGCGACGAGCGCGCTGTCCCCCCGTACCACGAGCACCAGGCAGGGCCGGTCCTTCGACCCGGGCCCGTCCTCGAAGGGCACGTCCGCCCACCAGATCTCCGCCGCCCTCGGCGCCCGGCCCGGTCGCGCGGGGGCCCTCCGGGGCCCGGCCGGACCGCGAGGAGGCCGCGTCCGCCCCGCCGGCCTCCGGGGCGCCGGCCGCCGCGACGACCGCCTCCACCCATCGGCGAGCGCCACCACCAGCGCGATCACCACGACCGCGACCAGCGCGGGCCACCACGACGTGTCCATACCTCAAGAAGGTACCGGCGCGCGCCCCACCCCGCCGCCGCGCTCCGCCATCCATCCGAACCGGTGACAGAGCCCGTGAGTTCGCCCACAACGGGCCACCACGAAGGAGCGACAGGCCCGCGTGCGCCTTACGCTCGACAGACCGCACAGCCTCCCCTCCCTCAGCGCGCTTCCCGCACCCGTCCACGGAGGTTCACGCTCCATGAAGCTCACCGTCGTCGGCTGCTCCGGGTCGTTCCCGTCCGCGGAATCGGCCTGTTCGAGCTACCTCGTCGAGGCCGACGGCTTCCGGCTGCTCCTCGACATGGGCAACGGCGCCCTGGGCGAGCTGCAGCGCCACATCGGTCTGTACGACCTCGACGCGATCTTCCTCAGCCACCTCCACGCCGACCACTGCATCGATATGTGCGGGTACTTCGTCGCCCGCTACTACCGGCACGAGGGCGGACGCTGCGACGCGATCCCCGTGTACGCCCCCGAGGGCGCCGAGCAGCGCCTGACCACGGCCTACGCGGACACCCCCTCGCCGTCCTCGATGAGCGAGGTCTTCGACTTCCGCACGCTGAAGTCGGGCGACAGCTTCGGGATCGGCCCGTTCTCGGTCCGTACGGAGAGGGTGTGCCACCCGGTCGAGGCGTACGGCATCCGGGTCGAGCACGGCGGCCGTTCGCTCACGTACTCCGGGGACACCGGGGTCTGCGAGGCGCTGCACGACCTCGCCGACGGCGCCGACCTCTTCCTCTGCGAGGCCTCCTTTACCCACGGCAAGGAGGACGTCCCGGACCTCCACCTCAACGGCCGCGAGGCCGGCGCGCACGCCACCCGGGCGGGGGTGGGACGGCTGGTCCTCACCCACATCCCGCCGTGGACGGACGGCGAGCTGAACCTGGCGGACGCGCGCGAGGTGTACAAGGGCCCGTCGGAGCTGGCGCGGTCGGGCGCGGTGTACGAGATCTGAGCACGCGTACGGACGCTCCGAGCGCGCGTACGGACACGGGGAAGGCCCCGGAACCCATCAGGGTTCCGGGGCCTTCCGCCGTACCAGCTCGTACCAGCTCGTACCGGCTCGTACGGGCGAGGCTCACGCCTTGGTGAGGTCCTCGATCTCCTCCTCGGGCTCGCGGCCCGGGGTGGGGAGGTTGAACTTGGTGATCGCGAAGCGGAAGACCACGTAGTAGATCGCCGCGAAGACGAGGCCGATCGGGATGATCATCCACGGCTTGGTCGCGAGGTTCCAGTTGAGCAGGTAGTCGATGCCGCCGGCGGAGAAGGTGAAGCCCGCGTGGACGCCGAAGGCCCAGGTGACGGCCATGGAGACGGCGGTCAGGACCGCGTGGATCGCGTACAGGACCGGCGCGATGAACATGAACGTGAACTCGATCGGCTCGGTGATACCGGTGACGAAGGAGGTCAGCGCGAGGGAGACCATCATGCCCATGACGGCCTTGCGGCGCTCGGGGCGGGCGGCGTGGGCGATGGCGATCGCGGCGGCCGGGAGGCCGAACATCATGATCGGGAAGAAGCCCGACATGAAGATTCCGGCGCTCGGGTCACCGGCGAAGAAGCGGTTGAGGTCACCGTGGACGACCTCGCCGGCGGCGTTGGTGAAGTCACCGATCTGGAACCAGGAGACGGTGTTCACGAACTGGTGCATGCCGACCGGGATCAGCGCGCGGTTGATGAGGCCGAAGAGGCCGGCGCCACCGGCGCCGAGGCCGGTCATCCACTCGCCGAAGCTGGAGATGCCCTCGCCGATCGGCTCCCAGACCAGGCCGAAGACGACGCCGACGGCGGTGCCGACGAAGGCCATGATGATCGGGACGAGACGGCGGCCGTTGAAGAAGCCGAGCCAGTCGACCAGCTTGGTGCGGTGGAACCGCTGCCACAGGACGGCCGAGAGCAGACCCATCAGGATGCCGCCGAGGACGCCCGGGTTGTTGTACGTCGCGGCGACGTCGACACCCTTGTTGGCGGTCGTGTTGACGACGGCCTCGGTGATCGGGAAGGCCTTCAGCACGTTGCTGTAGACCAGGAAGCCGACGAGCGCGGCCAGGGCGGTGGAGCCGTCCGCCTTCTTGGCGAAGCCGATGGCGACGCCGATGCAGAAGAGCAGGGGCAGGTTGTCGAAGACCGCGCCGCCGGCGGTGGCGAAGACGGACGCGACCTTGTCCCAGCCGAGACCGTCCTTGCCGAACACATCGGCCTGGCCGAGACGGAGCAAGATACCCGCGGCCGGCAGCACGGCGATCGGCAGCTGCAGGCTGCGACCGACCTTCTGCAGGCCCTGGAACAGGCCGGATCCGCGCTTCTTCGCGGGAGCGGCGGCCTGGGCGGTGGCCGTACTCATCAACTTCCTCCAGTAAGGCAAGGCGCCGCCCGGGACAGGGAACACGGGGGGAGGCGACGTCTCGTGGAACGCGGTGGTCTGGACCGCGTGGTCTACACCAATGAGTGGTGTAGACCAGTTTTAGCACGTGAGACTTAGATAAGGAACCTGCGAATTCTGTGTGCGCAGCCATAGCCGGAGATGAACGACAAAAGGCCCCCGGACGGTCAGGTCCGGGGGCCTTCGACGGGCCTTACGAGGGGGGCGAAAGCCCTGAAAGCGGTCAGGTCTCGCCGGGTGATCGCGGGGTCACTTGACGTTCTCCCGCTCGATCTCCTCCTCGACCTCCTCCGGCTCGCGCCCCGGCGTCGGGAGGTCGAACCTGGTGATCGCGAACCGGAAGATCACGTAGTACACGACCGCGAACCCCAGGCCGATCGGAATGATCAGCCACGGCTTCGTCGCGAGGTTCCAGTTGATCACGTAGTCGATCAGGCCGGCCGAGAAGCTGAAGCCGTCGTGGACGCCGAGCGCCCAGGTCAGCGCCATCGACACACCGGTCAGCACGGCGTGGATCGCGTACAGCAGCGGCGCGATGAACAGGAACGAGTACTCGATCGGCTCGGTGATGCCGGTGACGAACGAGGTCAGGGCGACCGAGAGCATCATGCCGCCGACCGCCTTGCGCCGGTGCGGCCTCGCGCAGTGCGTGATCGCGAGCGCCGCCGCCGGCAGCGCGAACATCATGATCGGGAAGAAGCCCGTCAGGAACTGGCCGGCGTTCGGGTCGCCCGCGAGGAACATCGGGATGTCGCCGTGCACCACCGTGCCGTCCGGCTTGGTGTACGAGCCGAACTGGAACCAGATGGGCACGTTCAGGAACTGGTGCAGGCCGATGACGAGCAGCGCGCGGTTGGCGACGCCGAAGATGCCCGAACCCCAGGCGCCGAGACCGACCAGCCAGTCGCTGAAGTTCTCCAGGGCGTCACCGATCGGCGGCCAGATCCACAGGCAGATCGCGGCGAACGCGATCGCCACGAACGTCATGATGATCGGCACGAGCCGGCGGCCGTTGAAGAAGCCCAGCCAGTCGACGAGCTTCGTCCGGTGGTACCGCTGCCAGAACCAGGCGGCCATCAGGCCCATGAGGATGCCGCCGAAGACGCCGGGGTTCTGGTACGTGTACCCGGTGAAGACCTGTTCGGGCGAGATGCAGCCGCCCTTGATGTCCACCGTGCCCGCCGGACAGTCCTTCGGGAACTGGTGCAGCACGTTGTAGTAGACGAGGAAGCCGACCACGGCCGCGAGCGCGGTCGAGCCGTCCGCCTTCTTCGCCATGCCGATCGAGACACCGATGCAGAACAGCAGGGGCAGACCGAGACTGCCGTCGAGCAGCGCACCACCGGCGCCCGCCATCACCTTCGCGACGTTGTCCCAGCCCAGGCCGTCGGCGCCGAAGACGTCCGGCTGCCCCAGGCGGTTGATGATGCCCGCGGCCGGGAGGACGGCGATCGGGAGCTGGAGGCTGCGGCCCATCTTCTGGAGACCCTGGAAGAACCCGCCCCAGGACACGGCCTTCTTCGGTTTCGGTCCCGGTTTCGGTGCCGCCGCGGGGCTGTCGGTACTCATCGGCGTCCTCCCTGCCCGGAACACCCCGGGCACGCATCTCGTTGCACACTGGTGTAGACCAGTTGCGGTAGGCTCCGGGAGCCCGCTGAGGACAGGCCGCCGGTGATCGTCATCATTCGACAGAACGGCCGCACTCGCTCGCAAAGTTGGGCCAACCGTGGGTTACCGTGACAAAGCGGACCGTCGGTACGCAGAACGGACAGGGAGAAACACATGGCCAGCAAGGCTGAGAAGATCGTCGCCGGGCTCGGCGGCATCGACAACATCGAAGAGGTCGAAGGCTGCATCACCCGCCTGCGCACCGAGGTCGTGGACCCCGCCCTCGTCGACGAGGCCGCCCTGAAGGCCGCCGGCGCCCACGGCGTCGTGAAGATGGGCACCGCCATCCAGGTCGTCATCGGCACCGACGCCGACCCGATCGCCGCGGAGATCGAAGACCTGATGTGAGCGTGAGCATTCCGCTCACTTCCTGAGGAGGGCCCGTTCCGGCAGGGGAACGGGCCCTCCGCCATGTCCGGCTAGGCTCGTGGCATGTCTCGCATCGACGGCCGTACCCCCGAACAGCTCCGCCCCGTCACCATCGAACGCGGCTGGAGCAAGCACGCCGAGGGCTCCGTCCTCATCTCCTTCGGCGACACCAAGGTCTTCTGCACCGCCTCCGTCACCGAAGGCGTCCCGCGCTGGCGCAAGGGCAGCGGCGAAGGCTGGGTCACCGGGGAGTACTCCATGCTCCCCCGCGCCACCAACACCCGCGGCGACCGCGAATCCGTCCGCGGCAAGATCGGCGGGCGCACCCACGAGATCTCCCGCCTCATCGGCCGCTCCCTCCGCGCCGTCATCGACTACAAGGCCCTCGGCGAGAACACCATCGTCCTCGACTGCGACGTCCTCCAGGCCGACGGCGGCACCCGCACGGCGGCCATCACCGGCGCGTACGTGGCGTTGGCCGACGCCATCGGCTGGGCCCAGCAGAAGAAGCTCGTGAAGGCCGGCCGCAAGCCCCTCACCGGCACCGTCGCCGCCGTCTCCGTCGGCATCGTCGACGGCGTCCCCCTCCTCGACCTCTGCTACGAGGAAGACGTCCGCGCCGACACCGACATGAACGTCGTCTGCACCGGCGACGGCCGCTTCGTCGAGGTCCAGGGCACCGCCGAGGCCGAGCCCTTCGACCGCAAGGAACTCAACGCCCTCCTCGACCTCGCCTCCGGCGGCTGCGCCGAACTCGCCGAGATCCAGCGCAAGGCCCTCGAAGGAACCCTCTGACACCTCGCTGCGTCCTGACGGGCGGGCACCCGGTACGATCCGGGCGCCCGCCCGTCCGCATGCACCTGGGGGAGGACCCGCCTTGAAGCCGAAGCGCCGTCTCGCACTCACCGTGGCCACGGCCGCCGCGCTCACCACCGTCCTGAGCGGCTGCGGAGCCCTCGACACGGCCATGGACTGCGTCAACACCGCCGACGCGATAGCCACGTCCGTCCAGAACCTTCAGCAGGCGGTCTCGAACGCCTCCAACGACGTGACGCAGATCGAGGAGTCCCTGAACTCGATCTCCACGGAACTCGGCAACATCAAGAACACGACGGACAACGCCGACCTGTCGAAGGCCGTCGACGACCTGACGAAGGGCGTGGACTCGGTCCGCACGGCGGTCAAGAACGGCGACAGCACCCCGGACATCACCCCGATCACGGACGCGGCGGGCGAAGTGGCGAAGGTTTGCACCCCGGGATAATCGGGGCATGACCCGACAGCGCCTGATCCTCGCCACCCGCAACGCGGGCAAGATCACCGAACTCCACGCGATCCTCGCCGACGCGGGCCTCGACCTCGAACTCGTCGGCGCGGACGCGTACCCCGACATCCCCGACGTCAAGGAAACGGGCGTCACCTTCGCCGAGAACGCGTTGCTGAAGGCCCACGCCCTGGCCCAGGCCACCGGCCTCCCGGCCGTCGCCGACGACTCGGGCCTCTGCGTCGACGTCCTCAACGGCGCCCCCGGCATCTTCTCGGCCCGCTGGGCAGGCACCCACGGCGACGACCGCGCCAACCTGAACCTCCTGCTGGCCCAGCTCTCGGACATCGCGGACGAACACAGAGGCGCTCACTTCGCCTGCGCGGCGGCCCTCGCCCTCCCGGACGGCACGGAGAGGGTCGTCGAAGGCCACATGCCGGGCACCCTCCGCCACGCCCCCGTCGGCACGAACGGCTTCGGCTACGACCCGATCCTCCAGCCGGAGGGCTACGAGGTGACGTGCGCGCAGCTGACGCCGGCGGAGAAGAACGCGATCAGCCACAGGGGCAAGGCGTTCAGGGCGCTGGTGCCGGTGGTGAAGGAACTGCTGGGCTGAGAGGCGTACGGCGAAGGCCTCATCCGTGCAAGTTTCGGATGAGGCCTTCGATTTAACGGTTTGTGCGGCCTGAGGGATTCGAACCCTCACGGGATTGCTCCCATCGCGCCCTAAACGCGAGGCGTCTGCCGTTCCGCCAAGGCCGCTAGCGCCTGCCATGCTAGCGGGCAGGCGGCCGGTGTGGGCGGGGATGTTGCTATGTCGACTGGCGACGCCTACCGCCTCGGCACCAAGTGGCGGTCATCGAGTGGCAGTTGGGGCACAGGTAGCGAAGGTTCTCCCGACGGTTGTCGAGCCAGTCCCCGTTGATGTGGTCGATCTGCAGAGTGATGGCCCCACCCCGCCACTTGCCCTCGTTCCCGCACTCGACGCAGCGGTACGGGACGCCCACCTCGGTGAGGGCGCGCTGGAGCCGGTCGCGGTTCTCGCGCGACGATCCTTCCGGGCGTACCCGGAAGACCGTGTCCGCGATGGTCTTCGGCGCTGTGACCCGAGCTGTGCCCCGCACTGTGCCCCATGTACGTCGCTTGAAGTGCGACGTGTCGAGCCCGAGCTCGGACACCCACCGCCGTACCCGGCGGTGGTTCTGGTCGGTCACGGGGAGGTCGAGCGCGCGCATCACGTCGGCGAAGCTGGTGGCGTCGGTCACCGCTGCTCGCAGACGGTCCTCCGGCACCCGGACGCGCCGGTGGGTGAAGTGGGAGATGTCGATTCCCCGCTCGTGGAGCATGTGCCTGAGCGCGGCGCGGGACCTGCCGTCATCGCCTACGCCCAGCAGGCGAGCCATTTCTCTGACGCTCCGTGTGGCCGCTGCGGCGCTCTTGAGCTCCTCCGTGGTGAACGGCAGGTCCGTGGTCGAGCGGTTCAGGCCGGGGAACCGGCTCACATCGATTCCGGCTGCTGCGATCCGTCGGCTGATGTGCGAGAGCGTTCCGGTCGCCGGGGGAACGCCGAGTCTCTGTGCGACCTCGCGGAGCGTCGTAGAGGCGGCGACCGCCTCGGCGATGGCGGTGTCCGTGTACTTGCGCCAGGGGCTCTGCTGCTTGAAGTGGCTGGTGTCGATGCCGTACTCGGCAACCTTCGCCTGAAGTGTCCGGCGTCGGCCGCCGCTCGCCCCCAATTGGAGCCGACGCATCAGGTCGGCCCACCCCTTTGATTCCGCCACGGCTGCGCTGAGCCGGTCCTTCGTGTACGGGCTCGTCCCCATCGGACCCCCTCCCCAGTACGGATCTCGTACGGGTTAACGAGTCGAATATCGGACGGTTACGCCATATCGCGTACTGTCGCGTGCGATAAACGGAACGGCCCGCACCGCCCGAAGTCGGGGGTGCGGGCCGTTCCGGAAAAGCGGGGGCTCAGACGCCCAGGTCCCTCATGATCTTGGCGACGTGGCCCGTGGCCTTCACGTTGTAGAAGGCGTGTTCCACCTTGCCGTCCTCGTCGACGACGACCGTCGAGCGGATCACGCCCGTCACGACCTTGCCGTACAGCTTCTTCTCGCCGAAGGCGCCGTACGCCTCCAGGGTCTCCTTCGACGGGTCGCCGACCAGCGTGACCTTCAGGTTCTCCTTCTCGCGGAACTTCGCCAGCTTCTCCGGCTTGTCCGGGGACACGCCGATGACGTCGTAGCCGGCGGAGGCCAGGACGTCGAGGTTGTCCGTGAAGTCGCACGCCTGCTTCGTGCAGCCGGGGGTCAGCGCCGCCGGGTAGAAGTAGACGATGACCTTGCGGCCCTTGTGGTCCGCGAGGGAGACCTCGTTGCCGTCCGCGTCGGGAAGGGTGAAGGCGGGGGCGGTGTCGCCGGGCTGCAGTCGCTCGCTCATGGCTGGCTCTCCTCGGGGTGTTCGCGTACGCGATAAAGAGCCTAATGGGGGTCTGGCGCGACCCGATCGCGCCGGAGCTGACAGACTGGCCGTCAACGACCGGAATACGACCACGGAGGCAGCGCGGTGTCGGAGGCCAGGACCCCTGCACAGATCGAGGCGGACATCGTCCGCCGGCGCGAGCAGCTCGCCGTCACTCTCGACGAGATCGGCATTCGGATGCACCCGAAGACGATCATCGGGGACGCCAAGGCCAGGGTCGCCTCGACGGTCGACCAGACGGCCGGGCGCGCCTTCGTCGCCGTCAACCGGGTCGTCTCGGACGTGAAGGCCCGCTTCACCCACGAGGACGGCGCGCCCCGTCTGGAGCGGGTCGTTCCGGCGGCCGTCGTGGCCCTCGCCGTCGTCGGGCTGATCGTTTCCTCCTCGCGGCGGCACAAGGCGTGAGCCTCCCCGGCTACGGGCGACACGCCCGGGCAGGTAAGTTCACAGGGTGAGCGAGAACACGCACGACAAGCTGCCCATCCGGATGCTCCACGACCGGGTCCTGGTCCGCACCGATTCCCCGGAGGGGGAGCGGCGTTCCGGCGGCGGCATCCTGATTCCGGCGACGGCCGCCGTGGGCCGTCGCCTGGCCTGGGCCGAGGTGGTCGCGGTCGGTCAGAACGTCCGTACCGTCGAGATCGGTGACCGGGTGCTGTACGACCCCGAGGACCGTGCCGAGGTCGAGGTGCGGGGTGTCGCGTACGTCCTGATGCGGGAGCGCGATCTGCACGCGGTGGCGGCGGACCGGTTCCAGGGGACGTCGGACTCGACGGGCCTGTACCTGTAGGCAGACGAGCGCGAAGGCCCTGGTGACCGGAGTCACCGGGGCCTTTGCCTGTTCTTTGCTAGCCTGGAGACACCCCGACGAGACGCGCCGTACCGGGTTGACGACAAGACGACGCACCCCTGTTGTTCCGTCTCGCGGAGGTGTCTCGTCATGGCCTGGGTTCTGCTGATCGTCGCCGGTCTGCTCGAGGTCGGCTGGTCCATCGGTATGAAGTACACGGACGGCTTCACCCGGCTCTGGCCCAGTGTCCTCACCGGCGCGGGGATCGTCGCCTCCATGATGCTGCTGTCGCAGGCGGCCAAGACGCTGCCGATCGGTACGGCGTACGGCGTGTGGGTCGGCATCGGTGCGGCCGGTGCGGCGGTGCTCGGCATGGTGGTGCTCGGTGAGCCGGCGACCGCCGCCCGGATCTTCTTCGTCTGTCTGCTGCTGGTCGCCGTGGTGGGGCTCAAGGCGACGAGCGGTCACTGACCCCGGGGGCCGCAGGGGCCGCAGGGGCCGCAGGGGTCACAGGAGGTACAGGGACCCCAGGGGCGCCAGGGGCCCCAGGGGCCCCGGAGGCCCCGGACGGCCGTACGGAGGGATGCGCGGCGCCCGGCCCGGCCTCGCCGGTCTCGCCCGCTTCGTACGAGCCCTCCGGCGCGCCCTCGGGCGAGCTCTCGGGCGAGCTCTCAGGCGAGCCCTCCGGCCCGTCCGGCACCGGCGGGACCGGTGGCGCCTCCGCCCCCGGCATCAGCCGGAGCTCGAAGTCGCGTGCGGGGACCCCGTCCAGTGCCTCGCGGGTGAACCGGCCCCAGATCTCGGCGGGCACCCCGCCGCCGTTCATGCGCGGCTGGCCGAGGGCGCCGTACAGCGATTCCTGGGCGCCCGATTCGGGGTCCTGGCCCATGACGGCGACGACGGTGGCGAGCTCGGGGGTGTAGCCGGCGAACCAGGCGGCCTTGTCGTCCTCCGCGGTGCCGGTCTTGCCGGCGGCCGGGCGTCCGGCGGCCTGTGCGGCCGTGCCGGTGCCGGTCTCGACGACGCTCCGCAGGATCGACGTGGTGGTGTCGGCGGCCTCGCGGCTCACGGCCTGTCGGCGGGGGACGCCGGGGAGGTCGAGTGCCTGGCCGTTCCGGCTGATCTCCTCGACGAGGGAGTACGTGCCGTTCCGGCCGTGCGCGGCGAGCGTCGCGTACGCGGAGGCCATGTCGAGGACGCTGGCGGTGGCGGAGCCGAGGGCGATGGAGGGGGAGGCGGTGAGGTCGGGGGTGGAGCCGGGCAGGCCGAGGGCGATCGCGGTGCGCCGTACGTGTGCGGGGCCGACGTCGACGGCCATCTGGGCGTACACGGTGTTCACGGACAGGCCGGTGGCGGCGCCGACGTTGATGTCGCCGTAGCTGGCCTCGTCCTCGTTGGCGGGGTCGTACGGGTCGCCGTTCCATCCCTCCACCGGGCGCCGGTTGGTGCCGTCGTAGACGGTGTACGGGGTGATGGGCCGGCCCTGCTGGGTCTGGGCGTCGTTCTGGACGGCGGCGGTGAAGACGAAGGGCTTGAAGGTGGAGCCGACCTGGTAGTCGCGGCGGGTGGCGTTGTTGACGTACTGCTGGGTGTAGTCGACGCCGCCGTACATGGCGAGGACCTTGCCGTTGGCGGGGTCGACGGCCGCGGCCCCGACCCGTACGTACCGGTCGGTGGGGGCGGTCGTCGGGTCGAGCCGGGAGACGACCCGCTCCTCGACGGCGTCGACGAGGGCCTCCTGTTTGGCGGGTTCCAGGGTGGTGGTGATGCGGAAGCCGCCGCCGGCGAGGGTCTTCTCGTCGACGATCCCGTGGTCGGTGAGGTACTGCTCGACGGCCTGGACGAGGTAGCCGCGCTGGCCGGAGAGGTTGGTCGCGGCGTGGGCGGTCTGGGGGGCGGGGAAGCGGGCGGTGGCGCGGGCGGCGGGGGAGAGCCAGCCTTCGGTGACCATGCCGTCGAGGACGTAGTGCCAGCGGGCGAGGGCCTTGGCCCGGTTCTCGGGGTGGGTGGTGACGTCGTAGGCGCTGGGGGCCTTGAGGAGGGAGGCGAGGTACGCGCCTTCGGCGGTGTCGAGGCGGTCGACGTCCTTGCCGTAGTAGGCGCGGGCGGCGGCCTGGATGCCGTAGGCGTTGCGGCCGAAGTAGCTGGTGTTCAGGTAGCCCTGGAGGATCTCCTCCTTGCTCTTCTCGCGGCCGAGTTTGAGCGCGATGAAGAACTCCTTGGCCTTGCGGGTGAGGGTCTGTTCCTGGCCCAGGTAGTAGTTCTTGACGTACTGCTGGGTGATGGTGGAGCCGGACTGGCGGCCCTTGCCGGTGACGGTGTTCCAGGCGGCGCGGACCATGGCCTTGGGGTCGACGGCGCGCGAGGTCTGGAAGTCGCGTTCCTCGGCGGCGAGGACGGCCCGGCGGACGGGGAGCGGGACCTGGTCGAGGGGGACGTTCTCGCGGTTGACCTCGCCGTCGCGGGCGAGGGGGGTGCCGTCCCGGTAGAGGTAGACGTTGGACTGGGCGACGGCGGCGGCGTTGGCGGGCGGGATCTCCACCAGGAGGTAGCCGGCGACGAAGGCGCCGGTGAGCAGGAGCGCGCCGAGGAGGAGGAGCCCGAGGAGGGTGCGGAGGACGCGGCGGGGGCGGCTTCGCGGTCGGTCGTCGGGTGGTCCGTCGTCGGGGTGTGGTGCGGGGAGGGTGGGGTCCCTCGGCTCCCAGTTCGTATCCGAGCTCGTACCACTCGTACCAGAGGAAGGGGACATGGCATCACATACTGCATGCAATCGGTGGAAACTCCCCGGAAATCTCCCAACCGACCCGAAGGTGGCGTGAAAACCGCTCGCGGCGCGCCGGGCGGAGCCACTAGGGTCGTGCGCTTCGCCGTCGTACGTACCGGAAAGGGCCCTTCATGCTGCGGCTGTACGCGATGGTGGCCGCGGGCGGTTTCCGGCGCTTCGCGACCTACCGGGTGGCCACGGCCGCGGGCGTCTTCACCAACAGCGTCTTCGGCTTCGTGCTCTCGTACACGTACATCGCCCTCTGGGACGAACGGCCGCGGCTCGGCGGCTACTCCATGGACGACGCCCTCGCCTACGTGTGGATCGGGCAGGCGCTGATCACGGTCTGCGGGCTGATGGGCGGCGGCTTCGAGGACGAGCTGATCGAGCGGATCAGGACCGGTGACATCGCGGTCGACCTCTACCGTCCCGCCGATCTCCAGGCCTGGTGGTTCTCGGCCAACGCCGGCCGCTCCGCGTACCAGCTGCTCGGCCGCGGGGTCGCCCCGATGGCGCTCGGGGCGCTGGTCTTCGACTTCACCCTGCCGTCGGGGCCGGGCAGGTGGCTCGCGTTCCTCCTTGCGGTGGCGCTGGGGTCGACGGTCGGCTTCGCGCTCTGGTACCTGGTGGCGATGAGCGCGTTCTGGCTGCTGGACGGCCAGGGGGTGGTGCAGGTGGCCTGGCTGGGCGGCCTGTTCTTCTCCGGGATGCTGCTCCCGCTGAACGTCTTCCCGGGCGCGCTCGGCGAGCTCGCGCGGATGCTGCCGTGGGCGTCGCTGCTGCAGGTGCCGGCCGATGTGTACCTGGGGAGGTACGGGACGGGCCGGGAGCTGGCGGGGGCGTACGCCTTCCAGGGCTGCTGGGCGCTGGTCCTGCTCGGCGCGGGGAGGGCGGCGCAGGCGGCGGCGACGCGGAAGGTGGTGGTGCAGGGTGGGTAGGTCACTGAGCTCGCCGCCGGCTGATTCGTGGCGCACGTACCGGATGGTGGCGGGCATGTGGATCCGGTCGACGATGACGTACCGCTCGTCCTTCGTCCTGACCCTCGTCACCAGCTTCTGCGTCACGTTCTTCGACTTCGTCGTGATCCTTCTGATGTTCGGTCAGGTGCGGGGGCTCGGCGGCTTCTCGTTCGCGGAGGTGGCCCTGCTGTACGGGACGGCGGGCACGTCGTTCGGGATCGCGGACCTGACGATGGGCTCGCTGCAGCGGATGGGGAAGCGGGTGAGGGACGGTTCGCTCGACACGTTCCTGATGCGTCCGGCGCCGCTGCTCGCGCAGGTGGCGGCGGACAAGTTCGCGCTGCGGAGGTTCGGCAGGGTGGCGCAGGGCCTGCTGGTCCTGGTCTGGAGTCTGGTTCTCCTGGACGTGGAGTGGACGCCGCTGAGGGCGGTGCTGCTGCCGGTGACGGTGGTGTGCGGGGCGGTGATCTTCGGTGCGGTGATGGTGGTGGGCGCGTCGGCCCTGTTCTGGATGCAGGACGCGGCGGAGGTCACGAACTCCTTCACGTACGGCGGGAACACCCTCCTCCAGTACCCGCCGACGATCTTCGCGCAGGAGCTGGTGCGGGGTGTCGTGTACGTCGTGCCGCTGGCGTTCGTGAGCTGGCTGCCCGCGCTTTACGTGCTCGGCCGGCCGGCTCCGGCGGGGGTGCCGGAGTGGGCGGCGTTCGCGTCGCCGCTGGTGGCGGCGGTGAGCTGCGGGGTGGCGGGGCTGGCGTGGCGGGCGGGGATCCGCTCGTACAGATCGACAGGAAGCTGAGCGACTATGCCCTTCATCGAACTGGACGGCGTGGAGAAGATCTTCACGGTCCGAAGGAAGGCCGGCCTGTTCCGCCGCGAGAAGCGGGAGGTCAGGGCGGTCGACGGCATCGGTTTCGGCGTGGAGCGCGGGGAGATGGTCGGCTACATCGGCCCGAACGGCGCCGGGAAGTCGACGACGATCAAGATGCTCACCGGCATCCTGACGCCCAGTGGGGGCCGGCTGCGGGTGGCGGGCATCGATCCGGCGCGGGAGCGGACGCGTCTGGCGCAGCGGATAGGGGTGGTCTTCGGTCAGCGGACGACGCTCTGGTGGGATCTGCCGCTGAAGGATTCGTACAGGCTGGTGCACCGCATGTACCGGATCCCCGACGCCCGCTACGAGGAGAACCTGGCCCGCTGCGTGGACCTCCTGGACCTGGGCGACCTGCTCGACGTGCCGGTACGGCAGCTGTCCCTGGGCCAGCGGATGCGCGGCGACATCGCGGCGGCGCTGCTGCACGATCCGGAGGTGCTGTACCTGGACGAGCCGACGATCGGCCTGGACGTGGTGTCGAAGGCGAGGGTTCGCGAGTTCCTGAAGGACCTGAACGCGACCCGGGGCACGACGGTCCTCCTGACCACCCACGACCTCACGGACATCGAGCAGCTCTGCTCGCGGGTGATGGTGATCGACCACGGGCGCCTGATGTACGACGGGGAGCTGGCCGGCCTGCACGCGGTGGGGGAGAGCGAACGGCTCCTGGTGGTGGACCTGGAGCGGGAGCTGCCGCCGATCACGGACGTGCCGGGGGCCCGTTTCGTACGGTCGGAGGGCCCGCGTCAGTGGCTCGCGTTCCCCGCGACGGAGTCGGCGGCGCCGCTGGTGGCGGCGGTGGCGGCGAAGTACCCCCTGCTCGACCTCTCGGTGCGGGAGCCGGACATCGAGGCGGTGATCGCGAAGATGTACGGGGGAACTCGGGACGAGCGCCGGGAGTCCCTGAAGTAGGAGGTCGAGTCGATGGTGAGTTTCTCGTACACGGCGGCGGACGAGGAGAAGAGCAGGGGCGTCCGCCGGATGAAGACGCTGGCGACGGCCCTGCTGGCGCTGGTGGCCGTGGTCTACGGCCTGGCGACGTGGGCGCGGAACGAGGGCTGGGGGGCCTGGGCGGGCTATGTCGCGGCGGCGGCGGAGGCGGGCATGGTCGGCGCGCTGGCGGACTGGTTCGCGGTGACGGCGCTCTTCCGGCGCCCCCTGGGACTCCCCATCCCGCACACGGCGATCATCCCGACGAAGAAGGACCAGCTGGGAGCGTCGCTGGGCACGTTCGTGGGAGAGAACTTCCTCTCGGCCGACGTGGTACGAGGCAGATTGCACGCCCTGGGCATCGGCCGCCGCCTGGGGGCGTGGCTGGCGGACCCGGCACACGCGGACCGGGTGACGGCGGAACTCTCCACGGCCCTACGGGGCGCGCTGACTGTCCTCCGCGACGCGGACGTGCAGGCGGTGGTGGGGGAGGCGATCACGCGACGAGCGGAGGCGGCGGAAATCGCTCCAGGCCTGGGCAAGACCCTGGAGAAGGTGGTGGCCGACGGGGCGCACCACCGGGCGGTGGACCTGATCTGCACGCGCGCGCACGACTGGCTGGTGACGCACGGGGACTCGGTGATGGACGCGGTGCAGGGCGGAGCACCGGGCTGGACGCCACGCTTCGTGGACCGCCGGATCGGCGAACGCGTCTACAAGGAGCTGCTCCGCTTCGTGACGGAGATGCGGGACATGCCGGGGCACCCGGCGCGCGGCGCGATCGACCGCTTCCTGACGGACTTCGCGGCCGACCTCCAGGCGGACACGGACACGCGGGCGCGTGTCGAGCGCCTGAAGTCGGACCTCCTGGCCCGGCCGGAGGTCCAGGACATCATCGCCTCGGCGTGGGCGTCGGTGCGGTCCCTGATCATCGCGGCGGCCGAGGACGACCGCAGCCAGCTCCGCCTCCGCGCCCGCGCCTCCCTGATCTCCCTGGGCACGCGCCTGTCGACGGACGCGAGGCTGCAGGGGAAGGTGGAAGGCTGGGCGGAAGACGCGGCGGCGTACGTGGTCACGACATACCGCCACGAGATCACGTCCCTGATCACCGACACGGTCGCCGGCTGGGACGCCGCCCAGACCTCCCGCAAGATCGAGGCCAACATCGGCCGCGACCTCCAGTTCATCCGCATCAACGGCACGGTGGTCGGCGCCCTGGCGGGCCTCCTGATCTACACGGTGAGCCAGGCGGTGGGCGGCTGAGGCCACTTCCCGGCTGCTTACCGGGGGTGCAGGCCTTCCCGGCTACTTCCCGCGGGTGACGGCGCGGTTCGTCACGCCTTCCCGCGGGTGACGGCCTTACCGGCTACTTCCCGCGGGTGACGGCCCAGGAGGCGGCGGCCATGCCCCCGGCCACGGAGAACACGGCGGGCCAGGCGCCGATCTTCTTGGCGAGCGGGTGGGACCCGGCGAAGGCGGCGACGTAAGCGGTGCCGAGCCCGGCGGCCACCTTCCCCCCACCCACCTGCTGCCACTCCCGAGCGGCGACCCCACCGGCCACGGCGAGCACGACACCCCCGAGGGGCCGCTTCTTGGTCCACCGAGCGACGGCGTACCCACCGACGAGCCCGGCGGCGGCTATGGCGGGGGAGGGGATGCGGGGCATGGTGGGGCCTTCCTGGTCGATGGGTCGGGTCCTTCGAGCGTACGGGAGTCAGAGGGAAGCGTTCAGGGCGCACTCGGCGCAGTGCGTCTCGTCGCCGAGGGGCCGGAACAGCGTCGTCTGGGTATGGCGACCGGCGCACTCCCGGGCACCTTCGAGGCGTGCGGAGATCCGTGGCCCGGAGGAGACCAGGGATGGCAGCTCGCGGCGGGGTACGTCGCGCAGGAGGTAGCGGACGAGGCCGCCGGGCCGGTGTACGGGGGTCGAGGCACTGGGAAGGCCGCGCAGGATGTGTTCGTGGACGTCGGTGGAGGTGTGGCCGGCGTCGAGCCAGCGGGCGGCGAGGTGGGCGAGTTCGTCGCGCATGCCGGGCGGGATGTGGCGGAGGGTGGGGGAGAGGAGGGGAAGTACGCCGACGAGGGCGCGGGCGTCGTCGAGTCGAGGCGACGCCTCCTCGGCTGTCTCGGCGGCCTCCGGGGGAAGGTTGGAGGTGTTCCCCTCAGGGTGTGTCTTTGGATGACCGCCGGTCGGCGGGGCCGTCGGATGACCGGCGGCCGGTTTCCGGGGAGTCGGTGTGACCTGGGAAGACGTGGGGAGGGGTTCCCGGGCGAGGAGTTTGGCGGCCTGGTCGGCGGTCAACGGGGTGCTGGAGACGAGCTGTTGGGTGGACCAGAGGCCGCCGGGTCCCTGGACCCGCCGTTCGTGGACGAAGCCTTCCTCCTTGAGCTGTCGCTTGGCGCGCATGAAGGCGGATCCCCCGATCCGGGCGCGTTCGGCGGTGCGGGAGAGGGATTCGCGGGCGCCGTGGGGGAGGGAGAGCTGCCAGGTCAGGAGGCGGACGGCGTCGGAGGAGAGGCGGGGATGCCGGATGATGTCGTGCGAGAACTGGGTGAAGCCGCGCGAGGGCGCGTTAAAGTGCCGGTAGATCACGGTGTGGAGTCGCTTTCCACTAGTGGTTCAGGCCCTCGCGGATGGTTGGCGCCATCGCGAGGGCCGTTTTGCGCGAACGTAACGCACGGAACGCACGGGAACGGGCACGGTGATCGAAGACCGCTCGTGTGGGTGACGGAGGGGCGCGCTTCAAGGGGGGACTGACTCCAAGCGAGGCTTATGCGCAGCGGCCTGTCATTCTCAACTCCTCACATACGTAAGGGGTGGGGCGATGAAGAAGATCGGCCTGATCGGTGGGATGAGCTGGGAGTCGACGGCGGAGTACTACCGGTTGTTGAACGAGTTCACGCGGGACCGACTCGGCGGACTCCACTCGGCGCGGTGTGTGCTCTACTCGGTGGACTTCGCGGAGATCGAGCAGTTGCAGGTCGAGGGCCGCTGGACGGAGGCGGGCGAGATCCTGGCGGCGGCAGCGCAGGCTCTTGAGGCAGCCGGCGCGGACATGGTGCTGATCTGCACCAACACGATGCACAAGGTCGCGGACCAGGTCGAGGTGGCGGTTTCGATCCCCCTGCTCCACCTGGCCGACGCCACGGCAGAGGTCGTAAGGGCATCTGGCCTGTATCGAGTCGGCCTGCTGGGCACGGCGTTCACCATGGAGCAGGACTTCTACCGAGGCCGGCTGGAAGCCGGGGGACTCGCTGTGCGAGTCCCGGACGCCGACGGCCGTGCGGAAGTTCACCGTGTGATCTACGAGGAACTCTGCCTGGGCATCGTCCGGGAGGAGTCCCGCGCCGCCTACCAGAAGGTCATCAAGGACCTGGTCGCCGACGGCGCGGAAGGCATCATCTTGGGCTGCACCGAGATCGAGCTCCTCATCGGCCCCGGGGACAGTCCCGTCCCGGTCTTCCCCACGGCCCGCCTCCACGCCGAGGCCGCCGTACACGCGGCCCTGTCCGAGTAACGGGGGCTGCTAGGGGTGACCCGGCAACGAGGGCGCGGGCGCGGCCGCCCTCTTCCCGAGTGTGGCGGCCTCCACCACCGCGTCAAGGGCGCTCCTCCGTCGCGTCGCTTCGCGATGGGCTCCGCCCACCCTTGACCCGGCGCCGGAGGCCGCCTCTTCACACTCGGAGGGCGGCCGGGGGCGGGGCCGCGCGGGGGCCCGGGCAGCGCCTGGGGCTGGTGCGCGTCTGGCGGGCTGGTGGGTGGGGGCTGGGCTTGCGGCGGGGGCGGGTGGGTCTGTTCCGCTCGCCCCTGGGTGCGCGGCAGTTGAATGGGGCGGCCCGGGTCGGCTCAGCGTGTCGCGACCGTCCGTCGGCCGGGATTCAGGCCCCGCTGGTCACTCCCGGTGGGGGGAATGGCGCCGGCGGCCACCCGTCATGAGACGGACCCTACTCCGACTCAGGACACTAGTTGATTGCCTGGTGAAACTGCGCGCCGAAGCGACGGGGCTGGATACGAAGCGTCAGCTACTGTGCCAGTCCCCGTCGCCAGCGCGGCATCGATGGTGCCGGCCTGTCGACCGTTGCTGTTGTCCAACCACCTACCGGATCTCAACAAGCCAGAATGCCCGAGAAGAAGCCCAGGTGAGGATCTTCCGGGGTGCCCACGAGCAACGCGCGGTCGAGCAGGATGTTGTTGTGCTCGCAGCTGGTCTCCGGGAGCATCACGCAGGCGTGGCAGGCGGCGAGGTTGGTGCCGCCTGTGCCTGACGCCTCGGATTCGACGCAGAGCGGGTCGGAGGAGCACCACTCGGCACGGCGGACGGCCGAGCGGATCGTCCGGTCGAGGTGGTCCGGCTCGCCCTGGGCGACGAGTCCGCCGAGGCTGCCCGCCGAGTCGCTCGTCGCGGTGTAGACGAGGACCCCTGCCATGTCGTCGGCGGCGTACAGGCGCTCGCGCAGAGAAGCCGATGGATAGCCGGCCTCCAGGCTCCATTCGTTGATGAGGGCATGGGCCAGTGTGTGCAGCAGCACCATGCGGGCAGTCGCGGGGGAAGGGGCGACACGGCTCGGGTCGCCCGCGCGCTGCTCCAACGTCCTCTGGTGAGCGGTACGAATCCTCTCGGCCCGAGCGGCGACGGCGGTGGCCTTCTCCCAGGATCCGAGCCGGTCCTCGTCCAAGCGGAGGAAAACCCCCTCGCCGCGCACTTCCATGGCGGGGAGCCAGCGCAGCGGGGAGTCGGAGAGCGGAACCTCGTGGGGGTCGACCGCCGAGTCCGGGTCGGAAAGCCGGGTGAATGCCTTGAGCGCGCGCACCTCGCGTAGCTTCTTCACCAGCATCGGGCCCGTGACACCGAGCGGGTGGAGCGCGGTCGTGTCACCCAGAGGGGTTTCGCAGACGAATTGCTCGTCGCGGGAGTGTTCCCGCTCGTCGTTGCCCGCGCGGAGCCGCTCGTACTCCTTGCTGCGCAGCGCGCGGTATCGGTGATCGAACGTGGGGGCATCCTCGCCGCTCGGGTCCTCCTCGCGTTCCGCGTCGAGGAGCGTCATCACCTCATCGATCGGAACCGGGCTCTCGCCCTTGAAGGCGAACTTCAGGCACATCTCGACCTCCGCGCGGCTGCTGAGCTTACGGAGCTCCTCCCAGTGCTCGGCGAGCGGATCGGCGCGGCCGTCGCTCCACGGCGGGATGGAGAGCGCCGACTTGAGCACCGGCTGCCACACGGCCGAGGAACCGCGCTGGAGCGTGCGCGGCGTCATACCGCAGACCTGGGCGGGGGCGGACGTACCGAGCCACGGACGAGTGCCACGGCAACGAAGGCCCAGATCCTTCAGCGCACTCTTGCGGAACGAGCCCTCCATGGAGACCTCGGGCACCCCGCAGGTACAGGACACGAGGATCGAGCGGAGTGAGGAACTACGGCCGGAGGTACGCATCTTGAGCGTTCCTCCACACTGCCCGGCGGTCGTGGCGCCGGCGCCGGCGGCTCGATGGACCCAGTGCCAATACGGGAAATCGTCGAGGTGCCCGGCCTCGCAGGCGATCACGAAACGGGAGGGCACGAGGTCGGCCTCGCACGTGCCGCAGACGCTCCGGCCGGCCGGCGGATTGAAGTCGCGGTGCCGGCGCAGGTCGTTGCACTCGGGGCAGGAGTGCATGAGGGGGAAACGACGCACCCGGATGCCGTCCCTGCTGGTGTCCTCGGACGCGGGAGGCAGCCGGAAGTGCTGGACACCGAGGAGACGCGCGAGACGCCGCTCGTGGATCCGGGGGGACTCGTCGCTGCTCCAGTGCTCGTCGGCTCCGTCCAGGCCGGAGACGATGAAGGACTCCTGGTCCACGGCGACGAGCGAGCCGACACCGTACGTGGTGATCGCCTGAGCCCGACGAACGGTGCCGCGCCGGGGCAGATTACGGGCGGGCGCGGCACCGTCCGCGCCGGTCCGGCGGCGACGTGCGGGGGGCGGGGTCATCGGGTTGCCTCCATGAACAGAGCGGACTCGGCGTCGACATCGCGCAGGCTCCACAGGGTGGGCCATGCCTCGGCGTCCTCGGATTCGTCGTCGTACGGCTTCAGGAGCGAGGGCGTGCGACTGCCCCTGACAGGCTCGAAGAGGAGACCGCCGTGCGTGTCGGCCTCGTCGCACCACCAGTCGACGAACTCGTCGAAGGCACGGCCCACCGCGTCGACTTCCTCACGAGTGACGTTCTGGACGCGGTTCAGAAGGATGGGCCTGACCTCCTCGCGGAGGAGGTGTTCGTAGGACTCGACCCGGCCCGCGGAGTCGTTGGCGCGTGCGGCCGGGATGAGGATGCGGGCCAGCGCGACGATCACCGCGTGAAGGCCACGCTCGCGGGCGCGGGCGGAGAAGGGGGTGACCGAGGTGGACTCGACTTCGCGATAGAGCGCGGAATGGAAGTGCAGGAAGTTCTCGTAGTGGGAGCGGTCGCGGGATCGGGTCGCGTTGAGCATGACGGCGACCAGTCCGGGGTGGGCACGGCCGACACGGCTGGTGGCCTGGATGTACTCGGCCGTGGTCTGCGGCTGGCCCATGACAGCCATCAGCCCGAGCCGGTCCACATCGACACCGACCGCGATCATGTTGGTGGCGAGGAGGACGTCCACGGCATCCTCGTCGGGCAGCTTCTTCTCGATGCCCTTGAGGCGGGTGGGGATCTCACTGGCGTCGATCCGACTGGTCAGCTCCGAGTAGTTGGCCACCGAGCGGACGGTCGCGCCTTCGCGTTCGGCGAGCACTTCCAGATACGCCACCACGTCGTCGTGGACCTGAAGTTCGGCCGCGGACAACAGCCGGAGGCTGTTGAAGTAGCCGACGAGACTCCAGTACGCGTCGCGCACCTCGTCCTCGGTCCCGGCTTGCTGGGCACGGTGCAGCAAGGTGGCGTACGTACGGATCAAGAGGGTGGACTGACTGGTGCCGGGGGCCAGTAGCCCGACGTAGCGGCGGCTAGCCTTCTCCTCGCGCGGGGTCTCCACGGCGAACCAGGAATCTCGGGAGTCCAGGCCCGCGGGCGGGAACTGGCGGACGTCACGGGCGAAGAGGTGGAGGCCCTGGTCGGCGGCGCGGCGAATGGTCGCCGTGGAAGCGATCACCTTGGGGCGGCCGGCGAGAGCGTCCACCGCGGTCTCGTACAGGCCGGTGAGCGTGCCCAAGGGGCCGGAGATCAGGTGGAGTTCGTCCTGGACGATCAACTCTGGGGGCGGGGTGCGATCGCTCGGGTCGTTGCGATTGAAGAGCGCCGCGGTGGCAGGACGCCACGGCATCGAGGCGAACTTGTCGACGGTGGCGATCACCAGCGTGGGTCGGGCGTCGTACACGGCCTCGTCGATCAGGTGGACGGGCAGGCCGTCGGCGAAGGCGCAGTCGGTACCGGGACAGCGGACGTGCATGCGCTTGGCGTCCTCGTCGACCTCATAGGCGCGGGCGTCGAGGCGCGTGCCGCACCAGGGGCAGGCATGGAGCTGGACGGGGTTCTCGGTCGCGAGACGCTTGTCGAGATCGCCCCGGAGCTCGGCGAGCCTCCTCTCGGCTTCCGTCAGGGTGTTGGGGGTCGCCGAGCGACCCACCCACATACCGATGGAGAACTCCTCTTGCCCCAACTCGGGCCTGGCACGCCGCATGTGCTCCATGGCGCAGATGAGGATCGCGGCCCGCTCGAACTGCTGGAGCGTGAGCAGCCGGAGCGTGTAACGCATGAGCACCGTGACGCCGCCACCATTCTCCTTCTTGCGGATGCGGCGCAGGAACGAGGTGAGAGCGATCAGACCGAGGTACGCCTCCGTCTTGCCACCACCGGTGGGGAACCAGAGCAGGTCGGAGATGCCCCGGTCGGGGTGCTTGGGATCGTCGATCCCGGCCAGGCAGAGCAGCAGGAACGCGATCTGGAAGGGGCGCCAGCGACCGGCGGTCGGGTCGGGGGAGCCGATGCGACCGCCCTTCACCCATGCGCTGCGGGCACGCTGGTCGGCCATGGCGTGGTTGGCGAGCCGGAACGCCCGCATCAGGTCAGGTTTGGCTTCCAGGAGTTCGATGCCCTCGCGGATACGACCGAGTGCCTCGCGGCAGGCCTCGGCTTGATCCCGTGCCGGCTTCTCGTGCGTGGTGCCGATCAGCGCCTCGGCCTCGATCTCCTTGCGGTCGATCCAGCGCTCGTACCCCTTGGTGAGTTCCCTCAGAGCGGCCAGGATCTTGGCGTCGTCGCGCTCCGCCAGGCCGAGCATGGACAGAGCCGAGCTGTCGATCTCCGGGTTGGAGTCGGTGAGCAGCACCTCCACGGTCGGCACGAACTCGCTGCGCACCTCGGTGACAGCGGCGAAGACGGTGTCGGTCATGCCGATCGGCGGCGGCGTCCAGTCCCACTCGGCGGCGCAGCCGTGACCGACGGCGAAGGTCGGGGCGTGGCGGTGCAACAGGCGGCTGGTCGCGACCTCGTCGTCATGGGAGGCGGCCGGGGCGGGGCGATCGACGAACGCGGTGGAGCCGTTGACGGCGCGGACCGTGAGACCGCATTGGAACAGGGAGAACGCGTCCTGGAGTTCCCGCTCGCCGACTCGGTGGGTGTTCACCAGAGTGACCGTGATCGTGACCGTCTCGGTCGTCGGGTCATAGCGCCTGACGTTGACGCGCAGCGCGGCTCCACCGCCGAGTTCGACCTTCTTGTCGGGATCGGGGGTGGTCACGTCGACCGTGACGTCCGGAAGGGCGAGCTCCTTGCGCCGCCACTGTTCCCGCTGGTCGGAGACGGTGCGAGCCTCGGCACGGCGAGCCGGGATCGGCTTGCCGTCGGCATCGGTGGGTTCGTAGACGGCGGCACGCGCCGAGATCACGATGGCCTCGCTTATGGCGGGAGCGACGGCAAAGGTGAGGCCCATCGACGAGGGGCGGCGAGAACCCGCGGCACCCACCTCTTGGGCGGTGCCGGACTCCTCGATGTTGTCACGGGTGCGCTGGGGGGCGATGTCCAGGCCGTCCTGCTCGTCGTCGTCCGCGCGGAGCTGCTCCTCCGCGGCCGCGTTCGCCGCACGCGGGTAGAGGACACCGGTCAGGTAGCGGTCGATCGGCGCGTCCTGGGTCAGGACCTCGTCCCGGTCCTCCGGCTCGGCGTCTGCAGCGGGGCCGAGGAGCTCACGGCGGAGCCCCACCAGGAGTTCTTCGTCCCGGACCCGATAGTGCTCGGAGTGCCGACCTGCTCCCTGTGTCATGCGCTCTGCTCCTCGTTGTTGTCGGCCCGTCGATACTTTCCGATGCCGGTGATCCGGGGCACGATCCAGACCCCCCGGTCGCCGAGGCCGGCGTTGACGCCTGCGGCGGTGCTGCCCGTCACGGTCTCCAGGGTGTCGATCCGTATGCCGTGGATCTCGTCGGGCCACCAGGGGTCCCAGGTCCGGTTCACCTTCTGCACCTGGAACAGGTCCTCGCGGAAGGTCTCCGAGGCCTCACCGATCTCTCGTCCGTCGTGCACGAGGGCGTAGGGCGGACTCTGGTGTTCTCCCGCCGGCAGGTCGTGGCGCTTGCGCAGTAGCACCTCGTGCCCGGGAAGCACCCGTTCCAGAAGGTACGCCTGGGTCGCGACGGCGTCGGCCTCGTGGCCGGGTGGATTGTTCCGGCAGACGTCTTCCGTCTCGGAGACGATCCCGTACCGGTCGTAGGACCGCCAGCCGCCCACGTACCGGCGGCCGTTCCTCCTGCCTCCCGTGCGCCTCAGGACCGGCAGCTGGGGGGAGTCCAAGTGGTAGAGGTCCTGGCGGGCGCGTGTCATCGCCACGTAGAGCGCTCGCGTCTCGGCGGGGAGGTCCAGCTCGTCCTTGTGCTGTTTGCGGAGTTCGGCCACGGTCGGGGGGGTCAGGACGATCACTCGGTCGAACTCGAGCCCCTTGGCCCGGTGCACAGTGGTGACGACGATCCGTGACGTCTCCGGGTCGGCCGCCTCGTCAGGGAACCGGCCGTCCGCGACGGAGCGGCGTAGCCGCTCCAGGTCGAGCATGTTGCGTCCAGTCCCGCGAGCGGCGCGCCGCAGCGCCGTCCACAGCGCGGTCGTGTTCGGTTCGAACGGCAGGGGGATGTCCGCGAGCAAGGCACGGAAGCGGTCCTCGGTGAGGCCGCTCGCCTCGGTGCGGCGCAGCAACTCGGCCACCCAGTACGGGACCGGCCGTTCCTCGAGCGGGCGCCGCAGCCGGTGGGTGACGCCGTGCTCGTGGAGGAGGCCGGACACCACCAGGGCCTGTCGGTTGTCCCGGGTGAGGATGGCGCAGGTTTCGGAGAGGTTCCGCAGACCGTCCAGGGTCAGTCCGTCGGTGAGGGCTCCCATCCCGTTCGTGGGCTCCAGGAGTAGCTCGCGGAGTTCCTCGTACAGCGTCGCCGCCGAGTCCGCTTCGGCGAGCCGCTGCAACCGCGGGCCGTACGGGAGCGCGGCACCGGCCTCGGGGGTGGCGGCCCGGAAGTTCTGTGTGAGGTGCAGTTCCACCAGGTCATCGGGGAACGAACAGCGCAACCAGTCGAAGAACCGATCGGTCTCGTCGGCGCGCTCGGCCAGATCCTCGATCTGGAAACCGTACACGGTCTGGGCGGCGTCGCCGACGACTGTGAAGCCGCAACTGTCCTGATACCGGTCCAGAAGGGTCTCCACCAGCTCGCGGCGGCCCCCCAACAGGTCCTGGACCTCGTCGATCACGACATGAGCGGGTGGAACGGCGTCGCCCGCCTCCAGCGCCCCCTTCTCGATCGCCTGCGCCGCGGCCGCGATCCGACCTTCGAAGCCGACCGAGTGCCACTCGCCGTCGGGATGGGCCTGACGGAGCACCCCGTATGCCCACGCGTCGAAGGTCTGCGCCCGGACCCTGCGGGCCCGGTCCCCATGCCGGGCGATCCGCTCCCGCAACTCCCGTGCCGCGGCCCGGGAGAAGGTGAGGACCAGGATCTCGGCTGCCTCCAAGCTCTCCTCCGGTTCCTCGTGCCCGCACAGCGCGTCGAGTCGGCGCACCAAGGTGTGCGTCTTGCCGGCCCCTGCCCCGGCCGTGACGAGCACACGCGCGTCCCAGGGTTGCTCGACCACGGTCCGCTGCTCGTCGGTGAGCGGCGGGCTGTCGAGGTAGGCGTCGGTCACTTGCGGCTCCAGAGGTGTTCGAACTGGTTGAACGCGAGCTGGGTGTCGAAATTCGCGATGTTGTCGCTGACATTGAGGATCAGGCAGGTGTCCTTGCCGCCGTTCCTCGGACCGCGCAGGCCACGACCGATCATCTGCTGGTAGACGTTGGTGCTGTAGACTGGGCGGGCCACTACCACGACACGAGTCGCGGGAGCGTCGAACCCTTGGGTGAGGACGCCGTAGTTGGTGAGGACCCGGATGCGGCCCGCGCGGAAGTCCTCGATGCGCCGGCGCCGGTCCTGGGCGCTGGTCGTCGAGTCCACCGCGGCGGCAGGCACCCCGCGGTCGTTCAGCATGGCCGCCACGTACTTGGCGTGGTCCACGGAGGTGGCGAAGAGCAGGGTCGGCCAGTCCTCCGGAAGGGCCACGACTTCGTCGACGATGCGTCGGCTGCGCGCGTGGTCGTCTGCGAGCCGCTGCTCGGCGGCGCGCGCGAGGGTCGCCATCCGGTCCGCCTGCGCCTTCTCCTCGCGTGTCAGCTCGATCCGCCCTCCTTCCAGGGTGCGGTGCTCGACCTGCGCGAGCATGCCCCATTCCTGGAGGTCGCGGTACGGGTCGCCGGAGGGGAAGACGCCCTCGTCGAGCCGCTTGCGGCCGAAGCGCTTGACGAGCCGATCGGTCTCCTCCTCGTTGGTGTTGCGGAACGGGGTGGCGGTCAGGCCCAGCAGGTGGCGCTTCGTCTCGTACTGGGTGAGACCCAGCTGGCTCAGGATCCCCGTGTACCGCTTGGAGACGGCGGTGTGAGCCTCGTCCACGATCACCAGAGCGGCCTGCCTCAGCCAGTCGTATGCCTCGGTGTCCAGGCAGCGTTCCAGTTTGGCGTCCGTCGCGACCACGAGATGCGGATGGTCGACGACGTCTCCGACCTCGTTGGTGCTCCACAGCCGACTGATGGTGAGCGGGCGTTCCGCACCCACCTTGCTCCAGACGAACTTCCAGCTCTGCACGGCCTGCTCGCACAGCTCCTCGGTCTGCGCGATCCACAGCAACGGCCCCCGCAGATCACCGACCTGCTTGACCCACCGGATCACCGCCTCCGCTGTGACCCGGGTCTTGCCGGCGCCGGTGGGCAACGACAGCATGGCGCGCTGTGGGGCGAGACGGTCGAGCAGGGTGCTGATGTTCCGGACCAGGTCCTCCTGGTAGTCGTGGAGACGCGGGAAGTCCCGCGGGCCGTCCACCGTCTCGAAGGCGGGCGGGGAAGGGGTCCTGGAGCCGGCGAAGGCCACCGGTAGCCGCAGGTCCGACACGAAGGCGATGGCCGCCGACGAACCTCCGTAGGCGACCGGTGCGTTGGGGAACCTCGCCTGAATGTCCCTGGCGTGCTGCTGGAGCACCCCGTCGCCATGCGCGTTGAAGGCCATCTGTGCGATCCGGTGAGGGGACGGCTCGGTGCCGTCGGTCTCGTGCAGCTCGGCCTCCAGCAGACCCTCGGGCAGCCCTGACCGCAGGGCCTCCGCCCCGATCAACAGCTCGATCTTGGAGACCACGTCCTCGGCCTCGCGCACGGCCCTGAGCGCTGCCCTCGTCTCGCCGTCCCGGGCCATGCGCTCCTGGTGCTCCAGGACCGCCCTGCACCCGGCCACGCCGAGCCCCAGCTCCAGTTCCCGGTCGATCAGGCGCAGCATCGGCTCGGGGTCGGACGGGACGCGGACCTTCACCGTGCCGCCCTGGCGCACGGCGTCCAGCTGGCGGGGCTTGGTGCCGTTGGGGGTACGGGTCACCTCCTCCAGCTCGGTGCACCGCTGCACCAGGCTGTTCCGGTTGGCGCTGTTGAGGCGCTGGCGCAGTGCGGGGTACAGCTCGACCAGCGCCACCGGGTCACCGTCCGGGACTTCACGGGTCTCCTTGCTGATCACGTCGGCGTAGCGGAGCATGCCCCACTTCTCGACCATCAGCTCGGCGTCCGCCGCGTTCGGCACCAGCAGGGTGGGAAGCTGTTCGGCGCGCAACGCCCGGTACTCGGCCGGGCCGACCGCGACGGTGATCTCCTCGTCCGGGCGGTTGCCCCAGGCGTCGCCGATGCGGCAACGGGTCAGCGCGTCCTCGGGGAAGTCCGCGCCGAACCGGGTCAGCATCACGTAGGTGGCACCCACGAAGGTGTCGTCCTCGCTCCGGGAGACCTCGGTGAGGAGGCTCTCCCAACGAGCGGAGGGGACTTCCTCGACCGTGGTGGGCAGCCGAAGTTTCCGGGCCTTCTCCGGCGAGATCTCGGCGACCGGCAACACGTCGCGGTAGGCGGCCAGCTGCGGCCCGACCGCTTCTTTCAGCGGCTTGATCCCCTGGGAGGTGGCGACCGTCCCGTACTTCCTGAGCAACCAGCGGATCGGCGAGGCCACGGCCTGGCGGGTGCTCGTCTGCGCGCCGATCTGACGCGTCCAGTTGTCCACGACGGCGTCGTCCGGCAGTGCCTTCAGGAAGGCCGCGCGGGACTCCTCCGAGAGCGATCGGAAGAGGTACAGGGGACCGCCGACGGCGGAGCCCTCCACCTTCATCCGGCCGATGGAGGGGCGCGGGGCGTGGTCGTCCAGGGTGCGCAGATAGGCCGAGTGGACCGCCTCCCGGTACTCCTCGAACCATTCCTCGCCGTCCGGTCGCACCGAGGTCGAGGGCAGTGCCCGCAGGCCGATCTCCGCGAAGAAGGGTGCGTCGTCGGAGTGGAAGCCCATGTCGACGGCGATGCTCGGGTCACGCCGCGGGTCGACGACCGGCCCCGGAAGCATGCAGTCGCGCACGGGCCGGAACCTGCCGTCCGCGGTGCGTACGCGCAGCGTCTCGCGGGCGTTCGGGACCCTCTCCAGCACCTTGTGGGCCAGTCGGCGTCCGCCCGCCTGACGGAACAGTTCCCAGAACCGTTCCCACTCGGTGTCCCCGTACCCACCGAAGCCCTGGTCGAGGACGCTGACGAACCGCCCCTCGGCGTCCGCCTCCCGGATGCCGAGGACATCGAGCGCGTGGGCGAGCGAGGGATCCTGGGCGATGTCGCCGACCACGTACACGAGGGACTCCCGCAACCTTCCCTCGTCGGCGCGCCGGAAGACGCGGCCGGGGACGGGGGCGACGAGGCCGTGTTCCTCGGTGAGCACGATCCGGGCCCTGCGGGCCTCCTCGGCGTACGGGGACCTGATCTCGATCATCTCCGCGAGGATGCGGATCGCCACCGCCGAGGCCTCGGCGGTGCCGCACTCGACGAGCGCCTCCAGCCAGGTGCGCACGTCCATGCGCTTGTGCTCGGCTGCCGCGAGGATGTGCTCCACCTTGCCGGAGCGCAGGAGGTCGGCCTCGGCGTTGGGGTGCAGCCAGTCCGTGGGGCGACCAGGGCACTCGTGCCACATGCGGAGCCATCCGGTGAGGCGCTTCTGGTCCTTGTCGAGGCGGGGATGGACCCGCAGTTCGGTGGGCACGCGGAGCACCCCGTCCTGGTCGGGCAGCGACGGTCGGACCGCGGTCCGTTCCCAGATCTCCCGGGTGAGGGACTCGTCCGCCCAGCTGATGGCCTCCTTCGCGCGGCCCGGCAGCAGCGGGAGGTAGGCGGCGGGATCCTCGGCGGGGGCGAGCCGAGGGAGCGCGTCGACGACCAGGGCCGCCGAAACCTTGACCATCTCCTCGTTGAAGGCGGACGAGTCGAGGAGGTTCTGTCGGTCCTCGTTCGTCTTCCACGCGCCGTTGAGGATGCCACTGAGGGACATCTCGTACTTGGTCGGGAAGAACGACCAGAAGCGTCCTCGACCGCGGGACCGGGGGGAGGCGTACAGCCCGCTCTCCGCGTCCCGCTCCAGCGCCGGCACGGCCCAGGCGAGGTCGAGCGCGAGACGGTCGTGCAGCTCACCGGCATCGGCTCGGGCCGCCGGCCCCGGTTCGTGGGTCACGGAGAAGACCCGCCACCGGGCGGTGGCGGTGGGCTTCCCCGTCCGCTCCTCCGTCACGATGTGCAGGTCGCCGTCCTGCTCGGTGGTCAGCACGCGACGGGCGATCGGCCGAGGCCTGCGGTCCTCCAGGACGACCTTCGCCACATGCGGGGAGAGGAGTTGGAAGCCGACTGGGAACTCCTCGCGGGACGCCCCGGCGCTCTTCCGCCCGCCGTGCATGTCCTGGGCCAGCTTGTCGGCGGCACCGGGGAGCAGTGGCAGGCGCACGACGGTGACGGCCCAGTCGAGCAGCTCGTCGAGGACGGCGTCCTGGGCGCGTTCGGCAGCCATGTCCAGGGGGCGCGCCATGCGCAGCACAGGCGCCTCGAACTTCTCTCCCAGGCGGTCCGTCACGCCCGGTACCGAGCGGATCCGCTCGTGGGCCCACTCGCGATCGAACCCGAAGGAGCCAGTGCTGCTGAAGAACTGCGGGGTGTCGGTGACGACGAGCACCGATTTCACGCCGACTCCGAAGCGGCCGATCTGACCGCCTCGTTTCCGCGACATGCTCATCCGAAGAATTGTCTCCGCGCCTTCGGGGGTGACAGGGGAGCCCTCGTTGGCGCAGTAGAGGTGGTTGTTCGTGAGGACGACGTGGGCGGTACCGCCGGGCTCGGAAGCGATCTCGTCGGCCGCGTTCTGCACGAGTTCGAACAGCTGGCGATCGCCGTACCCGCCCTGGGTGATCCGACGCTCGCTGTTGGCGTGCTCCGGAATGAGCCCGGGGTCGACGGCATAGGTCTGCAGGACGCGTTCCGACTGGTCGAGGACGGTGTCGACGACCGGGGAATCGGTAGGTGACATCTGATCTACGGCTCCTGGGATCGAGGAAGAATGGAAGGGCCCCCGGCGGGCCGGCCTTGTGCAGGCCCCAGCGAATCTGGGGCCTGCACAAGGCCGGCCCGCCGCACAGTTCTGCACAGGCCGGGGTCAGCCGCCGTGGTCGGCGGTTCCATACTGTTCGACGTCGAGGCCGTGGACTTCCCTGAGCTCCTCTTTCGTCGTTCCGAAGTCGTCGGTGACCTGCTTCCGTTCCACGTCGGTGGACGCCATGCTCCAAGCCAGCTGGACGGAGCTTAACTCCCGACCGCTCGAGGCGGCGGGGCAACGGACGAATTCATACAACTCAGCCACTCCCGAAGAATCATCCACAGTGAATCACCATCCCTTTGTTCAAAGCATTTTCCGGCACGTCGCATCGCCGCTCGGGCGGTCGTTCGAGGCGGCCACTCCGAGCGGATGTGAAAAATATCAGAAGAATTATTACCGGTTGCGCCGGTCCGCCGGGGGCTTTTCGTGGAGTCCTTACGGGCGTGCGTCGGCGAAGGGTCAGGGAGAAGAGGGTACAGTTATCCCGTGCTTCGCCGAAGGCTTTCCGGGTGGGATCGCCTTTTCCGACTCCTTGAATGTAGGGGAAATTCCCGGGGGGTGCCAGGTGGTTCGCGATTTCTCCATCAACGGAATTTCGGATTCCGCATCAGGCGGCCGTGCGGTCGATTACAAAACGGGCATCGCGGGGTGAATTGATGTAATTCGGTCGAGACTGAAAAGGCTCTCCGTCGACTGAAGGTGTCAAGTTCTGATTGACGAGATCTTTCGCGTCAAATTAGCCTGCTCGTGTCCGTAGTCACAGATAGGAGTGGGGTGGTCGCGTGGAGGCAGGCGAGGAGTTCGGGCCCTGGTTGGCCCGTCAACTCAGGCTCGCTGGCAAGTCCCAGGCGGAGCTGGCGGAGGAACTGGGCCTGACCAGGGCCGCGGTGTCGGCGTGGATCACCAAGAGGTCGGTCCCACGCCCGACCGTCATGGTGGAGATCGCCAAGGCCCTCGGGACGGACCTCGGGACCGTACACACGCGCACCACCGACACCCAGGTCGGACTCCCCGTCACCTGGTACCACCGGCCCGGCTACCACGACGGCGGACGCGACGGCGGCAATGCCGCGGCCTTCGCCTTCGATGCCGATGTCCAGGTGCTCGCCCGCGAGACGTGTCAGAACAGTCTCGATGAGCGACTTGCCGAGAACGGTCGTCCGGTGCGGGTGCGGTACACCATCCACGAACTCACCGGCGAGATGCTGGATGCCTTCCGCAAGGCGATCCTCTGGGACGACCTTCACCCCCACTACTCGTCCGTCTCGCAGACCGCCTCCCACCAGAAGGTCGGACGCGTCGTGGACGCCGGCGTGCGCGACATGTTCGAGAAGGGGCGGCTCGTCCTCCTTCGCATCGACGACTACAACGCGTCCGGCCTCACGGGCGACGACTACGACGACGGCAAGTTCGCCGCCGTTGTCCGGCGCCAGCTGGAGAGCCTCAAGTCCGGGCGTGGCGCGGGCGGTTCCTACGGCCTCGGCAAGGCGACGCTCTGGGCGACCAGCGCGCTCGGCATGGTCCTGATCAACTCCACGCTCTCCGTCCCCCACGAAGGGCGGACCGAGCGTCGTGTCATCGGTCGACTGGAGCTTCCCTGGCGCTCCGTAGACGGGGAGGCGTACGCGGGCCCCGCGTGGCTGGGGCGCCCCGATCCGGACAGCCCGGGTGCGCAGGTGGCCCGCTCCTGGTGGGCGGACGAGGAGACGGTCGCGAGTCTCCACCTCACCCGCGACAGCGACGAACCCGGCACCTCCTTCCTCATCGTCGGCGCCCATGACGTGGCCAGTCTCGACCAGGGCACTGTCGACCTCGATGCCGACGACGAGGACGGCGCCGACGACGACGGGACCCGGGACGTCCGTGCCATGCACCGACGGCTGGTCGAGGCACTGGGACGGGACTTCTGGGCTGCGATGACCGGTGGCGGAAACCGACTCCCTCTCCTGGAGACCTCGGTGCGCACCCTGCGCAACGGCGAGGTCGTCATCGAGGAGGAGAAGGTCGACCCCACCGTCACCCAGCCCTCCCGCACCCGGGCCCTGCGTGCCTTCTACGAAGGCACGACCGTGGACCGGCTCACGGAGGCCGGTCAGGTCGCGCTCCGCACGGTCCCGTTCAAGCTGCCTCTCGCAGGCGGGCGTCGTGGCACGCTCGGCACGCATCAGGCCGTGCTGCTCGTCACGGACGCCGAGGACGCGGACGGCGTCCCCAACCAGGTCCACTCGCTGCGCGGCAACCGGATGACCATCAAGAAGTCCGGCGTCGCGGGGCTACCCCTCGGCGTCAACGCCTTCCAGGCCGTTCTCCTCACGGGGCACGCGGCAGGGGACTCGGTTCCCTTCGTCGAGGAGGCCGAGGACTTCCTGCGTGCGGCCGAGCCGCCCGAGCACGACCGTTGGGGGCAGACGGAGGAGCTCACCCTGCGCTGGTCGCACACCGCGCACCACCGCATCAGCAGGCTCACCACCGAGGTCAACTCGGCGGTGAAGGAGCTGGTCGCCAAGCCGAAGCGCTCCGCCGGAGAGGGTGGTACGAAGCTGCGGAAGGCGCTCACCGTCCCCCGCAAGACCGCGACGCCCCGCCGCGCGGCGGGGCCGTCCCTTCCGGAGCTGGACGGTCTGGAGGCCTCCATCGGCGACGCGGGGGAGTGGCGGATCACCGCCGAGGTGAAGCTTCCCCGTGCCGAGGAGCTCCCCACCATGACGCCGACCGTCCTCCTCGACGTGCGGTCGGGCAGCCGTCCCAGGCTCGACTGGGCGGAACTCGTCGCCGTGGACGGTTGCGAGGTCGAGAACGGCGTGCTCCGTTTTTCGCCTGGCGCCCGGCGCGCCGTGTTCAGAGGCTCCACCGACGTCACCAGCCACCCGGTCCGTACCGCGCTCACACGGCTCGTGCTCGAACTGCGTGCCGGCAAGGGGGAGTGAGCCATGAAGTTCTACCCGTACAAGCGACTCAACCGCCCGATCACCCTCCGGGTGACCTCGGCCTCGCTCAAGTTGCCCTACGGCAACCGTGACCATCTGGACACGTCGGCATACTCCACCCAGCAACGGACCGTCGCCCTGGGCGTGGCGCAGCACGAGGACTGGGTGTCAGCCCGCATCGGCCTGTCCGCCACCCTGCCGCCCGGTGCCGACTCGGACGACGCCCCGTGGACCGAGCTGCGTGTCCTCGCCGTTCTCACCGACGGCGAGACGAACGTGCGCACCGCCGTCGACCTCCGGCAGGACGCTCCCGGGAGCAAGGAGTGGTCCGGCACTGTCGAGGTGTCCCGTGACGATCACGTCGGGCGCGCCACGCTCGCGGCCCTGGCGGTCGCCACGGTCGACGGTGTGCCCGGCAGATCGATCGCGGAGACCGATGAGGACTGGACCGTCGACGTCGTCGCGGAGGAACCGCTCGGCGGCCTGCGCCTCGACGTGAAGCAGGTGAGCTTCTCGAAGAGTTCACGGGAATGGCTGCGTCCCTACTCCGACGCACCCTGGATCGTGGATGCCTCGGGAAGGTTGCCCACGGTCCTGATCAATGCGGACATCGAGGGCTTCTCCGACCTGCTGGGTGCCGAGAGCGGAGGGCTGGAGAGCAAGGTCCACGAGATGCTCGTCGCGCAGATGGCCACCGACGTGTGGACTGCCGTGTTCCACAGTTCTGTGGGCGACCTGGAGGTGGAACCCGACGGATCGCCGGTCTTCCCCACCGACTGGCAGGGCGAAGTACTGCGCGAGATGCTCCCGGACGTGGTTCCGGGCGTCCACGTGGAGGAGGCACTCCGCCGGGTTCACCGGCGGCGCACCGGCGACGCGGGGTGGGTGGAGCTCCAGACCCGTATCCACTACGCGGCCGTGCGGCGCGCCGGCGCGAGCAAGGCCCTCACCAACGCCCTGCGCGGACTCCAGCAGCTGAACCGAGGGGACAAGGCATGATCGAGAAACCGCACCACCTCCCTCCGCGGCTCGGCCTGCTGTCCGCGTCAGCGGCCGACCCGTTCCTCACGGAGGACCTCCTCAAGGGGGTCGAGGGCCATGGCGGAGTCGACCTCGCCAAGGTCGTCGAACCGCTGTCGGGGGACGACCCCCGCTGGGATGTCGTACAGCTCAGGGAACTCGTGGAGGATGCGCTGCACGGGTTCCGCGAGAACAGGACCCAGGCCGATGCCTGGCTGGCGCCCCGCCTCCACGCCACTCTCCGCCTCACGCGGCGGGAGGCAGCGGACCGAAGGCTGTGGACCCATCTGGCCCTGGCCGTCGCCCCGGACTACGTGGCGTGGCGGCACCTCTCTCCGAGCAAGTCGAAGATCAACCCTGAACGCTTCAAGGGCGCACTCGATCGGCAGTGCTTCTCGCGGCTGTGGTGGGCGGCCGAGATGTTCCGCAACGGGGGCGACTACTCCCCGGTCGAGGCGGCCTGCGCCAACCAGGACCTGATCCACTCCGCCCTGCGGCGGGATCTCATCGACCACCGACCCACGGCCCAGGCTCTGGTACGTGTCCTGGGGCGAGGTGTCGCCACCACCGGCCGGGAGATCGAGGGCCTCATGACGGCGATCAACGCTGCCGGAGCGACTCTCGTCTACGACGCGCTGGCCCCGGACGCGCCGCGCGACCCCGAGGTGTTGCGTCGGTGGGTGGCGGAGGCCGAGACCGCGCCCTCGGTCCCGCGGCATTCCCTGCCGGACGGGCCCGACGAGGAGCCCGTCCCGGAGGCCTCGGTGACCGCACTCACCGACTTCTTCACCGATCTGTTCGAGACGGCTCCGGTCAGAGGTCGGGCCTAGCAGGACTGAGGCGGAGGGTCACCTGCCGGTGAGCGGGTGACCCTTCAGACCGCGGTGGTCGAGGGGCTTCACCGTCCGCGTGGGTTGCCAGGCGACCAGGTCCTCGACCCCCCGCTTCAGCCGTTCCGTCACCTCGTTCTCGTCCAGGTCGGGTTCGAGCACGTGTCGCAGCACGTGCAGGGCGAGCCTGGGGGGCACGGCGTTGCCGATCTGCTGGGACACGTCGTTGCCATCCCACGGATATGCGGCGGGGAACGTCTGCAGCACCCCTGCCTCGGCATTGTTGAAACGGTCGAGCTCGTCGTCGAGGTCCGTGTCGGTGCCCTGGTGGACCACGCGGTTCCGGGACACCTTTCCGGTGATCGTGGCGGAAGGGGCGTCGTGGTCACGCCGACCACGAGCCTCCGGCACACCGCCGGTCCCGTAGTTGGAGACGACCGTGAACGGGGGACGGAGGCGCACCTGGCCGCCCGAGAACAGCTGGGCGTTCTTCAGCGCGGTCTCCATGGAGATCCACTTCTCGGGCTTCCTCCGGGTCCCGTCGTTCTCGTTCCCGGCGTTGTCCAGAGGCAGTGTGTCGGCGTGGTGGTCCGCTTTCGACGGCCGGGTGCGAGAAGCACGGCGGTGATACAGCTCGTGGGTCTCCTCCACCTGCGGAAGAGGATCACGGCCGGACCCGCCGAGCCTGGCCATCAGCACCGCGCGCCGGCGGGTCTGGGGAACGCCGAACGCCTCGGTGTGCAGGAACTGTGTCGCGGTCCGGTATCCGAGGGTGTCGAGCACCGCGGCGTACTCCTCCCACACGCGCATCACTGCCGGCACCTGCTCCAGGATGACGGCCTCGTAGGCCGCCGCCCCGGGCCGCCTGCTCCGCTCGATGATCCACCACAGGGGCTGCAGGACGAGTCCCGTCCGCTCGTCGCCCAGCTCCTCGAGCTTGACCTTCAGCTTTTCGAGCACGCCGTCCAGATCGCCGAATTCCTTCAGCAGCCCGGTCAGCTCGGCATCCGGGAATTCGAGGGTCTGGGGCGCCTTGAGCTCCTTCAGGATCCGCTTCGCCTCGTCCGTCGAGTTCCCCAGTTCCTCGAGTCTCTTACGCATGGCCTTGCGCATCTCGGTCCTGGACTGCTCCACCGCCCGCTTCTCGGCCTTGAGCGCCTTGGCCTCGACCTCCTTGCGCCTGAGCTCCTCGTGGATCTGCCGCCAGGTGCGGAAGACCTGCGTCCAGGCCGTCAGCCGGTCGGGGTGATCAGCGGTGTTGTGCACGGCCGTGTGCAGGCGATCGATGTACCGGAGAACGTCGTCCAGTGCCCTGCGACCCGCGCCGTGCCCGGCGACGGTGAAGGTCTGGCACGGCGGCCCACCGGTCAGCACCTGGGCATGCGGGAAGAAGGCGGCACGGTACCGGCGGACGTCGCCCTGGAAGGTGTCCATCCCCGCCTTGGCGCGGGTCGCACATGCTCCGGCGTCCCACTCGATGCCCGTCACCTCGTGCCCGAGGACATGCGCAGCCACATCGAGCCCACCGGGACCTGCGAAGAGGTCCAGAATGCGGAACTTCGCCGGTGAGGAGTGTTGCATTTCGACGTGACTCATGGGCCCGAAGTCTAGCCGGCGAGCCGGGGTGCCCACTGCGCCTCGGCTACGCCCTGTGGACAGAGCGCAGGGCGGTCGCGATGGCAGCACCGAGTGCCCTACCCACCGGTGGGGGCGTGGCATGACCGATCTGCCGGTACCGGGCCGTCTTCCGACCCATGATCCGCCAATCCGGCGGGAAGGACTGCAGAAGGGCCGCCTGGTCCACTGTGATCTTCACCATCTGAGCAGGGTCGTCCGAGCGCGGCCACACGTACTCCACCCCCGGCACCTCGTCGGCCAGTGAGCCGCCGTTCACCCCCATGCGCGCCCAAGCCCGCTTCGTGCCCGACGGCCCGAGGTCCGCACCGCCGCGGTTCTCTGAGCCTCCGACCAATGTCGGAGCCACGGCCGACGCCTGGGCCGCCCAGGCCTCGGCGTCATGCCAACCCCGGGACCTCATGGACGGGAGCAGGACACGACCCACCGGGACAGGCTCTTCCACCGTCGGCTCGGGCGGCGTGAAGGCGTCGAACCACGGTTCCTTGAGCGCCACGAGAACGCCCTGCCGGCGTTCCTGCGGCACCCCGAAATCCGCCGCGTCGAGCACGAACCAGCACAGTCGATAACCGAGATGCGTGAGTTCCGCCCGGACGAAATCGCGAATGCCGGCATACGTCGGGGAGTCGACGAGTGCGGGCAGATTCTCCAACAACAGGGCACGTGGCTGGATCGAGTGGACGAGATAGATCGTGGCGGTGAGGAGCCTCAGTTCCTGATCGCTGTCGGCGCGGCCCACGGCGGCTGAGGCCTTCACCCGCGGGAGACCGGCCGACAGAAGATCGACGTCGAAGGTCTCCGGGTGCTCGTCCGGAAGAAATGAGATCAGGTCCTCACAGATCACGTTCCACTGCGGCCTGTTGGTCAATAGGGTCTCGCACGCCTGAGGTTTGTGGTCGAGGAGGAGGACGGGCGAGAAGCCCGCGCTCTCCAGCCCCGAGGCCAACCCGCCGGCACCGGAGCAGACATCGACGAAGCGAAGCCGATCACTCATCCGTCTTCTGCCTGTTCTTTCCGACCGCCGTGCTGCGGGGCGGTGCGCCTCAGTCGCTCCCGGTCCACCGCGGCCCGTACGGTTGTGGCGACCTCGTCCGCCGGCATGTGTTCCCAGAACCGCAGGACCACCCACCCCTGGGCCTCCAGGTGCTCGGTCGTCTCCTTGTCGCGGGCCATGTTGCGATCGAGTTTCTGCCGCCACCACTCGGCGTTCGCCTTCGGCTGCGTGGCGTGCTCGGGGCAGCCGTGCCAGAAGCAGCCGTCGATCAGTACGGCTACTTTCACGGAGGTGAAGGCGACATCGATCCGTCGTCGGGCCATGCCCGGCACCGGGAACTCGACGCGGTAGCGCAGGCCGGCCGCATGCAGTAGGCGACGGACCGCGAGCTCGGCGGCAGTGTCCTTGCTGGCCTGCCTACTCATGCGGGCCGAGACGGCGGGGGAGGACGGAACGGCTTCGGGCACACCTGCATTCTGCCGGAGGTCTGGTGTGTCACTCCGCCCCGTGGCACTCCCCGTACGTCCGGCCCGAGCCGCACCAGCACTCTGCCGTCCTGGCCGGAGGCCAGGCAGTTGCGCGGCCGCGGGCCGCCAGGGTCGTGGCGTACTGGGGGAGGAGGTCCGCGTTGGAGGGGTGGGTGGATTCTGAGGCGGCGAAGGCTTCGTAGGAGGGGACCGTGGCTCGGACGATGCCCAGGTTGGGGGTGCCGGCGGCTGCGAGTTCGCGGAGGGAGGCCTCGATGTCTGTCAGGTGGGCTCGGTACGTGGGGTACTCCGCCTCCAGTTCCGGGTACGCCGCCAGGAGCTCGTCCAGTTCCCGTTCCGGCCAGTGGAGGACCGCGACCGGGAACGGGCGGGAGAGGGCCGTGCGGTAGGTGCCCAGTTCCGAGCGGAGGCGGGCGATCTCCGCCTGGAGTTCCGCCGGGTCCGACGAGCCCAGCGACCACAGGCGCTTCGGGTCGTGGAGTTCGTCCAGCCCCACCGTGCCCGTGTGCAGGCGGTCCGCCCGTACGTCCCAGGCGTCGTGTTCCCGTGCCAGCATGCGGCGGATCCGGTGGCGGGTGATCAGGAGGGACTGGGTTGCGTGGGGGAGGTCTTCCGGGCTTGCCAGGAGGGCTGCTGCTTCCGTCAGGGTTGACTCCGCCTCCTCCAGTTCATCGTGTGCTTCCAGCGTTTCCGCTGTGATCTCCCACGCTGTCGCGTCCGTGGGCTTCGCCCGTCGCACGCCCTCGATGATCGCCCGTGCCTCGGCCTCGTGGCCGTACTCCCACAGGTTCGCCGCCTTCAGCGCCCTGATCAGGTGCGGGTTCGCGGGGTCGGAGGCGAGGAGGGCGTCGTAGAGGGCCGTCGCGCCCTCGCGGTCTCCCGCCAGTTCCCGGTGGGCCGCGGCCTGGAGATAGAGGGGTTCCCGGTCTCCCGGGTACTGCGCTGCGGTGCGCAGCAGACGCTCGGCTTCGGTGGTGTGGGCGGCAGGCGTGTCAGGGCGCATGCCCTTCACCGTACTGCTGTACGGGCCTGGAGAGTTGGTGCCTCAGCCCTTATCGTGCCCCGCGTGTGGGCCAGGGTGGGGCAGCGGGTGCCGGTGGTCGTCCAGACGCGGGGGCGGCGTTCCGCCGGTGCGCGTGTGCTGTGGGTGTCCGCCGAGGCCTTCGTCACCTGCGGGGTTCTCGTTCTGCTTCTCGTCGTCCACCAGCTGTGGTGGACCAACCAGCAGGCCCGCGCCGAGGCCCGCGATCAGGTGCGTGTTCTTGAGCGGGAGTGGGATGTTTCTCCCCCCGTCGATCCTGGTGATTCTGTCGATCCCGTCGATCCCGTCGATCCCGTCGATCCCGTGGAGGCCGTCGAGCCCGAGCCTGTCGTCGAGTCCGGTTCCCCGCGCGCCACCGTGCCTCCCGCGCCCGCTCCCTCCGCAGCCTTCGCCGTCCTCCGTATCCCCCGGCTCGGGCTCACCGTCCCCGTCGCCGAAGGCATCTCCAAGCGGTCCGTACTCGACAAGGGGTACGTCGGGCACTACCCCGGTACCGGTGCGCCCGGGCGTGTGGGGAACTTTGCGCTGGCCGGGCATCGGAATACGCATGGTGAGCCGTTTCGGTATGTCAATCGGCTCGGCCCCGGGGATCGGATTTTCGTGCGCACGCGTGCGCGTACCTTCGTCTATCGCGTTGATCTTGTGTTGCCCGCGACCTCTCCCCGTGATGTGGGGGTCATCCGGGCCGTTCCTCGGTCCCTCGTCAAGCCCTCTTACGGGTACGACGCTCCCGGCGCCTATCTCACCCTCACCACCTGCACCCCCGAGTTCACCAGCACCTATCGGCTCGTCGTCTGGGCGAAGCTCGTGTCAGCGAGATGATCCGCGTCCCAGTACGAGCGTGAGTGCCGCTCCCGTCGCCGCCAGTCCCGCCGAGACCAGCAGTGCCGTGTTCGGGTCCGTCTTCACCAGGGCCAGTGTCAGGGCCACCCCCGCCGAGGAGCCGATGTAGCGGGCGGTGTTGTTGGCGCCCGAGCCCATCGCCGCCCGCTCCGGCGGTACCGAGTCGACCGCGAGCCGGGGCAGTGCCGCGTTGAGGAGGCCGCTGCCCGCGCCCGCCACCAGGAGGCCCGGGAGGAGGCGCGGCCACGGGCCTTCCAGGGCGCCGAGGAGGGCGAGGATCCCCGCTGCCGACAGGGCGAAGCCTGCAGTCAGTTGGTACGCGGCGGAGAGCCGGCCCGCCAGGCGGCGTGCCTGCAGCGCCGCCACGAACGCCGTGCCCGACCAGAGGAGGAACAGCAGCGCCGAGGCGAGGGGTGACATCCCTGCCCCGCTCTGGAGCAGTGCCGGCACCACGCTGAACAGGCCGATCACCGCCAGGCCCGTGAACAGCGCCCCCAGCGTCGACGCCAGGAACGCGGGCCTCCGCAGCAGCGTCAGGTCGATCATGGGAGTGCGGCTTCGGTGCTCCACCAGCACGAACAGTGTTGTCAGAGCCGCCGATGCCAGGAGCAGGAGGCCCACCTGGGGGCGCAGCCAGCCGTCCCGGCCGAGGGTGAGGGCGG
Organism: Streptomyces vietnamensis; assembly: GCF_000830005.1. Classification (NCBI taxonomy): domain Bacteria; kingdom Bacillati; phylum Actinomycetota; class Actinomycetes; order Kitasatosporales; family Streptomycetaceae; genus Streptomyces; species Streptomyces vietnamensis. The sequence goes on along the minus strand of NZ_CP010407.1, from coordinate 3,178,998 downwards.
TGAGCAGTGCCGTCAGGGACAGGCCGAGGGTCAGAGCTCCTGTCATGTCTGGGCGGGGTGCCCCTGAGGGCTTCGTTTCCTTCGGCAGTGTCCGTGCCCCTGCCCCTGCGATCGCCAGTGCCGCCGCCCCCAGCGTCCCGTACGCCAGGCGCCAGTCCGCCAGGCTCAGCGCCCCCGCGAGCAGCGGGCCCAGGGCGATGCCTCCGCTGACCGACGCGCCCCAGATGCCGGTCGCCCTGATCCGGTCCCGGCCCGCCGGGTACGCGTGGGCCAGCAGGCCCAGGCTGCCCGCCAGGACGGCCGCGCTCGCCGCGCCCTGGGCGATCCGGGCCGCGGTGAAGGTGAGCGTCGAGCCGGCGAAGGTGCCGAGCGCCGTGGTGAGGCCGAGTGTGAGCGTGCCCAGGAGGAAGATCCGGCGCCGTCCGTGCGCGTCCGCGAGGCTGCCCGCCACCAGGAGGAGGACGGCCAGGCCGAGCGGGGTGCCGTTGAGCAGCCAGGCCTGCGCCGACGCCGGGGTCCCGAACGCGGCGGCCATGTCCGGGAGGGTCAGCATCGGGGCCGTGTAGTTCATCAGCGCCACCGCGGTGGCGGCCGCCGTGACGGAGAGGGTGGCCCGTGGGCGGCTGGTGCGGGTGCCCCGGGTGGCGTGGGTCGTGGTGGCGAGTGTGGGCATGGCAGGGACCTCCACCTCTTAGGTTCGGTGAATGAACCTTACGGTAGCAGCAAAGTTCGTTCATTGAACTCGCGGTGGGTACGATGGGTCCCATGGCTCTCGGCAAGGACTACTCCCAGCAGCAGTGCTCCATCGCCCGCGCCCTGGAGGTCGTCGGCGAACGCTGGACCCTGCTCGTCGTCCGCGACGTCTTCTACGGCGTCCGGCGCTACAACGACTTCCTCGTCCACCTCGGCATCCCCCGCGCCGTCCTCGCCGCCCGCCTCCAGTCCCTCGTCGACGCCGGCGTCCTCGACCGGCGCCGCTACCAGGAGTCGCCCCCGCGCGACGAGTACGTGCTCACCGAGCGCGGCCTCGCCCTCTGGCCCGTCCTGCGCGCGCTGGGGAGGTGGGGGCGCGAGGAGCTGCCCGGCGCCGTGCCCGTGCGCCACTTCCACCACGTCGACTGCGGCACGGAGCTCGGACCGTACGGCGAGTGCCCGGCCTGCCGGATCCCCGTGCCCCCCGCCGACATCGAGATGCGGCCCGGCGCCGGAGTCGACCCGGACCCCGCCGATCCCGTCAGCCGCGCCCTCCTCCGGCCCCGCCGCCTCCTCGTCCCCCTGGAGCCGGCGGCCTCCTGAACCCCGCGGAGAATCCCGCGGGGAGGGCGGGAACTTCCCGGTTTCCCCGTGCGTCCTCTTCCTGAGACGGTCGACAGGCAGTCGGCAGGTCGAGAGGAGGAGGTGACGGGATGACCATCAGGGCCCTGGTCCTGCGCATCATCGCGCCCCTGTTCTTCCTGCTCGCCCTCGCCGACCTGCTCCTCTCCGACGGCGCGAGCCTCTCCGCCGCCGTCGCCCTCGCTGCCACCGGCGTCGTCTGCGCCCTCTTCGGCGCCCGTACGGCCCCCGCCGTGCCGCCCACCGCCGTCCGCACCGCCATACGCGACCGCGAGCGGCGCACCGCCTTCCTGCCCCAGCGCGACCCCGACGCCGCCGGGCGCCGCAGACCCCGCGCTCCCGGCCGTCCCCTCCCGACGGCCGCGTAGGGAGCCTGCCCAGCACGTTCAAGCACCTCTCGCGGATCCGTCATGCCGAAATTCCTCGCTTCCGGCACGACGAGACCCCACGGAGGGCTCCCTTGAACGTCTTCGCTTCCCTGGTCGAGCGGCTCGCCGACCTGCTCCAGCCGCTCTTTTCCACCACCGCCACCGCCGCCGCGATCGTCCTCTTCACCCTGCTCGTACGGGCCGCGGTCCACCCCCTCTCCCGCGCCGCCGCCCGCGGCCAGAAGGCCCGCACCCGGCTCGCCCCGCAGCTCGCCGCGATCCGGAAGAAGCACGCCAAGAACCCCGAGCGGATGCAGAAGGCGATCGCGGAGCTGCACGCCGAGGAGAAGGTGTCGCCGCTCGCCGGCTGCCTGCCCAGCCTGCTCCAGGCGCCCGCGTTCTTCCTGATGTTCCATCTCTTCTCCAGCGGGCGGATGGCCGGGCACAGTCTCTTCGCCGCCCCGCTCGGCGACCACTACGCCGACGCCCTCGCCCACGGCGGCGTCTTCGGCCCGGCCGGCCTCGTCTACCTCGTGCTCTTCGCGATCGTCGGCGCCGTCGCCACGTACAACTACCTCCGGGCCAGGCGGCAGCCGGCGCCGGTCGCGGTCGAGCCCGGCCAGCCGGGGGCCGCGGTGGCCGCCGGCATGGCCCGGTACCTGCCGCTGCTCTCCTTCGCGACCCTGATCTCCGTCGCGGTCGTGCCGCTCGCCGCCGCGCTCTACATCGTCACCAGCACCACCTGGACCGCTGTCGAGCGGGCCTTCCTCTACCGGGACATGCCTCAGGCCGCGAGCGTGGTTACCGCCGCGTAAGGGTCCAGTGTGTGAACGGGGTCTTGCAGACTGACCCGTTCTCTTGGAGGATCGACCAATCCTCCGATGGCCGCACTCCATCGGCCGGGGCACCCTCAGGGCCCTTCCGGGCCCACCTCGACCACAGGGAGAAGACCATGAAGCTGCTGCGTGTCGGTCCGGCGGGAGCCGAGCGTCCCGCCCTGCTCGACCAGGACGGAACGCTCCGAGACCTGTCCGCCCTCGTCGACGACATCGACGGCAGTCTGCTCGCCGACGCCTCCGCCCTCGACCGCATCCGGGGCGCGGCGGCCGCCGGCGTGCTGCCCGCGCTCGACGCCACCGGGCTGCGCGTCGGCCCGCCGGTCGCCCGGATCGGCAAGGTCGTGTGCATCGGGCTCAACTACCACGGGCACGCCGCCGAGACCGGTCAGGCCGCCCCCGCCGAGCCCGTCGTCTTCCTCAAAGCCGCCGACACCGTCGTCGGCCCGGACGACACCGTGCTCGTACCGCGCGGCTCGGTGAAGACCGACTGGGAGGTGGAGCTCGCGATCGTCATCGGCCGCACCGCCCGCTACCTGGAGACCGACGAGGAGGCCCTCGCGCACGTCGCCGGGTACGCCGTCGCCCACGACGTCTCCGAGCGCGAGTGGCAGATCGAGCGCTGCGGCACCTGGGACAAGGGCAAGAACTGCGAGACCTTCAACCCGCTCGGCCCCTGGCTCGTCACCGCCGACGAGGTGCCCGACCCGCAGGACCTCGGCCTGAAGCTGTGGGTCAACGGCGAGCTCAAGCAGGACGGCCACACCTCGGACCAGATCTTCCCGGTCGCGGAGGTCGTCCGGTACGTCAGCCGGTTCATGACCCTGTACCCGGGCGACATCATCAACACCGGTACGCCCGCGGGCGTCGCCATGGGCCAGCCCGAGCCCAAGCCGTACCTGCGCCCCGGTGACGTCGTCGAACTGGAGGTCGAGGGCCTCGGCCGGCAGCGGCAGGAGCTCAAGGGCGCCTGACGGCAAGGGCTCGAGGGCACCTGACGGCAAGCGGGTCGAGAGCGCCTGACCGCCGGACAGGCGCCCTAGAGCTCAAGGGCGCCTGACGGGCAGTGCCCCGAAGGCGGTTACAGAGAGACCACGCGGCCCTCGTCGGCCGACTGCCGTGCCGCCTCCAGGACGTCCAGGGCGGCGGCCGCCTCGTGCGCGGTGACCGGGTTCTCGCCGGTGCCGCGCACCGCGGCGGCGACGGCCGCGTAGTACGCCGGGTAGTCGCCGGGCAGCGACTCCACCGGAATGCCGCCGCCGGTCAGCGGCGACTCCCCGGCCCCGATCCGGCCCCACAGCCCCTCGGGCTCCACGCCCCAGGCCGCACCCGGCCCGGGGCGCAGCCCCTCGCGGAGGTCGGCCTCCTGGGGGTCGAGGCCGTACTTCACGAAGCCGGCGCTCTGCCCGAGCACCCGGAAGCGGGGGCCGAGCTGGGCGGCGGTGGCGCTCACGTACAGGTGGGAGCGGACCCCGTTCGCATGGGTGAGCGCGAGGAACGTGTCGTCGTCGGCCTCGGCGCCCGGCCGGCGCACGTCCGACTCGGCGTACACCGACACCACCGGCCCGAAGAGCACGAGCGCCTGGTCGACGACGTGGCTGCCCAGGTCGTACAGCAGCCCGCCGATCTCCTCGGGCGCCCCCGACTCGCGCCAGCCGCCCTTGGGGTGCGGCCGCCACCGCTCGAAGCGGGACTCGAAGCGCTGGACCTTGCCGAGCGCGCCCTCGTCGAGGAGTCGGCGCAGAGTGCGGAAGTCGCTGTCCCAGCGGCGGTTCTGGAAGACCGACAGCAGCAGGCCGCGCTCCTCGGCGAGGGCGGCGAGCGCGCGGGCCTCGGCGGCGGTCCCGGCGAGCGGCTTGTCGACGACGACCGGGAGACCGGCCTCCAGGGCGGCCGTGGCGACGGCGACGTGCGTCTTGTTGGGGGAGGCGACGACGATCAGGTCGAGGTCGGCGGACGCCCCCTGTTCCCACAGCTCCTCGGGGCGGGCGGCGACCCGGACGCCGGGGTGGGCGGCGCGGGCCTCGGCGGCCCGCTCGGGGTTGCCGGTGGTGACGGCGGCGAGGACGAGGTCCTCGGAGGCGGCGATCAGCGGGGCGTGGAAGACGGAGCCCGCGAGGCCGTAGCCGACGAGTCCGACGCGGAGCGGGGCGGTCATGCCCTCCACTTAAGCAACGCTGTTGCCAAAGTGCAAGCAGCGGCCACAATGGGGGAGTGAGGAAAGAGAACGCGCAGGTACCGGCCCCGCGCAGCCCCAACGCGGCGCTCGTGCTTGACCTGCTGCGCACGGCGGGGGAGACCGGGATCAGCCGCCTGGAACTGGCCGAGCGGACCGGGCTCACCCCGCAGGCCGTCAGCAAGATCACCGCGCGGCTCCGGGCCGAGGGCCTCGCCGTGGAGGCCGGCCACCGCGCCTCGACCGGCGGCAAGCCCCGTACGGTCCTGCGCCTGGTGCCCTCCGCCGCGTACGCCGTCGGCGTCCACCTCGACCGCGACGAGCTGACGGCCCTCCTCACCGACCTCGCGGGCACGGTCCTCGCCCTCCGCCGCCGCCCCGTGGACCTCGGAGCGGGGGCGGGGCCGGTCCTGGACGCGGTGACGGAGGAGGTACGGGCGCTGCTGGGCGGAGTCGCGACGGGCGCCACCGCCCTCGGAGCCGCGACGGGCGCCGGCGTCGTCGGAGTCGCGACGGGTGCCACCGTCCTCGGCGTCGGCCTCGCCATGCCCGGGCCCCTGGACCACCGCGCCGGGGTGCCCGGCCGGGTGACCGGCTTCCCCGAGTGGGCCGGGCATCCCGTACGGGACGAGCTGGCGGCGCGCCTCGGGCTGCCCGTCGTCCTCGACAAGGACACCAACGCCGCCGCCCTCCGCCTTGCCCTGCGCCCCGCCGCCCCCGGCTCCTTCGCCTACGTCCACCTCGGTACGGGGCTCGGCGCCGGCCTCGTCCTCGGCGGCGCGCCGCTGCGCGGGGACAGGACCGGGGCGGGCGAGCTCGGCCACCAGACCGTCCAGCTCGACGGGCCGCCGTGCGGGTGCGGCGGGCGCGGCTGCCTGGAGGTCCTGTGCCTGGCGGCGGTCGCGCGCGGCGAACTCGCCGAGGCCGCGCGGATCCTGGGCACGGGCGCGGCCAACCTCGTCCGGCTCCTCGACATCGACCAGGTCCTCCTGGGCGGGCGGGTGGTGCTCGCCGCGCCGGAGGTCTTCGCGGAGGGGGTACGGGGGGTCCTGGCCGGCCTCGGCCTGACGGCCCCCGTGGGCCTCGCGACCGGCCGGGACGCGGTGGCGGAGGGCGCGGCGTGGCTGACCCTGGCGCCGGTGTTCGGGAAGTGAGCCGACGCCCCGGCGTTCGGGAAGCGAAACAGGGAGCGGATCTTCCGATCATCGGAAAGTAGGCTGATCGGGCGGATCTAGCGGCCCCAACGGGGGAGCCCCCGGTGTCGCTGCCCCGCCCGCCCCCTCCCACCTGGCAGTGTCACCGCCGTCCCCACGCCCGCGAGCAGCAAAGGCACTGCCCCATGGCACCCGCCCCCCTGCGCCTGTGCGGCGTCCGCGCCGTGACCGTGACCGTGGCCGCCGCGGCGGCGGCCTCCCTCGCGATCGCCGCCCCGGCCTCCGCCGTCCCCGCCCCCGACCCGACCGCCCCCACCTGCGAAACCCCGGCCGACGGCGGCTTCCCGCTGGACACCCGGATCCACGGCGGCCCGTCCGACTACCCGGCCGGCGGCCCGTTCCAGGCCCTGAAGCTCGACCTCACCAACACCACCGACGCCCCCTGTTCGGACATCCACCCGGTGCTCGTCCTCACCGACCGCGACCGGGCCCTGCGCCCGGAGCAGATCCGGTTCGAGTTCTACGACGCCGGGTCGGCGCGCTGGCGCCCGGTGACCTTCGAGGCGACCGAGGAGGCCGAGAACGTGGGCGCGTTCACCGGCTTCGGCGGTTTCGCGGTGCCCGCGGGCCGGACCCTCACCGTCCCCGTACGCCTGACGTTCGAGGTGGAGACGGCACCCGACGAGGTCGTCGTCAACGCGGCGGTCGTCCAGCGCCGGGGCGAGGACGGCGACTGGGTGGGCGAGTCCGGCGACTACCGCCTGACCGTGGGCCCCGCCGATCCCGGCACCCCCACCCGCATCCCCACCCCCGCCCCCACTTCCACCGCACCTGACACACCCCGTCCGCCCGCCCCCCCGGCGCCGCCCGTCAAGAAGCCCCGCCCGCCGGTCCCGACCGCGTCCGCCACCCGGAGCCCCGCGGCCCCGGCCGACCCCGCCGGCATCGCACCGGACACCGAACTGGCCAGTACGGGACGGGAGTCCGAGGCGTACCTGTACGTCCTCGCCCCGATCGCCGCGGGCCTGGTCCTGCTCGGTGCCGTCCTCGTCCGGGCCGCCCGCCGCCGTCGGCACCGCTGAGCCATGCTCCGTACACCTTCCCGTTCATCCCCGTCTGCGACCATCCCCGGATGAACTACCAGAGCAGCCCCGGCGCCCCCGTCCGCTCCGGCATCCCCGAGCACGGTCGCGTCCCCAAGTACTACGCCGTCAAGGCCAAGATCGCCCTGATGGTCGACGAGTTGGGGGAGGGCGGGCTGCTGCCCACCGAGCGCGACCTCGCCGTCCGGTACGAGGTGTCCCGCGAGACCGTCCGGCAGGCGCTGCGCGAACTCCTCCTGGAGGGGCGGCTGCGCCGCCAGGGCCGGGGCACGGTCGTCGCGGGACCCAAGCTGGAGCAGCCCCTCTCGCTCGCCAGCTACACGGAGGGCGTCCGCCGCCAGGGCCGCCGCCCCGGCCGCAGCCTGATCTCGCTCGACCGCTTCCCCTGCCCGGAGGCGCTCGCCCCCGAGGTCGGTGCCGAACGCGGCGAGCCCGTCTGGCACATGGAGCGCGTCCTGCTCGCCGACGACGAGCGGGTCGGCCTGGAGTCCACGTACGTCTCCGAGGCCCGCGCTCCCCGCCTGGACACCGAGTTCGACCCCGACTCCTCCTTCTACGCCTACCTCCACGACCGGCTCGGCATCTCCTTCGGCGACGCCGACGAACGCATCGAGACCGTCCTCGCGACCCCGCGCGAGGCCCTGCTCATCGGCACGCCGCCGGCGCTGCCGATGCTGCTGATCCACCGCGTCTCCCGGGACACGGCGGGGCAGCCCCTGGAGCGGGTCCGCACGCTCTACCGGGGCGACCGGTTCAGCTTCACCACCCACCTGGGGCGGCAAGGCTGATCGCACGCCAGGCCGGAGCCCCTCGATCGGTAACGGAACGATAACGGGTCTGGTCCAAGCTTGTCGGTCCGTTCACCGTCCCGTCGTCCGCCGGATCCGTCCGGTCCACCCGATCCCGCGACCGTCGTCGTCATGAAGGTGATCGTCGTAGGAGCCGGCGTGGTGGGAACCATGCACGCCTGGCACGCAGTGGAACGCGGCCACGAGGTCGTACACATCGAGCGCGAGGCCGAGGCGCGCGGGGCTTCGCTCCGCAACTTCGGCCAGATCTGGGTGAGCGGACGGGCAGGCGGGGAGGAGCTCGACACCGCCCTCCGCGCCCGTGAACTCTGGGAGGGCATCGGCGCCCGCGTCCCCGGCCTCGGCTTCCGGGCCATCGGCTCCCTCACCCCCGTACGGAACGAGCTCGAACTCGCCGTCGCCGAGGCCGCCGTGGCCCGCCCCGACGCCGCCGCCCGCGGCTACAAGCTCCTCACGGCCGCCGAGGCGCGCGCGGTCAACCCGGCCCTGCGCGGCGCGTTCGAGGCCGCCCTGTGGTGCGAGCGGGACGCGGCCGTCGAGCCGCGCCTCGCCCAGCTCGCCCTCCGCGAGGCCCTCCTCGCCACGGGCCGCTACACCTTCCTCCCCAACCGTGAAGTCCGGGACGTCGTCGGAGCCAACAGCAATGGATGCAGCGCCGTCCGCGACGACCGCGGCGAGGTCCACACCGGCGACGCCGTCGTCCTGTGCACCGGCGCCTGGCTCTCCGGCCTCGTCCGCGAGGTCGCCGGCGAGATACCCGTCCGCCGCGTCCGGCTCCAGATGATGCAGACCGAACCCCTCGGCGAGCCGCTCACCACCTCCGTCGCCGACGCCGACTCCTTCCGCTACTACCCGGCGTACGCGTCCCCCGCCCTCGACGCCCTCAACGAGGGCCAGGCGCAGGACCCGACCGCCGCCGCCCACAAGATGCAGCTGCTCATGGTGCAGCGCCTCGACGGCGGACTGACCATCGGCGACACCCACGAGTACGAGCACCCCTTCGCCTTCGACACCCTCGAAGACCCCTACGAGCACCTCACCCGCGTCGTCGAGTCCTTCCTCGGCCGCCCGCTGCCGAAGATCCGGCGCCGCTGGGCCGGGGTGTACGCGCAGTGCGTCGACACCAGCCGGGTCGTCCACCGCCAGCGGGTCCGCGACGGCGTCTGGCTGGTGACCGGACCCGGCGGCCGCGGCATGACCTGCTCGCCCGCCATCGCCGAGACGACCGCGAACGAACTGGGCTGGTGAACACCGTGAAGAAGCAGATGACCGACATGAACCTCGTCGTCCTCGACATGGCCGGCACCACCGTCGCCGACGGCGGACTCGTCGAGCAGGCCTTCACGGCCGCCGCCGAACGCCTCGGCGAAGACCCCGCCACGATGATCGACTACGTCCGCGCCACCATGGGCGAGTCCAAGATCTCCGTCTTCCGCCACCTCTTCGGCGGCGACGAGACCCGCGCACAGCAGGCCAACCTCGCCTTCGAGGCCGCGTACGGAGAGCTGGTCTCCGGCGGCCTCATCGCCCCCGTCCCCGGCGCGGCCGAGGCCATCGCCCAGCTGAAGGACCAGGGCCGGACCGTCGTCCTCACCACCGGCTTCGCCCGCGTCACCCAGGACGCCATCCTCGACGCCCTCGGCTGGCGGGACCTCGTCGAGCTGACCCTCTGCCCGGCGGACGCGGGCGGCCGCGGCCGGCCCTACCCGGACATGGTCCTCGCCGCCTTCCTCCGTACCGGAGCCGTCGACGACGTCCGGCAGATCGTGGTCGCCGGCGACACCTCGTACGACATGCTCAGCGGCGTCCGCTCCGGCGCCGGGATCGTCGCCGGCGTCCTCACCGGCGCGCACGACGAGACCGCGCTCAAGGAGCACGGCGCCACGCACGTCCTCGCCTCGGTCGCGGAACTCCCGTTCCTGACAGGGGCGTACGGGGCATGACCAGCGGCATCCGCTTCGACGGCGTCACCGTCACCTACGGGAGCAACACCGTCCTCGACAACCTCGACCTGACCGTCGAACCCGGCGAGGTCATGGCGCTCCTCGGCCCCTCCGGCTCCGGCAAGACGACCGCGCTGCGGGCCGTCGCCGGATTCGTCCGGCCGGCCTCCGGGCGGGTGTTCATCGGCGACCGTGACGTCACCGCGCTCCCGCCGTACAAGCGGGGCATCGGCATGGTCGTCCAGCAGTACGCCCTCTTCCCCCACCTCAGGGTGGACGCCAACGTCGCCTTCGGCCTCAAGGCCCAGAAGGTGCCGAAGGGCGAGATCCCGGGGCGGGTCGCCGAGGCCCTGGAGATGACCGGCATGGCGGCCTACGCCCAGCGCTACCCCCGGGAGCTCTCCGGCGGCCAGCAGCAGCGCGTCGCCATCGCCCGGGCCCTCGCCATCCGCCCGAACGTGCTCCTCCTCGACGAGCCGCTCTCCGCGCTCGACGCCCAGCTGCGCTCCGGGATGCTCGCCGAACTGGCCCGGCTCCACCGCGAGCTGCCGGACGTGTCGATCCTGTACGTCACCCACGACCAGGTCGAGGCGCTGACCCTCGCCGACCGGATCGCCGTCATGGACAAGGCCAGGCTCCAGGACTGCGGCACCCCGCAGGACCTGTACCGGCGGCCCCGTACGGAGTTCACGGCGTCGTTCGTCGGCAACGCGAACCTGTTGCCGGTGACGGTGGCCGCGAAGGGGGTCACCTTCGAGGGCGTCGAGCTGGAGGTGCCGGCTTCCGAGGCCGCGCCCGGTGCGACCGCCACCCTCTGCGTCCGGCCCCACCTCGTGGGCCTCGGCCCCGGGCCGAACCCCCTCCGGGGCCGGATCGTCGAGGTCCAGTGGCGCGGCTCCACCCATCGGTTGTACGTCGAAGTGGGCGGGCACCGCGTCAAGGCGGACGTACGGGAGCTCAAGGAGACGCCGGCGCTCGGTACCGAGGTGACGTTGCACTTCGCGCCCGATGACGCGGTGCTGCTGGCCGCAGGGGTGAACGATGGCTAGTCCCGGCACAGGCCTCATGGAACGGCGGGCCGCACCGGGGGTTGTGCCCACCCGTTCCGCCCCTGGCGGACGATTGCCCACAACGGTGCTCTGGGCTCTCCCTCCCGTCGCCGTCCTCGCGCTCGTCTTCCTCTACCCCCTCGCCCTCGTCGTCCAGGAGTCCTTCGCCCCCGGTGCGTACGCCGAGGTGTTCGCCTCCGCCTCCTTCCGCGAGGCGCTCGTCACCACCGTGTGGCTGGCCGTCGCCGCCACCGTCGGCTGTCTCGTCCTCGGCTTCGTGCTCGCGCTCGTGATCGCGTTCGTGCCCTTCCCCGGCGGGAAGGCGGTGTCGAAGTTCATCGACGTCTTCCTCTCCTTCCCGTCCTTCCTGATCACGCTCGCCCTGCTGTTCGTCTACGGCACGGTCGGCATGGCCAACGGGCTGTGGACGGACGTCACGGGAGCGGCCGAAGGGCCCTTCCACTTCCTCACCACCCCGTGGGGCGTCCTCCTCGCCGAGATCACGTACTTCACCCCGTTCGTGATGCGCCCGCTCCTCGCCGCGTTCTCGCAGATGGAGACCGCCCAGCTGGAGGTGGCGTCCTCGCTCGGCGCCCGGCCGCTGCGGATCGTGCGGCAGGTGATCCTGCCCGAGGCGCTGCCCGCGCTCGCCGCCGGCGGCAGCCTCGTCCTGGTCATGTGCCTCAACGAGTTCGGGATCGTCCTCTTCACCGGCGCCAAGGGCGTCACGACCCTCCCGATGCTCGTCTACTCCAAGGCCATCCTCGAATCCGACTACGCCGCCGCCTGCGTCGTCGCCGTCGTCAACGTCGCGCTCTCGGTCGGCCTCTACGTCCTCTACCGGGGGGTGAGCCGCCGTGCTGGTGCATAGCCGTACGGGCAGGTGGACGGCCTGGACCCTGTTCGCGGTCTTCTTCGTCCCGCTCTTCGCCCTGCCCCTCCTCGTCATCCTCGCCGCCTCGTTCTCCACCCACTGGTCCGGCGCCTTCCCCTCCGGGCCGACCACCGCCCACTACGCGGCGGCCACCCGGGGCGAGTCCCTCCAGGCGCTCACCACCAGCCTGGTCACGGCCGTCACCGCGAGCGTGATCGCGCTGACCGTCGGCACCTGGGCGGCGCTCGCCGCGGCCGCGCTCGGCAAGAAGGGCAAGAGGCTCCTCGACGCCCTGTTCATGCTGCCGGTCGCCGTGCCGTCCGTGGTCGTCGGCCTCGCCGTCCTCGTCGCGTTCTCGCAGCCGCCGGTGCTCCTCAACGGCACCCGCTGGATCGTGATCCTCGCGCACACCGTCCTCGTCACGGCGTTCGCCCACCAGTCGGTCTCGGCGGCCATCCGGCGCCTGGACCCGATGTACGAGCAGGCGGCGGCCAGTCTCGGCGCCCGTCCCTCGTACGTCCTGCTCCGGGTGAAGCTCCCGCTCCTGCTGCCGTCCCTGAACGCGGCCGCCGGGCTCTGCTTCGCCCTGTCCATGGGAGAGCTCAGCGCCACGATGATGCTCTACCCGCCGGACTGGATGCCGCTGCCGGTGCTCATCTTCACCGCCACCGACCGGGGCTCCCTGTTCACCGGCTCGGCGCTCGCCGTGGTCCTCATGGCCGCGACGCTCCTCGCCCTGCTGGCCGTCTCCCGCATCCGTACCAAAGCCTCGTACCGCTAGGAGAGAACAACGTTATGCGTACGTACGCCAAGCCGGTCGCCGCCGTCACCGGCGCCCTCGTCCTCGCCGCGACCCTCACCGCCTGCGGCGGCTCCTCCGACGCCTCCACCGAGAAGGTCGTCACCGTCTACAGCGCCGACGGCCTCAAGGGCGAGGCGGGCGACGGCTGGTACGACAAGGTCTTCGCCGACTTCGAGAAGCAGACCGGCATCAAGGTGAAGTACGTCGAGGGCGGCTCCGGCGAGATGGTGCAGCGCGCCCTCCGCGAGAAGTCCAACACCCAGGCCGACGTCCTCGTCACCCTGCCGCCCTTCATCCAGCAGGCCGGCTCCAAGGGCCTGCTCCAGTCGTACGAGCCGAAGGGCGCCGACCAGGTCGACGGCGCCGACAAGTCCGACGACGGCACCTGGACCTCCGTCGTCAACAACTACTTCGGCTTCGTCCACAACAAGAAGGAGCTCCCGGCCGCGCCCAAGACCTGGGAGGAGCTGCTCGACGCGAAGTACAAGGACAAGCTCCAGTACTCCACCCCCGGCGTCGCGGGCGACGGCACCGCCGTCCTCATCAAGGCGATGCACGACTTCGGCGGCAAGGAGCCGGCGATGGAGTACCTGAAGAAGCTCCAGGCCAACAACGTCGGCCCGTCCTCCTCCACCTCCAAGCTCGCCCCCAAGGTGGACAAGGGCGAACTCCTCGTCGCCAACGGCGACGTCCAGATGAACTTCGCCCAGGCCAAGTCCATGCCGAACCTCGGCATCTGGTTCCCGGCGAAGGACGGCGGCAAGCCCACCACCTTCGCCCTGCCGTACGCGGCCGGCCTGGTGAACAAGGCCCCGCACACCGAGAACGGCAAGAAGCTCCTCGACTTCATGCTGAGCGAGGGCGCCCAGCGCGAGGTCAGCGCCATCGGCGGCGGCTTCCCGGCCCGCAAGGACGTCAAGACCACCGACGCCAACGCCATCGAACTGGCCAAGCTGATGAACGGCGTCGAGGTCTTCGAGCCGGACTGGGCCGACATCGACAAGAACCTCGCGGCGTACGTCGACGCGTGGAAGTCCGCGACCGGAAGCTGATCGGCCGCCGATCGGCAGCCAAGAGTTCACCGTACGACCCTGGAAAGCCTCCGAACATCGCGGAAAGATAACGGGTACGGACCGAAGCTCAACGCCCCTGAGAAATCAGGGGCGTTGACGCGCGTTCGCACCCCTATCGACCCCCTGACGGAGGACTCCGACATGCCGATCACCGGCATCTCCCGCCGCACCGTGCTCGCCGCCGCCGGTGCCACCGCGGCCGTCGCCGCCACCGGCCTCGCCACCGCCCCCGCCGCCCTCGCGGCCACCGCCCCGACGCTCCCGAACGGCACCAGCCAGGACAAGGTGCTCTTCGTCGGCATGGACGGACTGCGGTACGACCGGATCGACGCCGCCAAGGCCCCCACCCTCAAGTCCCTGATGGCGAACGGCACCTACGGCCGCTCCCTGCTCTACGCCAACCCGATGGCCGGCACCCTCTCCGGGCCCGGCTGGTCGACGATCTCCACCGGCGTCTGGCCCGACAAGCACGGCGTGAAGGACAACACCTTCGCCGGCCGCAACTACGGCCAGTACCCCGGCTTCCTCGCCCGCCTGAACCAGGTCCGGCCCGAGCTCTCGCTCTTCGCCGCCGTCGACTGGCCCGAGCTCGACACGTACGGCACCGTCACCCCCGGCGCCGACGCCAAGCTCGTCTACAACAACGACTACGCGGTCAACGACCTCACGATCACCGACATCACCGAGGACGTCCTCCGCAACCAGAACCCCGACGTCCTCTTCGTCTACTTCGGCGAGACCGACGAGATCGGTCACAACTACGGCGCCGCCAGCCCCAAGTACACCGACGCCATCGACGTCCAGGACGGCTACCTCGGTCGGCTCCTCGCCGCCATCCAGGCCCGTCCCACCTACGCCGACGAGCGCTGGACCGTCATCGTCGCCACCGACCACGGCCACACCGACCCGGGCGGCCACGGCGGCTCCAGCATCGAGGAGCGCCGCACCTTCGTCCTCGCCCAGGGCCCCGGCATCGCCGCCGGCGCCCGCCCCATCGACACCCGGCTCGTCGACGTCGCCGCCACCGTCTTCCACCAGCTCGGCATCGTCCCCGACCCCTCCTGGGGCCTCGACGGCAAGCCGATCCAGGAGCGATCCACCGACCCCTTCGACGCCCTCTACCCGTCCCTCTCCGGCCGCGTCGACGAGACCGGCATCCCCGCCGGCGTCCTCGGCTTCACCCACACCGCGCCCAGCGGCTGGTCCGTCATCAACAACGCCATGGGCACCGGCGGCATGACCGAGTGGCGCGGCTGGTCCTTCGCCACCGACGAGTTCTGGTCCCGCACCCAGCGCGACCAGTCCCGCGAGCTCAACGTCCGCGCCCGGGGCGTCTTCGCCGTCGCCGACTCCGACGAGTGGGCCGACAAGGCGTTCTCCGGTACGTACGACTCGACGCTGGTCACCCCCGCGTACGCGGTCACCGGCGCCGCCCGCGTCACCCTCGACTTCACCACCTTCTACCGCCAGGAGGCGCCGCAGACCGCCCAGATCCTGGTGAGCTTCAACGGCGGCACGCCGACGGTCGTCAAGAGCTACACGGCCGACGTCGTCTCACAGCCGCAGTCGGTCACGGTCGCCGTCCCGGCCGGGGCCTCGAACGTCAGCTTCCGTTTCCGTTACACGGGCTCCAACAACTGGTACTGGACGATCGACGGGGTCAAGATCAGCACTTCCTGACCTACGCTGGGGGCGTCGCCACAGCGTCGTCGCGTCGCCCCCAGCACACCGCACGTTCGTCACGTTTGTACGGCAGGAGTCCCGCACCCATGGCAGAGCGCAAGCCGATCGAATCCTGGCTCACCGACATGGACGGCGTCCTCATCCACGAGGGCGTGCCGATCCCCGGCGCCGACGCGTTCATCAAGAAGCTGCGGGAGACCGGGAAACCCTTCCTGGTCCTCACCAACAACTCGATCTACACCGCCCGCGACCTGCACGCCCGCCTCGCCCGCATGGGACTCGAAGTCCCCGTCGAGAACATCTGGACCTCGGCCCTCGCCACCGCCAAGTTCCTCGACGACCAGCGCCCGGGCGGCACCGCGTACGTCATCGGCGAGGCCGGCCTCACCACGGCCCTCCACGACATCGGCTACGTCCTCACCGACCACGACCCGGACTACGTGGTGCTCGGCGAGACCCGTACGTACTCCTTCGAGGCGATGACCAAGGCCGTCCGCCTCATCAACGCCGGCGCCCGCTTCATCTGCACCAACCCCGACGAGACCGGCCCCTCCCTGGAGGGCCCGCTCCCGGCCACCGGCTCCGTCGCCGCCCTCATCACGAAGGCCACCGGCAAGGAGCCGTACTTCGCGGGCAAGCCGAACCCGCTCATGATGCGCACCGGCCTCAACGCGATCGGCGCCCACTCCGAGTCCAGCGCGATGATCGGCGACCGGATGGACACCGACATCCTGGCCGGTCTCGAGGCCGGCATGCAGACCTTCCTGGTCCTGACCGGTCTGACCACGCAGGCGGAGATCGACCGCTTCCCGTTCCGCCCGTCGAAGGTCGTGAAGTCGATCGCGGACCTCGTCGACCGCGTGTAAGGGGCACGGCGTCCAGCCCCTGCGGATGCGAGAAGCGCCGATCCGGGTGACCCTGCCAGTATCAGGAGGTCACGATGCGTTCAGGTCCCATTGCTCTCCGTGCCGCAGGGGCGGCCCTGGTGCTCGTCCTGGCACCGGCGGCCGGTGGCGCGTACGCCCACGACGGGGTGAAGGCGACCGTCACCCCGTCCACCGCCTCGCCCGGCGCC
Organism: Streptomyces vietnamensis; assembly: GCF_000830005.1. Classification (NCBI taxonomy): domain Bacteria; kingdom Bacillati; phylum Actinomycetota; class Actinomycetes; order Kitasatosporales; family Streptomycetaceae; genus Streptomyces; species Streptomyces vietnamensis. Next base: position 3,162,718 of record NZ_CP010407.1, on the reverse strand, counting down.
GACGTCGACGTCCGCGTCCAGGGCTGCAAGGGCACGACCGGCGCGGCCAAGTCCCCGGCGTTCGTCGCCGACGCGGAGCTGACCGGCCGGGACGGCGGGGGCGACCCGCTGTTCGGCGACACCACGATCAGGTCGGGCCTCCTGGACGGTACGTACAAGGTCAGCGTGGTCTGCGACGGCCACGACCACCCGGACGTCGGCACCGTGCAGATCCGGCACCAGCAGGAGCCCGCGCACCAGTCGGCCCACCAGCCGACGCACCACGCCACCCCGGTCGCCCCGGTCCGGGCCGGCGGGGGAGGCACCGCCGCCTTCGCCGCACCGGCGGCCCCCGGCGTCGCCCAGACGACCTCCGAGAGCGGCCTCGGCACCCCGTACACCCTGCTCGGCCTCGGCATGGCCGCGGTCGCCGCCGTGGCGGTCGCCTTCCGCAGCTCCCGCCGCCACACCGGTACCGGCACCACCACCGGCAGCGACGGCGGGTGACCGTGCCGTCCGGCACCCGCCCGACGGGCACCGGGCGATTCGTCACCGGCGTGACCTGGGCGCTCCTGCTGTCCGGGCTCTGGCTCTGGGGCCGCGAGGCCACCGAAGGACCCGGCGGCAGCTCCGCGCCGACCACCGGCGACATCGCCGCCGTCGGCCGCCCGCTCGGCGTACCGCTGCCCCCGGCCCACGACCCGCTGCCGCCCCTCGAACCCCGGCGGGTCGACATCCCCTCCCTCGGCATCAGCGCGCCCGTCGTGGCGCGCGGCCTGGACGCCACGGGCGCCATCGATCCGCCGCCCTACGCGATGCCGCACACCGTGGGCTGGTTCGGCTCCGGCACCCGGCCGGGCGCGGCCGGCGCCGCCCTCCTCGTCGGCCACGTCGACACCGCGACCCGCCGGGCCGTCTTCTACGGCCTGAGCGCCGCCCGCCCCGGTGCGAAGGTCCGCATCACCCGGACGGACGGATCGGTCGCCGAGTTCACCGTCGACGACGTCCAGGTCTTCCCGCGCGAGGACTTCGACGCGGGCAAGGTCTACGGGGCCCGCGACTCCCACCGCGCCGAGCTGCGCCTGATCACCTGCGGCGGCACCTTCGACCGGGCGGCGGGGACGTACACGGCGAACGTGGTGGTCTCGGCGTACCTGACGGGGACGGGCGCCTGAGGTCCTGCGCACGGGTGGGACCGGGGCGCGGTCGGCGGGGCGCGTCCCGGGCCGCCGCCGACCGGGCCGGTCCTCGACCGCGGGGCTCACGGGCCGCGGGAGGAGCCCGGTGCCGCCACGGGAGGTCGGGGTTCCGCACACTGTAGAGGCCCTGCCCCCGCCCGGCCCAGGGATGCGGCGTAACTGGCCGACGACGGACGGTAGTTGGGGCGAAAAGCCCGGATAAAGATCAAGACCCCCTCACTTATGGCGAGGGGGTCTTGACTCTGCGTGCGCCGCCAGGGACTCGAACCCCGGACCCGCTGATTAAGAGTCAGCTGCTCTAACCAACTGAGCTAGCGGCGCCTGCTGACAAAGAGAACTCTACCTGACGTGAGGGGGTGCTCCTGACCAATACCGGTCGCCTCCGGCCTGTCGGATGGTCGTATCAGGCCTTCGATCCGTCAAAATGCGATTTGTCCAGACAGTTGAGACACTGACGCCCGAAACAAGGGCCAGAAAGATCTTGACGAGTGTGGAGGGGAATCGCATGAGCGTGCCGGTCTTCGAGGAGTTCGAACCCGCGGCCGACTGCGGCTGCCCGGGCTGCGCCCGGCAGCGGCGCGACCTCGCCCTGGGCCTGCCCGTCCGGTCGGGCGGCCACCCGGCGGCGCACGGCGCCCGCCGCGCGCTGGTCCTGGTGACGGCGGCGGGCGTGGTCCTGGGCGGGGGAGGGGCCGGGGCGGCGACGGCCCTCACCGGCCCGCCGACCCCGCCGATCCCACCGGCTCCGACGGACGCGCTGGACGTGGACGCGCTGGACGCGGGCCCGGCGGAGGCGGGTCTGCCGGGTGCGGGCCGAACGGAGGCGGGCCGGTCGGGTGCGGGCCGGGTGGAGGCGGGTCGGTCGGGCGCGGCCCCGGTGGAGGCGGACCCGGCGGTGTTGTGGGCCCCGGCGACATCCCGGTCCGTCGGCTCGGCGGGCTCGGCGGGTTCGGTGGGCTCGGCGGGTTCGGCGGGCTCGATGGGTTCGGCAGGTTCGGCGGGCTCCCCCGACTCGCCCTGGCCGGGGCCCGAGACCCCGCAGGGCGGACGGGGGCCGCTGCACGGCGGCGCGCCGGGACCGGGCTCGGCCCCGACCCCCGACGCCGTCCCGACGACCAGTCAGATCTCGACGGAGACGCTGCGGAAGACGACCCGCGCGGAGATCATCAACCGGGCCAAGACGTGGGTCGCGGCCCAGGTCCCGTACTCCATGGAGAAGTACTGGCCGGACGGGTACCGCCAGGACTGCTCCGGCTACATCTCCATGGCCTGGAACCTGAGCAGCAACGAGTGGACCGGCAGCCTCGACCGCTTCGCCGTACGCATCGACCGCACCGAGCTCCAGCCCGGCGACATCCTGCTCTTCCACAACCCGGCCAACCCGACCCGCGGCTCGCACGTCACGATCTTCGGCGGCTGGACCGACTACACCCACACCTCCTACATCGCCTACGAGCAGACGAAGCCGCGCACGCGGAAGCAGGCGACGCCGATGGCGTACTGGGAGAACTCCGACCGGTACGTGGCCTACCGCTACAAGGGCGTGGTGAGCGGCGGCACCGGCAGCGGGGCGGAGCCCACGGAGTCGGCGGCGTACCCGGGGACGGGGATGTTCGGTCCGGGCGCGAACAACGCGTACGTCACCCAGCTCGGGAACCTGCTCGTCGCGCGCGGCGGCAAGAAGTTCTACAGCCAGGGGCCCGGCCCGAGGTGGGGCGAGGCGGACCGGCGGGCGACCCAGGCGTTCCAGCTCGCGCAGGGCTGGAAGGGCAAGGAGGCGGACGGCCTGCCCGGACCGCAGACGTGGGCGCTCCTCGTGGCCGGCGGGGGCAAGGACATCGGCGGTTCGAGTGGTTCGGGCGGTTCGAGCACGAATGCGACGGGGTTTCCCGGGCGTGGCTACTTCCGTCCGGGGCAATCCAACGCATATGTGGAGAAGCTGGGCAAACAACTGGTGAAGCGGGGCTTCGGCAAGCACTACCTGTCGGGACCCGGTCCGCGCTGGACGGAGGCGGACCGCCGCAACGTCGAGGCGTTCCAGCGGGCACAGGGCTGGCGCGGCGGAGCGGCCGACGGCTACCCGGGCCCGGAGACCTGGCGGCGCTTGTTCCGATGACCCCGAGAGCATGAGGTGGACCCGAATGACGGCATCGACCCCGAACCCCGCGGACTCCGGCGCGGCGGCCTCGCGTGACGCGGCCCGCACGGCCAGACGCCTGACGGACGGCACCCTCCCCCGCACGTCCCCACCGGAGCCGGTCCACCCCCCGACCACCCCGGAACGCACACCGGCCCCGGGCCCGGCCCCCGGCACGACACCGGGCCCGACGCCGGCGCCTCCGGCGGGGTCGGGTGCGCCCCCGGCGGGACTCGCGTCCGGTACGGAGCCGGTGGCCCGGGCGGGGGCTGTGGCGGGTGAGCCGGGGGTGACCTCGGCAGGGACTGTGCCCGGGGAGGGCCCGGCGGGGCCGGTGTCCGGCGCGGTGGCGCTTGCCGCGCCTGCGCCAGGGGCGACTTCGACGGTGTCCGCGTCCGCGACCGGTACGGAGCCGGCAACCCGGGTCGGGCCGGTGTCGGGTGCTCCGGGGGTGCCCTCGGCGGGACCCGTGTCCGGTGCGGAGCTGGTGGCCCGGGCGGGGGGTGCGCCGGGGGCGACCTCGGTGGTGTCCGCGTCCGCCCCGACGGCTCCTGTGGCCCGGACGGCGAGTGCGCCGGCGGCGGCCTCAGCCACGCCAGTGTCCGTGCCCACGTCCGGTACGGAGCCGGCGACCCGGGCCGGGTCGGTGCCGGGTGCGGTCCCGGCGGGGCCCGTGTCCGGTGTGACGCCGGTGGCCCGGCCGGCGGACGGGCCGGGGGCGGCCCCGGCCGGTTCCCTGTCCGGTGCGGTTCCGGTGACCCGGGTGGGGGTCGCGGCGGGCGCGCCGGGGGCGACCTCCGCCGTTCCCGCGCCCGCTCCGGCCGCGCCCGCGTCCGGTACGGCGTCGGCGCCCCCGGGGGGCTCCGCGTCCGCCCCGGCGCCGGTGCCTCCCATCAGGGCCGCGTCCGGCGCCGAACTGGGCCCCACGCCAGGGCCCGCCTCCGGCACGGCGCCGACCGGGGAACCGGCCCCCGTCCCGTCGGGGGCCCGACCGGGCGGGCCCGCCCCGGTCGGTTCCCCCGCCGGGGCGACCACCCTCGGCGGCGACCGCCCCGCCGGCGAGGCCGACCGTGCGCTCGACTTCGGGCGGATCAGCGGGGCGAGGGTCGGAGCCGTCGCGGTGCCCGTCGCCGCCGTGGTGCGGGTCGCGCGGCGGAAGAACGTGATCGGGGCCGAGACCACCGGCTCGATCCCGGTGCACCTGCTCTTCCGGGACGGCCCGGAGTCCGCCGTCCCCGGCGCGGCGGGCGACGACCCGGGGCCCGACACCGTCTCCATGCCCGCCCCCACCCCGCCGGCGGCGGGCCGCAAGCCCGCCATCCCGGCCCCGTCGAAGGTCCAGGCCGAGCCGCAGCCCAAGCCGCAGCCGCAGCCGCAGTCCAGGCCCCGCCCGCAGGCCGCCGCCTCCCGGCCCGCGCCCACCGCCGATCCCGCTCTCGTCGAGCGGCCCGGGCCGGTGCTGCCCGGATGGGTCGGGGTGGTCGCCGGTGCGCTGGCGGTCGCCTGGTGCGCGGCGCTCGTGTGGTGGGTCGGGGCGGTGCCCGCGGAGGCCGCGCGGATGCTGCGGCTGCCGGCGCGCCCGTACCACGGCATTCCTCTCGGGCAGTGGGCCCTGCTGGCCCTCGGCGTGGTGCTCGCCCTGTTCTCGCTGGGCGGTCTGAGCCGCGGCCGGGTCGGCTACGCCTGGGTGCTGACCCTGTTCGGCGACTACCGCGGCACGGTCCGCCGTACGGGCCTGGTGTGGATCAGCCCGTTGCTGCTGCGCCGCCGGGTGGACGTCCGGCTGCGGCACTGGCGGAGCGAGCCGCTGTCGGCGGTGGACGCGAAGGGCACCGCGCTGGACGTGACCGTCCTGGTGGTGTGGCGGGTGCGGGACACGGTCCGGGCGTCGCTCGGGGTCGAGGGGCACGAGGACTACCTGCGGGAGCAGGTGGAGGCGGCGATGGCCCGGGTGCTCTCGCAGCTTCCGGCGGACGCGTTCCACGAGGACGCGCCGACGCTGCGGGACGCGGAGGCGGTCGGCGAGGCCCTGACGCGGATGCTGTCGGCGGAGTGCGCCCCGGTCGGCGTGGACGTGTTCTCGGCGCAGCCGACGCGCATCGAGTACGCGCCGGAGGTGGCGGCGGCGATGCGCCGGCGCCGGATCGCGGCGATCGACGCGAAGCACCGGGACAGCGTCCTGACCTCGGTGGTGGACGCGGTGGACGACGTGGTCCACCGGCTGACCAGTCGTGGTCTGGTGGAGCTGGACGACTACGAGCGCAAGGCGCTGGTCAAGGACCTGACGGTGGCGTTCTACACGGGCAGGACGGGTCCCGTGGAGGGTGCGTGACGGGGATGGACATGCCCGACTTCCCTCCCTACCTTGATACTTGGTCCAGACCAAAACGCACGTGAAGCAGCACCCCGTACGCGCGCGCACGGCCCCAAGGAACTCCCCACGTTCTCCAGGAGCGACAGCATGCGCAACAAGGCACTCGGGGCGGCGGTGGTGGCGCTCGGCATCGCCGGGGCCACCGTCCTCGCCACCGGCACCGCCGGCAGCCACGGCTACACCGACGCGCCGATCAGCCGTCAGAAGCTCTGCGCCAACGGCACCGTGAGCAACTGCGGCGACATCCAGTGGGAGCCGCAGTCGGTCGAGGGGCCCAAGGGCTTCCCGGCCGCGGGCCCCGCCGACGGGAAGATCTGCGCCGGCGGGAACTCCCGCTTCGCGCAGCTCGACGACCCCCGCGGCGGTGCCTGGCCGACGACGACGCTCGTGGCCGGCCAGAGCTACGGCTTCCGGTGGCAGTTCACCGCCCGCCACGCCACCACGGACTTCCGCTACTACATCACCAAGAACGGCTGGACCGGGACCAAGGCGCTGACCCGGGCGGACCTCGACCCCCAGCCGTTCCTGACCATCCCCTACAACAACCAGCAGCCGCCGTCGACGCTCACGCACTCCGGGACGATCCCGGCGGGCAAGACGGGCCGGCACCTGATCCTGGCGGTGTGGACGATCGCGGACACCGGGAACGCCTTCTACGCCTGCTCGGACGTCAAGTTCTGACGTCTCGTTCCGACGTCTCGTTCCGACGTCTCGTTCTGGCGGTTCAGTTCTGATTGACCGTCAGCTACAGTCCGGCCCATGAGGAGCGCGGACACCGTCGCGGAGCTCGTACGGCGCCAATGGGGCGACCACCGGACCGGCCTGAGGGACGAGCACCACACCCTCACCCACCACCAGGTCGCCGCGGGCGCCGCCGCGCGGGCCGCGCTGCTCGTGGACCTGATGCCACCCGTGCCGGGGGGCGAGCCGCACCTCGGCGTCCTGCTCGACAACACGCCGGAGTACCCGCTCTGGCTCAGCGCGGCGGCCCTCGCGGGGGCCGCCGTCGCCGGGATCAACCCCACCCGGCGCGGCGCCGAACTCGCCCGCGACATCCGGCACACCGCCTGCCGGGTCCTCGTCACCCAGCGCGCCCACCTGCCGCTCCTGGACGGCCTCGCGCTGCCGGGGGTACGGATCCTGGTCACGGACACCGAGGCGTACGGGGAACTCCTCGCCCCGTACGAGGGCGCCCGGCCGGGGGACGCCACCCTCGGCCCCGTACGCCCTGACAGCCGCTTCCTGCTCTCCTTCACCTCCGGTTCGACGGGCGCGCCGAAGGCGGCCCTGTGCAGCCAGGGGCGGCTCGCGGCCGCCGGCGCCTCGCTCGTCTCCCACTTCGGGGTCGGCCGGGACGACGTCCACTACATCTGCATGCCGATGTTCCACGGCAACGCCGTGATCGCCGACTGGGCGCCCGCGCTCGCCGCCGGGGCCGGGGTGGCGCTGCGGGCCCGCTTCTCGGCCTCCCGCTTCCTCCCGGACGTACGCCGCTTCGGCGCCACCTACTTCACGTACGTGGGCCGGGCCGTCCAGTACCTCCTCGCCACCCCGCCGGGACCCGACGACCGCGCCCACCCGCTGCGGCTCGGCTTCGGCACGGAGGCGGGGGCGGTGGACGCGGCCCGCTTCCGGGAACGCTTCGGCGTCCCGCTCGTGGAGGGGTACGGCTCCTCCGAGGGCGGCGCGGCGATCCAGCGGACCCCGGACACGCCGACGGGCGCGATAGGCCGGGCGGCACCGGGCGACGACCTGGCGGTCGTCTCCTCCGAGACGGGGAAGGAATGCCCGCCGGCCCGTTTCTCTCCCACCGGCCGGCTCCTCAACGCCACGGAGGCGGTCGGCGAGCTGGTCAACCGGGGCCGCTCGCCCTTCGAGGGCTACTGGCGCAACCCGGAGGCGGAGGCGGCCCGGCTGCGCGGCGGCTGGTACTGGACCGGAGACCTCTTCTACCGGGACGCGGACGGCTTCCTGTACTTCGCGGGCCGTACGGACGACCGGCTGCGGGTCGACAGCGAGAACCTGGCCGCGGCGATGATCGAGCACATCCTGGCGCGCTGGGACCGGGTGGCGGGCGTCGCGGTCTACGCGGTGCCGGACCCGGTGGCGGGGGACCAGGTGATGGCGGCGCTGGCCCTGCGGGAGGGGGAGGCCTTCGACCCGACGGCCTTCGCGTCCTTCCTCTCCGCCCAGGCGGACCTGGGCACGAAGATGCCGCCGCGCTTCGTCCGGGTGATGCGGGAGCTGCCCCTCACGGCCACGAACAAGATCCACCGCGTGGCCCTCCGCCGGGAGGCCTTCCACTGCGAGGACCCGGTGTGGTGGCGTCCGACTCCGGGCTCTTCGTACGAGCCCCTGACCCCGCAGCAGACGGCGACGCTCGACGAGGAGCACCACCGCCACGCCCGACCCCCCACGTAGACCGCCCTCCACCGCGCGCCCCCGCGCCCGGCGGGCGGCGCGCACCGCCGTGCGGGCCCGCGCCCGGCTGGGCGATGCGCATCCGGGCTTCGCCCGCCCGCGTGGCCCCGCGCCCTGCTGGGCGGCGCCCCCGCCCGGGGCTTCGCCCCGCCCCGTGTGGCCCGCACCCGGCCGGGCGGCGCCCCCCCGCCGTGTGGGCAATCGTCCCGCTGGGGCGGGACGGGTGGGCACACGGGACGGCGCCCCCAGCCGGGCCTAGGCGTTCCGCGCCTGGGCCCGCACCACCGCCGCGGCGCGCTCCCGGTGCGGGTTCGGGCGCGGAAGCCTCGGGCGCCGGCAGGGCGCGGGTCCGTTGTGCCCACCCGTTCCGCCCCAGCGGAACGATTGCCCACAACGGGGCGGCACGAGGCGCCCACAACGGCGGGCGCAGGCCCACAACGGGGGCGGCGGGGGCACCGCCCCGGGCGGGTGGGCACCGCCCCAGCGGAACGCAGGCCCACAACAGGCGTGGGCGCCGCACCCGGCGGTAGGTCCAGCCCTACCCCCGCCGCGCCCCCCAGGGCCATGGCACACCCACCGACCCCGTCCTACCGTTGGCCCCCATGAACCCCCGTACCCCCTGGCAGGCACTCACCCGCCCCCGGTTTCCCCTCGGGGCCTGGCCCTGGCGGGTCGTCGGGTATCTCGCGTCCGGTGCGGTCCTCGGCGCCGCCGCCGGGGCCCTGTTCCTGGTGCTCGGGGTGTTCTCGCTGGTCCTCGTCGGGCTGCCGCCGCTCCTCCTCTCCGGGATCGCTCTCGGCCGCGTCGAGCGCCTCCGGACGAGGATCGTCGACCTCGACCCCGCACCCGACCCGCACCGCGTGCCCACCGCGCCCGGTCTGGCCGCCTGGCTTCGGACCCGAACCAAGGAGCAGGCCACCTGGCGGGAGCTCGCGTACGCCCTGCTGCTCGCCACCGTCCTGTGGCCGCTCGACCTCCTCGCGCTCGCCGTCGGCGTCGGGCTGCCCGTCGCACTCCTCAGCGCCCCCTTCCAGCTGGCCGTGGACGGCCACGAGGCCAAGGTCGTCAAGGCGTACCTGGTCACCTCCTATCCGGAGGCCTTCGCCGTCGCCCTCCTCGGCGCCGTCCTCCTCGTCGCCCTCGCCTACCCGCTGGCCGCCGTCGCAGGTGCCCGCGCCGCCCTGGCCCGGGCGCTGCTCACCCCGCGCGAGACCGAGAAGCAGGCGATCGGCGAGGTCATCGCCTCCCGCGCCCGGCTCGTCGACGCCTTCGAGGCCGAGCGGCGCCGCATCGAGCGCGACCTCCACGACGGGGCCCAGCAGCGCCTGGTCGCCCTCACCATGACCCTGGGCCTGGCCCGGCTCGACGCCCCGCCCGGCGGCCCGCTCGCCGAGCAGCTGGCGAAGGCCCACGAGGAGGCCGGGCAGGCCCTGACCGAGCTGCGGGAGCTGATCCACGGCATCCATCCCCAGGTCCTCGCCGACTACGGGCTCGGCCCGGCGCTCGCCGACGCCGCCGACCGCTCCGCCGTCCCCGTCGAGACCGACGCCGAGGCGCTGCCCCGGCTGCCCCGCGCCGTCGAGAGCGCCGCGTACTTCGCCGGCTGCGAGGCCCTCGCCAACATCGGCAGGCACAGCGGCGCCCGCCGGGCCCGGATCACCGCCCGGCACGCGAAGGGCGTCCTGCGGCTCGACGTCGAGGACGACGGGCACGGGGGCGCCGACCCGGCCCGCGGCTCCGGTCTCACGGGACTCGCCGACCGGATCGCCGTCCTCGATGGCACACTGACGATCATGAGCCCGCCGGGCGGGCCGACCCTCCTGCGAGTGGAGATCCCGTGTCCCGCACCGACCGCAAGCTCCGTGTCGTCCTCGCCGAGGACGGCGTCCTCCTCCGGGAGGGACTGATCGGACTCCTGGCCCGCTTCGGCCACGAGGTCGTCGCCGCCGTCGGCGACGCCGACGCCCTGCGCGAGGCGGTCGCGGCCCACGAGCCCGACATCGTCGTGACCGACGTCCGGATGCCGCCCGGCTTCCAGGACGAGGGCCTGCGCGCGGCGGTCGCGCTCCGCGCCGAGCGGCCCGCCCTGCCGGTCCTGGTCCTCAGCCAGTACGTGCAGCGCAGCTACGCCGCCGATCTCCTCGACGCGGGCGACGGCACCGGCGTCGGCTACCTCCTGAAGGACCGGGTCGGGCAGGTGGAGGAGTTCGCGGACGCCCTGGCCCGGGTCGCGGACGGCGGCACGGTCGTCGACCCGGAGGTCGTACGCCAGCTGCTTCGCCGGCACCGGGACCCCCTGGAGGCGCTGACCCCGCGCGAGCGGGAGGTCCTGGGCCTGGTCGCGGAGGGCCGTTCCAACGGGGCGATCGCCCGCCGCCTCGTCGTGACCGAGGCCGCCGTCGGCAAGCACATCGGCAACATCCTGGCGAAGCTGGACCTGCCCCCGGCCGAGGACACCCACCGCCGGGTCCTGGCCGTCCTCACCTACCTCCGCGCGTGACGGGCGTGGCGCGCGTGGCCTTCGGGCATGCAGGAAGGCCCCCTCACCGAAGTGAGGGGGCCTTCCCTGTCTGTGCGCCGCCAGGGACTCGAACCCCGGACCCGCTGATTAAGAGTCAGCTGCTCTAACCAACTGAGCTAGCGGCGCCTGCTGACAGAGAAAATACTACCTGGTCCCGAGGGGTGCTCGTGACCACCCTCGGGACCACCCCGCCGGGACCCCGCTCCGGGACCCCGCTCCGTACGCCTCAGATCGCCAGCGAGAGCACCACCGGAGCGGCCGGCCGGTTCAGCGTGTCGGCCGCCGCGCGCAGCCGGTGGGCGTGCTCGATCGGCAGCGAGAGCGCCAGGCAGCCCACGGCCGAGCCCGCTGTCAGCGGGACGGCCGCGCAGACCGTGCCCACCGCGTACTCCTGGAGGTCGAGCACGGGGACGGTGGCCGGCTGGCTGTCGAGCTTGGAGAAGAGGATGCGCTCGCTGGTGATCGTCCGGGAGGTCAGCCGGGCGATCTTGTGCCGGGAGAGGTGGTCCCGGCGGCCGTTCTGGTCGAGCTGGGTGAGCAGGCACTTGCCGACCGCGCTGGCGTGCGCGGCCGAGCGGAAGTCCACCCACTCGTTGACCTTGGGCGTGCGCGGGCCGTCGGCGAACTGGGTGATCTTCACCTCGCCGTCGATGTACCGGCTGATGTAGACCGCCGCGCCGACGGAGTCCCGGAGCTCGGTCAGGGTCTCCTGGAGCTTGGCCTCCAGGGCTTCGCGGCGGGTCAGGCCGGAGCCGAGGAGGACGAGGGAGTCCCCGATCACGTACGCGCCGTCGGCGACCTGCTCGACGTACCCCTCGCGGCGGAGCATGAGGAGCAGCGAGGACAGGTGGGCGACGGGCAGGCCGGTCTCGCGCGCGATCTGGACGTCTGTCACTCCGCCACCGTGCCGTGAGACCGTCTCGAGGACGCGCAGGGCGTACTGCACCGAGTGGAACGGCGCGGTGGGCTCGGGCTTCAGCGCCACGGTTTCCCCCTACCAGGTTGTGACCGCAAGCTTTCGTACCACGATAGCCGCCAAGGGGCCTTTACGGGGCGGCTGTTGGCGAGAATGATGCGGAGCACCGGGCCCCTGGTCTGGGCTTTGCCACTCTGGCATATGCCCACGTCATGGGTGGTGCGCAGAGCCTCAGGTCAGGGGCGTGCGCCGGGGTGCCGGGCGTCGGTGTTCGGCCACTGGCTGAGGGGAGAAATTTTCGCCGGGCAGAGCCGCGCGGAGCCGCACGGAGCCGCGCAGAGGGGTGGAATAAGCGGAGGCCCCCTCCTGTTGTTGCCTCGATGTACCTGTACGCGTGCCGAGGAGGGTCCCGACGGTGACCGACGCTATTCGAGGAGAGGCGCGGGGGACCGCGCCCGTACCGCTGTCCGTACTGGACCTGGTGACCGTCGGCAGCGGGCGGACCGCGTCCCAGGCGCTCGCCACCAGCGTCGAGCTGAGCCGGCTCGCCGAGCGGCGCGGCTTCCACCGGCACTGGGTGGCCGAGCACCACTCCATGCCCGGGGTCGCCTCCTCCTCCCCGGCCGTGATCCTCGCCCACCTCGCGGCGCACACCCGCCGCATCCGGCTCGGTTCGGGCGGCGTCATGCTGCCCAACCACGCCCCGCTCGTCGTCGCCGAGCAGTTCGGCACCCTGGAGGCCTTCGCCCCGGGCCGGATCGACCTCGGCCTCGGCCGCGCGCCCGGCACCGACGGGGCCACGGCCGCCGCCCTGCGCCGTACCGACCGCCTCAACGAGGGTGCGGACGACTTCCCGGAGCAGCTGGCCGAGCTGACCCGGTTCCTGGACGACGACTTCCCGGACGGGCATCCGTACGCCCGGATCCACGCCGTGCCGGGTCCCGTGCAGGGCCCGAAGGGGCGCCCGCCGATCTGGCTGCTCGGCTCCTCCGGCTTCAGCGCCCGCCTCGCGGGGCTGCTCGGGCTGCCCTTCGCCTTCGCCCACCACTTCTCGGCCAGGAACACCGTCCCGGCGCTCGACCTCTACCGGGACTCCTTCCGGCCCTCGGGGGTCCTCGACGCCCCGTACGCGATGATCGGCGTCTCGGCCTTCGCCGCCGAGGAGGCGGCGCAGGCCCGCCGCCAGGTCCTCGCGGGCGCGCTCGCGATGCTGCGGCTGCGGACCGGTCGGCCCGGCCTGGTGCCGACGCCGGAGGAGGCGGCGGCGTACGGATTCAGCCCCGCCGAGCGGGAGTTCGTGGACGGCTGGCTCGCGAACATCGTGTACGGCACCCCGGACGAGGTGCGCACGGGCCTGGACGACCTGCGGAAGCGGACGGGCGCGGACGAGCTGATGATCACGGCCAACGGGCACGGCGGCGAGGAGCGGGTGCGGAGCTACGAGTTGATCGCCGACGCGTACGAGCTCCCGGAGCTGCCGGAGGTTCCGGAGCCGTAAAAACCCTGATGTCGGAGGCCGGTTGGTTCACTCCCGAACGAACCGCCGTCCTCCCCTAAGCGAACCTTAAACCGCTCGTCACCGATGGTGGCGGGCGGTTCCGTTTTGTGCTGCACGGCCCTGACAAGGGCTTTCTTCCTCGAATTGGTCTAGTCCTCAATCTGGTTCAGACCATTGACGTGCTGTTCACGCGGCGGATATCACTGCTCCAACTTCCGTACCGCCACCCCCTCCCGGAGGCAGCACGTGCACCCCCGTAAGCCCTTGATCGCCGCGCTCCTCAGCTCGGCCCTCGCCGCCGGCGCCCTCGCCGCCACCGCCGGACTCGGCTCCGCCCAGGCCGCCGAGACCGGCACCACCGCCTCCACGGGCGGCGTGAAAATCGCGTACTACGACCAGTGGAGCGTCTACGGGAACGCCTTCTACCCGAAGCACCTCGACGAGCGGGGGATCGCGGCGAACCTGGACGTCATCAACTACTCGTTCGGGAACATCCACCCGACCGACCTCACCTGTTTCGAGGCCAACAAGGCCGCGGGCGACGACAACAACCCCAGCGCGGGTGACGGCGCAGGCGACTCGTACGCCGACTACCAGAAGTCCTTCTCCGCGGCGGACAGCGTCGACGGCGTCGCCGACAAGTGGGACCAGCCGATCGTGGGCGTCTTCAACCAGTTCAAGGAGCTGAAGGCGAAGTACCCCAAGCTGAAGATCAACATCTCGATCGGCGGCTGGAGCTACTCCAAGTACTTCTCGGACGCGGCCAAGACCGACGCGAGCCGCAAGAAGCTCGTCGCCTCCTGCATCAAGCAGTACATCCAGGGCGACCTGCCCGTCGAGGGCGGCTTCGGCGGCGCCGGCTCCGCCGCCGGCATCTTCGACGGCATCGACATCGACTGGGAGTACCCCGGCTCGGCCGACGGCCACCTCGGCAACCACTACGCCCCCGAGGACAAGCAGAACTTCACGCTGCTCCTCGCCGAGTTCCGCAAGCAGCTCGACGAGTACGGCGCGGCCCACGGCGGCAAGAAGTACCTCCTGACCGCCGCGCTCCCGGCCGGCCAGGACAAGATCAAGAACATCGAGACGGACAAGATCGGCGCGTACCTCGACTACGCGAACATCATGACGTACGACATGCACGGCGCCTGGGACGGCGACGGGCCGACGTACCACCAGTCCCCGCTCCACTCCGGCACCAACGACCCGACCGACGTCATCAAGCCGGGCACCGAGAAGTACTCGATCGAGAACGCGATCGACTCCTGGATCGACGGCAAGCCCGCCTACGGCATCACCGGCGGCTTCCCGGCCAACAAGCTGACCCTCGGCTACGAGTTCTACTACCGCGGCTGGAAGGGCGTCCCCGCCGGGACCACCAACGGCCTCGCGCAGACCGCGACCGGCGGCTCCAACGTCCGCCCGCTGAGCCAGGCGGCCGGCATCGCGTACTACAAGGAGCTCGGCGGCATCGTCGACAACCCGGCCACCACCTTCTGGGACGACCAGGCCAAGTCCGCGTACTTCTACAAGGACGGCGAGTTCTTCACCGGCCTGGACAAGCGCACCATCCAGGCCCGCGCCGACTACGCCCACAACCGCGGTCTCGCCGGCGCGATGATGTACTCGCTCCTCGGCCTCGACGCCAACGCGACCCTCTTCAAGGACATCGTGACGGCGGTCGGCTCGTCCCCGACGACCCCGACCACCCCGCCCACGACCCCGCCGACGACGCCTCCCACGACCCCGCCGACGACGCCTCCGACCACCCCGCCCACCACGCCCCCGACGACGCCGCCCACCGGCTGCACCGCCCCGGCGTACGTGGCCGGCACCGTCTACACCGGCGGTCAGACCGTCTCCTACAACGGCCACAACTGGAAGGCCAAGTGGTGGACGCAGAACGAGACGCCCGGCAGCACCGGCGAGTGGGGCGTCTGGCAGGACCTCGGCGCCTGCTGACCCTCCGCTGAAACCCTTACGACCACTGCCCCCGCCCGGAATGTCCCTCCGGCCGGGGGCAGTTCCATGCCCGCACGGATACGGCGCGGACCGGCAGCGGCTCCGCGTTCCGCTCCTGCACTGGCAGCGGCTCCGCGTTCCGCTCCTACACCGGCAGCGGCTCCGTGCCGATCAGCTCGGCGATGCGGTCCGGGGCCACCGCCCGCGAGTACAGCCAGCCCTGCCCGGTGTCGCAGCCGATCCGGCGCAGCCGGCTGGCCTGCCCGGCCGTCTCGACGCACTCGGCGGTCACGGTGAGGCCGAGCCGGTGCGCGAGGTGCACGAGCGCCTCGACGATCAGTTCGTCCGCAGGGTTGGCGTGCTCCTCGTCCTGGAAGCCGCGGACGAAGGAGCCGTCCAGCTTGAGCACGGAGACCGGCAGCCGGCTCAGATAGGCGAGGTTCGAGTAGCCGGTGCCGAAGTCGTCGATCGCGATCCGCACCCCCATGTCGCTCAGCGCCTGGAGCGCCTGGAGCGGCCGGCCGTTGGAGCCCATCACGGCGGACTCGGTCAGCTCCAGCTGGAGCAGGTGCGGCGCGAGACCGGTATCCGCGAGGATGCCGGCCACGTCGGCGACCAGGTCGGAGTCCCAGACCTGACGGACCGCCACGTTCACGCTGACGAAGATCGGGCGCTCGCGCGGATGGTCCTTCTGCCACTGCCGGGCCTGGCGGCAGGCGGTGTGGAGCACCCACCGCCCCAGCTCCACGATGGAGCCGTCCTCCTCGGCGATCCCGATGAACCGATTCGGCGCGAGCGAGCCGAACTGCGGGTGGTTCCAGCGCACCAGCGCCTCGACCCCGCGCACCGCCCCGTCGGCCAGGTCCACGAGCGGCTGGTACTCCAGGGCGAACTCCCCGCGCTCCACGGCCGGCCGCAGGGTGGAGGAGAGCGCCTGCCGGGTCATCCGGTGGGCGTTGCGCTCGGGATCGAAGAGGGTCCAGCGGGCCTTGCCGTCCGCCTTCGCCCAGTACAGCGTGGTGTCCGCGGCCTGCATGAGGGCGGTCGCCGTCGTCCCGTGCCCGACGCGCTCGACCACGCCGATCGAGGCGGAGACGGAGAGCCGCTGGCCGCCCAGGTCGAAGGGGAGCTGGAGCGCGTCGAGCACCGAGCGCGCCAGGTCCGCGAGTTGTTCCGTGCCGGTGGAGTCCTCGACCAGGATCGCGAACTCGTCGCCGCCGAGCCGCGCCACGAGGTGGCCGCCGTTGCGGGTGTAGCCGTCGCTGTCCGCGCACTCCGTGAGCCGGGTGGCGACGGCGGCCAGGAGCCGGTCGCCGACGCGGTGGCCGAGGGTGTCGTTGACCGCCTTGAAGCCGTCGAGGTCCAGATAGCAGAGACCGATCCGCCCTGTTCTGCCATGGCCGTACGACTCGTATGACTCGTGCGATCCATGCGATCCATGCGATCCGTGCGACGCATCGGAGTCGGGGGCGACGGCGTCCTGGGCCGCGGACTCCAGGGCCGCCTGGAGCCGCTCGAAGAACAGCGCGCGGTTGGGCAGCCGGGTCACTGGGTCGTGCATCTGGAGGTGGCGCAGCCGGGCGTGGAGCTCGCGCCGGTCGCTGATGTCCGCGATCGAGAGCAGGACGCGCCGGCTGTCGGGCACGGGGGCGACGGTGACCTCGGCCCACAGCGAGCGGCCGTCGGCGTGCTTGAGGCGGCGGGTGCAGCGGAAGCGGGAGCGGCGGCCGCGGAGCACCTCGCGGTAGGCGTGCCAGGTGCGTCCGTCGGAGGCGAGGTCGACGAGGTCGGCCGCGGCCTGCTCGCGGAGCGCCGCGGGCTCGGTGCCGAGGAGGGTGCCGAAGGAGTCGTTGGCGGCGACGACGACGCCGTCCTCGTCGACGACGGCCATGGCGAGCTGGGCGACCCGGAAGGCGGCCCGGTAGTCGCGGAGTTCGGCCGCCCGGCGCGCGAGGTGACGCTCCGTGAATGCGGGCTCGGCCGCGTGTGTCTCCGCCGGCTCTGGGTGCACCGGTCCTTCGGGGGTTCCGCTCACCGCTCGCTCCCGTGTGCAGTCGGGCCGGTCACATGTGGTCGGGACGGTCGGCCAAGGAAGAGTGAGCCGATCATAGAGCCAGCCGGGGGAGCGTTCCAGCTCCGAGGCGTCTCCGAGGGGCCTCCGGTGCTGTGGGGCCTGCCACCGGACCGGCCCGCCCGATCGTTTCTGCGCGGGTCTGACACGGGCCGTCGAGGGCCTGACCGAATGTGACTTTCCGTGAGCTGGAGCGCGCTCGTGTCGCGTCGACCCCGCGGCGTGTCCTCACCCGACCGGGGCAGCGGAAACATGCGAAACACCGTGAATCGTCACAAGGTGGGTGGGGTGTCCCGCATTCCCGATCCGGAGGTCCACGTGAGGGCTCAGCAGCCACCCGGGCGAGTGGAACGCCCCCGGCTGCGCGCCGGCGCGGCGGCCTTCACCTCGCTCGCCGCCCTGGCCGCCACCGGGCTCGTCGCGGGCCCCGCCGTCGGCGCGTCCTCGGCGGGGCCCTGCGCCCTGCCCCGTACCGCCGCCCACCACTCGCTCGGCCTCGACACCTGGAACAGCGCCTATCCGCGCCCGAACCAGACCCTCGACGCGGTCATGATCTTCCTGTCCTTCCCGGACTCCACGCCGCTCACCGAACCGGCCGAACTCGCCGCCGACCACTTCCCCGCCACCAGCGAGTTCTTCGACCGCGCCTCCTACGGGCGCTTCAAGCTGCGCCCGCACCCCCGGCCCGGCTGGACCCCGATGCCGCACGCGTCGGAGGCGTACGACATACGGCGGGACTGGGACGCCGGGAAGCGGGCCGCCTACCTCCGCGACGCGATCACCGCCGCCGACGAGGACGTCGACTTCTCGCAGTACGACATCGTCTACCTGGTCGCCGACCCGGACGCGCCCGGCGTGGACTCCGACGCGACCAAGGTCGTCAACCTCGACCACCCCCTCGAGGTCGACGGCACCGAGATCAAGCGCGTCGTCACCGTCTTCGAGCGGCACCCGCCCGACCGCAACGTCCTCGCCCACGAGACCGGCCACGTCTTCGACCTGCCCGACCTCTACCGCCGCCCGGTGGACGGCAAGGGCGACTGGGACACCCATGTGGGGGACTGGGACGTCATGGGCAGCCAGTTCGGGCTCTCCCCGGACCCCTTCGGCTGGCACAAGTGGAAGCTCGGCTGGCTCTCCCGCGCCCAGGTGACCTGCGTGCAGGGCGCCGCCCCCCGGCTCGTCAGCCTGGAGCCGATCGACGCCCCGCCCGCGCCCGGCGGCACCCTCGGCACCCGGCTCGCCGTCGTCCGCACCGGCCCCGACAGCGTCCTGGCGATCGAGGCCAGGAGCAGCGCCGGGAACGACGCCGACACCTGCACCGAGGGCGTCCTCGTCTACCGGGTCCGCGCCCGCACGGCCTCCGGCGACGGCCCGGTCGAGGTCGTGGACGCGCACCCGGACACCCAGGCGTGCGTGGAGCGCTCCGTCTATCCGCCGCTCGCGGACGCCCCCGTCGAGGAGGGCGAGACCCTGACCGTGCCCGGGACCGGGATCCGGATCGAGGTCGCCGACCGCACCTCGGCGGGCGTCTGGACGGTGAAGATCACCCCGCCCGCGGCGCGCTGACCGGGAACGCGGCAGGGAAGCCGGCCGGGAAGCCGACCGGGAACACGAAGAAGCCCCTCGCTTCCGCGAGGGGCTTCTTCCGTCTGTGCGCCGCCAGGGACTCGAACCCCGGACCCGCTGATTAAGAGTCAGCTGCTCTAACCAACTGAGCTAGCGGCGCCTGCTGACGTCGTAGACATTAGCATCCGGATCGGCGGGAGGAAAAATCGATACCCGCACGTCGGCGGCGGAAGCCGCCCGGACGGCCCGCACGCAGGCCCAGAGCACGACCTCGGGCCCCGGCAGCCACGGGTGCCGGGAGTCGGGGGCCACCAGCCAGCGGGGCCCGGAGGAGCCCGACGGCACGAGCGGCGGCACGGTCACCGCGTCCCCGAGTCCGTGGCAGAGCGGCCGGGGAACGGCGTCCCCCCACTCCTCCCAGTCGAGCAGCGCCGGCAGCCGCTGGGCCGTCCCCGGCGCGGCGAACAGCATCATCCGGCCCCGGTGCACCGCGACGGGCCCCGAGCCCGGGCCCTCCTCCCACAGCCGGTCCAGCATCCGGCGCCCGAAGACGGGGTCCACGTTGACGACGTCGAAGACCGTCCCGCAGGGCAGCGCCGCCGGGGAGGCGGGCCGGGACTCCCAGCGGGTCAGCGCGGCGCCGTCGCGGCCCCCGGCGGCCGAGGCGAGCCAGGCGGCCCCGTCGGCGGTCACCCGGGCCGTCTGGTGCCGTCCCTCGTCGCTCTCCCGGAGGAACCGGAAGATGTCGTGCGGGGTCTCGTCGCGCAGCCAGGTCGTCATGGATCCAGGTCTACCGGGCGTGACGCGGCGATTGCCGAGGGTTCCCGGAATCCCGGACAGGAGGGGTGGGCGAGGAGTATCGTGCCCCCTCGGCATATGCCAGGGGGGCTTTTTCGGTCAGGTGTACGTCTCCGAGCCACGCGAGCCCGCCAGGGGCCGGGCGCCTACCGGCCCAGGTGCCCACCGGTCCGGGCGCCTACCGGCCCGGGCGCCTACCGGTCCGGGCGCCTACCGGCCCGGGCGTCCACCCGTCCGGGCGCCCACCCGTCCGGCCCCGGGCTCAGTCCTCCGACGGGCGGCCGTTCGTCCGGATCAGGTCGCGGCCGAACTCGATCATCTTCCGGGCGTAGTCCTCGGTCCACTCCGCCCGCTCGGCGACGTCCGCCGGTGTCAGCCGGTCGAACCGGCGCGGATCCGCGAGCTGCGCGGCCGCGATCGCCTGGAACTCGGTCGCGCGGTCCGTCGCCGCCCGGAAGGCGAGCGTCAGCTCCGTCGCCCGGGACAGCAGCTCGCGGGGGTCCTCTATCGACTCCAGGTCGAAGAAGTGCTCCGGATCGGCGGTCGCCTCGGCAGGCTCGAAGATCAGCGGTGCCGGCCGAAGCCGCCGCTGTGCGCTCCGCTCCGCGGGTTCCGCCATCGTTCTTCTCCTCCTCGCACAGGCACGGCCCGGAAACCCGGGCCGTCTTCCATTCTCCCGCGCCCCGCAAGAGCGCGAACCTCGACCCGTACGCCCCTCACGGCCTCCCGGGCCCCCGTTTGGGACCGGCTCACGGCGTCCAGGCTCACGGCGTCCAGGCTCACGGCGTCCAGGCCACCCGGTGCTCCTCCAGGTGGGAGAGGACCGCGTGGTTCGCCTCCCAGCCGTCCGGGAACGAGACCGCGACGCCCAGCTGCACCGGATCCGTCGACGGATGCTCGTCGAGGAGCTCCGTCACGCCCGCGCGGCACACCACGATGCACGCGTGCCGGTGCCGGGAGGCCAGGACGCACAGGCGGCCCGTCTCCAGGTGGAAGGCGGTCGCGTCCGGGCGCCCGGACAGCGGGTGGAGGACGACCGTCACGTCGTACTCGCGGCCCTGGAGCCGGTTCGCGGTGTCCACCGTCACGCCCGTCACGCCGAGCTCCGCGAGCGCCGCCCGTACCGCCGCCGCCTGGTCGCGGTGGGCGGTGCCGACGGCGATCCGGTCCGGGGTGAGCGGCACCGGGGTCTCCGAGCGCTCCGAGACCGCCGCGCCGCCCCGGTCCAGGAGCCGCCGCACGACCAGGGCGATCGCGCCGACCGCCTCGGGGTCGGTGCGCGGGGTGTGCCGGGCGGGGAGTTCGAGCAGGCCCCAGCCGGACTCGGCCGCCTCGTCGAGGACCCGGTCCGGGCCCGAACCGTCCGAGGCGACGCCGAAGGACAGCTTCCGGTCGCCGGGCCCGGTGCCGCTGCGGAACGGCGTGTACGGGTAGAACGCGTCCGACACCAGCGGCGCCGCCGACGCGGGCAGCCGCCAGGAGACCGGGAGGCGGTGCTGCGGCAGCTCCGGGTTGTGGGCCAGGAGGGTGGACACGGCGCTCGCCGACGGGTCGTACGTGAGCCCCGCCCACTGCTCCGCGCCCACCACCGAGAACGGGTCCAGCTGCCCCGGGTCGCCCACGAACAGCGCCCGCTCGAAGAGCCCCGCCACCGCGAGCAGCGCGTCCGAGCGCATCTGGTACGCCTCGTCGACGATCGCGTGCGCCCACGGCTCGACGTTCTTCACGTGCCCCCACTTGGCGGCCGTCGACAGGACGACCGGCAGCCCGGTCAGCTCGCCCGCCTTCGCCGACTTCCGTACGTTGGCCAGGTCGTCGAGCGCCTTGTCGTACGGGTCGGAGTCGTTCGAGTGCAACCGGCCGACCTCAAGGTCCGGTTCCTTCTCGGCGAGCCGCAGCACCAGGTCGTCCACCTGCGCGTTCGTCTGGGCGACCACCATCAGGGGGCGCCCGGCGGCGGCCAGTTCGAGGGCGGCCCTGACCACGAGCGTCGACTTCCCGGCGCCCGGCGGGGAGTTGACGACGACGCCGCGCGCGGTGCCGTGCAGGGTGTCCGCCAGGATGCCGTCCGTCGCCCGGCCGGCCTCCGCCGACGGGTCGAAGATCTCGGGGCTCACAGCACGTCCTCGGGGGTCACGGCGTCGGGCAGTTCCACGGCGTCCGTACGCGGCGGGCCGCCGTGCGTCCAGGGCGTCTCCTCCGGCTCCGGCAGCTTCGGCCCGACCCGCTGGTCGTGCTCGAACAGCGTCCAGGCGATCCGCTCGCCCTTCTCCGGCACCGAACCCTCCGCGGGCTCCTTGGAGCGCCCCATCCGGTCCAGGATCCGCAGGAGCAGCGAGCCGTCCTCCTCGTACCGCACGAACTCGGCCGTCTGCGGCTTGCCGTCGAGCGAGCGGTACACCTTCACCTTCTCGCCCAGGTGCGGCCGGTCGTCCGTGCGGATCGTGACGAGCGGGCGCGGCGCGGGCCGCTTCGACTCCGTCCACGCCATCGTCACCTCGACCACCTCGGCCGTGAACGCCTCGCCCGCGAGCCGCCGCCCCGCCATCACCAGCGGATCGTCGAGGGCTTCGTGCGCCTCCAGTTGGCCCTGCGCCTGCTCGCGGGCGGCGAGCTTCTGCGCGGCCGTGACGGCGTCGTCCCGGCGCGGCTGCGGCGGCTCGCCGGCCGCGACCCGGTCGCGGTGGCCGGTGAAGGACCAGCGGTCGCGGGTCCAGCGGTCCTCGACCCTGGCGCCCTCCGGCAGTTCACGGAGCAGACCGATCGCCTGCCAGACCGCGTCCCAGGTCGGCTTCAGCTGGGAGACGATCAGCCGGCGCAGCTCCCGCTCGGCCGCGTGCAGTTCGCCGAGGCCCGTGTCGGCCGCCTCGCCGTCCTCGGCCGCGCCGAGCGCCTGCCGAGCCCGGTCGTACCGCTCGATCGCGGGCGCCAGGAGCTTGTTGTCGAAGGCCGGGTCGGTGGCCGGACCGGCCGGCGGGCACAGCAACTGGCCCTGGGCGTCCCGGCCGACCTCGGCGCGGAGCGCCCCCTCCGGGCCGGACTCGCCGTCCCGGGGGTCGATCCAGGCGAGCAGCGCGCCCAAGTGCTGGTCCTCGAGGGAGGACTGGCCGGTCGCCCAGTGCCGGTTGAGGAGGTCGGTCGCCGCGAGGAGCAGCGAGGAGCCGGGCACCCGGGCCCGCTCGCCGAAGTGCGTCAGCCAGCGCCCGAGCAGCGGCACCCGCGGCGGCGCGGGGAACGGGGTCTCCGGGTCCTGCTCGGCCGTCCGCCGGAACCGGGTGGACCGCCCGAGCAGCCGTACGTACTCGATGCCGGCCCGGCTCGGCACGATCAGCTGCGGCGCGTCGGCGCACAGCTCGACCTCGACCTTCACCTTCTTGCCGGTCTCGGGGTCGGTCTCGTTCCTCTCCGCCGCCTCGACGACGTCCGTGAACGAGTCGACGTACGGCAGGATCTCCTCGGCCAGGTCGGCGAGGAACGCGAACCGCAGGTCACGGTCCCGGGGCTGCGGCACCACGAGCAGCCGGGGCTCCTCGGGGTCGGTGCCGACGAGCGCGCCCAGCGGGGCACCCGCCTCACCGGCGGTCGTCAGCGGCACGAGGACCAGCGGGCGGTCCGAAAGCCGCCGGTGCCGGACGGTCGCGAGCGGCTGCGCCCGGCCCGACTCGACGGCCTCCATCCGGGCGAGCGTGGAGATCAACGACATGCCGCCACCCCCGCGAGCGCCTCCTCGCGCAGCGCCCGCGCCCTTCTGAGCGCCGCCACCGCCGGGTCCTCCGGGTCGCCCTCCTCGCCGCGCGCCGCCGCCAGGACCGCGCCCACCGTCGTCAGGCCGCCCAGCTCGCCCCGTACCGAACGGCCCAGGGTCTCCACCGCGCCCGCCTCACGGGAACGCGCCCGGCAGTGGAAGGCCAGCTCGCAGGCGGCCAGGCACTCCGGCGCGTACTGGTGGGGCACGCACTCCACGGCCGCCGTCAGCTCCTCCGCCGTCCGCTCCACCACGTCGAAGCTGATGCCCTCCGGCAGCGCCCGCGCGATCTCGTCGATCCGGGTCAGCCGGGCCAGCTGACGCCGGGTCACCGACCGCTGCTTGCGCACGTCGACCACCGAGGCCGCCGGCACGTTCGAGAAGTCCTTCGGGCAGACGAGGAGCACCGACTGCGCGACCCGCGCCCCCTCCGTACGCGCCGCCACCCGCTCGAGTGCCAGCACGTACACGGCGGCCTGGCGGGCCGCGGCGCCGACCTTCGCCGCGTCGGCCGAACCGTCGATCATCGGGAACGACTTGATCTCCACCACCGTCCACCCGCCGTCGGGGTGCACGACCACCGCGTCCGGCTCCAGGTAGACGGGGGAGCCGGCGACCTCGAGGGCGAGCAGCGGATGGTCGAGCAGCGCCCACGCCCCCGCCTCGGTCGCCTCCCGCAGCGCGAGCGCCGTGCGCGCCACCCGGCCCTCGGGCCCGGCCGCCGCCAGGTCCGGCACGGACACCCCGCCCGGCTCCTCCACGCCGATCAGGCGCAGCAGTTCGCGGCCGCCGTCCGCCTTGACCTTCGCCTCGAAGGAGTTGCCCCGGACTATCGCGAACTGCGACTGCCCGAACGGGGCCGGAGAGCCGAGCTTCGCGGCGAGGGCCGACTTGTCGACCCCGGCGCCGTCGAGGATGGCCCGCCGCCTGCAGCCGGGATTGGCGGCCAGTGCCGCGAGGGCCCGGGCGTCCAGCGGACGCGGCACGACGGCCGGTCCGCGCAGCTCAGCGAGCAGTTGCCGAGGTGTCGTCTGCGGTGCTCGGGACAGACCGCTGTCCGGGGATGTGCTCACCCGCGGAAGTCTCCCATCCACCACTGACAACCGGGGGCGCTTCCACCGTCCCGCGCACCCGGTCGGCGAACCGCAGCGCGTACGGGGCGAGGAGCAGCCCCACGCCCATCACGGCCGCCCCGGCGACCGCATCGAGCAGATAGTGATTGGCGGTACCCATCACGACAAGGGCCGTGACCAGCGGATACGCCACCCCGAGGGCCTTCGTGAGCGGCGTCCGCCCGTACCGCCACAGCATCACCCCGCACCACAGCGCCCAGCCGACGTGCAGGCTGGGCATCGCCGCGTACTGGTTCGTCAGACCGCCCATCCCGCGCGGCGCGCTGGCCTCCCCGCCCCACCAGCCGTACGAGGCGAAGTGCGCCATCGTGTCCGCGAAGCCGTGCGCCGCGCCGAGCAGCCGGGGCGGGGCGGTCGGCAGGAGCGTGAAGCCGACGAGTCCGAGCAGGGTGGCGAGCATCAGCCAGGTGCGGGCGGCCCGGTACTGCGCGGGGCGACGACGGAAGAGCCACACCAGGACCGCCGGGGTCACCAGGTAGTGCAGCGAGGCGTACGCGAAGTCCGCCGGGACCCCGAGCGCGGGGACGGCCGTGAACAGCCGGTTCAGCGGATGCTCGGCGTCGATCCCGAGCCCCTCCTCCAGGCGCAGGATCGCGAGCCCGTGCTCCACGGCCGAGGTCTCGTCGCCCTTCACCAGCAGCCGCCCGCCCGAGTAGGCCGCGTACACGACGGCGAGGAGGGACAGCTCCGCCCACCAGCGTGGCCTGCGCATGAATTGGGTCCCCCCGTCGGCGATCGCCCCGGGGGGAGGGACGCCGGACGGCCCCCGGGGGTTGCCCGGAGGCCACCCCGCATTCACGTCGGCGATGATGGGGAGAGGCACGTCCGCACCGTGAATCCCGTGAACCCCTGGAGCGTCCTTCCCATGGCACCGCGCATCCTGCTCGCCCGGCACGGCCAGACCGAGTGGTCACTTCTCGGCCGGCACACCGGCAGGACCGACATACCCCTGCTCGACGAGGGGCGGCGCGGCGCGAAGCTGCTCGGCGAGCGCCTGCACCGGGGCCCCTGGCAGGGGCTGCCCGGCGTGGAGGTGCGCACCAGCCCGCTGGTCCGCGCGGCCGAGACCTGCGAGCTCGCCGGCTTCGGGGACAGGGCCGAGCCCTGGGACGCGCTGATGGAGTGGGACTACGGGGCGTACGAGGGGCTGACCCCGCCCGAGATCCAGAAGATCCAGCCGGGCTGGTTCATCTGGCGCGACGGCGTCCCCGAGGGCGAGACCCTCGCGCAGCTGTCGGACCGCGCCGACGAGATCGTCGAGTGGGCCCGCTCCGCCGACCGCGACGTCCTGGTCTTCGCCCACGGGCACATCCTGCGCTCGATCGGCGCGCGCTGGCTCGGCGAGGACGTGTCCTTCGCCTCCCGCATCCGCCTCGACCCGACGAGCCTCTCGGTCCTCGGCTGGGCGTACGGCGCCCCGGCGCTCGAGCGCTGGAACGACACGGGGCACCTGGAGCAGTAGCAGCTCCTGGGGCCGTACGCGGGCCGCCGTACGCGGGCCGTACACGCAGGGCCCGTACGAGGGGCGGCCGTGCGCAGGGCCCGTACGAGGGTCAGTACGCGGTTCCGTACGCGCGTCAGCGCGTCCCGGCCAGCACCCTGCTCGTCTCCGAGAGCAGGTCGCGGATCCGGGCCGAGGCGATGCCGTCGAGGGAGTCCACGACGCGCTTCGCCTCCGCCTCCGCCTCGTCCGGGCGGCCCGCGTGCGCCAGGGCCTTGGCGAGGTGGGCGCGGTAGAGCGCGAGGTTCCGGGCGAAGTGCGGGTTCTGCAGGACCGCGGCGCGCTGGGCGTGGCGGGCCGCGCGGCCCCACTCGCCGAGCGCCGCCCAGCAGCCGGCCTCCAGGGCCTCCCGCTCCGGCTCGCCGAAGAAGGACATCCACTCGGGGTCGCCCTCGGCGGGGCCCCGGTCGAACCAGCCGTGCGCGCGGCCGAGGGCCTGCTCGCAGGCGGACCGGTCGCCGAGCCCCGCCCACGCGCCCGCCTCCCGCAGCGAGAGCAGCGAGAGCAGCCGGGCCGAGTCCAGCGGCTGCGCGGCCCGCAGCCCGGCCTGCGCCGCCCGGACCGCCTCGCGGTAGCGGCCGGTGTCCCGGGCGAGGAACGAGGTGTTGCAGAAGGCGTGCGCCTCCAGGGCCGCGTTCCCCGCCACGCGCGCGGTGGCCAGCGCCTCCGCGTAGTGCGAGCGCGCGTCCTCGTGCCGCCCCGAGTCGTGGGCCAGCCAGCCGACGGAGAGGGAGAGCTCGCCCGCGCCCGCGTGCAGCCGGTCCTCGGTGGAGCGGCGGGACATCGTGCCGGTGTCGAGGAGCGCGTACGCGGTACGGAGCGGCTGGGCGGCCACCTTGTAGAGCCCGTCGGCGCCGTGCCGGTCGTCGAGCAGACGGATCCGCCGTACGGCGTCCTCGACGGCCCGCACCTCGGTCTCGCCGATCCGGTGGGTGCCGCGGGGGGAGGGGATCGCGACGGCGGGGCCGCCGAGTCCCAGCGAGGCGGCCGCCAGGGTGGCGGAACCGCTCGTCATGAATGCGCGACGCAGCACGTCGCTCTCCTCATCGTTCCGGGTGGTGATGGCGGCGGGAGGCGCTGCCCCGGCCGGGACGGCCTGCCGCCGGCCGCGCACCGTCTCCCGCGCGGAGAACCCCAGGTCGGCGAGGCCGAGCCCGGGGAACATGTGCAGGAAGACCCGCTCGTACGCGTAGTTGGGGCAGCGGATCTCGCCCGCTTCCACACGCCCGATGTAGCGGGCGTCGCACGCGACCTGTTCGCCGATCTCCCGCGCCGCCCGGCGGACCGCCGCGGCGAACTCCGCCGGCGAGTGCTGTCCGCGGAGCCGACGGAAGGCGAGATTGGGAACTGCCCGTGACATCGCCATGGCCGAGCCCTCTCCTGGTGCTGCCGGGTGTCCGGCGGGCATGAACGTACCTGCTGTGACCGGATGCGTACGCTGAGTTTGGCTACAAATCGGATATCTCGCCTGCGATCTGCCATGAACTGCCATCCTTTGCGGCGGCATCCCGCCGTAGCCGTTGACGCGCACGGGCGTTGAACCGTAAGGGAGAGACGGAACGTGTCTCCTCTGGAGCGAGGAGGGGTCCCCATGTCGGAGATCGGTTCGCAGTCGGCCACGTGGCACGCACCTGTTCCGGACGTCGCGCGCCACCTGCCCACCCCGGAGGCCGTGCGCCCCGCGTCCACCTCGGAGGCCGTGCGCCCCGCACCCGCCCCGGAGGCCGTCGGGCCCAAGACCGCCGTCGGGCCCTGGGACCTGGTGACCGTCCCGGTCCGCCAGGGCCTGGAGGCCGTCGACATCCTGCGCCGCGCCGCCGCCCCCGCCGTAGGCCCCGTCGTCCACGACGGCACCTGCGCCACCCTCGGCTTCCTGGTGCCGCCGGGCACCGCCGCCGCCTGGGACATGCCGGGCAGCGCCTGTACGAGGACCTCGGGGCGGGGCCTGCGCCTCCCCGAGCTGCCGGAGCTCCCCGAACCGGCGGGCGACGGGCCCCGCCCGGCCGGCTGGCTGCTGCCCCCCGGCGACACCGACCCCGTCACCGACCCCGCCGTGCTGCGCGAGGCGCTCGGCGAGGCGGCCCGGCTCATCGAGGCGGCCGACGGCTGCCACTGAGCCGCCCATGCCGCCACTGAGCCGTCCATGCCGCCACTGGGCCCTTCACCGGCCGTGCCCGGATAATGGGGCCGTGGCCAGGAACAAACAGCGTGACCGGGCGGCGGCGGCCGCCCCCGTCGTCGAGACCGTCGACGGCGGGCTCGCCGAACTCATACCCGACCGGGAGCGCCCGCGCGGCTGGACGCTGCTCATCGACGGCGCCCCGCAGTCGCACGTCGACCTCGACGACCCGGCCCGCCTCACCTTCGAGTACCAGCGGCGCCTCGGCCACATCGCCGACCTCGCCGCCCCGCCGAACCGGCCGCTCCAGGTCGTGCACCTCGGCGGCGGCGCGTTCACCCTCGCCCGGTACGTCGCCGCGACCCGGCCCCGCTCCACCCAGCAGATCGTGGAGCTCGACGGGCTCCTGGTCCAGCTCGTCCGCCGGGAACTGCCCCTCGACGCCGGGGCCCGCATCCGGGTCCGCTCCACCGACGCCCGCGCCGGCCTCGCCAAGGTCCAGGACGGCTGGGCCGACCTCGTCATCGCCGACGTGTTCAGCGGGGCCCGCACCCCGGCCCACCTGACCAGCACCGAGTTCCTCACCGAGGTGCGGCGGGTGCTGCGGCCCGGCGGCTTCTACGCGGCGAACCTCGCCGACGGCCCGCCCCTGACCCATCTGCGCGGCCAGATCGCCACCGCCGCCGCCGTCTTCCCCGAACTGGCCCTCACCGCCGACCCGACGGTCCTGCGCGGCCGCCGCTTCGGCAACGCCGTGCTGCTCGCCTCGGACCGCGAACTGCCGGTGGCCGAACTGACCCGCCGGGTCGCCACCGACCCGCACCCGGGCCGCGTGGAACACGGCCGGGCCCTCGCCGACTTCGCCGGCGGAGCGGCCCCGGTCACCGACGCGAGCGCCAAGCCCTCACCCGTACCGCCGCCGTCCGTCTTCCGCTGAGTCCGGCGGGTCGTCGAGAAGGTCGCACCAGAACCGGGCTTGTTCCCAGGCGTATCGCAGCTTTTCGGTGAAGTGGTCGTCCTCTGCTCCGTCCAGTGCTTCGCGACAGGCTGCGAGGTACTGCTCCAGGTCGTGTGCGGCCCGCCCCATGTGCCCTGCGGCGAAGTAGGCGTACGCCAGAAAGTACCGGGTCATGCCGATGAACTGGACGTCGATCGTGGCTGCCCCGGTGGCGCGATCCAGATTTTCCTCGAACAGGGGGAGCGCTCGATGAGGATGGCCGGAGGTCAGCCAGGTACGGGCGAGGTAGTGGCGTGCGGTGAGGGTTTCGGGGTGGTCCTCACCCCGACTCTCGACCAGGTGAGCGAGGCGTTCGGCGAGCAGATCCACGATCTGGTCATGCCGACCCGCTGAAGAGTAGGCACTGGCGAGGGCATAGCGCGCGGTGACGGTGTCGGGATGGTCTTCGCCGAGGTCCCGGACCCGGTCGGCCAGGGCCTTTTCGTGCGGCGGAACGGACTGAGTCCTTTCCAGGAGATCGGCGCGGGCTTTCGCCAGGTTCTCGCGGCAGATCTTGGTACGGGGGTGCTCGTCGCTCAGGACTCGGGCATGGTCGGCCACCGCCTCTTCCAAGAGCACGACGGCGCTGCCGAAGTCGTGCGCCCGGTGAAGGGCCGCGGCGAGGTTGTTGCGCGCGGAGAGGGCGATCGGATGATCCTTTCCGAGAGCGCGGACCGCTTCGGCGAGGCACCCCCTGAGCATGAAGATGTGCAGGTCGAGATGGACGAACTGGTGCGCGTTCGCGAGATCGAGCTGCGCGGCGAGGGTCTTGGCGTGATCCCTTCCGCTGCGCCGGAAGTGGTGTGCGAAGAGCGCCCTGAGCAGCGGGATGGCTTTGCTCGGTTCATCCGTTTCCTGGTGAACTTCTGCGAGTCTGGTCCGCAGGAGGACGACGCGGGGGTGGTTCTCGCCGAGTACGCGAAGAGTCTCGGCGAGGCTCTCCTCAAGGAGGAGCACGGCGCGCTGCAGATCTCCCAGGGACAGGTAGGCGAGGGCCAGGTTGGCGCGACTTGTCAGAGTGAGCGAGTGGTCCCTGCCGACAACCCGTACGAGGTCGGCGACCGTCCGTTCCAGGAGGGGGACGGCATGCTCGGGCCGACCGGCTCGGTGATAGGCGTTCGCGAGGTTGTTGCGTGACGTGAGCGTGCTCTGGGCGGTGTCGCCGAGAACGCGGATCCGGTCGGCGAGCACGGCGGTGTGCAGCTCGATCGCCTTCTCTGCGTCGCCGGCCTCCTCGTAGCAGCGGGCGAGGTTGTTCCGTGAGGTGAGGGTGTCGGGGTGGTCCTCCCCGAGGACACGCACGCGGTCGGCGAGTACGGCGGTGTGGAGTTCGATCGCACCCGCCGCATCGCCGGAGGCGAGGCGGATGCGAGCGAGGGTGTTCCGCGACACGAGGGTGAGGGGGTGCTTCTCCCCCAGGGAACGTTCCCGGGATCCGAGCGCCTCTCGTGCGAACTCGGCTGCCTCCTCGCGGACACCGTCTTCGAGGAGGAAGATGCTCGCCCTGTCGAACCGGCGGACCACGTCGACGCCCGCGGTCTCGACGTCGACCGGGCCGAGTGTCCTGATGTGCGGCACGAGCGCCTGGAAGAGGGGCCGGTTCTGCGGGGCGACGGGATCCTCGGGTACCGCCCTGTCGAGTCCGGCGGCGGCCCGTAGGCGGGCGACCGCGATGTCGTCCGGCTGCCGATGGGGATCGCCGGCATCGGGGGTGCGGGCGACTGCCTGGACGAGGCGGTGGACCGAGAGGGTGCCGTCCTGATGGGTGGTGATCATGCTGTGGGCGGCGAGTCGGCCGACGGCGGTGGCGATCACGGGCGGTGGGGCGAGTCCGTCGAGCAGCGTGCGGGGTATGCGGTCGGGGGCGTACCAGGCGAGCAGGCGCAGGGTCTCTCCGGTGGTCGGGAGGTCGGCGAGCCGGTCGAGGGTGACACGCCAGATCCGGGCGATGGTCCGGTCCGCGTCGCCAGCGGCGGGGCCGGTCGCGAGGGTGTCCGCGGGCCACTGGCGCAGCATCGTCAGATACGCGTCGGCCGTGGTGCCGTTCTCGTGACAGTAGGCGGCGGCCTGTTCGACGGCGAGGGCGAGGTGGCCGAGTTCGGCGCAGACCTCCTCCACGGCCGTGGTGTCACGGGGGCCGGTATGCGTGAGGACACGGGTGAACAGGTCGTGGGCGTCCCGGGGTGTGAACACGTCGAGCTGGATGGGGGTGGCGAGCTGGTGCCATCCTGTCGCCCAACGGGTGGTGATCAGGAATCGCCCACCGCCCGTGGCGCGGTCGAGGAGGGGACGGACACGATCGGGGTGATCGACGTTGTCCAGCACGATCAGCCAGTCCGGATGGCGCGCGAGCCAGGCCAGGGCCCGCTCCTTCTGCACATCGGCGGGCAGGTCGCCGAGTCCCGGTTGCAGGGCGCGTGCAAGGGCGGCCAGACCGGCGTCGACGGAGGCGGCGCTGTCGGCTGTGATCCACCACCGGAGTCGCGCGGCCGAGCGGCTCGCCGCCCATCGTGCGGCGAGTGCGGACTTGCCGACTCCGCCCAGGCCGCTCACCGCGCGCAGAACCACCCCGCCCGGGGAGGCCGCCGCGGACAGCGCCGCGTCAAGGGCATCCAGTTCCCGGTCGCGTCCGACGAACAGCTCCATACGGGGAACGTTCGTGATCCCGCCGTCCGCGGCGTCGGCGGGGAGGGGGCCGTACGCCTCCGCAGGCAGCAGGGTGGCGTTCTCGATGTGCTGGGTGACGGAACCGGAGATGTTCCCGCCTGCGGCCATGCCGCCCTGCACTGCCGAAATACCCGGTCCCGGTCCCTGACCCGTTCCGGCCGTCCTCTTCCCCGGGCGGGCCATGTCAGGAGCCGTGGTGTGCCGTCGAACCGTCCACGTCGCCTCCTGATGCGATCGAGCCCGTGGCCGCGGAGATGCCGCCGGAAGGGGTGGGAGCGGCCGTACTGTTGGAGGCGCTGCTTGCCCGCGAGTTGCGTACGTTGCCCCGGGCGGCGATCGAACCTTCCGCAGCGCTCACCTGAGCCGGGTCCGGGGCCGGACCCTGGCGACCGTCCCTGAGCTGCCGGAGTGATACCCCGAGGGCACCGACACCCGCGAGGGCGCCGATGACGCCACCGATTTGATCGGCTCTTTCGAGGTCCGCTGCCACGACCCATACGAGTAATCCCACAGCAACGACCGCACCAGCGACTGCCAAGGCCGCCCAACACGCGTGCATCCACCCCCGCATGCCCCCATCCTGAGGCAACGGGGCGGAGGAGTCGAGACGTCCGGTGCACCGGGGCCGTCACGTCTGCCGGTCGTCGATCTCCACGCGGGGAGCGGTGTCGTGCCAGACGCAGAAGACCGACAGTTCGCGGCCGCCCTCGGTGAAGGTGACCCGGATCCAGGTCGGCTGCTTCCACACCTGCATCTGCCAGCCGGACGCGGGCGTCGCCGAGACCAGTTCGGCCGAGGTCTCCCCGAGGTCGAAGGTGACCCGGCCGCCGTCCACGGTGTAGGTCTTCACGCCCGAGTCCGCGCCCGAGCCCGGGTTCGTGCCCGCGTCCGGCGGCGGGGTGGTGGTGGGCGCCTCCGCCGTGGGCGTCGGGCGGCGCGAAGGGGTCGCGGACGGGGGCGTCGGGGGCGTACGGGCCTCGCTCGGCGTGGACTTCGGGGCGGCGGGCGCGGACGGCGGGGCGGTCGCGGGGCTCCGGGTGGCGGAGGTCTGCGGATCGTCGCCGGACGCGGGCGCGCCGATGGTGCCGCCGGCCGGGAGGGGCAGCGCGCGCGGCGGGTCGTACACCGTGCCGGACAGCACCGTGTGCACTCCCCACCAGGACAGGGTGACCGCCGCACCGGTGGCGAGCGACCAGGCCAGGGCGTGAACGAGTCCTCTTCGCACCGGGACATAGTGCACTACCGGGGTCAGGTCCGTACCAGAGGGTGGACAGGGCCCGGGACCTCACCCGAATGGCGTACGGTGCCGCCCATGGCAAGTGTGCTCGTGGTCGAGGACGACCAGTTCGTGCGCTCCGCCCTCATCCGGCAGCTGACCGAGGCCTCCCACACCGTACGGAGCGTCGGCACGGCTCTGGAGGCGTTGCGCGAGGTCGCCCATTTCCGCTTCGACGTCGTGATCCTGGACCTCGGTCTGCCCGATCTCGACGGGTCCGAGGCGCTCAAGATGCTGCGCGGGATCACCGACGTCCCGGTGATCATCGCGACCGCCCGGGACGACGAGGCCGAGATCGTACGGCTCCTGCACGCCGGGGCCGACGACTACCTCGTGAAGCCCTTCTCCGTCGACCACCTCACGGCCAGGATGGCCGCCGTCCTGCGCCGCTCCCGGGCCGCCGCCGGCGAGCAGCCGCCGTCCAGGGCCATCCGGGTCGGCGGGCTCACCGTCGACCCGCTGCGCCGTCAGGCGGAGCTCGACGGGGCACCCCTCGACCTGACCCGGCGCGAGTTCGACCTCCTCGCCTTCCTCGCCGGACGGCCCGGCGTCGTCGTCCCGCGCAAGGAGCTGCTCGCCGAGGTCTGGCAGCAGTCGTACGGCGACGACCAGACCATCGACGTACATCTGTCGTGGCTGCGGCGGAAACTGGGCGAAACGGCCGCGCGGCCCCGCTATCTGCACACCCTGCGCGGGGTGGGCGTGAAGCTGGAGCCGCCCCGGGAGCAGGAACCGGGGACGCAGCCGTGAGGTGGGCGCTCGTCAAGGTGTCGCTCGCCGTCACCGCCATGGTCGTCTTCGCCTTCGCCGTCCCCCTCGGGCTCGTCGTCAAGGAGATGGCCCGCGACCGGGCCTTCTCCAACGCCGAACGGCGGGCCGCCGGACTCGCCCCCGTCCTCGCCATCACCACCGACCGCGACGAGCTCGACAAGGCCGTCGCCACCACCGAGGACGGGGCCGCAGGACGCCTCGCGATCCACGTGCCCGCCGCCGAACCCGGCGGCACCGCGCTGGAGATCGGCACTCCGCGCGCCGACCCGGCCGAACTCGCCGCCACCCGCAGCCTCGGCCGCGCCTCCATCGCCGAGGTCCCCGGCGGCTTCGCGCTGCTCCAGCCCACCGCGCTCAGCAGCGCCCAGGTCGCCGTCGTCGAACTGTTCGTCCCCGAGGGCGAGGTCAGCAACGGCGTCGCCACCGCCTGGCTCGTCCTCGCCGGCGTCGGCCTCGCCCTGATCGTCGGCTCCGTAGCCGTCGCCGACCGCCTCGGCGTCCGCATGGTCCGGCCCGCCCAGCGGCTCGCGGGCGCCGCCCACGACCTCGGCGAGGGCAGGCTCGGCGCGCGCGTCCCCGAGGAGGGGCCGCCCGAGCTCAAGTCGGCCGCCGTCGCCTTCAACTCGATGGCCGACCAGGTCGTCCAGCTCCTCGCCAACGAACGCGAACTGGCCGCCGACCTCTCCCACCGCCTCCGCACCCCACTGACCGTCCTCCGGCTCAACGCGGCCTCCCTCGGCTCGGGGCCCGCCGCCGAGCAGACCCGCGCGGCCGTCGAACAGCTGGAGCGCGAGGTCGACATCATCATCCGCACCGCCCGCGAGGCGAAGCCGCAGACCCAGGCGACCGGGCCCGGCGCCGGCTGCGACGCCGCCGAAGTGGTCCGCGAGCGGATGGAGTTCTGGTCGGCGCTCGCCGAGGACGAGGGCCGCCGGGTGCGGGTCGCGGGCGTCGAGCGCCCTGTCCGCATCCCCGTCGCACGCCCCGAGCTCGTCGCCGCCCTCGACGCCCTCCTCGGCAACGTCTTCCGCCACACCCCCGAGGGCACGGCCTTCTCCCTCGACGTCCACAACGGCGAGGACGCCGTCATCGTCCTCGTCTCCGACGCGGGCCCCGGCATCGCCGACCCCGCCGCCGCGCTCGCCCGGGGCGCGGGCAGCGGCCGCGACGGCTCCACCGGCCTCGGCCTCGACATCGTGCGCCGCATGGCCGAGTCGACGGGCGGCGACGTCCGCATCGGCCACTCGGTCCTCGGCGGCACCGAGGTGCGGATCTGGATCAGCCTCGACGGACGCGGAGCCGGTACGGGCGGCGGCGGAGGCCGTCGCGGCCGCCGCCGCAAGGCGTGACGCACCGGGTCCGCGCGCACCGGGTCCGCGCGCACCGGGTCCGTGCGCCCCGGGTCCGTGCGCCCCGGGTCCGTGCGCACCGGCTCCCGCACCCCCGACCTTCCGCCCCCAACCTTTCCTGGTTCCGATGCCTTCCTTAAGCGGAGCCTAAGAATCCCAACCCCGGCTCCCTCCTGGGCATTTGTCCGTTTCCCGCTCGCTAGCGTGCTGCCGCACCCCACCCCCACCCCCGGCACGCAGAGGCAGGCACGCGATGGGCAGCAGTTCGCACCGGCGCAGGACGAGCACCCGGACCAAGGTCGTCGGAGCGGTCGTCGCCGCGGCCGTCATCGGCGGCGCGGCCTTCGCGCTCACCGGCACCGCCCAGGCCGCCGCCGTCGGCGCCGCCTACACCCGGACCAGCTCCTGGACCGGCGGCTACACCGGCCAGTACATCGTCACCAACGAGACGACCGCCACCCAGTCCGACTGGACCCTGGAGTTCGACCTCCCGGCCGGCACCACCATCGGCTCCCTCTGGAACGGCGAGCACACCGTCTCCGGCAGCCACGTCACCGTGAAGCCCGCCAGCTGGAACAAGCAGCTGGCGCCCGGCCAGTCCGTCACCGTCGGCTTCGTCACCTCCGCGACCGGCCAGGCCGGAGACCCGACCGGCTGCCTCATCAACAAGGCGGTCTGCTCCGCCGGGGGCCCCGCCCCCACCCCCAGCGGCCGCCCCACCGAGCAGCCCACCGCGACGGCCACCCCGACCGCCGCCCCGAAGCCGACCGCGACGGCCACCGCGACCGCGAGCCCGAAGCCCACCGCCACGGCCACCGTGAAGCCCACCACGGCGCCGACACCCACCCCCACCGCGACCGCCACCGGTGCTCCCGCCACGGCCGCCAAGTACTCCCCGTACGTCGACACCTCGCTCTACCCGGCGTACGACCTGCTCGCGACCGCCGACGCCACCGGCGTGAAGGAGTTCAACCTCGCCTTCATCACCTCCGGCGGCTCCTGCGCCCCGCTGTGGGGCGGCGTCACCGACCTCGCGAACGACAAGGTCGCCGCCCAGATCGGCGCCCTGCGCGCCAAGGGCGGGGACGTCCGCGTCTCCTTCGGCGGCGCCGCGGGCCACGAGCTGGCCCTGAACTGCTCGACCTCCTCGGCGCTCGCCGCCGCGTACGGCAAGGTCGTCGACCAGTACAAGCTCACCAAGGTCGACTTCGACATCGAGGGCGCGGCCCTGCCGGACACCGCCGCCAACACCCGCCGCTCGCAGGCGATCGCCCAGCTCCAGAAGTCCCACCCCGGCCTGAACGTCTCCTTCACCCTGCCGGTCATGCCCGAGGGCCTCACCCAGCCCGGCGTGGACCTGCTCGCCGACGCCAAGAGGAACGGGGTCCGCGTCGACGCCGTCAACATCATGGCGATGGACTACGGGCCGGCGTACAGCGCCGACATGGGCACGTACGCCATCCAGGCCGCGACCGCGACCCAGGCCCAGATCAAGGGCGTCCTCGGCCTCTCCGACGCGGCCGCCTGGAAGGCCGTCGCCGTCACCCCGATGATCGGCGTCAACGACGTCAGCAGTGAGGTCTTCAAGGTCGAGGACGCCACCCAGCTCGTCGACTTCGCGAAGTCCAAGGGCTTCGGCTGGCTCTCCATGTGGTCCTCGGCCCGCGACAAGCAGTGCGCGGCCGGCGCCGTGAACTACGCCGACCCCACCTGCTCCTCGATCCTCCAGCAGCCCCTGGCCTTCACGAAGGCCTTCGGCGCCTACAAGTAAGACACCGCCAGGTAAGCCACCGCGCCCCCCACACCGCGCGCCCCGGCCGGAACCACCCCACCGCCGGCCGGGGCGCGCACCCCCGTCTCCCACGCGGACGCGCGCGACGCTCCCACGCCTCCTTACGCGGACGCCCGCGCGACCTTCCACTCCTCCGCGTAGTCGTTGAAGATCGCCCGCAGGTGGTGGCCGATCTTCAGGTAGTCCAGGTCGTCGAGGTTGGCGAGGGAGACGCGGACCGACCACTCGGGGCCGTCGAAGCCGCCGCCGTTCAGGAGCACCACGCTGGTCTGCTCGGCGAGCCGGAACAGCGGGTCGACCGGCTCGTAGTTCTTCTCCAGGAAGTCCGCGAAGTCCTTGCCGTGCACCCGCTCCGCCTCCGCGAGGAGGTCGAGCTCGATGTAGTACCCGGCCCGCTGCGGGTCCTCGGCGATCTTCATCTGGGCGCCTTCGAGGAGCAGGTCGAGGCGCTGCTTCACGATGTCCCGGATCTTGTGCTTGTAGGCCTGGCCCTCCTCCAGCATGTCGAAGAGGGAGAAGAGCGCCATCATCACCTGCTGGGGGAGGGAGAGCCCGGCGGTGTGGTTGAGGGCGACCTGGCGGGAGTCGGCCACGAGCCGGTCGATGAAGCGGATCTTCTCCGGCTCCAGGGACAGCGATCCGTACCGCCTGTTCAGGCGGTCCTTCTCCGCCTGCGGCAGACCGGCGATCATCCCGTCGATGACGTTGTCGTCGTGCAGGCCGATGACGCCGAGCCGGTGGCCGGTGCAGCCGTAGTGCTTGGAGTACGAGTACACGAGCAGCGTGTTGCGCGGGATCTCGGCCGCGAGCGAGCGGAAGCCCTCGACGAAGGTGCCGTACACGTCGTCGGTGACGATCAGCAGGTTCGGGTTCGGTCCCGCGACGATGTCCTTGATCTGGTGCGCGACGCGCTCGCTCATCGCGAGGGACGGCGGGTTGGACGGGTTGACGACGCAGACCAGCTTGACCGAGGGGTCGGCCAGCTTGGCGACCTCCTCCGTCGGGTAGCGCCACTCGCGCACCCCGGTCTCCGCGAAGAGGCTCGCGTTGACGGTGACGACGTCGAACTCGTACGTGTCGAGCTCGGGGATCTCGATGTACGGGGTGAAGACGGGGACCATCAGCGCGATCCGGTCGCCCTTCCTCAGGATCCCGTTCTTCATCAGGGAGTCGAAGACGTAGCACATCGCGGCCGTGCCGCCCTCGGTCGCGAACAGCGACAGGTTCCCGGCGGGCGGGCGCTTGTCGAACATCTCGTCGTGCACGTAGCCGCGGACGATCTGCTCGGTGTGGGTGAGCATCCGGTCCGGTACGGGGTAGTTGTCGCCGATCGTGCTGTCGGTCAGCTCGTGCACGAAGGCGTCCTTGTCGAAGCCGAAGCGCTCGACCGCGTACTCCACGCAGCTCTGCAGCAGCTCGATCCCCGGCAGGTCCGGGTGCCGGCGGACGAAGGTGTCGAAGCGCTCGCCGGAGCCCCGGAGCTCGGGCATGCCGCCGAGGTTGTCGGCGGTCCAGACCCGGCGCGACTCGGAGAGCGCGAAGTAGCCGAGCGCGTAGAAGGCCTCGCGGGGGCCGGTGGCGACCCAGTTCGGGTTGCCGCGGCCCGCGTTGAGCATCTGGGCCTGCGACTTCTCCTTCTGGCCCGGCTTGTGGGCCTGCGCGGCCTGTGCGAGCTGGATGAACTTGTCCTTCAGCTCGAACGGCGAGAGCTGCGCGAAGGACTGGATCTCCTGACGGGTGAACGTGGTCTTGGGCACGGCGGGGTTCCTTAGTGGTTGAGGATGACGATGACGGCGCCCCAGATGGTCAGCAGGACGTTGCCCACCGCGTAGGGGATCGTGTAACCGAGCGTCGGGATCTGCGACTTGGACTGCTCGTTGATCGCGCCGATCGCCGCGGTCGTCGTCTGGCCGCCCGCCAGGACGCCCATCAGGATCGGGAAGCGGATCTTCTGCACGTAGTGGCCGACGAGGAAGCCCACGATCAGCGGGAGCACCGTCGCCACCGCGCCCCACACGAGCAGCCCCCAGCCGGCCGTCGACAGGCCGCTGGTGAAGCTCGGCCCGGCGTTGATGCCGACGACCGCGACGAAGAGGCACAGGCCCAGGGTGTCCATGAACCACTGGGCGCCCGGCGGCACATTGCCGTACGTCGGGTACTTGCCGCGGATCCAGCCGAAGACCAGGCCCATGATCAGCGCGCCGCCGGAGGTGGACAGCGAGATCGGGACGCCGGAGACCGTGAGGGCCGGGATGCCGATGCAGCCGCCGAGGAAGATGCCGAGCCCCACCCACAGCATGTCGGTGGCGAAGGAGGTCGGCACGGGCTTGCCGATCGCCTTGCCCGCCGGGTCCACGAGCCGCTTCGGGCCGGTCAGGATCACCGTGTCGCCGCGCTCCAGCCTCGTGGACAGCCGGTACGGGAACTCGGCGCCCGAGCGGTAGATCTTGTCGATGTACACGCCGACCATGAAGGGCTCCCGGCGCAGCTCCGCGACCGTCTGCCCCAGGTGCGCCTTCTCCGAGGCGACCACGTGCAGGGTCTCGGTCTGGTAGCCGAGCAGCTCCACGTCGTCGGTCTCCGGGCCGATGTGCGTACGGGCGTCGAAGTCGACGAGCGAGCCGCGCAGGGCGCTCACCGCGAGGACGTCGCCCGAGCGCAGCACCGTCTGCTGGCTGGGCGCGAGGATCTTCCCCTCGCGCCGCACCCGGGTGATGTAGATGCGGTGCCCGAGCTCCTTCTGCTGGTTCTCGAAGTCGTCGATGGTCCGGCCGACGAGCGGCGAGTGGTCCATCTCGTACGCGCGGAGGACGACCTCGTAGTAGCCCTCGGCGAGGTCCGGGTTGTCGCCCGGGGTGTCCAGCTCCTTCGCGAGCTGTGCGGACTCGGCGGCCAGGTCGCGCTTGTAGAGCTTGGGCAGGACGTTCGCGAGGAGCATCGCGCAGAGGATCGTGCCGAGCGGGTACGTGACGGCGTAGCCGATCGCGACCAGGTTCTCCTCGTTCTTCATCTGGTCGGCGGAGAGCCCCGGCAGGTTCCCGATGGCGTCCTGGGCGACGCCGATGACGGCGGACTGGGTGAGCGCGCCGCCGAGGAGCCCGGCGGAGAGCCCGGGGCCGTACCCCAGCATCACGGCGAAGCCCCAGGAGACGAGGAGGCCCGTCACACAGACCACGACCGCGTTGACGACCTGCGGCAGGCCGTCCTTCTTCAGGCCGCGGAAGAACTGGGGGCCGACCTTGTAGCCGAGGGCGAAGAGGAACATGGTGAAGAAGAGGTTCTTCACCGTGCCGTCGATCGTGACCTTGAACTGGGCGCCGAGCAGCAGCCCCGCCACCAGGCAGCCGGTGACGGCGCCGAGCGCGATCGCCTTGTAGCGGAGCTTGCCGAAGAGGAAGCCGAGTGCGACGGTGATGAAGATCAGCAGCTCGGGGTGGGGGTGAAAGACGTTCCGGTTGAGGAAATCGATCATTGCGGCTCCTCACGCCCCCAGGACGCCGACGAGCAGGGGCCCGGTCAGCGGGAGCAGGAAGTTCGACAGCGTGTACGTGATCGTGTAGCCGAGCATCGGGACCGAGCTCTGGGCGACCTGCGTCACCGAGGTGATCGCCGGGGTCGAGCACTGCTGGCCCGCGATGGCGCCGATGAGCAGGGGTTTCTCGATGTTCAGGAGCTTGCGGCCGACGATCAGCGAGATCGTCGCCGGCACCAGGACCATCGCGATCCCCGCGAACGGCAGCAGCGCCCCGTACTCCTTGAGCAGCGGCCAGGCCTGCGGGCCCGACACCAGGCCCGTGCAGGCGATGAAGATCGCCAGCCCCATGTCCTTGAGGGTGGTGGCGGCCTGCGGCGGGAAGGCGCCGAAGGTCTGGGTCCGGGAGCGGAACCAGCCGAAGAGCAGCCCGGAGACCAGGCAGCCGCCGCCCGTGCCGAGCGACATCGGGACGCCGCCGAACTTCACCGAGATCTGGCCGATGAGGCTGCCGCAGACGATGCCGAGGCCCAGGTAGATGAAGTCGGTGGCGTCGTTCTTGACGGTCGCGCCGACCTTCGCCGCCAGCTTCCCGAGACCGGAGCGCGCGCCGACCAGGGTGAGCACGTCACCGCGCTGCACGACGGTCTCCGGCGTCGCCGGCAGGTGCTGCTCGTTGCGGAGCACGTCCGTGACGTACACCCCGCCGGAGGAGAACTCCGGGTGCTCCTTGGTGAGGGTGTCGATGGACTTGCCGGCCGCCGCCTTGTCCGTCAGGGAGACCTGGGTGGTGGCGAGCGGGGTGTCGAGGCCGGGGATCGCCGGGGTCTCGGGGCCGACGTGCCGTCCCGCGTCGATGATGTTGGACCGGCGGCCCACCATCAGGACCAGGTCGGAGAGGGTCAGCTCGAAGTCGGGCGGGGGAGGGGTGAGGACCTTGGTGCCCCGCTTCACCGCCTCGACGGTGACCCGGCTGCCGTTCTGCCGCTCCACCTGGGAGACGGTGGCCCCGTCCGCGAGCGTGACCAGGAACGTCCGGCCGACCATGCCGGGGAGTGCCTCGCGCTCGTCGGGCTCCAGGCCGCCGCCGGAGCCGCGCATCTTCTCCCACAGGGCGCGGGAGGCGTCGCGGAGGTTGATCCGCAGCAGCATCGGCATGATCTGGCTGGTGTAGATGACGATGGTGACGAGGCCGAAGAGGTAGCAGACCGTGTAGGCGGTGGCGACGTGCCCCTGGTACTCGGTGATCTGCTGCTGCGTCAGGTCGGAGAGCTTGCCGATGGCCTCCGTGGCCGTGCCGACGACCGCGGACTCGGTGGCGGCGCCGGCGAGGATGCCGGCGGCGGTGCCGACGTCGAGGTCGAAGGCCTTGGCGAGACCGAGGGCGATGCCGACGACGCAGACGACCTCGATGAGGCAGAGGGTGAAGAAGCGCAGGCTCTTCCTGTTGAGGTTGGCGAAGAACTGCGGCCCCGCCAGATAGCCGAGCGAGAAGATGAAGATCGCGAAGAAGATCGTCTTCACGTCGTCGGAGATGACGACCTTCGTCCAGGCGCCGAGGAGCAGCGCGACGATCAGCGTGCCGCAGATGCCGCCGAGCGTGATGGGGCCGACGCGAAGCTTGCCGAGGAGGTAGCCGGCGGAGAGACAGAGGAAGAGGGCGAGTTCGGGGTGGTCGCGGAGGACTCCCACACGGCCTCACCCGGCCCAAAAGTGGGTAAATGTGAAGAAATTGGACATGAGGGGACGCTAACAGGGGGCAGGGGGAAGTGGATCACTGCATCGCCCGTACGGGTGAGACGTGCGAGAACGACTCAGGCCCCGGTTCATGCGAACCGGGGCCTGAGTCCATCAGGGTGAGTAACGGGACTCGAACCCGCGACATCCTGGACCACAACCAGGTGCTCTACCAGCTGAGCTATACCCACCACGACCGGTCTTTCGCCCGAGGGCTTCCCTGACCGGCCGAGAAGAAGTCTACAGGGTTCTGGAGGGTGCTCGCGCCACCGTTTTCCGCGGGGGCTTCCCGGGGCCTCCGGGGGCGCGAGCGGGAGGTCATTCCGACGCGGGCAGGACGTGACGCGCCGCGATCTGCTTCGCGGTCTCCGAGTCCGGGCCGGGCTGCGGGACGAAGATCGCCTCGCGGTAGTAGCGCAGCTCGGCGATGGACTCGCGGATGTCGGCGAGCGCCCGGTGGTTGCCGTTCTTCTCCGGACTGTTGAAGTACGCCCTCGGGTACCAGCGGCGGGCCAGCTCCTTGACCGAGGAGACATCGACGATCCGGTAGTGCAGGTGGCTCTCCAGGGCGGGCATGTCGCGCGCGAGGAAGCCGCGGTCCGTGGAGACCGAGTTCCCGCACAGCGGGGCCCTGCCCGGCTCCTTGACGTGCTCGCGGATGTACGCGAGGACCTGGGCCTCCGCGTCGGCGAGGGTGGTGCCGTCGGCGAGCGCGTCGAGGAGCCCGGACTTCGTGTGCATCTCGCGCACGATGGCCGGCATGGTCTCCAGGGCCG
This sequence comes from Streptomyces vietnamensis, assembly GCF_000830005.1. Taxonomy (NCBI): domain Bacteria; kingdom Bacillati; phylum Actinomycetota; class Actinomycetes; order Kitasatosporales; family Streptomycetaceae; genus Streptomyces; species Streptomyces vietnamensis. The sequence goes on along the minus strand of NZ_CP010407.1, from coordinate 3,119,938 downwards.
CGTCCGGCGGGCGGATCACGATGTCCACGCCTTCGCCGAGCACGTTCAGTTCCGAGTCGGTGACCAGCGCGGCCACCTCGATGAGTGCGTCGTCCGTCAGCGAGAGCCCGGTCATCTCGCAGTCGATCCACACCATGCGATCGTTCATGCGTCCTACCTTAGGGCCCTTCCCGCTGATCGGACCGGCCCCGCGGGCCTTCGGAACCGCCCAGGACAGGCCGACGGGCCCCCGGGGGAGGTGTCCCCGAGGGCCCGTCGGTCCTGCGTCGCGCCGCTTGTGGCGGCGGCGGTCTGTGACGGCGCGCTGCACCGGCCGGAAGGGCCGGTTACGGCGCGCTGCGCTGCCCCGGCAGGGCCGGGCGGCCGGGGGCGTACGCGTCCGACTGCGGCTTGCCCGGCTCCAGCGGCCTGCGGAGCCCCGCCGCGCCCTGGGCGGGCACCGCGGCCTCGAGGACCGCCGTACCGGCCTCGCCCTGCGGCCGCCGGGCGCGGTACGCCGCGCGGTAGGCGGCCGGCGAGGAGCCCAGCTGGCGCCGGAAGTGGCCGCGCAGCGCCACCGGGGAGCGGAAGCCGCACCGGCCGGCGACCTCGTCGACCGAGTAGTCGGAGGTCTCCAGGAGCCGCTGCGCCTGCAGCACCCGCTGGGTGATCAGCCACTGCAGCGGGGCGGAGCCCGTCAGCGAGCGGAACCGGCGGTCGAAGGTCCGCCGTGACATGTAGGCGCGCGCGGCGAGCGTCTCCACGTCGAACTGCTCGTGGAGATGCTCCAGCGCCCAGGCGACGACCTCGGCCAGCGGGTCGGCGCCGATCTCCTCGGGTAAAGACCTGTCGAGGTAGCGCTCCTGACCGCCGCTGCGCCGCGGCGGGACGACCAGCCGGCGCGCAAGGGCGCCCGCGGCCTCGGTGCCGTGGTCGGTCCGCACGATGTGCAGACACAGGTCGATTCCGGCCGCGGTGCCAGCGGAGGTCAGCACGTCCCCGTCGTCGACGAAGAGCTCCCGCGGGTCCACGTGGACCGACGGGTAGCGCTTGGCGAGCGTCGGCGCGTACATCCAGTGCGTGGTCGCCGGGCGGCCGTCGAGCAGTCCGGCCGCGGCCAGGACGAACGCCCCGGTGCACAGCCCGACGATCCTGGCCCCCTCCTCGTGCGCACGGCGCAGCGCTTCGAGCGCCTCCGGCGGCGGCGGCGAGGTGATCGACCGCCAGGCCGGGACGACGACGGTGCCCGCCCGGCCGATGGCCTCCAGGCCGTACGGCGCGGTGAGTTCGAGCCCGCCGGTGGTCCGCAGCGGGCCCTCCTCGCCGGCGCAGACGAGCAGCCGGTAGCGGGGCACCCCGGCGTCCTGCCGGTCGATGCCGAACACGGAGAGCGGGATGGAGCTCTCGAAGATGGGGCCGCCGCTGAACAGCAGCACCGCGACGACTTCGCGACGGCGGCGCCCGGACAGCTTCCGTGCGGCCTCCGGTGCGGCGGAGTCCTGGCTCATGACGCTAAGCCCCCCTCGGTGTTCGCGTCTCCCTGGTCGTGTCGCTGCTGCACGTTTCCCCTCGGTTTTGCACGAGACCCCAGTCTTCGGTACCCATGATCGAATCTACTGTGTCCCGTGGCGCCGGCGTGACAAGTTCTCCATCCGGTGGATTGTCGACAAGGCAACTTGGCGTGAAGCGATCGATCGAGGGATCTTGCCTCCGGCGGCTGCCGGAGGAGCGTGCGTGGCGCCGAACACCCCCGTACGCGGGGGGTGTGAGCCCTTGGGACACGGCTTCCGCGGCCGTCGGTGCCGGGGTTGGCCAACCGTTCCGCCAAGGACTCGCCGGCGGCCGGAAGTTGGCTGAAAACATATGGGGTCGAGTGTACGAACCTGTCAACTCCAAGAGGGGCGGGACCGGCTCGGGGCCCCTCCGGGGCTAGTTCCGGCGCCTCGGACGGACCGGTTCGGCCCGCAGTCCGCGCTCCGAGCGGCGCAGCAGCAGCCGGCAGGCCGCCGTCACCGAGACGAGCCCGAGCGCGGTCCCGGCGGCCCCGCCGAGCGAGGTGCCGTAGACGACGAGCACCACGGGGACCAGGACGCAGCAGAAGACCGCCCAGCGGACGACGTCACCGGCCTGCTCCGCCGCCGCCCCCGCGCCCGCCGCCGCCCCCGCGCCCGCGCCCGTCGCCGCGCCTGCGCCCGCCATCGCCCCCGTGCCTGTCGCCGTTCCCGGCTCCGGCTCCGTGCCGGGCGTCGGGGGGAGGGCGGGCGCCCGGCGGCGGCCGCGGGGCGCGCCGAGCGTGGGGGTGGGGGTGGTGGCGGAGGTCTGGCCGGCGGCGGTCGATGGTGCGGGCACGGGCGGTCTCCCTGCGACGGTGGGACGGGTCTGTGGTGGCGGTGGGGGCAGCGGTCTGTGGCGGTGACGGAGCTGCGGTGGGGCGGCGGTCCGCGGTGACGGTGGGGTGAGGGCGGGTCGGCCGTCCGTGACGACGGCGGGGCTGCGGTCGGGCGAGGGCGGGGCATCGGTCGGGCGGCGACCGGGCGGTGGTCGGGCGGCGGCGGGGCTGCGATGGGGGCATCGGTCGGGCGGCGGCGGGGCTGCGATGGGGCATCGGTCGGGCGGCGGCGGGGCTGCGATGGGGCATCGGTCGGGCGGCGGCGGGGCTGCGATGGGGGCTGTGATCCGTGACGACGGTGGGCTGGACCTGTGGCAACGAGGAGCGGAACGTTCCGGTCACTCTCGGCGACGTCCGTTTGGCCCCCGTACGGACGCCTGTAGGGCACATCCGGCATTGCCAGATCCCGAACCCCTCGTGCATGCTCCCTGGAACGCCGCGCGCGAGCGGCGGGCACGCCGGGTGTGGCACGGCGGGCTCTGGGCAGGAGAGGAGTGTCGCCGTACCCTTGGGGGTATGGGCTTGGGAAGATGATTCCCGGACACAGCTCCGCCGCCACCCGTCGTTCGTCCCCCCTTTCCCCGTCCCTTCCCACGAGGACCTTCTTCGCCGAGACACCGATGGCCGGTCACGAATTCCCCGAACCCGCGGACCGCAAGCGCGTCGCCGATTCCACGGTCGACCCCCTCGCGGTAGAACAGCCACGTCATGCCTGCGACCCGGCCTTCCGGCACGGGGTGGTCGTCGGCTTCGACGGTTCCATGTCCAGTGAGCGCGCCCTCGCGTACGCCATCGGCATGGCCCGCCGCTCCGGATCGGGCCTGATCATCGTGCACGTGGCCAACCGGCTGCCCACCACGGTGTGGGCCGGCTGCGAGCCCCCGGTCTTCGTCGACGTGCCCGACCACCGCACCGAGGTCCTCGGTCTGGAACTGGCCTGCGCCGACCACCTCTCCGAGGTGCCGTGGATCCTGGTCGAGCGCGGCGGGGACATCTGCCACGAGCTGGAGGAGGTCGGCCGGGAGTATTCGGCCGACGCGATCGTGGTCGGCTCCACGCACGGGATCGTCGGCCGGATCTTCGGCTCGGTCGCCGGCCGCCTCGCGCGCCGCGCCCAGCGGCCGGTCATCGTCATCCCGTAACCCCGCAGCTCCCCACGGCCCGTCAGGTCACTCCCTCAACTGCCGTCATCCGGCCATAAATTCGGCCTTCCTCAGGTGAATTGTGCGCTTGTGAAGGGTACATAAAGGTCACCGGAACACAGCAGCTCACGCAGGACAACTGCACACCTGAAGGGAGCCCGCCGTGAACAACGAAGTCGCCGCGGGAAACACCACCTCCACGCTCGGCCACCTGGCACTCGGACTGACCCTGCTGGCCTTCGGCCTGGGCGGAACCGGTGTCATCGACAACGTCGCGGCAGCGGATGCCGCGGGTCTCGCCACCTGGGTCGGCGGCGTGACGCTCTTCCTCGTCGGACTGCTCGCGCTGCGCGCGGGCGACAAGGGCGAAGGCACGGCGTACGCGGCGCTCGGCGCCTTCTGGTTCACCTGGGGCAGCGGCGCCGGCGGGCACGCCTCGGCCGACGCCATGGGGCTCTTCCTGCTCCTGTGGGCGCTCCTCGCGCTCACGCTGACCATGGCCTCCTCGGGCAGCGGACTCTTCGGACAGGGCGTGTACGGGCTGCTGTTCGTCGCGCTGCTGCTGCTCGGCATCGGAGCCATGGCCGACAACAGCGGTCTCGGGAAGGCGGGCGGCTGGGTCGCCGCCGTCGCGGGTCTGGTCGCCTGGTACGGCGCCACGGCCGCGGTCGCCGGCTGGCCGACGGCCCTGCGCCGCGCGTCGGGCGCCCCGGCCGCGGGCTGAGTTCCACCCGTACGACAGGAAACGCAGCGGTCCCCGTGCACGGGAGGTGTGTGCACGGGGACCGCTGTGGTGTCCGGCCGAGGCTCCGGGGGACAGGCCCGGAGGGGCGGGGCGCCGGGGGACAGGCCCGGCGCCCCGCCTCGGCCGCGACGGCTGGGAGGCCTGCGCGACGGCCGAGAGGGGCCGGGTGGGCCTACTCGACGGTGACGGACTTCGCCAGGTTGCGCGGCTTGTCGATGTCGCGGCCCATGGCGAGCGCCGTGTGGTAGGCGAGGAGCTGGAGCGGGATGCCCATGAGGATCGGGTCCAGCTCGTCCTCGTTCTTCGGGACGACGATGGTGTGGTCGGCCTTCGGCTGCGGCTGGTGCGCGACGGCGAGGATGCGGCCGCTGCGGGCCTTGATCTCCTCCAGGGCGGCGCGGTTCTTCTCGAGCAGGTCGTCGTCGGGGACGATCGCGACGGTCGGCAGGGCCGGCTCGATGAGGGCGAGCGGGCCGTGCTTCAGCTCGGAGGCCGGGTACGCCTCGGCGTGGATGTAGGAGATCTCCTTCAGCTTGAGGGAGGCCTCCAGGGCGACGGGGTAGCCGCGCACACGGCCGATGAACATCATCGACTGGGCGCCGGCGTACTCCGCGGCGATCTCCTTGATCTGCTCCTCGGTCTTGAGGATCTCCTCGATCTGCGAGGGCAGCTTGCGCAGGCCCTCGATGATCCGCTTGCCGTCGGTGACGGACAGGTCGCGGATGCGGCCCAGGTGCAGGGCGAGCAGCGCGAAGGCGGTGACCGTGTTGGTGAAGCACTTGGTGGAGACGACGCAGACCTCGGGGCCGGCGTGGACGTACACGCCGCCGTCGGCCTCGCGGGCGATGGCGGAGCCGACGACGTTGACGACGCCGAGGACGCGGGCGCCCTTCCGCTTGAGCTCCTGGACGGCGGCGAGCACGTCGTAGGTCTCACCGGACTGGGAGACGGCGATGTAGAGGGTGTCGGGGTCCACGACCGGGTTGCGGTAGCGGAACTCCGAGGCCGGCTCGGCGTCGGCGGGGATGCGGGCCATGGACTCGATGAGCCCGGCGCCGATGAGGCCGGCGTGGTACGAGGTGCCGCAGCCGAGGATCTTGATGCGGCGGATGGTGCGGGCCTCGCGGGCGTCGAGGTTCAGGCCGCCCAGGTGCACGGTGGAGAAGCGGTCGTCGATGCGGCCGCGCAGCACGCGGTCGACCGCGTCGGGCTGCTCGGAGATCTCCTTGTGCATGTACGTGTCGTGGCCGCCCATGTCGTAGGAGGCGGCCTCCCACTCCACGGTCTCGGGCGTGGCGTTGGTGGACGCGCCGGAGGTGGTGTACGTGCGGAAGTCGTCGGCCTTCAGGGTGGCCATCTCGCCGTCGTTCAGGGTGACGACCTGGCGGGTGTGGGCGATCAGGGCGGCGACGTCGGAGGCGACGAGCATCTCCTTCTCGCCGATGCCGAGGATGACCGGGGAGCCGTTGCGGGCCACCACGATGCGGTCGTTGAAGTCGGCGTGCATCACGGCGATGCCGTAGGTGCCCTCGATGTGCTTGAGCGCCTCGCGGACCTTCTCCTCGAGGGTCTCGGCCTCGGAGCGCGCGATGAGGTGGGTGATGACCTCGGTGTCCGTCTCGGAGGCGAAGACGACGCCCTCGGACTCCAGCTTGGCGCGGAGCTCCTGGGCGTTGTCCACGATGCCGTTGTGGACGACCGCGACCTTGTTCTCGGGGTCGAGGTGCGGGTGCGAGTTGATGTCGCTCGGGGCGCCGTGCGTGGCCCAGCGGGTGTGGGCGATGCCGGTGGTGCCGGTGAAGCGCTTGGGGACCTTGGCCTCCAGGTCGCGGACGCGGCCCTTGGCCTTGACCACCTTCAGGCCGGTGGCCTTCGGGCTGGTGACGACCATGCCGGCCGAGTCGTAGCCGCGGTACTCCAGGCGGGCCAGGCCCTCAAGGAGCAGCGGGGCCACGTCGCGCTTACCGATGTAACCGACGATTCCGCACATAAAGGTGAAACCCCTCCAGGTCAGTGATGAGTGCTGCTCAGCCGCGGACGATTCGGCCCCGGACGATTCAGCCGTAGACGATCCGGCGCAGCTGCCGGAGCGAGAGCTCCGGTGGCGCCACCGCCCGGTGCGGCAGCTCCGTCGCGATCCGTTCGAAGATCTCGGCGTTCACGGCGCCGCCGGACTGCAGTTCGCGGTGGCGGCGGCGGACGAACTCCTCGGTCGTCTCGTCGAAGTACGCCAGCACGTCGAGCACCACCCGGGCGGCCTCACCGCGCTGGAGCGCGGTGCTGCGGACCAGGTGGTCGATGAGGTCGTCGTGCGACGGGCGGCGTTCGAGCACCCGTGAATACTGAGGGGTCACCCAGGCGCTTAGCAAGAATCCTGCCCGAAATCGGGCAGGTGTGCCGCGATCCACACGCGGAACCGGCTCCTTGGTCCAGACCTTGACCGCCGGTAAGGCGCGCGATACGCATGGTCGCCGAAGGGATATACAGAACGAGGGACGTGTCGATCACCCGAAGTCGATCACCCGAAGTCGATCATCCGAAGCTGATCATCCGAAGTTGATCACCCGAAGGGGAGCCCGCCTGTGAGACAGCGCATGACGATTCCGTGCCTGATCGGATCCCTGCTCCTGTTCGCGACCGCCGGAGTCGGCTGCGGAGAGGCCGCCGCCGACGGCGACGGCGCCGACGCCAAGGCACCCGGCAGAGCCGCAGCCGAGCCCGAGGTCCGCCCGCTCGGCCGCATCGTGCCCGTACCCGCCTCCGTCACCCCCGAGGGCGAGCCCTACACCCTCACCGCCGCCACCCGCATCGGCATCGACAAGACCTCCGGCGAGTCCCGGGCCCTCGGCCGCTACCTCGCCGGACTCCTCCGCCCCGCCACCGGCTTCCCGCTGCCCGTCGTCGACGACCGCGCCGCAGGCCGCGGCATCCGGCTCCGCCTCGACCCCGACGAGACCGGCCTCGGCGACGAGGGCTACCGGCTCACCTCCGCACCCGAGGGCCTCACCCTCACCGCCCGCGAACCCGCCGGCCTCTTCCGCGGCGTCCAGACCCTCCGCCAGCAGCTCCCCTCCGCCGTCGAGCGCAAGAGCGTCCAGCCGGGTCCCTGGAAGATCGCCGGCGGCACCGTCACCGACACCCCGCGCTACGCCTACCGGGGCGCCATGCTCGACGTCGCCCGCCACTTCTTCACCGTCGACGAGGTGAAGCGGTACATCGACCAGCTCGCCCTCTACAAGGTCAACACCCTCCACCTGCACCTCTCCGACGACCAGGGCTGGCGCATCGCCGTCGACTCCTGGCCCCGGCTCACCACCCACGGCGGCTCCACCGAGGTCGGCGGCGGCCCCGGCGGCTTCTACACCAAGGCGCAGTACCGGGAGATCGTCGAGTACGCCGCCTCCCGCTACCAGGAGGTGATCCCCGAGATCGACATGCCGGGCCACACGAACGCCGCCCTCGCCTCGTACGCTGACCTGACCTGCGACGGCGTGGCCCCTCCCCTCTACACGGGAACGAAGGTCGGCTTCAGCTCCCTGTGCGCGCCGAAGCAGATCACGTACGACTTCGCGGACGACGTGATCCGAGAGATCGCCGCGCTCACCCCGGGCCGCTACCTCCACATCGGCGGCGACGAGGCCCACTCCACCAGCCACGAGGACTACGCGGCCTTCATGGACAGGGTGCAGCCGATCGTCGCCAAGTACGGCAAGACCGTCGTCGGCTGGCACCAGCTCACCGGCGCCACCCCGGCGAAGGGCGCCCTCGTCCAGTACTGGGGCCTGGACCGCACCCCGGCGGAGGAGAAGGAACGCGTCGCCGCGGCCGCCCGCAACGGCACGGGCCTGATCCTGTCCCCGGCGGACCGCACGTACCTCGACATGAAGTACACGAAGGACACCCCGCTGGGCCTGGCCTGGGCGGGACACGTCGAGGTGCGCAGGTCGTACGACTGGAACCCCTCGACGTACCTCCAGGGCGCCCCGGCGGACTCCGTCCGAGGCGTGGAGGCCCCCCTGTGGACCGAGACCCTCGCCTCCACGGGAGACCTCGACGTCATGGCCTTCCCCCGCCTTCCGGGCGTGGCGGAACTGGGCTGGTCCCCGGCGTCGACCCACGACTGGGACACGTACAAGGAGCGCCTGGCGGAACAGGCCCCGCGCTTCGACGCCCTCGGCATCACGTACTACCGGTCGCCGCAGGTGCCGTGGCCGGCGGAGTAGCCGGTACGTAGATACGGAACGCCCGGCCGGGGAGACCCGGCCGGGCGTTCCACGTGAGTGCGGGCGGTGGGACGGTGCCGTCCTCGGGCTCGAACGACGGGCCGGAGCGAGGCGTTCCCCCGCGGAACCGGGCCCGCTAGGATCTCGTCGCGCTCGCCGGACCGGTCCCGTGGACACGCTCCGATCAGGCGCGTCATCTCTCGCGCACCCTCACTTCGAGCCGACTGCGCACGTATGACCCATCGGAAGGATCAGGCATGTCGCAGCCGTCGCTCAAGAAGAAGAAGCTCTTCGACGGGCTCGCCCCCTGGCAGACGGCTCTCGCCGCGCTCCCGCTGGGACTGATGTTCATCGGCGGCGCGATAGGCGGCGTGGTGGGTGCCCTGGGCATGGTCACCAACGTGAAGATCGCCAAGACGCAGCTGCCGACTCCCGTCAAGGCGGCAGCCATGCTCGGGGTCGGCCTCGCGGCGGTCGGCGTCTTCTTCGTGCTCATAGGCATGTTGCGCAACGTCCTGGCCTGATCCCGGATACGTGCGAGCCCCGGCGGAGGACCGTACTCCGCCGGGGCCCGCACGTATCCGGGGTCAGGCGAAGCGGGCGATCGGGTTCGTCAGGTCGCCGACCAGCTGGAGGGCCGCCGACGGGTCCGCCAGGTCGACCATCTGCTTGTTGTTGCGGAGCTGGAGGCGGTTGAGGGCCGACAGGGCGAAGGTGTCCGTGAACATGTCGTACCGCGCGAACTTCTCCGCCAGTTCCGGCTTCGACGCCTGGTAGTCCTTCACGCACTCCGCCACCGTGCGCCAGAAGTCTTCCTCCGCGAGGACGCCCTCCGCCGCCAGGGTCGCGCCCAGGAAGCGGAAGAAGCAGTCGAAGACGTCCGTGAAGACCGAGAGGAGCTTCATGTCCTCCGGGACCTCGGCGCGGATGCGCTCCACCGCCGGCGGGAGCACCGCCGTCGGGTCCATCACGCAGATCTCCTCCGCGATGTCCTTGAAGATCGCCCGTGCGACCGCACCCCGCTCGTCCAGGACCAGGATCACGTTCTCGCCGTGCGGCATGTAGACCAGGTCGTACGCGTAGAAGCTGTGCAGGACCGGGAGGAGGTACGCGTCCAGGTATCGGCGGAGCCATACCGCCGGCTCCTCGTCCGACTCCTTGATCAGTGCCCCCGCGAACGACGCGCCCGTGTGGTCCACGTGCAGCAGCGAGGCCATCGTCGCCAGGCGCTCGCCCTCCGCGAGCGTCGACACCGGGGACTCGCGCCAGAGCGCCGCCAGCATCTTGCGGTACGGGGAGTAGCGGTCCGTCGCCGCCTCGTACTCCAGGTGCCGGTAGCCGACCGCCGCCCGCTCCCTGATGATCGAGAACCGGGCCGCCCCGAAGACCTCGTCCGAGGCGATCAGCTGCGCCAGCCAGTCGTTGATCGCCGGCGTCGCCTCCATGTACGCCGCCGACAGGCCCCGCATGAAGCCCATGTTGAGGACGGAGAGAGCCGTCTTCACGTAGTGCTTCGCCGGGTCCGTCGTGTTGAAGAACGTACGGATCGACTGCTGCGCCAGATACGCGTCGTCGCCCTCGCCCAGGTACACCAGGCGCTGCTGTGCCACCTCCGCCGCGAAGGTGACGGACAGCTTGTTCCACCACTGCCAGGGGTGCGCCGGTACGAGGAGGTAGTCCGCCAGGTCCAGGCCCCGGGCGGCCAGGGTCGCGGCGAAGCCGTCCACCTCCGCGTCGCCCAGTTCCGCGCGGATGAAGGCCTCGTACTCGATGCCCGCGCCGGCCGTGAAGGTGGTCCGGTCGCGGTGCGCCGCCAGCCAGATCAGGTGGATCCCGCTCGCCGCCTCCGGGGCGTACGCGCGGTACTCGTCGACGCCGAAGCCCAGCCGGCCGTTGTTCGCCACGAAGCAGGGGTGGCCCTCGGTCATCCCCGTCTCGATCGCCTGGAACCCGGCGCGGGCCAGCTCCGCCGAGGTCACGGGCGGCTTGGTCGCCTTGTACGCCGTACCGGCCAGGGTGGAGGAGATCTCCTCCAGGTAGACCGGGAGGATCTCGTCGGTCAGGCCCAGCGAGCCGCGCAGTTCCGTTATGAACTGGAGTGCGTCCAGCGGGAGTTGCTCATCGCCCCGGTGGCGGCTGATCGAGTCCGGGTAGACCTGCCAGTGGTCCAGCGCGAAGCGGTCGGCCGTGAAGCGGTACTCCGTACCGCCGTCGTCGCTGAGGACCTGGTAGCGGCCCTCGCCCAGCTCCTTCGGGTTGAGCAGCCGCTCGTGGGCGAACTCGGCGAGGCCCTTGCGGATCAGGGCGCGGTTGGCGGCGGCCCAGCGCTCGGGGGTGAGGTGTGCGACGGAGTTCATGTCCTGGCTCCGGCGGTTCATATCGCGGCTCCGACGGTGGTCTCGAACTGGGCACGGGTGCAGAAGCTCAGCAGGGCCTTCTTCTCCGGCTTCTGGATCTCTCCGAAGGCGACGAATCCCACGGCCTCGTTGAGCGCGTGCACCGCCTTGTTGCGGACGTCCGGCTCGACGACCACCCGGGCGGTCGCCGGGTCGGCGAACAACTCCGTCATCACGGCGGTGATCACGGTCCGGGTGAAGCCGTGCACGGGGGTGTCCGTGGGCGCCACCAGGAAGTGCATGCCCACGTCGCCGGGCTGCGGCTCGTACAGGCCGACCAGTTCCACCTTCGACGGGTCGTAGCGCTCCATCAGGAAGGCCGGCTCTCCGTCGACCAGGCCGATGAAGGCGTCGTGGTGCGGGTTCGCCGCGATCGCCATGTACTCGCGCTCGACGTCCTGGAGCTTCGCGTCCTGCATCATCCAGAAGGCGGCCTTCGGGTGCGTGACCCACGGGTGGATCAGCTCCGCGTCCGCGAGGGGGTCGAGCGGGCGGATGCCGATGGTCTGGACGGTCATATCGCGAACTCCTGGAAGGCGATGGTCTTCTCTACCGGGTAGTACTCGGAACCCAGCATCTCCCCGATGATGTACGCGTTCCGGTACGGGCCCATGCCCAGGTCCGGCGACGTGATCGAGTGCGTGTGCACGCCGGCGTTCTGCAGGAAGATCCGCCGGCCCGTGGTGTCGATCGCGTAGTTGCGGGCCACGTCGAAGCGGCCCCGGCCGTCGTACCGGAGGCGGTCCTCGATCGGCTTCAGGAAGGCCGGGACGGTGTACTTGTAGCCGGTCGCGAGGATCAGGCCCTCGGTGTCCAGGGTGAAGTCCTTCTCCTGCTCCTCCTGGCGGAAGCCGAGCGTGTACGTGCCCGTCGTCCCGTCGTACGCCGCCGTGTTCAGGGAGGAGTTGGTCAGGAGGCGGGTGGGGACCGGGCCGCCCAGGTTCTTCTGGTAGAGCAGGTCGAAGATCGCGTCGATCAGCTCTCCGTCGATGCCCTTGAACAGGCCCTTCTGCGCCGTCTCCAGGCGGTAGCGGGTCTGCTCGGGCAGCGCGTGGAAGTAGTCCACGTACTCCGGGGACGTCATCTCGAGCGTGAGCTTGGTGTATTCGAGGGGGAAGAAGCGGGGCGAGCGGGTCACCCAGTTCAGCTTGTAGCCGTGGACGTCGATCTCGCTCAGGAGGTCGTAGTAGATCTCCGCCGCGCTCTGGCCGCTGCCGACCAGGGTGATCGACTTCTTCTTCTGGAGCTCCTCCTTGTTCGGGAGGTAGCGCGAGTTGTGGATCAGGTCGCCGCCGAGGCCCTCGCAGGTCTCGGGGATGTGGGGCGGGGTGCCCGTGCCGAGGACGATCCGGTGCGTCCGGAACGTTTCTCCGGATTCCGTGGTCACCGCGTACAGGTCGGCGGTCTCGTCGTACGTCACCGACGCGACCGTCGTCGAGAAGCGGATCGAGGTCAGTTTCCCGGCGGCCCAGCGGCAGTAGTCGTTGTACTCGGTCCGCAGCGGGTAGAAGTTCTCGCGGATATAGAAGGAGTACAGGCGGCCCTTCTCCTTCAGGTAGTTGAGGAAGGAGTACGGCGAGGTCGGGTCCGCGAGGGTGACCAGGTCCGACATGAACGGGGTCTGGAGGTGGGCGCCTTCGAGGAACATCCCCGAGTGCCACTCGAAGTCCGGCTTGGACTCCAGGAACAGGCCGTTCAGTTCGGTGATCGGCTCGGTCAGGCAGGCGAGTCCGAGGTTGAACGGACCGAGCCCGATGCCGATGAAATCAAGAGGCTGCGTGGACAAGGTTCTCTCCCAGGTACTGCTCGGCGTGGCCGGCGATGAGGTCGAGGACTGCGGCGATGTCGGCCGGCGTCGTCTCGGGGTTGAGCAGGGTGAACTTGAGGTACTGGCGGCCGTCGACCTTGGTGCCCGCGACGACGGCCTCGCCGGAGGCGAACAGGGCCTTGCGGGCGTGGAGGTTGGCCCGGTCGACCTCGGCGGGGGAGGCGGCGGCCTCGGGGACGTAGCGGTAGACGAGGGTGGAGAGCTGCGGTTCGACGACGACCTCGTAGCGCGGGTCGGCGGTGAGCAGCGCATGGCCCTCGGCGGCCAGGTCGCAGACCTCGTCGAAGAGCTCCCCGATGCCGTCGGCGCCCATCACGCGCAGGGTCATCCACAGCTTGAGCGCGTCGAAGCGGCGGGTGGTCTGGAGGGATTTGTCGACCTGGTTGGGGATCTGCTCGGCGAGGGTCATGGGGGTCCCCCCTGCTCGAGCGAAGCCGAGAGCTTGGGGGAGAGGGTTGAGGTAGTCCGCGTGGTACGTCGCGTGGCGCAGCGTGGCGCCGTCGCGGACCAGGACGGCGGAGGAACTCACCGGCTGGAAGAAGGACTTGTGGTAGTCGACGGTGACGGAGTCGGCCCGCTCGATGCCGTCCAGGAGGTGGCGGCGGGTGCGGGAGGCGAGCAGTCCGCAGCCGTAGGCGGCGTCGACGTGCATCCAGGCGCCGTACTCGGCGGCGAGGGCGGCGATCTCGGGCAGCGGGTCGATGGAGCCGAAGTCGGTGGTGCCGGCGGTGGCGACGATCGCCATCGGGATCAGGCCCTCGGCGCGGCAGGCCTCCAGTTCGGCGGCGAGGACGACGGACTGCATGCGCTTGTTCCGGTCGACCGGGACGGCGACGACGGCGTCGCGGCCGAGGCCGAGCAGCTGGGCCGACTTCTGGACGCTGAAGTGGCTGCACTCGGAGGAGAAGATCCGCAGCTTCGTCAGGTCGGTGCTGCCGGCCTCCTCGCGGGCGAGGAGCAGGGCCTGGAGGTTGGACTGGGTGCCGCCGCTGGTGAACACGCCGTCGGCGAGCGGGCCGAGGCCGATGCGGCCGGTGGTCCAGTCGATCAGTTTCCGCTCGATGAGGGTGCCGCCGGCGCTCTGGTCCCAGGTGTCGAGGGAGGAGTTGACCGCCGAGAGGACGGCCTCGCCGAGGACGGCGGGGATGACCACCGGGCAGTTGAGGTGCCCGAGGTAGCGAGGGTGGTGGAAGTAGACGGCGTCGCGGAGGTAGACGCTCTCCAGCTCGTCGAGGGCGGCGGAGGGGTCGCCGAGCGGGCGGTCGAGGTCGACGGCGTCGACGAGGGGGGCGAGGTCGGCGGGCGTGACGCCGGTGAACGGGCCTCGCGTCGCGGCGAGTTTCCTCGCCACCCGCTCGACTCCTTCGGTGACGGAGCGTCGGTAGCTCTCCGCCGTCGTGTCGTTGAGCAGGTGGGAGCGCATGCGGGTGCCCTTCCGGGTGTGGGGACGCGGTCGGCCGAGGTGGTCGTTAGTAAGGTTAGCCTAACCTAAGTTTGACCGTGAAGAAGCCCCCCAGCCCTGAGGGGCTGAGGGGCCGTCGGTGAATGGCCGGTTCGCTGCGCCTCTCCTTATGTCTCTCCCGGCGCCTCGTCCCGCGTCTCTCTCGGTGCGTCTCCCTACGCCTCGTCCTGCGCCGTCTCGTCCGGGACCTCGCGCAGCGCGTCCTCGGACAGGCCCTTGCGCCAGTAGCCGACGAACGTGACCCGGCGCCGGTCCAGACCCCGCTCCCGTACGAAGTGGCGGCGCAGCGCCTTCACGGAGCCCGACTCGCCCGCGATCCAGACGTACGGGGCCCGTCCGGGCAGTTCGACGTCGGACACCGCGTCCACGGCGGACGGCGCCCCCTCCTCCCGTACGAGCCAGGTGACCGTGGCGTCCGCCTCGGTCGCGAGCTCCGTCCGGTCGCCGGAGTACGGCACCTCGAGGAACACCCGGGCGCGGGTCTCGGCCGGCAGCCACTCCAGGATCGCGGAGGCGGCGGGCAGGGCCGTCTCGTCGGCCCAGATCAGTACGGAGTCCGCGTCCTCGGGCAGTTGGAAGCGGACGCCCGTGTTCTCGGCGACCGCCGGACCCAGGACCGCCACCCGGTCGCCGGGCTCGGCGCGGCTCGCCCAGCGGCAGGCGGGACCCCCGTCCTCGTGGAGCGCGAAGTCGATGTCCACCTCGTTGGCGGGCTCGGTGCGCTGCTCGCGGACGGTGTACGAGCGCATCACGGCCCGCTCGTCGTCGGGCATCGCGCGCCAGGCGCCGAGGATCGCGTACATGTCCGGGTCGTCCAGGGGCGGCAGGACCGGCGCCTCCTGGCCGGGGTGCGGCAGGAAGAGGGAGAGCGACTGGTCGCGGCCCCCGGCGGCGAAGTTCTTCAGGTAGTCCCCGGTGAAGGTGACCCTGACCAGGGACGGGCCGAGTCGCCGTGTCCGGTCGACCTGGAGGGAGAAGAACTGGAAGGGGGCGGTCTCGGCGTTCGTCATGGAAATGAGGTTAGCCTAACCTCACATTGATCAACAGGGGCTGATTCTGTTGCTAGGGTCTGGCTGATTCAGGAGAGGGGGCTCCTCGTTTCGGCGACGGCGTGACGCCTCTCCGCGTGCGTTGCCACAGAACGAAGGAGATCCATGGCCGACGCTATGGTCGAGAGGGCCCAGCGCTTCATCAACTCGACCTACAACAACGGGGCGATGCTGGGCATATCCAAGCTGGAAGAGGACGGCAAGACCGGCTGGACGGTCATGTACGCCCTCACCCGGGCCCTCCAGTACGAGATGGGCATCACCAGCCTGTCGAACGCCTTCGGCCCCACCACGCTGTCCACGCTGCAGTCGAAGTACCCGAGCATCAACGCCTCCACGGTGCCCTCGGCGAACTTCTGCCGCATCATCCAGTCCGCCCTGTACTGCAAGGGCTACGACGGCGGCGAGATCGACGGCACCTACAACAGCCGGGTCCAGAGCGCCGTGGCGCAGCTCAAGCTCCACATGGGCGTGGACGGCGCCTACCCGGGCACGTCCCTGGAGCCGAAGGTCGTCAAGGCCCTGCTCACCATGGACGCCTACGTCAGCCTCAGCGGCGGCAACGAGCAGATCCGCACCGTCCAGCGGTGGCTGAACGCCCGGTACGTGAACCGCCGGGACTTCTACATCATCCCCGCCGACGGCTATCACTCCCGCGACGTCGCGAAGTCCATGCTCTTCGCCATCCAGTACGAGCTGGGCATGGCCGACGGCGTCGCCAACGGCAACTTCGGCCCCGGCACCCAGTCCGGCCTGAAGTCCCACACCGTCGGCCAGGGCAACAGCAGCACCTGGGCGTACCTGTTCACGGCCGCGATGGTCCTCAACAAGCGCAACGTCCTCTTCGGCGAGTTCACCGGCGGGGTCCAGAGCGAGGTCGAGACCTTCCAGGCCTTCTCCATGCTTCCGGTGACCGGCGTCGGCGACTACGCCACCTGGTCCTCGCTGCTCGTCTCGTACGGCGACCAGACCCGCAGGGGCAGCGCCTGCGACTGCGTCACCAAGATCACGCCGGAGCGCGCCCAGACCCTCGTCAACGCGGGCTACGCGTACGTCGGCCGGTACCTCTACAACCCCTTCCCGAACGGGAAGCTGCCCGAGAAGCAGATCCAGCCGGGCGAGCTGGAGACGATCAAGGCGTACGGGCTGCGCTGCTTCCCGATCTACCAGACGTTCTCCGACTCGTTGAGCTACTTCAAGTACGGCCAGGGCTGCGTCGACGGGACCAACGCCGTCGAATGGGCGCGGGCGCACGGCTTCAAGCCGGGCTCGATCATCTACTTCGCCGTCGACTACGACGCCATGGACGGCGAGGTCACCTCCAACATCCTCCCGCACTTCCGCGGCGTCTCCCGGACCGTCACCGAGAACTCGGGCTACCGGGTCGGCGTCTACGGCCCGCGCAACATCTGCCAGCGCGTGACCGACGCCGGGTACGCCGAGACCGCCTTCGTCTCCGACATGTCGGCCGGCTTCTCCGGAAACCTGGGCTACCCGCTGCCGACGAAGTGGGCCTTCGACCAGATCTCCACGATCACGGTCGGCTCCGGCGCCGGTTCGATCAACATCGACAACGACATGGCCTCCGGCCGGGACCAGGGCCAGGCGGACTTCGACCCGCCCGCCGGGATCGTCTCCGGTCTGGACCGGGACCTCAACCAGGCCGCGTACAAGGCGCCCCTGCTCGCCGACATCCAGTCCTACCTCACCTCCATCGGCGTCCCCGAGACGGGCGGCGAGGGCTGGACCGCGGACGGCGACTGGGTCACGTACGGCGTCATCTCCACCACCGAGGCCTTCAACATGGTCCTCAGCGCCGACTACCTGTTCACCAACCTCGCCAGGACGCTGAAGATCCGCAAGGCGCTCATCCAGGCCCCCGTCCTGTGGGAGCTGCGCAAGCTGAACCCGCTCGACGCGGTCTCCGACGAGGCCGTGAAGGCCGGCCTGCGGGACGACAGCAGCACGGGCTGGGGCCAGATCTTCGCCAAGGTCGCCATCGACGCCCGGAACTACTGCATCCGGCAGGGCCTCCTCAACGCGAGCCCGCTGACCTACGAGGCCGACCTGAAGTCGGTCTGGGACCAGCTCCAGGACCCCGAGTACAACATCCGGTCCGTCGCGTACCTCACGATGTTCAACTCCTACCAGCTGGGCATCCCCTCGCCGTCGCTGACCACCAGCCTCGCCGACACCCAGGCGCTGCTCGCCCGGTACAACGGCACCGGGCCCAAGGCGGAGCAGTACGGGCGCGAGCTCGTCGGCCTCTACCAGGTCCTGGAGAACTACAACGCCCTCAGCCGCGCCTAGCGGCCCCCACCGATCGCGAAGAATGGGTGCATGAGGAAGCTGCTCGTGCCGGCCGGGGTGAACCTGCTGCTCGGCGTGCCCGGAATCGTTCCGTACTTCCTGGTCTGGTACGTCCTGGCCAACGGACCGCTCGCCGCCCTCGGGTGGACGACGCAGGACCCGAACGAGAACGACGGCATGCTGCTGTGGCTGGTCATCGTCGTACCGGTCGTCGGGATCCACGGCCTCGTGTGGGGCCTGGTGAACCGGCGCCTCGCGCGCCGGACGCCCGTCCCGAAGGCCGTGTACTGGACGGTGTGCGCGGTGGCTTCCCTGGCGCCCTTCCTGGCGATCGGGCTGTTCTGACGAAGACTTGAGAGGAGACACGAAGCACATGCAGCAGAAGATGACGCGCCGCACGGTCGTGCGGACCGCCGCCGTCGTGGGCGCGGCCGCCGCCCTCAGCCCGGTCCTGTCCGCCACGGCCGTCGCCGCGCCGAGCGCGGGGGCCGCCGACGGCGCCGTCCCGGGGGCCCGCAAGCCCAAGCGCCCGGCGACGTCCGCGAACGGCTGGACGATCCAGACCAACGTCGACCGCGACTCCCAGGTGTGGACGCGCTCGGTGTCCGGCGCCGGACTGACCGTGCCCGTGTGGATCGGTGACGTCGAGACCGTCCTGCTCCACGTCGTGCGCCGCTTCCACTACGAGGTGGAGGAGCTCCACGCCGGTGACCTCGCCGGCTGGCGCCCCGCCAAGGAGGTGCGCCGCCGCCACCCCGAGTCGAACCTCGCGTCCGGCACGGCCGTGCGGATCCGCCCGGGCATCGGGGCGACGAAGGGAACGCTGTTCCCGCTCCAGACCGACACCGTCCGCGCGATCCTCGCGGACTGCGACGGCGTGGTCCGCTGGGGCGGTGACGACAAGCCGGTGGACGAGTCCCTCTTCTACATCGCCGTCGGCCCGCTCGACCCGCGCCTCGCCGCGCTCGCGGCCCGGATCAGGGAGTGGAACGCCACGCCGGGCGAGGGCGCCGGAGCGATCACGGCCTGATGAGGCATGAAAGAGGGGGTGCACGACTTCAGTCGTGCACCCCCTCTTCCTGTGCGTCCCGTCAGGCCGGCAGGCCCAGCTCCCGGGCGATCAGCATCCGCTGGACCTCGCTGGTGCCCTCGCCGATCTCCAGGATCTTCGAGTCGCGCCACATGCGGGCCACCGGGTACTCGTTCATGAAGCCGTAGCCGCCGTGGACCTGGGTCGCTTCGCGGGCGTTGTCCACCGCCACCGTGGAGGAGTACAGCTTCGCGATCGCCGCCTCCTTCTTGAACGGCTCGCCGAGGACCAGGCGCGAGGCCGCGTCCCGCCAGCCGATCCGGGCCATGTGCGCCTTCGTCTCCATGTCGGCGATCTTGAACTGGATCGCCTGGTACGTGCTGATCGGCGACCCGAAGGCGTGGCGCTCCTTCGCGTACTTCACCGACTCGTCCACACAGCCCTGCGCGAGGCCCGTCGCGAGCGCGGCGATCGCGACCCGGCCCTCGTCCAGGATCCGCAGGAACTGCGCGTAACCCCGGCCCTCCTCGCCGAGCAGGTTCCCCACCGGGACGCGGACGTCGTCGAAGGAGAGCTCACGGGTGTCCGAGGCGTTCCAGCCGACCTTCGAGTACGGCGCCGCGACCGTGAAGCCCGGGGTGCCGGACGGCACGATGATCGAGGAGATCAGCGGACGCCCGTCGGGCTTGCGGCCGGTGACCGCCGTGACCGTCACCAGGCCCGTGATGTCCGTACCGGAGTTGGTGATGAAGCACTTCGAACCGTTGATGACCCAGTGGTCGCCGTCCCGGACGGCGGTGGTGCGGGTGCCGCCGGCGTCGCTGCCCGCTCCCGGCTCGGTCAGACCGAACGCGCCGAGCATCTCGCCGGAGCACAGCTTCGGCAGCCACTCCCGCTTCTGCTCCTCCGTACCGAAACGGAAGACCGGCATCGCGCCGAGCGAGACGCCCGCCTCCAGGGTGATCGCCACGGAGGAGTCGACCCGGGCCAGCTCCTCCAGGGCGATCCCGAGCGCCAGGTAGTCGCCGCCCATGCCGCCGTACTCCTCGGGGAACGGCAGCCCGAACAGGCCCATGCGGCCCATCTCGGCGACGATCTCGTACGGGAACTCGTGCCGCTCGTAGTAGTCGCCGATCTTCGGCGCGACGACGTCGTGCGCGAACTCCTCGACGGTGCGGCGGAGTTCCTCGTGCTCTTCGGAGAGCCGGTGGTCGAGGGACATGTCTTTCGTCACTCCTTGTGGGAGAGGGCGCGGACGGTACGGGAAGGGCTGGGCCGGCCCAGCTGTTCGGCCATCCACACGCTCGTGGCGGTGAGGGCGGCCAGATCGACCCCGGTCTCGATGCCGAGACCGTCGAGCATCCACACGAGGTCCTCGGTGGCGAGATTGCCGGTCGCGCTCTTCGCGTACGGGCAGCCGCCGAGGCCGCCGGCGGAGGCGTCGACCGTGGTCACCCCGTGGCGCAGGGCCGCCAGGGTGTTGGACAGGGCCTGCCCGTACGTGTCGTGGAAGTGCACGGCGATACGGGAGGTGGGGACACCGGCCTCGTTCAGCCCCGTAAGGAGGGCCTGGACGTGCCCCGGGGTCGCGACCCCGATCGTGTCCCCGAGGCTCAGCTCGTCGCAGCCCATGTCGGCGAGGGCCTTCGTGACCCGGACGACCTGCTCGACGGGGACGGCGCCCTCCCAGGGGTCGCCGAAGCACATCGACAGATAGCCGCGCACCTTGAGCCCGGCCTCTATGGCCCGCGTGACGGTCGGCGCGAACATCGCGAGCGCCTCGTCGACGGTCCGGTTCAGATTGGCCCTCGCGAAGGACTCGGTCGCCGAGGCGAACACGGCGACCTCACGGGCGCCGAGCGCGAGGGCCCGGTCGAGACCGCGCTCGTTCGGCACGAGCACCGGGAGCCGTACGGGAAGGTCGCGGACGCGCGGGAACAGCTCCTCGGCGTCGGCGAGCTGGGGCACCCACTTCGGGTGCACGAAGCTCGTCGCCTCGACGGTCGTCAGGCCCGCGGCGGCGAGCCGCCGCACGAACTCGGCCTTCACGTCCGTCGGGACGGCCGTCTTCTCGTTCTGCAGCCCGTCCCGGGCACCGACCTCGTGGATCCGCACCCGGGCGGGGAGCGACGGGTCGGGCACGGTCATCGGCAGTCCGCCGCTCATGCGTCCTCCTCCTCGCGGGGCGTCACCACGGCCAGGATCTGGTCCATGGCGACGGTGGTGCCGGGCGTGACGTCCAGCTCGGTGACGGTGCCGGCGTGCGGGGCGGAGATGACGTGCTCCATCTTCATCGCCTCGACCACCAGCAGGCTCTGCCCGGCCTCCACCTCGTCCCCGACGGCCACCTTCACGACGGTCACGGTTCCGGGCATCGGCGCGGCGAGCGTGTCGGCCCCGCCGTGCCGGGCGCCGGAGAGGGCGGCCTCGACGGGGTCGTGGTCCAGGACGTGCCAGGAGTCGCCGTCCCGGCCCAGCCAGTCGCCGGCGCGGTGGAAGGTGTGGGTGATGCCGTCCACGGTGACGGTCACCCCGGTGGCCGTGACCCGGGAGCCGGCGGGGGCCTCCGCCGTCGCGGGTTCGAGTCCCGGCACTCGGAACGGGAAGGCGAGCGGCTTCGGTGCGCCGCCCAGGCGCCACCCGCTCGGCACGTCGAACGGATCCGTCCAGCCGTCCCGGGGCGCCGGGGCCAGCTCCGCGAGCCGCACGGCGGCGGCCGCCGCGTACACCTCGTCCGGTACGCCCTGCGGGACCAGGCTCTCCGCGTCCCGCTCCACCAGCCCCGTGTCCATCGCCCCGGACACCACGTCCGGGTGGGCGAGGAGACGGCGGAGGAAACCGGCGTTGGTGGGGACGCCCAGGGTGACCAGGTCGGCGAGGGCCGCGCGCAGCTTCCGCAGGGCCGTCGGCCGGTCGGCCGCGTGGACGATGACCTTCGACAGCATCGGGTCGTAGAGGGAGGAGACCTCGCTGCCTTCGAGCAGCCCGGAGTCCGTCCGTACGCCGTTCCCCTGGGGCTCGTTCAGCGCGAGGACCGTGCCGCCCGAGGGCAGGAAGCCGCGCGAGGGGTCCTCCGCGCAGATCCGGGCCTCGATCGCCCAGCCGTCGAGCCGGACGTCGTCCTGGCCGAAGCCCAGCGGCTCACCGGCGGCGACCCGCAGCTGCCACTCCACCAGGTCCAGGCCCGTGATCAGCTCGGTCACGGGGTGCTCGACCTGGAGACGGGTGTTCATCTCCATGAAGTAGTACGCGGACGGGTCACCGCCCGGGACGATGAACTCGACCGTTCCCGCGCCGACATAACCGCAGGACCGGGCGGCCTCCACGGCCGCCGCGCCCATCGCCGCGCGGGTCTTCTCGTCGAGGAGGACGCTCGGCGCCTCCTCGATGATCTTCTGGTGGCGGCGCTGGAGCGAGCACTCGCGCTCGCCGAGGTGCACCACGTTCCCGTGGGCGTCCGCCAGGACCTGGATCTCGATGTGCCGGGGCCGGTCGATCCACCGCTCCACGAGCAGCGTGTCGTCACCGAAGGACGCCCGCGCCTCCCGGCGGGCCGCCGCGATCTCCTCGTCCAGGACCGCGAGGTCCCGCACCAGGCGCATGCCCTTGCCGCCGCCGCCCGCGCTCGGCTTGAGGAGGACGGGAGCACCCAACTCGCGGGCCGCGGACTCCAGTTCGGGGTCGGCCGCGCCGGGCACGACCGGCACGCCGGCGGCCTTCACGGTCTCCTTCGCCCGGATCTTGTCGCCCATGAGGGAGATCGCGGAGGCCGAAGGGCCGATGAAGACGAGGCCCGCGTCCGCGCAGGCCTGCGCGAACCCGGCGTTCTCGGCGAGGAAGCCGTAGCCGGGGTGGACGGCCTGCGCCCCGGTCCGCTTCGCCGCGTCGAGCAGGGCCGGGACGGACAGGTACGACTCGGAGGCCGGCGGCGGACCGATCCGTACCGCCGTGTCCGCCTCCCGTACGTGCCGGGCGTCGGCGTCCGCGTCGCTGTAGACGGCCACCGAGCGCACGCCCATCGCCCGCAGGGTGCGGATGACGCGGACGGCGATCTCGCCCCGGTTGGCCACGAGGACGGTGTCGAACATGCTCTGCATCTCCTGGGAGCCCTTCACATCCGGAAGACGCCGAACTGGGGGTCACCCAGGGGCGCGTTGGCACAGGCGGTCAGGGCGAGGCCGAGGACCTGCCGGGTCTCCAGCGGGTCGATGACCCCGTCGTCCCACAGCCGGGCGGTCGCGTAGTAGGCGTTGCCCTGGCTCTCGTACTGCTCGCGGATCGGAGCCTTGAAGGCCTCCTCGTCCTCCGCGCTCCACTCGTCGCCGAGCTGGTCGCGCTTGACGGTCGCGAGCACGGACGCGGCCTGCTCGCCGCCCATGACCGAGATCTTGGCGTTGGGCCACATCCACAGGAAGCGGGGGGAGTACGCCCGGCCGCACATCGAGTAGTTGCCCGCGCCGTACGACCCGCCGACGACCACGGTCAGCTTCGGGACGCGGGTCGTGGCCACGGCCGTCACCATCTTCGCGCCGTGCTTGGCGATGCCGCCGTGCTCGTACGCCTTGCCGACCATGAAGCCGGTGATGTTCTGCAGGAACACCAGCGGGATGCCGCGCTGGTCGCACAGCTCGATGAAGTGCGCGCCCTTCTGGGCGGACTCGGCGAACAGGATGCCGTTGTTGGCGACGATGCCGACCGGGTGGCCGTGGATCCGGGCGAAGCCGGTGACGAGCGTCTGCCCGTACTCCGACTTGAACTCCTGGAAGCGGGAGCCGTCCACGATCCGGGCGATGACCTCGCGCACGTCGTAGGGGGTGCGGGAGTCGACGGGCACGGCCCCGTAAAGACCGTACGGGTCGACCTTCGGCTCCTCGGCCGGCTCGACCTTCCAGGGCAGCGGCCCGCGCTCGGGGAGGGTCGCCACGATGTTCCGCACGATCCGCAGGGCGTGCGCGTCGTCCTCCGCCAGGTGGTCGGTGACGCCGGAGATCCGGGAGTGGACCTCGCCGCCGCCGAGCTCCTCGGCCGTGACGACCTCGCCGGTCGCCGCCTTCACGAGCGGCGGACCGCCCAGGAAGATCGTGCCCTGGTTCCGTACGATCACGGCCTCGTCGCTCATCGCCGGGACGTACGCGCCGCCCGCCGTGCAGGAGCCCATGACGGCCGCGATCTGCGGGATGCCGGCGCCGGACATCCGGGCCTGGTTGAAGAAGATCCGGCCGAAGTGCTCGCGGTCCGGGAAGACCTCGTCCTGCATCGGCAGGAAGGCGCCGCCCGAGTCGACGAGATAGAGGCAGGGGAGACGGTTCTCGAGCGCGACCTCCTGCGCCCGCAGGTGCTTCTTCACGGTCATCGGGTAGTACGTGCCGCCCTTGACGGTCGCGTCGTTCGCGACGATCACGCACTCGCGCCCGCTGACCCGGCCGATGCCCGCGATGACACCGGCCGCCGGGGCCTGGTCGCCGTACATGCCGTTCGCCGCGAGCGGCGCCAGCTCCAGGAACGGCGAGCCCGGGTCGAGCAGCGTGTCCACCCGGTCCCGGGGCAGCAGCTTGCCGCGCGCGGTGTGCCGCGCCCGGGACTTCTCACCGCCGCCCAGGGCGGCCGCCGCGAGCTTGGCGCGCAGGGTCGCCGCCAGCTCGTGATGGGCCGCCTCGTTGGCCTGCCAGGCCGCGGACGCGGGATCCGCCGCGCTCGTCAGCACAGGTGCCTGCTGCATCCTCCGGGCTCCCTTGCTCGGTTAATGAGCGTTAACGTATGTCGCCCAGGTTAACGACCGCTAACCGGGTTGTCTAGAATCGATTGCATGACCACCAGCCCGACGCGGATCGACGCGCCGACCCGCCGCGAGCAGATCCTCAAGGAGGCCGCCCGCCTCTTCGCCGAGCGCGGGTTCCACGGGGTGGGCGTGGACGAGATAGGAGCCGCGGTCGGCATCAGCGGCCCCGGCCTCTACCGCCACTTCCCCGGGAAGGACGCGATGCTCGCGGAGCTCCTGGTGGGCATCAGCGAGCGGCTCCTGTCCGGCGGGCAGCTGCGCGTGGCCGAGGCCGACGGGGATCCGGTCGTCCTCCTCGGCTCCCTCATCGACGGGCACATCGACTTCGCCCTCGACGACCGGCCGCTGATCACCCTCCACGACCGCGAGCTGGACCGGCTCAAGGACGAGGACCGCAAGCGGGTCCGGCAGCTCCAGCGGCAGTACGTCGAACTGTGGGTCGCGGTCGTCCGCGAGCTGTACCCCGACGCGGGCGAGTCCGAGTCCCGCACGGCCGTCCACGCGGTCTTCGGCCTGCTCAACTCGACCCCGCACTTGGCCGCCCTCGGCCGCGGGCCGATGGAGGACCTGCTGCGGCGGCTGGCACACGGAGCGTTCGGCGCGCTGGGCGCGTAGGGCGCGCGGGGTCCTCCGGTCCGAGGGCCGAAACGTTTACCGATCGGCAAGGCGGCTCCGACAGAATGAACCCCATGCCGATACTCAGCCGCCCCGCCCTCGTCGAGCACCTCGTCCGCACCCGGATCGCGGGAGACGTCGCCACCCCGCGCGACAACAACCTCTCCCACTACCGCAAGCTCGCCAACGGCGACCGGCACTACTGGCTCGGCCTCGAACTCGGCGACCGCTGGACCGACGAGCAGGACGTGCTCGCCGTGATGGCCGAGCGGTGCGGCGTCGTCGACGACCCCGCCCACCGGGTCGGCCAGGACACCATCGACCCCGAACTCACCGTCGACGGCCTCGACCGGATGGCCGCGCGCCTCCGCAAGGCCGCCGCGGGCCGCGAGCGGGTCCTCTTCGCCACCGGTCACCCCGGCTCGCTCATCGACGTCCACAGCCGGGTCGCCGCCGCGCTGCGGGCCCAGGGCTGCGACATCGTCCGGATCCCCGGCGGGCTCGTCGCCGACGAGGGGTACGTCGTGCAGTTCGCCGACGTCGCCGTCTTCGAGCGCGGCGCGAGCCTGTGGCACACCCACTCCCCGGAGCCGATGAACGCGATCCTCGACGCCCTCGGCGAGGACGGCCGCCCGGACCTGGTGATCGCGGACCACGGCTGGGCCGGCCGCGCGGGCCAGCGGGGCATCGACTCCGTGGGCTACGCGGACTGCAACGACCCCGCGCTCTTCATCGGCGAGGCGGAGGGCACGATGCAGGTCACGATCCCCCTGGACGACCACGTCCTGGACCCCCGCTTCTACGAGCCCCTGACGGCGTACACGCTGAACGCGGCGGGGCTTGCCTGAGCCCCCGGTCAGGGGGCGGCCCGGCGCTGTTCCACCCCCGGCGTCGGGTCCAGGTACACCCGGCGGATCGCCGGGAACCGCTCCCTGAGCTGGGACTCCGCGTCCTCGCAGGCCCATTCCACCTGTGCCGCCGACGACACGTCCCGGAAGTCGATCTTCGCCGCGACCATGACCTCGCCGGGGCCCTGGATCAGGGTGATCAGGTCGAGGACGTCGATGACGTGGGGGACGGAGAGCAGTTCCTCGCGGATGCCGTCGCGCATGCGGCGCGGGGCGGGGCGGCCGATGAGGAGTTCGGCGTTGGAGCGGCCCAGGACCCAGGCCACGTACACGAGCAGGATGCCGATGAGGATCGAGGCGACGCCGTCCCAGACGCCGGAGCCGGTGATCTGGACGCCGAGCAGGCCGCCCGCCGCCAGCATGAGGCCGGCGAGGGCGGCAGAGTCCTCCATCACGA
Organism: Streptomyces vietnamensis; assembly: GCF_000830005.1. Lineage (NCBI taxonomy): Bacteria > Bacillati > Actinomycetota > Actinomycetes > Kitasatosporales > Streptomycetaceae > Streptomyces > Streptomyces vietnamensis. The sequence continues at coordinate 3,093,686 of NZ_CP010407.1, read as the reverse complement.
CCGCCTTGACGGTGGTGTCGGGCGTCCGCCGGAGGTACTGGGCGAAGGGGGCCTTCATCCGCTCCGCCTCCGCCCTGACCTGCTTGATGCCGGTGCGAAGCGAGAAGCCCTCCAGGAGGAAGGCGATGCCCAGGACGATGTACGAGACCAGCGGGTCGCCGAGCTCCTCGCCGTGGGTGAGGGTGTGGATCCCGTCGTAGATCGAGAAGACCGCGCCGCCGACGAAGGTGGCGACCGCGGCCAGCAGCGCCCAGACGTAGCGCTCGCCCGCGTAGCCGACGGGATGGTCCTCGTCGGCCGGCCTGTCGCTCCGCTTCAGCGCGGTGAGCAGCAGGACCTCGGTGACGGTGTCGGCGACCGAGTGGGCGGCCTCCGAGAGCATCGCGCTCGATCCGCTGACCAGGCCCGCGACGGCCTTGGCGACGGCGATCCCGAGGTTCGCCGCCGCCGCCACGATCACCGTGAAGGTGCTCTCTCCCTGTTCCGCCATGTTCGGACGGTATGTCCGATCATCGGCGCGGGACGCGAACGACACCCTCCTGGATGACGGAGATCGCCAGCCGCCCGTCCTGCGTGAAGATCCGGGCCTGCCCGAGACCGCGCCCGCCGGACGAGGTCGGGGACTCCTGGTCGTACAGGAGCCACTCGTCGGCCCGGAAGGGGCGGTGGAACCACATGGCGTGGTCCAGTGAGGCCCCCACGACGTCGCCCACCGCCCAGCCGCCCCGTCCGTGCGCGAGCAGGATCGAGTCGAGCAGCGTCATGTCGGAGACGTACGTGGCGAGGACGACGTGCAGCAGGGGGTCGTCGGCCAGTTTGCCGTTGGTGCGGAACCAGACCTGTGAGCGCGGCTCGCGCGGCTGCCCGACCGTCCCCCACGGGGGCGTCTCGGCATAGCGCAGGTCCACCGCCGCCCGCGCCTCGATCAGCCGGTCCGCGACCTCGCGGGGGAGGTGGCGGGGCAGCATCTCGGCCGGCGTCTCCAGCGACTCCGGGTCCGGCGCGGCCGGCATCTCGACCTGGTGGTCGAGCCCCTCCTCGTACGTCTGGAAGGACGCCGACAGGTGGAAGATCGGCTGCCCGTGCTGGACGGCGACGACCCGGCGGGTGGTGAAGGAGCGGCCGTCGCGGATGCGGTCGACCGTGTAGACGATCGGCGCGCCCGGGTCGCCCGCGCGCAGGAAGTACGCGTGGAGCGAGTGGGCGAGCCGGTCGGCCGGGACGGTCCGGCCCGCCGCCACGAGCGCCTGGGCGGCCACCTGGCCGCCGAAGACGCGGGGGACGATCGAGGGCCGGGACTCGCCCCGGAAGATGTCCTGCTCGATCCGCTCCAGGTCGAGCAGATCGAGCAGGTCATCCAGTGCCGTAGGTGCGTCGGGCACTTACAGGCCCATCGACTTGGCGATGATCGACTTCATGATCTCGCTGGTGCCGCCGTAGATGCGGTTGACGCGGTTGTCGGCGTACAGGCGGGCGATCGGGTACTCGTTCATGTAGCCGTAGCCGCCGTGCAGCTGGAGGCAGCGGTCGATGACGCGGTGCGCGACCTCGGTGCAGAACAGCTTGGCGCTGGCGGCCTCGGCGGGGGACAGCTCGCCCGCGTCCAGGGCCTCCAGGGCGCGGTCGGCGACGGCCTCGGCGGCGTCGACCTCGGCCTGACAGGCGGCCAGCTCGAACTTGGTGTTCTGGAAGGAGGCGACCGGCTTGCCGAAGACCGTGCGGTCCGTGACGTACTGCTGGGCGAAGCGGACGGCGGCCTTGGCCTGGGCGTAGGCGCCGAAGGCGATGCCCCAGCGCTCGGAGGCCAGGTTGTGGCCGAGGTAGTAGAAGCCCTTGCCCTCCTCGCCGAGCAGGTCCTCGGCGGGCACCTTGACGTCGACGAAGGCCAGCTCGGCCGTGTCGGAGGTGCGCAGGCCGAGCTTGTCCAGCTTGCGGCCGATGGAGTAGCCCTCGGACTTGGTGTCCACGGCGAAGAGGGAGATGCCGAAGCGGCGGTCGTCCTCGGACGGCGCGGAGGTGCGGGCGCAGACGATCACGCGGTCGGCGTGGACGCCACCGGTGATGAAGGTCTTGGCGCCGTTGAGGACGTAGTGGGTGCCGTCCTCGGAGAGCTTGGCGGTGGTCTTCATGCCCGCGACGTCGGAGCCGGTGCCCGGCTCGGTCATGGCGAGCGCCCACATCTCCTCGCCGGTGACGAACTTCGGCAGGAAGCGCTTCTTCTGCTCGTCGGTGGCGAGCATCTTGATGTACGGCAGGGCGAGCAGCACGTGGACGCCGGAGCCGCCGAACTGGACGCCGGCGCGCGAGGTCTCCTCGTACAGGACGGCCTCGAACTTGTGGGTGTCCAGGCCCGCGCCGCCGAACTCCTCGGGCACGTTGATGCCGAAGATGCCGAGCTCGCCGAGCTTGTCGTAGAACTCGCGCGGCGCCTGACCCGCGGCGAACCACTCGTCGTAGACGGGGACGACCTCGGCCTCGATGAAGGCGCGGATGGTCTCCCGGAACGCCTCGTGGTCCTCGTTGAATACGGTACGGCGCACGAGCCGCCTCCTTGTCGCTGCCGGTTGTCTAAGCGCTTGCTCAGGGTGTTCTGTTCGAAGTTACCCAGCAGTCACCCACCCTGTCCAGACTCCGAGCCTGTGATCCAGAGCCCCTTCGCCGCGTCGTAGGCGTGGACCGGGCTCCCCTTCGCCCGCCCGCTCGTACGGAAGGCCTGCCCGTCCTCATCGGCGATCCTCGCCACACCGCTGCGCCCCTCCGAGCTCCACTCCAGCTCCAGGAACCAGCGGCAGTCGCAGCCGACCGTGCGGGCGGAGACCAGCAGCTCCTCGGGCTCGGCCGCGGTGACGGCGTAGGGGAACGAGACGGCCGGGATCGTCCGGCCCTCCTCCCCCGAGGCGTCGTACCCGTCGACCGGCCGGGCCAGCGGGCGCGGCGCGTCGAGGTCCACGGCGAACCGGCGGGGGGTGACGGCCCCGCCGCAGCCGTCGTCCATGCGGTACGCCCCCCAGGACAGCGGCGCCGCCCGCCCCACCACGCGCACGTGCAGCCCCTGGAGGACCACGGCGGAGGCCCCCTTCCCCTGCACCGAGAGCCGGACGAGCGTCTGCCCGCCGTGCACGGCACCGAGCGCCCCGGCCCACCGGGCGGCGTCGACCGGCGCCGGGGGAGCGCCGACCCGCGCCGGGGGCCGGTCGGCGAGATAGGTGTGGCCGCAGCCGTTCTCCCAGAGGTGCGAGGCGACGGTGTACGTGAACGGGGGCGCCGTGTCCGTCCCCGCGCGGTCCTCCGGCTCCCGGCCGCGCCCGGGCAGCAGGACGGCCCCGACCACGAGCGCCACGACGGCGGCCACGGCACCGACGACGAGCCAGGGCCTGCGGCGGGTCGGGGCGGGGGCCGGGGCGGGATCGAGGGCGGCCATCACGGCCGCGGGCGGTTCTGCGGGCGCCGCGACCGACGGGCCCCCGGCTGCCGCGACCGGCTCCGCGACCGGCTTCGCGACCGACGGACCCCCGGCCGCCGCGACCGGCTTCGCGACCGGCTCCGCCGGGGGCCTGCGGACGAGGTCCGCGCGTCGCCAGTGCTCCTCCAGCTCCCGGATCTCGTCCGCGGCGGCCCCGCACAGCCGGGCCAGGCGTTCGACGACGGCGAAGGACTCCGGGACGGCCGCACCGGAGCAGTAACGGTGCAGCGTGGAGGCGCTGACCCCGAGGCGCCGCCCCAGCGCCTCGTAACTGCGCCCGTCGCGCGTCTTCAGCGCGCGCACCCGTGCCGCGAACTCCTCGACCTCACCCATCGACCCATCCCCCGCTCGTTCCACCCCTCTTGCGTCCTCCCACGTCAGAGGGGGTGGAATGGTTCCGGGACGGGTGAGGGGCGTGGCACCGTTGCCCGGAGTGGGCGGGGGCCCGAGGGTGGTGGAGCACTGACCGAACGACCCGACGGGGGATCCACCACCGTGAACAAGCTCCGTACCGCACTCGCGGCCACCGCCGCTGCCGCTCTGGGCCTCGCCGCCCTCGCCGCCGCCCCGGCGCAGGCCGCCGCCCAGCCCGCCTTCCTCTCCGCCGCCCAGATGCCGGCGTCGTCGACGCCGTGGACCGCCACCCGCGTCTTCACCGGTGTCCCGGAGAACGGCGGCGCCCTCTGCGCCCCGTACAAGATCCCGGCGCAGAACACCCGCTACCGCGAGTTCACCACCGAGCTCGACACCAACGGCGTCCAGATCACCACCGTCGCCCGCACCGAGGCCGACGCGGTGAAGCTGGTCGACACCCTCCGCAAGTCCCTCGCCGGCTGCGGCCCCCTCCTGGAGCGGCAGAACCCGGGCCTGCACGCCGTCAGCGCCTACCACGGCAAGATCGCCGTGGAGGAGGGCGCCTGGGTCTACAGCCTGGACACCGCCGACCCGCAGATCGGCAACACCGACATCCACCTGTTCTCCGTCGGCCGCGACGGCCGCACCGTCACCTTCGTCCGCTGGGGCCAGATGGGCGACCTGAAGGACGCCCCGCTGTCCGCCTTCCGCACGACGGCGAAGACGGCGGTGAACAAGCTCTGGTGACGGGGGACCGCGCGGGTCACCGCGTGCGGAGCGCGAACCACAGCTCCATCCGTACGTCCGGGTCGTCCAGGTCCCGGTCGAGGAGCGCCGCGCAGCGGGCGATGCGCTGACGGACGGTGTTCCGGTGGATGTCCAGGGCCACCGCCGTTCGGTCCCAGCTGCCGTGGAGGGAGAGCCAGACCCGGAGCGTCTCGGCCAGGGCTTCGGTGAGCGGAGCGAGGAGGGTACGGGCGTAGGCGGCGGCCTCGTCGTGGTCGACGAGCGCGGCGAAACCGTTGGAGCGGTGCCGGACGAGCGCCGCCCGCGAGGCCTCCGCCCTGCGCAGCGCCCGCGCCGCCTGCGCGTCCCCGGCGGCGAGCTCCGAGGCCGCGACGGGGGCGCTCGCCCCGAGGGTCCAGCCCTGCTGGGCGGTGACGGGAGCGGAGGAGGGGAGGAGGAGGCGCACGGTGCCGGGGCGCACGGCGCCCGGGGCGTCCGGGCCCGCGCCGGGGCCCGCCGGTGTCGGGCCCGTGGCCACGTCCGCGGCCACCAGCGGGGTCCCCAGCGCCGCCGCCAGGCTCGCCGCCGCGAACGGGGTGCCGTCGCCGCCGCGCGCGTGGACCACCGTCCAGGGGCCCGGGCCCAGCGCGCCCGCGACCTCCGCCGGGGGCGCGCCGAGCAGCAGCCGGACCAGGGCTCCGTCCCGTACGGTCACGTCCGCGCCCCGGTGCGGGGCCGTGAGCAGGGAGAGCAGGACCACCGCGACGCCCGCGATCGTGTGGTCGCCCGGGCCGCGCCGCTCCGTCGCCACCCCCAGCGTCAGGCCCTCCCCGCCGCCGAGCGCGTACGCGGCGAGCCGCAGCCCGCCGCCGTCCCCGCTCGCCGACGCCGGTCCGCCCGGGCGCGGCCCGAGCACCCCCGCCAGGTCCCGCAGGGCCCGTGCCGCCTCCGCCGGGACCTCCCGGCCGGCCGCCGCCGACTCCGTGCCGTCCGCCCCGAACAGCACCGCCCGCCCGCCGAGCCGCGAGGCGAGCGCGCCGAGCACCGCCGGGACCGGGGCCGGCCGGGCCGCGGCCGCCGCCAGGGACTGCTGGGCCTCGGTCACCCGGCGCAGCTCGTGCAGCCGGGCCTCCGCCATCAGCCGCCACAGCGCTCGCGCCACCGCCGTGAACGGGGTCCGGGGAGGGACCTCCACGAGAGGCAGGCCGTGCCGCTCGCACGCGGCGACGAGCTCCGGCGGCACCGTGTCGTACACCGGCGTCACCCCGAAGGCGAGCGCCGCCGCCCCCGCCTCCACGACCCGCTCGACGTAGTGCGCCGGGTCGGTGAGCTGCACGCCGGCCGTCATGAGCAGCTCGCCGCCGAGCAGATACGGGTACGGGTCGGCCATCTCCGAGGTGTGCACCCAGTGCAGCGGTACGTCCTCGGGCCCGGCGAGCAGCCGCAGGCCCAGGTCGGGGCGGGCGAGCAGCGCGGCGAGCGACACGGGGGGCGCCGGGGGAGTGGAGCTCGGCTCCGCGGGGGGCGTCGGGGGCATCGGCATGGATCCTTCGTACATCCCCCGCCAGGACAGTGGAGGAAACGTACACTTCAAGGTCGCTTTCCGGCCACTTACTGTCGTTCTCATCCCAGGGCCGCGGGTACGGGCGGATGTCCCCGCGATCAGCACCTGGGCACTTCCCCCGCACGACACGCCACCGAGGTGAGAAGAAGGAGGGCCCCATGGCCGTCGACTACACAGTGATCGTCCTGTACTTGGCCGGCATGCTCGCGATGGGCTGGTGGGGCATGCGCCGCGCCAAGTCCAAGAGCGAGTTCCTGGTGGCCGGCCGCCGCCTCGGGCCCTGGATGTACTCCGGGACGATGGCCGCCATCGTCCTCGGCGGCGCCTCCACCATCGGCGGCGTCGGCCTCGGCTACAAGTACGGCCTCTCCGGCGCCTGGATGGTCTTCGCCATCGGCCTCGGCCTGCTCGCGCTGAGCGTGTTCTTCTCCGCCCGCATCGCCCGGCTGAAGGTCTACACCGTCTCCGAGATGCTCGACCTGCGCTACGGCGGCAAGGCCGGCGTCATCTCGGGCGTCGTGATGTGGGCGTACACGCTGATGCTCGCGGTCACCTCGACCATCGCGTACGCCACGATCTTCGACGTCCTCTTCGACCTGCCCCGGACCCTCGCGATCGTCCTCGGCGGCACCATCGTCGTCGCGTACTCGACCCTCGGCGGCATGTGGTCCATCACGATCACCGACATGGTGCAGTTCGTGGTGAAGACCATCGGCGTGCTGCTCCTGCTGCTGCCGATCGCCGTGATCAAGGCCGGCGGCTTCGAGGGCATGCGCGAGGCGCTGCCCACCTCGTACTTCGAGCCCCTCGGCATCGGCGGCGAGACGATCTTCACGTACGTGCTGATCTACACCTTCGGCATGCTCATCGGCCAGGACATCTGGCAGCGGGTCTTCACCGCCCGCACCGACAAGGTCGCCAAGTGGGGCGGCACCGTCGCCGGCACCTACTGTCTGGCGTACGCCCTCGCCGGAGCCGTCATCGGCACCGCGGCCAAGGTCCTCTACCCGAAGCTGCCCAGCGCCGACGACGCCTTCGCCACCATCGTCAAGGACGAGCTGCCGATGGGCGTCCGGGGCCTCGTCCTCGCCGCCGCGCTCGCCGCCGTGATGTCGACCTCCTCCGGCGCCCTCATCGCCTGTGCCACCGTCGCCAACAACGACATCTGGTCACGCCTGCGCGGCTCCGTCGCCAAGAAGGACGAGAACGACCACGACGAAGTGAAGGGCAACCGCCTCTTCATCCTCATCATGGGCGTCGCCGTCATCCTCATCGCCATCGCCCTCAACGACGTCGTCCAGGCCCTCACCGTCGCCTACAACCTGCTGGTCGGCGGGCTCCTCGTGCCCATCCTCGGCGGCCTGCTCTGGCGCCGCGGCACCGTCCAGGGCGCGCTCGCCGCGGTCACCGTCGGCGGCCTGGCCGTCATTGGCCTGATGTGGACTTACGGAATCTTGGCAAATGAGCCTGTTTACTACGGTTTGTTGGCCTCGCTCGCCGCATATGTGATCGTTTCCCTGGCCACCCGCCCGACGGACGCCACCGTGCTCGCGAACTGGCGCGCCCGGCTGGCCGGCCAGGAGACCCCGACCGAGACCGCGCCCGAGTCCACGGACCCGGCACCCGTCACCGCCTGACGGCGGCCCACGCCCCGGGCGTCGCGACCCGACGCCCGGCCCACCGAGAAGCACCCAGGAGGACCCCGACCATGAGCAGCAGCGACCAGAACGCCTTCCGCGGCCCGATCGACTCGTCCCGCATCCCGCGGTACGCCGGTCCCGCGACGTTCGCCCGGCTGCCGCGCCTCGACGAGGTCGGCACCGCCGACGTCGCCGTGGTCGGCGTCCCCTTCGACACCGGCGTCTCCTACCGCCCCGGCGCCCGCTTCGGCGGCAACGCCATCCGCGAGGCCTCCCGCCTCCTGCGCCCCTACAACCCCGCGCAGGACGCCTCCCCGTTCGCCCTCGCCCAGGTCGCGGACGCCGGCGACATCGCCGCCAACCCGTTCAACATCAACGAGGCCGTCGAGACCATCGAGGCCGCCGCCGACGACCTCCTCGGCACCGGCGCCCGCATGATGACCCTCGGCGGCGACCACACCATCGCCCTGCCGCTGCTGCGCTCCGTCGCCAAGAAGCACGGCCCCGTCGCCCTGCTCCACTTCGACGCGCACCTCGACACCTGGGACACCTACTTCGGCGCCGAGTACACCCACGGCACCCCGTTCCGCCGCGCCGTCGAGGAAGGCATCCTCGACACCTCCGCCCTCTCCCACGTCGGCACCCGCGGCCCGCTCTACGGCAAGCAGGACCTCACCGACGACGAGAAGCTCGGCTTCGGCATCGTGACGTCCTCCGACGTCTACCGCCGCGGCGCCGACGAGGTCGCCGACCAGCTGCGCCAGCGCATCGGCGACCGCCCGCTGTACATCTCCATCGACATCGACTGCCTCGACCCGGCCCACGCCCCCGGCACCGGCACCCCCGAGGCCGGCGGCATGACCTCCCGCGAGCTCCTGGAGATCCTCCGCGGCCTCTCCTCCTGCAACCTGGTCTCCGCCGACGTCGTCGAGGTCGCCCCGGCGTACGACCACGCCGAGATCACGGCGGTCGCCGCGTCGCACACGGCGTACGAACTGACGACGATCATGTCCCGCCAGATCGCCGCGGCGCGCGACGCGAAGTAGTTCCTTCGGCGCGGGTCGGGCTTCGCCCGCCCGCGCCGCCGTCGGGTGGTGGGCATACGTTCCGCAGGGCGGAACGGGTGGGCACCACCCGACCACCGGCCCGCACCCGACCACCGAGCCACGCCAAGGGACGACCATGACCCACGACCACGACCTCGTGCTGCGGCCCACGGTCGCCCAGACCGAGGCGGCCCTCAACCCGCCCAAGGGGCGCAACGGCGGCGACCTCGTCGTAGAGACCCTCACCGGCCTCGGCGCCACGACGGTCTTCGGCCTCCCCGGCCAGCACGCCCTCGGCATGTTCGACGCCCTGCGCCGCAGCGACCTCCGCTACGTCGGCCTCCGCGTCGAGAACAACGCCGGCTTCGCCGCCGACGCCTACGGCCGGATCACCGGCGAGGCCGCCCCGCTGCTGCTCTCCACCGGCCCCGGCGCGCTCATGTCGCTCGCCGCGCTCCAGGAGGCGGCCGCCGCCTCCGCCCCCGTCCTCGCGATCGGCAGCCAGATCCCGGTGGCCGGGCTCGGCGGCGGCCGGCACGGCTACCTCCACGAGCTCCGCGACCAGCAGGCCTCGTTCCGCGACGTCGTGAAGTCCGTCCACACGGTCCGTACGCAGTCCCAGATCCCGTCCGCGATCGCGGCGGCCTGGGAGTCGGCGCTCACCGCCCCGCACGGCCCGGTCTGGGTGGAGATCCCGCAGGACGTCCTCCTCGCGGAGACGACGATCCCCGTCGTCACGGCCATGGACGCGACCCCCGAGGACGTCGTCCCGCGCCCCGAGCTGACGGCGGTCGCGGCGCACCTCCTGGCGAACGCCGAGCGGCCCGCGATCATCGCGGGCGGCGGCGTCGTCCGCTCCGACGCCTCCGGCAAGCTCCTCGCGCTCGCCGAGAAGATCGACGCGCCCGTCGTCACCACCTTCGGCGGCAAGGGCGCCTTCCCGTGGGAGCACCCGCTGTCGCTCCAGTCCTGGCTGGAGGACCGGCACACCACGGACTTCCTGGAGGACGCCGACGTCCTCCTCGTCGTCGGCTCGGGCCTCGGCGAGCTGTCCTCGAACTACCACACGTTCGCCCCGCGCGGCCGGGTGATCCAGATCGAGGCCGACGCGGGCAAGCTGGAGTCCAACCACCCGGCGCTCGGCATCCACGCGGACGCCCGCCTCGCGCTCCAGGCCCTCCTGGAGACGGTCGAGGAGCGTACGGACCCGACGGCCCCGGAGCGGGTCTCGGCGGTCCTGGGCAAGGTCCGGGACCGGATCGCGGCCCAGGACCTCGGCCTGGAGCAGCGGATCGTCGCGGCCGTGCGGGAGGCGCTCCCGGACCGGGCGCCGAGCTTCTGGGACATGACGATCCTGGCGTACTGGGCGTGGTCGGCCTTCGACGCGCGGCACCCGAACACGATGCACTCGGCCCAGGGTGCGGGCGGCCTCGGCTACGGCTTCCCCGCCGCCCTCGGCGCGGCCGCCGCGGACCCGTCCCGGCCGGTCCTCGCGGTCTCCGGCGACGGCGGCGCGATGTACTCGATCGCGGAGCTGGCGACGGCGAAGCAGTACGGCCTCGACGTGACCTGGCTGATCGTCGACGACGGCGGGTACGGGATCCTGCGCGAGTACATGACGGGCGCGTTCGGCGAGGCCACGGCCACCGAACTGTCCCGCCCGGACTTCGTGGCCCTCGCCGAGTCCTTCGGCGTCCCGGCGACCCTGACGACCCCGGAGTCCCTGACGGAGGACCTGACGAAGGCCCTCGCGACCCCGGGCCCGTCGGTGGTGGTCCTCCCGGCGCTGCTGCGGATGTTCGAGCCGACGCACCTCTGACGGGCGCGGCGACCCGCCCGGCCGTGGGGGCCGGGCGGGACCGCCCGCTCAGTCGACGAGCCCCTCCCAGGCCTTCCGGTACTCGGCGAGCTGCGCCTCGTACCCCTGGCGGAAATGTGCCGCCTGGGCGGTGATCTGGTCGGTGTCCATGCGCCGCGGGGGTATCAGCCGCGCCACGTCGGCGAAGGCCACCGCCGCCGCCTCGGCGACGAGCCCGCCCCGCTGCCGGGCGGCGAAGACGTCGAGGCCCGCGTTCCGCAGGAAGCCCTCGAAGACCGACCGCGGTCTGCTGGCCGTGTCCCTCAGCTCCCGGTCTGTCGCCGGCGTCACCCGCCCGGTCGCCGCGAACCCGTGCACCGCCCGCAGCGCCGCGTACAGCCGTCCCCACTGGTACGGCTTCCCGTCCTCGACCTTCCCCACGGACCTCCCCTTCCGCTCCACCCACGGCACCGCTCGTCCGGCGGGGCCAGGGATTCCCTACCCGCCCGGGGCCGGTCCTAGGACCGAAGGCCCGTATTTGTTGCGGCGGGATGAAATCGCACGTCGGCCGTGTTGGGCCTTCCGGTAGACCAGGACGAGCGGGAGGCCTTCGTGGCGGCGGTCGGGGAGAAACAGCAGGGCTGGGCGCGCAGGCTGGCCGGGTACGCGTGGCGGTACAAGGCGAACACACTGCTCGCGCTCGGGTCCTCCCTGGCGGGCATGGCCGTGCTCGCGCTCGTGCCGCTCGTCACCAAGGTGATCATCGACGACGTCATCGGGACGAAGACCAGGTCCCTCGCGGTCTGGACCGGCCTGCTCATAGGCGCCGCCGTCCTCGTCTACGCCCTCACCTACGTCCGCCGCTACTACGGCGGCCGTCTCGCCCTCGACGTCCAGCACGACCTGCGCATCGACATGTACGGCACCGTCACCCGGCTCGACGGGCGGCGGCAGGACGAGCTGTCCACCGGGCAGGTCGTCGGGCGGGCCACCAGCGACCTCCAGCTGATCCAGGGCCTCCTCTTCATGCTCCCGATGACGATCGGGAACATCCTGCTCTTCCTCATCTCGCTGGCCGTCATGGCCTACCTGTCGATCCCGCTCACCCTCGTCGCGCTCGCCGTCGCCCCCGCCCTCTGGTGGATCGCCAAGCGCAGCCGCACCCGTCTCCACCCGGCGACCTGGCACGCGCAGCAGCAGGCCGCCGTCGTCGCCGGGGTCGTCGACGGGGCCGTGACCGGCGTCCGGGTCGTGAAGGGCTTCGGCCAGGAGGACCAGGAGACCGGCAAGATCCGCGAGGCCGGGCGGAAGCTGTTCGCGGGGCGCCTGCGGACGATCCGGCTGAACTCGAAGTACACGCCGGCCCTCCAGGCCGTACCCGCCCTCGGCCAGGTCGCCGTCCTCGCGCTCGGCGGCTGGCTCGCCTACCGGCACCAGATCACCCTCGGCACCTTCGTCGCCTTCTCCTCCTACCTGGCCTCCCTCGTCGGCCCGGTCCGCATGCTCGCCATGGTCCTCACCGTCGGCCAGCAGGCCCGCGCCGGCGTCGAGCGGGTCTACGACCTCATCGACACCGAGCCGGTGATCAAGGACGGCACCAAGGAGCTGCCCGCCGACGCGCCCGCGACCGTCGAGTTCGACGACGTGTCCTTCGCCTATGAAGACGGGCGGCCCGTGCTTGACGGCTTCTCGCTGGAGATCCAGCCGGGCGAGACCGTCGCCGTCGTCGGCGCCTCCGGCTCCGGCAAGTCGACCGTCTCCCTCCTCCTGCCCCGCTTCTACGACGTCACCCACGGCGCCGTCCTCGTCGGCGGCCACGACGTCCGCGAGCTCACCCTCGACTCGCTGCGCGCCGCCGTCGGCCTCGTCCCCGAGGACTCCTTCCTCTTCTCGGACACGGTCGCCGCGAACATCGCGTACGGCGTCCCCGACGCCACCCGCGAGCAGATCGAGACCGCCGCCCGCGCCGCCCAGGCGGACCGTTTCATCGCCGAGCTCCCCGAGGGGTACGACACCAAGGTCGGCGAGCACGGCCTCACCCTCTCCGGCGGCCAGCGCCAGCGCGTCGCCCTCGCCCGCGCGATCCTCACCGACCCCCGGCTGCTCCTCCTCGACGACGCCACCTCGGCCGTCGACGCCAAGGTCGAGCACGAGATCCACGAGGCCCTCAAGTCCGTGATGGCGGGCCGTACGACCCTGCTCATCGCACACCGCCGCTCCACCCTCGGCCTCGCCGACCGCATCGCCGTCCTGGAGGACGGCCGCCTCGCCGACATCGGCACCCACGCCGAGCTGGAGCAGCGTTCCCCGCTCTTCCGCCGCCTCCTCACCGACCCCGAGGAGCTCGGCGCCGTCTCGCCCGGCCACCTCACGCCGCCGGACGAGCTCCCCGAGGACCGCACGCTGCGGGCCGAGCTGGACGCCGAGTTCGACGCCGAGCGGGGCATCACCCCGACCCTGTGGGTACGGGACGAGACCACCGGCCGCGAGACCCCCGCGCCCGGGGCCACCCCCGAGCTGCTCGCCGCCGTCGAGGCGCTGCCGCCGGCCACCGACACCCCCGACATCGACGAGGCCCGCGCCGTGTCGCCCGAGGACGCGTACGGCCTGCGCCGTCTCCTCCGCGGCTTCGGCGTCCCGCTGCTCATCAGCCTCGGTCTTGTCGCCCTCGACGCGGGCGCGGGCCTGCTGCTCCCGGTCCTGATCCGGCACGGCATCGACGAGGGCGTGAACCGGCTCGCGATCGGCGCCGTGTGGGCGGCCTCCGCGCTCGCCCTGGTCACCGTCCTCGTGCAGTGGGTCGCGCAGACCGCCGAGACCCGGATGACCGGCCGCACCGGCGAGCGGGTCCTGTACGCGCTGCGCCTGAAGATCTTCGCCCAGCTCCAGCGGCTCGGCCTCGACTACTACGAGCGCGAGCTCACCGGCCGGATCATGACCCGGATGACCACGGACGTCGACGCCCTGTCGACCTTCCTGCAGACGGGCCTGGTCACCGCCTTCGTCTCGGTCGTGACCTTCTTCGGGATCATGGTCGCGCTGCTCGTGCTCGACCTCCAGCTCGCCCTGGTCGTCTTCGCGACCCTGCCGGTCCTCGCCATCGGCACGTACTACTTCCGCCGCTCCAGCGTGAAGGCGTACGAGCTGGCGCGCGAGCGGATCAGCGTCGTCAACGCCGACCTCCAGGAGTCCGTCTCCGGCCTGCGGATCGTGCAGGCCTTCCGCCGCGAGCGCTCGGGCGCGGCCCGGTTCGCCGAGCGCAGCGACTCGTACCGCGAGGCGCGCGTCCGGGGCCAGTGGCTGATCTCGGTCTACTTCCCCTTCGTGACCCTGCTGTCCTCGGTCGCGGCCGCCGCCGTCCTGATCGTCGGCGCGAACCGGATCGAGGCCGGCACCCTCACCACCGGCGCCCTCGTCGCCTACCTCCTCTACATCGACCTCTTCTTCGCGCCCGTCCAGCAGCTCTCGCAGGTCTTCGACGGCTACCAGCAGGCCGCCGTCTCGCTGAAGCGCATGCAGGAGCTCCTCCAGGAGCCGACGTCGACGGCCGCCGCCGACGCGCCCCTGGACGTGCTGTCGCTGCGCGGCGAGATCGCCTTCGAGGACGTCTCCTTCGCGTACGGCGACGAGGAAGAGGCCCTCACCGGGATCGATCTGCGGATCCCCGCCGGGCAGACCGTCGCCTTCGTCGGCGAGACCGGCGCCGGCAAGTCCACGCTGGTCAAGCTGGTCGCCCGGTTCTACGACCCGACGGGCGGCCGGGTCACCGCCGACGGCACCGACCTGCGGGACCTCGACCTCACCGCGTACCGCCACCGGCTCGGCGTCGTCCCCCAGGAGGCGTACCTCTTCGCCGGGACGATCCGCGACGCCATCGCGTACGGCCGCCCCGAGGCGACCGACGCCGAGGTCGAGGCGGCGGCCCGCGCGGTCGGCGCGCACGACATGATCGCCACCCTCGACGGCGGCTACCTCCACGAGGTCGCCGAGCGCGGCCGCAACCTCTCCGCCGGACAGCGCCAGCTGATCGCCCTCGCCCGCGCCGAGCTCGTCGACCCGGACATCCTGCTCCTGGACGAGGCCACGGCGGCCCTGGACCTGGCGACCGAGGCCCAGGTCAACCAGGCCACCGACCGCCTCGCGGGCCGCCGCACGACCCTCGTCGTCGCCCACCGCCTGACGACGGCCGCGCGCGCGGACCGGGTGGTCGTGATGGACCACGGCCGGGTCGCGGAGGACGGCACCCACGACGAACTCCTGGCCCTGGGCGGCCGGTACGCGACGCTGTGGAACACGTTCATCGGGGAGGCGGAGCCGGAGCGGGTCTGAGACCTGGCCCGAGACCGCGTCCGAGGCTTGGCCCGGGACCGCGTCTGAGACCTGGTCCGGGACCGCGTCTGAGGCTTGGTCCGGGACCGCGTCTGAGTACGGGGGATCCGCCGGGTGAGTACCCCGGCGGATCCCCCGCCGCCGTCCCGCGGGCTTGAATCGGGGACATGAGCCACGACCCCCGCGCCCACGCCGCCTCGCCCGTCCCCGTCACCCCGCCGGACGTCGAGGGCGCGCGCCTCCGGAAGCGCTCCCTGATCGGGGCCGGGCTGTTCGTCCCGGCGACCGTGCTCGCCGGAATCGTCGCCCTCACCGCGGAGAACGCGGGCCGCTGCATCACGTACGGGGAGGGCTGCGGCTCCACCCCGGGCTACCCGTACGTCGTGAGCCTGGTGCTGGCGGCCGTGGCCTTCGCGATCGCCCAGGGTGCGGACCGCGCCACCGTCCGTCGGGCCGCGGTCTGGACCCAGCTCGGCGCGGAGTTCGTCTTCCTGCTGCTGGTCATGACGACCTTCGGCTGACGGATACATGCGGAGGCAACCATTCCGGGACCTCGTGCGTCGTACGGCCGTACGACGACTCGCCCGGGAGGGGAACGCATGACCACGGACACCGGCACGTCCCGCGCACTCGCCCGCGTGCTCGTCCCGCTCCTCGCCGCCCTCGCGCTGCTCCTCCTCCCCGGCCCGGGGCCCGGCGGCGGGACCGCCGACGCCGCCTCCGTCTGCCACGGCCGGCCCACCCGGACGATCGCCTTCGCCACCGGCGAGCTGCGCCTCTACCGGACCCGCCAGTACGTCTGCGCCGTCACCGTCGCCAAACGGCCGGGCCCCCGCCGCCCGATGGCCGTCTCGCTCCAGCCGCGCGGCGGCCACCCCGTCGTCCGGTCGGGCCGCTTCGACCGGCAGGCGGGCCCCCTGACCGTCCACGCGCTCAACCGCTGCGTCCGGGCGACCGGTTCGGTGGCGGGCCGGGGGACGGCGACGGGCTGGATCCTGTGCTGATGTACAGGAAAGTCCAAGAGTAAGGATCAACTGGGTCTGGCGGTCCGCACGTTGTCCCCGCTAGGTTCGCGACACCGTTGTGAACCAAGGGGAGGGTGAATGCGCAAGTCGCTGAGATGGGCGCTGTCGCTTTCGGTGCTCATAGGCACCGTCGGGTCGTCCGGTGTGGCCACCGCCGCGGACACGGAGACCGGCAGCGCGGCCGTCGTCGACTCGCAGAGCACGAGCACCGACATCAAGGACCGCATCCTGGCGATCCCCGGGATGAGCCTGATCGAGGAGAAGCCGTACGCGGGCTACCGCTACTTCGTCCTCAACTACGAGCAGCCGATCGACCACAAGCGCCCGTGGCTGGGCACGTTCCAGCAGCGGATCTCGATCCTCCACAAGGACACGAGCCGCCCCACCGTCTTCCGCACCAGCGGCTACGGGCTGAACACCACGCCGAGCCGGACCGAGCCGACCCGGATCATCGACGGCAACCAGGTCTCCATGGAGTACCGCTTCTTCACGCCGTCCCGCCCGGCGCCGGCCGACTGGTCGAAGCTGGACATCTGGCAGGCCGCCAGCGACCAGCACCGCATCTACACGGCGCTGAAGTCGATCTACGGGAAGAACTGGCTGGCCACCGGCGGCTCCAAGGGCGGCATGACCGCCACGTACTACGAGCGCTTCTACCCGCGCGACATGGACGGCGTCGTCGCGTATGTGGCCCCGAACGACGTGGTCAACAAGGAGGACTCGGCCTACGACCGGTTCTTCGAGACCGTCGGCACGAAGGACTGCCGCGACCGCCTGAACAACATGCAGCGCGAGGCCCTCGTCCGCCGCGAGCCGCTGGAGAAGAAGTACAAGGCCTGGGCCGAGTCCGAGGGCGCCACCTTCAACACGGTCGGCTCGCTCGACAAGGCGTACGAGGCCGTCGTCCTCGACTTCGTGTGGGGCTTCTGGCAGTACTACGGCCAGGACGTCTGCGACCAGATCCCGGACGCGGCGACCGCGAGCGACGACGTCGTGTACGACACGATCGACGCGTACTCCGGCTGGTCCGCGTACACCGACCAGGGCCTGGAGTACTACACGCCGTACTACTACCAGGCGGCCACCGAGCTCGGCTCGCCCACCATCAAGCAGCCGCACCTCGACGGTCTGACCCGCTACGGCTACCAGCCGGCCAGCAGCTTCGTGCCGAGCTCGATCCCGATGAAGTTCAAGCCGTGGGTCATGCGCGACGTCGACGACTGGGTCCGCAAGAACGCGAACCACATGCTCTTCGTCTACGGCGGCAACGACCCGTGGGGCTCCGAGCAGTTCCGCGTCGACAAGGGCGCGCGTGACTCGTACGTGTACGTGGCGCCGGGCATGAACCACGGCGCGAACGTCGCCGGACTCGTCGAGTCCGAGCGCACGAACGCCACGGCCCGCATCCTGGAGTGGGCGGGCGTCTCCGCCCCGGCGGTCCAGGCGGCCCAGCCGCTGGCGCGCTTCGACGCGCGCGTCGACCAGCCGGTCGACGAGGACACGACCCGGGAGCACGGCCTCCGGCCGTAACTTCCGGTACGAGCAGGGGGTGCGCCCGTCGGGCGCACCCCCTGCTCACCGCTAGCGCTCGTACGACAGCCCGTACCCCACCGGATACAGCACCTTCGTCGGGTCCTCCGCGCTCTGGACCGGGACCGGCAGCCGGCCCTGGGGCCGGGCCTTGCCGGCCAGGACCCGGACCGCCGCACGGAGTTCGACGTCCGTCCAGGAGTACGCGGCGAGGGTGGCCCGCTGGCCGCCCAGCCGCGCGACGTCGTACGGGTTGCGGATCGCGACCGTCACCACCGGCACCCCCGTCGCGACGAGCCGCGCCACGAGCGTCCGCTGCGGGCTCGTGGCCGAGACGTTGTAGGTGCCGACGAGCACCACGTCCTTGCCGGCCGCCGCCGCCACCGCCTCCTCGATCTTCGCCGCCGTCGGCGTGATCCCGGTGGACAGGGCCGTCGCCGTGAAGCCCAGTTCCGTCAGCGCCGTCGCGAGCGTCCTCGTCGGCGGCCCCGTCGTACCGGACGGTGAGGCCGGGTCCGCGCCGACGACGAGGACCGAGCCGTGGGAGGCCGGATTCAGCGGCAGGAAGCCGTCCTCGTTGAGGAGGAGCGTCGTCGTCGCCTCGGCGATCCGGTCGGCGTGGGCGAGGTGCTCCTCGGTGCCGACCACCCGCTCGACGCCCGCCCGGGTCGCGTACGCCTGCCGGAAGAGGCCCAGCTTCGCCTTGAGCCGCAGGATCCGCAGGATCGATTCGTCGAGCCGGGCCTCCGTCAGTTCGCCGTCCCTGACGGCCTTCAGGACGGCGTTCCAGGCCACGTCGAGCTTCGGCGGGTTGAGCAGCTGGTCCACGCCGGCCTTCAGGGCGAGGACCGGGACGCGCTCGTCCCCGTACTTGGTGCGTACGCCCTCCATGCCGAGGGAGTCGGTGACCACCACGCCGTCGTAGCCGAGCTGTTCGCGGAGGATGCCGGTGAGGATGGGCCGGGAGAGCGTCGCCGGGTCCTCGCTGGGGTCGAGCGCGGGGACCACGATGTGCGCGGTCATGATCGAGTCGATGCCGGCGTCGATCGCCGACCGGAACGGCGGCGCGTCGAGCTCCGCCCACTGCTCCCGGGTGTGGGTGATCGTCGGCAGGCCGAAGTGGCTGTCGACGGCGGTGTCGCCGTGGCCCGGGAAGTGCTTGGAGGTGGCCGCGACCCCGGCCTGCTGGTACCCCTTGACCTGGGCGGCGACGAGACCGGCGACGGCCTGCGGGTCGGAGCCGAAGGAGCGGACCCCGATGACGGGGTTGGCCGGGTTGACGTTCACGTCGGCGACCGGGGCGTAGTTCTGCCGGATGCCGAGGGCGGCGAGCTCCTCGCCCGCGATCTGCGCGGCCTTGCGGGCGTCCGCGTGCGAACCCCCGGCGCCGAGGGCCATCGCCCCGGGCAGCAGGGTGGCGGGCTTGCCGACCCGGCAGACGATGCCGTGCTCCTGGTCGGTGGAGATGAGCACCGGGACCGGGGTGGGCTGCGCGAGCGCGGCCTGCTGGATGCCGTTGGAGAGCTCGGCGATCTGCTGCGGGTCGCGGGTGTTGTGGGCCCAGGAGAAGTAGATGACCCCGCCCACGTGGTAGCGCTCGACCAGCTCGGCGGCGGTGCGGACGCCGATCTCGGCGAGGTTGGCGTCGACGTCGGCCTGGTCGGGGGCGGTGGCGGAGTGCCCGTAGACCCGCATCACGAAGAGCTGGCCGACCTTCTCCTCGAGCGACATCCGGTCGATGATCCGCCGGAGCGCGAGGTCGTTCGATTCGGCATGGGCCGCGGGGGCGAGGGTGCCGGTGACGGCCGCCGCGGCGGCTGCGGCGGTCACCGTGAGGAGGGTGCGTCGGGAGGGGGCGGGGGCGCGGTGGTGCACTGATGCTCCTTCCGGCCGTGCAAGGTTGAAGGAAACTTCCAAGGCGTCACGGATAGCCCGAAAGTAACTGCCAGGTCAAGGCTCCGCGCAGGAATCGCCCACGGACGTCTCAGTCGCCCACGGACGCCTCGGCCGCCCATGGACGCCTCGGCCGACCGCGGACGCCCAGTCACCCACGGACACCTCGGCCGGCCGAGGGCGACTCAGCCGGCCGAGGCGATCGAGGGCCAGAGCTCCTGGAGCGTACGGACCGTCTCCCGGATCGCCGGGCGGCGCGCCGCACCCGTCCGCCACATGGCGTGCAGCCGGCGCGTCGGCACCGGGTCGAGCCGCACCGGCACCACCTCCGGCGGCAGCGCCCCGCGCCCCAGGCGCGGGACGAGCGCGATCCCCAGACCGGCCGCCACCAGCGCCACCTGCGTGTGGTTCTCCTCGGCCTGATGGACGATCAGCGGCTCGTACCCCGTCGCCCGCAGCGTCCGCGTCAGCCAGTCGTGGCAGACCGTCCCCGGCGGCTGCGAGATCCACCGCTCCGCCGCCAGCTCCTCCCGGCGCACCGACTCCCGCGCCGCCAGCGGATGGTCCCGGTGGACGAGGATGTCGCACCGGTCGTCGCCGATGACCACCTGCTCGACCCCCGGCGGCGCCGGCAGCGGCGCGATGTCCCAGTCGTGCGCCACCGCCAGGTCGATCACGCCCCGCGCCACCAGGTCGACCGAGAGGTGCGGGTCCACCTCCGAGAGGCGGGCGTCGAGGTCCGGGTGGAGCCGGGCCAGCTCGGCGAGCACCCGGGGCATCAGACCGCGCGCCGCGCTCGCGAAGCAGGCGATCGTGAGCCGCCCGGCGGGCCGGCCGCGCCGCTCTTCGAGTCGTACCTCCGCCTCCTCGACGAGTGCCAGCAACTGGCGGGCGGTGGCGGCGAGTTGATGTGCGTCGTCGGTGAGCCGGATGCCGCGTCCGCTGCGTTCGAGCAGGGTCGTACGGGTCTCCCGCTCCAGCTTCGCGATCTGCTGCGAGACCGCGGACGGGGTGTAGCCGAGGGCGGTGGCGGCGGCGCCGACACTGCCGTGGACGGCGACGGCGTGCAGGGCGCGCAGACGACCGAGATCCAGCACGGGGCAGCTCCTGAAGGGTCCTCGATGTAGGAATGCTTCATCCCATCATGAAGAGACCTGTGCTGGTGCTACACGGTCGGCGGCGACCATGCTCGACGACATGCGCCCCGCCCACATCGCCCTCGCCGCCCTGGTCGCCGCCCTCTGGGGAGTGAACTTCGTCGTCATCGAGATCGGCCTCGACCACTTCCCGCCGCTGCTCTTCTCCGCCCTCCGCTTCCTCGTCGCCGCGCTGCCGGCGGTGTTCTTCGTCGGCCGTCCGAAGGTCGCCTGGGACGGGGTCTCCCCTGCTCGAACGGAGTTGAGAGCTTGGGGAAGGATCGTGGGCGTCGGACTCGTCCTGGGCGTGGCCAAGTTCGGCCTGCTCTTCACCGGCATGGACCTCGGCGCCCCGGCAGGCCTGTCCTCCCTGATCCTCCAGGTCCAGGCCGTCTTCACCGCCCTCTTCGCCTTCGCCGCCCTCGGTGAACGCCCCGGACGCCTCAAGGTGCTCGGGATGGCGGTCGCCCTCGCCGGCATCGGCGTCGCCGCCGTCGACGAGGGCGGCTCGGGCCCGCTCGTGGGCTTCGCCCTGGTGATCGCGGCGGCGGCCTGCTGGGGCGTCTCCAACGTCCTGACCCGCAAGGCCGCCCCGCCCGACGCGCTCAACTTCATGGTGTGGGTCAGTACGGTGCCGGTCCTGCCGCTGCTCGCCCTCTCCCTCCTCCTGGAGGGCCCCGAGCGCGACCTCGAAGCCCTGCGCGGCCTCGACTGGACGGGCGTCGGCGTCATCGCGTACGTCGCCTGGATCACGACCGTCTTCGGCTTCGGCGCCTGGGGCCGGCTCCTCCGCCGCTACCCGGCCTCCTCCGTCGCCCCCTTCTCCCTCCTCGTCCCCGTCTTCGGCATGTCCTCGGCGGCCCTGTTCCTGGGCGAGTCGGTGAGCCCGCTCCGCTGGTGCGCGGCGGCACTGCTCGTCGGGGGAGTGGCGCTGACGTCCTTCCAGCGGAAGGCGGTGGCGGAGCCGGAGGCTAGGGTTCTGGTGCCGACGCCGAACGGGGGAGCGACACCATGACCCATCCGCAGCAGCCGCAGCCGTACGGGCAGCCGCAGCCGCAGTACGGCCAACCGCAGCCGTACGGGCAGCTTCCCCAGCAGTACGGACAGCCTCCCCAGCCGTACGGGCAGCCTTCCCAGCCGTACGGACAGCCTTCCCAGCAGTACGGACAGCTGTACCCGCCCTCCAACACCCCCGCCCCGCAAGGCTGCGAGGTCTGCGGCGCGCAGCCCGCGGCGGCGGCGACGGTCCGGGCGCACCAGGGCATGGTCGTCATCATGCGCACGGTCACCCGGCGCGGCGTCTACTGCCGCACCTGCGGCCTCGCCGTCTACCGGAAGATGACCTCCGACACCCTGGTGACCGGCTGGTGGGGCATGCTCTCGCTGTTCATCACGCCGTTCGTCGTGCTCGGCAACGTCCTCGGTGCCCGCGCCGCGTTCCGCCGCCTGCCCGAGCCGTACGGCGCCTGGCGCCCGCCCCTGGACCCGGGCCGGCGGGTGCTGCGCCGCGCGCCCGCGATGCTGGTGCTGACCCCGTTCGTGCTCCTCGCGGCCGCGATCCCGACGCTCATCCTCATCGGGCTGATCGCGGGCCCGGGCGATGACGGCAGGCGGGTCGGGCTCTCCGTCGGCGACTGCGTCCGCAACGCCGCCGACTGGCCCGAGCAGTCGCTCCTGAAGGTGGACTGCGGCTCGACGGGCGCCGAGTACCGCGTGGCGGACGAGGCCTCCTGCGGGCCGGAGGACTACATCCTGCACGCCGAATACCAGGTGAACTCCCCGGGGAGGCCGGGCTACTGTGTCACGCCCCTGTGACCGCACGCCGCCGTTGAGAGGTACCGCCCCCGCATGACCTTCGAGAACGTCACCGTCGACAGCGCCGAACCCGCCCCCGGCACCGTCCTGTTGGCGGGGATCCCCGGCAGCGGGAAGTCGACGGTCGCGGCGGCCCTCGCGGCGCGCTTCGCCCGCGCCGCGCACATCGAGGTCGACCACCTCCAGGAGTTGATCGTCCAGGGTGGCCACTGGCCGACCCCGGACGGCGACCCGGAGGCGGACCGCCAGATCCTGCTGCGCGCCCGCAACGGCTGCCTGCTCGCGGACAGCTTCGCCGCGGCGGGCTTCCTGCCGGTCCTCGACGACGTGGTCGTACGCCGCTCCCACCTGGACTTCTACCGCGCCCATGCTCAGGCGGCCCCGCTCCACGTGGTGATCCTGGCCCCGGGCCCGGACAAGGCCTGGGAGCGCAACAACGCCCGCCACAAGAAGCTGACGACGAACTGGGCCTTCCTGGACGAGGCCATGCGCGCGGAACTCTCCGGCGAGGGCGTCTGGATCGACAACGCGGACCAGACGGTGGAGGAGACGGTCGACGCGGTCCTCGCGGCGACCGGCCTCACTGCTTACGCCGACGCGAACTCGAACGGCTCCGCCGGCTCGTAGCGGCCGCTGACGTCCCCGAGCAGCCCCTCCGCCGAGAGGTCGAGCCGCGCCGCCCGGTCGAAGTCGAGCGCGTCGAGCCGGGTCCAGACGATGTCGGGGGAGAACGAGGACTCGAAGGCGTACACCCCGTTGGTCAGGTCCGCGAGGGTGCGCCAGATCGTCGACGAGATGTTCGGCCGGGCCGGGTCGGGCGTCCCGAACGGCTGGGCCGCGTTCCGCATGACGCTCAGGAGCGCCGCGTAGGCACGGGCCGGGGTGTCGGCCGGCGGCAGCCGGTCCACGTAGTAGGCGGCCCGGACGAAGCGGTCGGCGGCCTGCGTGGTGCCCGGCAGGGGCAGCTCGCCGCCGAACCCCTCATGCTCATGAAAGGGTGCGGCGCGCTCAGCCCTCGGAGCGTGGGAAGCCGTCGGTCTTCACGACGATCTCGCGCCCTTCGAGAGGCAGGACGAGGTCCTCGCCGAAGGCGATCGTCTCCTGCTCCGTGTAGACGCCGGTGCGGGCGGGCTTGCTGTGGATGGTGCAGACGTTCTCGGACGGGTCGATGATCACGTAGAGCGGGATCGCACACTCCGCGTACATCCGGAACTTCTTCTCGAAGTCGTTGTCCCGCGTGCTGAGCGAGACGATCTCCAGCACGGCCTCCAGGCTGTGCCACTCGAAGCGGCCGCGCTTGTTCCGCTCGGAGCCGGGGGCGACGATGGCCAGGTCGGGGGCGTAGCCGTAAAGGCTCGACGGGAAGTCGATCATGACGTCCGAGAGGATCTCGCCATGTCCGGCGAGCTGCTGCTCGATCTGAGGGGCGGCCCGAAGGATCACCTTCCACTGCTGCTCGCCCTGGGGGGTCATGATGATCTTTCCGTCCGTGATCTCGACGCGGAAGCCGTTGGGCAGGTTGACGCCGTCCAGGACGTCCCACGCGCTGGAAAGGTCCATCAGTATGGTCGTCATGCGATCCTCCGTGTGGCGCTCGTCACCACGATAGCGGTCGCCTATCCCCGGGGCGCCGCCGTCGACCCCCGTACCACCAGCTCCCCCGGCACCGTCTCCACGCCGCCCGCCGGAGGCTCCTCCGCGTGCATGGCCAGGCGGCCCGCGCGGACCCCCGCCTCGTGCAACGGCAGCCGTACCGTCGTCAGGGCCGGGACCGCGTCCACCGAGAACGGGAGGTCGTCGAAGCCCGCGACCGACACGTCGCCGGGGATCGACAGGCCCCGCTCCCGCAGGGCCGCGCAGACGCCGAGCGCCACCGTGTCGTTGGCGGCGACGACCGCCGTGAGGTGCGGGTCGCGGGCGAGGAGCTCGGTCGTCGCCTCGTGGCCGGAACGGCGGTCGTACGGGCCGTGGACCGTCGGGCCCTCCGCCACGCCCGCCGCGGCGAGGGCCTCCCGGTGGCCCTCCAGGCGGTGCCGGGTCGTCGTCCGGTCGGCCGGGCCCGCCACGTAACCGATGCGCCGGTGGCCGAGGCCGAGGAGGTGCTCGGTGAGGAGCCGCCCCCCGGTGCGGTTGTCGAAGACGAGGGCCGCCGCGCTCGCGTCGCCCGGCGCCGGCGGGCGTCCGCACAGCACGACCCGGGTCCCCGCCTCCGCCAGCTTCGTCAGTTTCCCGGCCGTCGCCGCGAGGTGCTCCGGGTCCTCCAGGGAGCCGCCCATGAGGATCACGGCCGCCGCCCGCTGCCGCTGGAGCAGGGTGAGGTAGGTCAGCTCGCGCTCGGGGGAGCCGCCGGTGTTGCAGACGACGGCGAGCTTCTCGCCCCCGCCGCGCCCCGTGGCGCTCTCCCCGATCGCGCTCTGCGCCGCGCTCGCCATGATCCCGAAGAACGGGTCGGCGATGTCGTTGACCAGCACGCCGACCAGGTCGGAGGTGGCGGCGGCGAGGGCGCTCGCGGGGCCGTTGAGGACGTAGTCCAGCTCGTCCACGGCCCGCAGCACCCGCTCCCTGGTCGACGCGGCGACCGGGTAGTTGCCGTTCAGGACGCGGGAGACGGTGGCGGGGGAGACCCGTGCGCGGGCGGCCACGTCCGCCAGGGTGACGGTCATCGCGTGCGTACCTCCAGCATCGTGTGCGTACCTCCAGGGCCCTTGTCGGCGGCGATGTCGGCAGGCTAGCGTCATCCTCGATGGAAAGCGCTTTCTATCCTTTCGTGAGGAGCGAGGGCGCGGATCGCCGTGGAGGGGAAACTTCGTGACACGCAGGACAGTCCGCATCGCCATGAACGGCGTCACCGGCCGCATGGGACACCGCCAGCACCTCGTCCGCTCGATCCTCGCCCTGCGCGAACAGGGCGGCCTCGACCTCGGCAACGGCGAGACCCTCTGGCCCGAGCCCGTCCTCGTCGGCCGCCGCGAGCACGCCCTGCGCGCCCTCGCCGAGCGCCACGGCCTCACCGAGTGGTCCACCGACCTCGACGCCGTCCTCGCCGACGACACCGTCGACGTCTACTTCGACGCCCAGGTCACCTCGGCCCGCGTCGACGCGATCACCAAGGCCATCGCCGCCGGCAAGCACGTCTACACCGAGAAGCCCACCGCCGCCGACCTCGCCGGCGCCCTGGAACTCGCCCGCCTCGCCGAGGCGAAGGGCATCAAGCACGGCGTCGTCCAGGACAAGCTCTTCCTCCCCGGCCTGCTCAAGCTCAAGCGCCTCGTCGACGGCGGCTTCTTCGGCGAGATCCTGTCCGTGCGCGGCGAGTTCGGCTACTGGGTCTTCGAGGGCGACTGGCAGGAGGCCCAGCGCCCCAGCTGGAACTACCGCGCGGAGGACGGCGGCGGCATCGTCGTCGACATGTTCCCGCACTGGGAGTACGTGCTCCACGAGCTCTTCGGCCGGGTCACGGGCGTCACCGCGCACGTCGCCACGCACGTTCCGCAGCGCTGGGACGAGCAGGGCAAGCCGTACGCCGCCACCGCCGACGACGCCGCGTACGGCATCTTCCAGCTGGAGGGCGGCGCGATCGCCCAGATCAACTCCTCCTGGGCGGTCCGCGTCAACCGCGACGAGCTCGTCGAGTTCCAGGTCGACGGCACCCACGGCTCCGCCGTCGCGGGCCTGCGCAACTGCCGGGTCCAGCACCGCTCGGCCACCCCCAAGCCGGTGTGGAACCCCGACATCCCCGCCGCCTACTCCTTCCGCGACCAGTGGCAGGAGGTCCCCGACAACACCGAGTTCGACAACGGCTTCAAGGCCCAGTGGGAGCTGTTCCTCCGGCACGTCGCGCTCGACGAGCCCTACCACTGGGACCTCCTCGCCGGCGCCCGCGGCGTCCAGCTCGCCGAGCTCGGCCTGAAGTCGGCCGCCGAGGGCCGCCGCCTGGACGTCCCGGAGGTGACCCTGTGACGGTCCGCCTCCCTTCCCCGGACGGCACCACGCGCGCGTACACCCCCCGCACCGAGCCGCTCGCGCTCACCGCGACGGGCCCGCTGACCTCCCGTACGGTCTTCTCCGCCGCGCACGTCGTCGCCGACCCGTACGCCGACACCACCCCCGACTCCCCGGCCGCCGTCGACTGGGACGCCACCCTCGCCTTCCGCCGCCACCTCTGGTCCCACGGCCTCGGGGTCGCCGAGGCGATGGACACCGCGCAGCGAGGGATGGGCCTGGACTGGGCCGGGGCGGCGGAGCTGATCCGCCGGTCCTCCGCCGAAGCGAAGGCCGTCGGCGGCCGGATCGCCTGCGGCGTCGGCACCGACCAGCTCACCGGGCCGGCCACCCCGGCCGAGATCCGCGCGGCGTACGAGGAACAGCTGACGGTCGTCGAGGAGTCGGGCGCGCAGGCCGTCCTCATGGCCTCCCGCGCCCTCGCGGCCGCCGCGCACGGCCCCGAGGACTACCTCGACCTGTACGGCCACCTGCTCCGGCAGGCGGGCGAGCCGGTGATCCTGCACTGGCTGGGCCCGATGTTCGACCCGGCGCTCGACGGCTACTGGGGCTCGTCCGACCTGGACGCGGCCACGGAGACCTTCCTCGACCTGATCGCGGCCCACCCCGACAAGGTCGACGGCATCAAGGTCTCCCTCCTCGACGCCCGGCGCGAGGTCGAACTGCGCCGCCGCCTCCCGGAGGGCGTCCGCTGCTACACGGGCGACGACTTCCACTACCCGGAGCTGATCGCGGGCGACGAACAGGGCTTCAGCCACGCCCTCCTCGGCATCTTCGACCCGCTGGGCCCCCTGGCGGCGGAGGCGGTGCGGACGCTCGACACCGGCGACGCGGACGGCTTCCGCAAGACCCTCGACCCCACCGTCGCCCTCTCCCGGCACCTCTTCCAGCCCCCCACCCGCTTCTACAAGACGGGCGTGGTGTTCCTCGCCTGGCTGGCCGGCCACCAGGACCACTTCGCGATGGTCGGCGGCCTGCAGTCCGCCCGCTCGCTGCCGCACCTCGCGCGCGCGTACGAACTCGCCGACGGCCTGGGCCTGTTCCCGGACCCGGCCCGCGCGGAGTCCCGGATGCGCTCGCTCCTCACCGTGTACGGAGTCCCGCAGTGAACCTCGACCGCTTCAGCATCAACCAGATGACGGTGAAGCAACTGGCCCTGCCCGAGCTGGTGGAGCACTGCCTCCGACTGGGAGTCCCGGGCATCGGGCTGTGGCGCGAACCAGTGCAGGAGTACGGGGTCGAGGCCGCCGCCGCTCTCGTACGGGACGCGGGGCTCACCGTCACCACCCTCTGCCGGGGCGGCTTCTTCACCACCGACGGCTGGGAGGCGGAGAACCGCGCGGCGATCGACGAGGCGGTGACCCTCGGCACCGACACCCTCGTCCTGGTCTCCGGCGGCCTGACCCCGGCCTGCCCCGACCTCCTGTCGGCGAGGGCCCGCATCACGGAGGCGATCGCCGAACTGGCCCCCTACGCGTCCGACCGGGGAATCCGCCTGGCCATCGAGCCCCTCCACCCCATGTACGCCTCCGACCGGTGCGCGGTCTCGACCCTGGACCAGGCCCTGGAGATCGCCGAGCGCTTCCCGGCCGAGCAGGTGGGCGTCACGGTCGACACGTACCACCTGTGGTGGGACGACCGCGCCCCGGCGGCGGTGGAACGCGCGGGCGTGACGGGCCGCATCCACTCCTTCCAGCTCGCCGACTGGACGACCCCCCTCCCGGCGGGCGTCCTCAACGGCCGCGGCCAACTGGGCACGGGCGCGATCGACCTCGCGGCCTGGGCGGCGCTGCTGGAGAAGGCCGGCTACACGGGCCCGGTCGAGGTGGAACTCTTCAACGACGAGCTGTGGGCGAGGGACGGAGTGGAGGTCCTGGAAGAGACCCTGGAGGCCTTCCGGGCGGTCTGACGTGCTGCCGGCCGACGCGGGGCACTCCGCCCCCACCGACGGGGAGGCGGAGTGCCGGGCGACCGGGTTCTAAGAGGTCAGCACGGGCGGATGTGGTACACCGGCGTCCACGAGGCCGTGCCGCTCTGCGGGGCCCTGCTGGTCCAGCGGAGGCTGCCGTCGCTGTTGTAGAACTTCGCGACGGTGCCCGAGGTCTGGTTGTTGTTGAAGTACCCGTCGCCGACCCCGGAGAAGTCGTAGTAGCCGCAGTAGTAGTAGTCCCAGCGGCTGCCGTTGCCGTCCTGGATACACAGGTGCCCGTAGCTGCAGCTGATGGCGGCGGCGTCGGTGGTGCCGGGGGTGGAGAAGGTGACGGACCCGCCGGGCATGGTCGCCTTGCCCTCGGCGATCTGGCGTTCGCCGGGATGGCTCGCCAGGTAGGCGTCGACCTTCTGCTGAAGGCCGTCCGCCTGCCCGGCCACGGGGGCGGCCGACGCGGTGCCGGACAGCAGTTGGCCGGCGGCCAGCGCCACGGCCGCACCCGTCATGGCCAGGCTCTTGATCCACTTCATGCCGTTGTTTCCCCTCACGTTGATGACGTCGACGGCTCGGTCACGACTGCCGCCTCGAAGGCACGCCCATCGTTCCGGTGGCAGGGGACGGCCCTGAAGGGCGAATCTGGACGATTGGTGGCAAGCGCGACTGTCTTGACGAGGTCGCTCGCGCACGCTTTCCGGGGCTCATCAGCGCATTCACGCGGCGGCCGCCGTCACCGACGGCATGATCAAGCGCGCCATGTGGCGAATCAACGCCATCTTGATTTTTTGGGCCGTCCACAGGAAACGTCCCTGCGCCCCACGATGTCCGAGCTCTTCGCTACGGTCGAAGCATGTCCAACGAGGGTCAGCCGTACCGCCCCGCCGTCGTCGAGGGGGTGCTCGAGAGGATCACGTACGCCAACGAGGAGAGCGGGTACACGGTCGCCCGGGTCGACACCGGGCGGGGTGCCGGGGACCTGCTCACGGTCGTCGGCGCGCTGCTCGGGGCCCAGCCGGGGGAGTCGCTGCGGATGGAGGGCCGCTGGGGCTCCCACCCGCAGTACGGCAAGCAGTTCACCGTCGACAACTACACGACCGTGCTGCCCGCCACCATCCAGGGCATCCGGCGCTATCTCGGCTCCGGGCTCGTCAAGGGCATCGGGCCCGTCTTCGCCGACCGGATCACACAGCACTTCGGGCTCGACACCCTCGACATCCTCGAAGAGGCCCCGGCCCGGCTGATCGAGGTGCCGGGGCTCGGGCCCAAGCGGACCAAGAACATCACCGCCGCCTGGGAGGAACAGAAGGCGATCAAGGAGGTGATGGTGTTCCTCCAGGGGGTGGGGGTCTCCACCTCCATCGCCGTGCGGATCTACAAGAAGTACGGGGACGCCTCGATCTCCGTCGTGCGTAACCAGCCCTACCGGCTCGCCGCCGACGTGTGGGGCATCGGTTTCCTCACCGCCGACAAGATCGCCCAGTCCGTCGGCATCCCGCACGACAGCCCCGACCGGGTGAAGGCGGGCCTGCAGTACGCGCTGTCGCAGTCCAGCGACCAGGGGCACTGCTTCCTGCCGGAGGAGCGGCTCATCGCCGATGCCGTGAAGCTGCTCCAGGTCGACACCGGGCTCGTCATCGAGTGTCTCGGTGAGCTCGCCGACGATCCCGAGGGGGTCGTACGGGAGGTCGTGCCGGGCCCCGAGGGGGCACCCGTCACCGCCGTCTATCTCATCCCCTTCCACCGGGCCGAGCTGTCCCTCGCCGGCCAGCTCCGGCGACTCCTTCGGACCGAGGAGGACCGCATGCCGGCCTTCCAGGACGTCGCCTGGGACAAGGCGCTGGCCTGGCTCGCGGACCGTACGGGGGCCTCGCTCGCGCCCGAGCAGGAGGAGGCCGTGCGGCTCGCCCTCACCCGCAAGGTCGCCGTGCTCACCGGCGGTCCCGGCTGCGGCAAGTCCTTCACCGTCCGCTCGATCGTGGAGCTGGCCCGCGCCAAGAAGGCCAAGGTCGTGCTCGCCGCCCCCACCGGCCGGGCCGCCAAGCGGCTCGCCGAGCTGACCGGCGCCGAGGCCTCCACCGTCCACCGGCTCCTGGAGCTGAAGCCGGGCGGGGACGCGGCCTACGACCGGGACCGGCCGCTCGACGCCGATCTGATCGTCGTCGACGAGGCCTCCATGCTGGACCTGCTCCTGGCGAACAAGCTGGTCAAGGCCGTGGCACCGGGTGCCCATCTGCTGCTCGTGGGGGACGTCGACCAGCTGCCGTCGGTCGGTGCCGGTGAGGTGCTCGGTGATCTGCTCGCCCCCGGCAGCCCCGTACCGTCCGTGCGGCTGACCCGGATCTTCCGGCAGGCCCAGCAGTCCGGGGTGGTCACCAACGCGCACCGGATCAACGCCGGCACCCCGCCCCTCACCCAGGGCCTCCCGGACTTCTTCCTCTTCGTCGAGGAGGAGACGGAGGACGCCGCCCGGGTGACCGTGGACGTCGCGGCCCGGCGGATTCCGGCCAAGTTCGGCCTCGACCCGCGCCGGGACGTCCAGGTCCTCGCCCCCATGCACCGGGGCCCGGCGGGCGCGGGCTCGCTCAACGGTCTGCTCCAGCAGGCGATCACCCCGGCCCGCCCGGACCTGCCGGAGAAGCGGTTCGGCGGCCGGGTCTTCCGGGTCGGTGACAAGGTGACCCAGATTCGGAACAACTATGAGAAGGGGGCCAACGGCGTCTTCAACGGTACGGTCGGCGTCGTCACGGCACTGGACACCGTCGAACAGCGGCTGACCGTGCGGACGGACGAGGACGAGGAGGTGGCGTACGACTTCGACGAGCTGGACGAACTCGCCCACGCGTACGCGGTCACCATCCACCGCTCGCAGGGCAGCGAGTATCCGGCGGTGGTGATCCCGGTCACCATGAGCGCCTGGATGATGCTCCAGCGGAACCTGCTCTACACGGCCGTGACCCGGGCCAGGAAGCTCGTCGTCCTGGTCGGCTCCCGTCGGGCGATCGCCCAGGCGGTCCGTACGGTCTCGGCGGGCAGGCGCTTTACCGCACTCGCCCATCGGCTCGCAGGGAGTGCCCTCGTGTGAAAGATCACGGAGGACTACCGGAACCGGGGCGAAGGGGGCAGGATATGAAGGTTGGCGGCACTGAGTGCCGCCGAATGGCCCAATGAGCGACCCCGAGTGCACTCTCCTGAGCCGAATGGGGGATGGTAGAGACAGTCAGGGCAGCTCGAAGATGAGGCACTACGTCGGTGAGGGATGACGTGAGCGACAACTCTGTAGTACTGCGGTACGCGGACGGTGAATACACCTACCCGGTGGTCGAGAGCACCGTCGGCGACAAGGGCTTCGACATCGGGAAGCTCCGAGCCCAGACCGGTCTGGTCACCCTGGACAGCGGATACGGCAACACCGCCGCCTATAAATCCGCCATCACCTACCTCGACGGCGAGCAGGGCGTTCTGCGGTACCGCGGCTACCCCATCGAGCAGCTGGCCGAGCGCTCCACCTTCCTTGAGGTGGCGTACCTGCTGATCAACGGTGAGCTGCCGAAGGTCGACGAGCTGTCGACCTTCAAGAACGAGATCACGCAGCACACCCTCGTCCACGAGGACGTCAAGAACTTCTTCCGCGGTTTCCCGCGGGACGCCCACCCGATGGCGATGCTGTCCTCGGTGGTCTCCGCGCTGTCCACCTTCTACCAGGACAGCCACAACCCGTTCGACGAGCAGCAGCGTCACCTGTCCACGATCCGGCTGCTCGCCAAGCTGCCGACGATCGCGGCGTACGCGTACAAGAAGTCGATCGGTCACCCGTTCGTCTACCCGCGTAACGACCTCGGGTACGTCGAGAACTTCCTGCGCATGACCTTCTCGGTCCCGGCGCAGGAGTACGACCTGGACCCGGTCGTCGTCTCCGCGCTCGACAAGCTGCTGATCCTGCACGCGGACCACGAGCAGAACTGCTCGACCTCCACCGTGCGTCTGGTCGGCTCCTCGCAGGCGAACATGTTCGCCTCGATCTCCGCCGGCATCTCGGCCCTGTGGGGCCCCCTGCACGGTGGCGCCAACCAGTCGGTCCTGGAGATGCTGGAGGGCATCCAGGCCAACGGCGGCGACGTCGACTCCTTCATCCGCAAGGTGAAGAACAAGGAGGACGGCGTCCGCCTGATGGGCTTCGGCCACCGGGTGTACAAGTCCTTCGACCCGCGCGCCAAGATCATCAAGGCGGCGGCGCACGATGTCCTCTCGGCCCTCGGCAAGTCCGACGAGCTGCTCGACATCGCGCTCAAGCTGGAGGAGCACGCGCTCTCCGACGAGTACTTCGTCTCGCGCAACCTCTACCCGAACGTGGACTTCTACACGGGTCTGATCTACCGGGCCATGGGCTTCCCGACCGAGATGTTCACGGTCCTCTTCGCCCTCGGCCGCCTTCCGGGCTGGATCGCCCAGTGGCACGAGATGATCAAGGAGCCGGGTTCCCGCATCGGCCGCCCGCGCCAGATCTACACGGGTGAGGTCCTCCGCGACTTCGTCCCGGTCGAGGCCCGCTAGTCGCCGGTCCCGCAGGCAAGCGAAAAGCGCCCCGCCACCGATCCCCCCACGGGTCGGCGAGCGGGGCGCTTTCCATGTCCCGGTGCGGATTCCCCCCACGGGATCCGGGCCGGGCGTCTGACGCGCGGTCTGCCGGGGTACGTACGGGAGGGCCGCTCAAAGCTCCCCGAGCACGTGCCCCGGCCGCGCTTGCCTGGGACGTCCCCCAAGACATCCCATGAACGTCCCCCAAGACGTTCTTGGCATCGCCCACTTAGACTCGCGAACAGCCCAGATGGTTACCCCCCAATATCTGTGATCTAGATCTCTTTGTGAAGGTCCTGTGCATCACACGTGGGTGAATTCACGTGAACCGCCGCAGTCGCAGGCTGTTGGATACGACGAAGACGGACGAAAAGGCCATGGCCAGGCCCGCGATCATCGGGTTGAGGAGGCCGGCCGCCGCGAGGGGGAGCGCGGCGAGGTTGTAGCCGAAGGCCCAGCCCAGGTTTCCCCGGATCGTCGCGAGGGTCCGCCGGGCCAGCCGGATGGCGTCCGCCGCGACCCGCAGGTCGCCCCGGACCAGGGTCAGGTCGCTCGCCTCGATGGCCGCGTCGGTGCCCGTCCCCATGGCGAGCCCGAGGTCGGCTCCGGCGAGCGCGGCGGCGTCGTTCACCCCGTCGCCCACCATCGCGACCGTACGGCCCTCGGCCCGCAGCCGTCGGATCACCTCGGCCTTTTCCTCAGGCAGCACCTCCGCGATCACCTCGTCGATGCCCACCTCGGCCGCCACGGCCTCCGCGACCGCCCGGTGGTCCCCGGTGAGCAGCACCGGTCGCAGGCCCAGGGCGCGCAGCCGGGCGACCGCCTCGGCGCTGGTGTCCTTGACGGTGTCGGCGACGGTCAGGGTGCCCCGGGCCACCCCGTCCCAGGCGACGTGGACGGCGCCGGGCTCGGTCGTCGCGGGCGCTTCGATCCCCTCGGCTTCGAGGAGGGCGGCGCGGCCGACGAGGACGAGCCGGCCGTCGACGGAGCCGCGCACGCCGAGTCCGGGCGCGTTCTCGAAGGTCTTCGGGGTGGGGAGCTCCCCGCAGCGCTCGGCGGCGCCGGCGGCGATCGCGCGGGCGACCGGGTGCTCGGAGGAGTGCTCCAGGGCGCCGGCGAGCCGCAGCAGCTCGGTCTCGTCGGCGGGGTCGGTGCCGTACCGCCCGCCGTGCACGTGGACGCCGGTCAGCCGCATGCGGCCGGTGGTGACCGTCCCCGTCTTGTCGAGGACGACCGTGTCGACGCGGCGGGTGGACTCCAGGACCTCGGGGCCCTTGATAAGGATGCCGAGCTGGGCGCCGCGGCCGGTGCCGACCATGAGGGCGGTCGGGGTCGCGAGGCCCAGGGCGCAGGGGCAGGCGATGATCAGTACGGCGACGGCGGCGGTGAAGGCGGCGGTGACGTCGTCCGTCAGGAGCAGCCAGGTCACGAGGGTGCCGAGGGCGATGAGGAGCACCACCGGGACGAAGACGGCGGAGATGCGGTCGGCGAGCCGCTGCACCTCGGCCTTGCCGCTCTGGGCGTCCTCGACGAGCTTCGCGATCCGCGCCAGCCGGGTGTCGGCGCCGACCTGGGTGGCCTCGACGACGAGGCGTCCTGAGACGTTGACGCAGCCGCCGGTGACGGTGGAGCCGGGGGTGACGTCCAGGGGCAGCGACTCGCCGGTGAGCAGGGAGGCGTCGACGGCGGAGGCGCCCTCGGTGACGGTGCCGTCGGTGGCGATCTTCTCCCCGGGGCGTACGACGAAGAGGTCGCCGGTACGGAGCTCGCCGACGGGTACGCGTACTTCCCTGCCCTCCCTGAGGACGGCCACGTCCTTGGCGCCGAGCTCCATCAGGGCCCGTAGCGCGGTGCCCGCCTTCCGCTTGGCGCGGGCCTCCAGGTAGCGGCCGAGGAGGATGAAGGTGACGACCCCGGCGGCGACCTCCAGATAGATCGAGGAGGAGGCGTGGGCGCGGTCGGCGGTGAGGTCGAAGCCGTGGCGCATGCCGGGCATGCCGGCGTCGCCGAGGAAGAGGGCCCAGAGGGACCAGCCGTAGGCGGCGAGGGTGCCGACCGAGACGAGGGTGTCCATGGTGGCGGCGCCGTGCCGGAGGTTGGTCCAGGCGGCCCGGTGGAAGGGCAGCCCGCCCCAGACGACGACGGGGGAGGCGAGGGTGAGCGAGAGCCACTGCCAGTCGTCGAACTGGAGCGAGGGGACCATGGCGAGCAGGACCACGGGCGCCGAGAGGAGCGCGGAGACGGTGAGCCGCTGCCGGAGGGAGGCGAGCTCGGGGTCCTCCTCGGCCTCCTCCGGTTCCTCCGGCTCGGGCGGCAGCGGTTCCTCGGCGGTGTAGCCGGTCTTCACGACGGTGGCGATCAGCGCGTCGACGCCGACGTCCGGCGCGTGCTCGACGTACGCCTTCTCCGTGGCGTAGTTGACGGTGGCGGTGACGCCGTCCATCCGGTTGAGCTTCTTCTCGACGCGGGCGGCGCAGGAGGCGCAGGTCATCCCGCCGATCGTCAGCTCGGTGACGGTGGTGCTTGGCATGTGCGGTTCCAAAGGGGAGCAGGGCCGTACCAGTAACGGTACGGCCCTGCCGGGTGCTCGTTCGGGGGAGGTCAGACCAGCTCGTAGCCGGCCTCGTCCACGGCGGCGGCGACGGCCTCGCGGTCGAGGGGGGCGTCGGAGACGACGGTGACCTCGCCGGTCTTGGCGACGGCCGTGACCGAGGAGACGCCGGGAATCGCGGAGATCTCGCCGGAGACCGCGCCCTCGCAGTGGCCGCAGGTCATGCCCTTGACCTGGTAGACGGTGGTGAGTTCGGTCTTCGTCTCTGCGGACATGGCGCTCTCCTCCTGGGTGGTTCGGGGTCTTACGATACTGAGACTATACCCCCAGGGGGTATGAGTCCAGTTCTCCTCGGTCGCGGTGTGACCCGAATCCCGCCGAAGCCTATGGTAAATACCCGATATGTCGCATTCGGGGAGCACGCTCATCCTGATCATGGCGATCGCCGTCCTGGCGCCGCTGCTGGCCTACGCGGTGGGGCGCAGGCTCCCCGTCCCCCTCGTCATCTTCGAGATCCTGCTCGGCATCCTCATCGGCCCCGACGTCCTCGACTGGGCCCGGCCCGACGCGCTGATCGACGGACTCTCCCAGCTCGGCCTCACCATGCTGATCTTCCTCGCCGGGTACGAGATCGAGTTCGGCAAGGTTCGCGGCGACACCCTCAGGCGCTCCGTGTGGGCCTGGGTGATCGCCCTCGGCCTCGGGCTCGCCACCGGCGTCCTGCTCGGCGGCGGCTACACCAAGGGCGTCTTCATCGGCGTCGCCCTGACCAGCACCGCGCTCGGCACCGTCCTGCCGGTGCTGCGGGACGCCGGCGACCTCCACGGGCGGTTCGGCTCGGTCGTCATGGCCTTCGGCGCGGTCGGCGAGTTCGGCCCGATCATCGCGATGGCGCTGCTCCTCAGCGGCCGGGGCGCCGCCGAGTCCACCGCCCTCCTCGCCGTCTTCGCCGCGCTCACGGCGGGGGCCGTCCTCTGGGCGCTGCGGCCCCGCCCGCCCTGGTTCTCGAAGGTCATCGCCAAGACCCTGCACAGCAGCGGTCAGTTCGCGGTCCGCTTCGTCTTCCTGCTGCTCGCCGTGATGCTCGGGGCGTCCACGGCGCTCGGGCTCGACGTGCTGCTCGGCGCCTTCGCGGCCGGACTCATCACCCGGCTCGTCCTGACCGGGGCCGCGCCGGACTCCGGACCGCAGATCCTGGAGAAGGTCGAGGGCGTCGGCTTCGGCTTCCTCGTCCCGGTCTTCTTCGTCGTCACCGGGATCGAGTTCGACCTCGACTCGCTCCTCCGCGGGGGCAGGACCCTGCTCCTGCTGCCGGTCTTCCTGCTGCTCTTCCTGGTCGTGCGCGGCGGGCCGATCTGGTTCCTCGCCCCGCGCGACCTCGACCGCAAGGACCGGGGCGGGCTCGTCCTGTACGGCTCCACGGCGCTGCCGCTCGTCGTCGCCATCACCACCATCGGCGTGGACGACAAGGAGATGACGGCCGGCGAGGCGGCGGCGCTCGTCGGGGCCGGGATGATCTCCGTCCTCGTCTTCCCGCTGCTCGCCATGAAGCTGCGGGCGCGAGAGGAGGACCGGGCGCCGTCCTCGGAGGCGGTCAGCGGTTCGGAAGCGTGGTGAGCGGCTCGCCGGTCAGCGGTGACAGATAGCGCAGGAGCACGGTCTTCAGCTCGGTGATCGCCGCGTCCCGCTCGGCGCCCTCGGGGGCGGCGAGGATCAGCTGCAGGCCCCCCTTGAAGATCGCGAAGGTCATGTCGGCGATGCGGGTGCGGTCCTCGACGGACAGCTCGGGGGCGTAGTGGGCGATGACCTCCTGCACCCGGTTCAGCAGGTTGGCGTGCAGGGCGTCGTGCTCCTCGGCTATCCGGCCCGGCACGTCGGAGCCGTGCATCAGGGCGAGGAAGACCGGGTGCTCGCAGTTGAACGCGATCATCGGGTCGACGACGACGTCGAGCAGCTCGGGCAGTGGCAGGCCGAGGTTCGCCGGGGTGAACGCCTGGCCGTGGGCCTCCCGCATCTCGTTCAGGAGGCGCTCGCCGAGCTCGATCGCGATGGCCTCCTTGTTCGGGAAGTACTGGTAGAGCGTGCCGGGCGAGACGCTCGCCTCCCGGGCGATCGCATTGGTGCTGGTCGCCGTGTACCCGTACGCGCAGAAGACGTTCGCGGCGGCCTGGAGCAGCTGCGCGATGCGGCGCTCGCCGCGTGCCTGGCGGCGGCGCGGTTTCGTTTCTTCGGACATGGCTGTCCCCAGGTCTCCTCGACACACGTTTGACAAACACGAGAGGTCGCTCGCATTCTTGAGAAACGCGAGTGATCACTCGTGTTTGCCAGTCTATGGCAATGGGCGACCCATGCGACCTGCCGGGAAGCGTGTGCGCACGGGTCAGGTGAAGGGGACACCGGGGCATGGCCGAAGTCAAGAAATCAGCGTCCGGCGGGTCCGGCGGGGGATGGACGCGGTTCGTGACCGCCCGCCCGCGCCTCACCCTCCTCGTGGCCCTCGTGCTCACCGCACTCGCCGTCCTCGCGGGCGGCGGGGTCGCCGACCGCATGGGCAGCGGCGGCTGGGAGGACCCGGCCGCCGAGTCCACGTACGCCACCAAGGCCCTGGAGCGGCAGTTCCCGGGCTCCCAGCCGAACGTGCTGCTGCTCGTCGACGCGGGAGGCGCCGGGACCGCCAAGTCCGGGACCGCCAAGTCCGGGAGCGCCGCGGCCGGCGGGACCGCCCTCGTCGACACCCCGGCCGTCGCCGCCGAGGCCCGGAAGCTCGCCGAGAAGCTCGACGCCGAGCCGGGCGTCGACGGCGTCGGCTCCTACTGGTCCACCGGCTCGCCCGCCCTCCGCTCCGAGGACGGCCGCCAGGCCGTGATCGCCGCCCGCATCGCCGGCGAGGAGAAGGACGCCGCCGCCGTCCTCGACCGGATCGCCCCCGCCTACCGGGGCACCCACGGCCCCGTCGAGGTCTCCCTCGGCGGCGGCCTCGCCGTCCGGCACGAGATGCAGACGGTCATCCAGGAGGACCTCCTGCGGGCCGAGCTCATCGCCCTGCCCGTCACCCTCGTCCTGCTCGTCATGGTCTTCGGCAGCGCCGTCGCCGCCCTGCTGCCGCTCGGCGTCGGCATCGTCGCCATCCTCGGCACCAACGCCGTCCTGCGCGGCATCACCGAGTTCACCGACGTCTCCGTCTTCGCGCAGAACCTGACGACCGCCCTCGGGCTCGGACTCGCCATCGACTACGCCCTGTTCGTCGTCCGCCGCTACCGCGAGGAGCTCGCCGCCGGCGCCGACACGTACACCGCCGTCCGCACCACGCTGCGCACGGCCGGGCGGACCGTGCTCTTCTCCGCCCTGACCGTCGCCGTCTCGCTCGCCGCGATGCTGGTCTTCCCGCAGTACTTCCTGCGCTCCTTCGCGTACGCCGGGATCGCCGTCGTCCTGCTCGCCGCCACCGCCGCCCTCACCCTGCTCCCGGCCGCCCTCGTGCTGCTCGGCGACCGGGTCAACGCCCTCGACCTGCGGCGCCTCCTCCGGCGTGGCGGGACGCCCGGGAAGGACGCCGAGGACGACGGCCGGGGGGACACCGGGGCCGGCTGGGGGCGGGCCGCCGCTCTCGTGATGCGCCGGGCGCCCGTCTTCGCCGTCGTCACCACGGCCGGGCTCGTCCTCCTCGGGCTGCCCTTCCTGGGCGTGAAGTTCGGCACCGCCGACGACCGCCAGCTCCCCGTCACCGCCTCCTCCCGCGTCGTCCAGGACCAGCTGCGGGACGGCTTCCCCGGCAACCCGGGCGGCGGCATCACCGTCCTCGCCGAAGGGACGGCCACCCCCGCGCAGTACGCCGACTACCGCGAGAAGATCGCCGCCCTCGACGGC
The DNA here is from genome assembly GCF_000830005.1 of Streptomyces vietnamensis. Taxonomy (NCBI): domain Bacteria; kingdom Bacillati; phylum Actinomycetota; class Actinomycetes; order Kitasatosporales; family Streptomycetaceae; genus Streptomyces; species Streptomyces vietnamensis. Next base: position 3,054,445 of record NZ_CP010407.1, on the reverse strand, counting down.
GTCGGCCGGGCCGAGGGGCCCGTCACCGCCGGCGGCGGCTCCGCCTACTTCACGGTGGTGCCCGAGGGCGAGACCGTCGGCGCCGACGCCCAGCGGGTCGTCGGGGAACTGCGCGCGGCCGAGGCCCCGTTCGCGACCTCCGTCACCGGGCCGGCCGCCGTCCTCGTCGACTCCAAGGACGCCATCGCCGACCGCCTGCCCTGGGCGGCCGGGATCATCGTCCTCGTCACCCTGCTCCTCGTCTTCCTGCTCACCGGCAGCGTCCTGATCCCCGTCCAGGCCGTCCTCCTCAACGCCCTCAGCCTCACGGCGATGTTCGGCGCCGTCGTCTGGGTCTTCCAGGAGGGCCACCTCGCCGGCTTCCTCGGCTTCACCTCCACCGGCGACATCGAGACCACCCTGCCCGTGCTCATGTTCTGCGTGGCCTTCGGACTCTCCATGGACTACGGGGTGTTCCTGCTCTCCCGCATCAAGGAGGAGTACGACGCCACCGGCGACCACGAGCACTCCGTCCGCTTCGGACTGCGCCACACCGGCGGCCTGATCACCGCCGCCGCCGTGATCCTCGCCGTCGTCATGGTCGCCATCGGCACCTCCCGCGTCACCAACACCAAGATGCTCGGACTCGGCGTCGCCCTCGCCGTCCTCATGGACGCGATGGTGGTCCGCAGCCTCCTCGTCCCCTCCGTGATGAAGCTGACCGGCCGCCTCACCTGGTGGGCACCGGGACCGCTGCGCCGCTTCCACGACCGCTTCGGCATCAGCGAGACGGACGCCCCGACGAGCGCCGACGCCGACGCCGACGCCGACGACGCCGAGCGGACCTACAGCGCCGTCCGCTGACCCGGCCCGCGACGGTCCGGGGCTGCACGGTCCGCGACGGCCCGGCGCGACACAGCGGAACGCCGGGCTCCGGAAGGGGGATCCGGAGCCCGGCGTCACCGGCGTGCGCGGCGGGACGGGGTCAGTCGCGGCGGGCCCGGTTGCCGGGGCGGCCGGCGACCCAGGCGCGGATCGTGTCCACGTACCAGTAGGGCTTGCCCGACTCCACGTGGTCGGGTGCCGGAAGCAGCCCGTGCTTCCGGTAGGAGCGGATGGTGTCGGGCTGCACTCGGATGTGTGCGGCGATGTCCTTGTACGACCAGAGCCTTCTGTCCGTCATGCCTGGTACCTCCCTGCGCGCCGCGCAGCGGCGGCGGGGGTGCCGTTCGGGGGCGCTGCGGGCGGGCGTCGGCGATCAAGAGATCAATCAGCCTGTGCCCGGTGAAACGGCCCTCCCGACAGGAGGAGAGCGGCTGTCGAACGCCTGTGACGCAAAGCCCGCGTAACGGAGACAAGCGTGACGACAGGGGGATCCGTGTGACGGAAGTGGCACACGCGCCCACCGGTGTGTCCGCGTGCGTCACCCCTGGTCCGCAAGGTATGCGCCGGTCACACACCGCACGAGCGGAGGAAGCGCCGGGTCCGCAGCGCGATCGGGTACGGGACGTCCGGCTCGCACGGGTACATGTCCTGCTCGACGATCGCGAACAGGTCCACGTCCAGGGCCGACGCGGCGGCGAGCACCGGTTCGAGCGCGGGCACCCCGGACGGCGGCTCGCACATCACGCCCCGCGCCACCGCCGGACCGAACGGCACCCCCTCGGCCACCACCCCGGCCAGGACCTCCGGGTCGACCTGCTTGAGGTGGAGGTAGCCGATCCGCTCCCCGTACGTCTCGATCAGCTTGACGCTGTCCCCGCCGGCGTACGCGTAGTGCCCGGTGTCCAGGCAGAGCGCGACCGCGTCCGGGTCGGTGGCGTCGAGGAAGCGCGTCACGCTCTCCTCGCCGTCGAGGTGGGTGTCGGCGTGCGGATGGACCACGATCCGCAGCCCGTACCGCTCGTGCACCTCCCGGCCCAGACGCTCCGTCAGCCGGGTCAGGTCCCGCCACTGCCCGGCGGTGAGCACGGGATCCTCCAGGGCCTCGCCCGTCCGGTCGTCCCGCCAGAAGGAGGGGATGACGACCAGATGGGCCGCGCCCACGGCCTGCGCGAGGGCGGCGTTCTCGGCGACGTGCGCCCAGGTGCGGTCCCAGACGTCCGGCCCGTGGTGGAGCCCGGTGAAGACCGTCCCCGCCGAGACCCGCAGGCCGCGCCGCGCGGTCTCCTCCGCGAGGACGGCCGGATCGGTGGGCAGATAGCCGTACGGACCGAGCTCGATCCAGCCGTAGCCGGCGCCCGACACCTCGTCGAGGAAGCGCTGCCACGGCACCTGCCGGGGATCGTCGGGGAACCACACCCCCCAGGAGTCCGGGGCGGAACCGATCCGGATGCGGGACGGCGAGGACGACGGTTGCGGCGACGGCTTCGTCATGCCTGCCACCTTGACCGCGGCCCGAGAGCAGCGTCAAGCGGTCGTCCGAATGTCCGGACATATCGTTGACACGCCTCCCGGCGGACGACTAGACCTGAGGGCGGAGCGGAGCCGAGGGCGGCCCGACCGAGAGGTGGCGCGTGGAGACGGAGCCGTACGACCTGATCACCATGGGACGCCTCGGTGTGGACCTGTACCCGCTCCAGACCGGCGTCGGTCTCGACCGCGTCGACGCCTTCCGCAAGTTCCTCGGCGGCTCCCCGGCCAACGTGGCCGTCGCCGCCGCCCGCCTCGGCCGCCGCACCGCGCTGATCTCCCGCACCGGCGCCGACCCCTTCGGCACCTACCTGCGCCGCGAGCTCAAGGGCTTCGCCGTGGACGACCGCTGGGTGACCGAGGTCGACGCGTACCCCACCCCCGTCACCTTCTGCGCGCTCTTCCCGCCCGACGACTTCCCGCTGTACTTCTACCGCCGCCCCCAGGCCCCCGACCTGGAGATCCGGCCGCACGAGCTGGACCTCGACGCGATCCGCGCCGCCCGGGTCTTCTGGGCGACCGGCACCGGCCTGTCCGCCGAACCCAGCCGCACCGCGACCCTGGAGGCGCTGCGCGCCCGCTCCGGCCGGGAGGTGACGGTCCTCGACCTGGACTGGCGGCCGATGTTCTGGACGGACCCGACGGCGGCCCGCCCGTACTACACGGAGGCGCTGCGGCACGCGACCGTCGCCGTCGGCAACCTCGACGAGTGCGAGGTCGCCACGGGGGAGCGGGAGCCGGAGGCCGCCGCCCGCGCCCTCCTCGCGACCGGCGCGGTCCGGCTCGCCGTCGTCAAGCAGGGCCCCGCGGGCGTCCTCGCGCTCGCCGCCGACGGGACCCGCGCCGAGGTGCCGCCGCTGCCGGTCGAGGTCGTCAACGGGCTCGGCGCGGGCGACGCGTTCGGCGGGGCGCTCGTCGACGGCCTGCTCGCGGGACAGGACCTCGACACGGTCCTGCGCCGTGCCAACGCCGCCGGCGCGATCGTCGCGGGCCGCCTCGCCTGCGCGCCCGCGATGCCGGACGCCACGGAGATCGCCGCGGCGCTTGCGGCGGGCACGGGAACGATCCCGGAGAAGGGGTAGGGATCGGCCCATGAAATCCCCTCCTTCCCTCCACCTCCCCGCCGGGACCGCCGCCCACGGCCCGTACGCCGTCTCCATCGACCCCGAGCGGGCCGGATGGGCGTACTCCGCCCTTCGCGTCCTCGCCCTCGGACCAGGGGAGATCCACTCCTTCGAGAGCGGGGATTCCGAATGGGTCGTGCTTCCCCTCTCCGGTGCCTGTAGCGTGCGCGTCGACGACGAGATCCTCGAACTCCTGGGCCGCACGAGCGTGTTCGAAGGAGTGACCGACTTCGCCTACGTACCGCGCGACGCCCACGCCCAGATCGCCTCCGGCGCGGGAGGCCGCTTCGCTTTGGCAGGAGCGAAGTGCGAGCGACGACTCCCCGCCCGCTACGGCCCCGCGCCGGAGGTTCCCGTCGAGACCCGGGGCAACGGCAACCGCACCCGCCGCGTGCGGAACTTCGCCTCGGCGGACGCCTTCGCCTGCGACCGGCTGATCGCCGTCGAGGTCGTCACGCCCGGCGGGAACTGGTCCTCCTACCCGCCGCACAAGCACGACGAGCACCGCCCGGGCGCCGAGTCCGTCCTGGAGGAGATCTACTACTACGAGGTCCAGGGCCCCCACGGGTGCGCCTACCAGCGGATCTCGCCCTCCCGGCCCGGCGGCGCCGACCTCCTCGCCGAAGTCAGGGGCGGCGACGCGGTCCTCGTCCCCGACGGCTGGCACGGGCCCTCGATCGCCCAGCCGGGGCACGACCTCTACTACCTCAACGTCATGGCGGGCCCCGGACCCGAGAGGGAGTGGAAGATCTGCTTCCACCCGGACCACACGGAGGGATACGCATGAGGCTCACCGTCGCGCAGGCCCTCGTCCGCTTCCTCGCCGCCCAGCACACCGAGCGCGACGGCGTCCGGCAGCGGCTCATCACCGCCACCTGGGGCATCTTCGGCCACGGGAACGTCGCCGGCATCGGCCAGGCGCTGGTCGAAGAGCAGCACATGCCCTTCCACCAGGGCCGCAACGAGCAGGCCATGGTGCACGCCGCCGTCGGCTACGCCCGCCAGAGGAACCGGCTCTCCGCGCACGCCGTCACCACCTCCATCGGCCCCGGCGCCACCAACCTCGTCACCGGCGCCGCCCTCGCCACGATCAACCACCTCCCGGTCCTCCTCCTGCCCGGCGACACCTTCGCCGGCCGCCCCGCCGACCCCGTCCTCCAGCAGCTCCAAGTCCCTTACGCGGGCGACGTGTCCGTCAACGACTGCCTCCGCCCGGTGTCGCGGTACTTCGACCGGATCACCCGCCCCGAGGCCCTGGTCCCGGCCGCCCTCGCCGCCGTCCGGGTCCTCGCCGACCCCGCCGAGACCGGCGCCGTGACCCTCGCCCTGCCCCAGGACGTGCAGGCGGAGGCGTACGACTGGCCGGAGGAGTTCTTCGCCGAGCGGATCTGGCGCGTCCGTCGCCCCCGCCCCGCCACGGAGGAACTCGACGCCGCCGTCCGGGCCGTGAAGGCCGCGAAACGACCGCTGATCATCGCGGGCGGCGGCGTGAAGCACAGCGGTGCCGAGGACGCGCTGCGCGAGCTGGCCGAGCGCACCGGCCTGCCCGTCGCCACCACCCAGGCCGGCAAGGGCGTCCTCCCGTACGACCACTGGTGCGAGGTCGGCGGCATCGGCCACACCGGTACCGACACCGCGAACGTCCTCGCCCGCACCGCCGACCTGGTCATCGGCGTCGGCACCCGCCTCACCGACTTCACCACCGCGTCCGGCACCCTCTTCCGTCCCGACACGCCGTTCCTGAACCTCAACATCGCCGGATTCGACGCCCACAAGCAGGCCGCGCTGCCCCTCGTCGCCGACGCCCGCGAGGGCCTCACCGCCCTCACCGAGGCACTCGGCGGCCACCGGCAGAGCCGGGCCGAGTGGCACCGCTCGAAGGCCGCCTGGCAGGAGCGGACCGACGCCGCGTACGCCGCCCCCGACGAGGACGCCCGCCCCACCCAGACCCAGGTCCTCGGCGTACTCGACACTCTGGTCGACACCAGCGACATCTTGATCAACGCCGCCGGCTCGCTCCCCGGCGACCTCCACAAGCTCTGGCGGACCCGCTCCCGGGACCAGTACCACGTCGAGTACGGCTACTCCTGCATGGGATACGAGATCCCCGCCGCGATCGGCGTCCTCCTCGCCGCCCCCGGTCGGCCCGTCTGGGCGCTCGTCGGCGACGGTACATACTTGATGAATCCCACCGAAATCGTCACCGCCGTCCAGGAGGGGCTGCCGCTGAAGCTGGTGATCCTGCAGAACCACGGGTACGCCTCCATCGGCGGGCTCTCCGAGGCCGTCGGCGCCGAGCGGTACGGCACCGACTACCGCCACCGGGCGGCGGACGGCGGCTTCACCGGGCCGCCGCTCCCCGTCGACCTCGGCGCCAACGCCGCCTCCCTCGGCATGCGGGTCCTGCGCCCGCGCACCGTGCGTGACCTGCGGGAAGCCCTCGCGGACGCGCGGGCGGCCACGGATCCCACATGTGTCTACGTCGAGACCGAAACGGCAGACAGTGTGTCGGGCCCGCCCCCGGCCCAGGCGTGGTGGGATGTGCCCGTGGCCGAGACGTCGACCCGCCCGTCGGCGGTCAAGGCCCGCGAGGAGTACGACCGGCACGTCACCGCCCGACGCCGCCATCTCTGAAGGAGTAACTCGTCATGACGAAGACCGTCCACCACTGGATCGGTGGCAAGACCGTCGAGGGCACGTCGGGGAACTGGGGCCCGGTCACCGACCCGGCCACCGGCGCCGTCACCACCAAGGTCGCGCTCGCCTCCGTCGACGAGGTCGACGCCGCCGTCGCCGCCGCGAAGGACGCCTTCGCGACCTGGGGCACCTCCTCGCTCGCCCAGCGCACCACGATCCTCTTCAAGTTCCGCGCGCTGCTCGACGCCAACCGCGACGCGATCGCCGAGCTGATCGTCGCCGAGCACGGCAAGGTCCACTCCGACGCCCTCGGCGAGGTCGCCCGCGGCCTGGAGATCGTCGACCTGGCCTGCGGCATCACCACCCAGCTCAAGGGCGAGCTGTCCACCCAGGTCTCCAACCGCGTGGACGTGGCGTCCATCCGCCAGCCCGTCGGCGTCGTCGCCGGCATCACGCCCTTCAACTTCCCGGCCATGGTGCCGATGTGGATGTTCCCGATCGCCATCGCGACCGGCAACACCTTCATCCTCAAGCCCAGCGAGAAGGACCCCTCCCCGTCCCTGAAGATCGCCGAGCTGCTCGCCGAGGCGGGCCTGCCGGACGGCGTGTTCAACGTCGTCCACGGTGACAAGGTGGCCGTCGACCGCCTCCTGGAGCACCCGGACGTCTCCGCGATCTCCTTCGTCGGCTCGACCCCGATCGCCCGCTACATCCACACCACCGCCTCCGCCAACGGCAAGCGCGTCCAGGCGCTCGGCGGCGCGAAGAACCACATGCTGGTCCTCCCGGACGCCGACCTCGACGCCGCCGCCGACGCGGCCGTCTCCGCGGCCTACGGCTCCGCCGGCGAGCGCTGCATGGCGATCTCCGCGGTCGTGGCCGTCGGTTCCATCGGCGACGAGCTCGTCCAGAAGATCCGCGAGCGCGCCGAGAAGATCAAGATCGGCCCCGGCAACGACCCGACCTCCGAGATGGGCCCGCTCATCACGGCCGTCCACCGCGACAAGGTCGCCTCGTACGTCCACGGCGCGGCGGACGAGGGCTGCGAGGTCGTCCTGGACGGCACCGGCTACACCGTCGACGGCTACGAGGACGGCCACTGGATCGGCCTGTCCCTCCTCGACCGCGTGCCGACCTCGGCCAAGGCCTACCAGGACGAGATCTTCGGCCCGGTCCTTTGCGTGCTGCGCGCCGAGTCGTACGAGGAGGGCCTCGCCCTCATCAACGCCTCGCCGTTCGGCAACGGCACCGCGATCTTCACCCGTGACGGCGGCGCCGCCCGCCGCTTCCAGCTGGAGGTCCAGGCCGGCATGGTCGGCGTGAACGTGCCGATCCCGGTGCCGGTGGGCTACCACTCCTTCGGCGGCTGGAAGGACTCGCTCTTCGGCGACCACCACATCTACGGCAACGACGGCGTGCACTTCTACACCCGCGGCAAGGTCGTCACCACCCGCTGGCCCGACCCGTCCGAGGCCCCCGCGGGCGTCGACCTGGGCTTCCCGCGCAACCACTGATCAGCAGTCCTGACGTCTCGGCCCGTACGGCATCCGCCGTGCGGGCCGATCGTTTCCGCCATCCGACTACAGTGCGTGCCCGCCAGGGCATGTCGGCATCACTTTCGGTTACACGTCCCCGTGCGGATGCATGTTCACGAATCGAAAGGATTGTCGATGATGAGTCGTCGTCAGAAGGTCGGCACGCGGACCGGATCGAGGGCCGCGGCGGCCGCCCTGCTCGTCCTGGGTGGTGTGGTCGGCCTGGCCGGCCCGGTGCAGGCCGAGTCGGCCGCGAAGGTCCCGACCTGTCTGGGCAAGCCGGCCACCATCGTGATCACGACCCCGGGAGTGACCACCAACGGCACGAGCGGCGCGGACGTGATCATCGGGACCACGGGGGCGGACATCATCAACGGCCTCGGCGGCAACGACCGCGTGTGCGGCCTCGGCGGCGACGACCAGATCAGCGGCGGTCTCGGCAACGACCAGATCGACGGCGGGGCGGGCAACGACAGGCTGACCGGCGACACCCGCGAACTGTCGGGCAACGCGGAGGGCGCCGCCGGTAACGACACCCTCACCGGCGGAGACGGCAACGACGTCATGGTGGGCGACAACTGGGCCACCGGCGGCGACGCGAGCGGAGGCGGCAACGACAAGCTGTACGGCGGAGTCGGCAACGACGTCATGGTCGGCGACAGCCTCGGCAACAACGCCGCCGGCGGCGGCCGCGACCTCCTGGACGGCGGGGACGCGGACGACGACATGGTCGGCGACTCGCGCGCCACGGCCGGCGACGCGGACGGCGCGGGCGACGACACCCTGCTGGGCGGGGGCGGCTTCACCGACTTCATGATCGGTGACTCCGACGCCACCGGGAACGCCAGCGGCGACGGCGGCGACGACACCCTGAACGGCGGCCCCGACGGCGGTCTGCAGATCGGCGACCACAACATCCGTGCCGCGAGCGGCGGTTACGCGACCGGATCGGGCCGCGACCACATCATCGGCGGCACCGGCTCGGAGATCCTCGTCGGCGAGAGCTCGGTCGTCGACGCCGGCATCACGTCCGCCAGCGACGACAGGATCGAGGGCGGCGGCGGAAACGACTCGATCTTCGGCGACAACGCGGACTTCAACATCGCCGTCACGGTCGGCACGGCCGGCGGCCGCGACGACCTCTTCGGCGGCGACGGCGCCGACCGCATCCACGCGGGCCCCGGCAACGACTCCCTCGACGGCGGCGCCGGCGGCCCCGACGTCTGCGACGGCGAGACCGGCACGGACACGGCCACGGCGAGCTGCGAGACCACCCCGAACGTGCCGTAGCGACCCGACGCACGGAAACCCGGCGGCCCCCGGGGCGCGTACCGACCCGCCCCGGGGGCCTTCCCCGTGTCAGCCGCCCCCGGCGCCCTCGCCGCCCTCGGCGAACGTCCAGCCGAGCATCGCGAACACCCCTTCGTCCGCCGCGCCCGCCGACCGGTACGTGGCGAGCGCCGGTTCGTTGTCCGTGTCCACCGGCACCCACGCGCCCCGACAGCCGCGCCCCCGCGCCTCCGCCACCAGCGCCTCCGTCAGCGCCCGCCCGATCCCGCGCCGCCGGTGGGACTCGTCCACCGCCAACTCGTACAGGCACATCTCCGCGCCCTTGTCGGGGTGGAGCATCTCGATCCCGGAGACGAAGCCGGCCGGGAAGCCGTCCTCCGCGTACGCGATCAGCAGGAGATGGCCCGGCGCCGCCAGGAAGCGGGCCGCCCATTCCTCCCGGGGCGGGCCGTCGTACAGGTGCCCCGCCGCCAGCAGTTCGGCCACCGTCGTGGCCCGCCGGATCTCCATGCCGCCTCCCTGTGTCCGTACGCGTGCTGTCTGCGCGCCTGCCGTCCGCGTACCGCGCGTGCCGTCCGCGTACCGCGCCCGCTGTACGCGGACCGTACTGCGTACGACCTGAGGAGGCCGCCGATTTCCGTCCGTGGTCAACCGTGCCTCGGGGCGGCGCCACCTAGGCTCGACCCATGCGACTCCGACTTCCCCGGTGGGCCGCGGCCTGTGCCGCGCTCGCCGTCCTCGCGGGTGCCGGCACGTGGACCGCCGTCGCCCAGGACGATCCACCGCCCGTGCACCGCGCGGACCGGATGCTCGACGTCGACGGGGTACGGCTCGACACCTCGTACTTCACCGGCGCGGGCGACGGCCGGCGCCCCGCCGTGCTCCTCGGCCACGGCTTCGGCGGGTCCAAGGACGACGTCCGCGCCCAGGCCGAGGGCCTCGCCCGCGACGGGTACGCCGTCCTCACCTGGTCCGCACGCGGCTTCGGCGCCTCCACCGGCGAGATCGGCCTCAACGACCCCGACCACGAGGTCAAGGACGTCGCGAAGCTGATCGACTGGCTCGCCGCCCGCCCCGAGGTCCTCCTCGACAAGCCCGGCGACCCGCGCGTCGGCGTCACCGGCGCCTCCTACGGCGGCGCGATCTCCCTGCTCGCCGCAGGACACGACCCGCGCGTCGACGCGATCGCTCCCCAGATCACCTACTGGAACCTCGCCGACGCCCTCTTCCCGAACGGCGTCTTCAAGAAGCTCTGGGCAGGGATCTTCTTCTCGACGGGCAACACCGGCGAGCGCCCCGGCCCACCGGCCGAGGGCGACTCCTGCGGCCGGTTCACCGCCGAGCTGTGCTCCCTCTACCGGCGCGTCGCCGTCTCCGGGAAGCCTGACGCCGCCGCCCGCGCCCTCCTCGAAGCCCGCAGCCCCTCCGCCGTCGGCGCGCGCGTCAAGGTGCCCGCGCTCCTCGTCCAGGGCCAGTCCGACTCGCTCTTCACCCTCGCCCAGTCCGACGCCATGGCCCGCACCCTCACGGCCAACGGCGCCCCCGTCGCCGTCGACTGGATCGCCGGCGGCCACGACGGCGGCGACCGCGAGACCGAACGCGTCGAACACCGCATCACCACCTGGTTCGACCGCTGGCTGAAGCACGACACCTCCGTCGACACCGGCCCCGCCTTCCGCGTCAGCCGCACCGGCGGCGTCGACTCCACCGACGGGCAGGCCACCCTGCGCGCCGCGACCGCCGACCGCTACCCGGGCCTCACCTCCGGCACCACGAGCCTCGCCCTCGGCGGGCCGCCGCAGACCTTCACCAACCCGCCGGGCGCCGCACCGCCCGCCGTGTCGGCCGTCCCCGGCCTCGGCGGCGGACTCTCCGGACTCTCCTCCCTCGGCGTCGGCCTCTCCCTCGACTTCCCCGGACAGCACGCCCGGTTCGACGCGAAGCCGCAGGCCGAGGCCCTGCGGATCACCGGCACGCCGACCGTCCGCGTCAAGGTCACCTCCACCGCCGCCGACGGCTCCGCCGTCCTCTTCGCCAAGGTGTACGACGTGGGGCCCGACGGACGGCAGCAGGTGCTGCCCGCCCAGCTCGTCACCCCCGTCCGCGTCGAGGGTGCCAAGGCCGGCCGCCTCCTCACCCTGACGCTGCCCGCGATCGACCACGAGGTGGAGGCCGGGCACCGGCTGCGGCTCGTCGTCGCCGCCACCGACCTCGGCTACGCCTCCCCGGCGGTCCCCGCCGGCTACACCGTCGCCGTCGAGGGGCCGCTCACCGTCCCCACCGCGCCCGGCCTCTCCACCCAGGCCGCCGCCCTGCCCTGGTGGGTGTGGGGCCTGCCGCTCCTCGGCCTCGCCGGCGCCGCCGCCCTGCTGCTCACCGCCCGCCGCAAGGCCGCCGCCCCCGCGCCCGACCCCGAACTCGCCGCCGTGCCCCTCCAGATCACGGGTCTTTCCAAGAAGTACAAGGGCGGCGACCGGTACAGCGTCCGTGACCTGTCCTTCCGTGTCGAACAGGGCCAGGTCCTCGGCCTCCTCGGCCCGAACGGCGCGGGCAAGACCACCACCCTGCGCATGCTGATGGGCCTCATCACCCCCGACGAGGGCGAGATCCGGGTCTTCGGCCAGGCCATCAGGCCCGGTGCCCCCGTCCTCTCCCGCGTCGGCGCCTTCGTCGAGGGCGCGGGCTTCCTGCCGCACCTCTCGGGCCGGGAGAACCTCGACCTGTACTGGAAGGCCACCGGCCGCCCCGCCGAGGACGCCCACGTCGACGAGGCCCTGCGGATCGCGAACCTGGGCGGCGCCCTCGAACGCGCCGTCCGCACCTACTCGCAGGGCATGCGGCAGCGCCTCGCCCTCGCCCAGGCCATGCTCGGCCTGCCCGACCTGCTGATCCTCGACGAGCCGACCAACGGGCTCGACCCGCCGCAGATCCGCGAGATGCGCGAGGTGATGATCCGGTACGCGGCCGGCGGCCGGACCGTCATCGTCTCCAGCCACCTCCTCGCCGAGGTCGAACAGTCCTGCACCCATCTGGTCGTCATGGACCGGGGACAGCTCGTGCAGGCCGGACCGACCGCCGAGATCACCGGCTCCGGCGACACCCTGCTCGTCACCCTCCGGGGGACCGTCCCCGACGCCCTGGTCGAGAAGATCGGCACCCTGCCGGGCGTCGGCTCCGCCGCCCGCACCGACGGCGGGCTCCTGGTCCGCCTCGACGGCGCCGACCCGACCGCCCTCATCGGCGAACTCGTCCGCCTGGACGTGCCGCTGACCGGGGTCGGCCCCCACCGGCGTCTGGAAGACGCGTTCCTGACCCTGATCGGAGGCGCCGCGTGACCACCACCGCACCCGCACCCACAAGCGCCCCCGGCTACCGGCCCGGACGCACCCTGCCCCTGCGCGTCGAAGCCCTCCGCCAGTGGAAGCGCCGACGGACCCTGGTCATGGGCGGCATCCTCGTCGCCCTGCCGTTCGTCCTCATCGCCGCCTTCGCGATCGGCGGCCCCGGCGGCGGCGACCGCAACGGCCGCATCACCCTGATGGACACGGCGACGGCCTCCGGCGCCAACTTCGCCGCGACCTGCCTCTTCGTCTCGGCCGGTTTCCTCCTCGTCATTCCGGTGGCGCTGTTCTGCGGGGACACGGTCGCCTCCGAGGCGAGCTGGTCCTCCCTGCGGTATCTGCTCGCCGCACCCGTCCCGCGCTCCCGGCTCCTCGCCTCCAAACTGGCGGTCGCCCTCGGCTACAGCGCCGCCGCGATGCTCCTCCTCCCGCTCGTGGCCCTGGCGGCGGGCACGGTCGCCTACGGCTGGGGACCGCTCCAGCTGCCGACGGGCGGCTCGGTGCCCGCCGGGGACGCCCTGCTCAGGCTCGGGATCGCCGTCGCCTTCGTCTTCGCCTCCCAACTCGTCACCGCGGGACTCGCCTTCTGGCTGTCCACCCGCACCGACGCCCCGCTCGGCGCGGTCGGCGGCGCCGTCGGCCTGACCATCGTCGGCAACGTCCTGGACGCCGTCACCGCGCTCGGCGACTGGCGCGACTTCCTGCCCGCGCACTGGCAGTTCGCCTGGATCGACGCGCTCCAGCCCCAGCTGGAGTGGGGCGGCATGGTGAAGGGCACGGCGATCTCCGTGACGTACGCCCTGGTCCTCTTCGCGCTCGCCTTCCGCGGCTTCGCCCGCAAGGACATCGTCTCGTAGCAGCTCCTACAACCACCCCCTCCGAGCCGCTTCCGCGCCCGCGCGGAAGCGGCTCGTCGTGCCGAGGGCCGCCATCAGCTCGCCCACCCTGCGGCTGTACGTCCGCGCGGACATGCCGAGCCGGGCGGCCGCCGTCTCGTCCGTGACCCCTGACAGGAGGGCGTCGAGCACCGGGCGCAGCTGGGGCGGCAGATCGCGCGGCGGCGGTGGGGGCGGCGCCGCGTACGTCAGCTCCTCGGCCGCCGCCCAGCAGGCGTGATGGGCCCGGACGAGGGCCTGCACCACCACCGGGTCGCGGACGAGCAGCAGCCCGTTGTACAGCAGCTCCAGATCGAGCGGGAGCGCGGCGACCGTCCGGTCGATGACGATCATCTTGAACGGGATGGCCTCCGCGAGGCGGGCCCGGCCGGGGATCCGGAGCCCCCCTTCGAGCCGGGGCAGCGCATGCCGCGGGACGATCCGTCTGACCTCCTCGGCCCGCTCCGCCGCGGCCCGCATGCACGCTCCCGCCAGCTCCAGGAACGGCTCGGGGATCGCGCAGCCCGCGGACGCGACCGGGTCGTCGAAGGTCAGCAACTCGTGCCGGGTGGAGGCGGCCAGTCCGGCGAGTGCGGCGCTGATGCGCCGCGCGCCCCGGACCGGCCGCCCGGCGGGCCGCTGTCCCTCGGTCGCGGCCCGGTTCATCGCCGAACGGGCGAGCATCACGGAGCCCGCGCTCTCTGCCACCGCTGACCACCCCCGCCCGATCGATGTCCACTCCATGTACGCATGTGACTGCACACGGTGACAACCCCTGTTGAAAAGGATGGCGAATCCATGCCATCCCGTATCACCCGTGTCGCCGTTGCCGCATCGAGATCCATCCGCAACCCCTTCGACTGCTCCCCGCGGCCCTCTCGTTCGTCACATTCACAAGTGCCTTGTGAAGAGGGGGAGATGAGATGAGACGACACGACGAGCCGGTGGCCCGGCGCCGCAGGTCCCGTACCACGGCCGCCGTCGCGGCGCTGCTCGCCGCCGGCCTGGCCGTGGCCGGCTGCGGTGCGGGCGGAGGCGGAAGCAGTAACGACAGGAGTAGCACCCAGGGGCTCAAGGGCGGCACCGCGGCCCCCGACGGCGGGACCGCCGCGCCCCGGGAGGGCGAGCAGCGCTCCCCGGCGCCCGCCCCCGACTACCTGTCCACCTTCGCCCTGGACGTGGACACCGCCTCGTACGGCTACGCCCGCCGTGCCCTCGCCGACGGGCGGCTGCCCGACCCCGCGACCGTGCGCCCCGAGGAGTTCGTCAACAGCTTCCGCCCCGACTACCCGCGCCCGTCGGACAACGGTTTCAGCGTGACCCTCGACGGGGGCCGGGCCTGGGACCAGGCGGGGCGGGACGGCTGGTCCCTGGTCCGGGTCGGGCTCGCCACCCGGGGCGCGGACCGGAAGGCCGAACGCCCGCCCGCCGCCCTCACCTTCGTCGTCGACGTCTCCGGCTCGATGGACGAGCCGGGCCGGCTCGACCTGGTCAAGGAGTCCCTCGGGCTGCTCGCCGACCAGCTGCGCGACGACGACTCGATGGCGCTCGTCACCTTCAGCGACGAGGCCGAGACCCGGCTGCCCATGACCCGCGTCGGGGACGCTCGCGACCGGATCCACGAGGTCGTCGACGCGCTCGCGACGAGTTCCTCCACCAATGTGGAGGCGGGCGTCCGCACCGGCTACGACACCGCCGTCGAGGGCCACCGCAAGGGCGCCACCAACCGGGTGGTGCTGCTCTCCGACGCGCTCGCCAACACCGGTGACACCGAGGCCGAGTCGATCCTCGCGCGCATCGACGAGGAGCGCAGGGAGTACGGGATCACGCTCTTCGGCGTCGGCGTCGGCAGCGAGTACGGCGACGACCTCATGGAGCGGCTCGCCGACAAGGGCGACGGGCAGACCACGTACGTCTCCACCCCGGCACAGGCCCGGAAGGTCTTCGTCGACCAGCTGCCCACCCATGTCGAGCTGCGCGCCCGCGACGCCAAGGCGCAGGTCGCCTTCGACCGGCGGACCGTCGAGAAGTTCCGGCTCATCGGGTACGAGAACCGGGCGGTCGCCGACGACGACTTCCGGAACGACCGGGTGGACGGCGGCGAGATCGGGGCCGGCCACACCGTCACCGCGCTCTACGCCGTCAAGACCAGGCCCGGGGCGAGCGGTCCGGTCGCCACCGCGACGGTCCGCTGGCTCGACCCGACGACCCGGGCCCCGCACGAGCGCTCCGGCACGGTCGGGACGGCCGCGCTGACCGGCGACATCTGGGGCGACGGGCACGACAGCCTGCAACTGACCGCGATCGCCGCCTACTTCGCGGACGCCCTGCGCGGCGGCGACCTGCCGGGCGCCCCGGGGCTCGCCCGGCTCACGAACCACGCCGGGGCGATCGCCGACCGGTCGGGTTCGGCGGTGGTCGGCGAGCTGACCGACGCACTCCGGAAGGCTGCCGGGCTCCTCGGCCCCCGGGGTGAGAACCCCTCCGGGGAGGGCGAGTTGAGGTCGGGCGACCCGTACAGCTGACGCGCGCGGCGGGCAGCGGGCCAGAATGGCCGCATGGCCACCCTGCTGCTCGCCCTCGCCGTCGGAAGCACCGGGCTCTACGCCGGTTTCCTGCTGATCTTCCAGACCGGGATCATGCCCGCGCTCGCCCGTCTGACGGACCCGGAGTTCGTCACGGTGATGCGCCGGATCAACGAGTACGTGCCGAGGGCCGTGTTCCTCACGGTCTTCCTCGGCGTGATCGCCTTCCCCGCCGCCGCGTTCTTCGTCCCCCAGGACGGGCGGACGGACGCGCAGAAGTGGCTCGTCCTCGCGGGGCTGGTCTGCGCGGCCCTCAACCACCTGGTGACCATCGGCGGGAACGTCCCGCTCAACACGGCCCTCGCCGCCTCGCAGGACGAGCCCGCGGCGGCCCGGGCCGCCTTCGAGAAGCGCTGGAACGGCTTCCACCGCGTGCGTACGGCCCTGATCACCCTCGCGTTCGGACTGCTCACCGCCGCCGCCGTGCTGTAGGGACCCCGGAGAACAGTCCGCGGAGAACCCTGGGAACCGTACCTACGCGCCGGTTTCTGGCGTGAACTCGCGGTTAGAGGGGCCTTCGGCATCCGCAGGGACCCTGTGAAACCGTACCCCCGAGTCCTGAAACAGTCTTTCGGCATGCACAAGATCTACGCCACTGACGAAAACCTCACGCCCAGAAATCCTGACAAAGGGGGTGAATCACCACGATATCCGGGGGCGTCATTCCGTACCCTCCGGTTTCTTATTGACATGCCTACGGGGGTCTTTTCTAATCAAGCGAGAGTCATCCCGCGCACAGACACCGCACAGGCATGGAGGGGGCAAGGTGGACGTCCGGATCCTGGGGGGACTGTCGGTCCGTGAGAACGGGGTGTCGATCACCCCGACGGCGGCCGCGCCCCGGCAGCTGCTCGCCCTGCTCACCGCCAGCGCCGACCAGGTCGTCCCCGTGACGGTCCTGACCGAGGAGCTGTGGCCGTCCGGCGCGCCGCGCGGCGCCCGCGCCGAACTCCAGGCGCACATAGCCGAGCTGCGGAGCCTCATCGCGGGCGCCCTGCGCGACACCGACCCGGCGGAGCCGCACCCCGGCTGGTCGGACCGGCGCACCGCCGACGCGATCCTCGTCTCCCAGCCCGGCGGCTACCGGCTCGACACCGGCGGCGGCCCCAACGACGTCTGGCAGTTCGAGCGCGCGGCCGGCGCCGGCTACCGGGCCATGGAGGCCGGCGACCTGTCCCGCGCCGCACTCCGCCTCGGCGAGGCCCTCGCCCTCTGGCGCGGCGAACCCTACGCGGGCGTGGCCGCGGGCCCCCGGCTCCGCAGGGAGATCGAGCGCCTCGAAACCTCCCGGCTCAGCGTCCTCGACCAGTGGCTGGAAGCGCAGCTGGGCCTCGGCCGGCACGCCGAACTCGTCCCCGAACTCACCGGACTCGTCGCCCGCTACCGCACCAACGAGCCCCTCCACGCCCACCTCATGGTCGCCCTCCTCCGCTGCGGACAGCCCGACGAGGCCCTCGTCGTGTACGAGCGGCTGCGCGTGACCCTCAAGGGCGAGAGCGGCATGGAACCCTCGGCGCGACTCCGCCGGCTCCAGCGCTCGGTCCTCGCCGCCCGGGAGACGGCCAGCCGGCCCGCGTACGGCCTCCGCATCCCCACGCAGTACAGCCCCGCGCAGTACGGCACCACCCGGCCGGCCCCGGCCCCGTACGTCCCCGACCGGTACGGCACGGACCCGTACGGCCCCGCGCGCACCCGGCTCGTCCCGGCGGGCTCCGTCGGCTGACCGCCCGGCGGGCTCCGTCGGCCGACGACCTGACGGGACGCCAGCACTGTCACCGGGAATGAAGTGCGGCAACTCACCGTTGACCGACTCCCGAAGCCGAATTATTTTCGGCGAGCAGTGCGGGTTTCCTCCCAGGTGCCCGATTTATCGCTCAACTACGGGGGCAGGGGCCATGACGCTGGACGGCGCGGACGGAGCCGGTGGTGCCGACGCGCTGCTCACGGTCCTCGAACTGCTCGCCGGGCAGGCCACGCCCGCCCGCTTCGACACCCTCCTCGACGAGGCCCGGCGGACCGGACTCACCGGCGCGGAACTCCACCGCCTGGAGCGGGCCGTGGAACTCGCCGGCGAGGTCCACACCGCACGCGCCCGCGACGCCCGCCGCGAGGCCGGACTCGCCACCCTCGGCGACACCGCCCGCGACCTCACCCTCTCCTACGACCTCGACAGCCTGCTGCGCGTCATCACCCGCCGCGCCCGCCGGCTCCTCGACCTCGACCTCGCGTACGTGACCCTGCGCGGCCCGCACGGCGCCTGCTACGTCCACACCACCGAGGGCACCCGCACCGCGCCGGGCCCCGGCCCGCGCCTCGCCCCCGGACTCCGGATCGCCGAGGGGTACGGACTCGGCGGCGCCGTCCAGCTCCACGGCGAGCCCGTCTGGACCGCCGACTACCTCGCCGACGAGCGCTTCGCCCCCTCCGGCTCCCTCGACGCCGGCGTCCACGCCCCCGACTTCGACGAGGCCGCCGAATCCGCCCTGCGCGCCGAGGGACTCCACGCGATCGTGGCCGCCCCGCTGCGCAGCGGGGACACCGTCATCGGCGCCCTCCACGGCGCGGACCGGCGCGTCCGGCACCACACGGCCGAGGAGATCGGGCTCCTCGCCGCCCTCGCCGACCTCGCCGCACTCGCCGTCGAGAAGGCCGGCCTCCTCGACCGCACCCGCGCCGAGGTCTCCGAACTGGAACGGGACAGCGCCCGGGTACGCACCCGGCTCACCCGGATGCGGCACGTCAGCGAGGCCCACGGCCGCATCATGAACCTCGTCCTCGCCGGCGGCGACCTGTGCAACGTCGCCAAGGCGGCCGCCGACGCCCTCGACGCGACCGTGCTCGTCCGCGACCCCGGCGGCCGCACCCTCGCCACCGCCGGAGACATCCCCGGCCTCGACGAGGAGGCCGTCGCCAAGGCCTCCCTCGACGCCCACGCCCGGCGCCGCCCCGTCCTCGCCGACGACGACACCTGGGTCGCGCCGGTCATCGCGGGCTCCGAGGACCTCGGCGGCCTCGTCATCCGCGCCGCCGGCGGACTCACCGGCGAGGACGAACGCCTCCTCGAACTCGCCGCCCAGACCGTCGCCTTCCTCCTCCTGATGCGCCGCTCCACCGCCGTCGCCGAAGGACCCGTCCGCGACGAACTCCTCGACGACCTCATCGCCGACCCGCCGCACGCCCCGCAGCAGATCGCCCAGCGCGCCCGCCGCCTCGGCGTCGACCTGCGCCGGCCGCACGTCCTCGTGATCGCCCGGCCCGAGGGCGGCGAGCAGGGCCGGGCGGTGGTGTGGGCGTCCTCGTACGCGTACCGCCTCTCCGGCCTGAAGACCGTGCAGGGCGGCTGCATCGTGCTGCTGCTCCCCGGCATCGACGCCTCGGCCGCCGCCAAGGCCGTCGCCGCCGAACTGTCCCCGCTGCTCGGGCACCCCGTCTCCGTCTCCGCCGCAGGACCCGCCCAGAGCCCGGACGGCATCGGACGGATCCACCAGGAGGCCCACCGCTGCCTGGACGCGATGAGCGCGCTCGGCGGCACCGGATCCGCCGCCTCCGTGCAGGACCTGGGCTTCCTCGGGCTGCTGCTCTCCGACGACAACGACGTCGACGGCTTCGTCGAGGCGGCGATCGGACCCGTACTGGACTACGACGCCGAACGGTTCACCGACCTCACCCACACCCTGGAGGCGTACTTCGCCTCCGGCGGCAGCCCCACGAACGCGGCCGAGGCGCTCCACGTCCACCCCAACACGGTCTCCCGCCGCCTGGAACGGATCGGCGAACTCCTCGGCCCCGAATGGCAGAAGCCCGGCCAGGTCCTGGAGGTCCAGCTGGCGCTGCGCCTCCAGCGCACCCGGGAGGTCCTGACCCGCGGCCGCGCGACGACGGACCCGGGCACCCGACAGCCGGGGCCGTAGCGGTCAGCCGGGACCGTAGCCCATCAGCTGGCCGAGCGGCCCGAGTCGTCGCCCGTCAGCCGGCCGAAGGATCCGAGCCGTAGCCCGTCAGCCGGCCGAACGGTCCGAGCCGTAGCCGTCAGCTCGCCGAGCGGCCCGACGCGTAGCCCGTGTCGTACGCCGCGTCCCAGCCGCCGGCCATGACCGTCGCCGCGTGGGCCGCCGAGGCCAGCGTGATGTGACGGTGCCAGCCGCGGAACGAACGGCCCACGAAGTCCCGCAGCCCCGCCCCCTCGCCGACCTCCGCGAAGTCCCGCTCCACCCGGCGGCCGAGCTTCGTGATCCGCACCAGCGAACCCACCGGGGAGTTCGTCAGATCGCTGATCCACACCCGGGCCGGCGCCCGGCGCGGGTCGTCCCACTCGCCCAGCAGCACCAGCGGACGCATCCGCTCCCCGCCCGGCGTCGGCAGCGCGACCCGCACGGCCGTCGCGAGCGAGGTCCGCGAGGTCCGCGCCCCCGCCACCGTGTCCACCCAGCTCACCGGCCTGCGCAGCCCCTTGAGCGACTCCAGGATCTGCACCGCCGACAGCGGCCCCGCCCCGAAGCCCGGCAGCGAACGGTCGGCGATCGCGAGCCGCGAACCCGGGTTGATCCGCGCCACCACCGGCACGCCCGCCCCCGCGAGCCGCGTCAGGGCCGCCCGCCCCGCCCCGCCCCGGATGTCGAGCAGCACCGGCTTGCGGGTCACGTCGGACCAGCGGGCGGTGTCGAGCGCCGCCGCGACCGCGCACTCCTCCAGGGTCTCCTCGCCGGCCTCCTGCGGAACCTCCGCGCGGTCGCGCCGCGTCCGGTCGTTCACCCAGGGATCCGGCAGGAAGAGACGCCAGTTGACCGGCACGCTCAGCTCGTCGCTCGCGAACCACACCCCGAACGCCTGCTGCCCGTGGAAGACCTGCCCGCGCTCCGGGTCGAACCGCCGGTCCACCCCCACCGAGTGCTCCCCGGCCTTCGGGATCGGCATCGGCCGCACCACCCACGCCTGCGGGCAGGTGTTCCGCTCCAGGTACCGGGCGAGCGCCGCCCGCATCGGCTGCCAGTCCCAGGTGGAACTGGACACGAAGTGGTGCAGGCTCTGCTCGGCCGCGGGACCGCCGATCTGCGCGGCGATGTTGCGGATCGACTTGCGGCCCTGCGCCGTCAGCAGACCGTGCAGGTACTGCTCGGCCTTCAGCCGCTGGTCGCGGCGCGGGAAGCCGGAGAACAGCGCGGCACACAGCTCGGCGTAGACGTCCCCGCGCGAATCGGCCGCGCCGCCGGAGGACCTGACGACGCCCAGGGACACGGCCGGGGCGACGGCCCCGGCGATCCTGCGCTTGGTTGCGACGGATGTACTCACGACACTCCTGCCCGAAGGTTGCGCAGCTCCCTCCCGCTGCTCCACCACCCTCGCCCGCCCCCGCCCGCCGGGACGAGGTGTACCCGGCACCCGAAATGCATCCCGGATGGTGGCCGGACCACCTCCCCCTCCGTCCGAGCAGGTCAGAGCCCCCGTCGCAGCCCCTCGCAGCCTCGCCACAGCCCTGTCACGGACCCCCGTCATGGGCGTACGGAATACCCCGGGACACCCGGGGGGACCACCCCGGCGATACCCCGCGGGGGGATCTGACAGACTCGCCGGCCCCGCTTTGACCCCTCGCACGGCGTGGCCGGACCATCGCAGAGCGAGGCTGCACGGACCGGCCCCCGGTTAATGCCCCAGGCCGGGGGCCGTGTCTGTGCGCCTCGCCTTGCTCGTAACCTTGGGCCCATGGGGCTGCGCAAGGATCTGCCGGTCGTCGCGGTGGTCGCCGCCGGCGGCGCCCTCGGCGCGGCCGCACGCTACGGCGCCTCCCTCGTCCGGCCCACCCCGGACGGCGCCTTCCCCTGGACGGTCCTCACGGTCAACGCGGTCGGCTGCGCGGTGCTCGGCACCCTCATGGTCCTCCTCACCGAGACCACGACCGCCCCGCACCCGCTGCTCCGGCCCTTCCTCGGCACCGGCTTCTGCGGCGGGTTCACCACCTTCTCCACGTACAGCCTCGACACCCAGCGGCTGTTGAGCGCGGGCGACCCGACACGGGCACTGCTCTATCTCGGCGGGACCCTGCTCGCCGCCCTCGCCGCCGTCTGGGCGGGCGTCACCGCCGCCCGGGCGGTCGTACGGGCCCGGGGGAGGCACGCGTGAACTGGCTGCTCGTCGTGGCGGGCGCCGTCGTCGGCGCGCCCCTGCGCTACCTCACCGACCGCGCGGTCCAGGCGCGCCACGACTCGGTCTTCCCCTGGGGCACCTTCACCGTCAACGTCGTCGGATCCTTCGTCCTCGGACTCCTGACCGGCGTCACCTCGGCACAGGCGCACCTGCTGCTCGGCACGGGCCTGTGCGGGGCGCTGACGACGTACTCCACCTTCTCGTACGAGACGTTCCGGCTGTACGAGAACGGGGCGAAGGGCTACGCGGCCCTGAACGTGGCCGGGAGCCTGGCCGCCGGACTCGGAGCCGTATGGCTGGGAGTGGAGACGGCGGCCGGGCTCCGCTGATCCCTACGCGGTGATCCAGTCGCTGGTCGCGATCACCGGCTGGACGCCCTGACGGTGGACGGTGCCCTCGATCAGGCCGTACATCCGGTCGGCCGCGAAGTACACCTCGTTGTCGTTCTTCAGCCCGAACGGCTCCAGGTCCACCAGGAAGTGGTGCTTGTTCGGCAGGTTCAGCCGGACCTCGTTGACCGTGGAGACGTGGTCCAGGACCCGGTCCGCCATCGCGTGCAGGGTCTGCTGCAGCGAGTAGCTGTACGTCTCCGCGAACGCCTCCAGCATGTGGCGCCGCACCTTCGCGTACGAGGCGTCCCAGTCGTGCTCCGGGTTCGCCGCCGCCGAGGCCGAGTTCGCCCAGCGGGCGGTGACCTTGGTGGCCAGGATGCGGTCGTACGCCTCCTGGAGCGTCGTGTACTCGTCCTTGATGAAGCCGTGGAACTCGGAGTTGGTCGAGTTCATGACCGTCAGGTCCTTGAGGCCCGACAGGACCTGGAGGCCGGTGGTCTCCGAGTACGTGATCTGCGCGGTACGGACCTCCTGACCCTTGCGGGCGAAGGAGTGCTGCTCCTTGCGGCTCGGCACCGAGATCCGCTCCCAGGCGAACTCCTCGACCCGGATCTGCGCCTCGTGGATCACGGCCTGGGAACTCACGAAGTGCTTCGCCAGGAGGATGCCGAAGGCCTCGGGGGAGTCGACGCCGTGCTCCTTGGCGAAGGCGTAGATCGTGTTCTTGGTGGTGTCCGTCGGCAGGCAGTTGCCGTTGTCGCCGGTCAGATGGACGTCGCGGTACTCACCGCGCAGCGCCACCGACACGTTCAGGTCGCGGATCTCGTGCCACGCGCCGTCGTTGCCCTTGCGGGTGACCGTGACGATGCGGTTCTCGGCCTTGCCGTACTGGTTCTGGGCGAGGACGTGCTTGCTCATGTGCTGCTCAGCTCCTGCGGGTACGTGGATACGGATATCCCGTACGCCCGGCGTCCAGCGTCCTCCGTCGTCCAGGAGGTGCGCTCCCCGCCGTCCGGCCCGTGAACGGCGGACCGCCCCGGGACTGACGAGCATCCCGGTCCGTAGGTGTCGGCTCGAAGATATGTGCACTTCTGGCCACTGGCAATGGGGAGGGCCTCGCGCAGAGGAAGCGCAGAGGAAGCGTAGGGAAAGCGTCAAGACGGGCATTCGTGGCGTTAGGGGCACGTCAACGGAGGCGGCGAGCGAACGGACAAGAGGTTTCCTCGTCTCGTCCGAGAATCCGTTCTTCCTTCTTCCTGCATCCGGGAGCTCACGATGGCCGACGTGGCCTTCGTCGTCACCACGATCGCGGTCTTCGCGCTGGTGGCCTTCATCGCCAAGGGGGTGGCCAAACTGTGACTGCCGAGAACATCGTCGGTCTGCTCGTCGCGGCCGCTCTCCTGGGCTATCTCGTCCTCGCCCTCGTCAAGCCGGAGAGGTTCTGAGTCCAGAGATGAGTCCGGTTCTTGCTGGAGTCCTCCAGCTTCTGGCGTTGATCGTCGCCCTGGGCCTTTCGTACCGGCCCCTCGGTGACTACATGGCGAAGGTGTACTCCTCGGAGAAGCACTACCGGCCCGAGAAGTGGATCTACAAGGCGATCGGTGCGAACCCGAACGTCGAGATGCGCTGGCCCGCCTACCTGCGGGGCGTCCTCGCCTTCTCCGCCGTGAGCGTCCTCTTCCTCTACCTGCTGCAGCGGGTGCAGGGCTCGCTGCCCGGCTCGCTGGGCTTCGTGTCGATCGACCCGGACCAGGCCTTCAACACGGCCGCGTCGTTCGTGGCGAACACCAACTGGCAGTCGTACTACGGCGAGCAGGCCATGGGCCACGTCGTGCAGACCGGCGGCCTGGCGGTGCAGAACTTCGTGTCGGCGGCGGTGGGGATCGCCGTGGCGGTCGCGCTGGTTCGTGGCTTCGCCCGCTCCCGCACGGGTGACCTGGGCAACTTCTGGGCCGACCTGGTCCGGGGTGTCGTCCGGATCCTGCTGCCGATCTCCGTGATCGGCGCCCTCGTCCTGGTGGCCTGCGGCGCGATCCAGAACTTCTCCGGGATCCACGAGGTCGGGCAGTTCGCGGGCGGCTCGCAGCAGTGGAACGGCGGTGCGGTGGCCTCGCAGGAGGTCATCAAGGAGCTGGGCACGAACGGCGGCGGCTACTTCAACGCCAACTCCGCCCACCCCTTCGAGAACCCCAACGGCCTGTCGAACCTCTTCGAGATCTACCTGATCCTCGTCATCCCGTTCGCGCTGACGCGGACTTTCGGCCGGATGGTCGGCTCGATCCGGCAGGGGTACGCGATCCTCGCCACCATGGCCACCATCTGGGTGGGGTTCACCGCCCTGATGATGTGGACCGAGTTCGCCCACCACGGACCGGCCTTCGACCTCGCGGGCGGGGCGATGGAGGGCAAGGAGACCCGGTTCGGCATCGGCGGTTCGTCGATCTTCGCCGTGGCGACCACGCTGACGTCGACGGGCGCGGTGAACTCCTTCCACTCCTCGTACACCGGTTTCGGCGGCGGGATCACGATGCTGGGCATGCAGCTGGGCGAGATCGCGCCCGGCGGTGTCGGATCGGGCCTGTACGGCATGCTGATCATGGCGATCATCGCGGTGTTCATCGCCGGTCTGATGGTCGGCCGCACCCCGGAGTACCTGGGCAAGAAGATCGGCACGCGGGAGATCAAGTTCGCCGCGCTGTACATCCTCATCACCCCGGCGCTGGTGCTCTGCTTCACCGCGCTGGCGATGGCCCTGCCGACGCCGGCGGACTCGATGACCAACTCCGGCGCGCACGGGTTCTCCGAGATCCTCTACGCCTACACGTCCGGCGCGAACAACAACGGCTCCGCCTTCGCGGGCCTGAACGCCGACACACAGTGGTTCAACACCACGATCGGCATCGTGATGCTGCTCGGCCGGTTCCTGCCGATGGTGTTCGTCCTCGCCCTGGCGGGTTCGCTGGCCGAGCAGACGCCCGTGCCGGAGACGGCGGGCACGCTGCGGACGGAGAAGCCGCTGTTCACCGGCCTTCTCGTCGGCACGATCGTGATCGTCACCGGTCTCACCTACTTCCCGGCCCTCGCCCTTGGCCCGCTCGCCGAAGGACTCGCAGCATGAGCACCCTCACTCCCACCCGGCCCCCGCAGTCAGGGGCGCCCACCGGACGGCCGGCCGAGACCGGACGCGTCGGCAGCGGCCTGTTCGACCCGAAGCAGCTGGTCAAGTCCTTCCCGGACGCGGTCCGGAAGCTCGACCCCCGGATGATGGTCAAGTCGCCCGTCATGTTCGTGGTGCTGGTCGGCTCGGTCGTCACCACCGTCCTTTCGGTCATGAACCCGGGGGACTGGTTCGGCTGGGCGATCACCGCCTGGCTGTGGCTGACCACGATCTTCGCCAACCTCGCCGAGGCCGTGGCCGAGGGCCGGGGCAAGGCCCAGGCCGACACCCTGCGCAAGGCCAAGACCGACACCGTCGCCCGCCGCCTGACGAAGACGGGCGAGGAGCAGGTCCCCGGCACCGCACTGACGATCGGCGACCTGGTGGTCTGCGAGGCCGGTGACGTCATCCCCGGCGACGGCGACGTCGTCGAGGGCGTGGCGTCGGTGGACGAGTCCGCGATCACCGGCGAGTCTGCCCCGGTGATCCGGGAGTCGGGCGGTGACCGGTGCGCGGTCACCGGCGGCACGAAGGTGCTGTCCGACCGCGTCGTCATCAAGATCACCACGAAGCCCGGTGAGACGTTCATCGACCGGATGATCAACCTGGTCGAGGGCGCGGCCCGGCAGAAGACCCCGAACGAGATCGCCCTCAACATCCTGCTCGCCTCGCTGACCATCGTCTTCCTGCTGGCGGTCGTGACGCTGAAGCCGTTCGCGATCTACGCGGGCGCCGACCGGCAGACCTCGATGATCGTCCTGACCGCGCTGCTGGTCTGCCTGATCCCGACCACGATCGGCGCGCTGCTCTCCGCGATCGGCATCGCTGGTATGGACCGCCTCGTGCAGCGCAACGTGCTCGCCATGTCCGGGCGCGCGGTCGAGGCCGCCGGTGACGTCTCCACGCTGCTGCTCGACAAGACCGGCACCATCACCCTGGGCAACCGGCAGGCCTCGGAGTTCGTCCCGGTCGCCGGGACGACGGCCGCCGAACTGGCCGATGCCGCCCAGCTGTCCTCGCTCGCCGACGAGACCCCCGAGGGCCGCTCGATCGTCGTCCTCGCCAAGGAGAAGTACGGGCTGCGCGAGCGCCACCAGGGCGAACTCGCCCACGCCGCATGGATCGAGTTCACCGCCCAGACCCGGATGTCGGGCGTGGACGTGGACGGGCGCAAGGTCCGCAAGGGTGCGACCGGTTCGGTCGTGGCATGGGTGGAGGAACGCGGTGGCCAGGTCGCCCAGGACGTCCAGCAGCTCACCGACGCCATTGCGCAGGCT
Organism: Streptomyces vietnamensis; assembly: GCF_000830005.1. Lineage (NCBI taxonomy): Bacteria > Bacillati > Actinomycetota > Actinomycetes > Kitasatosporales > Streptomycetaceae > Streptomyces > Streptomyces vietnamensis. The sequence goes on along the minus strand of NZ_CP010407.1, from coordinate 3,027,760 downwards.
GGTGGCACGCCGCTGCTTGTGGCTGTGGAGGATGCGGACGGGGCCCGGGTCCTCGGTGTCATCCACCTCAAGGACGTCGTCAAGGAGGGCATGCGGGAGCGGTTCGACGAGCTGCGCCGGATGGGCATCAAGACGGTCATGATCACGGGTGACAACCCGCTGACCGCGAAGGCCATCGCCGAGGAGGCCGGGGTCGACGACTTCCTCGCCGAGGCCACCCCCGAGGACAAGATGGCCCTCATCAAACGGGAGCAGGCCGGCGGCAAGCTGGTCGCGATGACCGGCGACGGCACCAACGACGCCCCCGCCCTCGCGCAGGCCGACGTCGGGGTCGCGATGAACACGGGCACGTCGGCCGCGAAGGAGGCCGGCAACATGGTCGACCTCGACTCCAACCCGACCAAGCTCATCGAGATCGTCGAGATCGGCAAGCAACTCCTCATCACCCGGGGTGCGTTGACGACCTTCTCGATCGCCAACGACGTGGCGAAGTACTTCGCGATCATCCCCGCGATGTTCGCCGTCGCCTACCCGAGCCTGGACAGGCTCAACATCATGGGCCTGGCCTCGCCCCAGTCCGCGATCCTGTCCGCCGTCATCTTCAACGCGCTGATCATCGTGGCCCTGGTCCCGCTCGCCCTCAAGGGCGTGCGCTACCGCCCCTCCAGCGCCGACTCGATGCTGCGGCGCAACCTGGGCATCTACGGCCTGGGCGGCCTGGTCGCCCCGTTCATCGGCATCAAGATCATCGACCTCCTCCTCTCCCTCATCCCCGGAATCGGCTGAACACGATGAACAACTCCGTAGGAAACGCAGGACGGTTGCTCTGGGCCGGACTCCGCGCCCTCCTCGTCCTCACCGTGATCACCGGCGTGCTCTACCCGCTCGCCGTCACCGGGATCGCCCAGGTCGCCTTCCCCGGCAAGGCCAACGGCTCCGAGACCAAGGACGCGAGCGGCAGGGTCGTCGGCTCCGAACTCATCGGCCAGACGTACCTGGCCGGCGGTAAGCCCGACCTCCGCTGGTTCCAGCCGCGCCCGTCCAACGGCCTCGGCACGAACAGCGTCAACACCCAGTACAAGCTGATCCTCTCCGGCGCCACCAACCGCTCCGGCGACAACGCCGACCTGATCAAGTGGGTCAAGGACGCCAAGGCGGCCGTCGTCGAGGACAACTCCACCGCCGACTACCAGGTCAAGCCCTCCGACGTCCCCGCCGACGCCGTCACCTCCTCCGGTTCCGGCCTGGACCCGCACATCTCCCCGGAGTACGCGAAGCTCCAGGTCCACCGCGTCGCCGAGAAGAACCACCTCACCGTCGCCCAGGTCGACAGGCTCGTCGCCGCCCACACCGACGACCGGATCCTCGGCTTCATCGGCGAACCCCGCGTCAACGTCCTCGAACTCAACGTCGCACTGCGCGAAATGGCCGGGCGTCAGTAGGGCAGCACTCGCGTCTCGACCGCCGGGAGGCCCTTGGTCCACCAGTGGTCGTACCGCCCGTACAGCCGTGGATCGCGGTCGGTGAGCAGCGTCCCCAGGGACGCCGCCTCGGCCGCGAGTCCGTCCCAGTCCCCGGCCGTCAGCGGGTGGAAGGCCGAGGCCTCGATCCCGCTGTCGACCGGCCGCCAGACCCCGGCCACGTACCCGTCGACGAGGAGCGTCGGGAGCGTGTCGCCGTTCACGCGGATGACGTGCTTGCGGTACTCCGGCGGTATGACCCGGCTGCGGTCCGCGTACGCGAGGAGGACGCTGTCCCACATCGCCATCAGCCGGGGCGGCGCCGGGACGTCCTCGCCGGGCAGGGCCGCCCCCGGTACGTCGTACAGCACGGTCCCGCCGGGCCCTTCCCGTTGCTCCAGCTCACCCTCCAGGGCCTTCACCGCCTCCCGTACCAGGCCTCGCGGGGCCGTCGTGAACTGCGCCATGTCCGGTACGGACGCGGGCCCGAAGCCCTCCAGGTAGCGCCGGAGCAGGGCGGCCAGGCCGGCGGCGGAGGCCTCCGGGTCGCGGAGCACCGGCAGTTCGCTCGCCGTGACGAAGGCCTGCGCGGTCCCGAACGACCACGGCGGTCCCGTCGGCGCGTGCCACAGCGGCGCGTACTGCCGCACCATCCGCCAGACCACGTTCTCCACCGGCCCGCCCCGGCCGGCTTCGAGGCGCTCCTTCATCTCGGCCCCGGTCCGCACGCTCCCGGCGTACGCCAGGAGGTCGGGGAGCAGCGCGTCGGCGTCGGCGGCCGTGAATCCGGCCTTCGTGAAACGGGGGTCGTGCAGTCGGGAACCGCGCAGCGTCGGCTCCATGCCCTCCCGGAAGGCCCGGTAGTCCTCGGCGTGCACGAGGTGCAGCGTGAGCCGCATCAGCGTCGACCTGACCAACTCGAAGCCGCTCACGGCCCCGTCGAGGTGCTTCGGGTCGAAGTCCGCGACCCGGTTCCACAGCGCCACGTAGGGCGAGCCGGGATGCTGCGCCTGGAGGCCCACCACTCGCCGTACCGCTTCCGTGACGCCGAGCGGCGCCCGCTCCAGGAGCAACTGCCGGTGGAGGGTGGAGCGGTTGAGGGCGCGGGGGGTGAGGGGGGTGAGGGCCATGGCGTGATTCTCCCTCCCGGGCCCCTCGGGCACGCAACGTAGGGTCGTGGCCATGGGGAACGCGTTGTCGCACGTACCGACCCGCCCGCGAGACCACGTCGGGCAGCCGCAGAAGCCGCAGTCGCAGTCGCAGTCGCAGTCGCAGGCGGAGGGCGGGGCGGGCGTCGGCCGGTGGGGTGCGGACGACCGGTTCCGGGGCGTCGCCCTCACCGCCCTCTGCCTCCTCGTCTGCGCCGGCCTCGGGCTGCAGTCCTGGACGGCCCTGCGGGCCACCGGCTTCGACCTCGGCATCTTCGACCAGGCCGTGCGGGCGTACGCGCACTTCGAGCTGCCCAGGTCGCCGATCAAGAACGTCCACCACGAGTTCCCGCCCGGCTTCTCGCTCCTCGGCGACCACTTCACCCCCGCGCTCGCCCTCCTCGCGCCGCTCTACTGGCTGTGGGACGACCCGCGGACGCTGATCCTCGCGCAGGCCGCGCTGTTCGCGGCGGGCGTGCCGGTGGTCCGCCGCATCGCCCGGCACGTCTTCGCGGGCGCGGAGCCGCGCGTCGTACGCCGGGCCGCCGACCTCGGCGGGCTCGTGTACGCGCTCGGCTGGCCGCTCCTCAACTCCTCCTACAACGGCTTCCACGAGGTCGCCTTCGCGGTGCCGTTCACCCTCCTCATGCTGGAGCGGGGGCTTGCGCACCGCTACGGCGCCGCCGCCTTCTGGGCGGCCCTCCTGTGCACGGCCAAGGAGGACATGGGGCTGGTCGTCGGCGCGTACGGCCTCGTCCTCGCGGTCCGCGCCCACCGCGCAGGCCGTCGCACGGGCCGCGCCACGGGGATCGTGCTCGCCCTGGCGGGACCGCTGGTGTCCGCCGTCGTGATCGGCCGGCTCATCCCGGCGATGGGCGGACCCGAGGGCTACTACTGGTCGTACGGGAGCCTCGGCACCGACCCGGGGGACGCCCTGGCCCATGTCCTCACCGCCCCCTGGGTCCTGCTCCAGGCCGCCGTCACGCCCTTCGTCAAGGTCGCCATGCTCGCCTGGATCCTGGGCTCCCTCGCCCTCCTCCCGCTCGGCTCCCCGACCTTCCTGCTCGCCGTCCCCCTCCTCGCGGAACGCGTCCTCTCCGACAACCCCAACCACTGGCCGGTGATCAACCACTACGACGCCTTCCTGTGGCCGATCCTGCTCACGGCGGCCCTGGAGACGCTGGCGAGGCTGCACGCGCGCCGTCGTGGAATCCGTCCCTGGGCGGTCGCCGCGCTCGCCCTCTCCTCCGCGGCGGCCGTCGCCCTCGGCCTGAACCTCCTCGTCCGCCCCGACTTCTGGCGGCCCTCCCCGGACAAACGCCCCCTCGCCACGGCGGCCGCACTCATCCCGGACGGCGCCACCGTGGAGGCCGACAACACCATCGCGCCCCGTCTGACCGCCCGTACGGACGTGGTCATCGCCGACGGCACCCCGCGCGGCGCCGACTGGTTCCTCCTCCGGACGAACGACCGGACCTTCCCCTTCGCCTCCACCGACGAACAGCGCCGGCGGGTCGAACTCCTCCTCGCCCACGGCTACACACAGGTCTGGCAGCGGAACGGCACGGTCCTCCTCCACCGCACCGACCCCGCCACCCCGATCCCCGGCATGCACCGCCCGGGCCCGGACAGCACCCCGATCCGGGAGGCCGTCCCGAAGGACGTGGGCGCGAACCTGCTTCTGCGGTAGGCCCCTTCCCGCCCCGTCCGGTTCACCGGGGCCACGTCCGAGGGTCACGCCGTCCTCACCCACGCTCGTGAGCATCGGCGCATGACCTTCCTGTCCCGTGCCGCGCGCCCGGCCGCCGGCGGTTCGGCCGTCGCCCTCGCCGTCGCCGCCGCACTCCTCGCCCCGACCTCGCCGGCGTACGCCGCGGCCAACGCCGTCCCGACGTACGAGGTGAAGATCAACCTCACCGCGGCGGCCCTCGACGCGAGCTTCGCGCCGAGCGCGGCGGTCAAGTCGGCCTTCGGGATCACCGGTTCGGCCAAGGCCCGCTCGTACAGCTACTACGACACCGACGGTCTCGCGCTCGACGCGCAGGGCTGGAGCGTCCGCCTGCGCCACAAGAGCGGCTCGTCGTTCGAGGAGACGTACAAGAAGCGGTTCCCCGTCACCAACGGCGACATCGACGCCGCCCTCACCACGGCCAACGCCGCCGGCTTCGACAGTTCCGACACCAACTACGACGCCGAGGTCGACTGGGGCTACGCCAAGCAGACCCTCAGCTTCTCCAACGAGAAGTCCCACAGCTCCAGCGGCTACTCGGGCACCACGATGCCGACGAGCACGACCGGCCGCACCTGGCTCGTCAACGACGTCCCCGGCAAGCTGGAGAACTGGGGCGGCACCGGCTGGGGCAGGACCACGCTCCAGGCCTCCCGCGCCCACGGGCCGGTGACCTCCAAGGTGTACGGGGGAGCCTGGGGCCCCTCCGACGACGCGAGCATCGAGGTGCTGCCCGTCGTCGGCGCGAACGGGACCGGCACGGAGTACGTCGTCGAGCTCTCCTTCAAGACCGGCTCGTACGCCGACGCGGCCGACCTGCACGCCGACGCCATCGCCGTCGCCGAGTCCCACGGCTGGCTGTACCACGGCGACATCCTCAAGACACAGCTCATCCTCGACCGTTACTAGGACGCAGGACGTACGAGGGCGGACCGCGCGTTCACCCAGGACTCGCCCGGGCGTTGCGAACACGTCGCCCGGAGTTGAGTGAAGGACTGGACCATGAGGCCGCCCTCACCGGCGACTTTCCACGTCATCCAGGGAGTTCTGATGAATCCGTCGAGCACGCGTCTCCTGCGCCGGCCCGCCCTCGTCGTCCTGCCGCTGTCCGCCGCGCTCGCGTGCTCGGTGGTCGTGGGGACGGCCGACGCCACCCCGGCGCACCACGGCGACCCCGCCGGCCGGGTCCTCTCCACCTCGACGCTGCCCGACATCCCGCTGGCCGCCTTCAGCAACGGCCTGCTGCCGGGCAGCGTCGCCGACGACCGGGGCGTCGACCTCGGCGGCATCGGCAGCGACCTGTACCCGGCCGGGCGGCGCGGCGAGTACTGGACCGTCACCGACCGGGGCCCCAACGGGCAGATAGCCGTCGGCAAGGACAAGCGGCGCACCTTCCCCGTGCCCGGCTTCGACCCGGCCATCGTGAAGATCCGCACCGTCGGCGACCGCCTCCAGGTGCTGAAGTCCATCCCGCTCACCACCGCCTCCGGCGCCCCCGTGACGGGCCTGCCGAACCAGCCGGGCCGCGACGAGGCCCCGTACGACTACAACGCCTCCACCCCGCTCGCGTACGACCCGAACGGCCTCGACACCGAGGGCCTCGTCCGCGACCGGGACGGCAGCTTCTGGCTGGTCGACGAGTACGGGCCCTCGCTCGTGCACGTCTCCGCGAAGGGCCGGGTCCTCGCCCGCCACGTCCCCAAGGGCCTCGGCCTGACCGGCACCGACTACCCGGTCGTCGAGTCGCTGCCGTCGATCTTCCTCCAGCGCAAGGCCAACCGCGGCTTCGAGGGCCTCGCGCTGCTCCCCGACGGCGACCTCGTCCTCGGCCTGCAGAGCCCGCTGCTCAACCCCGACAAGGTCTCCGGCGAGAACTCCCGCACCACCCGCCTGCTGCGCTTCTCGCCCGAGGAGAACCGGGTCACCGCCGAGTACGCCTACCGCTTCGACGCCGTCGGCGTCGTCGAGCCCGGCCAGACCAAGACCTCCGAGCTGAAGCTCTCCGCGCTCGTCGCCGTCGGCGGCGACCGCCTCCTCGTGCAGGAGCGCACCGACAAGGCCGCCCGCCTCTACGAGGTCCGCCTCCGCCGCGGCTCCGACATCCTCGGCACCACCTGGGACACCGCGACGGCACCCACCCTGGAGCAGCTCGACGACACGGCCGCGGCCGAGGTCCCGGTCCTCGACAAGCGGCTCGTCATCGACCTGAACACGGTCGAGGGCGTCCCCGGCAAGATCGAGGGCGTCGCCGTCGAGGGCTCCTCGACCCTCGTCCTGCTCAACGACAACGACTTCGGCATGACGGACGGCCCGGAGGCCTTCGACGCGAACGGCCGCCTCGTCGACAGCGGCGTGGAGACCACCCTCGTACGGGTCAGGCTGGACCGCCCGGTCCGCTGAGGGTCGTCCTCGGTACAGCGGGCCCTCAGTACAGCGGGTTGGCCATCGGCGTGTACCGGGCGTCGGCCCCGTCCACGTCGAGCCAGCGCAGCAGCAGGTTGGTCTTCGCGGGGACGTGGGGCGAGGCGAGCAGGGCGGTGATCTCCGCCGGGCCGCCGTGCTCCGCCGCGTACCCGGCGAAGACCTCCCGCGCCCGGGGCCACAGTTCGCCGGCGAGCTCCGGGTGGCGGTCGGTGAGGGCGCCGGCGATCTCGGAGAGGTTGTTCGTCACCAGGCAGTACGCCAGCCGCTCCCAGCCGTGCGCCGCGTCCAGGACCGGGGCGGGCCCCCGTGACGCGTACCGGTCCAGGAGCGCGCGGTGCCGCTCGGCGACGATCCGTATCCCCTCGTGGTCGCGGAAGACCACCTGCGCCGGGAGGCCGGCGGCGTCCACGCCGACGAGGACGTTCTGCAGATGGCACTCCAGGACCAGGCCGTGCGCCCGCCAGGCGTGCAGCACCGGTGGTACGAGCCGGTCGAGGTAGCGCTGCCACCAGACGAGGGCCCGCTCCGGGGTCAGCCCGTCGAGCGGGTTCCCGGGGAAGCCCTCGCCGATGCCCGCCGCGAGCAGCGGCGTCACCCCGGGCAGCAGATGCGGACGCAGGCCCTCGCGGGCGATCACCGCGAAGCCCTCGTAGGCGTGCTGCCCGCCGAGGTCGGCGGTGCGGTAGCCCCGGTCGGCGAGGAAGCTCGCCGTGGGGAGGGGGTCGAAGACCGGCGCGAGGAGCTCGCCGATCGTCCGCAGCCAGAGGAGGTCGCGCAGCTCCAGACGGCGGTTCCCGTTGGTGATCTGCACGTCCAGGCTGAGCTTGCAGAAGAGGTCGGCCTCCGGCAGGTACACCGTCCGTATGGAGGAGGTCGGCACGGCCGGCCCCGCCTGCGGCGCACTCGCACCGAGCCGGAGCAGCCGCCCGTCACGGAACGCGGGCAGCCCGCTTTCGTGCAGCAGGTCCAGCTCCCAGGGGTGAATGGGGAGAACCACATAGCCGTCGGGCCCCGCCGTCCCCAGCACCTCCAGGAGCGACAGGTCCCCGTCCTCCGCGACGACGTCGGCCCGGACGCCGAGGAGCTCCAGCGGGAACCGGGCGTACGCCTCCGGCGCGTACGGCAGCCAGCTCTCCGGGGCGCCCGCCCCGCGCGCCTTGGGCGCCGGGTGGTACCGGTGCCCGGCGAGCAGCGCCTGCTCCGACCGCAGGTACGGGTCCTCCGGCGGGCACGCGGCGGCGCGCGCGTCCTGCAGCGCCGCGATGACGTCCCGGCTGTCGGTCATCTCGCCGACGACGGTCCTGTTGGTGACGCCGGTGTGCCGGCCGAGCTCGTCGGCGGTCAGCGCCACGAGGGCCTCGAAGGTCAGCGGGAGCCAGCCGCCGTCGGTGCGGACACAGGGTTCGGCGGGCCTGCGGCCCGCCCGTACCCGAAGGAGACGGCCGGTCGCCGGGAGCCGGTGGACGGCGTGGTCCGCGCCCGGGCGGGGCTCGGGCCGGGCCACCTCCCGGATCAGACAGTTGAGGAGGGCGGTGGCCGACAGGGCGTCGGCCCGGTCCTTGGCTTCACTCACGACAGCGCCTTCCCCCCGTTCTCCGGCGGGTCTTCCACCGGTAGGGACATCCTGCGCAGGGTAGTGAGCCTTCATGCACTTCGCTCCGGATCACGACACGGGCGTACGGCAGCCACCGCGCGCCCCCGAGGCGGCCGCCGCCCCACCCCCAGCTTTCGCCCCCGAGGACGACTTCGCCACCGAACTGGCGGCCGTGGCCCCCGGGCTCCTCGCCGCCTACCGCGAGGAACTGCCCCCGGCGCGGGCGGCGGTCCTCGGCCGGCTGTGGCGCGCGCTGCTCCACGAGCCGCTGCCGGGGGTCGCGGAGCGTGACGCGCACGCCGGCCGGGTGGTGCTCGCCGACGGGCGGGTCCTGAGCGGGCCGCCCCGGCGCCCGTACGACCTGGTGGTCCCCGGCGAGGACACGACCGTACGGCTCGACGGCCGCGCCCACGACCACCCGGCCGCCCTCCTCGCCGCGCTCGGCCTGCCGGGCGCCGAGGCCCTCGTCGCCGAACTCGGCCACGGCGTCGCCTCCCTGGCGCTGTCCCGGGCGGGGGCGACCTACCGGCCGGAGGACGCCCGTTCCCTCCCGTACGTCGAGCAGAGCGTCGTCGACGGGCACCCGTACCACCCCTGCTGCCGCAGCCGCCCCGGCCTCTCGGTGGCCGAGCAGCTCGCGTACGCGCCCGAGCACCGCCCCGTCGTCGACCTCGACCTGGTGGCGGTCCCGGCCGACCGGTGCCTCGTCGCGGGGGAGTGGCCGGACCGGCTGCGGGACGGCGACCGGCTGCTGCTGCCCGTGCACCCCTGGCAGAGCGCGCACGTCCTGCCGGGCCTCGGACACGAGCCGTACGCCACCGGAGCGATCCCCGCCCGGCCGCTGATGAGCGTACGGACCCTCGCCCCGCTCGACGGCGGACCGCACCTGAAGACGGCGCTGACCACGCGGATGACCAGCGCGATCCGCGACATCTCGGCGAGCGGCGTCGAGAACAGCGCGCCGCTCTCCGCGCTCCTCGCGCAGGTCGTGGCCGACCCGGCCGGCACACTGACGATCACCCGCAACCTCGCCGGCGCCTCCGCGCTCGTACGCGGGGAGCCCAGCGCCGACCTCGCCGTCCTGCTCCGCGAGTCACCGTCCGCCGCCGCGCGGCTGCGCCCGGGGGAGACGGTCGTGCCGGTGGCGGCGCTCGCCGCCCGCCCCGCCGGAGACGGACCGCCCCTGATCCGGACGCTCCTGGCGTCCGCCGGGGCTCCGGACGCGGGCGCCGACTGGCTGGCCGCCTTCGCCGGCCTCGCGGTGCCGCCGCTCGTCCGCCTCCTGAGCCGGGGCGTCGCGCCCGCCGCCCACGGGCAGAACCTCCTGGTCGTGCTCGACGCGCACGCCCGCCCCCGCCGGCTCGTCTACCGGGACCTCGCCGACGTGAGGCTGAGCCCGAGCCGCCTCGCCCGGCACGGCTTCGACGCGGCTCCCGTCGGCGGGCGGGTGATCGACGACGACCCGGACGTGCTCCGCACGATGCTTTTCGGCCACCTCTTCGGCACGACGTTCGGGACCCTGGTCTCCGCCCTCGCCGCCCTTGCCGAACGCGACCGGAAGGAGGAGGACCGGCTCTGGGACGTCGTCGCCGCCGCGGCCCACCGCGCCTACGACGAGCTCCCCGCGACCCCCGAGAACCGGGCCGACCGCGCGGCCCTCCTCGCCCCGGAACTCCGGGTCAAGGGCCTCACCCTGATGCGCCTGCGGGGCGTGGACCGTGACGCGTGGATCCCGCTCCCGAACCCCCTGGGGCCTGTCCGACCAGGACGTCACCGCCCAGACGTACCTCAGGACCGGACGCCCCGGCCCGGGTCGTGGCGCTGATGGTGGCGGGACTGCCGAGGGAGTCCCCCATGTCGACCGCGATCCGGTCGACGCCCCGGCCGGCCAGGTGGGCGGCGAGGCAGGCCGTGCTGTTGGCGTTGGCGATGTCCTCGGGGACGCCGATCGACGGGGCGAACATGCGGGCCGCGACCCGCCCCGAGGGCGTCGGCGCGGAGTACACGTAACAGCCCAGGAGCCCGAGGCGGTCGCAGGCGGCGCGGAGCCGTTCCACGTCCGGGGCCAGCGCGGCGAGTTCGGACCGCGAGGCCACCGGGACGAGGAGCCGCGGCCGCCCGACCGAGGCGACGCGCACCCCCTCCCCGAGCGCGTCCGGGGCGAGGCCGAGGGCGGGCAGGACGAGCGCGGACTCGCCGCCGGTCGGCTCGCGCAGCTCCACGGGCCCGTACGCGAAGCCGACGCGGGCGTACGGCCCCTTCCGTACGGCCCAGCCGGGGAACGTACGCCCCGCCGTCCGGAGGGAGACCCGGCACGCGTCACCGCCCGCCCGCGCGGCGAGGTACCCCAGGGCGGCGAGCGTGCCGTGCCCGCACGACGGCAACTCCCCCTCGGAGGTGAAGAACCGGAGGGAGAAGGCGGGGCGGCCGTCCCGCTGCTCGGGCTCCGCCGAGACGAAGACGGCGTGCGAGGTCCCCGTCGCCCCGGGCACCCGCCGCCGCTCGTCCTCGCCGAAGGGCCCGTCGTCAAGGACGGCGGTGGGACTCCCGCCCCGACTGTCCCCGCCGTCTGGACCGCTAGGACCGCTCCTGCTGTCGTCCCTGTCGTCCCTGTCGTCCCTGTCGTCCCTGTCGTCCCTGTTGTCCCGCAAGCACGCGCGTACGACCGTCACGGCCGACTCTCCGTCAAGCATCACACGCGTGTCCGTACCCCGTCGGCAGCCTCCGCCAACAGCGGGCCGTCAGAGGCTGCGGGCGGTGATGTCGCCGTACGAGGTGGTGGCCCGGATGCTGAGGCCGGCGGCGGAACCCCCGGCGTTCTGGAGGGAGTTGCGGATCCGGCCGTAGGCGGTGCCGGCGTCGAGGGAGGCGGAGACGCCGCGGGCGGCGCCGACGTTGATCTCGCCGGCTTCGGTACGCAGCACGACGGTGCCGCGCAGGGCCTCGCCGACCCGGAGATCGCCCTTCTGGGTCCTGATCTCGGCGTCGCCGCCGAGACGCCCGACTGTGATGTCGCCGGCCTGCAGGGTGAGGCGGGCGCTCGCGGTCTCGTCGAGCTTCACGGTGGCCTGCGCGCCCTCGAACGTGACGTCGCCGAGCCGCCCGACACCGCGCAGTTCGGCGGCAGCCGCCTTCGCTTCGACCCGGGAACCGGCGGGCAGCTGGACGGTGACCTCGACGGCCCCGGAGGGACCGAAGTACTGGTTCTTCGCCGCGGGGGCCGCGATCCGCAGCACACCGTCCCCGAAGGAGACCCCGGTCTGCTCGGCCGCCTTCACGTCGCGGCTCCTGGAGGCGTCGGCGGGCAGGACCTCGACCGTGGTGTCGGTCCGGTCGGCGGCGATGAACCGGATGCGCCCCGCGGGGATGTCGAGGACGGCGGAGACGGGGGCGGTGGTGGCGAACGTCTGCATGGTGCTTCTCCTTGGACTCGTCGTTTCCGATGAAGGAAAAGCTACGTTGCATTCATGAGTATGGCAACGCTGTCGTTGCGAGGAATCGACATAAGTGCAGGTAGAGCCCGGGATTTCATTGCAACAGTAGTGAAGCTAATGCAACGCACGGCACCCTACTCGTTGCAATCGATTGAAGCTGAACGCTATGGCGTATCGGCCGACCCCGTGCGCCCGCCCACGGGTGCGGGTGGTCACTCCCTCGCGCGGTCGGTGATCCAGCGGGCGGCGAGGAGGCCCGAGGCCGCGGTGAGGGCGGCGGCGGCGATGACGGTGGCGTCGAGGCCGAAGGCGTCGGCGAGGACGCCGGCGACCAGGGCTCCGGCGGCGTAGCCGATGTCCCGCCAGAAGCGGTAGGTGCCGAGGGCGTTGGCGCGCCAGGCGGGGTGGGCGTGGTCGGAGACGGAGGCGATGAGGGCCGGGTAGACCATGGCGGTGCCGATGCCGAGGGCGACGGCGGAGAGGACGCCCGCGAGCAGGGGCCGGTCGAGCAGGGCGAGGGCGAGGAGGAATCCGGCGGCCTGGACGAGCATGCCGGTGACGATGAGGGGTTTGCGGCCGATGCGGTCGGCGAGGTGGCCGGTGGGTATCTGGCCGATGCCCCACAGGATCGGGTAGAGGCCCTTGATGAGGCCGACGGCGGCGAGGCCCAGGCCGTGGTCGGTGAACAGGAGGGGGAAGACGCCCCAGGTCAGGCCGTCGTTGAGGTTGTTGACGAGGCCGGCCTGGCTGGCGCCGCGCAGCGAGCGGTCGCGCCAGGAGGTGCGGATGAACGTGGCGGTCAGGCCCGTGTCCCCGCCGGCGGGCAGGGGCTCGGGGTGCTGGGCGAGTTCGAGGGCGACGTGGGCGGCGGTGTCGCGGACGACGAGGGCCAGGGCGAGCCCGGCGACGACGAAGACGACGCCGATGAGTTCGGGAACGGGGCGCAGGCCGTAGGCGGTGGCGAGGTAGCCGGTGAGGAGGGCGGTGGCGCCGACGGCGGTGTAGCCGGCGGCCTCGTTCAGGCCGGTGGCCAGGCCCCTGCGGGCGGGCCCGACGAGGTCGATCTTCATGTTGACGGTCATCGACCAGGTCAGGCCCTGGTTGAGGCCGAGCAGGACGTTGGCGGCGACGATCCAGCCCCAGGAGGGCGCGTACGCGAGGGCGAAGGGGACGGGGACGCCGATCAGCCAGCCCGCGACGAGCAGTTGCTTGCGGCGGAAGCGCGCCGTGAGCGCGCCGGCGGCGAGGTTGGTGAGGGCCTTGGTGAGGCCGAAGGCGATGATGAAGGAGAAGACGGCCAGGTCGCTGGTCAGTCCGAAGGTTTCGGTGCCGATGAGCGGGACGGTGGTGCGTTCGAGCCCGACGAGGCCGCCGACGCAGACGTTGACGATGACGAGCAGGGTGAACTGCAGCCGGTTCTCCCGCAGTCCGAGCCGTACGGGACGCCCGGAGGCGGTGGTGGCGTTCACGGGTGGGTGGTCTCCCCGCCCCGGACGAGCTGCTGTCCCCGGGCTGCGGCGTACTGGTCGGGTCCGCCGTCGAGGACGGTGATGTCGGTGTGGCCGGCGCGTTCCAGGAGGCTGGCGGCGGTCATGGCGCGCTCGCCGTGCCGGCAGGCCACGACCGCCCCGCCGGGGGCGCCGGCGGCCCGGGCGGCGAGGCTGCCGAGTTCGATGTGCGTGGCGCCGGGCACGTGGCCGGCGGCGAACTCCGCTTCCTGGCGTACGTCGAGGTAGGGGCGGTCTCCGGCGCGGTCGGCCGCGACGAACGGGGTGGCGGTCTGGGGGTTGCCGTCGGCGAGCCAGCCGGGCATGCCGCCGGCGAGGCGGCCCGCGAGCCGCTCGTAACCGATCTTGTACGCCTGCCAGACGATCTCGCCGAGGTCCTGGTCGTCGCCGGTGACGAAGGCGATCGGCGCGGTGTCGGGCAGGAGCCAGCCCAGCCAGGTGGCGAACTGGTCGCGGAGCGGGATGGAGAGGGAGCCGTGGATGTGGCCGGCGGCGTAGTCCGCCGCCGGGCGGACGTCGACGACGTATCCGCCGTCGGCGAGCAGCGAACCGACCTGCCCGGGGGTGAGGACGGGCAGCAGCGGGGTGGCGGCGAGAACGGCGGGACCGCGACGGTTGGCCTCGGCGAGCCGGTCGAAGTAGGCGGGGTAGCTGCCCAGGCTGCCGGTCAGCCGCGCGGTGAACGCGTCCTCGTCGGGTGCGGCGAGCAGCGGGTTGGTCTGCTTCTGCGCGCCGATGGTGGTGGTGCGCTCGCTGCCGGGAGGGGCGGAGCAGAACGAGCCGGCGCCGTGGGTGGGCCACACGGCGGTCGCGTCCGGCAGCCGCGTCAGGCGCTGGAGGGAGCGGTACTGGGCGCGGGCCAGCTCCTCGGTCCGGTCGGCGCCGAGGAGATCGGTGCGGGCGGCGGAGTCCACGATCAGCGAGCCGCCCGTGAACACGCCCAGCTCCCGGCCGTCGTCGAGGAGCAGGAAGGAGAGGTGCTCGTCGGTGTGCCCGGGGGTGGCCAGGGCCCGCAGGGTCAGCCCGCCGAGGTCGACCTCGTCCTCGTCGGCCAGGCCCCGGTGCGCGAAGGCGCGGTGTCCGGCGGCGGACGCCAGCAGCGTGGCGCCGTGGTCGTGGCCGAGCTGTACGGCCCCGGAGAGGAAGTCGGCGTGCAGGTGCGTGTCGGCCGCGTACGCGACGGTCAGGCCGCGCCGCTCGGCGGCGGCGCGCAGGGTCCGCAGGTCGCGGGCGGCGTCGACGGCCAGGGCGCGGCCGTCGCCCAGGTCGACGAGATAGGCGCTGTTGCCGAGACCCTCGTCGACCAGCGGAATCAGATGGTCGTCGGCGAAGCCCACGGGGTCCTCCCAGGATCGACTGCGGGGCCGAGGGGACGGGGTCACCGCACCCGTCCCGGCCTCACTTACAATATTCCATGGATTCATGGAGGATGGCATGGTGAAGACCACCACCGGCTCGAAGGCGGAGCTCTACGACGCGTTCGCGGCCAGCGGCAAGGCGCTGGCCAGCGGAAAGCGGCTGGAGCTGCTCGATCTGCTCGCCCAGGGCGAGCGCACCGTGGACGCGCTCGCGAAGGCGGCCGGGCTGAACCTGACGACCGCCTCGGCGCACCTGCAGACGCTCAAGCGGGCCGGTCTCGTCGCCACCCGCCGGGAAGGCGTACGCATCCACTACCGGCTCGCCGGCCAGGACGTCGCCCGGCTGTTCGCGCTGCTGCGCAAGGTCGCCGAGAACCACCGGGCGGCCGTGCCCGCGGCCCGCGACGCCCACCTCGGCGAGGACGGCGCCGCGGAGATCACCCACGAGGAGCTGCGGGCCCGCGTCGAAGCCGGGGACGTGGTGGTGCTGGACGTGCGGCCGGTGGAGGAGTACCTCGCCGGACACATCCCCGGCGCGATCTCCATCCCCGTCGACGAACTCGCCGACCGCATCGACGAACTGCCCGAGGACACCGAGGCCGTCGTGTACTGCCGCGGCGAGTACTGCGTGCTCGCCTACGACGCCGTGCGCCTGCTGACCGGCCACGGGCGCCGCGCGATCCGGCTCAACGACGGCATGCTCGAATGGCGCCTGGCCGAGATGCCCGTGGACACCGGGACCGGCTGACCCCTCGACCTGACTTCTCGACGGGACCGACGGATCCTGGCGGCTCGGAGTTCGACGACGGCGACGACCGATGAGTTTCTCCGCGAGTCGCAGTCAGAGATCATGACTGGTGCGCAGGGACCGCGAGTTCGGGTCCTTGGCGCACCGGACCGGATCCACCGAGAACCCGACACGAGACACCGAGGAACCCCAGATGCGCACTCTGATCAGCACCGCCTTCATCTCGCTCGACGGCGTCGTGGAGGCCCCGGGCGGCGAGCCCGGCTACCGCAACTCCGGGTGGACCTTCAAGGACGTCGAGTTCCTTCCCGAGGCGTTCGAGATCAAGGGCCGTGAGCAGAAGGAAGCGGCCGCGATGCTGATGGGCCGGACCAGCTACGAGGCGTTCAGCCCGGTGTGGCCCGACATGGAGGACTTCGCCGACTACAAGGCGATGCCGAAGTACGTCGTCTCCACCACCCTCGCCGAAGGCGACCTGGTGTCGAACTGGGGCGAGACGACGATCCTGCGCTCGCTCGACGAGGTCGCCGCGCTGAAGGAGACCGAGGGCGGACCGATCATCGTCCACGGCAGCGCCTCCCTGAACCAGGCCCTCTCGGACGCCGGCCTGATCGACCGCTACCACCTGCTCGTCTTCCCGCTCCTGCTCGGCGCGGGCAAGCGGCTCTTCAGCGCCACGGACAAGGACACCCAGAAGCTGAAGCTGGTGGAGCACGAGGCCTACGCCAACGGCCTGCAGAAGCAGGTCTTCGACGTCGTCCGCTGACGACGGCTCACCGGAGTCCGGAGACCATGCCCGAGGCCCCACCCGCCGCGCGTTCCTACGATCGACCCGCCGCCGACCACCACCTCGTCCACGCCGACCGGGATGCGGCCATGGCCGGGCCACGTTCCGGCTGTGGGACTGGCACGAGGACGCCGCACAACGGATCCGGGACCGCGGGAGGATCAAGAGGTGTCCGATCCCCGGTCGGCCGGTGCCGGCGGACAGGGCGGATGCGCCGGTCGACGAGCGGTGCGGCTCCGGTGCTTCCGTCGCAGGCGGCGAACGGGGGGTCTGTGGGAAGTCGACGGCTGCACGGAGGTCTCGGGGCGGCGGTGGCGCTGGTTCTCGCGGTGTCCACTGCCATGCTTCTGGGCAGGTCGTGGAACGCCTGTGACGTGGGAGTGAACAACGCGGCCAACGGCGGCTTCCTGCTCTGGCTGTTCGTCCCGGGCCTCTGGACGGCCCTGCTGCTGGCCTGGGCCGCGGTGGGTGCCCTCCTCGGGAACCGCCCCCTCCTCCATGCCCTTGCCCTCGCGGTGACGCTCCTGGGTGTCGCCTGGTGCGCCGTCTCGATCTTCTGGGAGGGCACCGCCACCCCTCCGTGCCCCGGCGGCGTGCCCCCGTGGTGGCCGAGCTTCATCCCTGCCCCGGGTGTCTGAGAGCTCGAAACCACCCCCGACCAGCAAAAGGTAGGGATACGGAAAAAATACAGAACCCGTGCAGTCGCCTCCGCGACGCTGGTCCTTCGACCCCGCACCCCGGGGCCCGGTGGAGAGGAGCGAGCATGGGGACAGCACGGGACGCCGTACTCGACTACGCCGCGGGCACCTTACGGCTGCTGCCCGGCCAGGCCGCGGTGACCTCCGCCGTGCTCGAGGGACCGCCCGCCGCCCTCCTGGAGCGGACCCCGCAGCTGGTGCGCGGTTTCGCGGGCGAGCGGACCGACGGCGGGGCCCTGTTCCGCGCGGCGGCCGGACTCCCCGGGGAGACGGCCGCCCCGGGCCCGGCCGCCGGGGCGGACGACGGGCGCGGCTGCGTCCTGGTGCAGTCCCTGCCCGCGCTGAGCCGGGAGTCGGCGGGGAGCGCGATGGCCTCCCGCACGGACCGGCTCACCGGGGCCGCCGACCGGCTGCACTGGGAGCTTGCCGAGCGGGGGGACCTCCCCGGGGGTCCCGCCGCCGGGCGGCTCGCCGCCCGGTACGCGCTCTGCTACGCCGGGGCCGCCCTCCTCTGGCTGTGGCGGGCGGGCGGGGAGAGCTGCCGGGAGTGGACGTACGAGGCCGTGGACACCGTCCTGACGGCACTGGAAGGCCCTTCATGCGTGCCGGACGTCACGGCCGCGCTCGCCCTGCTCGCCTCCTGAGGGTCACCAATAGCCCGGCTCAGGCGGCGAGTTCACCCGCCAGGGCCTGCTGGAAGGTGCGGGTGAGCAGCGGGCCGGGGCCGACGCCCAGCCGGTCGGCGAGCAGTTCCCGGCCGGAGTGGAACTGGAGCAGGGCCGCCGCGGGCTGGCCCGCACGGCACTGGGCGGTCATCAGCAGGCAGCGGAACCGCTCCCGCAGCGGGTACCGGGCCACCAGCCCGGTCAGTTCGGCGAGCAGGCCGTGCGGGAGCCCGGTGGCGAGCTCCGCCTCGGCCCGGTCCTCCAGGGCCGTCAGCCGGGCCTCCTCCAGCCAGGGGCGCTCCTCCTGGGCCAGTTGCTCGGTGGTGTCGGCCAGGGCCTCGCCCTGCCAGAGGTCGAGCGCCGAACGCAGGACGGCGGCGGCCCGTCGCGCGTCCCCCTGCCGCAGCAGCGTGCCGCCGAGCGCGGCACGCTCCGCGAACAGGCGGTGATCGCAGGTCAGTTGTCCGGGGGCGGCCGACAGGCGGTAGCCGCGTCCCACCCGTTCGAGCCGGGCGGCCCCGTCGAGCGGGGCGCGCAGCCGGGAGGCGTAGGTGTGCAGCTGGGCGACGGAGCGGGCCGGGGGACGCTCGCCCCACAGGGCTCGGATCAGGCGGCTGTCGGGGACGACCCGTCCCTCGGCGAGCAGCAGTGCGGCGAGGACCGTGCGGGGCTTCGCGCCGCCCAGGGCGTTCTCCGCGTCCCCCGACGCGGCCCGGATGCGGACCGGTCCGAGCAGTGCTGTCTCCAGGAAGGGCGTCATGGGGAGCGACCGTAGGCGGACGGCTCATCCTCCCGGTATCGGCCGCTTATCGGCGGTCCGGACCGCCGACTCGGGCGGGCCCGTTCCCTCTGTCGGACCCGTGTCCCAGACCTTATGATCATGACAACTTTCAGGGAGGGGGGCCCGGGTTGGCGTCGATACGGTTCGGTCTGCTCGGGACACTCCGGCTGACCTGCGAGGACCGGGAGATCCGGCTCGGCGGGGCCCGTCAGCGTGCGGTGCTGGCCCTGCTCCTGCTGCGGCACGGCCGCACGGTCTCGGTGGAGGAGCTCGCCGAGACCGTCTGGGACGGTTCGCCGCCGCCCACAGCCCGGACCCAGATCTCCATCTGCGTCGCCCAGCTGCGCAAGCTGTTCCGGGAGGCGGGCGTCGACGGCGAGGTCATCGTCACCTCCCACCCCGGGTACCGGCTCGACACCGAGGGCCACGGACTCGACCTCGTGGACTTCCTCTCGCTGACCGGGCAGGCCTCCGCGCTGGCGGGCTCCGGCCGCCCGGCGGAGGCCGCCGACGCCTACCGGCGGGCCCTCGCCCTGTGGCGGGGCCCCGCCCTGGACGGCGTGACCGGTTACGCGCTGGAACAGGAGGCATGCTGGCTGGAGGAGCAGCGGCTGACCGCGCTGGACGGCCACGCCGAACTGCGGCTCGCCCTGGGCCGCCACCAGGAGCTCACCGCCGAACTGGCCGCCCTGGTCAGGGAGCACCCGCTGCGGGAGCGCACCCGGCACTCGCTGATGCTCGCCCAGTACCGCTCCGGCCACCGCGCCGACGCCCTGGAGACCTTCCGCACCGGGCACCAGCTGAGCATCGACGAGCTGGGGCTCGAACCCGGCACCGCACTGCGGGAGCTGCACAACGCGGTCCTCTGCGAGGACCCGGCCATCGCGGCCCCGCCGACCGTCCCCGAGCCCGTCGCGGCCATCGCACCTGCCGAGCCTGTCGTGGCCGTCGCACCTGCCGTGTCCGTCGCGGCCGTCGCACCTGCCGAGCCCGTCGCGGGTGTCTCACCTGTCGCATCTGCCGTGTCCGCCTCGGCTGTCGCACCCGTTACGGCCGAGGAGCCGGAGGAGCAGCAGGGGGCCTCGCCCGCGGACTCCCCGGGCGGGGCCCCCGCCCCCGCCGGCCACCGCCCCGCCCCGCCCATCTCCGCGCCCCTCGCCCCGTCCGACCTCCCCCCGAACATCCCCTCCTTCACCGGCCGCACCGCCGAGACCGAGGTTCTCGACGCCCTCCTCGACGGTCGCCCCGACGGCGAGCCGCCCCGGGTCGCCCTGGTCACCGGGGTGGCCGGGATCGGCAAGACCGCGCTGGCCGTGCACTGGTCGCACCGCGCGGCCGCCTCCTTCCCGGACGGCTGCCTCCATGTGGACCTGGGCTCCGCCCCGGCCGCCCCCGGCGAGGTCCTGGGCCGCCTGCTGCGCTCGCTCGGCGCGCCCGGCGACCGGCTGCCCGACGACGAGGCGTCCCGGATCTCGCTCTACCGCAGGCTGCTGCGCGGCCGCCGGGTCCTCGTCGTCCTGGACGACGCCTCCTCGTTCGCGCAGGTCGCCCCGCTGCTGCCGGCCAACGGCGGCTGCTGTGTGGTCGTCACCAGCCGGGAGAGCATGGAGGAGCTGGTGCTGCGGCACGGCGCCGTGCGGGTGCCGCTGGGGGTACTGGACCGGGCCGACTCCACCGCCCTGCTCGACCGGATCGTCACCGGCGGCCGTACGGCCGCCTCCCGCACGCAGACGGCCCGGCTGGCCGAACTCTGCGACGGGCTGCCGCTCGCCCTCTGCATCGCCGCCGCCCGGCTGGCCACCCGCCCGCACTGGACCGTGCGCCGTCTCGCCGACCGGCTCGCCGACGAGCACCGCCGTCTGGACGAGCTCAGCCTCGGCGGGAGCCGGGTCCGGGCCAGCTTCGAGCTGAGCCACGGCTGCCTGTCGCCGCGCCTCGCCTCCGTGTACCGGCGGCTCTCCCTGCTGGACGTCCCCGACGTGCCGGCCTGGGCCGTCGCCGCCCTCCTGGACTGCCCGGTGGAGACCGCCGAGCAGTACCTGGACGAACTCACCGACGCCCACCTCCTGGAGGTCTCCGGCCCGGACGCCACCGGCCAGTACCGCTACCGCTTCCAGAGCCTGCTCCGCCTCTACGCGCGCGAACGCGCCCAGGAGGACCCCGACCGCCCGGCCGCCGAGGCGGCCCGGGACCGGGCGCTGCACAGCTGGCTGACCGTCGCCGAGGCCGCCCACCGCCGCGAGTACGGCGGCGACCACTCCGTGGTGCACGGCCCGGCCCCCCGCCCGCACGTCGACCGGGACCTCCTGGACGACCTGCTGGCCCGCCCGCTGGACTGGTTCGACTCCGAACGCCACTGCCTGGTGGCGGCCGTCACCCAGTCCGCCCGCCTCGGCCTCGCCGCGCTCGCCTGGGACCTGGCCGCCTCCACCGTCGGCTTCTGCGAGATCCGCAGCAACACCGACGACTGGCGCCGCCTCTGCGAGGAGGGCCTGGCGGCCTCCCGGGCCGCCGGGGACCGGCAGGGCGAGGGCGTGATGCTCGGTGAGCTGGGCGCCGCCCTGCTCTACCGGGGCGAGTCGGAGGCCTCGGTCCGGCTCCTGGAGGAGGCGGACGGCGTACTGCGGGCCGGCGGCGAGGTCTACGGGGCCGCGCTGAACGCCTGCAAGCTGGCCGTCGTGGTCCGCCAGCGGGGCGACGCCGGCGCGGCACGCGCACTCCTGGACGGGGCGCTGCCCGCGCTGCGGGCCGCCGGGGACCTCTCCGCGCAGGCCCACGCGCTCAACAACCTCGCCCAGATCGCCCTGGACGCGGGGGACCCGGAGGAGGCCGTACGCCTCGGCCGGGAGGCGGTCGCGCTGGCCCGGGGGCTGGGCGCGACCCGGGGCGCGGCCCAGGCCTTCCACCGGCTGGGGCGGGCCCTGCTGGCGGCCGGGCGGCTGCCGGAGGCGGAGGAGGCCCTGACCGAGGCGGCCGGAATCGTCCGCGCCAAGCACGACCGGCTGGGCATGGCCTACGTCCTGCTTGGCCTGGCCGAGGCCCGCCTGCGGGCCGGCCGCGCCGACCGGGCCGACGAGGACCTCACCGCCGCGCTCGCCCTGGCCGAGGAGACCGGAAGCACCGTCCTCATGGGCCGCCTGCACCTGCTCCGCGTCGAACTCGAGGAGGCGCGGGCACCGGGCGCGGAGCTCCCGCAGGAGGCCTGATCCGGGCCGCCGTTCAGTCCCAGGGCTCGGTCTGCACGACCATCGTCGTCCCACCGGCCGCGGCCGTCACCGTCGTCCCATCGGCCACCGCGGTACCGGCTGCCAGAGCGACACCCGTGATGACCGCCGCGACCGCCACAACCGCCTTGACCAGACGTCCGTTCCCCATGTCCCCACGTCCTCTCACCCTCGCCCACCGGACTCCGGCCCCTTGCCGGTCCGTTCCCCGGGCGACTCGCTCTGACATCGACAGAAGTTAGGGGAAGGGGACTTCGAGTCCTTATCGACCCGTTATCCCTTCCCTCTCCTTGCCCCTCCGACCTGCGGAAAAGGGCGCGGCCCCCAGCGGGGGAAGCCGGGGGCCGCGCGTGCGGGAGTGGTTCGGAGTGGTCCGGGCGGGACCGGTCAGAACTTCAGGGTCCAGTGGTCGAGCGTGCCGGAGGAGCCGGCCGAGATGTCCTCGACCCGGAGCTTCCACACCCCGCTCGCCGGGGAGGCGGAGGCGTCCACCGTGTAGATCTGCTGGATCACGCCGTCGCCCTCTTCCTCCACGGACTCCTTGACCAGGTACACCTTGCCGTCGGGGGCGACCAGGTGAACGTCCAGGTCACCGCGCCACTCGTGGGTGGCGTGCAGGTACACCTGGAGGTTCTTCGGCGCGTTGCCCGCGATGCCGGTGACGGTGACCGGGACCTCGATGGTGCCCGGGTCCGGGACCGTGTGCGGGGTCTGCACTTCGTACGAGGGGAACGTCATCGACCAGGCGTTGAGGGTGCCGACGGAGCCGGGGGACGGGTCGGAGACCTTCAGCGTCCACTTGCCGTCCGCCGGGGAGGCGGAGGCGTCCACCCGGTAGGTCTCGCGGAGCACCCCGCCGTTCTCGGTGGCGGCGGTGGAGGTCGCACGCAGCGGGTAGGTCCGGCCGTCCGGGGAGAGCAGGTCGATCCGGACGTCGCCGCGCCACTCGTGGGTGATGTCCACCGCGACCTGGAGGGCGGCCGGGGCCTTGCCGCCGATGCCGTCCACCGTGAGGTCGGAGGTGACCGATCCGCCGTCCGGGACGCTGAGGTTGCCGGTCATGGCGAAGGGGGTGGGGAAGTTCAGCGACCAGCCGAGGAGGGTGCCCTTGCCGCCGGCGGAGGCGTCCGTGATCTGCAGCTTCCAGGTGCCGGAGGCGGGGGAGGCGGAGGCGTCGACGGTGAAGGAGCCGAGCGCGCCGCCCGTCTCGGTGGCGGAGGTGGACTTCAGGCGGTACAGCCGCCCGTCGGGGCCGATCAGGTCGATCTTGAGGTCACCGCGCCAGTCGTGCCTGCCCTCCAGCTCGACCCGGAGCGCCTTGGGCGCGTTGCCCGGAACCCCGGTGACGGTCAGCGGGGCCTCCAGGGTGCCCGGGTCCGGGATGATCCGGTCGGTGTCGTCGAAGACCTGGGAGGGACGCGGCCGGGCGGCCGGGGCCGGCTCCGGGGCGACCGTGCCGAGGACGGCCTTGCCGACGTCGATGCGGGGGGTGACGGCACCGGTGTACGTGATCGGCGTGCCGGTGGTGCCCAGCTTCGCCACCAGGTTCGCGATGCTCTCCGTCGGGTACTTCTGGCGCAGTACCGCCAGGGCTCCCGTCACGTGCGGGGCCGCCATCGAGGTGCCGTTCTTCGCCGCGTAGCCGTTGCCCGGGACCGAGGACACCACGGCGGTGCCGGGTGCCATCACGTCAAGGAGCGGGCCGCGGTTGCTGAACGAGGCCACCTGGTCGTCGTCGGTCGTCGCGCCGACCGTCACCGCCGACGGGACGCAGCCGGGGGCGTTGACCGCGTCGCCGTACCCGTTGTTGCCGGCCGCGACGACCGTCGCCACGCCCACCGAGTACAGGCTGTCGATCACGGACTTCCGGGGGTCGGTGTCGCAGGCCGTGGTCCAGCGGCCGGCGCCCAGCGACATGTTGGCCGCGACGATGTCCATGCCGGACTGCTTCAGTGCGTACACCTTCTCCAGCGCCTTGATCTGCGAGCTGGTGAAGCTCAGCACGCAGGGGCTGTTGCCCGCGCCGCAGTAGTCGTCGGAGTCGAAGCGGGAGAACACCTGCATCGCCACGATGTTCGCGCCCGGGGCCACTCCGCGCTTGGGGGCGCCGCTCAGGCCGGTGCCGTTGCCGGCGGCTATGCCCGCCACGTGGGTGCCGTGGGAGCAGGCCGCGCCCAGTTCCGCGCAGGCGCCGGTGTCGGCGTCGGCGCTGCCGGCGCCCTCCTGCGAGGCCTCGCCGTTCGGGCAGAGGCTGGTCGCGCCGTAGCTCTCGTCGTTCACCGAGAAGCAGGCCTCGGCCGTCACCCGGCCGCCCAGGAACGGGTGGTTCTTCGCGACACCGGTGTCGATCACCGCGACCGCGGTGCCCGCCCCGGTGGCGCCGGCGGCGAAGGCCTTGTCCGCGCCGATCTTGACGGTCGACTCGTCCAGCATCGCGGGGACGGGGACGTCCTCCGTCACGCTCACCACGTCCGGGTTGGAGCGGAGTTCGGCGAGGCCCGCCTGGTCCACCGTCAGGGTGACCATCGGCAGCCGCTCGTACGCCACTTCCGTCTCCCCCGCCGCGGCGGCCGTGGCCACGTCGGAGCGGGTCTGGGTCACCACGTTCACCCGGACCGTGCCGCCGCCCGCGGTCCCGGTCTCCAGCGCCGGGTCCACCGGGACCTCGTCGGCGGCGGCCGCCGGGGCCACCCCGACCAGGGGCACCAGGCCCGCCGGCAGTGCACCGAGCAGCAGGCCCGAGGCCATCGCGACGGCCACAGCAGATCTCTTCACGACAGGCTCCAGGGAGTAGGCACCGAGCGGGCGGTGCCGCGGCGGTAGAAGGAAGCGGGGGAGGGGAGGGGGTGACTCGCTGATGAAGCCCGCGAGTTCGGGGCTGGAAGTTCAAGGGGGCGGGGCCGTGTGGTCAGGCCCCGGGGCGGGGACCGGGCAGCAGCGTCGGCTGTTCGTCTGCCCGGTTCCCCTGCGTCTCACGACCCGTCAGGTGGCGTCGGCGCCGTTCTTGGGGTGGCCGCCGTAGAAGACACCGACGTAGTAGGCGTACGCGGTGGACCGGCAGGCGCTCTTCCAGAAGTACGCCGGGCAGGTGTTGTAGTAGAGCATGTTGTAGAAGGCCACGTCGGTGGCGATGCCCTTGTTGCGGTCCAGGTAGTAGCGGTAGCCCTTGTAGGTGTTGCCGATGGTGCCGTAGCCGTAGTCGTGCGAGTCACAGGCGGTACGGAAGTCCCAGCCGTTGGGCTTGTCGGAGGCGCTGGTGCAGTGGTCCTCGAAGATGCCCATGACCCAGGCGCCGGTCGGGGTCTTCTTCCAGCTCGGGTTGTGCCAGCCGTAGTGGGCGACCTTGGTCGCGCAGCCGCTGTACTGGTACCACATCCACGTCTCGGGGCGGGAGCAGTAGCTCGGGTAGGCCTGCGCGGAGGTGATCTCACCGCCGGCGAAGTCCTCGGAGGCCGGGGCGACGCCCTCCGCCTGGGCCAGGCTCGGGGCGCCCTGGACGGCGCTGCCGCCCTCGGGGCGGATGCCGGTGGTCTCCACCGACTGCGGGGCGGCCGCGTCACCGGAGTAGGTGAGCTGCCAGGAGGCGCCGTCCTCGGCGGAGGCGGCGACGACCCGGTCCGAGGCGTCGTAGCTGTAGGTGTTGAGCTGGCTGCCGGACGCCGGGTCGACGACCTTGCGGAGCAGGCCGGAGCCGTCGTACGAGTAGCGGGCCAGGGTCGACACGGTCTGGCCGACGGTGACGGTGATGTCCTTGACCTGGCCCGCGACGTCGCCGAGGGTCTGGCCGGAGGCCGTGGTGGCGGTCGCGTAGTTGACCTTCACGGTCTGCGCGGGGACGTCGGCGCGAGCCGGGTCCTTGACGGTGGAGACGCGGCCGGTGCTGTCGTAGCTGACCGTCGTCTGCTTGAAGGCGGTGTTGCCGACCGCCGTCACCCGCCAGTTGTCGCCGCCGCCGCCGACCTGCTTCCAGGTGTAGGACGGCTTGAGGGAGGCGGCCGCGATCGGGGCGCCGGTGGAGTCCACCGGCACGTCGTCACCGGAGGCGACCTGGGTGAGGTCGATGTTGAGCGTCTCGGTGATCGTGGTCTTCAGTACGCCCGCGAGGTCGTCCCACTGCACGTTCTCCACCAGCGTGGAGCCGTCGGACGCCTTGTAGGTGTTGATGCTGCCGCCGTTGGCGCCGGCCACGGAGTCGGTGAGGTTGTAGCGGACGGACTCGGCGGTGTCCAGGTCGGTGGTGGTGATCGAACCGGAGCCGGGGACCAGCTTGCGGTTCAGCTGGCCGCCGACGAACTCGGCCTCCCAGCTCGGACCGAAGACCCCGAGGTCGGCGCGGGTGGCCGGGGCGTCCTGGGCCTGGGCGACGCCCGGCCCGCTCCCGTCCACCGTGTGCGTACGGCTCATCAGGCCGTACGAGACGTCGTTCTCGGATATCTGGAAGCTGTCGTCGGACGACTGGTACATGCCCGGGCCGATCAGCTGGGTCTCACCGGTGTCCAGCGCCGGGGAGGGGATGTCCTCGGCGACGGCCGACTGCGGGAGCAGCAGGGCCAGTGACACTGCCGCCACTGCGGGCAGCGCGATTTTTCGCACGTTCGGTTCCTTCGGGTCACCGGCGGCATACGGTCCAGACCTTCGCGGCCGGCCCCTGTCTCGCCTGTTCGAACCGGTCGTTCTCGGCCGGCAACGAGAAACCTAGGAACCCGCCCCTTCGATCCGTTATGCCTCCGCCATCGCCCTCCCCGATGCCGCTCCGATGGCACTCGGTTGCCCGTACGGTGACGCCCGCGGACGACCCGTACGCGGTCAGGGTGCGGTGCCGTCGGCGAGCGGCGAACCAGGTGCCAAGTACGGCCTGACCAGTGGATACAGCCCCTCGCTGATCGCTTCTGGACAGCAAAGGCCCCGGCGGGCGGCCGGGGCCTCGCGTGGCTCGCTGAAACTCGGTTGCGTCTCATCGGGGTTGAGTGTCCCTCCCTGCCCACGTGAGTATGCGTACTCACGCGCAGGGGGCCGGCTTGATCAGAGGCTGTGCACATGAGACGAATCCCTGCCTCGGCCCGCATGTTCGCCGGCTCCTCGCGCCGACCGCGACTCACTCTGGCCATGACAGCCTTGGCTGTGCTGGCACTTGGTGCGTGCGGCACCGAGAAGGCGACCACCGGCGGAGAACGGGCCGTGCGCGCGGAGGCTGTGGAGAGCAGGCAGCCTGATCCGACCCTCGCGGAGATACAGGAGCACATCGAGCGGTCGTGCCCCCCTCCGGGCGCCCCGCCCGTGGCGCCGCCGACACCAGCACCGGCACCACCCGGCGAGGAAGTACCGGACGACATGGTCGTGCCGATCACGCCCACGGCGGGACCGGAAGTGGAGCTGAACGCGCGTGACTGGTGCGCCGGCAACCTTCACGAGGAGCGCATAGCCGGGGCCCTCTGGGATCTGACGGATCCCACCCCCACGAAGGTCAGGACGATCCTGAACGACCTCGGCTACGTCGACGAGCGCATCCACGACCTGAAGCAGTCCGGTGCGACCACGCGGTTCTTCCTCGACCTGCGTGAGAAGGGCGGGCGGCTCTGCCTGGAGGGCTCGGCGGCCGGCGAGGAGACCGTCGTCGACAAGTGCGTGGCCCCCGCGACCGGTCGGTTCACGCCTGGAGACCGGAATCGGTGACCACCGGCTCGGGTGATCGGCCCGAAGCCACGGGCGCTCAGAGTGCGGTGAGTCTCCGCGAGGGCCTCCGGTGGCCCCACCGGAACGGTGAGAAGTGGCTCCGCCGAGCGTGAGGCCTCACGCCTTGCCCGTCCGTCCGGCCGAGTCCTCGGAGCTCCAGGACACCGGGGCGCGCTCACTGAAAGCGGGCGGGCGCTCCGCCGAGGCCGTCCGGCGGCCTCCGCACGGCCGCCGGAGGCCGCCTCTGGCCGGTTGCAGCCGGACAGATCAAGCCACCCGGAGCCCTTGCCCCGGCACGCTCGCACCCCGACTGAAAACCACCTCTGACCAGCAAAAAGACCCTCCCGAAGGAGGGTCTTGGATCTTGCGCCCCCGGCAGGACTCGAACCTGCGGCCAAGTGCTTAGAAGGCACCTGCTCTATCCACTGAGCTACGGGGGCCGGGTGGTGGCCGTGTGGCCAGGAGCCCCTGGTGGGTGGGGTGTGCCTGCCGGGACAAGGATAGGGCTCCGATCGCCTTGGCCCGGTTGCTTCACCTGCGTGGCACGATGTGGAGGTTCGGTGAAGCGAACCGATAATCGCAGGCAGGTGCGATTCGCGCAGCGCTTTTCGCGCCACTCGGGGCGGGTGTTGTGCACTCGTTATGCCCGACCTTCCGGTGGCCACCCTTCTCTTCGGCGCGCAGGGCCCCCATACGCTTCAAAAACACTCATAAATTGGGCATTCTTCGCATGTGGTGACCTTGGACGAACGGCCTCAGCTGATCGACGCACTCTCCGCCCTGCGCGACCGAGTCGCCGCCGTGCGTCTCCCACTGCCCCTCCCCGACACGCCCCGCGCCCGCCAGACCCGGGCCGAGTTGCTCGCCCAGCTCGACGACTACCTGGTGCCCCGGCTGAAGGACCCCGACGCCCCGCTCCTCGCCGTCGTCGGCGGATCCACCGGGGCCGGGAAGTCCACCCTCGTCAACTCCCTTGTCGGGCGCCGCGTCAGCGAGGCGGGGGTGCTCAGGCCCACCACCCGGACGCCCGTCCTCGTCTGCCACCCCGAGGACCACCACTGGTTCGCCGGCATGCGGGTCCTCCCGCAGCTCACCCGCGTCTGGCTGCCCCAGGCCGACGAGGACCACCCCGTCGACGAGCCCGCCCCCGAGGAGAACGCGCTGCGGGTCGAGACGGCCGCCTCCCTGCCCCGGGGGCTCGCCCTCCTCGACGCGCCCGACATCGACTCCCTCGTCGTCGAGAACCGGCTCCTCGCCGCCGAGTTGATCTGCGCCGCAGACATCTGGGTGATGGTCACCACCGCCTCGCGGTACGCCGACGCCGTGCCCTGGCACCTGCTCCGTACCGCCAAGGAGTACGACGCCACCCTCGTCACCGTCCTCGACCGCGTCCCCCACCAGGTCATCGGCGAGGTCTCCCGCCAGTACGGGGCACTGCTCGACAAGGCCGGCCTCGACCGCGTGCCCCGGTTCACCATCCCCGAGCTGCCCGAGTCCGCGGGCGGCGGCAGCGGACTGCTGCCCGACAACGCCGTCGCCGCCCTGCGCGACTGGCTCGCCCACCGCGCCCAGGACCCGGCCGCCCGCCAGCAGGCCGCCGACCGGACCGCCTCCGGAGTCATCGACTCCCTCGACGCCCGGCTGCCCGAGCTGGCCGCCGCCGTCGCCGCCCAGTACGCCGCCGCCGGCCGTCTCGCCGGCGTCGTCGAGGCCGCGTACCGGGAGCAGGCCGGGCGGGTGCGCAAGGAGCTCGGCCGCGGCGCCGTCCTCGCCGGCGACGCCCGCACCCGCTGGCGCGGCTACCCCCGCGACAGCACCGCCGAGGAGCTCCTGGACGCCCTCGCCGAGTCCCTCGCCGCCCTCCTCCACTGCGCGGTCTCCGCCGCCGAGGAGCGCGTACGGGACACCTGGCGCCGCGAACCCGCCTCCGAGGCCCTCGGCCCGCCCCGCACCGGCGGCGACCGGGAGACGACGGAACGCATCGGCATGGAGGTGCGCCGCTGGCGCCGCGTGCTCGAAGAACTGGCCGAGGAGGAGGTGCGGAGCGTGGAGCGCCCCTCCGGTTCGCGCGCGGCCCGCACCGCCGTCCCCGAGCCCGACACCGTCGCCGCCCTCCTCGCCGCCTCCCTCCTCGGCGGCCGCCGCGCCCGCGCCGCCGGCGAACGCCTCGCCGAACTCCTCGGCGCCCAGGCCGCCCTGCGGCTCCGCGACAAGGGCGGCGAACTCGTCCTCTCGTACGTCGACCGGGTCCTGCACGCCGAGCGCGACCGGCGCCTCGCCCCCCTGGACGCGCTCGACGTGACCCCCGAGCCGCAGGCGGAGCTGATCGCCGCGCTCTCCGTACTGCAGAAGGAGAAGTGACGTGGTGGACGACGGCCGTGAGCGCGACCGCGAGCGCTGGGACGACGGGCTGATCGCACGGCGGGCGGCCGAGCGGGCCGCCGCCGTCACGGAGGAGGAGCCGCGTGAGGCCAAGGAGGAGGACGACGCCCTGCCGCCCCTCGGCGGCAGTTACGGCGCACCCCTTCGTCGCCGTCTCGACGCCCTCCACGAGCTCGTCGGGCTCTCCCGCACCCGTGTCGAGAGCGAGGCCCTCGCCGAGGCCGGGCGCGTGCTCGACGAGGCCGCCGCCCGCCAGCGGCTCTCCTCCCGGCACACCGTGATCGCCCTCGCCGGAGCCACCGGAAGCGGCAAGTCCACCCTCTTCAACGCCCTCGCCGGCGTGCCCGTCTCCGAGACCGGCCTGCGCCGCCCCACCACCTCCGCGCCCATCGCGCTCAGCTGGTCCGAGGGCGCCGCCGGGCTGCTCGACCGGCTCGCCGTCCCCAGCCGGCTGCGCCGCCGCCCCCTCGCGGGCGGCGCCGGCGACACCGAGCTCCAGGGGCTCGTCCTCGTCGACCTGCCCGACCACGATTCGGCGGTCACCGCCCACCGCGACCAGGTCGACCGGGTCCTCGGCCTCGTCGACGCCGTGATCTGGGTCGTCGACCCCGAGAAGTACGCGGACGCCGCCCTCCACGAGCGCTACCTGCGGCCGCTGGCCGGGCACGCCGAGGTCACCTTCGTCGTCCTCAACCAGATCGACCGGCTCGGCACCGAGGCCGCCGACCTCGTCCTCGACGACCTGCGCCGCCTCCTCGACGAGGACGGCGTGGCGCTCGGCGAGCACGGTGAGCCGGGAGCCACGGTCCTCGCGCTCTCCGCGCTGACCGGCGAGGGCGTGCCCGAACTGCGCGAGCTCGTCGCCCGGTTCGTCCAGGAACGCACCGCGCCCGAACGCCGCCTCGCCGCCGACGTCGACGCCGCCGCCGCCCGGCTGCGCCAGGTGTACGTCGCCGACGGGCGGCCCGGCCTCGACGAGCGGTCCAGGGACGCCTTCACGGACCGGCTCGCCGTCGCCGTCGGCGCCCAGGCCGCGGGCGAGGCCGCCGAGCGGGTCTGGCGCCGCGGCGCCATCCGGGCCTGCGGCACCCCCTGGCTGCGGCTCTACCGCTGGTACGAGCGGATGCGCGCGCACGGCTCCACCGACCCGCACCTCGCGGCCCCCGTCGAGGACGAGCTGACCGCCCGCCAGCGCGTCGAGCAGGCCGTACGGATCGTCGCCGACGAGGCCTCGCGCGGGCTCCCGACGCCCTGGGCGCAGGCGGTCCGCGAGGCGGCCTCGCGCGGGGCCGACGGGCTGCCGGAGGCCCTGGACGAGCTGACGGTCTCCCTCGGGGACCCGGCGGCCCGGCCGCCCCGGCCCGCCTGGTGGCCCGCGGCCGTCCTCGCCCAGGCGGTGATGACGCTCCTGCAGATCTTCGGCGCGCTCTGGCTGGTGGCGCAGATCGTCGGCGTCGTCGAGCCGGGCCTGCTGCCGCCCGTCCTCGTGATGCTCGGCGGGATCATCGGCGGTCCGCTCGTCGAATGGGCCTGCGAGGGCGCCGTGAAGGGCCCGGCCCGCCGGTACGGCCAGGAGGCCGAACGCCGGCTGCGGGAAGCGGCCGCGGCCTGCGGCCGGGCCCGGGTCCTCGATCCGGTGGCGGCGGAGCTCATGCGCTACCGGGAGGTGCGCGAGCAGTACGCGACGGTGGTCGGCACGCGGCCGTCGGTGGCCGCCCGGGTGGTGGGCGGAAGCCGCCCCGGTACGAGGCGTCTCGGCGCGACGCGGGCGGGGGCGCGGGGGAGGTAGCGAGCCCTCGGGCACCCCACTTCCCACCCTCCCGGGTGAGGGAGTTGTCCCCAGGTACGTGGCTGTCCACAGGCCCGAGCGGGATTCCCGCGCTCGGCCGAGGATCGTCTCCACGAGGTGTCCACGCAGCCGGACACCGGGAGAGTGGGGGCGGAACCATGAACGACACGACCGTGACGCTCGTCGGCAACGTGGCGACGGCGGTGGAGTACCGGGACACGACGGCCGGCGGGGTGGCCCGCTTCCGGTTCGCGGTGACCGCGCGCCGCTGGGACCGGGAGCGGGGCCTCTGGTCCGACGGGAACACCAGCTTCTACACGGTGTCGGCCTGGCGCTCGCTCGGCGCCAACCTCGCGGCCTCGGTCTCCGTGGGGGAACCGCTCGTGGTGCACGGCCGGTTGAAGGTCCGCGAGGAGGAGCGCGACGGGCAGCGCAAGACGTTCGTGGACGTGGCCGCGACGGCCGTCGGACACGATCTGAGCCGGGGGACGGCCGCCTTCCGGCGCGCGGCACGGGCGGAGCCCAGGCCGGAGCCGGAGACCGCCGCGCCACAGCCGGAGCAGGACCCGTGGGCGGTGGCGGCGGAGGAGGGAACGGCGGTGACTCCGCAGCTGGTAACCGCTCC
This sequence comes from Streptomyces vietnamensis, assembly GCF_000830005.1. Classification (NCBI taxonomy): domain Bacteria; kingdom Bacillati; phylum Actinomycetota; class Actinomycetes; order Kitasatosporales; family Streptomycetaceae; genus Streptomyces; species Streptomyces vietnamensis. Next base: position 2,995,733 of record NZ_CP010407.1, on the reverse strand, counting down.
CTGACCTTGCGTTGTGGAGATTTGTCGACCAACTCGCCCGGGTGATAACGATTCCGAGTCGGAATGGTTATCTGACCGTACGACAGGGCACCGGGGGGTTTCGCGTCCCTAGGATTCCCGAATACTCGTGCGGCACGTGAGCCCATTGAGTCTGTGAGTTCTGCTGGCGTGCGCTCCCCCCACGCGAATCGACCAAGTTCGCGGAGCAGCGCGCCCGGAGGGGAATCCAATGTTTTCAGTTCGTGGGCGTGGCGTTGCCCGCCTGGCAGCCACGATCCTGGTCTCCGGCCTCGTCGCGACCGGTGCGATGGCGACCGCAGGTCCGGCTCTGGCCGATGAGGGCGCCCCGGGCACCGGCGGTGTCACGGCGAAGTTCGGCGGTTTCACGGAGGACAAGGGCTCCGTCGAGATCACCGAGAAGAACGGCGCCAAGTGGTCCGTCGGCGGCGGTCTGTTCAAGATGGAGGTCGACGGCGGGGGCACCCTCTTCACCTACTGCATCGACCTCCGCACCGAGGCGAAGCACGACTTCGACTACAAGGAAGTCGGCTGGGACGAGTCCTCCCTGCACGACAACGGCAACGCGGGCAAGATCCTCTGGATCCTGGAGAACTCCTACCCGAAGCTGTCCGCCGAGACCCTCGGCGGCAAGGTGGGCGCCGACCTCTCCAAGGGGGAGGCCGCCGCCGGCACCCAGGCCGCGATCTGGACCCTCTCCGACGACGTCGTCGCGACGCCGAAGGACGAGGACGCCGAGAAGCTGAAGGAGTACCTGCTCGAGAAGGCGGTCGAGCTCGACGAGCCGACGGCCTCCCTGAGCCTCTCCCCGGCCACCGTGTCCGGCAAGCCCGGCGAGAAGCTCGGCCCGATCACCGTCACCACCAACGCCACCGCCAAGCTCGCGGCCGCCCCGGGCACCCCCGCCGGCGTCCAGGTCGTCGACAAGGCCGGCAAGCCGGTCACCGACGCCAAGAACGGCGACCAGGTCTACTTCGACGTCCCGGCCGGCACCGCCGACGGCAGCGCCGAGCTGACCGCCGAGGCCACCACCAAGGTCTCCCTCGGCCGCGCCTTCGTCTCCGTCGACGGCCCCTCGCAGACCCTGATCCTGGCCGGCTCCAGCGACTCCACCGTCACCGCCAAGGCCTCCGCCACGTGGGCCAAGAAGGGTGCCGTCCCGTCCGTCTCGGTCGCCAAGGACTGCGCCAAGGGCGGCCTGGAGATCATCGCCGGCAACAAGGGCAACGAGGACTGGACCTTCGACCTGAAGGGCACCTCGTACACGGTCCCCGCCGGCGAGACGAAGACCATCGCCCTCCCGCTCGCCGAGGACGAGTCCTACAAGTTCACGATCACCGGCCCGAACGACTTCGAGGAGACCTTCGAGGGCGTCCTGGACTGCAAGACGGCCACCCCCGGCCCGAAGCCGTCGGAGACCCCCTCCACCACCCCCTCGGCCACGCCTTCCACCCCGTCGACCACCGGCGGCACCACCGGTGACACCACAGGCGGCACGACCGGCACCACGACCGGCGGCGGCGACCTCGCCGAGACCGGCAGCTCCAGCGCCACCCCGATGATCGCCGGCATCGCCGCAGCGCTCGTCGTGATCGGCGGCGGCGCGGTGTTCTTCCTCCGCAAGAAGAAGACCGCCGGCCAGTAACCCCGGAGGCCGGTGACTCGGCCCCCCGCGCACGACCCCGCACGACCCCGGACGCACCCGCGCCCGGGGTCGTCGCACGTCCGGGGGCGACGAACGGTGACGGGGCCGCTACGCAGGGGGTCCGGGATGGAGGGGGCCCGTGGGCGGGTGCCGGCCGGTGGGGTGTGGCGGTGGGGACTCCCATCCCGTCTGCCGTCGACCCAGGCAGAGCCGAGCAGACACAGCACGGGCGTCCAGGTCGTTCGTACAGTGGCGCGCTCCACCTGGACACCCGGCACCGCGCCTGCTCCACGGCATGTGGGTCGACGGCAGACGGGATGGGAGCCGGGGCGGGTTTCAGCTGAGGCGGTCGGTACGGTGCAACTCTCGGAGCGGGCAACGGCAGGGGCAGCCATGGGCACAGACACACCACATCGCGAGTTCCAGGTGGGCGACGTTCTGCGAGTCAGCTGCCCGCCTGCGGAAGGCCGAGTGGTCGAGGTGTCCCGCTTTCACGCCTCGGTTGAGTGGCCATGGGCCGAGATCGATCCGCAGTCTCGGTTCAAGTGGAACCGGCAGAGGGCCTTCGGGGTGTCGCCCGACTCTTCAGACTGGACCATGAGCCTGTTCAAGACCGATCCTGAGCCATGGAACTTGCACGTCGGTGACAGCTGCCTTGTAGGCATACCCGAGACGCTGGTGCGGATCATCGATATCGGCCGCTACGACCCTCCGCAGGATGTCGGCTGGCTTCCCCGCCCTCACACGATGCTGGTCGTCGTGCCTGCCGACTACCCGGACGAGGCTCTTTCCGAGGACGACGGAGACACGATCGACCTTGAATCAGCGGCACCAGTGACGATCGAGATGGTGTCTCGGAGCTGATCAGGGCAGCCCCTCGCGTGCCATGCAGCCCTGATCAGCCCAGCCTTTCAGCACCCGGGGCGCACCCTGGGTGAGTGTCTAATTGCGTGACAACGCCGACGAAACACCGGCGGACGAATGCGGACGCCTGCGGACCCGCAGCGCAGGTGAGAGGCCCAGCAGCCCAAGGGACCGCCCCACCCGAGTTGCTTCGGGACGAAGAGGTCGCAGGTTCAAATCCCGCCACCCCGACGCTGAAGTACAAGGTCGGAGGCCGGTAGCAAATTTGCTACCGGCCTCCGACCTCGCTGGCCCCGGATCAGGTCGAACCCATACACCACTCCCCTGGACACAACCGTTTCGACACCCCTTTCCAGCACCCCTTCAGCCCTCGTGCGAAACTCCCTCCCTGGTCAGAGGGAGGGGCAGGGGCGTGGAGAAGTCCGAGGCGAAGCAGTTGCTGGAACGGGCTCGCGAGATGTGGGATGCGGAGGAGTGGCTGCGTTCCGCCGAGCTGTACGAGCAGGTCCTTGCTCACTATCCGGACGAGGGCCCCAGCGCGGTGTGGTGGTACGACGCAGCACTGGCGTACAAGTTTCTGCGTAACTGGGCAAAGGCCTACGAACTCGGACGTGAGGCTGCTGCCCGCTCGCCGCGCGGCGAGCAGGACCCGGCGTTCTGGAACCTTGGGGTCGCTGCCACGATCCAGCGTGACTGGTCGACCGCCCGTGACGCTTGGGAGGGCTTCGGGATCCCGATGCCAGAGGGCGAGGGGGAGATCAACGGCGCCTTCGGCCCGGCGTGCGTACGGCTGGACACGGGCGGCGAGCGCGAGGTGGTCTGGATCCAGCGGCTCTGCCCAACGCGAGGGCGCGTGATGAACGTCCCTGCCACGAAAGGCCGGCGCTTCGGGGAGATCGTCGTGCACGATGGGGAGCCGACCGGCGAGCGGACGTACAACGGCCAGAGAGTTGCTGTCTTCGACGAACTGCTGCTCTTCGAGGCCTCTTCGCTGCCGACGCTGCATGCGACCGTGAACGCAGCGGATGCATCCGACGTCGATGCCCTGGTGGCTTCATTCTTCGCGCAGGACTTCGGTGCCGAGCCGGCGAGCAGCTTCCACATGCTGTGCGCATGCTGCAGCGAGGGGCGGGTCGACTGGGATGAGGCCGGCGTGCCGACACATGGTGGCTCACAGACTGTCTGGCTGGCCGCTCCTGAGACCGAGGCCCGGCAGCTGCTGGATGCGTGGGCGACGGGCGGCGAACGCAGCTGGAACGGACTGGAGCTGTTGGGTTGAGCCCCGGGGAGTGAGCGGGGAGTGGATCAAGAGAATCGCGCCGCGCAGTGGCCACGTAGACCAACGCACACCAAGCCTTTGACGTGCACAGATACTCAACCGCCCTGGTGGGTGCTGACACATGTGGGTGTGGGCATGGTGAGGCACGCGGCGCACCTTGACGGAGCGACCGCTCCGTCCCGAATGAGTAGGAGCCGTACAGGCGTCAGTCGGCCCAGGCCGGGCCGCCTCTGGGCCGTCCGGGGTCGTTCGACAGCAGCCAATGACGACACTTCAACGGGACTGGTTGGCTCGCCATCTTCACCGGTACCGAGGCCATGAGCGTTTTCAGTCGGGCCACTGATCGGTGATGCCGGTGAGGTCGAGGTGAGGGCCACAACGGACAAAGCCCCTGTGCCGTTGGGGGAGGTGCTCGAAGTCTCAACCCACCGGCACAGGACTCTCACTGATTCCCTACCCTGCGGCGGGCGCTGAAGTCGACAGTGCAGCCCGGCTTGCGTGTCTCGCGCAGGACGAGCTTTGCTTCCTGGCTTTCCTCAAGCGTCAGGCCGGTCCAGGCGAGGTGTTCGCCGGATGCCGAGGGAAGTCTTCCGACTCCCAGATGAAGGTGTCTCTGTCGGTTTTGGCGATGACGGTCATACGGTTGGGGCTTATGCGGGATCTGCGGAAGATCTGCCATGTCTTCAGCCGTGTTATGCCGCGTTCGACCGGTGCCCTCGCCGCTGCCAGGCCCCGGTTGGCGGTGCGCTGAGTGGGGAGTGAGCTCCCCGCCGGGTGGTCGTTTGAGGCTGGTGGTGACCCAGGGGCGGGCGCCCGTGTAGGCGCGATCGGTGAGGATCGGGACACCTTGTCGCTCGCAGATCCGGACGATCTTGGGGTGCGGGCGGCGGTTAGATCGTGGGTGCGGCCCGGCAGGGCGGCTGAGATCCACAGCACTTCGCCAGCGGTGTCGTGATGACCTGGACGTTTACGCCGTGCCAGCGGTGCTTGGCGGAGTAGTTGGCGCGGCTGTCGTCGACGCGGTCGCACTCGACGAGCATCCCGTCCAGCAGGACGAAGTCCGGATCGTGCTCGCGCAGCGTTTTGAGAAGGCCCGGTGCGCGATCGGCGAGCAGTCCGGTGACGGCGATGACGTAGGCGTGGGCGGTGCCGACGGATATCCCGAAGCCGGCCGCGATGCGGGGGAGAGAGTCGTGGCGGCGTAGGTGCACGAGAGCCACGAGCGCACGCCGGTGCGGCGCCAGTTTGCATCGCCGGTCACCCCACGGGTGAGGATGAGTATCGCGACCCACTCGACCAGGGCGTGTAGGAGGTCGAGTGCGGCAGGATGCGGAACCAACAGGGCTCCTGCGTCGATGGGGTGAGACTTCGAACACCTCCCTCAGCGGCACGGGAGCCCTGTGCGTTGTGAACCCCTTCCTCGCTCCGGCTCGTCACCCACCCGATCAGTGGCCATGCGGAAAAAGCTCACTATTGGCTCCATGGCTTTCACGCGAATTTGACGACGGAAATTGTAGGAGGTTCAACTTCACGCGAGAGTCCTGGAGTTGCCAAATTTGAGCTACCGAGGTTAGCTGGTTGTGGGTAGTCATCCCCAAGCCCGCACAGGGGATCATATTGATGAGCTACTCTCCGCACACACGCCAACTTCGGTCAATGGCTGACGGCCTCGGACCAGGGTGTGGGAGTGCATTCCCCAACGAGCCTCGACGCCGGAACCGCTCAGGCCCCAGCCGCTTTGCGGCATCCACTCGGGCGTATGAGTCGTCATTATGTTTTCCATCAGTACGATTCCTTAGAGGTAGGGAAGAGTGGTCGGAGAGGTGTAAACGGCGAGTATCGGAGAGGTGTAAACGATGGCTTTCAAGAAAGTCCGCGTGACGCTACACAGTATCTTCAATGACAATACGGGAGACGACCCGGGGAACGAGCTGGAGATTTTCGGGCGCTGGGACGCCAACCGCCTCAAGTTCGACCCCGACATCGCCGAGGTCGTTAGCCTGGAGCACCATAACCTATGGGACAGGACGGGCGACGACGCTCAGAGCGTGGTAGAGGGAACGGCATTCATCATCGAGTCTTCCGCCGACATAGACTTTTTCGACGGGGAATTCCTGCAGATCGTCGGGCACGTGAGCGAGCAGGATGATTTCGGCCCGAACGATGTCCTTGGCAGCTTCGAGAGAAACTTCAACCTCGGCGATATCCATGACGGTCTGGTGCAGATCCCGCAATTCAATGAGAGTAATCAGCGAGTCAATGTGAAGATGTCGCTGAGGGTGTTGGAGACGGGCTAGCCGGCAGGGTGCCAGTCGGTGACACATTTCGCAGGCCGCGCCAATGAAGACGGTGCCGGTCGCTGGCACCCCCGCGACAGTGAGTCTCACAGGGGCGAGTTCTCGCGTGTGCGACAACGTCGACAAGCGACCGGCAGTAACGAGCTGGGGTAGCGGGACGCGCGAGCGGGTCTTCGCGGACGAGCCAGAACCAGACCGGCCCCGCCATGCTTTGCATATGTCTACGCGTTCTTCGCGATTGAACCAGTCGGAGGCAGCGAATGGGCGATGGCGTTGTGCGAATCGAAAAGATTCTCTGCGTCGTGCAGTCGGAGGAGGGATCCGACGAGGTCGTTCTGCGACGAGATGGCCTTCAGATTTGGCCAGACGGCGACGAAGGAGTGGGAATGTCCAATGGGGTCGAGGTTGCCATTGGGCGTGACATTCTATTCGGAAACTCAACCGAGGTCGCCATGGCGCTATTCGATCAGGATGCCATTGGCGCCGACGATGACCTCGGAACTGCCGTAATTCATGAAAGCGAAGCCGGAAGCGGGCTCCGCACGGCGGACATAGTGGCGCCTGGGTCTCAATATAGGCTCACCTATAAGGTTGGAAGAGTACAGTTCTGAGCGGTCCCAGGCATCGGACCTTGGTCGGGCTCACAGCCAAGTAGCGAAGCCCCAGGATTTGGCCTGGGGCTTCGTCGTTGAGGATGAGGGGCTGTCACCCGAAGACCGCCGCCGGGAGGCGTGGGCCCTCGTTGTCGCCGCGAGCTGTGGCATTCGGTGTCCGCAGGCGGTGACCGCGGCTTTCGGCTACGCGGAGGGCGGCCCGCAAGGCCCTGGTGGACATCGCAGCGCGTCTCGGCATTCCTGAGGCGGACTACTGCGTGCGTACGTCGTACGAGTACTTGGCCGACGGCAAGCCTGTGCTCGTTTCGACGAGTTGGGAGCCGTACAGCATCACGTCCGGCACACTCGCGGTTCTGCCTGAGGGCGGGCCGTACGCGGGGATGGGCGTCGTGCGTCGCATGGCGGAGATCGGCATCACGGTCAGCCGTGCCGTAGAGCAGCCGGAGCCCCGGCAGGCGTCTGCCGAGGAGGCGTCGCTCCTGGGCGTCCAGAAGGGGGCTCTCGTCACGCACATTCGGCGGACGTACTACAGCGCTCAGGGGCAGCCCGTCGAGACGGCGGACATCGTCGTGCCGGCGGCGCTGTCCGAGATCGTCTATGAGGTCCCCATCAACTGAGGAAGGTGTGAGGGGGGGTGGGGTCCGAGCTGAGGGTCCCGAGGCGTGAAAGCTCAGGGGACCCCTACTGTGCTACTCCCCTTGGCCGCCGTGTTCCCCGAAGGAACATCGAACCGGCTCAACCTTGCCCACGACGCTATAGCCGACCACTGACAACGCCCCGAGACAGGTTGCACGCCATGGCTGACTGGCCCCTCCGCTGCCCCGAGTGCGACCGCCCCATGGATTGGAAGGGGTACGCCCTCTGCCTGTGCGAGGAGGACGAGAGCGAGTCTGCCGCTCCCTTTGGCGTTGCCCGGAGCGAGTCCTCTGGTGGCACTGGGCCGACCGCCAGGACGAACCCTTGGAGCGCTGCCCCTTCCCCAACCTGTTCCACTGACACTCACGGGGGGGCGAGCGGCGTCGGGCAAGTGTGTTCGCTGCCCTGCCCTGATCCGGAAGAGCAAGCCTCCGAAATTGCGTGGCCCTCCCCGGGGCTGGGGCGCAGAATCCGTCGGCATGGGAACCGACATACATGGCTTCGTGGAGTGTCGTGCCACGTACCGCACGCTTGAGGTCGAGGACGTCAGTGGCTGGCACGGCGCCATCGATCTGGACCTGCTGTACGGCGGGTGTGACTACGACGCCTTCGGTTGCCTGTTCGGCGTACGGAACTACGCGGGCTTCCGCCCCCTCGCCGCGGAGCGGGGGCTGCCTGGGGATGTCTCGGACGAGGCCCGGCGGGAGTACGAGGACTGGGGGCGGGACGCGCACAACGTGACGTGGATCGGGTGGGAAGAGCTGTCCCGGGTGGACTGGGGCGAGCGGGCGGAGCGAGTGGACGATCGCGTCCACAGGTTCACGCGCGATCCCTCCGGGGACTGGGTGCTGACCGGGAAGGGGTTCTGGGATCGCGCCGACAGGCCGGAGGGTGACGAGTGGATCCAGGGCGGCCGACTTTTTCGGCGCGTGCGCATGAGCCGGCGGGATGCTGTGCCTGAGGGCGGCGAATGGGCTCCGGTGTGGGCCACGATGCGTGCCCTGGCCGACGTCCACGGCGATGAGCATGTCCGGCTCGTCGTCTGGTTCGACAGCTAGACGACGTAGCGCTGCAGGGCTCGCGCGACGGGTTCGCCGGTGCGGCGCGCGTACGCGGTGCGGGCCTTGACCTCGCGCAGGGTGGTGGGCCGCCAGCCGGGGCCTCCGCAGCAGCTCTTGTGGAAGCCGATCCCCGCGTGGAGAAGAACCGACAGCACTCGCCAGGCATCCTTGTCGCGACGCCGGGGCGGCGCGAACGCCGAACCGGCGTGGATCATCACGCGCGCACAGCGCGGACAGCGCCGCTCGCGATCGGGGCCGTGGAATTGCTTGTACGAGGCCCGACACGGCAGGCACACGTAGGAGGTCTTGCCGTGGCTCATGGGGGCAGGCTAGGCGCTTGCGCGGCAGCGCTGCCAGGCAATTGCTCCGCTGACGTGGGTCAGCCATCCCGAGTCGGTCGGATACTCACTCGCGTCAGATCGGATCGGTTCGCCCACGGCGGGCCGAAGAGACCCGCCTTCCGTACTGCAATCCCAGCACCGGCCCCGCCCGATAGCGCCTCTCCGGGACCTCAGGGTGGCCGGTATGGCTGTCGCTGACTGATCCCGCGAGAGCTACGGATCAGAAGGCAGTCGTGCTTATTCCGTGTCCGACAGCACGGGGAGTCGGGCTCACTCAGGCACCTGCTTGCCATGGCCGCGCAGAAGGTCGGCAGCAGCCAGCCGCATGTCCCGTTCGATAGAGACACGTTCGTCCGGCCAGTCTTCCCAACTGCTCCACAGCCCTACGAACAGGTCCACAAGCATGGTCGTAGTGTCCGTCCGTTCCAGATGGCAGGCGCACCAATAGATCTCGTTGCTGGCCTCATAGGGCGTAAGGGAGCTGGTGAGCATGCCTTCCGCCGCCCCGAGCATTCGTTCGCGCCAGGCGTCCTCGACTCCGGGCAGAGGGAGCCCCAGCTCTGCCATGGCCTCCACGAAGAGGTCGCGGATGTCGGCTGGCGGGTCACGTCGAGAGAGCCCTGCCAGCTCGACCAGGGCCGGGCTGTCCAGGCCGTCGGCCAGGGCCTCGGCAGCGATCATCGGCAGGTCCTCGATGGGCTGCTCTCCGAGGGCCAGCTGCATGGCTGCACGGCGTAGGCGATCCATGGGGGGACGTTAACCCTCCCGCCCGTGCGGTTACCAAGGAGTATCCGGGCAGGTCGCCAACCTGGGCGGGGCGGCAGTCCCGGGCCGTCTGTGGGCCGTGCGAGGGGGCTCAGGGGCGATCGGTGGCGACCAACAGTGACGGGTTGGCTACGAGGGTGACCCGGGAACCCGCAGGTCAGGGGGTGCCCCACCTACTGGTTCGCTCCCGGGGGTGGCGGTCAGGCAAGATGGGGTGTATCTGCCCACTCACTCTTTGCCGGACGGTTTCTCTTGGCTGAGTACATCTACACGATGCGCAAGGCGCGCAAGGCGCACGGCGACAAGGTCATCCTGGATGACGTGACGCTGAGCTTCCTGCCGGGCGCGAAGATCGGTGTGGTCGGCCCGAACGGTGCCGGTAAGTCCACCGTTCTGAAGATCATGGCGGGCCTGGAGCAGCCGTCCAACGGTGACGCCTTCCTGTCGCCCGGCTTCACCGTCGGCATGCTCCTGCAGGAGCCGCCGCTCGACGAGTCGAAGACCGTCCTGGAGAACGTCCAGATGGGCGCCGCCGAGGTCATGGGGAAGCTGAAGCGCTTCAACGAGGTCGCGGAGCTCATGGCGACCGACTACTCGGACGCGCTCATGGACGAGATGGGCAAGCTCCAGGAGGACCTGGACCACGCCAACGCCTGGGACCTCGACACCCAGCTGGAGCAGGCCATGGACGCCCTGGGCTGCCCGCCCGGCGACTGGCCCGTCACCAACCTCTCCGGTGGCGAGAAGCGCCGTGTGGCGCTCTGCAAGCTTCTCCTCGAGGCCCCCGACCTGCTGCTCCTCGACGAGCCCACCAACCACCTCGACGCCGAGTCGGTGAACTGGCTGGAGCAGCACCTCGCCAAGTACTCCGGCACCGTCGTCGCCGTCACCCACGACCGGTACTTCCTCGACAACGTCGCCGAGTGGATCCTCGAGCTCGACCGCGGTCGCGCCCACCCGTACGAGGGCAACTACTCCACCTACCTCGACACCAAGGCCACCCGCCTCAAGGTCGAGGGCCAGAAGGACGCCAAGCGCGCCAAGCGGCTCAAGGAAGAGCTGGAGTGGGTGCGGTCCAACGCCAAGGGCCGTCAGGCCAAGTCCAAGGCCCGTCTCGCCCGCTACGAGGAGATGGCGGCCGAGGCCGACAAGATGCGGAAGCTGGACTTCGAGGAGATCCAGATCCCGCCGGGCCCGCGTCTGGGCTCCATCGTCGTCGAGGTCCAGAACCTGTCGAAGGCCTTCGGCGACAAGGTCCTCATCGACGACCTCAGCTTCACGCTGCCGCGCAACGGCATCGTCGGCGTCATCGGCCCGAACGGTGCCGGCAAGACCACGCTCTTCAAGATGCTCCAGGGTCTGGAGACCCCGGACTCCGGCTCCGTCAAGGTCGGCGAGACCGTCAAGATCTCGTACGTCGACCAGAGCCGCGCCAACATCGACCCGAAGAAGACGCTGTGGGCCGTCGTCTCCGACGAGCTCGACTACATCAACGTCGGCCACGTCGAGATGCCCTCCCGCGCCTACGTCTCCGCGTTCGGCTTCAAGGGCCCGGACCAGCAGAAGCCGGCCGGTGTGCTCTCCGGCGGTGAGCGCAACCGTCTGAACCTCGCGCTCACCCTCAAGCAGGGCGGCAACCTGCTGCTCCTCGACGAGCCCACCAACGACCTCGACGTCGAGACCCTGTCCTCCCTGGAGAACGCGCTCCTGGAGTTCCCGGGTGCGGCCGTGGTCATCTCCCACGACCGCTGGTTCCTCGACCGGGTCGCGACGCACATCCTCGCGTACGAGGGCGACTCGAAGTGGTTCTGGTTCGAGGGCAACTTCGAGTCCTACGAGAAGAACAAGATCGAGCGCCTCGGCCCGGACGCGGCCCGTCCGCACCGTGCCACCTACAAGAAGCTGACCCGAGGCTGATCACCTCATGGCTCGGCACATCTACAGCTGTCCCCTGCGCTGGTCGGACATGGACGCCTTCGGGCACGTCAACAACGTCGTCTTCCTGCGGTACCTGGAAGAGGCGCGGATCGACTTCATGTTCCGGCTGGCGCCGGGGGACGGTTCCCCGTCGTTCTCCGGCGGGTCCGTCGTGGCCCGGCACGAGATCGACTACAAGCGGCCGCTGGTCCACCGGCACGAGCCGGTGACCATCGAGTCCTGGGTCACGAAGATAGGCGCGGCGTCCCTGACGATCGCGTACGAGGTCAAGGACGCCGACGTCGTGTACGTCCGAGCGTCCACGGTCGTCGTGCCCTTCGACCTGGAGGCGCAGCGGCCGCGCCGGATCACCTCCGAGGAGCGCGAGTTCCTCCAGGAGTACGTCGACGACGGGATGTCGTCCGCAGCATGACCGTGCTCGCTCCGCTGCACTTCGCCGACCCGAGGGAGGCGGCGGCACTCGCCGCCTTCCTGGGCCGGCTCGTGCACTACGACCGCGCCGCCGCCGTCCGCCTCCAGGCGGGGGGCGGGGCGCTGGCCGTCTTTGGGCGGCCCCCGTCGTTCGAGGTCCTCGCGATCCGCACGGCCAGCCTCGTCGACGCCGTGGACCTCGACGTCACCGTCTCCGCCGGTGAACTCCTCGACGGCATCGAGGAGTCGGCCGGCAAGGCCGTCGTCCCGGACTCCGTGACCGGACCGCCGTGGGCCGGTGTCCTCCCGCCGCGCGGCGGCTGGCAGCCGGTCCCCGGCCTCCCCGACGTCGCCGGGATGCGGGGCGCCGTCGCCGCCGCCGTCGGCGAGTTCCGTACGCGGGACGAGGAGCTGCCGGAGGAGCGGCGCACCCGGGCCGAGCGCGACGCCCTCGGCCGCGAGATCTGGTCCAGGACCCTCGGCACCACCGGGCTGCCGCTGCGCGCCGTGCACGCCGCCCAGTCGCTCGGCTTCCTGCCGCCGGGGGAGGCGCCGGTGGCGCTGTTCGCCTCCGGGCCGTGGCTGCGGCTCCGTACCCCGTACGGCTCGATCGCGCTGCGCACCGGATCCTCGATCTCGCTGGGAGTCGCCCCCCGATGACCGACGTCGAGGTCGACGGGCCCCTCTCCGGGGACGAGCTCAACGCCCTCTTCCGCGCCTCCTGGCCCGGGCATCAGGACACCGACTTCGGGCCCGTCCTCGCCCGGAGCCTGCTGCGGGTCACCGCCCGCCGGGCCGGGCGGCTCGTCGGGTACGTGAACGTCGTCGGCGACGGCGGCGTCCACGCCTTCCTCCTCGACACCACCGTCCACCCCGACGAGCGCCGTCAGGGGCTCGGCGTCACCCTCGTGCGGACCGCCGCCGAGGCCGCCCGTGCGCGCGGTGCGCACTGGCTGCACGTGGACTTCGAGCCGCACCTCGCCGCCTTCCACGAGCGGTGCGGCTTCCGGCCCACGGCGGCCGGGCTCATGAACCTCACCTCCTAGTCGCGTCCCTCCCCGGCGATCGCGACCACCGAGAGTGCCGCCGAGAGCGCCAGCAGGGACACCGGGATCACGGGGGAGCCGTGGGCCTTGTTGTCGCGGGCGAGGATCGGGTCCATGCGATGGGCGGGGTCGTACGCGATCCGGACCGGTCCGCCCGGCTCGGCGATGCGCTCCTCGGCCGAGAACTTGTCGGGATAGCCGCCGACGCAGTCCAGCGTGTGGTGGTACAGGGTCTTCGCGGCCGGTGCCCCCTCGCCGAAGGTCGGGTGGTGGGTCACCCGGACCTTGCCCACCACGACGCAGTCGGCGACCGCGCCCCGGACCGTGGAGTCCCGTGCCTCCACCCAGACCGCCGTCAGGCCCGCCAGGATCAGGACGACCGCGGCGATGCTCCCGCCCTCCCGGAAGAGCGCGTCGTGCGCCAGGAGCGCGACGGCCGCCAGGACGAGGCCTCCGCCCACCGCGAGCACGGTGGGCAGGCCGTGCGGGCTGCGGAGGTTCCAGTCCGCCCACCGCCACAGGAGCGTTCCGGCGACGGCGGGCACGAGCAGCGCCCCGGCGTACGCCACGGCCTTTCCCATAGGCACCTCCGTGAACGGGGACGCCTCCGCGGCCGGTGCCGGTTTCCTCAGCCCTCCGCGTCGTCCGGCCACACCCCGATGTGGTCCTGCTCCAGCTCCAGGGCCACCCGGTGCTCCATGCCGAGGGCCTGGGTGTACTCCGCCGGGAGCTGGAGCCGGCCCGCGCGGTCGAGCATCGCGTACTCCCGTGCCACGAGGGACTCCTGGCCCTGCTCGTCGACCTCCGTGCGGCGCAGCACCTCCGAGGAGGTGCGGCCGTCGCGGATGGCGACCGTGCGGCGGACCTCGGAGGCGACCGCCTGGTCGTGGGTGACGATCACGATCGTCGTGCCCAGCTCCTCGTTGGCGCGGCGGAAGGCCGCGAAGACCTGCTCGCCGGTGGCCGAGTCCAGCTCGCCCGTCGGTTCGTCGGCGAGGAGCACGGCCGGGTTGTTGGCGAGGGCGACCGCGATGGCCACCCGCTGCTGCTGGCCGCCGGAGAGCTGGTGCGGCCGCCGGTCCCGGATCTCCGAGATGCCCAGCATGGCGAGCAGCTCCTCGGCCCGCTCCGCCTTCTGCTTCGAGCGGCCCCGCAACTGCATGGGCAGCGCCACGTTCTGGGCGGCCGTCAGGTACGGCAGGAGGTTCCGGGCGGTCTGCTGCCAGACGAAGCCGACGACCTCGCGGCGGTAGCGCAGCCGCGCCTTGCCGTCCATGCCGAGCAGGTCGCAGCCGGCCACCCGGGCCGCGCCGGCGGTCGGCACGTCCAGGCCCGCCAGGATGTTCATCAGCGTCGACTTGCCGGAGCCCGAGGCGCCGACCAGGGCCATCAACTCGCCCTCCTTCACGAGGAGGTCGAGCCCCTGGAGCGCCTGCACCTCCACCCCGTCCGTGGTGAAGATGCGGACCAGTCGGTCGCAGGCGATGAGCGCGTCATGACCGTACGAGGGCCGGTCGCGGCGCGCCGTGGCCCGCCGCTCCAGCTCCTCCAGGGTCGTGTCGGACGGGGCCGTGTCGGTCTTCGTCATCGTGCGTCTCCTGCCCTGAGTTCCTTGATCGAGCCCCTGCGTCCCGCCCACCACGCCTGTCCGACCGCCGCGAGCCCCGTCAGGACGACGACGGCGAGCGCGGGCAGCGCGAGCGACCACGGGTCGGCCCGCAGCGGGGCGCTGTCCAGCGGGGCGAACCCCGGTGCCGTCGCGAGCGCGAGCCGGAACAGGTCGATGCCCGGGGCGAGCAGAGGCACCGTCGCCCAGCCGACGAGGATGCCGCCGAGCGCCGCGAGCACGGCCTGCGGCAGTGCTTCGAGGCCGAGCAGCCGCCGGGCCTGCTTCCGGGTGAGGCCCATCGTCCGCAGCCGCGCGAGGAGCGTGTTCCGCTCGGGCGCGCTCTGCAGGAGCGAGAGCAGCACGACCACCACGGCGAAGGCGGCGCCCGCGCCGATCGCGCCCAGGTAGATCCGCTCGGCGCCGGACTGGAGCGGCGAGTCCACATAGGTGGCCCGCTGTTCGCTCCGGAGCTTCACGGCGAGGTTCGACGCCTTCGCCTTCACGGCGGCGCGCAGCGCGGTGCCGTCCACCGGCCCGGTGACGAGCAGCTGGGTGTCGGCCCGGTGGGTGAGGTCGGCGCCGTTGACGAGGAGGAAGTCCGCGTCGTCCAGGGCGGGGGTGGTGGAGCGGACCGCGACCACCTTCACCCGGAAGACGCCCGCCGCCGAGATGATCTCCTGCGGTCCGCGGCCGAGCCGTTCGGCGACCGCCGGCGAGGCGATCGCGGGCAGCACCCGCTCGGTGTCCGCCACGGCGCCCTCGCCACCGCGCCCCGTCGAGGCGAGCAGCCCGGCGGGGAAGGGCCCGAAGCCGGTCCGGTTCGCGAGCCGGGTGTACGAGGCGGGCTCGACGCCCACGATCGGCGCGCTCATCGGCAGGTCGGCGGTCCCCCGGGTGGACGGCAGGGAGACCCCGTACTCGGTCTGGACCGGCGCCACGTCCCGTACGCCCGGCAGGCCGCGCACCGACTCGGTGAGCCCGGCGGGCAGCGGGGTCCACTCGACCGAGCCGCCGATCCGGGCGTCCGCGCCGGTCGCCAGGAGCGCCGCCCGGTCGCGGGCGTCGGCGACCCCGGCGAGGACGGAGCCGCCGAAGGCCGCCGTGCTCAGCGCGAGCACGAGGGCGAGCAGCGGCAGGGTGCCCGAGGACGGGGCGCGCCCGGCGCGGGCGAGGGCCAGCGGTCCGACGGCCCCGCGCAGCCGGCGGGCCGGGCGGGCCAGCCAGCGCAGCGGCAGCGGGTAGATCCGTACGAGGACGGAGGCGGCGATCAGGCCGACGAGCACGGGCGCGGAGCTCACCAGCGGGTCGCCGGAGCCGCCGGAGTCGCCCGTGCCGCGCAGCCGCAGCGAGACGACCGCGCCCACGGCGAGGACGAGCAGGGTGAGTTCGAGGACCGTGCGGCGCCGGGAGGGGCGCGCGGTGAGCAGGTCGTCGCGTCCGCCGTGCAGGCGCGGACGCCGGTGCAGGACGACCGCCCGCACGGGCAGGACGAGCGTCGAGATCAGGGCGACGGCCGCGGCGGCGAGGACGGAGGGGCCGAGGGGGATGCCGCCGGAGCCGCCGTCGGGCGGCCGGACGGCCGCCACGGCGAGGCCGAGGGCGAGCGCGGCGGCCGGTACGACGACGGCCGAGGTCTCGCCGAGCAGCCGCAGGCCGATGCCGGTGAGGGAGGCGCCGCGGGAGCGGAGCAGCGCGAGTTCGCTGTCGCGGCGGGCGACGAACAGTCCGCCGGTCATCGCGAGGACGACCGCGGCGACCGCGCCGATCCCGAAGACGGCGACGGCCACGACCGGGTCGATCGCCTCGCGCATCGAGCGGTACGAGTCGACGATCGTGTCGAGATCGGTGGTGAGGGCGGCATTGCCCCCGACGGCCCTGCGCAGCTTGACCAGGTCGGGGCCGCTCGTCGTCGCGGCCAGCGCGGCGGCGAACCGGTCGGTGTCCCGGCCGGTGAGGTGGTCGGCCGTCGGCATGTACCGGAAGAAGATCTCCGGCTCGCTGTTGGTGGAGAGGACGACGGGCGCGGAGCCGGGGGAGAGGAGCAGCGCCCCCTGCCAGTAGTACTTGATCTCGTTGCCGACCATCGCGGCGAGCGCCGGGGTGCGCAGCAGGGGTTCGACGGCCCAGTACGGGGACGCGGGGGCGCGCGGCTCCACGATCCCGGTGACCGTCACGGCGATCGGTTCCGGGCTCGACTTGCTCGGCAGGTGGACGACGGAGCCGGGCTTCAGGTGCAGGGACTCGGCGGTCTGCGCGGTCACCACGGCCTCCGGGGCGTCGGCCGTGCCCGCGGCGAGCCGGCCCTTCCGCAGCGTCGCGTGCTCGGTGAGACGGGACGGGGAGGACAGGACGAACTGGGGGTCGAGCCCGTCGGGCCGGGGCAGCCACGGGTCGGTGCCCTCGACGCGCTTGACCGTGCGGACGCCGTGGACGGTCTGCTCCGGGTCGGTGAGGATCGGCGCGGGCAGCAGTCCGCGTGCGTCGTCGCTCTTCCTCTGGAGGATGCCGGGGGCCAGGCCGGGCCCGTGCTCGGACAGCGGGATCGGCGTCGTCAGTTCGAGGACGGCGTTGCGCGGTTCGGCGTTCCGGATGTCGTGCCGCAGGCCCTCCGTCTCGTACCGGTCGACCGCGCGCGGCAGCGCCGCCGCGAGGTACGCGGTGACCAGGACGAGCAGGGCGAGGGCGGCGGCGGCCCAGGGGGCGGTCCGCAGCCGGGTCCGCACCCAGGGCGCCACCGCGCGGGCGGGCTTGTCGGACCGGGACCGGAGCATGTCGGGGGCCTTCCTGCGTACGGCGGGCATGTCGGGGCCCTCGTGGGGGGCTCGGCCGGTGCCGGGCACGTCGGTGCGGTCGCCGTGCTCGTCAGGAGTCGTCGGCGGCATCAGTTGTCCCCCTGGTGGCGCAGGGTCACGGCCGGGTCGGCGCGGCGCAGGGCGATCGCGGCGACGATGGCGAGGGGCAGGGCGGCGACGCCGGCGAGCAGCAGCGCGACCTGGCCGAGGGGCAGTTCGACGAGGACCGGCGGGACGGGCCGGGCGGCCTGGCCGGTGAGGACGACGAGCGGGACGACCGTCCGGGCCAGGACGGTGCCGAGCCCGATGCCGACGAGCAGGCCGATGCCGATGAGCAGCCCCTGTTCGGCGGCGACGAGCCGGGCGAGCTTGCGGCGCGGTGCGCCGAGCGCCCGCAGCACGCCGAACTCGGCGGCCCGTTCCCGCATCGCGCCGGCCGAGCCGACCGCGAAGCCGACGGCGGCGAGCGCGGCGGCCGCGGCCGCGACCGCCATCAGGGCGGCGTTGGGGCCGGCGCCGAGGGGGTCGCCGAGGAGTTCGGCGGCGACCTCGTCGCGTACGAGGATCTGGGCGGGGTCGGTGTCGGGGCGGGCGCGCAGGGCCGCGGCGACCTCGTCCGCGTGGCCGGGGGCGGTGCTCAGCCACCACTCGGTGGGCGGCAGGGTCGCGGTTCCGTCGGAGTCGGCCGCCAGGAACCGGTTGACCGCGGCCAGGTCGAGGAGGATCGCGCCGCCGTCCTCGGGGGTGGTGGCGCCGGAGGCGACCGAGGCGGTCTGCGCGCCCGGGCCGGTGGTCGGCAGCTCCTTGACGACCTGGCCGACGGTGACGTCGAGCTGCCGGCCGGCGACGGCGACCTCGATCAGCTCGCCGGGCTTGGCGCCGGTCGCCGCCATGAAGGCCTCGGTGGCCACGGCCGTGAGCTGCTCGGGGGCCTTCGGGGTGGGGGCGTTCATCCGCAGGGTGAAGTCCGGCGGTCCCGTGTAGGAGCCGATCCTCGCGCCGACGACGGGGAAGGAGAGGGAGTACGGGGCCGGGCGGTCGCCGGGGCCGGCGGACCCGGCACGACCGATCGCGCCGGCCTCCGTCGTGCTGCCGTCGGGCTGGGTCTGCTCGAAAGCGGAGGCCCAGGGACCGAGGACCTGCGCGGGGGCGTGCGTCTTCGTCCCGCCGTCGGCTCCGACGGTGGTGAAGCGCTCGACGTGCAGCGTCTGGGTGTCGTGCGCGCCGTCGGCGATCGTGCCGGTGAGCTCCAGGTCCGTGAGGGTGAGGAGGCCGCCGGAGCCGCGGGTGCCGTCGGCGCCGGGCACGGCGCCCTCGGCGCCCAGGTCGAGGGTCAGCCGGTGCGTGCGGCCGTCGGAGGGCAGCGCTCCCAGGTCCCGCCGGTACGGGACGCCGCTCGGGTCCTCCAGGACGGCGCCGACCCGGGCGTCGGGCGTTCCGGCGGGTGCGGTCGTCCGCAGGTCGACCGCGAGCGTCCGGGTCCCCGCGGGCAGCCGGAGACCGGTGCCGGCGAAGGCCTTGGGGGTCAGCGGGGCGAGCAGGGACCGGGCCGGGACGTCGGCGAGGTCGGAGCGGAGCAGCAGCCCGCCGGCGTTGCGGGTGTCCATGGCGAGGACGGTGGCGTTCTTCCCGGCCACGTCCAGGGAGGTGCGGTGCACCGGGGCCACGGCCCGGACGCCCGGCACGGCGGCGAGGCGTTCGGTCTTCGTCGGCTCGCCGGAGCCCGCGCCGAGGACGCGGATGTCCGTACCGGCGCGGAAGTCGGCCTGGTCGCGCTGCGAACGCTCCCACGAGCCGCTCTGCCCGATGGCCAGCATGCCCATCGCCACGGCGAGGACCAGGAGGAGGACGGGGCCCGCGCCGCGCAGCGGCCGGCGGCTGAACTGCCAGCCCGCGAGGGCGGCGGAGAGCCCGCGCCCGCCGGCCGCGCGCCGCTCGGCCAGCTTGGCGGCGGGCGGCAGCAGACGCAGCGTCAGGACGGTGCCGGCGAGCAGGGCGAGGGCGGGCGCCGCGACGAGCACCGGGTCGACGGAGCCCCCGCCCGCCTCGTCCGCGCCGAGGGTGCCGCCCGCGGCGGAGGGCCGCTGGAGCTGCCAGTACGCGACGGCCGCGACGGCGAGCAGCCCGAGGTCGGCCCCGGCCCGTACGGGAGCGGGCAGCGCCGCCGAGCGGGCCTTGCGCAGCGAGACGACGGAGCCGTCCCCGGCGGCGAGCGCGGGGGCCACGACGGCCGCCGCGCAGCACAGCGCGACCACGGCGGCGACCAGCCACACCTGGGCCGAGGGCGAGGTGTCGAGGCGCACCCCGAGCGCGGAGAGCGCGGACCGCTCGGCGAAGAGCCGGGTCAGCGGGCCGGACAGGAGCGGGGCGGCGAGCGCGGCGGGCAGGGCGAGCAGCAGCGCCTCGGCGGCGGCGAGCCCGGCGATCCGGCGCCGCGAACCGCCGCGGGCCCGCAGCAGGGCCGTCTCGCCGGAGCGCTCGGTGCTGAGCAGCCGGGCGACGAGCAGCAGCGCGTACGCGGCGAGCAGCACCAGCTGCACGGCGACGATCAGGAGGGTGGAGCGGGAGACGAGCAGGGCCCGCCGGGTCTGGTCCAGGACGGTCGGGAGCGCCGTCGACGCGGAGATCGTCGTCCCGAACGCGTCCGTGGCGCCGGCCAGCTTCGCCGGGCCCTCGGTCGCCGCGGCGCGCAGGGAGTCCATCCGGTCCGTGGTGAAGCCGGTGAAGTCGGCGGAGCCGAGCCAGGTGGTGCCGCCGGGGCTCAGCGCCCCGGAGGTGAGGACGGCCGGGTCGACGTCCAGCGGCCCGTACGTCGTGAACGCGACGGTCCGCACGCCGCGCCCGCCCGCCGGGTCCAGCCGCCAGTACAGGTCGGCGGTGTCGACGGGCCGGTAGACGCCGGTGATCCGGGCCTTCAGCTTCCGCTCGTCGATCCGGTCGGTGAGGTCGAGCACGGTGCCGGGGGAGACCTTGAGCCGCCGGGCCGCCTCCTCGGGCAGCGCCGCCTCGATCACGCCGCCGGCCCGGGCGGGCGAGGGCCAGGAGCCCTTGACGAGCGAGAGCCGCGAGCGGTCGAGCGCGGCGAACTGCGTCAGGTCGGGGTCGCCCTCGCGGGCGGCGGGCGGCTGGAGGCTCCGGGGCAGCGCGTACGGCCCCGAGTGTTCGAGCCGCTGTACGGTCACCGGCAGCCCGTCGAAGGTCTTCCGCACGCCGTCCTCGACGGCGGCCTCGGCGCTGGCCCGTTTCCCGGCCGGTATCTGCCCGCTCACGAGCATCGAGGCGGCGGCCGCGGACCGGCCGCGCAGCCCGGCCTGGAGCGCGGCGTCCCCGATCGCGCCGGAGAAGGCGGCGAGGGTGGCGAGCACCGAGGTCGTCAGGAGCACGGCGAGCAGTGCCGCGGAGAGCAGCAGCCGGTGTGCCCTGACGCGCAGAAATACGAACCCCGTCACCCGTCCCCCTGGACCCGCTGAAGTTTCCTCGGATGCTTTCAGAGGGCACGCGTCACGGGTAACCGCTTTCACACGGACCTTGATTGGATCGTGACCGTTATTCGGCGTTCCGTGTCCGGAACGTTTCAGTCCGTGGAGTGGGCCGCTAGCCCGCCGTGTTCACCATCGACGCCGCCGCGTACGTCAGATAGCGCCACAGCTCGCTCTCGTGCTCCGGGGCGAGGCCGAGCGAGTCGAGGGCGTCGCGCATGTGGCGGAGCCAGGCGTCGTGGGCGGCCTGGTCCACGGTGAACGGGGCGTGGCGCATGCGCAGGCGGGGGTGGCCGCGGTGGTCGCTGTAGGTGCGGGGGCCGCCCCAGTACTGCATCAGGAAGAGGGCGAGGCGCTCCTCGGCCGGGCCGAGGTCCTCCTCGGGGTACATCGGGCGCAGCAGCGGGTCCGCCGCGACGCCCTCGTAGAAGCGGTGGACCAGGCGGCGGAACGTCTCCTCGCCGCCGACCTGCTCGTAGAAGGTCTGCTCCTGCACTGTTTCCCCGGGAATCTCGTTCACCGTTCCATCGTCTCAGATGCCCCGGCCGAGGACCGGAGGCTTAGGACCACCTGTACGGGCGGTCGACCGGGGCCCGGTGGGGCGGGAGAGTGGGGGCATGGGTGCCGTGCGGGACGAGTTCGCCGAGGCCGGCGCGCGGGAGCGGCGCGCGCTCGTGCGGGAGATCGAGGCGGAGGGCCTGCTGACCGACCCCGCCTGGCGGGCCGCCTTCGCCGAGGTGCCGCGCCACCTCTTCGTCCCGTACTACTACGTCTCCGCCCCCGGCGGCTACGAGCGGCTCTGGTCCGGCGACCCCGATCCGGAGCGGCGCGACCGCTGGCTGCGCGGGGCGTACGCGGACACGGCGATCGCCACCCGGGTACGGGACGGCGACCTGGTCTCCTCCGCCAGCCAGCCGTCCCTGATGGCGCTGATGCTCGACGCCCTGGACGTACGCGACGGGGACGACGTCCTGGAGATCGGCGCCGGGAGCGGCTACCACGCGGCGCTGCTCTGCCACCGCCTCGGCGAGGAGCACGTCACCACCGTCGACCTGGACGAGGAGATCGCCGAATCCGCCCGCACCCATCTCGCCGCCGCCGGGTACCGGCCCGCGGTGCTCGCCGCCGACGGCGCCCGCGGCTGCCCCGAGCGCGCCCCGTACGACCGGATCGTGGCGACCTGCGAGGTGCCCTCCGTCCCCTACCCCTGGCTCGCCCAGTGCCGGCCCGGCGCGCTCGTCCTCGCGCCGCTCTCCACCGGGCTGATCCTGTTGCGGGTGCGCGACGCCGCGCACGCGGAGGGACGGTTCCTCGCGACCTCCGCGTACTTCGTGGCGCTGCGGGGCGTCGCCGCGCAGGCCCCGGAGCACGACAACCCGTACCCGGGACCGTCCGGGCACGAGCGCTTCCTCTTCCTGTGGGGCCTGGTCCGCGGGACCCTCGACAGACGCGAAGCGCTCTCGCTCTGGCTGCGCGAGCGGCGGCCGGGGCGGGAGCGCTTCGGGGTGACGGTCAGCGGGGACCGGCAGTGGGCCTGGCTGGACGACCCCGGAGGGCCGTACGCCTGGCCCCTGCCGGGGACCGCCTGACGGTCAGGAGCAGCGGATCGTGATCGTGGTCCAGGCGCCGACGTGCACCCGGTCGCCGTCCTGGAGCTGGACGGGGACGTAGGGCTGGATCGGCTCCTCGCCGCCGTTGACCGTGGTGCCGTTGGTGGAGTTCTGGTCCACCACCGCCCACGAGCCGTCCGGCTGCTGCACGAGCACGGCGTGCTGGTGCGAGACGCCCGGGTCCTC
This sequence comes from Streptomyces vietnamensis, assembly GCF_000830005.1. Lineage (NCBI taxonomy): Bacteria > Bacillati > Actinomycetota > Actinomycetes > Kitasatosporales > Streptomycetaceae > Streptomyces > Streptomyces vietnamensis. The sequence continues at coordinate 2,973,142 of NZ_CP010407.1, read as the reverse complement.
CGGCGGCACCGACAGGTCGATGTCGGGGGACTCCCCGGTGGAGTGCCGGCGGCGGCCGATGGACACCTGGTTGCCCTGGAGCGGCAGGTGCTTGTCCGGCGAGTACGCGGGCAGGTTCAGGCCCGTCGCCTCCGGGCCGCTGCGCTGCATCATCGCCATGAAGTACTCGCGGTCGGGGCCGATGACCGCGGTCCAGGTGAGCGGCTGCTGCGGCGGCTGCGGCGGCTGGAACTGCTGCGGCGGCTGCGGCGCCTGGTGCGGCGGGGGCCCCTGGTGCGGCGGAGGCTGCGGGGCCTGGTGCTGCTGCGGAGGCTGCGGGGCCTGGTGCTGCGGCGGGGCCGGCGGTGCCTGCGGGGGCTGGTGCTGCGAGGGCGGCGACAGGACCCAGTCGTCGTCCGCGCGCGGCTGCGGCGGCGCGGGCGGGGCCGGGGCCTGGGCCTGGGCCTGGGGGTACGCGGGAGGCGCCGGCGGCTGCGGTGCCGACGGGCGCTGCGGCGGGGCCTGGTGGTGCGTGGGCTCGGCGCCCAGCGGCTCGGCCGGCCGGTTCACCTGCGAGGGCCGCGAACCCTGGTAGCCGAACGGGTCCGGCTGCTGCGGGGGCTGCTGCTGCGAGGGCTGCTGCGGAGGCGCGGGCGGCGGGGACTGGAAGCCCGGCGGCAGGTTGAGGCCGGGCGGCGGCCCGGGCTGCCGCGGCGGGGCGCTCGGCGGGGCGTTGTGCGGGGCCAGCGGCGTGTACGAGGTGGCCGTGTTCGTGAGGAAGTTCCAGCGGCACTCCTCGCAGAACGGCGCCATGTGCTCGCGCGGCGTCCGGCACTGCGGGCACAGCTCCGCCTGGGCCGTCGCGTTCGGGTCGCCACCGGGACCGAAGCCGCCGGGGGCGGCGGGCGCACCGGGCGCACCGGGGCCGCCGAAGGGGCGGGGACCGGCGGGGGCTCCGGGGCCTCCGGGACCGCCGAAGGCACCGGGGCCGGTGGGGGCGCCGGGCGCACCAGGGGCGCCGGGGCCGCCAGGACCGCCGAAGGGGCCGGGGCCGCCGGGAGCCGCGGGGGCTCCGGGTGCGCCAGGGCCGTTGAAGGCGCCGGGGGCACCCTGAGGAGCACCGGGGCCGCCGGGGGCGCCCTGCGGGGCCTGGCCGGGGCCGGCCGGGCCGGGGTATCCGTACGCGGGGGGCGGCGGCGGGGGAGGCGGCGGTACGGCACCCGTCGGCGCACCCGCCCCGGCCATGCGATGGCCGCAGACCTCGCACCAGTCGTCGGAGACCGACTGGTGTCCGTTCGGGCAGGTCGGCATGTCGGTGCTTCCCCCTCTCGTCGTCCGGCCCGGTGGCCGGGCTACCTCTTGACGCGAACGGTCTTGGTGGAACGGGTCTCGAGTGTCATCTCGTCCGCTTCCGCGACCTTCGCCTTCAAACGCACAGTACCGGTCGCCGCGTCGACGACGTCGACCACCTTCGAAAGCAGTTTCGCGGTATCCGCGTTGCCGGAGGCCGCCGCGAGCTGCACGGCACGGCCCAGTTTGGCCGTCGCGCCGTCACGATCGCCCGATTTGCGGGCATCCAGACCCTGCTGGATGACGTCCGCCAGCTCGGCCTGGCCCGTGTAGTGCGCGACCTGCGGGTTGATCGACGTCGACATCGCGAGGTCGTCCGTCCACACCGCCCGTACCAGTCCTTGAGACAGCGGACGCGGATCGCCGCCCATCGGGTCCGGGGCGATCAGGGAGACGCGGGCGGCGAGCATCTCCTGGCCGACCGCCGCCTGCGGGACCCGCACGCTCACGTGGTAGTCGCGGGACTCGCTGCCCCACGAGCCCGTCGGGTAGTCCCCGGCGCGCGGCCCGGCCTCCGTACGCCGCCCGGTCAGGTCCTCGACCGCCGGCGCCACCTGCTTCACGAACATGATCTCGACCCCGACCGGGGTCCACAGGCGCAGCGCGACGTCCGCCACGCCCTTGCCCATCGCGTGCTCCATCATCGCCGTGAAGTCGGCGGCGAGCCCGGCCGGATCGGCGACGATGTCGGCGGTGCCGAGGAGCGCCGAGGCGATCCCGGTGACCTCCTTGACCTCCCAGTCCGTGCCGACCCCGCGCGCGTCGCAGGTGAACCGGCCCGCGCAGGCGTCGAGCGCGGCCCGCAGCTCCTCCGGGGACTCGTGCTCGTTGCGGCCGTCGGTGAGCAGGATGCCGTGCCGGATGGTGAGCTCGGTGGAGGAGAGCAGCCGGTCCGCGAGGCGCAGCCAGGTGCCGATCGCCGTGCCGCCGCCCGCGGAGAGCCGGCGCAGCGCCTCCTTGGCCTCGGCGCGGGTCCGGGCGTCGGCGACGGCGAGACCGCCGTCGGCCGGGTAGACCTCCTTCGCCACGTGCGTCCCGGCGACGACGGCGAAGTGCGTGCCGTCCCGCAGGGTGTCGACGGCGGCGGCGGTCGCCTCCCGCGCGCCGCGCATCTTGGTGGCGGGGTAGTCCATCGAGCCGGAGCAGTCGACCATGATCACGACACCGGCCGCTCCACCGCCGGCGAACCCGCCGGTGGTGCCGCCCCCGGTCGAGGTGACCGTGACGATCGCGCTGACGTCCCGGCCGCCCTCCGGCAGGAACTCGTTCTGGTAGACGTCCACCGAGAACTGGGGCACGGTCGGCTTGGAGAAGTTCGCCATCTGTTTTCGGCTCCTACGCGACAGACGCAACAACGGTGAAGGGGACGGGGATCGGCGACCGCTCTCAGGCGGATCCTGCCCCTTGAGGAGTGACGGTGAACGGGACGAGCGCGACCGTGATGTTGTCGTGGCCTCCGCCGTCCAGGGCGTGGCCGACGAGGACCTGCGCGGCGCCCAGCGGGCGGTCCGTGGCGTCCGCCGGGACGACCCGGGCCATGTCCTCCGCGGCCTCCGCGTAGTTCCACAGGCCGTCCGTGCAGACCACCACCACGCCGGAACGATCCGGCTTGAACGCGGCCGTGTGCGGGTCCAGTTCGTACGAGTCGGCGCCGAGCCAGCCGGTGATCGCGTGGGCGCGCTCGTCCGCGTACGCCTCGGCCTCGCTCATCAGGCCCGCCGCGACCATCTGCGCGGCCCACGAGTCGTCCTCGGTGAGCCGGGCGGGCGGGGTGCTGCGGTCGTCCGGCACCCAGTAGGCGCGGCTGTCGCCGACCCAGCCCACGACGAGCAGGCCCGCGGCGACGACGGAGCCGACGATGGTGCAGGCCGGGGCGTTGCGGTGGCGGTGCGGGTCGTGCTCCGAGCCGTCCTGACCGGGCTCCTCCGCGAGGGAGTTGACGGCCTCGGCGGCGGCCACGATCGCCTCGTGCATCGCCTGCTGCGGGTGCGTTCCCCGGGGCAGCGCGGCGAGCAGCGAGGCGCCGGCCGCCTCCGCGGCGGCGGCGGAGGCCTCGTCGGGACGGGTCGCCGAGGAGACGCCGTCGCAGACGATCGCGAGGGTGGCGGGGGAGCCGTCGGGCAGGGTGGTCGACGAGACGGCGAACGCGTCCTCGTTGCGGTGATGGCGCAGCCCGCGGTCGCTGACGGCGGCCACGCCGGCGATCTCCCGCTCCATGTGGTCCCGCTCGCGCGGCTGCGCGTGCCCGCAGTTCTCGCAGTACCCGTCGGTGTCCACCCGCCCGGCCCGGCAGGCCACGCACATCGAGGCGGCGGGCGCGGCGGCGGCGGGGGCCGGGTCCACTCGTACGGCGGTACGGGGATCGGGCGCGGCCAGCTCGAAGTCGCCGTCGGGCGTGGGCGCTGCGCCGGGCGTCGCCGTTCCGCCGGGCGCGGCGGTGACGGGCGCGGGGGACCGCGGCCCGTCCGTGCGGACCTCCATCGTCGGGAGGTCGCGGCCGCCCGAGTCGGTGCCCGGGAGGTCGCCCGGGTGCTGGGTCATCGTCGAGAGCGAACCGGGGTCGCGGGGCGGGGCGTCCGGCCAGGTCACGGGGGTGCCGATCGCCACGGTCGGGCGGTCGGGCCCGGCCTCGGCGGCCGGCGCGGCCGACAGGTCGTAGCCGCACGCCCCGCAGAACCGGTCACCCGACTCCAGCGGCTCCGCGCAGCCCGGGCAGGCGGCGAGTCCGTGCGACGGCTTCGGCTTCTGGGACATCCTCACACCCACGTCCTGGGGCGGAAGCGGTTGGCCCGCTCCACCAGTTCGATCCTCTCCTCGCCCCGCTGGGCGAGCCGGGCCAGTACCCGGTACGAGCGTTCGAGGCCGAAGCGCAGTCCGCGCTCGTCCAGTTCACTTCCGAGCAGCAGCGCGCCGCCGCCCGGTGCCGCACCGGGACTCCCGGAGAGTACCCAGTCGAGGGCCGTCCCGAGGACCTCCGTCGAAAGCCGCTCCCGGCGCACCGCGTCCAGACCGAAGCCCTGGAGCGCGGAGACCTGCGCCGCGGCCGCCGTCAGGTCGGCGCCGAGCGGCTCGTGTGCCGGGCGCCGCCGCAGCCGCGCCCGTACGGCCGCGACCCGCGCCGCCGTGTAGTGGATCGACGCCTCCGGTACGGACTCCAGGGCCTGTACGGCTCCGGTGCGGTCGCCCGCCGCGAGCCGCACCCGGGCGAGCCCGAAGGCCGCGCTGACGAAGCTCGGGTCGGTCGCCCACACCAGGCGGTAGTACTCGGCGGCGTTGTCCAGCTGGCCGAGGACCTCGGCGCAGATCCCGAGGGCCAGCTTCGGCGCCGGTTCGCCGGGGAAGGCGTCGTACACCGCGTCGAAGGCCAGGGCCGCGTGCTCGTGGTCCCCGGTCACCAGGGAGGCGACGCCCCGGTACCAGACGACCCGCCAGTCGTCCGGGTCCCGCTCCTCCAGACCGGCGAGGGTCCGCGCGGCGGCGGGCAGATCGCCCAGCTCCAGCTGGGCCCGCAGGGTGCGCAGCCGCAGCTCGGCGGAGGGCGCGGGCGCGCCCTGGAGCGCCCCGAGGAGCTCGGCAGGCGCGGCGGCCGCGAGACCGGCGAGGAAACCGGCGTTGGGGTCGTTCGCGTCGACGCGCGGCACGGGCAGCGCGAGCGCGGTGGCGGGCGCGTCGAGCGGCGCGAGCGACGCGCCGAGCCCGACGCCGGGGCCGAGCCCGGCGCCGGGAATCGTGGCCATGCCGGCGGGCGCCCCGGCGGCGGTCGCCGCACCGGGAACGGCGACCGGCACCGCACCGGAGACGGCGCCCGGCGCCGCCCCCGCCCCGGCGGTCCGCGCCTGCCCCGGAACGGAGCCGGGCAGCGCCTGACCGGCCGCCGCCCCGCGCCGCTTGCGGCCCCCGCGCGCCCCCAACAGCGACACGTCCTCCGTCAGTTCGGCGAACAGCGCGGTGTCCGTGACCCGCACCTCCGTGCCGAACAGCGTCGAGAGCGCCGGCCGCGGCCGTCCCGACTGGAGCGCCACGACCTCGCGCAGCACGCCCGTCAGCTGCTCCGCCATCTCCTGCGCGGAGGCGAACCGGCGGGCCGGGTCCGGGTCGGTGGCGCGGACGAGGAAGCGGTAGTACGACTCGTACGTCCGGAAGACCTCGATGTGCTCCGGGTCGGGCAACGAGTCCACGAAGACGTTCGTGTAGCCCTGGAAGTCGAAGGTCATCACGGCGAGCGTGCGCGCCACCGTGTACAGGTCGCTGGCCACCGACGGGCCGACCTCGGCCACCTCCGGCGCCTGGTAGCCGACCGTGCCGTAGATCGCGGACTCGTCGTCGTCCATCCGCCGGACCGCGCCCATGTCGATGAGCTTCAGCTGGTCCTCGGTCTGTATGGCGTTGTCGACCTTGAAGTCGCAGTACAGCAGGTTCCTGCTGTGCAGGTGCCCGAGCGCCTCCAGGGCCTCGATGCCGTACGCGCAGGCCTGCTCCACCGGCAGCGGGTCGCGCCGGCCGTCGGGGGTCCGCCGGTCGTTGGCGATCTCCTTGAGCGACTTGCCGCCGACGTACTCCATGACGATGTAGCCGTCCAGGGAGCCGGTGCGCGGGTCGAGGTGCTCGACGAAGTTGTAGATGCGGACGATGTTGGAGTGCTCGATCTCGGCGAGGAAGCGGCGTTCGGAGATCGCCGCGGCCATCGCGTCCTGGTCGCCGGTGTCGAGCAGGCCCTTGAGGACCACCCACCGGTCGGAGACGGCCCGGTCGACCGCGAGGTAGACCCAGCCGAGCCCGCCGTGCGCGAGGCAGCCCGCGACCTCGTACTGGCCGTGGACGATGTCCCCGGCCCGCAGCTTCGGCACGAAGGAGTACGGGTGCCCGCACGAGGTGCAGAAGCCCTCCGCACGGCCCGGCCGGTCGCCCCGCGAGCGGCCCACCGGAGCCCCGCAGTCCGAACGGGAGCAGAAACGCTTCCGCTCGGGAACCTCGGCGTTCTCCATCACCGCGGCCCGCGGGTCGGGGCGCGGCACCTCGGGGATCGTCACCAGACCCGCGCCCAGCCGGTTCCGGGCGGACTGCCCGGTCGACGAGCCCGAACTGCGCACCGACACCGAACGGCCCGTCGAGCCACCGGAGAGCGAGCGCGAGAGCCGCCCGGAGACCGACCGGCGCGAGGTCGAGGACCGGGACGAGGCGCGCGAGGAGGCGCGGGAGCTGCTCCGCGAGGAGCTCGAGTCCGACCCCCCGACGCCCGTCCCCTTCCCCGGCACGGCCATCCCGGTCGGCGTCGACCCGATCATGCCTCCGGGCGCGACGACCGGCGCGAGCCCGCAGGTGTCGCAGTACAGCTCGCCGCCTCCCATGTCCTCGTACGCACCCTCGCACGAAGGACGCTGGCAGCTCCCCACGCCCGTCTCCCCGCTCACCACTGCCGTCCTCCCGCGTCTCCCGCGTCCCTCGTGTCCCGCGGTCCGGACAGCACGTCCGCCACCGCCTGCTGGTAGCGCAGCACCGCCTGTTCCGCGACCCGCAGATCGCAGGGCGCGCTCCACAGCATCCGGCGCGCCGCGTCGTACCGCTCGACGAGCAGCGGGTCCTCCGCCGCGCCGAGCCGCGCCACCTTCGCCTTGTACGCGTCGAGCCGGCCGCGCAGCTCGGCCCGGACCGCGAGCGGCGCGGTGACCGCCGTCAACGACTCGCGGGCCCGCAGCAGTTCGTCCTCCGCCTCCCGCTCCAGGGACTCCAGGAGCGGGGAGAGCCGGTGCCACTGGGCGCGCCTGCGGTACTCGGCGGCGGCCGCGAGCCGCTCCTGCAGCACGATCGGCGGGCCGCTGACGGCCGGCACCTCGGAGGCGGCGATCTTCGCGAGGACCTCGCCGCGCGCCGACCGCGCCTCGGCGAGCGTCCGGTCCGCCCGCGAGAGCACGTCCCGCAGCCGCAGCAGCCGGTCCTCGGAGTCCTGCCGGACCGCGAGGACCGCCTCGATCTCGCGCCGCACGTCCTCCAGGGCCAGGGCGGCCCGGTCGTACCGCTCGGTGTCGGGGCGGCCCCCGCCGGGCGCCGAACTCCCCGCCGCCGGGCGCCAGAACGCCAACGGGTCGGTCACGACCTGGGACCGCAGCGCGGTCAGCTCGGCCGTGATCGCCTCCAGGTCGTCCCCCGCCGGATGCTCCCCGGGCCGCACGCCGACCGAGTGCGCGAGCGAACGCGTCCGGCCCAGCTCGGCGGCGAGCAGGTCTATCCGGGCGGGCAGCGCCGACCAGACGGCGTCGGCGGTGACGACCAGGTCGAGCGAGGAGGCGTACAGCTCGTTCATCCGCCGGACCAGGCCCTCCAGGCTGAACCGCTCGGTGAGCAGGGCGCCCTCGGCGGCCCCGCCCGGCACGAGCACGGTGTCGCCGCGCAGCCGGTCGGTCAGCTCCACGAGCTCCTCCCGGCCGGGCCAGCGGCGCCGCGCGCGCAGCTCACGGGCCTCCCGCAGGGCGCCGGTGTACACGTCGAAGCAGGTCCAGAGCAGGGTGATGGTCCGCTCGGCGGCCGCCCAGCGGTCCCGGGTCGTGCCGGTCAGCTCGGCCCCTTCGAGCAGCCTGCGGCCCGCGTGGTCCTGGAGGGCGAGGAGCGAGTCCTCGACCGCCTTGTGCTCGGCGCCGAGCCGCGCCAGCGCACGGTCCACCTCGTCCCGGTCCATCACCGGCCCGGGGGGTCCCGTGACGCCCATCGGTCACCTCTTCCGCTTCGTGTACAGGGTTGTCACTCCTTCGGGGACGCGTGCCGGGCTACTTGTACAGCGGGGCGGGCGGCCCCGTTATCCCGGGCAGGTCCTTCTCCAGCCACTTCTCGTACGCCTTCTGCCAGGGGCCCTGCCGGTAGCCCACCAGAACCTGGTTGACCCGGCGCACCAGGTCGTCGTTGCCCAGCTTGGCCGCCACCCCGTAGTACTCCTTCGTGAACGGCTTCCCCTTGAGCTCGACCGCCGGGTCCTGCGCGGCCTGGCCGGCCGCGAGGGCGTTGTCGGTGACGACGGCGTCGACCTCGCCCATCTGGAGCCGGGCCAGGCAGTCCAGCTGGTTGGGGACGGTCAGCAGGTCCGGATCGTCCTTGGTGCCGTCGCCCTCGTCCTTGAAGACCGCGCCGAAGGAGTTCTCCGCCAGCGCGTCGTAGGCCGTGGAGCCCTCGGCGGTGCAGACCCGCTTGCCGCGCAGCGAGGAGTCGTAACCGGTGATCCCCGTGGCGAGCTTGGGGGCCAGGACCTGCTGTCCGGCCTGGAAGTAGGCGGTGGAGAAGGCGACCTGCTCGATCCGCTTGCAGTTGATCGTCATGGTGCGCACGACGAGGTCGACCTTGCCGCTGTCCAGGGCGGCGATCCGCTGGTTGGTCGGGATGGTCCGGAAGATGATCGCGTCCGGGTCGCCGAGGATGTCGGCGGCGACGGCCCGGGCCAGGTCGATGTCGAAGCCCTCCAGGACGCCCTTCTCCGGGTTCCGGTAGCCCCAGCGGTAGCTGGACTGGTCGACGCCGACGATCAGCTTCCCGCGCTCCTTGATCGCCCGGATCGACGGGCCGTCCGCCGAGGAGGGCGTGAGGGAGGCCTCGGGGTGCTCGCAGGTGTCGGCCTTGATCTGGACGCCGGTGCCCACGCCGGGGCCGGTCGTCCGGGGCGCGGCTGCCGCGCCGCTCCCGTCGTGGGCGAGGGGCAGCAGCGTGAGCGAGGCGGTGAGCCCGCAGGCCACGGCCATGGAGGCCACCCCGCCCCAGCCCCGCAGCCGCTTCGCAGCCCGGAGCACGGCCCGGCCCGCGCCGCTCGTCGCCCGGAGCACGGGCCGGTCCGCGCCGCTCGCCGCCCGCCGCGCCAGCGGGTCCGTCCCGTTCGGCATCCCGCCCCCTCTCACCGGTACTCCGACAGTCTGCGGTTGATGCCGAGCACGGCGCCCGCCGCACCCAGGATCCCGAGGGCCGCCGCGCCGAGGGGGAGCGCGGTCAGCGCGTCCCTGGCGTTCCCGGCGGAGCGGGTGAACTCGGTCTGCTCGTGCGCGAGGGCCCGCTCCAGGGCCGCGTCGACCTGGTCGAAGGACTGGCCCGTCGACCCCTTGGCGCCGACGACCCGGTCGAGGGCGCCCTCGTAGTCGCCGGCCTCGTCCTTGGCGCGGGCGTCCTTGTGGCGCTCCCGCCACTCGGCCGCGCGCGCGGCCGAGTCGGCGACTGGGTCGCGTCCGGTGTCGTCGTCGGCGAGCTCCCGCGCCTCGGCGAGCGCGGTCGTCAGGGCGCTCATGCTCGCCGTGTAGTCCGCCTCGTACTTGTCGTTCTTGCCGTCCTCGGTGAGGACGGCGCCCCGGGCGACCAGGGTCAGGTTCTCGTTGGCGCGGGCGGTGAGCGAGCTGATCCGGGCCGTGTTGAGGACCTGGAGAGACTCCTGCCCGTGCGCCCGCGCGCTGTTGAGGTCGGTGCGCGTCACGGTGTGCGCGGCGAGCAGCCAGAGCAGGACGGTCACGGCGGCGGCGGTGGCGGCGAGCAGCCCGTGGTTGAAGACCCGGTTGGTCCGGACGTAGTTGCGGCGCTGGGCCCAGACGAGGACGCCGAGGGCGAGCAGACCGAGCGCGAGCGACAGGTACGGCCAGGCGCGGGCCGAGTCGTCGTCCCCGTGCAGCCGCTCCGTCTCCGCCGCGTACAGCCGCTCGGCGGCCGGCAGCAGCGAGCTGGACATCTGCGCGTTGGCGTACCGCAGATAGGCGCCGCCGAGCGGCAGGCCCTGCCGGTTGGCGGCCCGGGCGCGCTCGATCAGGCCCGTGTAGCGGGGGAGCTGTTCGTTGAGGGTGGCGATCTCGCGGGCCGACACGGACGAACCGTCCGTGTTCGCCGCGGCCTTGACGAGGAGCAGGGAGGCGGTGGTGATGTCCCGGGCGTACCGTGCGCGGGACTCCGCGGGCTCCAGGGTGCCCGCCAGGAACCCGGCGGCGGCGGTGGTGTCGGCGTCGGCGAGGGACCGGTAGATGGCGGCCGCGTCGGCGCTCAGGGGCTGGCTGCGGCTGACGACGTCGTCGGCGGCGGAGGCCCGGTCGGTGACCTCCAGGGCGGTGACGGCCCCGAACGCGACGACGAGCAGCGCCAGCACGGCCCCGAGGATCTGGAGCCGGCCGGGCTCGGTGGTCGCGGCCTCCCGCAGCCGCTCCCGCCCCACGGCCCAGGCGCCGCGCCCCGCGGGCGGGGTGGCGGCGGGCGCGGGCGACGGCTGCGCGGGCACGCCACCCGGGCGCGCGGGCGCCGTCGCCGTGCCCTGCGCCGCCGAGGCGGCGGGCGCGTTCGGCGGGTATGTCACTTGACCTCCCCCTCGGTCGCTGACGTCGGCCCGTCCGGCCGGGATGCCGGTGAGGAACCGGTTCCGGTGGCGGGCCACCCGGCCAGCAGTATGGCCTCAGGGGGCCGTCCGCACACCGGGATTGACTGGATCTTGTGCCTATCGTGCCCCATGCCTCCCACGCGTCAGCAGGCGAACCCCTCACTCTGGAATACGTCGATCGGCCGGAATCGGTTCCGTATCGGACGTCGCTCGAACAGGTGAACATGCGTGCGGGGCGTCCCGTCACCCACGACGAGACGCCCCGCATCCACCGCACTCAGCCCTCGTACCGCTCCCGCAGCCGGGCCTTCGCCTCCGGCCCCGCCGCCACCGCGTCCAGGGCGAGCAGCCCCGCACCGAGGACCGGCGGCGCGGTCACGAAGCCGATCACGGCCTTCGGCGCCCGCTCCGCCAGGAGTGCGCGGATCCGCTCCTCCAACTGCGGGTGCCGGGCGGCGAGCACGCTGCCGCCGAGCAGCACCGGCGCCTCCTCGCGGTGGAGCCCGAGCCGGCGGAGCGCGACGTACGCCATGGCGACGACCTCGTCGGCGAGCCGGTGCACGAGCGACTCCGCCACCGGATCGCCCGCGGCCGCGACGCGGAACAGCACCGGCGTCAGCTCGTGCCGCTGCGCCATGGTGATCCGGCCCAGGTGCAGCGCCTCGATCAGCGCGTACATCGACTCCAGGCCGAAGTGCGCGGGCAGCGCGTCGGCGAGGGCGGTGGGCAGGCCCCGCCCGTCCTCGGCGCGCGCCGCGAACCACAGCGCCTCGTCGGCGAGTCCGCCGCCCCCGCCCCAGTCCCCGGAGATCTTCCCGATCGCCGGGAAGCGCGCGGTCCGCCCGTCCGGGGTCATCCCGACGCAGTTGATCCCCGCCCCGCACACCACGGCCACGCCCCGCGGTTCGTCGACCCCGGCCCGCAGGATGGCGAAGGTGTCGTTGTGCACCCCTACGGACGAGCTGAAGCCCCGGCCGAGCAGCTCGGCCCGGAGCGCCTCCTCCTCGACCGGCAGGTCGGCATTGGCCAGACAGGCCGCGACATGCGCGAACGTCGGGGGAAGCCCGGCACCGCCGGCCTCCTCCCACGCCCGCCCGACGATCTCCGTGAGCCCGTCGACCGCCGCCGCCACCCCCACCACCGGCGGCTGGAACCCGCCGCCGCGCGCCGACCCCAGGACGTTCCCGCCCTGCGAGAGCACCGCGACGTCGGTCTTGCTGTTCCCGGCGTCGATCGCGAGGAGCACCTCGTTCAAACCCCCGGTCAAACCCCCGTCCAACCCCCCGTTCACACCCACGCGAGGTGCTCCCGGTTGTGCGCGATCAGCCGGTCGGTGAGCCCGTCGGCGTACGCGTACTGCCCGACCAGCGGGTGCGCGAGCAGCGCCTTGAACACCCGGTCGCGGCCGCCGTGCAGCGCCGCCTCCAGGGCCAGGTCCTCGTAGGCCGTGACGTTCGCGATCAGACCGGCGTACAGCGGGTCCACCGGCGCGACCGGCAGCGGCGTGGCGCCGTGCGCGCCGACCGCCGCCTGCGTCTCGATGACGGCGTCGTCCGGCAGGAACGGCAGCGTGCCGTTGTTGTACGTGTTCACCACCTGGTACGGCGACCCTCCGCCGCCCAGGAGAGAGGCCGCCAGGTCCACGGCCGCCTCCGAGTAGAAGGCGCCGCCGCGCTTGGCGAGCAGCTCCGGCTTCTCGTCGAGCGCCGGGTCCCCGTACATCTCCAGGAGCTCCCGCTCCATCGCCGCGACCTCGGCGGCCCGCGAGGGCTTCGTGCCGAGCTCGCGCACCACCTCGTCGTGCGCGTAGAAGTACCGCAGGTAGTACGAGGGGACGACGCCGAGCCGGTCCAGGACAGGGCGCGGCAGCCGCAGGTCGCCGGCGATCGCGTCGCCGTGTTCGGCGAGCAGCCGGGGCAGCACGTCCTCGCCCTCGGGGCCCCCGATCCGTACCGCCCGCTCCCAGGTCAGGTGGTTGAGCCCGACGTGGTCGAGGTGGACCTCGGAGGGGGCGACGTCGAGGAGCTTCGCGAACTTCCGCTGGAAGCCGATGGCGACGTTGCACAGGCCGACGGCCTTGTGCCCGGCCCGGAGCAGCGCGCGCGTGACGATGCCGACGGGGTTGGTGAAGTCGATGATCCAGGCGTCGGGGTTGGTGCGGCGGACGCGCTCGGCGATGTCGAGCACCACCGGGACCGTGCGCAGCGCCTTCGCGAGGCCGCCGGCGCCCGTCGTCTCCTGGCCGATGCAGCCGCATTCCAGCGGCCAGGTCTCGTCCTGTTCGCGGGCGGCCTGCCCGCCGACCCGCAGCTGGAGCAGGACGGCGTCGGCGCCCTCGACCCCGGCGTCGAGGTCGCCGGTGGTGACGATCTTCCCGTCGTGGTCCTGCTTGGCGAAGATCCGCCGGGCCAGTCCGCCGACGAGGTCGAGGCGCTCGGCGGCCGGGTCGACGAGGACGAGTTCGGTGATGGGCAGGGTGTCGCGCAGCCGCGCGAATCCGTCGATCAGTTCGGGGGTGTAGGTGGACCCGCCCCCCACGACAGCGAGCTTCATTGGTGACTCAGCCCTTCACTCCGGTCAGTGTGACTCCCTCGACGAACGCCTTCTGCGCGAAGAAGAACACGAGGATCACGGGGGCCATGACCAGGACGGTCGCGGCCATGGTCAGATTCCAGTCGGTGTGGTGCGCGCCCTTGAAGGACTCCAGGCCGTAACTGAGCGTCCAGGCGGCCGCGTTCTCGGAGGCGTAGATCTGCGGCCCGAAGTAGTCGTTCCAGCAGTAGAAGAACTGGAACAGGGCCACCGCGGCGATGCCGGGCTTCGCCATCGGGAGCACGACCCGGATCAGGGTGCGGAGTTCGCCGCACCCGTCGATCCGCGCGGCCTCGACGTACTCGTTCGGGATGGTCAGCAGGAACTGGCGCAGCAGGAAGATGGCGAAGGCGTCGCCGAACGCCATCGGGATGATCAGCGGCCACAGGGTGCCGGAGAGGTCCATCTGCTTCGCCCAGAACAGGTACATGGGGATGATCACGACCTGCGGCGGCAGCATCATCATCGAGATGACGAGCAGCAGCGACAGCTGCCGGCCGCGGAAGCGGAACTTCGCGAGCGCGTACGCCACGGGGATCGAGGACACCACGACGAGGGCGGTGCCGAGCCCCGCGTACAGCAGGGAGTTCTTCCACCAGGTCAGGAAGCCCTCCGTCCGGAAGACCCGGACGTAGTTGTCCCAGTGCCAGGAGTTCGGCGTCAGGTCCCGGGTGAGCGCCTGCTGGTCGCTCATCAGGGACGTCAGGAGGACGAAGACGAACGGCAGCACGAAGAACAGGGCGGCGGCGATGCCGAGCGCGTGCACGGCGATCCAGTGCAGCAGCGCCTTGCGGCGGGCCTGCTTCAGGGCCGGGCTCGCCACGGTCCGGACGGGAGCGGTTGCGGTCGTCATGGTTCAGTCACCCGAGCCGATCAGGCCGCCGCGCCTGCGCATCAGCAGGGCGGTGAAGGCCATGGAGAGTGCGAAGAGCACCAGCGCCACCACGCAGGCCGCGCCGTAGTTGAACTGGCTGAAGCCGAGGCTGTAGATGAGCTGCGGCAGGGTCAGCGTGGAGTCGTCCGGATAGCCGGGCTGGAAGGGGGCGCCGGAGCCGCCCATCACGCCCGAGGCGACCTTGGAGGCCACGATCGGCTGCGTGTAGTACTGCATCGCGCCGATGATCCCGGTCACGACCGCGAAGAGCACGATCGGCGAGATGTTCGGCAGCGTGACGTAGCGGAACCGCTGCCACGGGGACGCGCCGTCGAGTTCGGCGGCCTCGTACTGCTCCTTCGGCACGTCGAGCAGGGCGGCCATGAAGATGACCATGAGGTCGCCGATGCCCCACACGGCGAGGACGGTGAGGGCCGGCTTGGCCCAGTCCGCGTCGTTGAACCAGGAGGGGGCGGGGATGCCGACCGCCTCGAGGAACGAGTTGACCGGCCCGGTGCCGGGGTTGAGCAGGAAGACGAAGGCGAGCGTGGCGGCCACCGGCGGGGCCAGGTAGGGCAGGTAGAAGAGGGTGCGGAAGATCCCGGCACCCGTCTTGATCTTGGTGATCAGCATGCCGACGCCGAGGCCGAAGACGACCCGGCAGGTCACCATGACGACCGCCAGCCACAGGGTGTTCTGCATCGCCGGCCAGAACTTCGGCAGGTCGGAGAAGACGTACGTCCAGTTCTCCAGGCCCCGCCAGGTCGGCGGGTTGAGGCCGTCGTACCGCATGAACGAGAAGTACAGGGTGGAGACCAGCGGATAGGCGAAGAAGAAGCCGAATCCGATCAGCCAGGGCGACATGAACAGCGCGGTGCGCAGCGCGTTGCGCCGGCGCTTCGACCGCAGGGTGTTGCGCGCCTCCGGGGAGGCGGCGGCCGGGGCGGCCGCCGCCTTCGCGGGCAGGGTGTCCGTGCTCATGAGGGGGTACCGGCCGTCACTTCGCCGCGGCGATGTCGCGGTCGATCTGGGCCGCGGCGTCCGCGAGGCCCTTCTTGAGGTCCGTGACCTGGCCGCTCTCGTACTTGTGGGCGAGGCTGGAGAGGGTCTCCTGGTAGGCGGGGCCGTTGACCGCGTTGTCCATGGTGGTGGACTCCGGGTGCTTGGCGATGTCCAGGAAGACCTTGAAACGGTCGTCGAACTTCAGGTTCGGGGACTTGAGTGCCTCGAAGGTGGAGGGCACGTTCCCGATGGCGTTCGCGAAGCTCACCACGGCATCGGTGTCCGTGGTCATGTACTTGACCAGCTCCCAGGCCGCGTTCTGCTTCTTGCTCTGCGGCGCGATGCCCATGATCGTGCCGGAGAGGTAGCCCTTGCCGTACTCGGCGATCTCGTCGTCCGCGACCGGCAGCGGCGCCACGCCGACGTCGAACTTCACGCCGGCGTTCTTGATGAAGTTCAGCCGCCACTCGCCGTCCAGCTGCATGGCGACCTGGCCGGTCTGGAAGGGGTGCTTGGCGCCCCACTCGTCACCGAAGGCGGTGCGGTACTTGTCGAGCTTCTCGAACCCGCCGAGCGAGTCCACCAGGGACTTCTGGTACGTCATCATCTCGGCGAAGGCCGGGTCCTTGGCGACGTTCGACTTGCCGTCCTCGGTGAAGTACGTGTGGTCCCACTGCGACATGTAGTGCTCGACGACCGTCTCGTAGCCGAGGTAGTTCGGCATGAAGCCGAGCTGCTCGTACGAGTCGCCCTTCGCCTTCGTCAGCTTCTTGGCGACCTGGGTGAACTGGGACCAGGTCTTCGGCGGGGCCTCGGGGTCGAGCCCGGCCTTCCGGAAGGCGTCCTTGTTGTAGTAGAGCCCGTACGCGTCGGAGAGCAGCGGCAGGGAGCAGCGCCTGCCCTCGAACTGGGTGTACTCCTGGAGGACCTTCGGGAAGGTCTTGTCCAGGTCGAGCTTCGACTTCTCTATGAAGGGCTTGAGGTCGGCGAGCGCGCCCGAGGAGCAGAACTTGCCGACGTTGGAGGTGGTGAACGAGGAGACGACGTCCGGCCCGTTCGAGCCGCCCGCGCGCAGCGCCTGGCCGAGCTTCTCGTCGTTGATGTCGCCGACGACCTTCACCTTGATGTTCGGGTGGGCCTTCTCGAAGCGGGCGACGTTGTCCTCGATCGCCTTGACCTCGGCGGGCGCGTTCCAGCCGTGCCAGAAGGTGATCGTCGTCTGCGCGTTCGGGTCGTCGGCGGCCGCGTTGTTCGCGGAGCCGGTACAGGCGGAGGCGAAGAGGGCGATCGAGGCGGTGGCGGCGAGCGCGGCGGCGGCTCTGCGCGGACGTACGGGCATGACGGGGTCTCCCTGCGGGGGCGGGTTGCGGGCTTTGTGGGGACGGGGTCAGCGCGAGGTGTCGAAGACCTCGTCGCGCGTGGTGGCGAGGGCGCTTTCGAGGGCCCCGCGCAGCACGGGGCTCCGGCGTACGGCGGAGAGGACGAGCCGCGGCCGGGACGGGGCGAGGTCGGCGAGTTCGGACTGCACGCGCGCGCGGAGGGGTTCGCCGCCGGTGACGAGGGCGTCCCCGGCGAGCACGATCAGTTCGGGGTCGAGGACGGTCACGAGGGAGGCGAGTCCGACGGCGAGGCGCTCGGCGTACCGGTCGAGCAGCTCCGCGTACCGCGGGTCGTCCCCATGGGTCTCGGCGGCCCGGGAAAGGAGTCCGCTCACCACCGGTACGAACGGGTGGTCGGGGGTCTCGATCCCGGCCTCGCGGGCGATCCTGGGCACCGCCTGGATGCCCGCGAGCTCCTGGAAGCCGCCGGAGTTGGCCTTGGTGACCTGCCGTACGAGCGGGGTGCCGGGCACGGGCAGGAAGCCGAGCTCGCCGGCGCCGCCGGTGAAGCCGCGGTGCAGCCGCCCGCCGAGGACGAGGGCGGCGCCGAGACCGCCCTCGTTCCACAGCAGGGCGAAGTCGGAGTGGCCGCGGGCGGCGCCCAGGCGCTGCTCGGCGAGGGCGACGAGGTTGACGTCGTTCTCGTACTCGAACGGCATGGGCAGGACGGCGGCCAGCTCCTCCAGGAGGGTGGGGGAGTGCCAGCCGGGCAGGTGGGAGGCGTACCGCAGGCGCCCGGTGGCCGGGTCGAAGGCGCCGGGGGTGCCGATGACGAGGCGTCGCACGTCCGCGTGGGTGACCCCGGCCGCCTTGACCGCCCCGTCGAGGGCGTCGGTGACCTGGCGGACGACGCCGGAGGCGGAGCGGCCGGGGGTGCGGAGCTCGTACTCGCCGACGATCCGGCCCGTGACGTCGGCGACGGCGGCGTGGATGCGGTGCTGGTCGACGTCGAGCCCGGCGGCGTACGCGGCCCGCGCGTCGACCGCGTACAGCTGCGCGTTCGGACCGGGCCGGCCCTCGGTGGTGCCGGTCGCGACGACGAGCCCGGCCGCTTCGAGGCGGGCGAGCAGCTGGGAGGCGGTCGGCTTGGAAAGCCCGGTGAGCTTCCCGATCCGGGTCCGCGAGAGGGGGCCGTGCTCCAGGAGCAGGTCCAGGGCGGCCCGGTCGTTCATGGCCCGCAGGACGCGCGGGGTGCCGGGGGTTCCCGGAGTCGTACCGGCCATGACGGTCGCACCTGCCCTCGTACGGTGACGCACACTGTTAGGAAAGTTTCCTATTCGGTTGGGAGGAAGGTAAGGCGGCCGTCACCAGGGCGTCAATACCCGGGAACGCGACGCGCCCCCGAAGGCAACCAAAGAGTTACCCGCGGGGGCGCGAAGAGAACGGAGGGACCTACTTCGAGAGGTCCGGCCTCGGCAGCGGGGTCGCCGCCGCCGACTGGGGGGAGGTCGTCGAGGCGAAGGCCGACGGGGCCGCCATGCCGGCCGTCGGGTCGGCCTTCGACTCCTCGGCCTGGGGCGGGACGCCGCCCACGATCCGGATGCCGGCCTCGTCCAGGCCCCGCTTGATGCGCCAGCGCAGCTCGCGCTCCACGCCCAGCTTCTTGCCCGGCATCGTCTTCGCCGAGACCCGGATCGTCATCGAGTCGAGCAGCACCTCGCTCAGACCCAGCACCTCCACCGGACCCCACAGACGCTCGTCCCAGGGCTCCTCCTTCGCCATGGAGTCCGCCGCCTCGATGATCACGGCCTTCACCGCGTCCAGGTCCTCCGTCGGCCGGACGGTCACGTCCACGCCGGCCGTCGCCCAGCCCTGGCTGAGGTTCCCTATCCGCTTGATCTCGCCGTTGCGCACGTACCAGATCTCGCCGTCCACCCCGCGCAGCTTGGTCACCCGCAGGCCCACCTCGACGACCTCGCCGGAGGCCACGCCCGCGTCGACCGAGTCGCCGACGCCGTACTGGTCCTCCAGGATCATGAAGACACCGGACAGGAAGTCCGTCACCAGGTTCCGCGCGCCGAAACCGATCGCCACACCGGCCACACCGGCCGAGGCGAGCAGCGGCGCCAGGTCGATCTTGAAGGCGCCGAGGATCATCAGCGCGGCCGTGCCCAGGATCAGGAAGGACGCCACCGAGCGGAGCACCGACCCGATCGCCTCCGAGCGCTGCCGCCGCCGCTCGGTGTTGACCAGGAGACCGCCGAGCGTCGTCCCCTCCACCGCCTGCGCCGAGCGGTTCATCCGCTCGATCAGCTTCGTCAGGGCCCGCCGGACGGCCATCCGGAGCAGCAGCGCGACGACCAGGATCAGCAGGATGCGCAACCCGGTGTTCAGCCAGGTGGACCAGTTCTCCTCCACCCAGCTCGCCGCGTTCGTGGCCCTCTCCGCGGCTTCGTCCAGGGTCACCGGCATCGGTTCGGGTTCGGTGGCAGCCGCCAGGGCGGACCAGGACACGGGACAACCTCCAGGCATCGCGTACGCAGGCCATCCACAGTAACGGGGCGCCGGACGTGGTCCCGTAGCCCTGTTCGAGGGAGAGACGGACCTCACCTGGGCACATACCGGGGAGAGATGCCGATGTGGTCGAGAACACCCCGGGGCCGCCACCCCGATCCCGGTACGTGGTGGCGCCGCGACCAGGCATGAGGAGAGACTGAGAGCAGTTCGTCCCGGCGCGAGCCACGCGCCGCCGGCGTCATAGGAGGCATCCGTGCCGCATGTCCTGGTCCTCAACGCGTCGTACGAGCCGCTCGGCGTCGTACCGCTCCGCCGCGCACTCGTCCTCGTACTGGAGAACAAGGCTCTCTGCCTCGAGGAGTCCGGCGCCTTCCTGCACAGCGAGACCCAAGTCCTCCCCGCTCCCAGCGTGGTGCGACTGAAGCGCTTCGTGCGGGTCCCCTACCGGGGGCCCGTTCCCTTGACCCGCCGAGCGCTCTTCGCGCGCGACGGCGGGCGCTGCGCGTACTGCGGGGCCGTCGCGACCAGCGTCGACCACGTCATCCCGCGCAGCCGCGGGGGCACGCACGCCTGGGAGAACGTGGTGGCGGCCTGCCGCCGCTGCAACCACGTCAAGGCCGACCGGCACCTGCGCGAGCTGGGCTGGCGGCTGCGGCACCAACCCGCCCCGCCGACCGGCCTGGCCTGGCGGATCATCGGGACCGGACACCGGGACCCCCGCTGGCTGCCGTACCTGGAACCGTACGGCGCCGAGGACGTGATGGCCCGGATCGACTCCGTCGCAGACACCCCCGTGAGGGCGCTGACGACGGGTTGAGCCGGGCCTTTCGCGTACGCGGTCCGTGTAAGCGGGGGCCTTCGGTGCGGAGCGGCGCGCCCCTCAGGGGGCGGGTCGCTCCTCCGGCGTGTCCTCCTGCTCCTTCTCGGGAGGGGCCACGGCATACGTCTCCACGGACCACAGCGAGTACCCGAAGCGGGTCGCCCGCGTCTCCCCCTGCACCCGCAGGAAGCGGGTGTCCGCCGCGTCCATCCGGACCGACTCCCGGCCGCCCCTGCCGTCCGCGACGGTCGCCGCCGTCCGCCAGATCCGCCCGTCGGCGGAGACCTGGACCCGGTAGCGGGAGGCGTACGCGTCCTGCCAGTGCAGCACCACCTGCCCTATCCGGGCCGGCTCGGGCAGCTCCAGCTGCCACCAGGCGCCGTCCTCCGCCGGGGAGGACCAGCGGGTCGCCGGGTCGCCGTCCACCGCCGAGGCGGCCGGGAAGTCCGGCGTCTCGTCGCCGGAGGAGGAGGCCGTCGCCGCCCGCGCCAGGTCCGGGCCCGCCGTCCGCGGGAAGGCCCGCACCGTCAGGACCCGCTCCTCGCCCGCGAAGGACACCGGCACCCGGTACGAGCCGGCCGGCACGCCCGCCGCCACCGACACCTCCAACGGGACGCTCGTCCGCGCGCCGCGCTCCACCACGGCCTGCCGCGGCAGCCGCACCACGATCCCCTTCGGGGCCTTCGCCGTCAGCTCCCCGCGGACCTCGCCCGCGCGCCGGCCCGTCAGCTCCACGTCCACCCGCTGCGCCGGGCCGCCGATCTCCGCGTCCGTCTCGGTCCTGGCGAGTTCGAGACCGGCGCGCGGCCCGTCCGCGAACCACGGCACGAGCGAGCGGACCTCGGGCGCCGGCCCTTCGCCGCTCCACACGACCCGCAGCGCGTCCGCCCTCAGCCCCTTCAGCTCGGTCTGCGTCCAGCCGGACGCCGACAGCGGGCCGAGCGGCCGCCAGCCCTCGCCGGGGACGTACGCCTCCACGCGCGCGTCGCCGGCCCTGTCCGGCTCGGTCAGGACCGTCAGGGCCTCCACGGGCCGCGCCCGGTCGAGCCGCACGGTGTACGAGCCGGGGGCGCGGTCGGCCCGCGCCGCCGGGGTCCGGTCGGCGCCGGTCCAGGCCGCCGACTCCGCCACCGCGCGCGTGAGGAACGGATCGAGGACCCCCGAGCCGACCGTCACCCGGCTCGCCTTCAGTTCCTTCCGCTGCCCTTCCAGGTCCAGTTGCGCCCGCCAGGCCGCCGCGCCGTCGCCGCGCGCCTGGGCGAGGAGCATGTCGACCGCCGTCTCGCCCGCCCGGCCGTACCGGGAGAGCTGTTCGAGCCAGGGGCCCGTCTCGTCGTCGAGGGTCCCGTCGGCGGTGGCCGTGAGCCGCTCGGGGGCCCGGCGCATCACCGTGAACGCGTCCCGCAGCTCGCGCGCCACCTTCTCCCGCGCGGCCGTGCCGGCCGCGCCGGTGCTCGTGCGGGACGCCCAGAACGCCGCCAGGAGCGGCTTCAGATAGGCCGATTCGCCCGCCGGGTCCAGGATCGACGAGGAGCCGTTCCCGGCGAGCGCGCGCAGCGCCTCGCGGGCGGCAGGGTCCGGGCCCGCGAGGTCGTCCACCGCCGCCTGCCAGGACTCGCGGGGCCGGTAGCCCCGCGGGTTCCAGGCGTAGTCGGCGGTGGTGAAGAGCGGGACGCGGGAGGCCGCGGGCTGCTCCATGGCGTGCGCGAGGAAGGCGGCGGAACCGGCGGCCACGCCCGGCTCCCGGCCGGTGGCGGGGCCGAGGAACAGCCGGTCCTGCGCGTAGTCGTTGACCGGGTAGTTGTCCATGGTGACCAGCGGGTGGTCGCCGAGGGCCTTGCGGGCACCCGCCAGTTCGCCGCCGGTGATCGTGCGCGGCACGACGCCGACGCCCGTCCACGCCACCCGCACCTCCGCGTCGAGCTCCTGGGCGAGCTTCGTGCGGTACGCGGTCGTGCCGTCCTGGTAGTACTCCGTCGGCATCACCGTCAGCGGCTCGGCGTCCGGGTGCCGCTCGGCGAGGTGCGCGGCGACGGCGTTCGCCACGCGCGCGTGGGCGGTGGCCGCGGCCTCCGGTCCGCGCCCGAAGGCGTCGGCGTCCTTGTCGCAGTGCCACTCGTCGTAGGACGAGTCCTGGAACTGCAGCTGGAAGGAGCGCACCCCGAGCTCCCACATCGCATCCAGCTTCCGCGTCAACGCCGTCACGTCGCCGGCCGAGGCCAGGCACATGGACTGGGCGGGCGCCACGGCCCAGCCGAGCGTCACGTGGTTCCTGCGGGCCCGCTCGGCGAGCGCCCGGAACTCGTCCTGCTGCGCGGCCGGGTAGGGCTCGCGCCACTGCGCCTGGCGGTACGGGTCGTCCCCGGGCGCGTACAGATAGCGGTTCTGCTTGGTCCGGCCCAGGAAGTCCAGCTGGGCGAGCCGCTGGTCCAGGGTCCAGGGGCGGCCGTAGAAGCCCTCGGTGACGCCGCGCTCGGCCGTGCCGGGCCAGTCGCGGACGACGACCCCGGGGATCTCCCCGCCGGGGCCGAGGAGCTGACGCAGCGTCTGGACGGCGTGGAACAGGCCGTCCTCGCCGACCCCGTCCAGGACGACGGTGTCCCGCCCCTGGAAGCGGCCCGTCGCGAGCCGGTAGCCGCCGCGCGGCAGGTCGAGGCGCTCGGGCACGCGCAGCGCGGCCAGCGCCGCCTCCGCGCCGGAGCCGTCGCCGTCGCCGGAGGGCCCGGCGACCCGCAGGACCGGGCCCCGGCCCGGCAGGCCGGTGTGGACGGTCCGTACCCCGGCGGCCCGGAGGAGTTCGCGCAGGGCGGCGAGGGCGTACGGATCGGCGTCGGCGTCCGCGAGCAGCGTCACCTCGTCCCCGAGGCGTACGGAGGACCCGGCGGCGGCCAGCGACTGCGGGCGCGGCCAGACGGCGGGCACGCGCGCGGTGGAGGCGTTCCCCGAGGGCGGCGCGGGAGTCGAAGGCGCCGCAGGAGCCTGAGGTGCCGTCGGCGCGGTCGGGGTCACGGGAGCCGCCGGTGCCGTCGGGGTCGCGGGAGCCGTCGGCGTCGCCTGTGCCGAGCCCGGCACCGCGCCGCCGAGGAGGCCGCCGATGACGGCGGCGGCGACGGCCGTCGCGGTGCGCTTCCTGCGCCCGAGGTGCACGAGCGGTCTCCCTTCGGCGGGATCCGGCGGCTCTGCCGGTTGGTCACGAATGAATCACGAGCCCACCACCCGTCGCACTGGGGTGTCAATGCGCGTGGCCGATGTGTCGGCTTTGCCCGGCGAGCCGTCGGCGAGGTGACGTCACTTCGCCACGTTCCGCCGGTAAAACGAGGTGCGCTGGGTAGGGCTCTGTCGTTGCCCAGGTCGAACCTGTCGAGACGAATCGGGAGACCCCCGTGACCACGACCGCCCGCCACCTCGGACGGATACGCATCCCCCAGCAGTCGGCGCCGGCCGGTGCACCGCTGACCAGCGAGCCGCCGCTGCCCGACGCGTCACCCCTCACCAGTGAGCCGCCCCTCGCCGTGGCGGCCCCCCTGACCAGCGAACCCACCGCCCCCGGCAGCGCGGGCGGCCCGGAGTCCCCCGGAGTGTGAAGTGACCCTGGCCCGTCTCGCCGCCCGTCACGGCGTCGCCACCGTCCACAGCCCGTCAGAAGGCGTCACCGTGCCCGTGCCGGACGCCACCGTGGTGGCCGTCCTCGGCGCCCTGGGCGTCGACGCGGCCACCCCGGAGGCGGTCGCCGCCGCCCTCGACGCGGTCGAACGGGCCGACCGGGAGCGCCTGCTGCCCCCGACCCTGGTCCACCACCACGGCGAAGGACCGGTCCGCCCGCCGGAGGGCCTGCCGCCCGGCACCCGCCTCCGGGTCACCACCGAGGACGGCGAAGTCGTCACCGGCCGGGACTGGTCGGGGCTTCCGCTCGGCGTCCACACCGTCGAGGCGCAGGCCCCCGACGGGCGCGCGGCCACCGCCACCCTGATCGTGAGCCCCGCGCGCGTACCGGGGCCCGGGCGGCGCGCGTACGGGCTGCTCGTCCAGCTGTACTCGCTGCTCTCCACCCGTTCCTGGGGCATGGGCGACCTCGGCGACCTGCGGGAGCTCGCCGGCTGGGCGGGCCGCACGCACGGCGCCGGGTTCGTCCAGGTCAACCCGCTCCACGCGGGCGTGCCCGGGGCGCCCAGCGACCCCTCCCCGTACCGCCCGTCCTCGCGCCGCTTCCCGGACCCCGTCCACCTGCGGATCGAGGAGGTCCCCGAGTACGCCCTGGTGGACCCCGAGCGCCGCGAGGAGCTCGACCGGATCCTCGCCGAGGCCGCCGAACTGCGCGAACAGGTCCTCGGCAAGGGCGCCCTGATCGACCGGGACGCCGTCTGGGACGTCAAGCGCCGGGCCCTGGAGCTCGTCCTCGGAAGCGTGGAGCTCGGTCCCGGCCGCCGCGCCGAGTTCCACGACTTCCTCGCCGAGCGCGGCCGCGCCCTGGAGGACCACGCCACCTACCAGGCCCTCGCCGAGCGGCACGGCCACCACTGGCGGACCTGGCCCGAGGAGCTGCGCACCCCGCGCGCGGCGGAGACCGCCGTGCGCGCCGACCCCGCCCTGGCCGCCCGGGTCGACTTCCACTGCCGGCTCGCCTGGCTGACGGACCGGCAGCTCGCCGACGCCGCCGCGGCCGCCCGCGAGGCCGGCATGGAGGTCGGGATCGTCCACGACCTGGCGGTCGGCGTCCACCCCGAGGGCTCGGACGCCTGGGCCCAGCAGGAGGCCTTCGCGGCCGGCATGTCGGTCGGCGCGCCGCCCGACGCCTTCAACTCCCGGGGCCAGGACTGGGGCCTGCCGCCCTGGCGGCCCGACGCCCTCGCCGCCGCCGGCTACGCCCCGTACCGGGGACTCCTCCGCGAACTCCTCCGCCACGCGGGCGCGCTGCGCATCGACCACGTGATGGGCCTGTTCCGGCTGTGGTGGGTGCCGGAGGGCCGCGAGCCCACCGAGGGCACGTACGTCCGGTACGACGCCGAGGCGATGCTCGCGGTCCTCGTCCTGGAGGCGCACCGCGCCGGCGCCCTCGTCATCGGCGAGGACCTCGGCACGGTCGAGCCGGGCGTACGGGAGGAGCTGGCCCGGCGCGGGGTGTTCGGCACCTCCGTGCTCTGGTTCGAGCGGGACTGGGCGGGCACCGGCCGCCCGCTGCCGGCGGGGGAGTGGCGTACGGAGTGCGTCGCCACCGCCACCACCCACGACCTGCCCTCCACCGCCGCCCGGCTCTCCGGCGAGCACATCGGCCTGCGGCACCGGCTCGGGCTGCTCCCCGGCGACCTGGAGCGCGAGCGGGCGGCGGACGCGGCGGAGACCGCCGAGTGGCTGGACGTGTTCGAGCGGACGGGGCTGCTCCCGGAGGGCCCCGGCGGCGAGGAGGCCGAGATCAGGGCCGTCCACCGGTTCCTGCTCGCCACCCCGGCCCGGATGGTGGGCGTGTGGCTGCCGGACACGGTGGGGGACCGCAGACCGCAGAACCTGCCGGGCACCTGGGACGAGTACCCCAACTGGCGACTGCCCCTCGCGGATCCGGACGGCCGGCCGCTCACCCTGGAGCAGCTCGCCGCCTCGCCCCGGGCGCACGCCCTGCTGAGCGAGCTGCGGGCCCGTACGGCGGAGGAGAACGCCCGTACAGGAGCGGAGAGCGCCCGTACGGCACCCCCGGGCGCGCGGCCCGTTTAGGTGTTCGCTACTTTGGGGCTGTGGACAAGAAGAACGCTCTGCGCGCCGGCTCGCTCGCGGCCGGTACGACGCTGATGATGCTGCTCATGTCGTCCCCCGCGCTCGCGCTCACCCGCGACGACGGTGACGACCCGGCCCCCAAGCTGAGTGTCGCCGAGACCCTCGGCCTGTACGTGGCGGCGCCGCTGGTGCTGTTCCTGGTGATCGCCGGTCTGGTGATGGTGCTCGACAAGTCCAAGAAGAAGGCGTAACCGCCTCTCAGGTCTCCGCCGAGGGCGCCGCACGGTACGAGGTACCGTGCGGCGCCCTCGCGTGCGTCGAGGCCCCTCACACCGTGGTCGCGAGCAGCTTCCTCAGCAGCCCGGCCAGCTGGTCCGCCTCCTCCGCGGTGAGCGCGGCCTCCAGGGCGGCCCGCTGCTCCCCGAGACCGGCCCCGACGGCCTGGTCCACCAGTTCCTTGCCGCGCTCGGTGAGGGTGACCCGCAGCCCGCGCCGGTCGTTCGGGTCGGGGCTGCGGGTGAGCAGCCCGGCCTTCTCCAGCTTGTCGAGCCGGCCGGTCATGCCGCCGGTGGTGATCATCAGCGTGGCGGTCAGCTCGCGCGGCGAGAGCGTGTACGGCGCTCCCGACCTGCGCAGCGTCGCCAGGACGTCGAACTCCCCGAGCGCCATGCCGTAGGGCGCGTACGCCTTGTCCACCTTGCCGCGCATGGCGTTGGCCAGCCGGTAGATGCGGCCGAAGACGGCCATCGGCACCGTGTCCAGGTCGGGGCGGACGGCCGCCCACTGGTCGGTGATGTCGTCGACGGCGTCGTGGTCGGGGCTGTGCGTCTTCATGTCCTCAGTGTTCCCTTCTCCACTCCTCCCTCGCAAGCAAGTCACTTACGAGAAAGTCTCTTACGGGAAAGCCTCTTGCCAGAAAGTAGCTTAATGGTAAGTTACTCATCACGAAGCCAGTCCGGCGCCGCCGCTCCGGCACTCCACCGCAGGGGGAACCGTCATGTCCCGCAAGGCAGCAGTCACCGCGCTCACCGCCCTCGCCCCGATCTCCTGGGGCTCCACCTACTTCGTGACCACCGAGTTCCTGCCGCCCGACCGCCCGCTCCTCACCGGCCTCCTGCGGGCCCTGCCCGCCGGCCTCCTGCTCCTCGCGATCACCCGCAAGCTCCCGCAGGGCGCCTGGTGGTGGAAGTCCGCGGTCCTCGGAGCGCTCAACATCGGCGCCTTCTTCCCGCTGCTCTTCCTCGCCGCCTACCGGCTCCCCGGCGGAGTCGCCGCGGTCGTCGGCTCCGTCGGCCCGCTCTTCGTCGTCGGCCTCGCGGCCCTCTTCCTCGGCGAGAAGCCCACGGCGAAGGCCCTGATCACCGCCGTCGCCGCCGCCTTCGGCGTCAGCCTCGTCGTCCTCAAGGCCGGAGCCGCGTTCGACCTGATCGGCGTCGGTGCCGGACTGCTCTCCTCCCTCTCGATGTCCGCCGGCATCGTCTTCACCAAGCGCTGGGGCCGCCCCGAGGGCGTCGGCGCCCTCGCGCTCACCGGCTGGCAGCTCACCGCGGGCGGCCTGGTCATCGCCCCCCTCGCCTTCCTGATCGAGGGCGCCCCGCCGGCCCTGACCGGCACCAACCTGGCCGGCTACGCCTACCTCGCCTTCGGCAACACCGCGATCTCGTACTTCCTCTGGTTCCGCGGCATCGAGCGGCTGAGCGCCTCCTCGGCCACCCTCCTCGGCCCGCTCTCGCCGATCACCGCGGCCGTCATCGGCTGGGCGGCGCTCGGTCAGGCCCTCGGCCCGGTGCAGGTGCTCGGCATGCTGATCGCCTTCGGCGCCACCCTGGCGGGCCAGCTGAGCCCCCGTACTCCCGAGAAGGCCGCCCCCGAGGTCGAATCGTTCGGCGCAGCTGAAAAGAACGGTCAGGAAGTTTCGATGGACCTGGAGGTTTCGGGGGTGCGACGGTAAGGGGCATGAGCCTCGACACCGCCCGCAACCCGACCGGCACCACCGGCAGCGTCACCACCACCGCCACTGCCACCGACAGCACCACCGCAGCCACCGAGAGGCCGGCACCCGCCAAGGGCGCCGGCCTCGGCGTGCTCCTCGCCCTCCTCGCCACCGTCGTCTGGTCCGGCAGCTTCGTCGTCGCCCGCGCCCTCCACGACACCGTCCCCCCGGTCCAGGCCGCCTTCTGGCGCTGGATCGTCGCCCTCGTCGCCGTCGCCCCGCTCGCCGCCCGCGAGACCTGGCGGCAGCGGCACCTGATCCGCCGCCACCTCCGCTTCCTCGCCCTCGCCTCGCTGCTCGGCATCACCGTCTACAACACCCTCGTCAACCAGGCCGGGACCGCCACCTCCGCCGGAAACATGGGCATGATCATGGCCGCCTCCCCGGTCCTCATGGCCGTCTTCGCCCGGCTCGGCGGCAACCGCCTCGGCCCGCGCCGCACCACCGGCATGCTCATCGCCTGCGCCGGAGTCCTGCTCCTCGTCAGCAAGGGCTCGCTCGCCCCGGACTTCGCCACCGGCGACCTCTGGGTCATGGCCGCCGCCGTCTGCTTCGCCTCCTACAGCGCCCTGCTCAAGCGCCGTCCCGCCGAACTCGGCGGCCTCGCCTTCCTCTTCACCACCTTCGCCCTCGGCGCCCTCATGCTCCTCCCGGCGTACGGGATCAGCCTCGCCGTCCAGGGCGGCTTCGAGCCCACCACCGGCACCGTCGGCCCCCTCGTCTACGTCGGCGTGCTCTCCTCCGCCGTCGCCTTCTTCGCCTGGAACAAGGCCGTCACCCTGATCGGCGCCGCCCGCGCAGGGATCGTCTACTACCTCCAGCCCGTCTGCGTCGCCCTCCTCTCGTACGCCCTCCTCGGCGAACAGCTCGGCCTCCTCGGCGGCGCGAGCATGGTCCTCATCCTCGGCGGGGTCGCGCTGAGCTCCTCCAGGTAGGCGGGTCCGGATATGTTGCGCCCCATGACCGAGTGGGACATCAAGAAGCTCCAGATCCTCCGCACCCTCCGCGACCGCGGCACCGTCACCGCGACCGCGGAGGCGCTGCTCATGACCCCCTCGGCCGTCTCGCAGCAGCTCACCAACCTCGCCAAACAGCTCGGCGTGCGGCTCCTGGAGGCCCAGGGCCGCCGGGTCCGCCTCACCGACGCCGCCCATCTGGTGCTGCGCCACGCCGAGGTGGTCTTCGCCCAGCTGGAGCGCGCCGACGCCGAACTCGACGGCTACCTGCGGGGCGAGGCCGGACAGGTAAGGGTCGCGGCCTTCTCGACCTCCGTGCCCGCGCTCCTCGTCCCCGCCGTACGGCAGCTGCGGACCGCCCACCCCGGGCTCGACGTCCGCATCCGGGAGGCCGAGGCGGCGGAGGCGTACGAGCTGCTCACCGCCGGCGAGGTCGACCTCGCGCTCTCGCTCGCCGCCCACGCGCCCTCCGCGCGCGACCCCAAGTACAGCAGGATGCCGCTGCTCGCCGACCCCCTCGACGTCGCCCTGCCCGCCGGCCATCCGCTCGCCGACGCGCCGGGACTGCGGCTCGCCGACCTCGCCGCCGAGCCCTGGATCTTCGGCGGCTCGGGACCCTGGTCCGAGATCACCACCGCCGCCTGCGAGGCCGCCGGCTTCGTGCCCGAGCAGGCCCACAGCGCCTCCGGCTGGACCGCGATCCTCGCCATGGTCGAGGCGGGTCTCGGGATCGCGCTCGTGCCCCGGATGGCCTCCGCGGACCGCCGGGGCGGCACCGGGGTCGTCATGCGGGTCCTCTCCGCCGACCAGCCGCGCCGCCACGTCGTCGCGGCGGTGCGCAGCGGGGCGGAGGAGGGCCCGGCGGTGGCCCGGGTGCTCGCCGCCCTCCGGCAGGCTGCGGCGGCCCGCGAAACCGTTCAGCAGGGCTGAATATATCCATCGAAAACATTCGATGGACCGGAGGGCGGGCCGCACGGGAGAGTCGAAGCCATGAGCAGCCTCGACGCGAACCAGGACCCGCACGCCAACGACGCCGCCCCCTACTCCGGCGGCGACCCGTACGCCGACTACCGCACCGGTGACTTCCCCTTCACCGAGCTCGTCGACCTCGCCGACCGCCGCCTCGGAGCCGGAGTCGTCGCCGCCAACGACGAGTTCTTCGCCGAGCGGGAGAACCTCATTAGCCGCGAGCGGGCCGTCTTCGACCCGGAGCACTTCGGCCACAAGGGCAAGATCATGGACGGCTGGGAGACCCGCCGCCGCCGTGGCGCCGACGCCGAGAACGTCTTCCCCGCCCCCGAGGACCACGACTGGGCGATCGTCCGCCTCGGCGCCCCCGGCGTGATCCGCGGGATCGTCGTCGACACCGCCCACTTCCGCGGCAACTACCCGCAGAAGGTCAGCATCCAGGCCACCGCCGTCGAGGGCTCGCCCAGCCCCGCCGAGCTGCTCGAGGCGAAGTGGGAGGAGCTCGTCCCGCCGACCCCCGTCCGCGGCCACGCCGCCAACGGCTTCGAGATCAACGCCGAGCGCCGCTTCACCCACGTACGGCTCTGCCAGCACCCCGACGGCGGCGTCGCCCGGTTCCGTGTCCACGGCGAGGTCGTGCCCGACCCCGAGTGGCTGGAGCTCCTCGGCACCCTCGACCTGATCGCCGTGCTCAACGGCGGCTCGTACGAGGACGCCTCGGACAAGTTCTACTCCTCGCCGACCCAGATCATCCTGCCCGGCACCTCCCGCAAGATGGACGACGGCTGGGAGAACCGCCGCCGCCGGGTCCGCGACACCAACGACTGGGTCCGCTTCAAGCTCGTCGCCCAGGGCGCCGTCCGCGCCGTCGAGATCGACACCGCCTACCTCAAGGGCAACTCGGCCGGCTGGATCGCCCTCCAGGGCCGCAACGGCGACAGCGGCGAGTGGTTCGAGATCATCCCGCGCACCCGCCTCCAGCCCGACACCCTGCACCGCTTCAAGCTGCCCGCGCAGGCCGTCGTCACCCACGTCCGGCTCGACGCCTTCCCCGACGGCGGCGTCGCCCGCATGCGGCTGCACGGGGCGCTGACGGAGCAGGGCGCGGCCGACCTGCGCGCCCGGTACGCGGCGCTCGGCGGCTGACCCAAGAGCTTCCGCCCGGCGGCGCGGCCGCGCGCCGACGCCCGCCCGCCGGGCGGACTCCAAACACCGCCTCCGGGCGGACTCCAAGCACGGAGAAGGGGCGCCCCCACGGGGGAGGGCGCCCCTTCTCCGTACTCCCGGCTGCTACTTGGCGGCAGCCGCGTCCGCCGCCCGCGCCTTCAGGGCGCGCTCCACGCCCGCACGGCACTCCGTCACCAGACGCCGCAGCGCCGGGACCGGGTCGTTCTCGGCGATCCACGCGTCCGTCGCGTCGAGGGTCTCCTGCGAGACCTGGAGCGTCGGGTAGAGGCCGACCACGATCTGCTGGATCATCTCGTGGCTGCGGGTCTCCGAGACGTGCTTGATCGACGCGAAGTACTTCGCCGTGTACGGGGCGAGCAGCTCGCGCTGGTCGGCCTGGACGAAGCCGCTGATGACGGCCTCCTGCACGGCGTTCGCCAGCTTGTCGTCCTCGACGACCGAGGCCCAGGCCTCCGCCTTCGCCGCCTCCGTCGGACGGGCCGCGCGCGCGGTGGCCGCGTGCCGCTCGCCCGCCGCCGTACGGTCGCGCTCCAGCTCGGCGGCGATCTCCGCCTCCTCGAAGCGGCCGGTGGCCGCGAGGCGCTCCACGAACGCCCAGCGCAGCTCGGTGTCGACGGCCAGGCCCTCGATGACCTCGGAGCCGTCGAGCAGCGCGACGAGCACGTCGAGCTCCGCGTCCTCGCGGGCCGTCGCCGCGAAGGCACGCGCCCACGCCAGCTGGTGGTCGCTGCCGCCCTCGGCCGCGCGCAGCTGCTCCTGGGCGAAGGCGCCCCAGCGCGCCAGACCGGTCGCGCGCCACTCCGGCGCGGCGTACAGGTCGAGGGCCGCCTTCACCTGGCCCTGGAGCGACTGCACCACACCGATGTCGGACTCCTTGGCGATGCCCGAGAGCACCAGGTCCAGGTAGTCGCGGGTGGCCAGCTCGCCGTCGCGGGTCATGTCCCAGGCCGAGGCCCAGCACAGGGCGCGCGGCAGGGACTCGGCGAAGTCGCCGAGGTGCGCGGTGACGTTCTTCAGGGACACCTCGTCGAGGCGGACCTTGGCGTACGACAGGTCGTCGTCGTTGAGGAGGACGACCGCCGGGCGGGCCTTGCCGGCCAGCTCCGCGACCGGGGTCAGCTCGGCCGCCGCGATGTCCAGCTCCAGGCGGTCGGTGCGGACCAGCTTGCCGGCCTCGTCCAGGTCGTAGAAGCCGATCGCGATGCGGTGCGGGCGCAGCACGGCCTCGCCCTTGGCGCCGGCGGGCAGCGCCGGGGCCTCCTGGCGGACGGCGAAGGCGGTGATGACGCCGTTCTCGTCGGTCTCGATCTCCGGGCGGAGGATGTTGATGCCGGCCGTCTCCAGCCACGCCTTCGACCAGGTCTTCAGGTCACGGCCCGAGGTCTCCTCCAGCGCGCCGAGGAGGTCGGACAGGCGGGTGTTGCCGAAGGCGTGCGCCTGGAAGTACGCCTGGACGCCCTTGAAGAACTCGTCCTGGCCGACGTACGCCACGAGCTGCTTCAGGACCGAGGCGCCCTTGGCGTACGTGATGCCGTCGAAGTTGACGAGCACGTCCTCCAGGTCGTTGATCTCGGCCATGATCGGGTGCGTCGACGGCAGCTGGTCCTGGCGGTAGGCCCAGGTCTTCTCCGCGTTGGCGAAGGTGGTCCAGGCGTTCGGCCAGCGGGTGCCCGGCACCGAGGCCTGGCAGGCGACCGAGGTGTAGGTGGCGAACGACTCGTTCAGCCACAGGTCGTTCCACCACTCCATGGTGACGAGGTCGCCGAACCACATGTGGGCGAGCTCGTGGAGGATGGTCTCGGCGCGCCGCTCGTACGCCGCGTCCGTCACCTTCGAGCGGAAGACGTACTGGTCGCGGATGGTGACCGCGCCCGCGTTCTCCATCGCGCCCGCGTTGAACTCCGGCACGAACAGCTGGTCGTACTTGGCGAAGGGGTAGTCGTACGCGAACTTCTCCTGGAACCAGTCGAAGCCCTGGCGGGTCACGTCGAAGATGTGGTCCGCGTCGAGGAACTCGGCCAGCGAGGGACGGCAGTAGATGCCGAGCGGGACGACCTGGCCGTCCTTGCCCTCGTACGTCGAGTGCACCGAGTGGTACGGGCCGACGATGAGGGCCGTGATGTACGTGGAGATGCGCGGGGTCGGCTCGAAGACCCACACGTCGTTCTCGGGCTTCGGCGTCGGAGAGTTCGAGATCACCGACCAGCCGCTCGGCGCCTTCACGGTGAACTGGAAGGTCGCCTTCAGGTCGGGCTGCTCGAACGAGGCGAAGACCCGCCGCGCGTCCGGCACCTCGAACTGGGTGTACAGATAGGCCTGGTCGTCGACCGGGTCGACGAAGCGGTGCAGGCCCTCACCGGTGTTGGTGTACGCGCAGTCGGCGACGACCTTCAGCTCGTTGCGGCCCGCGAGCAGGCCGGGCAGCGCGATCCGGGAGTCCCGGAAGACGGCGGCGACGTCCAGGGCGTGCCCGTTGAGCACGGCCTCGTGGACGGCGGGGGCGACGAGGTCGATGAAGGTCTCGGCACCGGCCTCGGCGGAATCGAAGCGGACGGTGGTGACGGACCGGTAGGTCCCGCCCTCCTGCGCACCGGTGAGGTCGAGTTCGACCTCGTACGCGTCCACGGTCAGCAGCGCCGCCCGCTGCTGAGCCTCTTCACGGGTCAGGTTTGTCCCAGGCACCCGGTCAACTCCTCGGTTTCGTGACGTTTGGGCCATCCTTCCACGGGCCGCCTCAGCGGCGCACGGAACATTTCCACGGCCCGTCACCGCTGATCCGCAGCAGCCCGGAGCCCGCCACCGGGGCGCTCACCCGGACCTCGCCGATCTCGTTGACCAGCAGGTCCTGCTCCTCGTCGTCGTAGAGCGGATCGAGGGGAGGGGTGTGCTGGTGGACGGTGAAGTGGGACTCCCCGTGGTGCGCGAAGTCCAGCACCCCGGCCGGCCCCTCGTAGACCACCAGATCGTGCGCGAGGCCCTCGACGTGGCTGTCGAAACGGCGCGCGTGGGACAGCGGCAGCACCCGCAGCGTCCAGGGGGTGTCGGCCTCCACCCGCAGGGTCAGCGGGCGGGCGCGCGGGACGAGGGCGACGGTACGCGCGCGTACGTCGTCCTCGTACGCCGTGAGCAGGAAGTCCTCGGCCCGCCCGTACGCGTCGCAGGACTCGATCGTGGTGGACATCGAGTGGTACGACTCGATCTCCAGGAGCACCCAGTGCCCCGCCGGAAGCCCCGGGTCGCAGTGCACGGTCTCCTTGCCGCGCCCCTGGTACACGGAGGGCCGGAACTCCCCGCCGTACGGATCGGCCACCGGCACGGGCGGCGCGGCGGGCGCCGGGGGCGGCGGCGGGGGCACGTAACCGGGGCCCGGGATCGGCGGCGGCGGGGACTCCACCACGATGCCGAAGTCCGTCGCGAGCCCGGCGAGCCCCGAGGCGTACCCCTGACCCACCGCCCGGAACCGCCAGCCGCCGTCCCGCCGGTGGAACTCCCCGAGGACGAAGGCCGTCTCCGTCGTCGCGTCCCCGATCGCGCAGTACGCCACCGGGTTCCCGGACCCGTCCGCGACCCGCACGTCGAGCCCCGGCACCTGCCCGAAGGCGCCCCCGTCGGCGGAGGCGGCGATCACCAGACGCCCCACATCGGGCTCCACGCGCGCGAGGTCCAGCCACAGCCAGTCCGCGGCCGGGCTGCCGGGCGCGCCCGGGGCCGACTTCCCCAGGTGCCGGACGGCCCCCGAGGGATGCTCGGCGTGGTTGTAGAAGACCAGATCGGCATCGCCCCGCACCCGCTCCCCGGGCCCGAGGAGCAGCGCGGAGACGTCCACGTCGGGCACCCCGTGCCCGGTGCGCCAGCTGACCGCGACATGAAGGTCCTGCGGGGGCACCGCGACATCGGCCCCCTTGGGTATCTGGGTCATGGGGGAACTCTGGCACGGCCGGGCACGCCGGAGGGGCGGCTCCCCGCAACGGGAAGCCGCCCCTCTCGAATATCGGCTAGCCCTTGAGCTCGGCCGCGACGAGCTCCGCGATCTGCACGGCGTTCAGCGCCGCGCCCTTGCGCAGGTTGTCGTTGGAGAGGAACAGCGCGAGGCCGTTCTCGACGGTCTCGTCCACGCGGATGCGGCCCACGTACGAGGCGTCCTTGCCGGCCGCCTGGAGCGGGGTCGGGATCTCGGAGAGCTCGACGCCCTCGGCGTCCTTGAGGAGCTCGTAGGCGCGCTCGACGCTGATCGGACGCTCGAAGCGGGCGTTGACCTGGAGCGAGTGGCCGGAGAAGACCGGGACGCGGACGCAGGTGCCGGAGACCTTGAGCTCGGGGATCTCCAGGATCTTGCGGGACTCGTTGCGGAGCTTCTGCTCCTCGTCGGTCTCGTGCGTGCCGTCGTCGACCAGGTTGCCGGCGAGCGGGACGACGTTGAAGGCGATGGGACGCCGGTAGACGTTCGGCTCCGGGAAGGCGACGGCCTCGCCATCGAAGGCCAGCTGGTCGGCCTGCTCGGCCACGGCACACGCCTGCGTGCGCAGCTCGGCGACACCGGCCACGCCCGAGCCGGAGACGGCCTGGTAGGTGGTGGCGATCAGCGCGGTGAGGCCGGCCTCCTGGTGGAGCGGCTTGAGGACCGGCATGGCGGCCATCGTGGTGCAGTTCGGGTTGGCGATGATGCCCTTGGGGCGGTCCTTGACCGCGTGCGGGTTGACCTCGGAGACCACGAGCGGGACCTCGGGGTCGCGGCGCCAGGCGGAGGAGTTGTCGATCACGACGGCGCCCTGGGAGGCGACCTTCTCGGCGAGGGCCTTGGAGGTGGCGCCACCGGCGGAGAACAGCACGATGTCGAGGCCGGTGTAGTCGGCGGTGGAGGCGTCCTCGATGGTCACGCCGTCGACGACCTTGCCCGCGGAGCGGGCGGAGGCGAAGAGCCGCAGCTCGTCGACCGGGAAGTTCCGCTCGGCCAGGATCTTGCGCATGACTGTGCCGACCTGACCGGTGGCTCCGACGATTCCGACCTTCACGGGGACTCCTCCGTACGCGTGTGCAGGGTGCTGCCGGTCCATGATGCGTATGTCCCCGGCCGCCTTGTCCAATCCATTGTCCAAAGGGCGGGACGAGTCGTGGACGACGATCTTCCGGACTTCCGGACGCGAAAGGGGCGGGCACCGGTTCCGGCGCCCGCCCCTCACTCCTGCGGTGTTACGGGGTGACCGCGCCGATCAGGACGCTGCCGGTGCCCGCGACGGTGCCGCGTGCGTTGAGCAGCTGGACCTCGCCGAAGAACTGGCGTCCCTCGGGGGCCGCGCCGGCGACGACGACCTCGGCCGAGACCGGGGCGGTCGCGCCGTTGGCCAGGACGACCGGCTTCGAGGCGTCGACCTTCACGGAGCCGAGCGCGGACGAGTAGTACACGTCCTTGTAGTCGTACGTGGTGCCGCCCGCGGCCTGGACCGAGTAGCCGTCGATGGTGACGGTGTACGTGCCCGCGGCCGGGTTGAGCAGGGAGACGGACTCCTCCGAGTCGCCGTCCGCCGACTGGGCCACGGTCGCGCCGTTCAGCGTGACCGTGAGGTCGAGGTCGGCGGCCCGGTCGGAGGTGTTGCCGATCCCGATGTCGAGCCGCTCCACGCCCTCGCCGATGGTGACGGTCCGGGTCTGCTTCTCGTGGTTCTGGATGGTCGGCGTCTCGGTCTTCTGCGAGCCGAGGGAACCGCCCTTGAGGGTGCCCGTGATGCCCGCGAAGCGGTTGGAGACCTGCCACTGGACGGCGGCCGGGGTGCCGATCTTCGCCTCGGCGACCGTCTGGACGGCCGGGTCGAAGTCGGCGCCGAGGGCGGTGACGTTCAGGGTGTACGGGTTGTCCAGGTCCGGCGACGTGCGGCGGGCCTCGACCTCGATCTCCCAGACGCCGGGCGTCGGGTTCGCGTAGGACCGCAGGTCCGGGCGGCAGGTGTTGGCGGGGTTGTAGTGCGGGTAGCACGTCGTCGAGCCGCTCGACTCCATGCCGACGCCGAACGGGTGGATGGAGATGAACCGGGTCTGGCTCTTCTCCTTCAGACCGCCGAGCGCGACCTCCAGCGTCTTGGCGCCCTTCGGCACGGTGACGAAGTAGGACTTGCTGCTGTTGCGCTGCACCGAGCCGGAGGCGGAGAAGCCGTAGCCCGGGGCGACCAGGTCGTCCGCGACGACCGTGGTGGCGAGGATCTGCTTGTCGACGCCCTCGGTGCGCTCGTCGTCGGCCTCCAGGATGACGCTGTGCACGCCGGCGCTGGTGGGACGGGCCTGGAGCTTGACGGTGACCGGCTTGTTCAGCGGCAGGGAGATCTCGTCGTCGCCGAGGATGCGGAAGGTGCCGTCGTTGTACTTGAGGTCCAGCTCGTGCTCGATCGGCCGGTCCGGGCCGCTCGTGCGCGTGATGGTGACGTCGTAGACCTTCTTCTGGCCGACCTTGAGGCCGCCCTCGCGGTCGTACACACCGGTGCCGGTGTGCGGGGCCGGGAAGATCACGGTGTCGACCGGGGCCTGGACCTTGTAGTCGTGGGCGGTGGCACCGTCCTTGATCGACTCCCAGGCCTCGTCGATGTCGATGAGGCCGGCGCCCTGCTCGTGCGCGGCGACACCGGGGATGCGCTTCGCGGTCGAGGTCAGCGCGGTCCGCAGGGTGAGCGGGGAGAGCGCGATGCCCTTCTGCTTCGCGGCCGAGATCAGCAGCGCGCTCGCGCCCGCCGCCTGCGGCGAGGACATCGAGGTGCCGTTGAACATGCCGTAGCCGGCGGGCAGGGTGTAGCCGGCCTCGGCGACGCCGGCGCCCGGCTGCCAGGTCGGGGTGGAGCTGACGGCCGAGCCGGGGGCGGTGATGGTCGGGGTGAAGCCGCCGTCCTCACGCGGGCCGCGCGAGGAGAAGGGGAACATGGCGTACTTCTTCTCGACGGCCGAGCCGTAGTTGGCCGCCCAGGTCGACTGGGAGACGGCCGCGCCGACCGAGAGGACCTTGTCGGCCAGACCGGGGTCGCCGATCGTGTTGATGCCGGGGCCCTCGTTGCCGGCCGAGATGACCAGCTGGACGCCGTACTGGTCGATCAGGCGGGTGTAGAGGCGCGAGCGGACGTTGTCGCCGTCGTTCTGCTGCGGCAGGCCGCCGATCGACATGTTGACGATGTCGACGCCGCGGTTGACGACGAGGTCCGTCATGCCCTCGGTCAGGGCGGTGTTGGTGCAGCCGCCGGACCAGGTGCACGCGCGCGCGGAGACGATCTTCGCGCCGGGGGCGGCGCCGTTCATCTTCCCGCCGAAGAAGCTGTTGCCCGCGGTGATGCCGGCGACGTGGGTGCCGTGCGCGGACTCGACGAGACCGATGTTGACGAAGTCGTACTTGCCGCCGACCCAGGAGCCGCCCCACGCGTCCGTCGCGACGTCCTTGCGGATCTCGACGACGAACGGGGTGCGCTCGGCGACCTCGGTGGCCGGGTCGTCGGTACCGAAGTAGCCGATCTGGTACCCGTCCTTGTACGGCTTCATCGGCGCGTCGTCCGTGAAGTCGCTGTTCTGGTTCGTGTCCACGCGGACGGTTCCGGCGGCCGGGTCGTACAGCATGCCGAAGACGTCGGTGGTGTCGCCGTCCCGGTTGACGTCGCCCTTCGGGTCGCCGCCTGCGGTGAAGCTCTCCCGGAAGCGGCTGAACTGGTACGAGCCCTCCGGGGCCTTCCAGCTCTGCGAGGCGGCGGTGAAGACCGGGCCGGCGACCGGGGCGGCCTGGACGCGCCAGGTGTTGTCGCCCTCGGTGACCGGGTCGGTGGCGGTGACCCAGTCGACGATCTTGCGCTCGCCGGTGGTGGTCTTCTGCAGGGCCGGGTGGGCCAGGTCGACGCCCGAGTCCAGGATGCCGATGGTCACGCCGCGGCCGTCGGCCTTCGGGTGCTCCTTGACGAAGTCGACCGCGCCCGTCTCGTACGAGGGGTTGTACGGGTTCTTCGCCGGGGTGTCCTTGCCCGGGGCCGGGTACGTCGTCGTGACGGTGGTGCCGTCGACGGCACCCTTCACGGCGTCCGCGCCGGGCGTCGGGTCGTCCTGCGCGACCTCCGCCTGGAGGTCGACGGACTGGACGGAGGAGAGCTGCGTGGCGGCCTTGATGGCGGCGGCGGCCTTGGCGGTCGGCAGGGTGGCGCGGACGTAGCCGAGCGCGTCCTGCTGCTTGCCGACCGAGGCGCCGGCGACGGCGTCGAGCTGGGCCGCGACCTGCTCGGTGGCGCCGGGGACGGTGGCGACGAGGACGGTGACGTTCTTCTCGCCGCTCGCCTCGGCCTCGGTGAGCCGCTGCGCGTCGACGGCGCCGAGCTTGTCCGCCGGGTCCGAGGACTTGACCGGGGGAGTGGCCGCCGGGTCCTCGGCGGCGAGCACGGGCGCGGCACCGGTCGCGATGAGTGCCGCGACGAGTCCCGCGGCGGCCGCGATGCGCGCCGCGCGTCTGGGCCCGTGCATCGCGCTTCCGGGTATGGAGCTCTGGGTTTCGGGGGTGGTCATCTACATCCCTGCTTGTGAAAGGAGGACGTCCGGATTCCGATACCGGATGACCGCTCAGCCTTTCGCAAGTGACAGGGGTTTGTGGAGAGTTGCCCGGGGCCGGATTGCCGCCGCGGCGTAAACCCGCCAGCGCGGTGGAAGCGTCACGCGGGACGAACTCCCTCGAACGGGGGCGAGTTGCCGTGCCGTGCGGCTCAACTCTCCTTCGTGCGGGCGTAGTGGCGGGAGGCCTTGGCGCGGTTGCCGCAGGCCGCCATCGAGCACCAGCGACGGGTGCCGTTCCGCGAGGTGTCG
Organism: Streptomyces vietnamensis; assembly: GCF_000830005.1. Classification (NCBI taxonomy): domain Bacteria; kingdom Bacillati; phylum Actinomycetota; class Actinomycetes; order Kitasatosporales; family Streptomycetaceae; genus Streptomyces; species Streptomyces vietnamensis. The sequence continues at coordinate 2,933,753 of NZ_CP010407.1, read as the reverse complement.
AAGAAGTGCAGGATGCAGGCCTCGTGGGCACAGGCCCGGATCCGGTCGGGCGCGGTGCGCAGCAGGTCGAGGTAGTCGCGGGCGGCGGTCCAGCCGGGGCCCCAGGCGGGATCCGCGAACTCGGGCTCCTCGCCGGGGCCCTCGGCGGTGAGCGTGGCCCGGATGCGGCCGCGGTCGAGGACGGCGTCCACGCGCGCGGTGGCGGCGGGGTCGCCGGGGCGGTCGACGAGCGCGGCGAGCGCGTCCCGGGCGGCGAGGGTGTGCCGCAGGGTGGTCGCGTCGGCGGCGAACCGCTCCTCCAGGCCGTTGGCGGCGAGCCAGACCGCGAGCCCGTCGACGTCCGTCAGCAGGTCCTGGCGGACGCCTTCCAGGTTCCAGCGGGTGTTGAGCAGGTCCAGGGAGACGGGCTCGCCGGTGAGCGGCCGGGGGTCGATGGCGGTCATGGCGGACACCCTCCTCGATGGACTAACCCCTCAAGAGTACGTGAGAGGTTGACTCTCGCTCCGGCTAACCCCTAAAGTCGAGATAGAAGGTTAGCCCGAGAGGGGCTGCCCTGTCCGAGGGGAACCGTCATGTCCGCGATCGGCACGCTCGCCACCCACCACGTCGGCCTCAACGTCACCGACCTGACCCGCTCGCTCGCCTTCTACGGCGACGTCCTCGGCTTCGAGGTCCTCGGCGAGGGAGCGGAGAAGGACAGCCGCTACGCCTTCCTCGGCCAGGACGGCCGCCTGGTCCTCACCCTCTGGCAGCAGTCCGAGGGCACCTACGACTCCGGCCGGCCCGGCCTCCACCACCTCGCCTTCGAGGCCGAGTCCATCGAGCACGTCCGCGCCGCCGAGGCCGCGCTGACCGCCCGCGGCGCCTCCTTCGCGTACGAGGGCGTCGTCGCCCACCGCGAGGGCGCGGCCTCGGGCGGCATCTTCTTCCACGACCCCGACGGCACCCGCCTGGAAATCTCGGTCCCGAAGGGCGCGGAGGCCGCCGAAGCCCCGTCGGAAACGGCCCCGACCTGCGGCTTCTTCTAACCGCGCTTGGTTGTGGGCCGGTGCCCCGCCCGTTGTGGGCAGGCGTTCCGCAAGGGGCGGAACGGGTGGGCACAACGGACGGCGCCCTTGCCGGCGCCAGAGGCTTCCGCGCCTGAACCCGCACCCACCGACCCCGCACTCCCGGAGGCCCCCGTGAACACCGCGTACCACCCCGGCTCCCTTGCCGTACAGGAACGGCTCGGCGTCCAAGACCTCGCCGCCCACGTAGGCCGCTCCATCACCAACGGCATCCGCCCCATCGCCGCCGCCTTCCTGGAGGCCCAGCCCATGCTGATGCTCGGCGCGGCGGACGCCGAGGGCCGCGTCTGGTCCACCCTGCTGACCGGTGCGCCCGGCTTCGTCCGGGCCACCGGCCCGCACACGGTCTCGGTCGCCGCCGCCCTCCCCGAGGGCACGCCCGACGGCACCCCCGTCGGCACGATCGCCCTCGACCCCCGCACCCGCCGCCGCATGCGCCTCAACGGCACGGCGAGGACCAGCGGCCGCGGCTTCACGATCGAGGCCGAGCAGGTCTTCTCGAACTGCCCGAAGTACCTCCAGAAGAGGGAGTGGTACGGCTCCGAGCCCGCAGGCCCGGAGTCCGTCACCGCACGCCACGGCGAGGAACTCACCCCCGACCAGGCGCGCCGGATAAAGGCGGCGGACACCTTCTTCATCGCCACCGCCGCCCCCGACGGCGTCGACACGAGCCACCGCGGCGGCAACCCCGGCTTCGTCCGGGTCGACACGCCCCGGGAGCTCAGCTGGCGCGACTACCCGGGCAACTCGATGTTCCTGACCCTGGGCAACCTGGAGGAGGACGGCCGCGCGGGACTGCTCTTCCTCGACTGGGAGACGGGTCTGACCCTCCAGCTCAGCGGCCGCGCACACACGGAGTACGGCCCCGAGGGCCGAGTGACCCGCTTCCACGTCGACCACACGATCGAGACCCCGGCGGGCAGCCCCCTGCGCTGGTCACCCCCGGAATACTCCCCGGCGAACCCGCCAACACCCTGACCCCGTTGTGGGCTCGTCCGCCGCCCCGGTTGTGGGCAATCGTTCCTCCCCCGGACTCCGTCCGGGGGGACCCCCTGGGCGGAACGGGTGGGCACAACCACGACCGCGCCCCCGCGCCCAGGGCCCCCGACCCGCACCCACCGACCCCGCACCCTGGAGGCCCAGTTGACGACCACCGCCCCACCCCGCCGCGCCGCACCCCCGCGCCCTCGTCCAGGCCTCGCGCTGACCTCGGCCGGCGCCAGCGTCACCGCCCTCCTCCTCCTGGTAGCCATCGGCACCGTCCTCCACCAGCCGCTGCTCATCCCACCCCTCGCCGCCAGCATGGCCCTGGTGGCCGGCGCCCCCGACCTCCCCCTCTCCCAACCGCGCTCGGTCATCGGCGGCCAACTGCTCTCCGCCCTCACCGGCTTCGCGGTGCTCGCCCTGGCCGGGCCGGGCCCGTGGGGCGCCGCGGTGGCGGGCGGCCTCGCGCTCGGCGTGATGATGCTCGCCCGTACCCCGCACTCGCCCGCCGCGGCCACGGCCGTCATCGTCGCCCTCCAGGCCCCGCCGTTCTGGTCGTTTCTCGGCCTTCTCGCCCTCGCCTCCCTCCTCCTGGTCGCCGTCGGCCCGGCGGCCGCCCGTGCCACGGGGCGGACGTATCCCGCGTACTGGCTCTAACCTCGGGGCATGCAGCAGGAGTTGAGGGTGGCGGCCTACGCCGTGTGTGTCCGGGGCGACGAGATACTCCTCGCCCGCTGGGTCGCGAAGGACGGGACCAAGCGGTGGACCCTGCCGGGCGGCGGCATGGACCACGGCGAGGAGCCCGTCCGTACCGTCGTCCGCGAGGTGGAGGAGGAGACCGGGTACGTGACCGAGCCCACCGCCCTCCTCGGCATCGACTCCATCCGGCGCTCCTGGCTCCGCCGGCTCGGCGGGCCGGGCGACTGGCAGGGCCTGCGGATCATCTACGAGGCCCAGGTCACCGGGGGTGCCCTGCGCAACGAGACCGACGGCTCCACCGACCTCGCCGCCTGGCACCCGCTCGACTCCGTGTCCTCCCTCGTCCGCGTCGAACTCGTCGACATCGGCCTCGACCTGTGGCGCGAACGCCCTCCGGTCGGCCGCTCCCGCCTCACCGATCCGGCGAACGGCTGAAAGACGCTCAACCGCCGAAGGCATGATCAACCCCCGCTCGCCTCCCCGGGTCCCTTCCCCCGACCGCACCACAACGATCAGGGGAGCCCGCATGTCAGCCGCACGCACCGCACGTACCGTCGTCGCCGCCACCCTCGTGGCGGGTGTCGCCGCCACCGCCCTCGCCGCACCGGCCCTCGCGGCACCGGTGCGCCACCAGGACCACGCCGCCACCCAGCAGGCCCTGGACGCGGCCGTCGCCGACGGCGTGCCCGGTGCCGTCGCCCAGGCCCGCGACGGGCGCGACCGCTGGACCGGCACCGCCGGCGAGCGCAACGGCGACGACCGCTACCGCGTCGGCTCCATCACCAAGACCTTCACCGCCACCGTCCTCCTCCAGCTCCAGGCGGAGGGCCGCATCGACCTCGACGACCCGGTCGAGAAGTGGCTCCCCGGAGTCGTCCGGGGCAACGGCCACGACGGTACGAAGATCACCGTCCGCCAGCTCCTCAACCACACCAGCGGCATCTACAGCTACACCGAGGACCCCGCCTTCCAGGAGAGGGTCTTCGGTCCCGGCTTCCTGGAGCACCGCTACGACACCTGGACCCCGCAGCAGCTGGTCGACGTCGCCATGGCCCACAAGCCCGACTTCGAGCCCGGCGCCTCCTGGAACTACTCCAACACCAACTTCGTCCTCGCCGGCATGGTCATCGAGAAGGTCACGGGCCGCCCGTACGGCAAGGCCGTCGAGAACCGGATCATCAAGCCGCTCAAGCTCCGCGCCACCACCGTCCCCGGGACCCGCTCGGCCATGCCGGAGCCCAGCAGCCCGGCGTACTCCAAGCTCTCCCGGGACGTGAACGCCCCCGTCCACGAGGTCTCCGACCTCAACCCGAGCATCGCGGGCGCGGCGGGCGAGATCATCTCCGACTCCCGCGACCTGCAGACCTTCTACTCGGCCCTGCTCAAGGGCCGGCTCCTCACGAAGGGCGGTCTGAAGGAGATGACGACCACGGTGCAGATCTCCCCCGAGTACCCGAACGTGGGCTACGGTCTCGGGCTCATGAAGCAGAAGCTCAGCTGCGGAGTGGAGGTCTGGGGCCACGGCGGCGGCATCCACGGCTCCACCTCGCTGGCCCACGTGACCCGCGACGGCGAGCACTCCCTCGCCGGGAACTTCAACGCCGACTGGGCGGGCGACACCGAGAAGGTCATCGAGGCCGAGTTCTGCGGGACCGCCCCGAAGAAGTAGGCCGTCACCTGGGCAGGACGACGACGTACGCGGCGGGCTGCCGGTCCGGCGCGGCCATCAGGGCCGTACGGACCACGGTGGCCTGCTGGTCCATCGCCTCGCGCAGCTTGCGCGGGGTGAGGTGGACGACCGTGATGCCGAGCCGCTCCAGGTGCTCCCGCTTGCGGGTGTACTCGCTCCACAGCTCGTCGTCGTCCTGCCGGGGCGCCCGGGTGTCCAGCTCCACGGCGACCGCCTGGTCCGGCCAGTAGGCGTCCACCCCGCCCAGGTGCGGGCCGCCCGGCAGTCGCAGGTCCACGTTCCACAGCGGGTCCGGCAGCGCGAACTCCCGCACCATCTCGTAGAGCCGCTGCTCGGAGAGCGAGCGGCCCTCGGCGAGCAGGGCGTCCACCGCGTCCACCACGTGCGGCCGGGAGAGCAGCCGGGCCCGGCTCAACTCCCGTACGACCACGCCCGGTTCGCAGTGCCCGCCGCGTACGGCCTCGGTGAGCAGCCGGCGCACCGTCTCCGCGTCCGAGAGGCCCGACACCGCGTCGGCGACGGCGCGGGCGACCGGGGCGACGGGGACGCCGGTGAGCTCCACCGGCTCCGGCGACTCGGGGGCGCGCACGACCCGCACCCAGCCGGTCGAGCGCAGCCGCCGAGTGCGCGGCACGAGCACGTCGATGCGCTCCAGGGCGGTGAGCGGGGGAGCGGAGGAGAAGCGGTGCAGGGTCAGGGCGGCGAGGCCGGTGATCATCGGCTCGGGGCCCTGCGAGGGCACGGCCCCGGTCCTGCGGGCGTAGAGCAGTGCCGCGTTCAACCGGTCCTCGCTGGTGGGGGTCCCGGCCTTGAGCAGGAAGACGCCGGGCAGCAGCTGCTGCCAGCCGCCGGGCCGGCAGCGCGCGGCGACCTCGGCGGCGGGGATGCCCTGCTCCCTCAACTGGTCGGCGGACGCGAGCCGTTGCTCCCGACCGGTGTGGGAGGAGAGGGGGAGGGGGCGGGGGGTGATGGGGGTGTTGTGGTTCATGCCGGGGGTCTTCCGCGCCCGAAGGCTCCCCTAACCCCTGTTACACGCTCGTCGACATTTAGGGACAACCTCGCCCTAAAGTACGCACGTTCGACTGCCGATGGGGGCCACGGTCCGCGGCCCCCATCGGCCGGAACTCACGAGGCCAGGCCGTCGCACTCCTGCGCCCGCAGCGCCCGCGCCAGGTCGTCCCGCGCCTCCAGCACGAGACGACGCAGCGCCGGCGCGGCCGACTCGTGCTCCGACAGCCACGCGTCCGTCGCGGCCAGCGTCTCCGGGCGGTCCTGGAGCCCCGGGAACAGGCCCCGGACCACGTCGATGCCGATCTGGATCGACCGCTCGCCCCACAGCCGCTCGATCGCCGCGAAGTACTTCTCCGCGTACGGCGCGATCAGCTCGCGCTGCGAGGGCTGGACGAAGCCCGCGATGGTCGCCTCGACCAGCGCGTTCGACAGGGTGTCCGACTCGACGACCTGCGCCCAGGCCTGCGCCTTGACCGCCGCCGAGGGCCGCGAGGCGAGCAGACGGGTCTGGTGGCGCTTGCCCGACGCCGTGTCGTCCAGGGCGAGCTCCTCGCCGATCCGGGTCTCGTCCGCACGGCCGTGCACGGCCAGCGGGGAGAGCAGCGCCCAGCGCAGCTCCTGGTCGACGTCGAGGCCGTCGATCTTCGCCGTGCCGTCGAGCAGCCCCTCCAGGAGCTGGAAGTCGGCGTCGGTGGTCGCGGTCGCCGCGAAGAACCGCGCCCAGGTCAGCTGGTGCTCGCTGCCCGGCTCGGCGACCCGCAGCTCGCGCAGCCCGCCCTCGGCGAGCAGCCGCCCGCCCTCCTCGCGCCACGCGGGAGCCGCGTACAGCGTGACGGCCGACTTCGTCCAGCCGTGCACCATCTGCAGGACGCCGATGTCGGTCTCGCGGCCCGCGAAGGCGAGCGCGACGGCGACGAAGTCCCGGGCCGGCATGAGCCCGTCGCGGGTCAGGTTCCACAGCGCCGACCAGCACAGGGCGCGGGCCAGCGGGTCGGTGATGTCGCCGAGGTGTGCCCGCAGCGTCGCGAGCGAGCCCTCGTCGAAGCGGATCTTGCAGTAGGTGAGGTCGTCGTCGTTGACGAGCACCAGGTCGGGCTTGGCCTCGCCCGCGAGCTCGGTGACGACGGTCCGGACGCCGGTGATGTCCGCCTCGGCCCGCGCGTACCGCACGAGCTCCCCGCCCGAGAGCCGGTAGAGGCCGACGGCGGCTCGGTGGGGACGCAGCTCGTCGCCCTCCTGGAGGACGGCGAGCTCGGTGATCCGGCCCTCCGCGTCGTAGGTGACGGCCGGGGTCAGGCTGTTGACGCCGGAGGTCTGGAGCCAGGACTTCGCCCAGGCCTTCATGTCGCGCCCGGAGGTCTCCTCCAGGATCGCGAGGAGGTCGGCCAGGCGTGTGTTCCCGTAGGCGTGGCGCTTGAAGTAGCGGCGCGCGCCCTCCAGGAACGCGTCCCGCCCGGCGTACGCGACGAGCTGCTTGAGCACCGAGGCGCCCTTGGCGTACGTGATGCCGTCGAAGTTGAGCTTGGCGTCCTCCAGGTCACGGATGTCGGCCGTGACCGGGTGCGTGGACGGCAGCTGGTCGGCACGGTACGCCCAGGCCTTGCGGTTGTTGGCGAAGGTCACCCAGCTGTTGGTGAAGCGGGTGGCCTCGGCGTTCGCGAAGGAGCCCATGAAGTCCGCGAAGGACTCCTTCAGCCACAGGTCGTCCCACCACACCATGGTGACCAGGTCGCCGAACCACATGTGCGCCATCTCGTGCAGGATGACGTTGGCCCGGCTCTCGTACGCGGCCTGGGTGACCTTGCCCCGGTAGATGTACTCCTCGCGGAAGGTCACCATGCCCGGGTTCTCCATCGCGCCGAGGTTGTACTCGGGGACGAAGGCCTGGTCGTACTTCCCGAAGGGGTACGGGTAGTCGAAGTTGTCGTGGAAGAAGTCGAAGCCCTGCTTGGTGATCAGGAAGACGTCGTCGGCGTCGAAGTGCTTCGCGAGCGACTTCCGGCACATCGCGCCGAGCGGGATCTCCAGGTCGCCGCGCGTGTAGCTGTCGGTGACGTAGTGGTACGGGCCGGCCACGACGCACGTGATGTACGTGGAGATCGGCGCGGTCTCCGCGAACCGCCACACGCCCTCGGCGTCCTGCTCCCCGGCGCCGTTGCTCCACACCGTCCAGCCCTCGGGCGCGGTCACCGAGAAGCGGTACGGGGCCTTGAGGTCGGGCTGCTCGAAGTTGGCGTACACCCGGCGGGCGTCGGCCGGCTCGTACTGCGTGTAGAGGTAGACCTCGCCGTCCTCCGGGTCGACGAAGCGGTGCATGCCCTCGCCGGTGCGGCTGTAGGCGCACTGCGCGTCCACCACGAGCACGTTCTCGTCGGCCAGGTCGGCGAGCGCGATCCGCGCGCCGTCGAAGACGACCGCCGGGTCGAGGGAGCGGCCGTTGAGCGTGACCGCGTTCACGGACGGGGCGATCAGGTCCACGAAGGTGGCGTCGCCCGCCCCCGTACGGCGGAAGCGGATCGTCGTCTGTGAGCGGAAGGTGCGCACCGCCTCGTCGGAGTCGCCGACCGCCGACCTGAGGTCGAGGACGACCTCGTACCCGTCGACGGACAGCAGCGCGGCCCGCTCGTGGGCCTCGTCGCGGGACAGATTCTCACCGGGCACGGTCACTCCTTCGTGGCGCGTTCGAAACAGCACCGATCCTCCCATGCGCTGCTGTCACGCGGCACATGGCGATGCCGACGCGCGGGAATGCGGCCGGTCCCCCGGGATGTTCCCTCTTTTCGGCGCAACCCCTTCATCGCGGCCTTACCGAGGAGTGACATGTCCGAAAGCAGGACCACCGCCGACTTCTACTTCGACCCGCTGTGCCCGTGGGCCTGGATGACCTCCCGCTGGATGCTGGAGGTGGAGCAGGTGCGCCCGGTCGACGTGCGCTGGAAGGTCATGAGCCTGGCCGTGCTCAACGAGAACCGGCTCGACGAGGTCCCCGCCGAGTACCGCGAGATGCTGGAGACCCAGGCCTGGGGCCCGGTCCGCGTGGTGATCGCCGCCCAGCAGCTGCACGGCGACGAGGTCGTCGGCAAGCTCTACACGGCGCTCGGCACCCGCTTCCACAACAACGGCGAGGGCCCGACCCGCGAGGCGATCGCCGGCGCGCTGAAGGACGTCGGCCTGCCCGAGGACCTGGCGGACTTCGCCGACAAGGACACGTACGACACCGAGCTGCGCGCCTCCCACACGGAGGGCATCGAGAAGGTCGGCCAGGACGTCGGCACCCCGGTCATCGCGGTGCCGGGCCCGACGGGCGACGAGGTCGCCTTCTTCGGTCCGGTCGTCACTCCGACCCCGCGCGGCGAGGCTGCGGCCCGGCTGTGGGACGGCACGCTGCTCGTGGCCTCGACGCCGGGCTTCTACGAGATCAAGCGCACGCGGACGGCGGCGCCCAGCTTCGAGTAGTAGGCCCGCACGGCAGACGGCCCCCGCGATTCACGTCATCGCGGGGGCCGTCCTCTTTTCCGCCTGCCCGGTGAAGGTTGAGAAGACGATCACGAGCAGGAGCCTTTTTCAGACGAAGATCAGAAGGAGATCAGCGGCACCGAGGCCTTCGCCGACAGGTAGCGCTTGTACACGTCCTGCCAGTTGACGACCTGCCACATGGCCTCGATGAAGTCGACCTTCTGGTTCTTGTACTGGAGGTAGAAGGCGTGCTCCCAGGCGTCGAAGACCAGGATCGGGACCGAGCCCTGGCCGACGTTGCCCTGGTGGTCGTAGACCTGCTCGACGATGAGGCGGCCGCTGATCGGCTCGTACGCGAGGACGCCCCAGCCGGAGCCCTGGGTGGTCGCGGAGGCCTTGGTCAGCTGGGCCTTGAACTTGGCGAAGGAGCCGAAGGACTCGGTGATCGCGTCCGCGAGCTCACCGACGCCGTCGGCGGCCAGCGGCTCGCCGCCGCCCTCGCCGCCCTTCGGGCTGGCCATGTTGTTCCAGTAGATGGAGTGCAGGATGTGGCCGGAGAGGTGGAAGGCCAGGTTCTTCTCCAGGCCGTTGATCGCCCCCCACTGGTCCTTCTCGCGCGCCTCCTCCAGCTGCTCCAGGGTGTCGTTCGCGCCCTTCACGTACGCGGCGTGGTGCTTGTCGTGGTGCAGCTCGATGATCTGCGGATTGATCACCGGCTCCAGCGCCGCGTAGTCGTACGGCAGCTCCGGAAGTGTGTAGATCGCCATGTGCCCGAGCCCTTCGACGGCTTATTGCAAGCTGTATGCAAGTGCAGGCTAGCAGTAGGTGCTGGGCAAGTTGATCAGCCCTTCGTCCTAGGACCCGCCCGGGTCCCGGGTCCGGGCATGACGAAGCCCCCGGACCGAGAGGGGTCCGGGGGCTTCGGGGGAAGCGGCGGGGAGCTCAGGAAGCGCGGCCCGCCGCCGTCTTCTGGCGTACGAAGCCGACGACCGCGAGCACCAGCGTCAGCGCGCCCGTGTAGTACAGCTGCACACGGGTGCCCTCCTCGCGGGCCATCAGGACGAAGATCGCGGCCATGCCGGCCAGCGCCACCCAGGTCAGCACCGGGAAGAGCCACATCCGCACGACCAGCTTCTCGGGCGCCTCGCGCTCGGTGCGGCGGCGCAGCACCAGCTGGGAGGCGGCGATGAAGAACCAGACGACCAGGATGATCGCGCCGATGGTGTTGAGCAGCCAGATGAAGGCCTTGTCCGGCGACCAGTAGCTCAGCAGGACGCAGCCGAAGCCGACGACGCAGGAGACGAGCACGGCCGGACGGGGAACCCCGCCGTACAGCTTGCCCAGTGCCTTCGGGCCCTGGCCGCGGGCGACCAGCGAGCCGGCCATCCGGGAGGCGCCGTAGATGTTGGCGTTCATCGCCGAGAGCAGGGCGACGAGCACGACCACGTTCATGATCTGGCCGGCCGCCGGGATGCCCAGGTGGTCCAGGGCGGCGACGTACGGGCCCTTCTCGACGACCGCCTTGTCGCCCCACGGGACGAGGGTGACGATGACCGCCATGGAGCCGATGTAGAAGAGCGCGATCCGCCACATCGCCGTACGGACGGCCTTGGCGACGCCCTGCACCGGGTGCTCCGACTCGGCCGCCGCGATGGTGACCGTCTCCAGGCCGCCGTACGCGAAGACGGAGGCCAGCAGGCCCACGATGAGGCCCTCGGTGCCGTGCGGGAAGAAGCCGCCCTCGCCGGTGAGGTTCGCGGTGCCGGGGGCGTCCGTGCCGGGCAGGACGCCGAGGATCGCGAGGACGCCGATGCCGAGGAAGAGGACGATCGCGCCGACCTTGAGCGCCGCGAACCAGAACTCGAACTCGCCGAAGTTCTTCACCGCCGCCAGGTTGGTGACGCAGAAGACCAGCATGAAGAGCGCGACCCAGGCCCACTCGGGGCTGCCGGGGAACCAGCCGGTCATGATCTTCGCGGCACCGATGCCCTCCAGGCCGACGGCGACGCAGAGCAGGAACCAGAAGGCCCAGCCCGAGGTGAAGCCCGCCCAGGAGCCGAAGGCGCGCTCGGCGTGGACGGAGAAGGAGCCGGAGGCCGGGTTCGCGGCCGACATCTCGCCGAGCATCCGCATCACGAGCATCACGAGGACGCCGGAGATCGCGTAGGCGATGACGATCGACGGCCCGGCGGCGGCGATGCCGGCGCCGGAGCCCACGAAGAGCCCGGCGCCGATGACGCCGCCGAGGGCGATCATCGAGAGATGGCGCTGCTTGAGGCCGTGCGAGAGGCCCTCGGCAGGTGCGGTCGCGCCGTCCTTGCGGTCGGCCGGCGCGGGCGCGGTGGTCCGAGACATGGGCGAACCCTGTTCACTAGCTGAGACGGGGAGGGAGCCCACAGTCTGGGCGGGGGCACCGCTCAGAGGGAACCGGAGTCCGCTATACGGTCACCATCTTCACACAAGGTGAACGTTCGGCTTCGATTTGTGGAGGGGGTGCATAGCAGGTCATGCCGCACTTCGGCATGGAAACGACGCAGGTGTGAAGAGGGGCATAGTATCTTCCGGTTCTGGCGGATCGGAGTCCAGGCCGGACCGGGCGTCCTACGGTGGTCGTCATGAAGCTCGTTGTGCAGGTCCGCCTGATGCCCGATGCCGTGCAGGCACCGGCTCTTGAGCGCACCCTGCGCACGGTCAACCAGTGCGCGAACCGGATCTCGGAGCGGTCGTTCGAGTGCTACGGGCTCAGGGGCTCGGTGCGGGACCTGCGGTCGGTCTGGTACAGGGAGCTCAAGGCGCGCGGGTTGGGGGCGCAGGCGGCGCAGCATGTGATCAAGCGCGTGGTGGACACCTACGCCGCACTGCGGGCAAACGTACGGGTCGGGAATCTCGGCAAGGACGGCTCGGAGCGGCGCCGCAAGGCCGAGTCCAAGCCGATCGTGTTCCGAGCCGACGCGGCGCACACGTTCGACGACCGGTGCTTGTCGTGGAACTACGCTCAGAGGACCGTGTCCATCTGGACGATGGACGGCCGGGTCAAGAGCCTGCGGTTCGTGTGCTCGCAGGGCGCGCTCAAGCAACTGGCCGATTTCCGCAGGGGCGAGTCCGATCTGGTGCACCGCGATGGCAAGTGGTTCCTGGTCGCCACCATCGACCTACCTGAACCAGAGGTGTTCGACCCGAAGGGCTTCATCGGGGTGGACCGGGGCATCAGCAACCTCGCCACCACCTCCGACGGCGCCAACTACAGCGGCCGCCGCTTGAACCGGTACCGGCGCTGGCAGGCCCGCAAGAAGGCCGAACTGCAGGCCAAGCGCACCCGGTCATCGGTGCGGCGACTCAAGAAGCGGGCGCGCCGGGAGGCCCGGCACGCCACCCACATCAACCACCGCATTTCCAAGGACATCGTGGCCGTCGCCCAACGCACCGGGCGCGGCATCTCCGTCGAAGAACTGGCGGGCATCCGCGAACGGGTCACGGTTCGACGCGACCAGCGGGCCACACTGTCGTCCTGGCCATTCCGTCAGCTCGGCTCCTTCCTGGAGTACAAGGCGCGTCGCGCAGGCGTGCCTTTCGTCGAGGTGGACCCGGCCCACACCTCGCAGCGCTGTCCGCGCTGCGGTCACACCGAGCGCGCCAACCGGCCCATTCGGGATCACTTCCACTGTCGTCGGTGCGGGCTCGCTGGTCCGGCCGACCACGTCGCCGGGGTCAACATCGCCAAGCGCGGTGCCCTGGCGTGGGGCTTCGTCAACAGTCCCGCCCCGGATCCGGCATAGCCGGATCCGGGGGATGCGACCCGTGACCGCCCTGCCGTAGGGGGCAGTCGGGAGCGCGAATTGGTGGGGACGATCAAGTCGAAAGGCTGCGTCGTCTACGGCCAAGGAGTTGACATTGAGCAGTACGGATTCACGGACGGTTTATGGGGACCCCACAGTCTCTCCAGTGGACACCCCCTGGCGCAAAAGGGACCTCCATGCACGAGTTCCCAGTGACAAGCGTCACGTGGCGGGAGGTGTGATCGGCGGGCTTTGTTCGATCTCCACGAAGCGCTCGACCGCCGCTTTGTCGGCGGCTGACGGTGATCGAGCGCTCACTCCTGGCATACCGTCAACCTGTCCCTCCCACCCTCACCCCCGCGGAGTACCGATGAGCACCGCCGCCGCCCCCGCCCGTTCCCTCCGGGCGGGCACCGTCCTCGCCGACCTGATCCCGGCGAGCCGCGCCCGCGACATCGCCCTGGTCGTCGGCGGCGCCGCCCTCACCGGCCTCGCCGCGCAGCTCTCAGTCCCGGTCCCCGGCTCCCCGGTCCCGGTCTCCGGTCAGACCTTCGCCGCCCTGCTCGTCGGCACCGCGCTCGGCGCCCGCCGCGGCTTCCTCGCCCTCGCCCTGTACGCGGTCGCGGGCATGGCGGGCGTCCCGTGGTTCGCGCAGGCCTCCTCCGGCTACGGCATGCCGTCCTTCGGCTACATCCTCGGCATGCTCCTCGCCTCGACCGTCGTCGGCGCCCTCGCCCGCCGCGGCGCCGACCGCTCCGTGCTCCGCACCGCCGGCGCGATGGTGCTCGGCTCCGCGCTCATCTACGCGGTCGGCGTGCCCTACCTGGCCCTCGCCACCGGCATGACCCTCGGCCAGGCCGTCGCGGCCGGCCTCACCCCGTTCCTCATCGGCGACGCCCTCAAGGCCGCGCTCGCCATGGGCGCCCTGCCGGCCGCCTGGAAGCTGGTCGGCCGCAAGGGCTGAGACCGCCACGGACACACGAAGGGCCCTGCCGCTCGGAGGAGCGGCAGGGCCCTTTCGTACGCCCGAGGGGCGAGCGGACTACACGCGCTCCAGCTCCTCGGCGGGGGCGACGTTCTTGCCGAGCCGCTGGCGGACCAGCGCGATCGCCATGACGAGCGCGGCCACGAGCAGGGACAGCACGACCTGCTCACGGTTGCTGCCGCCGTCGATCACCATGTAGCCGAGGACGCCGATGATCATGGCGATGGTCGCCCACGTCAGGTACGGGAAGAGCCACATCCGCACGATCAGCTTCTCCGGCGACTCACGCAGGATGATCCCGCGCATCCGCAGCTGGGTCACGCAGATGACCAGCCAGACGAAGAGCGCGACGGCGCCGGAGGAGTTCAGCAGGAAGGCGAAGACGGTGTCGGGCCACTTGTAGTTGAAGAAGACCGCGACGAAGCCGAAGACGACCGAGCCGAGGATCGCGGCCGTCGGCACGCCCCGCTTGTTGGTCTTCGCGAAGGCCTTCGGCGCGTCACCGCGCTGCCCGAGCGAGAAGGCCATGCGGGAGGCCGTGTAGAGGCCCGAGTTCAGGCAGGACAGGACGGCCGTCAGGACGATCACGTTCATGATCTGGCCGGCGTGCGGGATGCCGATGGAGTCGAGGGCGGCGACGTACGAGCCCTTCTCGACGATCGACTTGTCGTTCCACGGCAGCAGCGTCAGGACGACGAGGATCGAGCCCAGGTAGAAGACGCCGATCCGCCAGATCACGCTGTTGGTGGCCTTGGTGACCGCCTTCTGCGGGTCCTCGGACTCACCGGCCGCGAGCGTGACGATCTCGCTGCCCATGAACGAGAAGACGACCATCAGCACACCGGTGAGGACCGCGCCCGCCCCCATCGGGAAGAAGCCCCCGCTGTCGGTGAGGTGCGCGAATCCGGCGCCCGGGTTGTCCGAGCCCGGCAGCACGCCGAAGACGGCGAGCAGACCGATGACGACGAAGGCGCCGATGGCGACGACCTTGATGCCGGCGAACCAGAACTCGAACTCGCCGTACGAGGCGACGGAGCCCAGGTTGGTCGCGGTCAGCACCACCATCACGATGAGCGCCCAGCCCCACTGCGGCACGGCCGGGACCCAGCTCTCCAGGATCTTGGCGCCCGCGGTCGCCTCGACGGCGAGGACGACGACCCAGAAGAACCAGTACAGCCAGCCGATGGTGAAACCGGCCCAGCGGCCCAGGGCCCGGTCCGCGTAGGCGGAGAAGGAGCCGGAGGACGGCCGGGCGGCGGCCATCTCGCCCAGCATCCGCATCACGAAGACGACCATGGCGCCGACGAGTGCGTACGAGAGGAGGATCGCGGGGCCGGCCGCGGCGATGCCGGAGCCGGAGCCGACGAAGAGGCCGGCGCCGATGACGCCGCCGATCGCGATCATCGACAGGTGGCGGTTCTTGAGCCCGGCCTTGAGGCCGTCGGAGGACTGCGAGCCACCGGTGGTGCCGGTCTCCTGGCCGTCCTTCGTCAGGGTCGGTTGCGTGTTCATCGACGCTTCCTCGTGTGTGGGGGGTGCTCGGGTCGCGAGCCCAAGCATTGAACCCCGTGAACAGGGATGATCGGAAGACCTCATTCCAGATCGTCGTACGGGCGACCTCGCGAGAGTCGAAGGTCCGTACCAGGTCGGGTGAAGCTCTCGACCCCGCTGCCTGCTACCCGGGCCCTGACATGCCACACTCGGCATCATGCGCGTCTATATCGGTTCCGACCACGCCGGCTTTGAACTAAAGAACCACCTCGTCGAGTGGCTCAAGGCCCACGGCCACGAGCCCGTCGACTGCGGCCCCCACATCTACGACGCCCTCGACGACTACCCGCCGTTCTGCCTGCGCGCCGCCGAGAAGACGGCCGCGGACCCGGACAGCCTGGGCATCGTCATCGGCGGCTCCGGCAACGGCGAGCAGATCGCCGCGAACAAGGTGAAGGGGGTCCGCGCCGCCCTCGCCTGGAGCGAGCAGACCGCCGCCCTCGGCCGCGAGCACAACAACGCCAACGTGATCTCCGTCGGTGGCCGGATGCACACCCAGGAAGAGGCGACCAAGTTCGTCGAGATCTTCCTGAACACCCCGTACTCGGGTGACGAGCGTCACACCCGCCGCATCGACATGCTGTCGAAGTACGAGACCACCGGCGAGCTCCCCCCGATCCCCGCGCACCACCCGCAGGAGCCGACCGCCTGATGCCCGAGGGGCACACCATCCACCGGCTGGCCGCCGACCACCGCGAGCGGTTCGGCGGCCGGCCCGTGCGCGTCTCCAGCCCCCAGGGCAAGTTCGCCGACTCGGCGGCCCTGCTCGACGGCGCGACCCTGGAGACGACGGAAGCCCACGGGAAGCACCTCTTCCTGGGCTTCCCCGGCGAGGAATGGATCCACATCCACCTGGGCCTCTTCGGCAAGGTGAACTTCGGCGACGCCCCGGCCCCGCCGCCCACGGACACGGTCCGCCTGCGCCTCGCGAACCCCGAGTCGTACGTGGACCTGCGCGGCCCCACCACCTGCGCCCTGATCACGGACGCCGAGAAGCGGGCGATACACGACCGCCTGGGCCCCGACCCGCTCCGCGCCGCCGACGACCCCGACAGGGCCTGGCGCCGGATCTCGAAGTCCCGCACGACGATCGCCGCCCTCCTCATGGACCAGAAGGTCGTCGCGGGCGTCGGCAACGTCTACCGCGCCGAGGTCCTCTTCCGGCACGGCATCGACCCGTACCGCGCGGGCAGGGACCTGACGGCGGGGGAGTGGACCGCGATCTGGGAGGACCTGGCGGAGCTGATGCGCGAGGGCGTCCGCCTGAACCGCATCGACACGGTCCGCCCCGAACACACCCCCGAGGCCATGGGCCGCCCGCCCCGCGTGGACGACCACGGCGGCGAGGTCTACGTCTACCGCCGCGCGAACATGCCGTGCCACATCTGCGGAACCGACATCCGCACGGCGGACCTGGCAGCCCGCAACCTCTTCTGGTGCCCGACCTGCCAGGCCTAGGTGTGGGCATGCGTTCCGCCCGGGGCGGAACGGGTGGGCACACCGCCCCCAGGGCGCTGCCCGACCCGTTGCCGCCCCGCCCCTAGAACCCGTGCGGCAACCAGGGGGCCACCGGGGACCCGAACGCCACGGACGCCTCCACGAGCGCCCCCTCCCGAAGCTCCCGCACACGGCCCGCGCCGGCGAGCGACACCAACGAGACCCCGCCCAGGTACGCCGCCCCCAACTCCCGCACGGACAGCGCGAGATCCGCGGGATCGGACGTCCGGACGCACACCGCGCCCTTCTGGTCCCCGGTCAACCGCCACCGCCCCTCGTTCCAAGGGCAGAACGCGTCCGAGACCTCGAACACCACGTCCACCGGCGCCTGGTACGTCCGCGCCTCCAGCGCCGCGCCCACCTCCACGAGCCGCACGTGCAGCCCGTCCCGGATCGTCGGCTCGCACCGCCGCACGTCGCTCACCAGGTGCTGCCAGCCGTCGTCCACGGGCCGGCTGCGGAACCGTACCGACGAGGTCAGGTCCACCGAGCAGAGGAACCGCCACAGCGCCGCCTCGGCCAGCGGGTCGAGGCCCATCAGCTCGTGCACGTGCACGGTCCCGCCGGAGCCCGCGTGCGACCACTCCGGCTTGATCGCGTAGTGCGCGAATCCCACGACCCCCCCGTCCCGCTCCGCGAGCACGCACTGCCGCGGCGAGGCGCCCTCCCGCTCGCCCGCCGGGTCGAGCAGCGGCAGCCGCTCCCACCCCGGCCGCCTCGCGAGCATCCCGGGCCGCGCCGGGACGAGCTTCGCGTACACCGCCTCGCACACCGCCGAGGACTCCGTCGGGTCGGCCAGGCGCAGGGAGACCCCGTCCGTGCCCTCCGGCACCGTCAGCCGCACCCGGTTCGTGTCGATCCTCGCGTGCACCGAGTACGCCCCGATGCCGTAACCGAACCGCCCGTAGATCTCCGGCTCCGACGCCGTCAGCACGGCCAGGCACTCGCCCGCCGCCCGCAGGTCGTCCAGCTGCCGCCGCATCATCGAGGTCAGGATCCCGCGCCGCCGATGAGTTCCGGCCACGCTGACCATCGTGACCCCGCCCGCCGGGACCGACGCCCCGCCCGGCACCGTCAGCCGGAACGAGAACGCCCCCGCCGTCCCCACGCACAGATCGCCGTCCCAGGCGCCCAGGAAGCGGTCGTGCTCGGTCAGGTCCTGCCAGAGCCGCCGCTCCTCCGGAGACTCCGGCACACCGCCGAACGCGAGCTCGAGCACCCCGTACCAGCGGTCCCACTCCAACGGGTCGAGAACCCGCAGTTCAGTCGTCATATGCCATCGATATCAGCGGCGCGCGCCCGGGGCGACCCGATTTCACGCACATTGTCACCTGGGGTACCCCTGCACGATGTCCGACGGGATGGATAGGGTCCAGGCCAATGGGACAGCGCGCCGGAGTGAACACGTACGCGGCCCGGACACGCAGGCGCGTGCGCCGGGCCCGCGTCGCGCTGCGCAGATCCGCCGTCGACTACTTCCGCGGCGACGGCGCGGACTGGCTCGCCTTCGCGGGACTCCTCCTGATGATCCCCGCCATCGCGTGCGGGACCCTCTTCGACCCCGTCTGGTGCGCGCCCGCCGCGCTCGTCCTGCCCATCGTGGCCGGCGGCCTGCTGCTGCGCCCCGCCAGCCTGCTCGCCCTGTACGCGGCGGCCGCGGGCGCCCTCATCGTCGAGTCCGTCGTCCTCGGCCCGTACACCCAGGGCCCCGCCAGGGTCACCCCCGGCACCGTCCTGGTCGTCGCCGCCTGCGGACTCTTCGGGCTGCTCATCGCCCAGTTCCGGGCCCGGGTCGGCGTGCCCTGGCGGCGCGGCGGCACCATGCTCTTCGACCTGCGCGAACGCATCCGCGTCCAGAGCGCCCTGCCCCGGCTCCCCAAGGGCTGGCACCGCGAGATGGCGCTGCGCCCGGCCGGCGGCCAGTCCTTCTCGGGCGACTTCGTCGTCGCCGCCCGCACCCACGGCGGACGCACCCTGGAGGTCGTCCTCACCGACGTCTCCGGCAAGGGCATGGACGCGGCCTCCCGCTCCCTGCTGCTCTCCGGCGCCTTCGGCGGACTCCTCGGCTCGCTCCCGCCGCACGGCTTCCTCCCGGCGGCCAACGGCTACCTCCTCCGCCAGAACTGGGACGAGGGCTTCGCCACCTCGATCCACCTCGTCCTCGACCTGGAGTCCGGCGACTACGAGCTGTTCTCGGCCGGCCACCTGCCCGC
This sequence comes from Streptomyces vietnamensis, assembly GCF_000830005.1. Taxonomy (NCBI): domain Bacteria; kingdom Bacillati; phylum Actinomycetota; class Actinomycetes; order Kitasatosporales; family Streptomycetaceae; genus Streptomyces; species Streptomyces vietnamensis. The sequence goes on along the minus strand of NZ_CP010407.1, from coordinate 2,914,824 downwards.
CCTCCAGCTCCACGCGGGCAGCGGGCGCTGGGAGGAGAAGGACGCCGAAGGCCCCCTCCTCGGCGTCTACGACGGGGCCGAGTTCCACCCGGTCAAGGGCTCCCTGCGCCCCGGCGACGTCCTCATGCTCTTCACCGACGGCCTGGTCGAGGCCGCCGACCGGGACATCGCCGAGGGCATCGACCGCCTCACCGGCGAGGCCGACCGCTGCGTCGCCGAGGGCTTCGAGGGCGTCGCCTGGCACCTGATCGAGGCCGTCGCCAAGGACGTCAACGACGACCGGGCGCTGCTGCTCCTCTCCCGCCCCGCCTGACGTGATCTTCTGCACGACGATTCGTCACCCGGCAGTCAGGGCAGGGGGGTTGGTGGCACGATGGAGACAGCGGGGGGTGTTCCGAGACAGGGGCTCCCTGGTGGGCAAGGTGGGACCGACCAAGGGTGTGATCAGTTGTGGCCATTTCACTGTCTGTGGTGTTGCTGTTGGCAATCATCCTGGTGGTGCTGATCCGCGGGGGGAACCTCAAGGGCGGCCCGGCCGTGGTCGCGGTCCTCTTCGGCTTCTTCCTCGCCTCCACCGGCATGGCGGACGACATCCAGCGCTTCCTGGACTCGATAACGCAGACGATCGCCGCCATAAAGTTCTGAGCGACCGGCGGGCCGGCTGCGGGCGGCGGCGTCCCGCTGGCGTCGGCGGCGGCCCGAAACGAAGAAAACCCCAGGTCACCTGGGGTTTTCTTCGTTCAGAGCGGGTGACGGGAATCGAACCCGCGTAGCTAGTTTGGAAGACTAGTGCTCTACCATTGAGCTACACCCGCACAGCGTCGCGCCGCAGGTCACGAGGACCGCGGCACGAGGAGCATGGTAGCCGGTCGGCGGCCTTTCGCGCACACCCCGGAAATCAGGGGGCGCCGCACAGTCCCCGTCCATGTACCCTACGTGTCGCACCGACGGGGTGTGGCGCAGCTTGGTAGCGCGTCCGCTTTGGGAGCGGAAGGCCGTGGGTTCAAATCCCGCCACCCCGACCATGACGATCACGCGCCGACCTCGCGCACCCTTGATCACGTTGTGGGCGTCATCCCGCTTGCGGTTACTATGCAAGCTGCGTGCCCGTGTGTCTTTCTGACCGGGCCGACCTGCCGGAACCGCCACACGCGGCCCCGGTGGATTCCAGGAATCAGCCACAAGGAGACCGAACCGTGAAGAGCGCCGTGGAGACCCTGAACCCGACCCGGGTTCGGCTCACTGTCGAGGTGCCCTTCGAGGAGCTCAAGGACAGCCTCGACGCGGCGTACAAGAAGATCAACCAGCAGGTCACGGTCAAGGGCTTCCGTAAGGGCAAGATCCCGGCTCGCGTGATCGACCAGCGGTTCGGTCGCGGCGCCGTGCTGGAGGAGGCCGTCAACGACGCGCTCCCGAAGTTCTACACCGAGGCCGTCAACGAGGCCGAGGTCAACCCGCTCGGCCAGCCCGAGGTCGACATCACCGAGCTGAAGGACGGCGAGCTGCTGGCCTTCACCGCCGAGGTCGACGTCCGCCCGACGATCGAGATCCCGGACTACTCCGGCATCGAGGTCACCGTCGACGCGGTCGAGGTCACCGACGAGGACGTCGAGAAGTCCGTGGAGCAGCTCCGCGAGCGCTTCGCCTCGACGAAGACCGTCGAGCGCGCCGCCGCCGAGGGCGACGTCGTCACCATCGACCTCGAGGCCAAGGTCGACGGCGAGGTCCTGCCCGACGGTGTCGCCAGCGACGTCTCGTACACCATCGGCTCCGGCGAGCTCCTCGACGGCATCGACGAGGCCGTCAAGGGCCTGGAGGCCGGCGGCGAGGCCACCTTCACCTCGCAGCTGAAGGGCGGCTCCGCCGAGGGCAAGGACGCGGAGGTCACCGTCAAGGTCACCGCCGTCGCCGCCCGTGAGCTCCCCGAGCTCGACGACGAGTTCGCGCAGATGGCGTCGGAGTTCGACACCCTCGACGAGCTCAAGGCCGACAGCCGCAAGCGCCTCGAGAACATGAAGCAGTTCGACCAGGCCACCCAGGCCCAGGAGCGCGTCCTCGACGAGCTCCTCAAGCTGGTCGAGGTCCCGATGCCCGAGAAGCTTCTCGAGGACGAGATCAACACCCGCAAGCACAACCTGGAGCACCACCAGCTCGGCCAGATGGGCCTCGACCTCGCGAAGTACCTGGAGATCCAGGGCAAGACCGAGGAGGAGTTCCTGGCCGAGACCAAGGAGCAGGCCGAGAAGGGCATCAAGACGCAGTTCATCCTCGATGAGCTCGTCAACAAGGAGAAGCTCGACGTCTCCCGCGAGGAGCTCACCGAGCACCTGTTCCGCCGTGCCGCCTCCTCCGGCATGAGCCCCGACCAGTTCGCCCAGGCCGTGGCCCAGCAGGGCCAGGTCCCGATGCTCGTCGGCGAGGTCGCCCGCGGCAAGGCCCTCGCGGTCGTCGTCGAGGCCGCCACGGTCAAGGACACCAACGGCGAGGTCGTCGACCTCTCCGACGACGAGGACGAGGTCGTCGAGGCCGCCGCCGAGGCCGTCGAGGCCGTCACCGGCGAGGCCGAGGTCTCCGAGGACAAGTAAGGGCCCCCGCCCCCGGCGGACCCTGCTCCACGGGCCCGTACGCACTGCTGTGCGTACGGGCCCGTGGACGTAACCGGACCCGCTTATGCGCCCCCAACTACCTTGCGCTCCCAGCGAACAGTTCGGGAACCGGGATGGCGTTGTCCGACCTGCGCGTTAGGGTCCATGAATACGAGGGCACTGCCCTCAGAACAAGACGCTGAGACGGCTTGGGGCCGTCGGAGACGAGCAGGTGGATACGTGACGAATCTGAAGCCTTACGCCGCGGGTGAGCCGTCCATCGGTGGCGGCCTCGGCGACCATGTCTACAACCGGCTGCTCGGCGAGCGGATCATCTTCCTCGGCCAGCAGGTCGACGACGACATCGCCAACAAGATCACCGCGCAGATGCTCCTCCTGGCCGCCGAGCCGGACAAGGACATCTTCCTGTACATCAACAGCCCCGGTGGCTCCGTGACGGCCGGCATGGCCGTCTACGACACCATGCAGTACATCCCGAACGACGTCGTCACCATCGGTATGGGCATGGCGGCCTCGATGGGCCAGTTCCTGCTCACCGGCGGCACCCCCGGCAAGCGCTTCGCGCTGCCGAACACCGACATCCTGATGCACCAGGGCTCCGCCGGCATCGGCGGCACCGCCTCCGACATCAAGATCCAGGCCGAGTACCTCCTGCGCACCAAGAAGCGCATGGCCGAGATCACCGCGCACCACTCCGGCCAGACCGTCGAGGCGATCATCCGCGACGGCGACCGCGACCGCTGGTTCACCGCGGAGGAGGCCAAGGAGTACGGCCTCATCGACGACATCATCACGCACGCCGCGGGTGTTCCGGGCGGCGGCGGCACGGGCGCCTGAGCGCCGGCAGCCCGCCGAAGAGCCCCCAGCCCCCTCTGAACGCCACCAGGACGGTGAACACCCAGATGCAGAACAACCTCTCCCCGAGCGGCCTCTACACCGGCGCGCCGATGGACAACCGCTACGTCGTGCCGCGCTTCGTCGAGCGCACCTCGCAGGGCGTCCGCGAGTACGACCCGTACGCGAAGCTGTTCGAGGAGCGCGTGATCTTCCTCGGCGTGCAGATCGACGACGCCTCCGCCAACGACGTCATGGCGCAGCTCCTGTGCCTGGAGTCGATGGACCCGGACCGCGACATCTCGATCTACATCAACAGCCCGGGCGGCTCCTTCACCGCCCTCACGGCGATCTACGACACGATGCAGTTCGTGAAGCCGGACATCCAGACGGTCTGCATGGGCCAGGCGGCCTCCGCCGCGGCCGTGCTGCTCGCCGCCGGCACCCCCGGCAAGCGGATGGCCCTGCCGAACGCCCGCGTGCTGATCCACCAGCCGTCCGGCGGCACCGGCCGTGAGCAGCTCTCCGACCTGGAGATCGCGGCCAACGAGATCCTGCGCATGCGCAGCCAGCTGGAGGAGATGCTGGCCAAGCACTCCTCGACCCCGATCGAGAAGATCCGCGACGACATCGAGCGCGACAAGATCCTGACGGCCGAGGACGCCCTGGCGTACGGCCTGATCGACCAGATCGTCTCGACCCGCAAGAGCACGGCCTCCGCCGAGCGCTGACGCCCGACCTTCCCTCGCCGTGGTTGGCGTGGCCGAATTGCGACCATGTCAACCACGCCAAGGGGGGCCCGAACGGGGGGCCCGGCAAGGTACCGTCGAATATGAGGCACCAGGAGTCGCTGAACCAAGCGCTCCCAGGCGAAGGGGAAGCACCTCGTGGCACGCATCGGTGATGGCGGCGACCTGCTCAAGTGCTCGTTCTGCGGAAAGAGCCAGAAGCAGGTGAAGAAGCTCATCGCGGGACCCGGTGTGTACATCTGCGACGAGTGCATCGACCTCTGCAACGAGATCATCGAGGAGGAACTCGCGGAGACGAGCGAGGTGCGCTGGGAGGAACTCCCCAAGCCCCGCGAGATCTACGAGTTCCTCGAGGGCTACGTCGTCGGCCAGGAGCCGGCCAAGAAGGCCCTCTCCGTCGCTGTGTACAACCACTACAAGCGCGTCCAGGCCGGCGAGAACGGCGGCGCGCAGGGCCGTGACGACGCCATCGAACTGGCGAAGTCCAACATTCTGCTGCTGGGTCCCACGGGCTCGGGCAAGACGCTGCTCGCGCAGACCCTGGCCCGCATGCTCAACGTTCCGTTCGCCATCGCCGACGCGACGGCGCTGACGGAGGCCGGCTATGTCGGCGAGGACGTCGAGAACATCCTGCTCAAGCTGATCCAGGCCGCCGACTACGACGTCAAGAAGGCCGAGACCGGGATCATCTACATCGACGAGATCGACAAGGTCGCCCGTAAGAGCGAAAACCCGTCGATCACGCGTGACGTGAGCGGTGAGGGCGTGCAGCAGGCCCTCCTGAAGATCCTGGAAGGCACGACGGCCTCGGTCCCCCCGCAGGGCGGCCGGAAGCACCCGCACCAGGAGTTCATCCAGATCGACACGACGAACGTGCTCTTCATCGTGGGCGGCGCCTTCGCCGGCCTGGAGAAGATCATCGAGTCGCGGGCGGGCGCCAAGGGCATCGGCTTCGGGGCGACCATCCGCTCCAAGCGCGAGATCGAGGCGAGCGACCAGTTCCAGGAGGTCATGCCGGAGGACCTGGTGAAGTTCGGGATGATCCCCGAGTTCATCGGCCGTCTCCCCGTCCTCACCTCCGTCCACAACCTGGACCGCGAGGCGCTCCTCCAGATCCTGGTCGAGCCGCGCAACGCGCTGGTGAAGCAGTACCAGCGCCTCTTCGAACTCGACGGCGTGGAACTGGACTTCGACCGCCCGGCCCTGGAGGCCATCGCCGACCAGGCGATCCTCCGCGGCACCGGCGCGCGCGGCCTGCGCGCCATCATGGAGGAGGTCCTCCAGTCGGTCATGTACGAGGTCCCGTCCCGCAAGGACGTGGCCCGCGTGGTCATCACGGCCGACGTCGTCCGCAACAACGTCAACCCGACGCTGGTCCCGCGGATCGTGAAGAACGACGGCAGGCACGAGAAGTCCGCCTGAGCCGTATGGACATGGAAGGGGCGCCCCGCCGAACCGGCGGGGCGCCCCTTCTGCGTACGCGGGGTTACGCCTTGCTGCGGGAGGCCTTGTAGTGCTGGGCCGCCAGCTCGGCGACCTGGTCCAGGGTGAAACCGGTCCCGCCGGTCATCATCGCCGCCGGGTCGACGGCGTTGACGACGCCCAGCGTGCTGTAGTCGGCCCAGATGCAGGTGGGAATCTGGGCGGACTTCGGGCCGGGGGTCGTCTGCGCGCCGGTGCTCTCGAACTGGATGTTCTGGCACTTCATCAGCGCGCCCTCGAAGCCGGCGGGCGTCTTGGACTCGGGGCTGCCGATGGGCGTCATCTTGACGTCCTTCGACGTGGCGGCCTGGTTCTTCTCGTAGTTCGCGAAGGCGGCGTCGAGGGCCTTCTCGGGGTCGGCGATCTCTCCCCACATCCCGTTCAGGCTCATGGACTTGGCCTTGAGGGCATCGGTGCCGGACTTGTAGGAGGCCGCGATCATCTGGGGGTTCTGGATCCCCATGGCGACGGCGTTGGCCTTCTGCTCGGCGGACATGGCGCCGGCCCTGTCGGCGCCCTCCTTCTTGAACTCGCCGATGGCGGCCGCAGGGGCGATCTTGTACCCCTTGGTGTCGTCGGCGACGGCACCGTTCCCGCCGCCACCGAGCACGAAGTACGCGGCCACGCCCAGCGCCGCCACCACCGCGATGCCGCCGATGACGAGGCCGGCCTTGGACTTCTTCGGGGCCGGTGGATGCGGCACGTAGCCGCCGGGGCCCTGCGGGGCGCCGTACTGGGGCTGCTGGCCGTAGGGGCCGGGCTGCTGGGGGTATCCCGGCTGCTGCTGCGGGTAGCCGTACGGGGCCTGCTGCGGCGGGACGCCCTGCGGGGCCTGCTGGGGGTATCCGTAACCCGGCTGCGGAGCCTGCGGCTGGCCGTACGGGCCCGGCTGCTGCGGCGGCTGGCCGTACGGGCCCGGCTGGCCGTAAGGACCGGGCTGCTGGCCGCCGTACGGGCCCGGCTGGTTGTAGCTCATCGACAGGTTCCCCTCACAGGATGTTTATGTCTGCCGGACATCCTGGCGGAACCGCCGTCCCGGACGCGCGGCGGGGGCCACACCGTTACCGAACCAAAGCGTTTCAGGACAGTGCCGGGACACCCCTAAACTGCCCCCGTGACCGAGAACACTCAGCAGCAGACAGCAGCCACCACCGAATTGCCGACCACCTACGCGCCGGCCGAGGTAGAGGGGCCGCTGTACGAGCGCTGGGTAGAGCGCGGGTACTTCGAGGCGGACGCGAAGTCCGAGAAGCCGCCGTACACCATCGTCATCCCGCCGCCGAACGTCACCGGCTCCCTCCACCTCGGCCACGCCTTCCAGCACACGCTGATGGACGCCCTGGTCCGCCGCAAGCGCATGCAGGGCTTCGAGGCCCTGTGGCTGCCCGGCATGGACCACGCCGGCATCGCCACCCAGAACAAGGTCGAGCAGCAGCTCGCCGAGGAGGGCAAGTCCCGCCACGACCTGGGCCGCGAGGAGTTCGTCGAGCGCGTCTGGCAGTGGAAGGAGGAGTACGGCGGCCGGATCCTCGGCCAGATGCGCCGGCTCGGCGACGGCGTCGACTGGAGCCGTGAGCGCTTCACCATGGACGAGGGCCTGTCCCGTGCCGTCCAGACCATCTTCAAGAAGCTCTACGACGACGAGCTGATCTACCGCGCCGAGCGCATCATCAACTGGTGCCCGCGCTGCCTCACCGCGCTCTCCGACATCGAGGTCGAGTACCAGGACGACGCCGGCGAGCTCGTCTCCATCCGGTACGGCGAGGGCGAGGACAGCCTCGTCGTCGCGACGACCCGCGCGGAGACGATGCTCGGTGACACCGCCGTCGCCGTCCACCCCGACGACGAGCGCTACAAGCACCTGGTCGGCAAGCGGATCAAGCTGCCGCTGACCGATCGTACGATCCCGGTCGTCGCCGACACGCACGTCGACCCGGAGTTCGGCACCGGCGCCGTCAAGGTGACCCCGGCGCACGACCCGAACGACTTCGAGATCGGCCGCCGCCACGACCTGCCGTCCCTCACCGTGATGGACGAGCACGGCGTCATCACCGTCCACGGCCCCTTCCTCGGCCTGGACCGCTTCGAGGCCCGCTCGGCGATCGTCGGCGCGCTCAGGGAGCAGGGCCGGATCGTCGCCGAGAAGCGCCCGTACATGCACGCGGTGGGCCACTGCTCGCGCTGCAAGACGACGGTCGAGCCGCGCCTGTCGATGCAGTGGTGGGTCAAGGTCGGTCCGCTGGCCAAGGAGGCCGGCGACGCCGTCCGCGACGGCCGGGTGAAGATCCACCCCGAGGACATGTCGAGGCGCTACTTCGACTGGGTCGACAACATGCACGACTGGTGCATCTCGCGCCAGCTGTGGTGGGGCCACCGCATCCCGATCTGGTACGGCCCCGAGGGCCAGGTCGTCTGCGTCGGACCCGACGAGGAGCCGCCGGCGGGCGAGGGCTGGACCCAGGACCCCGACGTCCTGGACACCTGGTTCTCGTCCGGCCTGTGGCCGTTCTCGACGCTCGGCTGGCCGGAGAAGACCCCGGACCTGGAGAAGTTCTACTCGACCGACGTCCTGCTCACCGGCCACGACATCATCTTCTTCTGGGTCGCCCGGATGATGATGTTCGGCCTGTACGCGATGGACGGCGAGGTCCCGTTCACGACGATCGCGCTGACCGGTCTCGTCCGCGACGAGTTCGGCAAGAAGATGTCGAAGTCCAACCCGAACGCGGTCGACCCGCTGGACTGGATGGACGCGTACGGCTCCGACGCCGTCCGCTTCACCCTGGCCAAGGGCGCCACCCCGGGCGCCGACGTGCCGATCGGCGAGGACTGGGTCCAGGCGTCCCGCAACTTCGCCAACAAGATCTGGAACGCGACCCGTTTCGCGATGATGAACGGCGCGAACATCGAGGGTCCGCTGCCGGACGCCTCCGCGATGTCGGCGACCGACCGCTGGATCCTGTCCCGGCTGAACGAGACGGTCGCTCAGGTCGACGCGTACTACGAGGACTTCCAGTTCGCCAAGCTGAGCGAGTCGCTCTACCACTTCGCGTGGGACGAGGTCTTCGCCTGGTACGTCGAGCTGTCGAAGACCACGTTCTTCGCGGGCGGCGAGGGCGCCAAGGTCTCCGGCCGGGTCCTCGGCGAGGTCCTGGACGTCATGCTGCGACTCCTGCACCCGATCGTCCCGTTCGTCACGGACACCCTGTGGACGACGCTGACCGGCGGCGAGTCCCTCGTCATCGCCGACTGGCCGAAGGACAGCGGCTTCCGCGACGAGGCCGCCGAGCGCGAGATCGAGCTCGTCCAGCGGGTCGTCACCGAGGTCCGCCGCTTCCGCAAGGAGCAGGGCCTCCAGGACGCCCAGAAGGTGCCCGCCCGCCTCACGCTGACCGGCACCCCGCTCGTCGCGCACGAGGCCGCCATCCGTCAGATCCTGCGCCTCCAGCCGGAGGGCGAGGGCTTCGCCGCCACCGCCACCCTGCCGGTCGCCGGCGCCGAGGTCGCGCTCGACCTCTCGGGCACGATCGACGTGGCCGCCGAGCGCAAGCGCCTCGCCAAGGACCTGGCCGCCGCCGAGAAGGAGAAGGCGCAGGCCGAGGGCAAGCTCGGAAACGAGGCCTTCCTCGCCAAGGCCCCGGACAACGTGGTCGACAAGATCAAGGGCCGGCTCGCCAAGGCGGACGAGGACATCGCCCGCATCCAGAACCAGCTGGCGAACCTGCCGCAGGCGTAGCCCGTACGACGAAGGGGCCCGGAACCGTCACGCACGGTTCCGGGCCCCTTCGGTTTTGTCCGTTTGTGGGTGACATCACGCGACTTGTGACCGAAGTCCAGGGGGTCGGGACGAAAGACCCTGGATGATGGAGGGCATGCTCCGCCTCCCCACCGTCCCCGCGCTCCGCCGTTGCGTGGACCGGTGGGCCGTCTCGCCCCGCGCCCTCGACGTCGTCGCCGCGCTCAGCGCCTTCGGTCTGATGGTCCTGGACGTGCCGGGGCTCGCCCGCGCCGACAACTCCCTCACCGGGGTCACCGCGACCCTGGTCCTGGCGGCCGGCGCGGCCACGCTCGTGCTGCGCCGCCGGCTGCCGTGGCTGCCGTACGTGGTGGCGCTCGGCCTGATGGGCTGGCTGCACGAGCTGACCATGATCCAGTTCGCGCTCTACTCGATCGGCCGGTTCCGGGGCCGCCGCGCCGCGATCGCCGCGACCCTGCTGTACGTCGCCGTGGCGTACGCCTACTTCCTCACGCCCGGCTGGCCCGCCGAGCACGGCGAGACCGTCAGCGACTTCCTCAGCCTGGTCGTCCCGATCGGCGTCCTCGCGGCGGGCGTCGGCATCGCCGCGTACCGGCAGGACCTCGTCCGCGCCCTGGAGGTCCAGCGCCGCGAGGCCGCCGCCCGGCAGGCCGTCCAGGAGGAGCGGATCTCCGTCGGCCGGGACGTCCACGACCTGGTCGGCCGCGAGCTCACCGTCCTCGCGGTGCGGGCCGAGGTCCTCTCCGTACGGGCCAGGGGAGAGGCCCACCAGAAGGACTTCGAGGAGCTCGCGGACACCGCCCGGCGCGCCCACCTCATGCTCAACGAGACGATCGTGCGCCGCGCCGACCGGGACGCCGCCACGCCCGGCCTCGGAGGGCTCGCCGAGCTCGCGGAGGAGAGCGAACGGATGGGCAGCCCCGTCGAACTGACGGTCGCCGAGGAGGCCAAGGAGCTGTCCCCGCTCCGGCAGGCCGCCGTCCACCGCGTCGTACGGGAGTGCCTGACGAACGCCGCCAAGCACGCGCCCGGCCTCCCGGTGACCGTCGCGATCACCGTCGAGGGACCCGACCTGCGGATCGAGGTCCGCAACCCGCTGCCGAAGGCCCCGCCGACCCCGGCGCCCGTCTCGACCGGCACCGGCCTGTTCTCCATGGAGGAGCGGGTCACCAGCATGGGCGGCACGCTGAAGGCCCGCCGGGAGGACGGCGCCTACCGGGTGACGGCCCTCCTCCCGACCGGCCTGGGCCGCTGACCCGGCCGACCGTTCCGACCGGCCTGGGCCGCTGACCCGGCCGACCGTTCCGACGGGCCCGGGCCGCTGACCCGGCGGACCGTTTCCGCCTTCCCGGGACAATCCCGGCCGCGCCCCCTCCGTAGACTGGGCTCGTGAGCGAGCCGAGCGACCCGAGTGACCAGTTCGACGACATCGTCGACGCCGAGACAGACCGCGACCCCGATCTGGCGGTGATCGAGGCCGGCAGCCGCACCCTGCGTGCCCAGGCCGGGCCGCCGCAGGGCGACCCCGTGCCCAGCCGCCCCGAGGACCCCGAGCTGGACAAGGCCCTGCGCGAGGTCGAGACCGAGCTGTCCACCCGCTGGGGCGAGACCAAGCTGGAGCCCTCCGTCAAGCGGATCGCGGCCCTGATGGACGTCCTCGGCGAGCCGCAGCGCGCGTACCCCTCGATCCACATCACCGGCACCAACGGCAAGACGTCGACGGCCCGCATGATCGAGGCCCTGCTCGGCGCCTTCGAGCTGCGCACCGGGCGCTACACCTCGCCGCACGTGCAGACCATCACCGAGCGGATCAGCCTGGACGGCGCCCCGATCTCCGCCGAGCGGTTCATCGAGACGTACCAGGACGTCAAGCCGTACGTGGAGCTGGTCGACGCCCGCGAGGAGTACCGGCTCTCCTTCTTCGAGGTCCTCACCGGCATGGCGTACGCGGCCTTCGCGGACGCCCCGGTCGACGCGGCCGTCGTCGAGGTCGGCATGGGCGGCACCTGGGACGCGACGAACGTCATCGACGCCTCCGTCGCCGTCGTCACCCCCATCGACCTCGACCACACCGACCGGCTCGGCGCGACGACCGCCGAGATCGCGGCCGAGAAGTCCGGGATCATCAAGCAGGGCGCGACCGTCATCCTGGCCCAGCAGCCGGTCGACGCCGCCCAGGTCCTGCTGAAGAAGGCCGTCGAGGCGGATGCGACCGTGGCCCGCGAGGGCATGGAGTTCGGCGTCGTCTCCCGCGAGATCGCGGTCGGCGGCCAGCTCCTCACCCTGCGCGGCCTCGGCGGCGAGTACGACGAGATCTTCCTGCCGCTGCACGGCGCCTACCAGGCGCACAACGCGGCGGTGGCGCTCGCGGCGGTCGAGGCCTTCTTCGGGATCGGCGCCGAGCACGCCAGGACCCTGGACCTCGACACCGTCCGCCGGGCCTTCGCCCAGGTGGCCTCGCCGGGTCGCCTGGAGATCGTCCGCTCCTCGCCCACCGTCATCCTGGACGCCGCGCACAACCCGCACGGCGCGCGGGCGACGGCGGAGGGCGTCAGCGAGGCCTTCGGCTTCTCCCGGCTCATCGGCGTGGTCTCCACGAGCGGCGACAAGGACGCCAAGGGGCTCCTCGAGGCCTTCGAGCCGATCTTCGCGGAGGTCGTGATCACCGCGAACTCCAACCCGCGGGCCACCGACGTCGACGCGCTCGCCGCGATCGCGGTCGAGGTCTTCGGCGAGGACCGGGTCGTCGTCGAGCCGCGGCTGCCGGACGCCATCGAGGCCGCCATCACCCTCGCGGAGGAAGAGGCCGAGTACGGCGGCGCGGGTGTCCTCGTGACCGGTTCGATCTTCACGGTCGGCGACGCCCGGCTGCTGCTGCGAAGGGGCTGAACCCGATGCGTGTGCTCTGTTCCTCGACGCTCATCGGCGAGTTCTTCGTGATCGGCTTCGCCGGGCTCGTCGCCATGAAGGACGACGGCCTCGCGACCTCCACCGTCTGGTGGGTCTGCGGCGTGGCCATGGTCCTCTCGGTGCTGCTGTGCGGGATGCTCACCAGGCCCGGCGGGGTGCAGCTCGGCTGGGCCCTGCAGGCGGGGCTGATCCTCAGCGGCTTCTTCGTCCCCACCATGTTCTTCCTCGGAGCGGTCTTCGCCGGTCTGTGGTGGGCCTCGGTGCACTACGGGCGGCGGATCGACGAGACCAAGGCCCGCTGGGCCGCCGCGCAGGCCTCGGCAGGGCCTGACGCTGCGTAATCGAGGGGCGTGCGGGCCCTGTAGCCTCGGAGGTCCCGCACACCGCTTTTCCGAAGGAGTTCCCCCGTGAGCCAGCGATCGCTCGTCCTGCTCAAGCCCGACGCCGTCCGCCGTGGTCTGATCGGCGAGATCATCGGCCGCATCGAGCGCAAGGCCGGCTGGACCATCACGGCCCTGGAGCTGCGCGAGCTCGACCAGGACACGCTGGAGCAGCACTACGGCGAGCACAAGGGCAAGCCCTTCTACGAGCCGCTGATGGGCTTCATGCAGTCCGGCCCGGTCGTCGCGCTCGTCGTCGAGGGCGAGCGGGTCATCGAGGGCCTGCGCACGCTGGCCGGTCCGACCGACCCGATCGCCGCCGCGCCGGGCTCCATCCGTGGCGACTTCGGCACGATCGTCCGCGAGAACCTCATCCACGCCTCGGACTCCGAGGAGTCGGCGGCCCGCGAGCTGAAGATCTTCTTCCCGGGTCTCGTCTGACGCGAAGTCAGGCGGAGTGGGCCGAAGTCGGCCGAACGAACCACCCTGTGGGGCGACCGAAGGAATTTCGGTCGCCCCCAGGCATATGAACGCACATTGCGGGAACGGATCGCCGCGTCCTGCCGTCACCTGTACAGAGGTGGACCACCGCGCGCCATCCGCGTGGGCGGCACTACGATGGAAAACTCCACGCCGCACCACTCTCAGCCATGGGAAACAAGGGGAACTCTATGTCGTTCATCGGCCGTGACATGGCTGTCGACCTCGGGACCGCCAACACGCTGGTGTACGTCAGGGGTCGAGGCATCGTTCTGAACGAACCGTCAGTCGTCGCCATCAACACCAACACCGGGGGCATCCTCGCGGTCGGCGCCGAGGCGAAGAAGATGATCGGCCGGACCCCCGGCAACATCGTCGCCGTGCGCCCGCTCAAGGACGGCGTGATCGCCGACTTCGAGATCACCGAGCGGATGCTCCGCTACTTCATCCTCAAGATCCACAAGCGCCGCTACCTGGCCCGCCCCCGCGTCGTCGTCTGCGTGCCCTCCGGCATCACCGGAGTGGAGCGCCGCGCCGTGATCGAGGCGTCGACCCAGGCCGGTGCCCGCCAGGTGCACATCATCGAGGAGCCCATGGCGGCGGCCATCGGCTCGGGTCTCCCCGTCCACGAGGCCACCGGCAACATGGTCGTCGACATCGGCGGCGGCACCACCGAGGTCGCCGTCATCTCCCTCGGCGGAATCGTCACGGCACAGTCCATCCGGGTCGCCGGCGACGAGCTGGACAACGCGATCATCCAGCACATCAAGAAGGAGTACTCGCTCCTCCTCGGTGAGCGCACCGCCGAGCAGATCAAGATCACCATCGGCTCCGCGTACGACCTCGACAAGGACGAGCACACCGAGATCCGCGGCCGCGACCTCGTCTCCGGCCTCCCCAAGACCGTGGTCATCTCCGCCGCCGAGGTCCGCAAGGCCATCGAGGAGCCGGTCAACGCGATCGTCGACGCCGTGAAGACCACCCTCGACAAGTGCCCGCCGGAGCTCTCCGGTGACGTCATGGACCGCGGCATCGTTCTCACGGGTGGCGGCGCCCTGCTCCGCGGCCTCGACGAGCGCCTCCGGCGCGAGACCGGCATGCCGATCCACATCGCCGAGGACCCGCTGGACTCGGTGGCGCTCGGCTCCGGCAAGTGCGTGGAGGAGTTCGAAGCCCTCCAGCAGGTCCTGGACGCCCAGCCGCGCCGCTAGCGACACCGCTTCACCCGTACAGCCGAACAACCGAACCACGAGGAAAGGCACGGCCGCCGCACGTGAGGGACACACGAGAGAGCCGGCTGCTCCTGGTGCTGCTGATCGCCATCGCGTTCGCACTGATCACGGTGGACATCCGCGGCGGTCAGGAGTCACCCGTCGACGGTGCCCGACAGGCCGCAGCGGCGGTCTTCGGGCCCGTCGAGAACGGTGTGGCGGCCGCCGTCGATCCCGTCGGCAACGCCATAGGCGCGGTACGGGACTCCGGCGAGCGGCACACCCGGATCGCCGCCCTGGAGAAGGAGAACGCCGAGCTCAAGGCGAAGCTCGGCAGCGACGACCGCAACCGCAACCGGCTGCACGAGCTCGACACCATGCTCAAGACCGCCGGCGCCGGGCAGTACGGCATCAAGGGCGCCCAGGTCATCGCCATAGGAGCGGCCCAGGGCTTCTCCTGGACCGTCACCATCGACGTCGGCGCCCGCGACGGCATCAAGCGGGACATGACCGTGCTCAACGGCTCCGGGCTTGTCGGCCGCGTCACCACCGTCGGCCCCTCCACCTCCACGGTCCTGCTCGCCAACGACCCCGACTTCACCGTCGGCACCCGCATGGAGAAGAGCGACGAACTCGGCTTCGCCACCGGCCAGGGCGACAGCCCCCTGCTCGTCCAGCTCCTCAACGGCAAGGCCAAGGTGAAGCCGGGCGACCGGCTCGTCACCTTCGGCTCCCGCGCCGACAAGCCCTTCGTGCCCGGCGTCCCCGTCGGCGAGGTCGTCCGCGTCGACCCCTCGGGCGGCGGTCTGACCCGCAACGTCTACGTCCGCCCGTACGTCGGCTTCACCAAGCTCGACATCGTCGGCGTCGTCGTCCAGGCCCCGCGCTCCGACCCCCGCGACATGGTGCTGCCGCAGAAGCCCAAGCCCGCGCCGACCGTCACCGTCACGGTCACACCGCCGCCACCGGACGGACAGCAGGCGGACCCGCAGAAGCAGGGCCAGAATCAGAACGACGGTCAGAACCAGCAGGACCAGGGGGGCGTGACGCCGTGAAGTTCAACCGCATCCTCCTCTCCGCCACCCTGATCGTGGTGGCCCTGGTCGTCCAGGTCTCCGTCCTCGCCCGCCTCCAACTCCCCGGCGCCGTCCCCGACCTCGTCCTCCTGACCGTCGTCGGACTCGCCCTCGTGTACGGACCCGTCAGCGGCTCCCTCGTCGGCTTCACCGCCGGCCTCCTCTCCGACCTCGCCCCGCCCGCCGACCACGCCGCGGGCCGCTACGCCCTCGTGCTCTGCGTCATCGGCTACCTCGTCGGGCTCGCGAAGCCGGACAACGGCCGGCTGACCTCCGCGACCGGCCCCATGGCCGTCGTCGTCGCCGCGGCCATCGGCTCCACGCTCCTCTACGCGGGCGTCGGCGCCCTCGTCGGCGACACCGCCGCCCGCCATGTCGGCCTCGGCTTCCTGCTGTTCACCGCGGGCCTGTACGACCTGCTCCTCGCGCCCTTCACCGTGCCGCTCATCATGGCCCTGGCCCGCCGCGCCGAGAACGACCCGCTCGCCGACACCGGCGGCGGCAACGGCGCCGACGTCGCCTCCGGCTGGCTCTCCTCCGGCACCGGCCTGAGGATCGGCACCCAGCGCGGCGGCCTGCGCGTGAAGGCCGCACGGAGCCGCGCCACACGGGCCGGACGCATCAAGGGAGTCAAGCGACTGTGATCGAGGGGGCACCGGCAGCATGACCAACATTCCCGAGACCGGGAGGACCCCCCGGGTCCAGATCCGGCTCGTCGTCATCCAGATCCTCGTCTTCTCCCTGCTCCTCACCCTGGGGGGCCGCCTCTGGTACCTCCAGATCCGGAACGGCAAGGAGTACACGGACGAGGCGAAGAACAACCACGTCCAGCAGGTCGTCCAGCCCGCCGTCCGCGGCTCGCTGCTCGACGCCCGCGGCGTCCCGCTCGCCGACAACGAGACCCGGCTCGTGGTCTCCGCGTCCCGCACCGAGCTGATGAAGATGAAGGACCGCGGCAAGGCCGTCCTGACCCGGCTCGCCGACGTCCTCGACATGAAGCCCGACGAGGTCGTCAACAAGATCCGGCTCTGCGACTCCAAGACGCCCAAGCCCTGCTGGAACGGTTCGCCCTACCAGCCGATCCCCGTCACCGACGAGGCCACCACCCAGCAGGCCCTCCAGATCCGCGAGCGCGCCGAGGACTTCCCCGGCATCACCGCCGAACCCACCGCCGTACGCCGCTACCCGGCCCCCGGCAAGGCCCGCACCTCCCAGGTCCTCGGCTACCTCTCGCCCGTCACCGACGCCGAGATCGAGAAGGCCAAGGACACCGACTCGCCGTTCCTCCGCTCCGACCAGGTCGGCCGCTCCGGCCTGGAGCGCACGTACGACAAGCAACTACGCGGCAAGGCCGGCGTCACCCGCTACGAGGTCGACAACCTCGGCCGGGTCATCGGCCAGGCCAAGAACGACCCCGCCGTGCCCGGCGCCAACGTCGTCACCTCCATCGACGCCCGCGTGCAGGCGGTCGCCGAATGGGAACTGCACAACGCGATGGTCGAGGCCCGCAAGGTCGTCGACAGGAACACCAACGAGAACTACAAGGCCGACTCCGGCGCCGTCGTCGTCATGGAGGCCAAGACCGGCCGCATCGTCGCCATGGCCTCGCAGCCCGACTACGACCCCAACGCCTGGGTCGGCGGCATCTCCGCCAAGGACTACACCGCCCTCACCGGCAAGGACTCCAACTTCCCGCTCCTCAACCGGGCCATCCAGGGCCAGGCCGCCCCCGGCTCCATCTTCAAGGTCATCTCGACCACCGCCGCCGTCAACGCGGGCTACGACTTCGACGGCCGCTACCCGTGCACCAGCTCGTACTCCATCGGCAACCAGGTCTTCAAGAACTTCGAATCGCAGAACCACGGCCCCATCAGCCTCGGCCGCGCCCTCGAAGTCTCCTGCGACACCGTCTTCTACGCCCTCGCCCACCAGCAGTGGATCAAGGACGGCGGGATGAAGCCGAAGAAGAACCCGGGCGACTGGTTCTACAAGACCGCCCACCAGTTCGGCCTCGGCGCCGAGACCGGCATCGACCTCCCCAACGAGGTCTCCGGCCGCGTCCCCGACCGCCAGTGGAAGCAGAAGTTCTGGGAGGACAACAAGGACTGGTGGTGCAAGTACGGCAAGAAGGGCGGCACCTACGTCCAGCAGCTCTCGTACGAGAACTGCCTGGAGGGCAACCTGATGCGCGCCGGTGACTCCGTCAACTACTCCATCGGACAGGGCGACACCCTCGTCACCCCCATCCAGATGGCCACCATCTACGCCGCCATCTCCAACGGCGGCACCCTGTGGAACCCCACCGTCGGCAAGGCGATCATCAGCCCCGACGGCAAGAAGGTGCACGAGATCGCGCCCAAGTCGCACGGCAGGCTCCCCTTCGACGCCGACACCCGCAACTTGATAGACGAAGCCCTCGCGGGAGTCGCCACCCGCGGTACCGCCGCCTGGCGATTCGGCGGCTGGCCGCAGGACAAGATCCCGATGCACGCCAAGACGGGTACCGCCGAGGTCTACGGCAAGCAGACGACCTCCTGGTTCGCCACGTACACCAAGGACTACGCGATCGTCATGACGATCTCCCAGGGTGGTACCGGCTCCGGCGCCTCGGGCCCCGCCGTACGCAACATCTACGACGCGCTCTACGGACTTGACGACGCCGGCAACCAGGACCTCAAGCGGGCCCTGCTGCCGCAGCCGCAGAAGGCCCTGCCGAAGATCGAGGCCGACGGCTCCATCGACGCGCCGAAGATCGCACCGTACGACCCCGAGTCGCAGAAGGTGGACCCGGAGAAGGCGGACGGCACCCAGCCGGCCGCCCCGACCCCGGACCCGACAACCCCCACCAAGAAGCCGGACGACAACCAGCTCGCGGGCCCGCCCGCCACCCACCGAGGGAGGCTCTGAACGGATGACCGCACCCCACGGCTTCTCCGTCTCCCGGTACGCACCCGAGCGCGGCACCCTCGCCAAGCTGGCCGCCCGCGACTCGGTGCTCCGCCGGCTCGACTGGCCCATCCTGCTCTCGGCGCTCGCCCTCTCCGGCATCGGCTCCCTGCTCGTCTGGTCCGCCACCCGCGGCCGCACCGAGCTCAATCAGGGAGACCCGTACTACTTCCTCTTCCGGCACGTGCTCAACACCGGCATCGGCCTCGCCCTGATGATCGGCACGATCTGGCTCGGCCACCGCACCCTGCGCGGCGCGGTGCCGATCCTCTACGGCCTCTCGATCGTGCTGATCCTCGCCGTCCTCACCCCGCTCGGCGCCACCATCAACGGCGCCCACGCGTGGATCGTCGTCGGCGGCGGCTTCTCCCTCCAGCCCAGCGAGTTCGTGAAGATCACGATCATCCTGATCATGGCGATGCTCCTCGCCGCCAAGGTCGACGCCGGCGACCAGCTCCACCCCGACCACCGCACCGTCGCCAAGGCCCTCGCCCTGGCCGCCCTCCCCATGGGCATCGTCATGCTGATGCCCGACCTCGGCTCGGTCATGGTCATGATCGTCATCGTGCTCGGCGTGCTCCTCGCCTCCGGAGCCTCCAACCGCTGGGTCCTCGGCCTCATCGGCGCCGGCGTCCTCGGCGCGGTCCTCGTCACCGCGCTCGGCATGCTCGACGAGTACCAGATCAACCGCTTCGCCGCCTTCGCCAACCCCGACCTCGACCCCGCCGGCGTCGGCTACAACACCAACCAGGCCCGCATCGCCATCGGCTCCGGCGGCCTCCTCGGCGCCGGCCTCTTCAAGGGCTCGCAGACGACCGGCCAGTTCGTCCCCGAACAGCAGACCGACTTCGTCTTCACCGTCGCCGGCGAGGAACTCGGCTTCGTCGGCGCCGGCCTGATCCTCGTCCTCCTCGGCGTCATCCTCTGGCGCTCCTGCCGGATAGCTCGCGAGACCACCGAGCTCTACGGCACGATCGTCGCGGCCGGAATCATCGCCTGGTTCGCCTTCCAGTCCTTCGAGAACATCGGCATGACCCTCGGCATCATGCCCGTCGCCGGCCTGCCGCTGCCGTTCGTCTCGTACGGCGGCTCGTCGATGTTCGCCGTATGGGTGGCGATCGGACTGCTCCAGTCGATCCGCGTACAACGCCCGATGACGGCCTGACGGGTCTAGATTCGAGGCATGGCGGAGACGAAGCGCGAGATCGAGCGGAAGTACGAAGCCACCGGGGACACGGGGCTTCCGGACCTCACCCGGGTCCCCGGAGTCTCGTCCGTCGTGGACGACGGCGTCATGGAACTCGACGCCGTCTACCACGACACCCCCGACCTGCGCCTCGCCGCCGACGGGGTGACCCTCCGCCGCCGCACCGGCGGCAGCGACGCCGGCTGGCACATCAAGTTCCCCGTCGCCGCCGGCATCCGCGACGAGATCAGGGCCCCGCTGAGCGACACCCTGCCGGACGAGCTCGCCGGACTCCTGCGCTCCCGCGTCCGCGACGCCGAGATCGTCCCGGCCGTCCATCTCCGCTCCTCCCGTGACGTCCGCCACCTCCTCGACGCCGACGGCACCCTCCTCGCCGAACTCTCCGTCGACACCGTCCACGCCGAACGGCTGCCCGGGGGAGCGGAGGCCGCCTGGACCGAGATCGAGGTCGAACTCGCCGACGACGCGGACCCGGCGATCCTCGACGCGATCGAGGAACGCCTCGGGAAGGCGGGCATCGTCCCCTCGGAAGCCCCGTCGAAACTGGCCAGGGCCCTGACGGAGACCGGCAGCGAACCCCCGGCGACACCCACCCCCGGAGGCGGCACCCCCGAAAAACCCGGCACCGCAGGAGCCGCCGTCCTCGCCTACGTACGCGAACAGGCCGAGGCGATCGTCGCCCTCGACCCCGCCGTACGCCGCGACCTCCCCGACGCCGTCCACCAGCTGCGCGTCGCCTGCCGACGACTCCGCAGCGCCTTCAAGACGTACCGCGCCGTCCTCGACCGGGACGTCACCGACCCCCTCGGCGAGGA
This sequence comes from Streptomyces vietnamensis, assembly GCF_000830005.1. Lineage (NCBI taxonomy): Bacteria > Bacillati > Actinomycetota > Actinomycetes > Kitasatosporales > Streptomycetaceae > Streptomyces > Streptomyces vietnamensis. Next base: position 2,894,371 of record NZ_CP010407.1, on the reverse strand, counting down.
GCTGAAGTGGCTCGCCGGCGAGCTCGGCGTCGCCCGCGACCAGGAGGTCCTCGCCGAACGGCTGCGCACCGCGCTCGGCGAGGTCCCCGAGACCCTCCGCCTCGGCCCCGTCGCGGCCCGGCTGCAGATCTGGACCGCCGCCCGCGGCGAAGGCGCCCGGCACAGGGCCCTCGACGCCCTCGACTCCGCCCGCCACCGCGCCCTGCTCGACGCCCTCGACGCCCTGCTCGCCGACCCGCCCCTGCGCCGCGCCGCCTCCCGCAAGGCCCGGAAGGTCCTCACCCGCGCCGTCCTCAAGGACCACGACCGCCTCGCCGCCCGCGTCGACCGCGCCCTCGCCCTCGACCCCGGCCACGACCGGGACCTCGCCCTCCACGAGGCCCGCAAGGCCGCCAAGCGCGCCCGGTACGCCGCCGAGGCGGCCCGCCCCACCCTCGGGAAGCCGGCGAAGAAGCTCGCCAAGCGCGTCAAGGCCGTCCAGTCCCTCCTCGGCGAACACCAGGACGGAGTCGTCGCCCGCGAGACCCTCCGGGAGCTCGCCGTCCAGGCCCACGCGGCCGGCGAATCCGCCTTCACCTGGGGACTTCTCCACGGCAGGGAGGAAGCGGCGGCCATGGACCAGGAGCGGGAACTGCCCGGTGTCTGGGCGCGGGCCTCGGCCCCGAAGATCCGGGCGGCACTGACCCGCTGAGCACCGGGGTACGCTTGAGAGTCGCCCCCCTGCCAGCTCACGAAGGTTCGAGATGTCTGCTGCCGAGTCTGTCTTCCCGCAGCTCGAAGCTCTGCTCCCGCACGTGCAGAAGCCGATTCAGTACGTCGGTGGAGAGCTGAACTCCACGGTCAAGCCGTGGGAGTCCGCCGACGTCCGCTGGGCGCTGATGTACCCGGACGCGTACGAGGTCGGCCTGCCCAACCAGGGCGTCATGATCCTCTACGAGGTGCTGAACGAGCGCGAGGGCGTCCTCGCCGAGCGCACCTACAGCGTGTGGCCGGACCTCGAAGAGCTGATGCGCGAGCACAACGTGCCCCAGTTCACCGTGGACAGCCACCGCCCCGTCGGCGCGTTCGACGTGTTCGGCCTGAGCTTCTCCACGGAGCTCGGCTACACGAACATGCTCACGGCCCTGGACCTGGCGGGCATCCCGCTGGAGTCCAAGGACCGCACCGTCGACCACCCCATCGTGCTCGCCGGCGGCCACGCCGCCTTCAACCCCGAGCCGATCGCGGACTTCATCGACGCGGCGATCATCGGCGACGGCGAGCAGGCCGTCCTCGACATGACCGAGATCATCCGCCAGTGGAAGGCCGAGGGCCGGCCGGGCGGCCGCGAGGAGGTCCTCCTCCGCCTCGCGAAGACGGGCTCGGTCTACATCCCGGGCTTCTACGACGTCGAGTACCTCCCGGACGGCCGCATCGGCCGCGTCGTCCCCAACCGCTCGGGCGTCCCGTGGCGCGTGTCCAAGCACACGGTCATGGACCTCGACGAGTGGCCGTACCCCAAGCAGCCCCTCGTGCCGCTCGCGGAGACCGTCCACGAGCGCATGTCCGTCGAGATCTTCCGCGGCTGCACCCGCGGCTGCCGCTTCTGCCAGGCCGGCATGATCACGCGCCCCGTGCGGGAGCGAAGCATCACCGGCATCGGCGAGATGGTCGAGAAGGGTCTCAAGGCGACGGGCTTCGAGGAGGTCGGCCTCCTCTCCCTGTCCTCGGCGGACCACACGGAGATCGCCGACATCGCGAAGGGCCTGGCCGACCGGTACGAGGAGGACAAGATCGGTCTGTCCCTCCCCTCGACCCGCGTCGACGCGTTCAACGTGGACCTGGCGAACGAGCTGACCCGCAACGGTCGCCGCTCCGGCCTCACCTTCGCCCCCGAGGGCGGCTCCGAGCGCATGCGCAAGGTCATCAACAAGATGGTCTCGGAAGAGGACCTGATCCGTACGGTCTCGACGGCCTACGGCAACGGCTGGCGCCAGGTGAAGCTGTACTTCATGTGCGGCCTGCCGACGGAGACCGACGAGGACGTCCTCCAGATCGCCGACATGGCGATGAACGTGATCGCCGAGGGCCGCAAGGTCTCCGGCCAGAACGACATCCGCTGCACCGTCTCCATCGGCGGCTTCGTCCCCAAGCCGCACACCCCCTTCCAGTGGGCCCCGCAGCTGTCGGCCGAGGAGACGGACGAGCGCCTGCGCAAGCTCCGCGACAAGATCCGCGGCGACAAGAAGTACGGCCGCTCCATCGGCTTCCGCTACCACGACGGCAAGCCCGGCATCGTCGAGGGCCTCCTCTCCCGCGGCGACCGCCGCCTCGGCGCGGTCATCCGCGCGGTGTACGAGGACGGCGGCCGCTTCGACGGCTGGCGCGAGCACTTCTCGTACGACCGCTGGATGGCCTGCGCCGAGAAGACCCTCCCCGAGGTCGGCGTGGACGTCGCCTGGTACACCACCCGCGAGCGCACCTACGAGGAGGTCCTGCCCTGGGACCACCTGGACTCGGGCCTCGACAAGGACTGGCTCTGGGAGGACTGGCAGGACGCCCTCGACGAGACCGAGGTCGACGACTGCCGCTGGACCCCGTGCTTCGACTGCGGCGTCTGCCCGCAGATGGACACGCACATCCAGATCGGCCCCACCGGCAAGAAGCTGCTGCCGCTGACGGTCAAGAAGTAGCGCGAAGACGCAACGAAGAGGCGCCCGGACGGAGAACCGTCCGGGCGCCTCTTCGTGTGTCAGTGGTCCGAGTGGGCCTCGGCCAGGTCGTTCCGGGGGAGGAGGGGGGTGCCCTCGGCGGTCCGGGGGGAGGGGGCCGGGGTGCGTTCCTGGACGGGGACGACCGGCGGGCGGGGGCGGTCCTCGGCGAGGAAGACGCGGCGGACGACCCGCTCGGCCGCGAAGCCGTCGTCCCAGGTGCAGAAGCGCTCGCGGAAGGCCTGGCGCAGTGCGGCGGCCGGCTCGCCCTCCCAGGCGCCGCTGCGGAAGGCCTCGATCAGCTGGTCCTCGGTGGTCGCGATGACGCCGGGGGTGTCGCCGGGCTCGCCGGAGAGCAGGTCGAAGGTCACACCGCGGCAGGTGCGGTACATCTCCCAGTCGTCGGCGTACGTCACGATCGGCCGGTCGAGGTTGGCGTAGTCGAACATGATCGAGGAGTAGTCCGTGATCAGCGCGTCGGCCGCCAGGCAGAGCTCCTCCACCGAGGGGTGGCGGGAGACGTCGACGAGGGCGCCCTGCTCGGAGAGGGTGTTCAGCTCCGGGTCGCCGCCGTAGAAGTAGTGGGCGCGGACCAGGAGGACGTAGTCGGGGCCGAGCTCGCGGGCGAAGCGGGCGAGGTCGAGGCGGGAGACGAAGGCGTCCTTCTGGTGGTCGCGCACGGTGGGGGCGTACAGGAGCGCCTTCTTGCCGGCCGCGATGCCGAGCTCGGTGCGGATCCGGCGCACGTCCGCGGCGGTGGCGCGGTAGTAGACGTCGTTGCGGGGGTAGCCGGTGTTCAGGGTCTGGAAGGCGGCCGGGTAGACCCGCTCCCACTGCTCGGTGGAGTGCTGGTTGGAGGAGACGCTCCAGTCCCAGCGGTCGACGCGCTCCAGGAGCTTGTCGAAGTCCATGCTGCGGGCGACGGCCGGGTAGTGCTGCTGGTCGAGGCCCATGCGCTTGAGCGGGGTGCCGTGGTGGGTCTGCAGGTGGATCTGGCCGGGGCGCTTGATCACGGAGTCGGGGAAGTTGACGTTGTTGACCAGGTACTTGGCCCGGGCCATGGCCTTCCAGTAGCCGAAGGTGGCGGGGGCGATCCGGGTGAGGCCGGAGGGGACGCCCTTGGCGTACTCCTTGTTCACGACCCAGACGCCGCGGATGCCGGGCGCGAGCTTCTTGGCGGCCTCGTGGACGGCGAGGGGGTTGCAGCTGGGGGTGCGGCCCCAGTACGCCGAGTACACGGCGAGGTTCTCGTCGACGGGGAGGCGGCGCTGTACGGCGTAGTAGGCGCGCAGGGCCTTGCGGCCGCCCCAGCGCTTGGACTTGCCGAGGGCGCCGAAGGCCGTCTCGCGGGTGCCGTTGACCGTCTTGAGGGCTTCCCAGGCGGTGTACGAGCCGGTCCGCATGACCTTGAACTTGAGGCCGACCATGCCGGGCGGCGGGGTGAAGCCCGCGGGCTCGTTGCGGCGGTAGGTCTGGCCGGCCTGCTTGAGGTAGGCGCGGCGGTGGCTGCGGGGTATTCGGAAGCCGCGGGCGAAGGTGTAGAGGAAGTGGGAGACCATCCGCTCGAAGACGAGCCTGCGGTACGCGTCGAGGCCGGGGCGGCCCTCGAGGTAGTCGAAGACCCGCTGGTACTGCTCGAAGATCACGAAGTGCTTGCGCGCGGAGCTGCTGCGCATCGAGCTGCCCTGGCGGCGCTGGCGGTACTCGACGACCACGTACTCCAGGCCGGCGACGCGCTGGGCGGCGGCCATGGTCGTGTAGACCATGAGCGCGTCCTCGTAGAGGCCGTCGGTGAAGGCGTAGCCCTCGCCGGTGAAGAAGTCGCGGCGGTAGACGCGGTTCCAGACGACGGCGAAGATCCGGAGCAGTTCGAGGTGGTCGACGGGGTTGACCACCTGGTCGCGGATGCCGGCCAGGATGGGGCCGGTCTTGCTGGCCTCGACCTTGCCGTCGTAGTGGGTGCGGACGTGGTCGAAGATCAGGATCTCGGGGTCGCGGGACTCGGCGAGCCGGTCGGCCATGGCCTGGAGGGAGCCGGGGCGGATCGAGTCGTCGCCGTCGAGGAAGAGCAGGTAGTCGCCGCGGGCGTGTTCGACGCCGGTGTTGCGGGCGGCGCCGATGCCGCCGTTCTGCGCGCGGTGGACGGCCCGGACGCGCGGGTCGCGGGCGGCGAACTCGTCGATGATGGCGCCGCTGCCGTCGACGGAGCAGTCGTCGACCGCGATGACCTCGAAGTCCCGGTAACTCTGTGAGGTCACCGATTCGAGGCACTCGCGGATGTAGCCCTCGACCCCGTACACAGGGATGATCACGCTGAATCGGGGGTTAGCTGCAGCCGGCATGCCGTGTTTCTCCTCAGTCGAACCGCTCGAACGCAGTATGACAGGAGCCCCAACGGCGATCGAACGCCAGAGGCGGGGATCGTCTATCCTGGAGAGCTGCGGTGGCCGGGGGCCACCGCAGAGTCATGTAGCCGAGATCTCCGTGCTCCGCGGCCGGGGCGGACGAGTCGACGGTTAAGCTGCGGACCGGGTACCGGGAGAAGTACTGCAGTTCGACGGTGGGCGTGCGGCCGTCAGGCGGGTCTTCCTCGGAGGGCTTCATGCGTCCTCTGTCGGTCCGCTGGAAAACCGAAAGCACGCCCCGTCACCCTCTCAGGCGCTCGAGCTTGTCGAGCGGGTCTGAAAAGGAAAGGAACGCAGAACTTCATGGCACCCCGGCTCAGCGTCATAGTCCCGATCTACAACGTAGAGCAGTATCTTCTGGCCTGCCTCAACTCGCTCGCGGTACAGACCTTCCAGGACCTGGAAGTGCTGATGATCGATGACGGGTCCACGGACGGCTCGAACGCGATCGCGGCGGAGTTCGCGGCCAAGGACGCCCGCTTCCGGCTGATCCGCAAGGAGAACGCCGGCCTGGGTGCCGCCCGCAACACGGGTCTCGACAGCCTCGCGCCGGAGGCCGAGTTCCTCGCCTTCGTCGACAGTGACGACATGATCCCGCCGGACGCCTACCGGCTGATGATCGAGACCCTGGAGGAGACCGGCTCCTCCTTCGCCACGGGCAACGTCGAGCACATCAACTCGACCAAGGTCTGGCAGTCCCCGATGCACCGCTTCCTCTCCCGGGGCGCGGTCAAGAAGACGCACGTCTCCAGGAAGCGGATGCTCCTGACGGACCGGATCGCCTGCAACAAGGTCTTCCGCCGCGACTTCTGGGAGGCGAACTCCCTGCGCTTCCCCGAGGGCGTGCTGTACGAGGACACCCCGGTCATCGTGCCGGCCCAGTACCTCGCCGAGTCCGTCGACATCATCAGCTCGACCACGTACTACTGGCGTCTGCGCGAGGGCGAGGCGAGCCCCTCGATCACCCAGCGCCGGACCGAGCCCAAGGCCGCCCGGGACCGCGCCTCCGCGGTCGAGTCCGTCAGCCGGTTCCTCGCCGAGCGCAAGGAGCCCCTCGCCGACGAGCTGAAGCGCGAGTACGACCGGACCGTGCTCACCGGCGACCTGCGGATCTTCCTCAACGTGCTGCCCGACGGCGACGACGAGTACCGCGCCGAGTTCCTGCGGGTCGCCAACAAGTACCTCGACCAGGTCGACCTCAAGACGGTCAAGGCGCTGCCCACCGCGCTGCGCGTCAAGTGGCTGCTCGTCCGCAAGCACGCCCTGAACGAGCTGCTCGACTTCATCGAGGCGGAGCGGCTCGGCGAGCCGGTCGAGCTCGACGGCGCCATCCGCAAGTACGCGAAGTTCCCGTCGCTGGACGAGGCCCTGCTGCCCAAGAAGGTCCTGCGCATGGACCAGGACCTGCAGCTCCGCTCCCCGCTGACCGAGCTGGAGTGGCAGGACGGCAAGCTGCGCCTCGCCGGCAACGCCTGGGTCGACCGGGTCGACCAGAACAGCAAGCGCAGCGTCGTCAAGCTGCTGCAGCTGAAGAAGGACGGCACCCAGCGCCGCATGCTCATCCCGCTGGGCAACATCTTCAGCGCCGAGGCCACCACGGCCTCCGGCTACGCGGGCCGCGGCCACAGCTTCGACTGGGCCGGCTGGGAGACCGTCATCGACCCGGCCCGCTTCCGCAAGGGCGGCCAGTGGCAGGAGGGCCTCTGGCACGTGGGCATGCGCGTGCTGTCCGGCGGCCTCGTGCGCTCCCGCTCCGTGCACTCGTACGGTTCGGACCGGCGGGCCTACCCTCCGTACCAGTGGCTCGACGAGGACTACCGGATGGTTCCGGAGCTCCGTCGTGCGGCGCTCAAGCTGCGCATCGAGAAGGTGCCGTTCCTGGTCACCGGCTTCGCGTCCGAGGGTGACGGGATCGTCATCGACGGCGTGTTCCGCGAGTCGGTCGAGGCGGGCACCGCCTTCACCCTGCGGGTCGTCAACCAGAGCAGCGGCGAGGTCCTCGAGTACCCGGCCGAGGTCACCGGGACCGCCGCTGGTCGGACCTCGCTGCGGGTCGGCGTCCCGCTGCGTGACATAGCCCTGCTGCCGGAGCACCTGGACACCACGGAGACCGGCGGCGCCGACCCGGCGAAGGCGATGCGCCGCAACTGGAGCACGCAGCTCCAGATCGAGGAGCCGGGCAAGGAGAACCCGCGGAAGGTCCGCGTCGTCGTCAAGGACGGCGTGGCCGACCACCAGGTCGGCCTGCCCGGCTCCTTCGGCGAGGGCGCCGAGCTGAACGAGGTGGCGGTCCTCTCCGGCACCAACGGCTACCTGAAGTTCTCCGGCCGCCCCCTGCGCGCCAAGATCGTCGGCATCTCCGTCGAGGACGGGGCCTTCACGATCCGGGGCACCGCCCCCGTGGCGCTCTCCGACCACCACCTGGTCGTCAGCGCGAAGAACCGCTTCGACGAGAAGACCGTGCCGGTGACCGTCGGCGCGGACGGGACCTTCGAGGCGACCTTCCGCCCCTCCACGATGTCGGGCGCGACCGGCGGGCTGCCGCTCAAGGCCGGCCGCTGGGTCTTCCGCCTGGAGTCCTCCGGCGACGCCCCGGACATGCCGCTGGTCGTGGACCGGCTCGCCGTGCCCCAGTTCCCGCTGGAGGGGGCGCACAACGGTCGCGAGTACCAGCTGGAGGTCCACTGGCAGGACCACCCGCAGCTGAACTGCATGACCGACCTCACGCCGCTGGAGCGGGGCGACAACCGCCAGTACCAGCTGCGCCAGGAGGTGTACGAGCAGGGCCGCGAGCTGCCGCTGCGCGACCAGGTCCTGTACATCAGCTACAACGGCAAGCAGTACTCGGACAGCCCGCGCGCGCTCCACGAGGAGCTGCTGCGCCGCGGCGCGGACGTCGAGCACCTGTGGCTGGTCCGCGACGGCCAGGTCGAGCTGCCGGACACGGTCGCCCCGGTCCGCTTCCAGGGCACCGAGTGGTACGAGGCGCTGGCGCGCTCGCGCTACATCGTCACCAACGCCCACCTGCCGCACTGGATCAAGCGGCGTCCGGGCCAGGTGATCGTGCAGGCGTGGCACGGCACGATGCTGAAGAAGATCGGCCTGGACATCGACGCGCCGAAGTTCGACCCGAACTACCACGAGCGGCTGGTCAAGGAAGCCGCGAACTGGAACATCCTGGTCTCGTCGAACCGCTTCAGCACGCCCATCCTGAAGCGCGCCATGGGCTACGACGGCCACATCGCCGAGATCGGCTACCCGCGCAACGACTACCTGTACGCCGAGGACCGCGACGAGCGGGCCAAGGAGGTCCGGGAGCGGCTCGGGCTGCCCGAGGGCAAGAAGGTCGTGCTGTACGCGCCGACCTGGCGTGACGACCTGTCGCACGCCCGCGGCCAGTTCAAGTTCGACCTCCGAGTCGACCTGGAGGACGCCCGCCGCCGGCTCGGCGACGACCACGTCTTCCTGATCCGCCGTCACTCCAACATCGTGGACAGCATCCCGGGCGCCGGGAACGGCTTCGTCTACGACGTCTCCGAGTACCCGGACATCGCGGACCTGTACGTGGCCGCCGACATCATGATCACGGACTACTCCTCGGTCATGTTCGACTACGCGCACCTGCGTCGTCCGATGCTGTTCTTCACGTACGACCTGGAGCACTACCGGGACAAGCTTCGCGGCTTCTACTTCGACTTCGAGAACGACGCCCCGGGTCCGCTCATCGGCACGTCCGACGAGCTGATCAAGGCGATCCGCGAGGTCGACGAGGTCGCCGGCGAGTACCAGGAGAAGTACGACAAGTTCCACCACCTCTTCTGCGACCTGGACGACGGCCACGCGGCCTCGCGCCTGGCCGACCTGATGTTCAAGACGGCGGAGGACGGCGCGCCGCTGTAGCGGGCGCCCGCGACACACGAAGGAGCCCCGGTCCGCAGCTGCGGACCGGGGCTCCTTCGTGTGCGGTGTACCGGTTACTTCTTGTCGATGATCTTCAGCGACAGCTGGCCGTTGCTGGAGAAGTACGGGCGCAGCTCGTGCTTGGCCGGGGCGACGGCGGCGGGCACGGCGGACAGCCGGCCCCGCCAGCCGCCCTTGGCCCTCGGCTTCGCCTCGGCGGCCTGGACCGGGGCGCCGGACTGCTTCACCACCGGGTACGGGTAGGTGAAGACGTCCATCGGGACGAGCACGTCGGTGGCCAGCTTGCAGACGCGGATCCGGGCGGAGGTCTGGTCCGGCAGCAGCCAGAGGTCCCAGACGTCCTCGGTGCCGGGCTGGTGGAGGCGGGCCGCGGCGGCGTTGTCCAGGGAGGCCGTGAAGCGTCCGTCGGCGCCGGCCTTCACCGGGAAGCTGAAGTTCTTGTCGGCCTCCTTGCGGTGGACGGCCTCGATCACGCTGCCGGTGCCGGGCTCCACGCCCCAGGCCGCGGCGTCGATGTCGATCGAGGTGGCGCCGGCCTTCAGGCCCGCGACCTCCACGTGCTGGGCGCGCACCCGGCTCTGCACCCGCAGCGTGCCGTCCGTGTGGGCGTGCGGCAGCAGCAGCGAGAGGGCGGGGCCCTCGGCGCGGGGCAGTTCGAGGGACAGAATCTGGAGGGTGTCGCAGCCGGTCGACCGCAGCGGCAGGTCGAAGCCGGCGGCGCGGATCTGCAGCTCCCAGTCGCCCTCGACGAGCGTGCCGAGCGTGGGGACCAGCGCCTCGCCGCCGACGAAGGGGAGGACGACCTCGTCGGCCTTCTTGCGGACGTCCTTGCAGACCAGCTCGGCGTCGCTGCCGGCGGGCAGCCCCTCGACCTTCACCCGGACGTCGCCCTGCGGGGTGACCACGGCGGCGGCCGTGCGGGGGGTGGCCCGGCGGGCCCGCATGGTCTCCACGAGCTGCTCGAAGCGGGCGGCGGTCTCGGCCTCCTGGAAGCGGACCACGTTGGCCACCGCGGCGGCCGCCATCTTCCGGCGCAGGTCCTCGTCGGCCATGAGCTTCTCGATGTGCTCGGCGAGGGCCTTCTTGTCGCCGAGCGGCACGACGTAGCCGTCCTCGCCCTGCGTGATGATGTTGCGCGGGCCGTGCGGCGCGTCGTAGGCGACCGCCGGCAGGCCGGCCGCCATCGCCTCGACGGTGACGTTGCCGAAGGCCTCCAGGCGGGAGGGCAGGACGAAGATCGACGCCTTGGCGAACTCCGGGGTGACCGGGGTGGCCGGGCCCATCAGGAAGACCTGGTTGTTGCTGTCCGTCTCGTTGATCTTCTTGCGCAGGTTGGCGCGCTCGGGACCGGAGCCGTAGATCCGCAGGCTCCAGTCCGGGTGGCGCGGCGCCACGGTGGAGAAGGCCTCGATGAGGTCGGCGAAGCCCTTGTGCGGCTTGAGCAGGCCGGCGGTGACGACGATCTTGTTGTCGCCGGTGGACATCTGGCCCTCGTGGGCCGGGATGCAGTTGGGCATCGGGGAGAGCAGGTGGCTCACGGCGGGGACGACCCCGGCGATGGTCCGGCACTCGTCCGGCGTGGGCGCGGTGATCGCGTCCATCTTCGGGTACGCGTCCCGGAAGAGGGCGTCCCGGATGTGCGGGCCGTACTGCGCGGGCCGCGAGTGCTCCATGGCGACCTTCAGGAAGTCGCCCTCCGCGTAGGCCAGCATGATGGTGATCTTGGGGTTGTTGCTGACCACGACGTCGGCGTCGGTCGTGGCCAGGTACTCCATCAGCCGCTTCTCCGCCAGACGGCCGATCCACGGCTTCTTGTCCGTGGGCTCGTTCGGGTAGATGTGCGGGAACTGCTCGAGCTGCGGGTCGTCGCCGTCGTAGGTGTGGGAGTGCTTCCGGTAGTCCGAGAGGGCGATGGTCTTCACCCGGGGGTCGAGCGGGAAGAACGCCTGGTCGCGGTTGCGGCGGAGGGAGACCAGCTCGACCTCGTGGTGGTCCGCGAGCGCCTTGGCCAGGTTGTGGATCGCGCTGACCACGCCGCCGATGTGACAGCGGTCTACCAGGAGGAAGGATATTTTCACGCCGAGCCTCGATGTCTGCGGATTGGGAAGGAACCCCCGACGGCCGGGGAGGTGACGCACCTTAGGTTACGGGGCCGGGTCCCGGAAGCGGGGGCGCTCCGTCCGTACCGTACGGCCCCCGGGGCGGAGCCGGCGCGTAACGCCTTGGTCTCTTTCGGCCGCGGCGGAAAACCGCCGGGTACCCCGATACGTCGTTCTGGGCATGAACACGGAAAACCCGGGCTGTCTCACCGGAGTGGCGCGCGCCATCGCCCTCGTCGTCGTCCTGCCCGTCCGGCTGGTCTGGGACGCTCTCGCCTGGTGCTTCCGGCAGCTCTGGCGCCGGCTCCTCGCCCCGCTCGGCCACGCCCTGGGATGGCTGCTCCACCACCTCGTCGTCATCCCCCTGCAGTGGCTGTGGAAGTGGGTCCTCGCCCCGGTCGGCCGGGCCCTGTGGTGGCTGATCGACCTGCTCGTCGTCATCCCCCTCCGCTGGCTGTGGAAGTGGGTGCTCGTCCCCGTCGGCAAGGCCCTCCGGTGGGTCGTCGACCTCCTCCTCGTCACCCCGCTCACCTGGCTCTGGCGGTACGTGCTCGGCCCCGTCTGCCGCTTCGTCGGCGCGGCCCTCGCCTGGGCCTGGCGGATCGCCGGACAGGTCTCGCGGGCGATCGGCCGGGCGATCGGCTGGGTCCTGTGGAACGCGGTCGGCCGTCCCCTCGCCTGGGTGTACCAGGCGATCCTCACCCCCGTCGGCCACTGGCTGCGCACCTGGGTGTGGGAGCCCGCCGCCGCCGTCGGCCGTGCCGTCCGCACCGCCGCCCGGGAGGTGTGGACCGCCCTCTTCGGCGGCCCCCGCTGATCCGCCCGCCCGCCTCCACGGCGCCCCGCCGGGGAACCCGAGGTGGCCCGGGCGCGTACTCTGGGTAGTACAAGGAACGTCCTCGGCGCGGCGCCCGCCCCCGAGATCTCCACGCCACGGGCGGGGGTGATCCGGGCGGGAGCCCACGGGACACCCAAGAGCTTCCGGGCGGAGCGCCACCCGCGCCCGCCCCGCACCGAGGAGAAGAACCACTGGGCAAGCGACAGCCCGAAGGCCCGCCGCCCGCACCGGCGGTGCAGCGCATCCGACTGCGCTACACCAAGCGCGGCCGCCTCCGGTTCACCAGCCACCGTGACTTCCAGCGCGCCTTCGAGCGTGCGCTGCGCCGTGCCGAGGTGCCCATGGCGTACTCGGCGGGCTTCACCCCGCACCCCAAGGTGTCGTACGCCAACGCCGCCCCGACGGGCACGGGCTCCGAGGCCGAGTACCTGGAGATCGCGCTCACCGAGGCCCGCGACCCGGAGACCCTCCGGGTCCTGCTCGACGAGTCCCTCCCCGCCGGCCTCGACATCACCGACGCCGTCGAGGCCCGGACCTCGGGTCTCGCCGACCGGCTCACCGCCTCCGTGTGGGAGCTGCGCCTCGAGGGCGTCGCCGTCGAGGAGGCCGAGAAGGCCGTCGAGGCGTTTCTCGCCGCCGAGACGGTGGAAGTACAGCGCAAGACCAAGAACGGAGTCCGCACCTTCGACGCCCGTTCCGCGGTCACCGAGCTGACGGCCGCCCGTCCCCAGGGCGATCCCCAGGGTGATAGGCCGCTGGACAGCGCCTGTGCGATACTGCGCCTGGTTGTTCGGCACGTGACACCTGCCGTGCGACCCGACGACGTCCTGTCCGGTCTCCGAGCTGTGGCCGACCTGGCGCCGCCGGTCCCCGCAGCGGTGACCAGGCTGGCGCAGGGGCTCTTCGACGAGGAGTCCGGCACGGTGACCGACCCGCTCGCGCCCGACCGCGAGGCAGTCACGGCCGCATCACCCACGGCCGCCGGGACCGCCTCAGCGACGGCGCCGGGTGCCGGTACCGCGTAGGGAGCGGTCGTCGTAGCGCCGCCCTGGTACTCGGGAGCCACCTGGGTCGGGCAGCGCACTGACCAGGAGACTTTCGCCAGGCCGTCCGCACAGGGCGTACGGAACCGGCGAGCCAGACATAGAGCTCCCGTGCGGCGCCCGCGCCCCGGACGGCGGCACCGCGCCACAGGCGCGACCGTGCCGCCGGACCGGAACCAGGCGCGGCGCCCGGGAGCGTGACGGGAGAACCCCGCATGCTCGAGTCCAACGAAGACACCAACGCCCCCGGTGACAAGCTGCCGCCGCGCCGCAGGCGCCGCGCCGCTTCCCGCCCCGCCGGTCCGCCGGTGACGGGCGCGACCGCCGAGACCCCCACCGCGGAGGCCGTGGAGGCCCCCGCCGTGGAGGCCGCCCCGGTCGAGGCCGAGGCCGCTCCCGCGCCGCGCACCCGCCGCCGCGCCACCCGCAAGGCCACCGCGCCCGCCGCTGCCGCCGTGGAGACCGTGGCCGAGCCGGTCGCGGAGCCGGTCGCGGAGACCGCCGCGCCCGAGGCCGTCGAGGAGGCCCCCGAGGCCGCCCCCGCCCGCCCGCGCCGCCGTGCCACCCGTAAGGCCACCTCGCCGGTGACCTCCCCGGCCGTCGCCGAGGAGGCCGCGGAGCCCGTGGCCGCCGCCGAGCCGGTCGCCGAGGCGCCGGTCGTCGAGGCCGTCGAGGAGGCCGCGCCGCCGGCCCGTACCCGCCGCCGTGCCACGCGCAAGGCCACCTCGCCGGTGACCTCCCCGGCCGTCGCCGAGGAGGCCGCGGAGCCCGTGGTCGCCGCCGAGCCGGCCGCCGAGGCCGCCCCGGTCGAGGCCGAGGCCGCCCCCGCGCCCCGTACCCGCCGCCGCGTCACCCGCAAGGCCACCGCGCCCGAGGTGACCACCGAGGCCGCCCCCGCCGGTGAGTCGCTGCCGACGTCCACCGTCGAGCAGATCGCCGCCGACGAGGCCGAGGTCGCCGCCGCCGAGACCGCCGCCACCCGTGGCCGCGGCCGTCGCCGCGTCACCTCGCCGCAGTTCACCTCCGAGCCGGCCCCGGCCCGCGAGCCGCGCCGCGCCGCGCGCCCCGCCGTCGCCGTCTTCCAGGCCCCGGTCTTCGCCGAGCCGATGTTCCAGACCCCGGAGACCGCCGCCATGGCCGCCGCCGCCGTGGTCGAGGAGCCGGAGGAGGAAGAGACGGTCGAGGCCGTCGAGACGGTCGAGGCCGTGGAGGAGACCGAGCGCGCCGAGTCCGGCTCCCGCCGTCGCCGCCGTCGCCGCGGCGAGCCCGTCGCCGTCGAGCCCGTCCCGGCCACCGTCGCCGACGAGCCCGAGGTCGAGGCCGTCGCCGACGAGGTCGCCGTCGCCGACGAGATCGAGGAGGCCGAGGAGGCGGACGAGTACGAGGACCGTCCGTCCCGCCGTCGCCGCCGTGGCGGCCGTCGTCGCCGTCGCGGCGAGCTCGCCGAGGTCGAGGAGACCGAGGAGGGCGAGGAGCCGCACGCCGAGGAGACCGAGGAGCCCGAGGAGGGCGAGGAGGAGCCGGAGGAGGCCGAGGCCTACGCCGGCGGCTCCAGCAGCTCCCGTCGCCGTCGCCGTCGCCGCCGTCGCAGCGGGGACGCCGCCGCCGAGGTCGAGACGGCCGACGAGGACGGCGTCCGTACGGTCGTCAAGGTCCGCGAGCCCCGCCCGGCCCGCGAGAAGGCCGAGCCGTCCGACGAGGTCCAGTCCATCAAGGGCTCGACCCGCCTGGAGGCCAAGAAGCAGCGCCGCCGCGAAGGCCGCGAGCAGGGCCGCCGCCGCGTCCCGATCATCACCGAGGCCGAGTTCCTCGCCCGCCGCGAGGCCGTCGAGCGCGTCATGGTCGTCCGCCAGAACGGCGAGCGCACCCAGATCGGCGTCCTGGAAGACAACGTGCTCGTCGAGCACTACGTCAACAAGGAGCAGGCCACCTCGTACGTCGGCAACGTCTACCTGGGCAAGGTCCAGAACGTGCTGCCGTCCATGGAGGCCGCCTTCGTCGACATCGGCAAGGGCCGCAACGCCGTCCTGTACGCCGGCGAGGTCAACTTCGAGGCGCTCGGCATGGCCAACGGGCCGCGCCGCATCGAGTCCGCCCTCAAGTCCGGCCAGTCGGTCCTCGTGCAGGTCACGAAGGACCCGATCGGCCACAAGGGCGCCCGTCTGACCAGCCAGGTCTCCCTCCCGGGCCGCTACCTCGTGTACGTCCCCGAGGGCTCGATGACCGGCATCAGCCGCAAGCTCCCGGACACCGAGCGCGCCCGCCTGAAGACCATCCTCAAGAAGATCGTCCCCGAGGACGCGGGCGTCATCGTGCGCACCGCCGCCGAGGGCGCGAGCGAGGACGAGCTGCGCCGCGACGTCGAGCGCCTGCAGGCGCAGTGGGCCGACATCCAGAAGAAGGCCGCCCAGATCTCGACGTCCGCGCCGAGCCTGCTGTACGGCGAGCCGGACATGACCGTCCGGGTCGTCCGCGACATCTTCAACGAGGACTTCTCCAAGGTCATCGTCAGCGGCGACGACGCGTGGGAGACCATCCACGGCTACGTGAACCACGTCGCCCCGGACCTGACCGACCGCCTGTCCAAGTGGACGAGCGAGGTCGACGTCTTCGCGACGTACCGGATCGACGAGCAGCTCATGAAGGCGCTCGACCGCAAGGTCTGGCTGCCCTCCGGCGGCTCGCTGGTGATCGACAAGACCGAGGCGATGGTCGTCGTCGACGTCAACACCGGCAAGTTCACCGGCCAGGGCGGCAACCTGGAGGAGACCGTCACCAGGAACAACCTGGAGGCGGCCGAGGAGATCGTGCGCCAGCTGCGGCTGCGCGACCTCGGCGGCATCGTCGTCATCGACTTCATCGACATGGTCCTGGAGTCCAACCGCGACCTGGTGCTGCGCCGCCTCCTGGAGTGCCTGGGCCGGGACCGGACCAAGCACCAGGTGGCCGAGGTCACCTCGCTCGGCCTGGTCCAGATGACCCGCAAGCGGGTCGGCCAGGGCCTCCTGGAGTCCTTCTCCGAGACCTGCGTCCACTGCAACGGCCGCGGTGTCATCGTGCACATGGAGCAGCCGGCCACCGCCGGTGGCGGTGGCGGCGGCAAGCGCTCGAAGAAGCGCGGCCGCGGCGGCGCCGAGCACGTCCACGAGCACGAGCACGCCGAGGCCGTGGAGCCGGAGGCCGAGGTCGAGACCGAGGCCGAGGTCGCCGCCGAGCTGGCCGCCCCGGTGGCCGTGCCGGTGCCGATCGCCCCGGACGAGGAGCTGTACGGCTCCGCCGCCGAGGCCGAGGCCGCCGCCACGCGCGGTCGTGGCCGCCGTCGCGCCACCCGCCGGGTGTCCGCGCCGGTCGTCTCGACGCCGGTCGCCCCGGCGCCGGTCGTGGAGACCGAGGCCGTCGACTTCGAGCCGACGCCCGCCGCCGAGCCCGAGCCCGAGCCCGTCGCGGCGCCGGTCGCCGAGCCGGTCGTGGAGCCCGTCGTCGAGCAGGCCGCCGAGCCGGTGGTCGAGGAGACCCCCGCCCCGGCCCCGCGCGGCCGTCGCCGTGCCACCCGTCGCGTGACGTCCCCGGTCGTCTCGACCACGGACGTGGCCGCCGAGGTCGTCGCCGAGCCGGTCGTCGTCGCCGAGCCGGTCGCCGAGACCGCCCCGGAGCCGGAGCCCGTCGTGGCGCCGGTGGCCGAGCCCGTCGTCGAGGAGGCCCCCGCGGCCGCCGCGCCGCGCGCCCGTCGCCGGGTGGTCCGCAAGGCCACCGCTCCCGCCGGTTCGCCCGCGGGCGCCGAGGAGGCGGCCGTCGTCGTGGTGACCACGGCCCCGGCCGAGGTTCCGGCCGAGACCGAGACCGAGGCGGAGGCCGCGCCGGCCAAGAAGACGGCCGCGCGCAAGACCGCGAAGAAGGCCACGGCCAAGAAGGCCGCCACCAAGAAGACGGCGGCGACCAAGAAGACCGCGGCGAAGAAGACCACCGCCAAGAAGGCCACGGCCAAGAAGGCGGCGGAGAAGACCGCGGCTCCGGCCCAGGACTGATCCACCGGGTGCGGGCCGTCCCTCCACGGGGCGGCCCGCACCCGCTCGGGCGAATTTGACCCCCTGTGGCAGCCGCCCGTAACCTAGACCGTCGGCGTGTCTGATCGGCATGCCGCGCCTCTGAGCACCTCCCTCCCGCTCGTCGGGAGAGGCCGCTCGTCCGATTCCGGAACGCCGCGGGCCCCCGGGCCCGTGTGAGCGGCTGGCTTCAGAGGTTCCATCCCGAGTGAGAGAGAGATCCGCGTGTACGCCATCGTGCGCAGCGGTGGTCGCCAGCACAAGGTTGCTGTCGGCGACATCGTTGAGGTTGACAAGATTTCCACTGCCAAGGTTGGCGACACGGTCGAGCTCTCGACCCTGCTCGTTGTCGACGGCGACGCCGTGACCAGCGACCCGTGGGTCCTGGCCGGCATCAAGGTCACGGCCGAGGTCGTGGACCACCACAAGGGCGCCAAGATCGACATCCTGCGCTACAAGAACAAGACCGGCTACCGCCGTCGCCAGGGTCACCGTCAGCAGTACACGGCGATCAAGGTCACCGGTATCCCCGCGGCTGCGAAGTAAGAGGGACTGAGACATGGCACACAAGAAGGGCGCATCGTCCACCCGGAACGGGCGCGACTCCAATGCCCAGCGGCTCGGCGTGAAGCGCTTCGGCGGTCAGGTCGTCAACGCGGGTGAGATCCTGGTCCGCCAGCGTGGCACGCACTTCCACCCCGGCGCCGGCGTCGGCCGTGGCGGCGACGACACGCTGTTCGCCCTGCAGGCCGGTTCGGTGCAGTTCGGCACCCACCGTGGCCGCAAGGTCGTGAACATCGTTCCGGTCGCCTGATCGGAACACTTTGCGGAGGCGGACCTCACTTCCCGTACGGGAAGCGGGTCCGCCTTTCGCGTGTTACTAGATAGACATTCCGCACGTAATTCTCTGGAGGCACACCCATGACCACCTTCGTGGACCGCGTCGAGCTGCACGTCGCCGCGGGTAACGGAGGCCACGGCTGCGCCTCCGTCCATCGCGAGAAGTTCAAGCCGCTCGGCGGCCCGGACGGCGGCAACGGCGGCCGTGGCGGCGATGTGACCCTGGTCGTCGACCAGTCGGTCACCACTCTCCTCGAGTACCACCACTCCCCGCACCGCAAGGCGACCAACGGTCAGCCCGGTGCCGGTGACAACCGCTCCGGCAAGGACGGCCAGGACCTGGTCCTGACCGTGCCCGACGGCACCGTCGTCCTGGACAAGAAGGGCAACGTCCTCGCCGACCTCGTCGGCCAGGGCACCACCTTCGTCGCCGGCCAGGGCGGCCGCGGCGGCCTCGGCAACGCCGCGCTGGCCTCGGCCCGCCGCAAGGCCCCCGGCTTCGCGCTCCTCGGCGAGCCCGGCGAGGCGCGGGACATCGTCCTGGAGCTCAAGACCGTCGCCGACGTGGCGCTCGTGGGCTACCCGAGCGCGGGCAAGTCCTCGCTCATCTCCGTCCTGTCGGCCGCCAAGCCGAAGATCGCGGACTACCCCTTCACCACCCTCGTCCCGAACCTGGGCGTCGTCACGGCCGGCTCGACCGTCTACACGATCGCCGACGTGCCGGGCCTCATCCCGGGCGCCAGCCAGGGCCGCGGCCTCGGCCTCGAGTTCCTCCGCCACGTCGAGCGCTGCTCGGTGCTCGTCCACGTCCTCGACACGGCGACGCTGGAGTCCGAGCGCGACCCGGTCACCGACCTCGACGTCATCGAGGAGGAGCTCAAGCAGTACGGCGGCCTGGAGGACCGGCCCCGGATCGTCGTCCTCAACAAGATCGACATCCCGGACGGCCAGGACCTCGCGGACATGATCCGCCCGGACCTGGAGGAGCGCGGCTACCAGGTGTTCGAGGTCTCCGCCGTGGCCCGTACGGGTCTGAAGGAGCTCTCCTACGCCCTCGCCGGCATCGTCGCCGAGGCGCGCGCGGCCAAGCCGAAGGAGGAGGCGACCCGGATCGTCATCCGCCCGAAGGCCGTCGACGACGCGGGCTTCACCGTCACGTACGACGAGCAGGAAGAGGTCTACCGGGTGCGCGGCGAGAAGCCGGAGCGCTGGGTCCGCCAGACCGACTTCAACAACGACGAGGCCGTGGGCTACCTGGCCGACCGCCTCAACCGCCTCGGCGTCGAGGACGAGCTGATGAAGGCCGGTGCCCGCGCGGGCGACGGCGTCGCGATCGGCTCCGAGGACAACGCGGTCGTCTTCGACTGGGAGCCCACCATGATGGCCGGCGCCGAGATGCTCGGCCGCCGCGGTGAGGACCACCGTCTGGAGGCCCCGCGTCCGGCGGCGCAGCGCCGCCGCGACCGGCAGGCGGAGCGCGACGACGCGCAGCGCGAGTACGACGAGTTCGACCCGTTCTAGAAGGTCCCTTCTCGCGGGTACGGAAGGTGGGGCGGCCGGGTGCCGCCCCACCTTTCCCGCGTTTTCATGCGTTCGGCTGACCCGGCCGGAAGAGAGCCGATCGGGTGGCGGGGCTCCCGTAGCATCCGCGGCGTGACTAGCATCACTTCCCCCCAGGTGGCAGGAAAGCTCGGCGTCGTGGTGATCGCACACAACGACGAGGGCTTGGTCGGTGAGGCGATCCGGTCCGTGCTCGACCAGGGCCCCGTGGTCGCGGAGGTCGTGGCCGTCGACGACGGATCGAGCGACGGCACGGCCCGGGTCCTGGACGAACTGGCCGCCCGCCACCCCCGGCTGCGCGTCGTGCACCGCACGGAGAACAGCGGCGGCTGCGGCACCCCCCGCAACGACGGCGTCCGGGCCGTCACCGCCCCCATCGTGATATTCCTCGACAGCGACGACGTCCTGCCCGAGGGCGCCGCCGAGGCCCTGGTCACGGCGGCCGAGCGGCACGGAGCCCCCGTCGCGGTCGGCGCCTGCGTACGGCGCGAGCTGCCCGAGGGCCGCGACGTGCGCTGGCAGCCCGCGCTCTACCACGAGCCCGCCCTCCTGGAGACGGCCGCGGACCTCGTGCCCCTGGTGCACGACACGCTCTGCGTCAACAAGGTCTACGACCGGGCCTTCCTCGCCGAGCACGGCATCCGGTTCCCCGACGGCCGCTGCGTCTACGAGGACTTCCTCTTCACCGCGCGCGTCCTGGCCGCCGCGCCGCGCGTCGCGGTCGTCCCCGACACCGTCTACATCTGGCACGTCCGCCGGGCCGCCGGGCGCCTCTCGATCTCCCTCGACCGGGACGGCATCGCCAACTGGCAGGCGCGGATCGCCGCCCACCGCATGGCCGTGGAGACCTTCGAGGAGGCCGGCCGCAAGGAGCTGGCCACCGCCTGCCGCACCAAGTTCCTCGAACACGACCTGCGCCTGTACGCCCGCGAGTTGAGGCTGCGCGACGCCGCGTACCGGACCGCGTGGTGGGCGCTGGCCCGCGAGCACATCGGGACCTTCGGGGAGCGCGCGATCGCCGCCGCGGCCGCGCCCGCCCGCTGGGCCGCCCGGTTCGTCCTGGCCGCCGAGGAGCCCCGGGACCTGGAGCGGCTCTCCCGGCTCGCCGCCGAACCCGCCCGGCTGCTCCCGCCCTTCGCCCGGAGCGGGGGAGCAGCCGTCTGGTCCGAGGACCTTCCCGTCGAGCTGGACGGCCTGGACAGCCTGCCGCTCGCCGGGCTCCCGCTGCTCGTCGACGGCGAGCTGCGCACCGGGGCGGGCCGCGGCGAGCTGCGGTTCACGGTCCGGGACCTGTACGGACGGCTGCGCGAGGCCCTGCCCCGTACCGCCCGGATCGACTTCGTGCCCAGGGGCGCCGACACGTCCGTGCGCACCGGGCTTTCCGAGCTTTCCGAGGTGGCCGGCGGCTGGTCGGGACGCGTCCCGGCCGGGCTCACCAGTCTGGCCCGTGAGGGCCGCCACAGGGGGGAGCGGGGCGTGCAGCTCTGGGACGTCCGGGCCACGGTGACGTGTGCGGACGGCAGCTCGTTCACGACGGCGCTCCGGCTGCCGGAGGACCGGCAGCGACGCTCGGTCGTGCCGAGCAGCCGGTACGGTGTACTGCTGGTGCGGCAGTACACGACGGCGAACGGCTCGCTGGCGGTACGGCTCGCACCCGGTGCCCGCGACGGGCTCCAGGCGGTCGGAGCCAGGCTCCACAGGCTCGCCCGTAGATCACAGCGAAAGGGGTTTGGGGCATGACTTACCTGATCACCGGTGGTGCCGGCTACATCGGCTCCCATGTGGTCCGTGCCATGACGCAGGCGGGCGAGCGGGTCGTCGTCCTCGACGACCTGTCCACGGGATACGAGTCGCGGGTGCCCGAGGGCGTGCCCCTGGTGGTCGGCTCCACCCTCGACCGGGAGGTCCTCGACCGGACGATCGCCGAGCACGGTGTGACGGGCGTCGTCCACCTCGCCGCGAAGAAGCAGGTCGGCGAGTCCGTCGAGCTGCCGCTGCACTACTACCGCGAGAACGTCGTCGGCCTCACCGTCCTCCTGGAGGCCGTCGCGGCCGCCGGTGTGCGCAACTTCCTCTTCTCCTCCTCCGCCGCCGTCTACGGCATGCCGGACGTCGACCTCGTCACCGAGGAGACCCCCTGCCTGCCGATGAGCCCGTACGGCGAGACCAAGCTGGTCGGCGAGTGGCTGGTCCGTGCCGCGGGCGCGGCGCACGGCATCTCGACGGCCTGCCTGCGCTACTTCAACGTGGCCGGCGCGGCGACCCCCGAGCTGGCCGACACCGGGGTCTTCAACCTGGTCCCGATGGTCTTCGAGCGCCTCGACGCGGGGGAGTCCCCGCGGATCTTCGGCGACGACTACGCCACGCCCGACGGCACCTGCATCCGCGACTACATCCACGTCGAGGACCTGGCCGACGCGCACCTCGTCGCCGCGCGGAAGCTCGCGGAGTGGGCCGCGGCGGGCGAGCCGCGCGACCTGACCGTCAACATCGGCCGGGGCGAGGGCGTCTCCGTCACCGAGATGGTCCGGCTGATCAACGAGATCACCGACCACACCGCCGAGCCCCTGGTCACCCCGCGCCGCCCCGGCGACCCCGCCCGGGTCGTCGCCGCCGCCGACCGCATCGAGGCGGAGCTGGGCTGGAAGGCCCGCCACGACGTGCGCGACATGATCGAGTCGGCCTGGGCCGGCTGGGTCGCCCGCCGCGGCGCGACCGTCTGACGGCGGGAAACGCGACCGTCTGACGGCGGGAAACGCGACCGTCTGACGACGGAAAAGCAGAGGAAGGGCCGGGGAGTCGTACTCCCCGGCCCCTTCGCGCTCGGCGCGCCGTCAGCGCTCCAGGAAGGCGAACAGCGCCTCCCAGCGGTCGGTGATCTCGTCGGCGGCGTACCGCTTCACGTTCTCGAAGGCGGCGTCGCCCATCCGGTTCCGCAGCTCCTCGTCGGTGATGAGGGTGCTGATGTGGTCGCCGAGCTCGACGGTGTTGCCGAGCCGGGCGAGCAGACCGTCCTCGCCGTCCCGGATGATCTCCCGTACCCCCGGTGCGCAGTCGAACGCGGCGCAGGGCAGACCCGTGGCCATCGCTTCGAGCAGGGTGATCGGAAAGCCCTCGGCGCGTGAGGCCTGGGCGAAGACCGAGGCCTCGGAGAGCGCCCCGAGGACGTCGTTGGTGCGGCCCTTCCACTCCACGGACCCGTCGAGGCCGAGCTCGGTCGTCCGGGCGCGCAGCCGCTGCTCCTCGTCCCCGGTGCCGTAGATCCGCAGCTTCCAGGCGGGGTGGCGGGAAGCGATCTCGGCCCAGCTGTCGAGCAGCATGTCCACGCCCTTCTCGTGCGAGAGGCGGCCGATGGAGACGACGACCTTCTCGCTGCGGGGCGCCGGGACCTCGGGCATGAAGGGCAGCGCGTTGGGCATGTGGCCGACGTTGTCCATGCCGGCCCGGATCCAGCGGTCCGCGTCGCCCGGGGTGAGGATGAGCAGCCGGTCGACGTCCTTGTAGTGCCGCTTCACCCGGGAGAGCCGGGAGGTGGCGGCACTGGCGGCGTACGACTCGTGGCTCATGCCGATGACGAGGAGCCCCTTGGTGTCGGCGAGGGCGACCCACTCCATCGCCCACACCTGGGTGACGATCAGGACGGCGCCGGGCCGGGCGGCGGCGAACAGCGCCGTCATCCGGTCGGCCCGCCTGCGCATGCCGGCGGCGCGGGCCGCGTGCCGCCGGCGTTCGACGGCGTTGAGTTTTCCCCTGATGCCGCGCAGCGGCCGTACCTGCGGCGGATGCGTGTCGTACAGGGTGGTGGTGGCGTACGGCAGCGGTTCGGGGAACTCGTGCTCGCGTCCCGCGGGGGCGGGGGTGATGCCGATGACGTGGACGCGGTGGCCCCGGTCGGTGAACTCCCGGGCCATCTGGTGCGTCCAGGTGGTCACGCCGCCCATCTCGTCCACGCTGTTGGAGACGATGAAGATGTCACGGCCGCCGGAGACGGTGGTCTGCTCGGTCACTTCCCGCTCCTCCTGAAGCAGCTCGGTCACTTCCGGCCCCCGGTGAAGAACCGCGCGACGATCCGCTCGGCCGCGTCGCCCCGGTCGTACTCGCTGAACTCCGCGTTGAACCTCTGGCGGGCCGCCGCGTACTTGATGTCGGCCTCGTCCCTGAAGTTGGCGATCACCCCGAAGAACTCCTCCTCCGTGGACACCACGGGTCCGGGGGCGCGTTCCTTCAGGTCGAAGTAGGTGCCTCGGTTCTCCCTGGCGTACTCCTCGTAGTCGTACGTGAGGAAGACCATCGGCCGGTCGAGGAGCCCGTAGTCGAACATCACGGAGGAGTAGTCGGTGATCAGCCCGTCCGCGAGGGCGAGCAGCGGGGTGACGTCGTGGCGGCGGGAGACGTCGACGACGCGGCCCCGGACCGACGGCGGGAGCGACACGCTGTTCAGGTAGTGCGTCCTGACCAGCAGGGTGTGGGTGTCGCCGAAGCGCTCCGCGAACTCCTCGACGTCGAAGGGGAGCTTGAAGGCGCGCACCTTGCCGCCGGGGGCGGCGCGGAAGGTCGGCGCGTACAGCAGCACCGTCTTCTCCGGGGCGATGCCCAGCTCGGCCGCGAGCGGGCCGCGCTCCCGCCTGCCGGTCTCCGTCTCCCGACGGTGTGCCGCGACGAGTTCGTCGTTGCGCGGGTAGCCGACGGGCAGCAGCACCTCCTCGCGGAGCCGGAAGGCCTTGGCGAGGGTGCGCCGGTCGTGCTCGCCGCGGATCAGGAAGTGGTCGAAGCGGTCGAGGGCCTTCTGGAAGGTCTGCTGGGTGCCCAGGCCGCGGGACTTGGTGTGGGGCTCGTCGAAGCCCATGCGCTTGAGGGCCGTGCCGTGCCAGGTCTGGATATAGGTGGTGCCGGGGCGTTTGGTGAGGCGCAGCGGGAAGCCCTGGTTGTCGATCCAGAACTCGGCCTGGGCGAGGGCCCGGAGGTACTGCCGGCTCCAGCGCTTGACGAGGACGGCGTCCTCGGGGAAGCCGGTCGGCTTGGCCCCGGCGTAGGACCAGACGCCTTCGAAGGGGATGTTCCGGCGGCGCATCTCCTCGTAGATGGCCCGGGGGCTGTCGCTGTACTGCTTGCCGAGGTGGCTCTCGAAGACGACGAGCCCCTTGCGGATCGGCAGCTTGCTGTAGAGCCGGTGGTAGAGGCGGAGCTTGGTCTCGCCCGAGTTCAGGTTGCGCTTCGTGTGGAGCAGCCGCTTCAGGCCGGTCTTCGCGAGGCCGGCCGCGCGCCCGTGCATGGCGCCCTCGATCATCGCCGAGGTGTGCACGGCCGCCTTGCCCTCGGCCGCGAGGACGTACGACAGATTGCCCTTCCTGGTGACCTCCGGGACGAAGCGGTCGGAGACCAACTGGGTCAGCCGGGGGCGGATGCGGACGGGGTCGGCCTCGTCGATGGGGGTGCCGCCGACGGAGACCCGGGTCCTGAGCTTCTGGCCGTCGACCGTGAGGACCAGCCGGACGTCCCAGACCGCGTCGATGACGCCGAGCGGACGGACCGTACGGGCGATGTCCACGCGGCCCTTCCACTCGATCCAGGCGCCGGCGTGGCGGACCGAGGCGACCGGGACGTGCGCGGCCTTGCCGCTGACGCTGCGGCGGGCCGAGATCTCCAGGACGGCGCCGAGCTCCGCGTCAGGGGAGATCCGGCCCAGCGGGTTGACGACGCGTCCGGCGAGTTCGACGACACCGCCGGAGCTCGCGTACGAGGTCAGCCGGTTGCCCAGGGCGAGCGAGGTCAGCGGGCGGGTGTCGTAGCCGGCGGCGGTGACGTCCAGGATGCGGCGGCCCTGCTCGGTGTCCAGGTGCTCGGCGCACCAGTAGACGTGCCCGTCCAGCTCGGCGAGCGCGGTGGTGAGGCGGCCCGGGTTGGTGAGCGCGTCGGTGGCGGGCAGGAGGTGGGTCCAGTCCTCCTTGCTCAGGAGGTAGGCGCAGATGGCGTGCAGGGGCTGCACCTCCTCGTACGCCCGGGGGTCGATGTCGGCGAGGTAGCCGTTGGCGAGTTCGGCGAACTCGCGCCGGTAGTCGTCGCCGAGCAGCGGCAGGTCGCGCAGGTGGAGGACGAGGTCGTGCTTGAGGAACTTGATGTCCTTGCGGTACTTGAGCTCGTCGTACCCCTTGCTCTCCAGGAGGGCGTCCACGCGGCGGTGGATCTCCATGCGGTGGACGAAGTTGGCGATCTCGTGGCGCCGGTTGCTGATCGACTTGGCCGACGCCTTCTCCTGCACGTTCCAGTAGTAGACGTGGTTCGGGATGAGGGTGATGCGGCTCGCGGCGACATAGGCCTGGGCCGAGAAGAGCAGGTCCTCGTAGTGGATGCCGACGGGGAACTCGAGCCCCTGTTCGAGGAGGAAAGCCCGCCGGTAGCACTTGTTCGTCGACAGCGTGTCGAAGACCAGCAGGTCGGACAGTTCGGTGATCGAGTCGATCGTCCGGGTCTGCGAGTAGAGCCAGGGGTACCACTCGGTGGTCTTCTTGTTGCGGCTGTCCAGGTGGACGCGGACGCACAGGCCGGAGACGAGGTCGGAGCCGGTGCTCTCGGCGGCGGCGAGCATGTTGCGACAGGCGTTGCGCTCCAGGACGTCGTCGCTGTCGAGGAACATGACGTACGTGCCGGTGGCCTGCTGGATGCCGAAGTTGCGGGGCGCGCCGCAGCCGCCGCTGTTCCGAGGCAGCTGGAAGGCCCTGACCCGGTTCGGGTGTGCGGCGGCGAGCGCCTGGGCGACCGCGAAGGTGTCGTCCTTGCTGCAGTCGTCGACGATCACCACGTCGACACCGTGCAGGGTCTGCTCCAGGACCGATCGTACGGCCGCCGGCAGACGCTCTGCGTCGTTGTAGGCGATGACGACCACGGAGACGTCAGGCACGTGCACCTCGATTCACTTGTCTTTGCTGCACCCGCATTTCAAACTCCCTGGCGTTCACCATCCGTTACGGCCTGTCACCCTTCGCAGGAATGTACGAATCAGGGGCGGCTCAGTCGTTCCACCCCGTAGTACTCGGCGGCGCACTGGGCGGCCCAGTCCCGCGCGTACGCCGTCGTGAAGAAGGGCTCCGCGAGGCTGCCGATGTGCAGGGGCCGGTACGTCACCTCGGTGCGGCCGGCCGCCGCCTCCGCGCGGATCCGGGCGTCCTGCCGGTCCCAGGCCAGGCTGCGCGCCACCGTCGTCGTGGTCAGCGTCCGCGTCGCGGGCACCAGGGCCGCCGTGCCCGCCACGGCGACGACCCCCGCGAGCCCCGCCGCGAGGGCCGCGAGGGCGGACCGGAGCCCGAGCCGCCGCCCGATCCGATGGCCGAACCAGACCCCGTAACCGCAGAGCGCGATCAGGAACGGCACGAGGAAGCTGGTCCACGTGCGCGCGTACGTCCAGCCGCCCGCTCCGTAACCGCTGCGCAGCCCGTACACGGCCACCAGACTCCCCAGCGCGATCAGGGGCACCGGCAGGACGGCGATCACCAGGACCGTGCCGCGGGCCGGCCGGGGGGTACGGGGGGCGGTCGCCGAGGTGGCGCCCACGGCGCTCTCCGGGGCGGCCTCCGGGGCCCGGCGGCGGGCCGGGCCCGGGGTCTTGAGCGCCACCGCGAGCCCGAGGAGCACCCCGGCGGCGAGGACGCCCGCGTACGCCCACTGGCCGCCGATCGTCTCCCAGACGCGGGACCAGTCCTGGAACGTCGCCCCGATCTCCGACAGGGACAGCGGGCGCTTCGGCTGCTGGGCCCGCCGCCAGCGGGCCCCGGGGGAGGTGAAGAGCACCACCGAGCCGATCAGGAGGCCCAGGCACCAGGCGGCGCACCACGTCGACGCGAAGCGGTCGTGGGCGATGCGCAGCCGGGGCAGGCAGAGCACGCCGGCCGCCGCGACGATCAGCCCCGACATGGCGACGAAGGGCTCGCTGAGGGTGCCGACCGCCGTGCCGAGCAGCACCGCCGAGCCGACGGCGACGGACCGGGCCCAGGGCCGGTGGCTGCGCGACGCCCACACCCCGGAGAGCGCCCCCCAGACGCCGATGATGCTCGGGAGCGTGTGGGAAAGGGTGGCCGGCGCCCAGAGCAGCACCTGGTACGAGCGGGTCCCCGCGAGGAACAGCAGCGCCTCCAGCATCAGGACCGCCGTCGCGGTCACCACCACCGGGAGCGGCAGGCGCAGGGCGCGCAGCACCTCCCGGGCGAGGAGGAAGAGGCCCGCGCCCAGCGCGAGGATCAGGAAGGCGGGCAGCAGCTTCGGCCCCCGCATGCCGTCGGAGTAGAGGACGCCGGTGAGGAAGGCGTTGGTGAGGCGCCCGTTCTGGGTGCGGTAGAAGTCCGAGGTGATCCCCAGGACCCCGAGGTCGCGGGCCTTCCAGAGCGCGCACCAGTCGTCCGAGGTGGGGCGCACGTAGACGCCGAGGAAGGCGCCGACCGAGAGCAGTGCCCCGGCGCCGGCGGCGACGACGAGCGCGATCCAGGTCAGCGCCCGCCGGAGACCCTCCTGGGCCCCGGCCTCGGCCGCCGCCCCGCTCACCGTCCTGTCGGCGTCGCCGGAGCCGCCGGTGTCACCGGAGCCGCCGGAGCCGCCGATGTCGCTGGTGTCGCTGGTGTCCTCCACGTCCTGCCCGCCGTTCTCCGGGCGCGCGTCACCGTGCTCCGAGATGGTTGTCCTGCTCACCTGTCATCGCTCCAGCCGGCCAAGTTCCGTGGCATGTCGCCCCTACGAGTGACAAACGGGTGAAAACGCCACGTACACCAATATCTTCCCCGCATGCTTTGCCCCGTGGACGACATGCCGACCGGGGGCGGTCACTCGGACGACGCCGGGCGGTCACTGCCACGCCGTACCGTGGCCGCGCTGCTCGAAGGAGAGTCCGGTGGCGGTCCTTCCAGTCCTTCAGGACGTCCTCTCGCCCATCCCTCTGGAGTGACCGTTCCATGACCAGGCTTTCCGTCGTCGTCCCCTGCTTCAACGAGGAGGACGTCGTCGAGCGGTTCGACACGCGGATGCGACAAGTGCTCGACGCACTCCCGGTCGGATACGAGATCTGTTACGTCGACGACGGAAGTTCCGACGGAACGCTCGGCAAACTGCGCAAGATCGCCGCCCGGCACCCGCAGCACACCCAGTACGCCTCCTTCAGCCGCAACTTCGGCAAGGAGGCCGCCATGCTCGCCGGCCTGCGCAAATCCACCGGCGACGCCGTGGTCATCATGGACGCCGACCTCCAGCACCCGCCCGAGCTTCTCGCTCGCATGCTCGACCTCTACCACCAGGGCCACGACCAGGTGATGGCACGACGCACCCGCGAAGGCGACAAGAAGGTGCGTACGGCGCTCAGTCGCATGTACTACCGGGCCGTCAACCGTTGGGTGGACGTCGAACTCACGGACGGGGTGGGCGACTTCCGTCTGCTCTCCCGCCCCGCCGTCGACGCCCTGCTCTCGCTGCCCGAGTACAACCGCTTCTCCAAGGGCCTCTTCTCCTGGATCGGCTTCGACACCGTCACCTTCGACTACCAGAACGCCGCGCGCGAGGCCGGCGAGACGAAGTGGAAGTTCAGCTCCCTGCTCAACTACGGCATGGACGGGCTGATCTCCTTCAACAACCGTCCGCTGCGCATCGCCCTCTGGCTCGGCATGATGCTCAGCGGCCTCGCCGCCCTCTACGCGGTGTGGGTGACCGTCGCCGCGATCACCAACGGCGTCACCGCCCCCGGCTACGTCACGCTGGTCGCGATCATCGTGGGGCTCGGGGGAGTGCAGATGGTGATGCTGGGACTGATCGGCGAGTACATCGGCCGCATCTACTACGAGACCAAGCGCCGGCCGCACTTCCTCGTCAAGGAGACCCACCGCTCCTTCGGCCGCGCGGCCGCCGAACGCGCCGCCGCCGAACGGATCCGCATCGTGACCGCCGAGCGGGAGCACTGATGGGCTCGGTCCGGGGGAGCGGGTCCGGGTCCGGGTCCGGGTCCGAGGCCGGTTCCGGCGGTCGGCGGGCGCGGCTCGCCGAGATCTTCCGCTTCGCGCTCGTCGGCGGCGTCAACACCGGTACCTTCTTCGGCTGTTACCTCCTCCTGCACCCCTGGATGCCGTACTTCGCCGCGTACTCCCTCGCCTTCCTCCTCAGCATGATCGGCTCCTTCTTCCTCAACACCTACTTCACCTACCGCACCCGGCCGACGTGGAAGAAGTTCGCCCTCTTCCCGCTCACCAACGTCACCAACTACCTGGTGCAGAGCGTCGGTCTCTACGCGCTCGTCACCTGGGCCGGAATGGACGACAGGATCGCGCCACTCGTCGCGGCCGTCGTCGCGATCCCGTTCACCTACCTGATCTCCCAACGGATCCTGGTGCCCCGCTCCACCGGCCGGCCCGCCGACACCCCCGGTCCGTCCGGTCCGTCCGGTCCAGGGAGCGAAACGGACGAGCGGCAGCCCTCCCGGCTCGCGTAGATTGCCTGACAGCCGCGGCGGGGAGCACGCGGCGCGCAGCACAGCCGAGTGAGGACGACGCAGGTGACGACCCAGGTGACGGGACAGACGGACGTGGCAAGGCAGTACGTGACGGAGGCCCGCAGAATCGTCGTCAAGGTCGGCTCCTCCTCGCTCACCACCGCCTCCGGAGGACTCGACGCCGACCGCGTCGACGCCCTCGTCGACGTGCTCGCCAAGGTCCGCAGCGGCGGCGAGAAGGAGATCGTCCTCGTCTCCTCCGGCGCCATCGCCGCGGGACTCGCACCGCTCGGCCTCGCCCGCCGCCCCAAGGACCTCGCCCGCCAGCAGGCCGCCGCCAGCGTCGGCCAGGGCCTCCTCGTCGCCCGCTACACCGCCTCCTTCGCCCGCTACGGCGTCCGCGTCGGCCAGGTCCTCCTCACCACCGACGACACCAGTCGGCGCGCCCACTACCGCAACGCGTACCGCACCCTGGACCAGCTCCTCGCCATGGGCGCGCTGCCCGTCGTCAACGAGAACGACACCGTCGCCACGGACGAGATCCGCTTCGGCGACAACGACCGGCTCGCCGCCCTCGTCGCCCACCTCGTCCGCGCCGACCTGCTCGTGCTGCTCTCCGACGTCGACGGCCTGTACGACGGAGACCCGTCCAAGCCCGGCACCTCGCGGATCGCCGAGGTCACCGGCCCCGCGGACATCGCCCACGTCGAGATCGGCTCGGCAGGCAAGGCGGGCGTCGGCACCGGCGGCATGGTCACCAAGGTCGAGGCCGCCCGGATCGCCGCCGCCGCGGGCATCCCCGTGGTCCTCACCTCCGCGAGCCGCGCCGCCGACGCCCTCGCCGGCCGGGACACCGGCACGTACTTCCACCGCACCGGCCGCCGCTCCGCCGACCGGCTGCTCTGGCTCGCCCACGCCTCCACCCCGCAGGGCTCCCTCAGCCTCGACGACGGAGCCGTACGAGCCGTCGTCGAGGGCAAGAAGTCCCTCCTCGCGGCCGGTGTCGCGGCCGTCGAGGGCGACTTCGTGGCCGGCGACCCCGTCGAGCTCCGCGACGCCTCCGGCCGGGCCGTCGCCCGCGGCCTCGTCAACTTCGACGCCAAGGAGCTGCCCCGGATGCTCGGCCGCTCCACCCACGAGCTCGCCAAGGAGCTCGGACCCGAGTACGAGCGAGAGGTCGTCCACCGCGACGACCTGGTCGTCATCCGCTGACGGGCCGACGCCGAAACGGCTGAAAGTCTGGCCATCCGGAAGGGACCTTTACCAAAACCGCCCCATGTCCCGCCTCGGGCTGGTCAACTTTGTCTCGGGGGTAAGACAAGGCGGGGTACAGCACCACACGCATCACACAGGAGGCCGCCGGTGAGACGAGCGCGCCCAGGGGCACCGCCCCGCGGGACTGCCGAACGCGCCCTGACCAGTGTCGAGGCCGGAGCCGACTTCGACGAAGCACAGGACAGGTCGGACAGGTCGGACAGGTCAGCCAGGTCGGACCTGTCCACGGACAGGAAGACCGAGACCACCACCGAGACACGTGAGGAACGGCCGGTGTCCAAGCTCTGGCACATCACTCTCAGTGTGTCGGGCGTGGAATCGCCGCTGAAGGAGGTGCGACGCGGGCTCGAACAGCTGGCCCACGACCACCCCTTCCTGCTGACCAGCCGCTACGCCAACGACCACGCCGAGATCCGGTACTGGGAGGAGGCCCGCGACCTGCACGACGCGGCGGCCGTCGCCCTGCGCCTGTGGGGCGAGCACCGGCAGACCGCCAAGCTGCCGCCCTGGGAGATCGTGGGCCTGGAAGTCATCGACCGCGAGACCTACCACCAGCGGATCGCGGAGGGCTACGGCCCGCCGCCCGCCGCCCCGGTCGGCGTCCACCCGTACTGACGGCCGGATCCCCGCCCGGGGGCACGTCCCGGAGCCTGGGCGGGCCCCCGCCCAGGGATACGTCTCGGAGTGCGGGATACGTGAGGGATGTCCGCAGGGGTGCCAGTACCCTGCGGACATGACCTCGCTCACGCCCCTCGACAACCTCTCCCCGGTCACCCGGGCCGCCTACCGGGCCCGTGGCGCCGCCGCCGAAATCGCGCCACTCCCGCGCGCGGCCAAGGACGACGCGCTCCTCGCGATCGCGGACGCCCTCGAAGTCCGCACCGCCGAGATCGTCGAAGCCAACGCCGTGGACATCGCCAAGGCCCGCGAAGCCGGGACCAGCGAGGCCATCATCGACCGTCTGACCCTCACCCCGGAGCGCGTCCGGGCCATCGCCGCCGACGTCCGTGACGTCGCCGCGCTGCCCGACCCCGTCGGCGAGGTCGTCCGCGGCCAGACCCTCCCCAACGGCATCGACCTGCGCCAGATCCGCGTCCCGCTCGGCGTCGTCGGCATCATCTACGAGGCCCGCCCCAACGTCACCGTCGACGCCGCCGCCCTCTGCCTCAAGTCCGGCAACGCCGTCCTGCTCCGCGGCTCCTCCTCCGCGTACGCCTCCAACACCGCCCTGGTGACCGTCCTGCGCGACGCCGTCGGCGGCGCCGGACTGCCCGCCGACGCCATCCAGCTCGTCCCCGGCGAGTCCCGCGAATCGGTCCGCGAGCTGATGCGCGCCCGCGGCCTCGTCGACGTCCTCATCCCGCGCGGCGGCGCCTCCCTGATCAAGACCGTCGTCGAGGAGTCCACCGTCCCGGTCATCGAGACCGGCACCGGCAACTGCCACGTCTACGTCGACGCCCAGACCGACCTCGACATGGCCGTCGACATCCTGATCAACTCCAAGGCCTCGCGGGTCAGCGTCTGCAACGCCGCCGAGACCCTCCTCGTCCACCAGGACGTCGCCGAGGCCTTCCTGCCCAAGGCGCTCGCCGCCCTCGCCGAGGCCGGCGTCACCGTCCACGCCGACGAGCGGGTCCTCGCCCTCTCCGAGGGCTCCAAGGCCACCGTCGTCCCGGCCACGCCCGAGGACTGGGAGACCGAGTACCTCTCGTACGACATCGCCGCCGCCGTCGTCGACTCCCTCGACAAGGCCGTCGACCACATCCGGATGTGGTCCTCCGGCCACACCGAGGCGATCGTCACCACCTCGCAGGCCGCGGCCCGCCGTTTCACCCAGCTGGTCGACTCCACCACGGTCGCCGTGAACGCCTCCACCCGGTTCACGGACGGCGGACAGTTCGGCTTCGGCGCCGAGATCGGCATCTCCACCCAGAAGCTGCACGCCCGGGGCCCCATGGGCCTTCCCGAGCTGACCTCGACCAAGTACATCGTCACCGGTGACGGTCACGTGCGGTAACACCTCCTTACTTATCGGTACGGGGAGGACGGGCAGGGAGACTTCGCACTCTCCCTGCCCAAAACCACCTGCCGGGTCTACTCTGAATCCGTGCCGGACGACGTGGGGGGCAGGCCGTTCCAGGACGGCGGGGACCCCGAGGGAGTCGACCGCGGAGGCGCCGACGAGGTCCACGCCGACGTGGTCTTCGACGAGGCCTTCGTCAGGGCCGCCACCATCCACGAGCCCACCGCGGTCGAGCGGCTCCTCGCCGCCGCCCAGGCCCGTGCCGAGGCCGAGGCGGCCCGCGCCCGCGCCGGTGGCGGATCCGTCGAGGACGACCCCTACGAGGACGGCCCCGACCCCTTCGGCCTCACCTACGAGCCCGACGACATCGGCGACGACGCCAGCCCCTACGGCCGCCACGGCGGGGCCCTGCGCCCCTACCGGGGCCGCGCCCGCTGGCTCCGGCCCGTCGCCTGGGTCCTCGCCCTCGTCATGGGCGTCGGCATGGTCGCCCTCGCCTTCAGCGCCGTCTACCGCGGCGCGGCCGCCAACCACGAGGACCAGGTCCCGCCGCCGGCCACCACCGGCGTCGACACACCGAACCCCAACCCGGCCCCACCGGCCGCCCAGGCCCCCGCCACCGCCCCCGCGGCCGGGGCGGCAGCACCCCGTTAACCGCGGGCGACCGGGTCGGCGGGCCCCCTGTCAATGGCCGGCGGTCGTGTCGGCAGGCACCCCGCCAGTGGCCGAGGGCCGGGTCGGCAGGTACCCCGCCAGCGGCCGAGGGCCGGGTCGGCAGCCACCCCGCCAGCGGCCGACGGCCCGGTCGGCAGGCACCCCGTGGGTCGTCCCGCCCCCTCCGCGACGCACACTGACGGCGGAATTCCTCCGAACTTGTCCCCGGACTTGTCTCCGGGCGTTTACCGAAGGCCCCACAGACCTACCCTGAAGGTATGGCAGGGCGTGGCGACCCGCCTGAGGGGACACCCGAGGGGCTCCCCGGCGGTGAGGACGAGTACCGATCCGTCGTCTTCGACGAGGCGTTCATCCGCGCTGCCCACCTCCAGGAGTTCTCGGCCCGGGAGCGGATGGGCGAGCACGCCCAGGCCGTCCGCAGCCGCTCCTCCTGGGAGAGCCGGAGCGGCTCCCGCCAGGCGGTCATGCTCGTGCTGCTGATCCTCCTCGCCTTCGGAACCGCCATCTACCTGGGCGTACGCAACCCGTACCAGCCCCCCGTCGACCAGCGGGCCGAGCCCCTGCGGACCACCGTGGTCCCGCTCGCCCCCCAGGGCGCCGTCCCGGGCGGCACACCCACCCAGCTCTTCGCCCACAGCCCGGCCGCCGAGTACCGCACCGGGGCCGCCGGCATCAACCTGCCCATCGCGGGGCGCACCTCCCACTTCGCCGAGAGCCAGGTCGTCACCGGCCTCAGCATCGCCAAGGACTACCTGGTGGCCTCCGCCCTGGAGCCCGACGTCCTGTCCGGGGCGACCGCCCGGCCCGTGCGCCTGCTGCTCGACCCGGACCAGCTGGAACAGTTCGACCGGAGCGTGGAGTCCCCCGCCGACGACGGCCGGCACGCCCTCGCCGCCTGGCTCGTCCGCTTCGACCCCCGGCAGGTGGCCCTCGCGGAGCCCGCCGCCCGCGTGCAGGGCGTCCTCCGCTTCGAGGAGGTCGGCCCCGACACGCTGGACGTCACCGCGGACCACACGTACACCTACGCACTCCGCCCGGCCTCCCAGGGCACGGGGCCGGTCGCCGCGGCGTCCCTCTTCACGGTCCACCGCGTGGTGCACTTCCGCTTCGACCGCGAGGACCTGCGCATGCACCGCGCCGAACTGCTGACCAGCACCGTGGAGGCCGGCCCGCAGGCGTGCGGCACCGACACCACGGGTTCCCTGAAGCCGCTCCTGGCGGGAGCGCGGGCCTCCGACGCGAGTACAGGTCCGGCGGTCACCGACCCGTACGCCACCGCCCGCCCGGCCGCCCCCACGCTGTGCGGAGTGCTCGCGCCGAGCGCTCAGCCCTCGCTCTGACCGTCCCCGGTCCCGTCGCCCGACCCGCTCCCGGCCCGGCCTCCGGCACCCTTGCCGTCCCCGGCCGGGTCGCCGTCCGCCTTCTGGCCGCCCTGGCCGCCGAACCGGTTGCGCAGCCGCCCGCCCAGGTCGCCCGCCAGGTCGCCGGCGCCCCCGGCTATGTCCCCGACCAGCTTCAGCAGGGGATCCTTGCTGGTCCGCACCGTGTCGGCGTAGTGCCCGGCCGACTCGCGGAAGGAGTCCGTGACCGAGGTGTCCTTGTCCTCGGTGCGCTTCGGGTAGTGCCCGTCCATGATCCGCTGGAAGTCGCGGCTCTCCGACCACTTCTTCAGCTCCGCCGCCCGGACGGTGGTGAAGGGGTGCGAGCGCGGCAGCACGTTGAGGATCTTCAGGACCGAGTCCCGCAGGTCCCCGGCCTTCTCGTACTCGTCGGCCTGGGCGAGGAACGCGTCCACGTTCATCTCGTGCAGGTGGTTGCCGCCGGCGATCTTCATCAGGCCGCGCATCGAGGCCCGCACGTCCTGGCCGACGAGGAGTCCGGCCCGGTCGGCGGAGAGCTCGGACTTGCGGAACCACTCGCGCAGCGCGGTCACGATGGCCGTGATCGCGACCGTCCCCAGCGGGATCCACGCGATCTTGAGCGCGAGGTTGGTGAGGAACAGCAGCACCGTGCGGTACACGGAGTGCCCGGACAGCGCGTGCCCGACCTCGTGGCCGACGACCGCCCGCATCTCCTCCTCGTCGAGGAGCTCCACCAGACCGGTGGTGAGCACGATGATCGGCTCGTCCAGGCCGATGCACATCGCGTTGGGCTTCGGGTCCTGGACCACGTACATCGGCGGGACCTTCTCCAGGTCCAGGATGTAACAGGCGTCCCTCAGCATGTCGTTGAGGTGGATGAACTGCGCGTCGCTCACCCGGACGGAGTCCGAGAGGTAGAGGAGTCGCAGGCTGCGCTCCGGCAGCAGTCCGCTGAGCGCCTTGAAGGCCGTGTCGAAGCCGCTGAGCTTCCGCAGGGCCACCAGGGCCGAGCGGTCGGCCGGGTGCTCGTAGGCCCGCGAGGAGATGCCCGGGAACCGCTTGCGCTGCCTGCTCGGCACGTTCCCCTGGTCGTTCTCGGTCATGGATGCCCCCTGTTCGTACGAGTCGGTGCTCGTCCCCCTGACTGAACCCACCCTAGGCGCTGGCGCTACCGTGTGCCGGGGACCCTGTGGATAACTAGGGCGCCGAGGACGACCGAAGGGCACGACCGACATGCCGGACACCGCCGACGCCGCAGCCGCGCTGCTCGCGGCCACCGCACAGCAGGGGCCGGGCGACACGCTCCGGATCCTGCTGCTCGTCTCGATGGTGGGCGGGGCCCTGCTCGCCTGGTTCCTGCTGCGCGGGTACCGCAGCGGCGACACGGCCGGCGACGAGACGGCCGCCGACGGCACGGACACCGACAGGGGCCGCGACGCCAACGCCTGAGTCGGCGTGAGCGCGCCGCGACCGCCCGCATACGATGTGCGCGAAGTCTCCGCTCCCATCCCCGATCGATAGGTCTGCCGAAGATGAGCCTCCACAGCACCGCCGCCCACCTGGTCACCCTCGCCGAGGGCGCCGAGCACGGCGGCAACCACGAAAGCCTCAGCCCCTACCTCACCGGCTTCGGTGCCTTCGGCACCCTGCTTCTGCTGCTGTGGATCACCACCCGCTTCAACCGCGACCGCTGAACCGGAGACCGCTGATCAGGCGTCCGCCGCCGTGCCAGTAGGCTCTGCACGCATGGGAGAGCAGGAAGTGCCTACTGGCGGGCGCGGCAAGCGCCGACTCGGCGTGATGGGCGGAACCTTCGACCCGATCCACCACGGACACCTGGTGGCGGCCAGCGAGGTCGCCGCCCTGTTCCACCTGGACGAGGTGGTGTTCGTACCGACCGGGGAGCCGTGGCAGAAGAGCCACAAGGCCGTCTCGTCGCCCGAGGACCGCTATCTGATGACGGTCATCGCCACGGCGTCCAACCCGCAGTTCTCCGTGAGCCGGATCGACATCGACCGCGGCGGTGCGACGTACACCATCGACACCCTGCGGGACCTGCGGTCTCTCAACAGCGACTCTGACCTGTTCTTCATCACCGGGGCCGACGCGCTGTCGCAGATCCTCACCTGGCGCGACGCCGAGGAGCTCTTCTCGCTCGCGCACTTCATCGGCGTCACCCGGCCGGGCCACGACCTCACCGACGACGGACTGCCCAAGGGCGGGGTCTCGCTCGTCGAGGTGCCCGCGCTCGCCATCTCCTCCACCGACTGCAGGGCGAGGGTCGCGCAGGGCGATCCCGTCTGGTACCTGGTCCCGGACGGCGTGGTGCGCTACATCGACAAGCGCCAGTTGTACCGCGGCAAGTGAGCTTCGGGGAGGGGCACCGGTGAACGATCAGCAGCACCCGTACGACCCGTACTATCCGCAGCCGCAGATCATCGGCTACGACGAGTACGGGCAGCCGGTGTACCAGCAGCCGCAGGCGCAGCAGCAGGCGCCCGCACAGCACTACGACCCGTACGGCGGGCAGCAGCCGCAGCAGCAGGCGTACGGCTACGACCCGTACGCCCAGCAGCCCCCGGCCCAGGAGCCGGTCCAGGCCCCGCAGTACGACCCGTACGGGCAGCAGGGCTACGCCTACCCGTCCTACGACACCGGACAGCAGTGGGCCGCCCAGGCCGAACCCGTCCAGGCCCCCGCCCCCGTCCAGGCCGCCCCCGCGGCCCCCGCGCAGCCGGCCGCCCCGGTCGCGGCACCGGCCGGAGTCCCCGGCCAGCGCCCCGCGTCCGAGCGCCCCGCCCCGTCCCGGCAGGACGGGGACGACCGCGCGTACCGCACCGAACAGTTCTCGTTCATCGAGGAGCCCGACGAGGACTCCGAGGACGTCATCGACTGGCTCAAGTTCACCGAGAGCCGCTCGGAGCGGCGCGAGGAGGCCAGGCGGCGCGGCCGCAACCGGGTCGTCGCCCTCGTCGTCGTCCTCGTGCTCGCCGTCGTCGGCGGCGTCGGCTACCTCTGGTCCGCGGGCCTGCTCCCCGGTTCCTCCGACCCGGAGCAGAAGGGCGGGAACACGGCGACCGGCCCGCAGCAGCGCGACACGATCGTCGTCCACCTCCACGACCTCAAGACCGGCAACACCTCCACCGCCCTGCTCGTGGACAACACGACCACCCGCCAGGGCACCACGGTCCTCATCCCCAACTCCGTCGTCGTCGCCGACGCCGAGGGCTCCGGGACCACCCTCGGGAAGTCCGTCGAGGACGACGGCTCCAGCGGCACCCGGGAGGCGATCGGCAACCTGCTCGGGGCGAAGATCGCCGGCACCTGGCGCCTCGACACCCCGTACCTGGAGAACCTCGTCGAGTCCGTCAGCAGCATCGAGATCGACACCGACACGGACGTCCCCGACACCAAGAAGGGCGCCGAGCCGCTGGTGAAGCGGGGCGAGAAGCAGACGCTGAACGGTCGCGCCGCCGTCGCCTACGCCACCTACCGGGGGCCGGGCGAGGCCGAGGCCAAGCAGCTCCAGCGCTTCGGCCAGGTCCTGTACGGGGTGCTGCGCAAGATCTCCAGCGACCCCGAGTCGGCCACGGTCACCATCGAGACCCTCCAGCAGATCCTCGACCCCTCGCTCCCCGAGAAGGACCTCGGCGCCTCCCTGGCCAAGCTCGCCGAGCACGCCAAGATCGGCGACTACAAGACCGCCCTGCTCCCGGTGGGACAGGACGGCGCGCTGACCGAGGGCGCGAGCGACAGCGTGGTGAAGGACATCCTGGGCGGCAAGGTCACCGCCCCCGAGGCGGGCGAGGTGCCCCGGGTCTCGGTGCGGGACGGCTCCGGCAAGAAGGCGGCCGAGGCGGCCCGGGTCGCCCTGATCAACGGCGGCTACGCCTTCGTGGGCGGCGCCGACGCTCCGGCCAGGGAGAAGACGCAGGTCCTCTACGGCGACGACAGCCAGAAGGCGACGGCGGCCGAGGTGGCCAAGACGCTGGGGCTGCCCGCCGGCTCGGTCGAGAAGGGCAAGCCCTCGGGAACGATCGCCGTCACCGTGATCCTGGGCCAGGACTACAAGGCCCCGGGGGCCCGGTAAGGGGCGCCCCGGAAAACGCCGACGGGGCCGTCGGCGGTCCGTGAGACCCTGGAGGGGTACTGGACCGCCGACGAAAGCCTGCTTGTGACCGCCACGGACCGTTCCATCGAGCTCGTCAAGACCGCCGCCCAGGCGGCCGCCGACCGGCTCGCGCACGACATCATCGCGTACGACGTCAGCGACGTGCTGTCGATCACCGACGCCTTCCTGCTCGCCTCCGCGCCCAACGACCGCCAGGTCAAGTCGATCGTCGACGAGATCGAGGAGCGGCTGCAGAAGGAGCTCGGCGCCAAGCCGGTCCGCCGTGAGGGCGACCGCGACGCGCGCTGGATCCTGCTGGACTACGTCGACATCGTCGTCCACGTCCAGCACAGCGAGGAGCGGGTCTTCTACGCCCTGGAGCGGCTGTGGAAGGACTGCCCCGAGCTCGACCTGCCCGAGGACGCCCTGAAGACCCGCGGCAAGGCCGCCGAGCACGCCGCGCTGACCGGCGCCGACATCGAGGCCGGCTCCGGCCTTCCCGAGGGACCGGACGGTGAGCTGAGCTGAGCGCCACCAAGGGCGGCAGCGGCCGCCGCATCGTCCTCTGGCGTCACGGCCAGACCTCCTGGAACCTGGAGCGCCGCTTCCAGGGCTCGACCGACATCGAGCTGACGGAGACCGGCGTCGCCCAGGCGCGCCGGGCCGCACGGCTGCTCGCCGCGCTCAAGCCGGACGCCATCGTGGCCTCCGACCTGAAGCGGGCGGCGGCCACCGCCGCCGAGCTCGCCGCGCTCACCGGCCACGCCGTCGCCCACGACTCCGCCCTGCGCGAGACGTACGCGGGGGAGTGGCAGGGCCTGACCCACGACGAGATCGTCGCGCGGCACGGCGAGCAGTACGCCGCCTGGAAGCGCGGCGAGCCCGTGCGCCGGGGCGGCGGCGAGCTGGAGACCGAGGTGGCCGACCGGGCCGCCCCGGTGGTCCTGGAGCACGCCGACAAGCTCCCCGAGGACGGCACGCTCGTCGTGGTCAGCCACGGCGGCACCATCCGCACCACCATCGGCCGGCTCCTGGGCCTGGAGGCCCGGCACTGGGAGAGCCTGGGCGGGCTCTCCAACTGCTGCTGGTCGGTGCTCGGCGAGGGCGCCCGTGGCTGGCGCCTGATGGAGCACAACGCCGGGACGCTGCCCGAGCCGGTCCTCGGCGACGACGACTGAGCCCCACGACCGGCCTGCCGGACCCGGATTTCACTTTCCGGCAGGTCACAGGCTAAAGTTCTTCTTGTTCGCAGCGCGGAGCGCGAAGAACACGAGGGGCTATAGCTCAGTTGGTAGAGCGCCTGCATGGCATGCAGGAGGTCAGGAGTTCAATTCTCCTTAGCTCCACAGTCACCGGATCCCGTCCCCACCAGGGGGCGGGATTCGTCGTTCCGTCACCCTTTCGCCCTGCGGAGGATCTCGATCCCCCGGCGGCTCTCCTCGTCGCTCGGCGTGTACGTCACGATCCGGCACTCCGGCATCCCGTTGACCGAGAGGGAGACCGAGGTCAGCCGGACCTCGCCCACCAGCTCGTGCCGGAAGGTCTTCACCCGCGTCCCCGGGGGGACCACGTCACCGCTGCGCCAGAGCCGGGCGAACTCCGAGCTGACCTCCGCCAGGCGCCGTACGAACTCCTCCCACTCGGGCTCGCCCACATGGCGGCCGTACGCGCCCCGCAGCTGGGCCACCATCAGCGGCAGCTCCCGCTTCCGGTCGACCACCGGGCACTTGGGCCCCGGCATGCTGAAGAGCGCCCAGAGCACATTGCGTATGCCGAACGGGCCGGTGTCCATGCCCTGTCGGTCCTGTATCAGGAGCCGCTCGTACAGGACGTTGGTCGCGAGGACGTCGTACCGCGCGTTGTAGAGCACCGCCGGGAGCGGGTCCAGGGCGTCGAGGATCCCCTGGATCTCCGGGCTGACCTCCGGGACGTCCGAGGCGGACCGGTCCGGGGCGTACGGCACTTCGGCGAGGTGGTAGAGGTGCTCGCGCTCCGGCCGGTCGAGCCGCAGGGTGCGGGCCACCGCGTCGAGGACCTGCGCGGAGGCGTTGATCGGCCGGCCCTGCTCCAGCCAGGTGTACCAGGTGACGCCGACGCCGGAGAGCTGGGCGACCTCCTCGCGGCGCAGCCCCGGCGTGCGCCGGCGGAGTCCCGGCGGCATGCCCACGTCCTCCGGGGTCACCCTGGCGCGGCGGCTGCGCAGGAACGCGGCCAGTTCCGGTCGTCGCCGTCGCTGCGTCGGTAGTACTGCCACAATCGTCACACCCCCATGGTCGAGTCCCCGTGCCGCCGCTGCCAGGTGGTGTCAGTACCAGCATCGGCGGGCTCTCGTTACCTGTATCCGATCGCGGCCACGCTCGTCGCATGACCTCGACCACGACACGTCCCGCACTCAGTAAAGACCGTGCCACCGACAACCGCCCCGGCCTGCTGCTCGGAGTGGTCCTCGCCGCCCAGTTCATGGCACTCCTCGACGTCTTCATCGTCAACGTCGCCGCCCCCACCATCAGGACCGAACTCTCCGCGTCCGGAGGCGCGCTCCAGCTCGTCATCGCCGGATACACCATCACCTACGCGGTGTTGCTGATCACCGGGGCCCGTCTCGGCGACCTGATCGGCCACCGCCGGGCGTACCTCGGCGGGCTCGCCCTGTTCACCGCCGCCTCCCTCGCCTGCGGACTCGCCGCGGGAACCGGCCAGTTGATCGCCTTCCGCCTGGTACAGGGCGCGGGCTCCGCGCTGATGATCCCTCAGGTGCTCAGCCTCATCCAGCGCAACTTCACGGGCGACCGCCGGGTCCGGGCCCTCAGCGCCTACTCCGCGGTCCTGGCCACCGGCGCGGCCGCCGGCCAGGTCGTCGGCGGGGTCCTGGTGAGCGCCGACCTCTTCGGCACCGGCTGGCGGCCGGTCTTCCTGGTCAACGTCCCCATCGGGATCGCCCTGCTCGTCCTCGGCGCCCGGGTGCTGCCCCGTGACGCCCACGCCGGGCCCACGCGTGCGCGTGCCCTCGACCTGCCGGGTCTGCTCCTGCTCGCCGCCGCCGTGTCCCTGCTGACCGTCCCCCTGGTCCTCGGACAGGAGCAGGACTGGCCGCTGTGGTCCTGGCTCTCCCTCGGCGGCTCGCTGGTGCTCGCCGCCGTCTTCGGTGCGTACGAGTCCCGGCTCGCCCGGCGCGGCGGCGCACCGCTGATCGCCCCGCGCGTCCTGCGCATCCCGGGGATGGGGCGGGCCGTCCTCTGGATCTCCGTGGCGATGGGCGTCAACGCCGGCTTCCTGTTCACCCTCACCCTGCACCTGCAGGGCGGCCTCGGCCACAGCGCCCTGCGCGCCGGACTCACCTTCGGTCCCGCCGCGGTCGTCTTCGGGGCCGTCGGCCTGACCTGGCGGCGCTGGCCGGCCCGGCTGCACCGCGCCCTGGTCCCGGCCGGATTCGTGCTCGCGGCCGCCGCGGCCCTCGCCGTCGGGGGACTGCTCGCGGACGGCGGCACCGGCGGCTGGGGGCTCTACCCGGCCCTGGGCGCCTTCGGCGCGGGGATCTCGCTGGCCTTCAGCCCGGCCCTGACCGGGGCGCTGGCCACCGTACGCCCCGAGGACGCGGCCGACGCCAGCGGACTGCTCGCCACCGTCACGCAGCTCGGCCAGCTCGTCGGCGTCGCCACCTTCGGCACCCTCTTCCTCGGCCGGTACGCGGGTTCCGGAGCTCAGGACTCCGCCGACGCGCTGTGGGCGACCGCCCTGGCCATGGCCGCGGCCTCCGTCGTGGGCGCCGTGACGGGACTGCCGCGACGATCGCGCTGACCCTCTTGCGGGGCCATGGCAGAATCGGACGGCCGGAGGGGGACGAGGATCCGGACGGGAGGGTGACCCACGTGCTCGGCGACAACGGCAGGGTGTCCTATGGGTGTACGGCCTGCGGCCACAGCTGGAGCTGATTCATGGGTGCACACAGGCGGAAGTGCGACTGGTGCGGCA
The DNA here is from genome assembly GCF_000830005.1 of Streptomyces vietnamensis. NCBI lineage: Bacteria > Bacillati > Actinomycetota > Actinomycetes > Kitasatosporales > Streptomycetaceae > Streptomyces > Streptomyces vietnamensis. The sequence continues at coordinate 2,851,059 of NZ_CP010407.1, read as the reverse complement.
GCGGTACGCCCATCGTGCGCGACATGGACCCCGTCAACCCCGGGTTCCAGTACTGGTGCGAGGAGTGCGCGCGGGCGCTGATCATAAAAGGCGACCCGATCGAGACCTACCGCGAGCTGGAGGGGGAGCCGATCTACGGCCGGCTCCTCGACGAGCACTGCACCCTCAAGCGGTTCTACTCCTTCGCCACGGCCTGACGCCGCAGCGTCCACGCGTATCCCACGAACAGCGCCGTCGCCGTCAGCGGATAGATCGCCGACAGCAGCATCTGCCCCGCGTTCTGGTCGAGTTCGGGGCGGCCCGGGTCGTGCGGCACCCACCACAGCGCGAACGACGCGAAGGCCAGCGCCACGGCCCCCGTCACCGGCCACGCGCGCGTGGCGCGGTCCGCGAGCAGGATCAGCAGGGGCACGCACCAGACCCAGTGGTGGGACCAGGAGATCGGGCTGATCATCAGCGCCGTCAACGCGCAGACGACCACGGCCACCGCCTTGTCGCCGCGCACCGCCGCCCGTACCGCGAGCACCATCGCCGCGCCGCCCAGGACGGCCGCGGTCACCGCCCACCACATGCCCGGGTCGTCCGTGTGCATCAGCCGGGCCAGGACCCCGCGGATCGACTGGTTCGCGGTCTCCTCGGCGAAGCCGACCCGGCCGGTCTCGAACAGGGTCTCCGTCCAGAACCGCTTCGAGTCCGCGGGCAGGGCGAGCGCCACGGCCAGCGTCGTCCCGAGGAACACCCCGGTCGCCGTCAGCGCCGTGCGCAGCCACTGGTTCATGCCCCGGTCCCGGCGCCACAGGAGCAGGCCCGCGGCGAGCAGCAGGACCACGAAGAGCCCCGGTGTGAGCTTCACCGCGGTCGCCAGGCCGATGCCCAGGCCGGCCCAGCGGCTGCCCTCGCGGCGGGTGAGGTCCCAGAGCACCGCCACCGCTATGAGCAGGTTGATCTGGCCGTACCGCAGGGTCGTCCACACCGGCTCGCACCAGACCACGACGGCGGCGACCCACAGCGTCGTGCGCCACAGGTCCGTACGGGACAGGGAGGGGCGGATCAGCTGGAGCGACAGCTGCACCAGGGCGACCACCAGGAGCAGGTTCCCCGCCGTGGTGAGCGTCCGCATCAGCGGAACACCCACCAGGGTCAGCGGGACGAACAGCAGGGCCGCGAAGGGCGGGTAGGTCATGCCGAGGTTCGCCGAGGTCGCCCGCATCGCGTACAGGTCGCCGCCGGCCCGGACCGTCTCCCCCTCGGCCCGGTAGACCATGACGTCGAGCATGTTCACGTGGGCGAGGCGTTGCGCCACCCAGAAGGCCGCGAACGAGAGCAGGCAGACCGCCGCGGCGGTGGCCAGGGGCCACGGCCGGGCGCGGGTTTTCGAGAGCACGGAGACGGACACAGTCGGCGACCCTACCCGGCAGGTCAGGAGGGTCCGGAGAATCGATTTGGAGATCTGCCGGGCGGGCCGTTACTGTTCTGTTCGTCGCCGCGACGAAGAAGATCGAAGCGGACGGCACCTCAAGGGGCTATAGCTCAGTTGGTAGAGCGCCTGCATGGCATGCAGGAGGTCAGGAGTTCAATTCTCCTTAGCTCCACAGAACGGAAGTGAGCCATCCGGTCCGGATGGCTTGCGCCGGTTCTGCGGTAATCTGAATAATTCCCGCACGCGGGGCTATAGCTCAGTTGGTAGAGCGCCTGCATGGCATGCAGGAGGTCAGGAGTTCAATTCTCCTTAGCTCCACAGATCGAAGAAGCGGGTCACCCGGACAGGGTGGCCCGCTTCTTTCGTGCGTGGTCCTCCGGTGCCGCTCCGTGGAACGTCGGTGCGGCCCGCTCGGGCCCTGCGGTACCCTGGCGCCATGCGTGCCGTACGCCTCCTGCTTACCGAGCCGCGCTGACCAGTCCCGACGGGTGACAGACATCCCGTCGGAGTCGGCGCGGCATCCCCTCCTGTGCGAGGGGATTTTTCATTTCGGGCAGTTCGTGGCAGTGGGCAGAGACGATCGATGGAGCATCAAGGACCATGACCGAGATCACGACGGCCGCCGAGACGGCGGCCCCTCATCGCTACACGGCGGCCATGGCCGCCGACATCGAGGCACGCTGGCAGGACTTCTGGGACGCCGAGGGAACCTACGAGGCGCCGAACCCCACCGGTGACCTGGCGGGCGACCCCGCGGTCGCCGCCCTGCCCAAGAAGTTCATCATGGACATGTTCCCGTACCCCTCGGGTGCGGGCCTGCACGTCGGCCACCCGCTCGGCTACATCGCCACGGACGTCTTCGCCCGCCACGCGCGCATGACCGGCCACAACGTGCTGCACACCCTGGGCTTCGACGCCTTCGGCCTGCCGGCCGAGCAGTACGCCGTGCAGACGGGCACGCACCCGCGCGTGTCCACCGAGGCCAACATGGAGAACATGAAGGTCCAGCTGCGACGGCTGGGCCTGGGCCACGACAAGCGCCGGTCGTTCGCCACGATCGACCCGGAGTACTACAAGTGGACCCAGTGGATCTTCCTGCAGATCTTCAACTCCTGGTACGACGACGAGGCCAAGAAGGCCCGGCCGATCGCCGAGCTGATCGAGCAGTTCGAGAACGGCACGCGTGAGGTCCCCGGCACGCGCGCGTGGAGCGAGCTGAGCGCCGCCGAGCGCTCCGACGTCCTGGGCGAGTACCGCCTGGCGTACGCCTCCGACGCGCCCGTCAACTGGTGTCCCGGCCTGGGCACCGTCCTGGCCAACGAGGAGGTCACCGCCGACGGCCGCTCCGAGCGCGGCAACTTCCCCGTCTTCAAGGCCAAGCTGCGCCAGTGGAACATGCGGATCACCGCCTACGCGGACCGCCTGCTCGACGACCTGGACGCACTGGACTGGCCCGAGGCCATCAAGCTGCAGCAGCGGAACTGGATCGGCCGCTCCGAGGGCGCCCGCGTCGACTTCCAGGTCGGCGACACCGGCGCCATCACCGTCTTCACCACCCGCCAGGACACCCTGTTCGGCGCCACCTACATGGTCCTGGCGCCCGAGCACGACCTGGTCGAGAAGATCGTCCCGGCCGCCTGGCCCGAGGGCACCCACGAGGTGTGGACCGGCGGTCACGCCACCCCCTCCGAGGCCGTCGACGCCTACCGCAAGCAGGCCGCCTCCAAGTCCGACGTCGAGCGCCAGGCCGAGGCCAAGGACAAGACCGGCGTCTTCACCGGCGCGTACGCGACCAACCCGGTCAGCGGCGCCCAGGTCCCCGTCTTCATCGCCGACTACGTCCTGATGGGCTACGGCACCGGCGCGATCATGGCCGTCCCGGCGCACGACAGCCGTGACTTCGCCTTCGCGCGCGCCTTCGAGCTGCCGATGCGCTGCGTCGTCGAGCCCTCGGACGACCGCGGCACCGACCCGTCGACCTGGGACGACGCCTTCTCCTCGTACGAGGCGAAGCTGGTCAACTCGGCCAACGACGAGATCTCCCTGGACGGCCTGGGCGTCGTCGACGCCAAGGCGAAGATCACCGCCTGGCTGGCCGACCGCGGCATCGGCGAGGGCACCGTCAACTTCCGCCTGCGCGACTGGCTGTTCAGCCGCCAGCGGTACTGGGGCGAGCCCTTCCCGATCGTCTACGACGAGGACGGCGTCGCCCACTCGCTGCCCGAGTCGATGCTGCCCCTGGAGCTGCCGGAGGTCGAGGACTACTCCCCGCGCACCTTCGACCCCGACGACGCGGACACCCAGCCGGAGACCCCGCTGTCCCGCAACGAGGACTGGGTCAACGTCACCCTGGACCTGGGCGACGGCCGCGGTCCGCGCCGCTACCGGCGCGAGACCAACACCATGCCCAACTGGGCCGGCTCCTGCTGGTACGAGCTGCGCTACCTCGACCCGCACAACTCCGAGAAGCTGGTCGACCCCGCCGTCGAGCAGTACTGGATGGGCCCCCGCGAGGGCATGCCGACCGGCGGCGTCGACCTGTACGTCGGCGGCGCCGAGCACGCCGTGCTGCACCTGCTGTACGCGCGCTTCTGGTCCAAGATCCTGTTCGACCTGGGCCACATCTCCTCGGCCGAGCCGTTCCACAAGCTGTACAACCAGGGCATGATCCAGGCCTTCGTCTACCGGGACGCGCGCGGGATCGCCGTGCCGGCGGCCGAGGTCGAGGAGCGGGACGGCGGCTTCTGGTACCAGGGCGAGAAGGTCAGCCGCGTCCTGGGCAAGATGGGCAAGTCCCTGAAGAACGCGGTCACGCCGGACGAGATCTGCTCCGAGTACGGCGCCGACACCCTGCGCCTGTACGAGATGGCGATGGGCCCGCTGGACGTCTCCCGCCCCTGGGACACGCGCGCGGTCGTCGGCCAGTACCGGCTGCTGCAGCGGCTGTGGCGCAACGTGGTCGACGAGGCGACCGGCGAGGTCACGGTCGTCGACACCGCGCCCGACGAGGACACGCTGCGCGCCCTGCACAAGGCGATCGACGGCGTCGCCCAGGACATGGCCGCGATGCGCTTCAACACCGCCATCGCCAAGATCACCGAGCTGAACAACCACCTGACCAAGTCCGGTGGCGCGATCTCCCGGTCGGTCGCCGAGCAGCTGGTGCTGCTGGTCGCCCCGCTGGCCCCGCACATCGCCGAGGAGCTGTGGCGCAAGCTGGGTCACACCGACTCGGTCGTCCACCAGGACTTCCCGGTCGCCGACCCGGCGTACGTCGTCGACGAGGCCGTGACCTGCGTCGTGCAGATCAAGGGCAAGGTCAAGGCCCGCCTGGAGGTCCCGCCGTCGATCACGGACGCGGACCTCGAGACGCTGGCGCTGGCCGACCCGCACGTGGTCGCGGCGCTGGGCGGCGCCCAGATCCGCAAGGTGATCGTGCGCGCGCCGAAGCTGGTCAACATCGTCGCCGGCTAGCGGCACATAGGGGTTTCCCCTACGGGCAGGTTGGGGGTTCCGATGGAACCCTCAACCTGCCCGTTCCGTTTAACGTGGAGGAACCACAGCCGTGGGGATTCGACGGACGCCGGAGGGGCGCACATGGAAGCCACGATTATCACGATCATGGCGCTGCTCTTCTTGTCCTTCGTGGCGCTCGGGGTGTTCGTCGCCGTGAAGGTCGCGAAGGCCGCCGCGCGGGGCGTCGACCGCACCCTGGACCAGGCCCGGCGCACGGTCGAGGACACCACGCTGCGGGCCAAGAGCTTCGGCCAGGCCGGGGCCGCCGGAGAGCTGGCCCGGCTGCGGCTCTCGCTGCGCACCTCGATGCGCGCCACCCAGGAGGCGTTGCAGGCGGGCGTCGGCGAGGACGCCTCGCTGAAGGAGTCGCTCGACCTGTTCCACCGGCTGAGCGCCCACGGGCTCGAACTGGACGCGGAGCTCAAGCGCCTGGAGCGGGAGCCCGACCGGGCCTGGGTGGCCGGGCAGCTACCCGACCTCACCGCGCGGACCGAGCGGATCACGGGCTCGGCCGACGCGCTGCGGCACGCCGCCCGGGACCGGGCGCTGAGGTTCGCGGAGGACGACCTGTCGACGCTCAGCGCGCAGATCGACGTCGAGGCGGATGCCCTGCGCCACTGGGCGGGCTCGGAGACCACGCCGAGGACGGGCCGCGCGGCCGGTCCCGCGGCGGGTACCGGCATGCCGGACGCGGCGGCGACGGGCGACGGACGGGCACGGCCCGCAGGACCCGCCGGCCAGACCGGACAGGGGGCCGGCGGAGAGCCTTCCGCGATCGCGGCGCCCGAGCCCCGGCGGACCGCCTACTCCTGGGAGAAGTCGGCCCGTCCGGAGACCACGACCTGACGTGACGACCCCGGGCGAAGCCGTGCCGGGGCGCGGGCAGGGGCCCGACGGGGGACCGGGCGAGCCGTGCGGGGCGCGGACCCGTGTCCGCTGAGGGGGGCCGGGCTGCCACACGGCGGCCTCGGCGGGTAACCTCCCGCTCATGTCCCGGCATGTCGCGATCGTCACCGATTCCACGGCCTACCTGCCACGCCAGACGAGGGAGCGGCACGAGATCACCACGGTCCCGCTGACCGTCGTCATCGGCGACCGCGCCCTCGAGGAGGGCACGGAGATCTCGGCGAAGGCCCTTGCCGAGGCCCTGCAGAAGCGCCGGCCCGTCACCACCTCGCGGCCGAGCCCCGAGGTCTTCGCCGAGGCCTACCGCGAGGCCGCCGCGGCGGGCGCGAAGGGCGTCGTCTCGCTCCATCTGTCCGCCGAGGTCTCCGGGACCTACGACGCCGCCGTGCTCGCGGCCAAAGGCGCCCCCGTGCCCGTACGCGTGGTGGACACCCGCATGATGGGCATGGCGCTGGGCTTCTGCGCCCTCGCGGCGGCCGAGGTCGTGGAGGCCGGCGGTTCCCTCGACGAGGCGGTCGCGGCGGCCGAGAAGCGCGCCGCGGGCACCTCCGCCTACTTCTACGTCGACACCCTGGACTATCTGCGCAGGGGCGGGCGCATCGGCGCCGCACAGGCGCTGCTCGGCTCCGCACTCGCCGTGAAACCGCTCCTCGAACTCGACGGCGGGCGGATCGAACTGCGGGAGAAGGTGCGCACGGCCTCGAAGGCGATCGCACGCCTGGAGGAGATCGCCGTGGAGCGGGCCGGCTCCGGCTCCGTCGACATCGCCGTGCACCACCTCTCCGCACCGGAGCGAGCCGCCGCGCTCGCGGACCGGCTCAGGGAACGCGTACCGGGCATCGAGGAACTCCAGGTCAGCGAAGTGGGCGCGGTCATCGGCGCCCACACGGGCCCCGGTCTCCTCGCGGTCGTCGTCTCGCCGCGCTGAGTCCGGTCCGTCCCCCACACGGGTGAGGGAGTTTTCCACAGCGGAGTGCCTGTCCACGGAAGCAGGCTGAGCTCCGCACGGGCCGCCCGTGATCTCTACCGTCACGGACATGACTCTTCGTACACGTATCGCATCGACCACCCCCAGGACCTCGGGCGCGGCGGGTGCTCCGGCCGACAGGCACGGACGGGCCCCGACGCTGCCCGGGGGCGTCGTACGGCGGCGGGGGGAGGCCCTGTTCCCGAGGACGGCCCCGCCGGTGCCGGCGTGGGTGCCGCCTCCGGTGAGTGCGCCGCCTCCGGTGGGCGCGCCGGAGGTTCGGCGAGTGCCAGAGGCGCCGGAGCGCGGTTCCCCGCCAGGGGTACGGGAGCGGCTGGCCGCCCTGCTCCGCGACCGGACCCCGGTGTGGGTGCAGACCAGGTGCGGGCTCGAACCGAAGGCGCTGGCGGCGCTGACGGTGGTCCTGCTCGTGGCCGCGGGCCTCGCGGGCGGGTACTTCTGGACCGGGCGGCCGGAGCCGGTGCGCGCTCCCGAACTCGTCCGCGCCGCTGCCCCCTTGGCCGCGGCACCCGCACCGAAGCCCGGGCCGGGGGAGGGACGGGGGCCGGTGCCGAGGCCGGTGCCGGGGGTCGAGGCCTCCGGTGCGCGGGTCGTCGTCGACGTCGGCGGCAAGGTGCGCAGGCCCGGGGTGCTGACCCTGCCGGCCGGCTCGCGTGTGGCGGATGCCCTGCGGGCGGCGGGTGGGGCCGAGCCCGGCGCGGACCTCACTGGGGTCAACCGGGCCCGCGTCCTGTTCGACGGCGAGCAGGTCCTGGTCGGTCTGCCGGGGGTGCCGACGGGCGGCTCCGACCCCGGCCCCGGTCCCGGCGGCGGTGCCGGGGGCGGTGCGCCGGGGACGCCGCTGAGCCTCAACACCGCCACGGCGGAACAACTCGACGGCCTCCCGGGGGTGGGACCCGTACTCGCCCAGCACATCGTCGACCACCGGACGGAGCACGGCGGCTTCCGGTCGGTCGGGGAACTGCGGGAGGTCGACGGCATCGGTGAGCGCAGGTTCGCCGACCTCGAACCGCTGGTCCGGCCATGAAGCACGACGAGGAGATCGACGAGGAGGGCGGCGCGCGGGAGCCGGCGGGGCGGGAGGGGCCCACCGATCTTCGGCTCGTTCCCCTCGCCGTGGCGGCCTGGGCGGCGGCGGCCTGTGCCGTGGGCACCACCGGGTGGTGGACGGTGGCCGGTGTCACGGTCTGCCTGGTGGGCGCCCTGGTCCTGCTGATGCGCGGGGCGGCCCGGTGGCGCGGCGGCCCGGGCGCCGGCCGTGGGTCTCCCGTGCCGGGGGCCACGCCGGGGTGGCGGTTACGGGCGACCGCGTGGGCCGGGGTCCTGCTCTGTGCGGCGGCCGGGGCCACCTCGGCAGGGCTGCACGCGGCGGACCTTCGGCGGGGGCCCGTGCCGGAGCTGGCGCGGGAGTACGCGCGGGCGCGTCTCGAGGTGGCGGTGACCTCGGATCCACGGCTCACCCGGCCCAAGGTCCGGGGCAACGCGATGGCGCCGGTCTCGGTCGTCCTGGACGGCGAGGTGACCCGGGTCGAGCGGTCGGACGGCTCGGTCCACCGGACCCGGGCGCCGGTCCTGCTGATCGTCCCGTCGGGGGAGGGGCGGGAGGAGTGGCTGAGGCTCCTTCCCACCACCCGGCTGATGGTCGGTGCCCGGCTCGCGCCGCCGCTGCGGCCCGGCGAGCCCTTCGCGGCGGTGCTCAAGGTCGACGGGGCCGGGCCGCCGCGGATCGTCGGCCCGCCGAGCGCGCTGCAACGGACGGCGGGGGACCTGCGGGCCGGGTTGCGGAGGGCGACCGAGAGGCTCGATCCGGACGCGCGGGCCCTGCTGCCCGGACTGGTCGTCGGGGACACCTCCAGGGTCGGCCCCGAGCTGCGGGATGCGTTCGAGGCGACCGATCTCACCCACCTCCTGGCGGTCTCCGGCAGCAACCTCACGATCGTGCTGCTCCTGCTCATCGGGCGGCCCGGGAGGGCGCACCAGGTGGAGCGGGGCGGGCTCGCGCCCCGGATCGGACTGTCGCTGCGGGTCACGGCGCTGGCCGGGGGAGGGCTGACGCTCGCCTTCGTGATCGTCTGCCGGCCCGATCCGAGCGTGCTGCGCGCCGCGGCCTGTGGGCTGGTCGCCCTGCTCGCGATCGGGACCGGGCGCCGGAGATCGCTGATCCCCGCGCTGGCCGCGGTCGTCCTCGTCCTGGTGCTCTACGACCCCTGGCTCGCGCGGAGTTACGGCTTCCTCCTGTCGGTCCTGGCCACCGGGGCGCTGCTGACGATCGCCCCGCGCTGGAGCGAGGCGCTGCGGCGGCGCCGGGTGCCCGGCGGGTTGGCGGAGGCGCTGGGGGCGGCCCTGGCGGCGCAGGCGGTGTGCGCGCCGGTCGTGGTGGTGTTCGCCGCCCGGGTGAGTCTGGTGGCCGTTCCGGCGAACCTCGTCGCCGAACTCGCGGTGGCGCCGGCGACGGTGTGCGGGTTCGCCACGCTCGCCCTGGCGGCGGTCTGGACACCGGCCGCCGAGGGGCTCGCGTGGGTGGCGGGATGGCCGGCCGGGTGGATCGCGTGGGTGGCCCGGACGGGCGCCGCGCTGCCGGGGGCCGAGCTGGCCTGGCCCGGCGGGTGGTGGGGCGGCCTCGCCCTGGCGTTGCTCACGGCGCTGGTGGTCCTCGGGGCGCGCAGGCTGCCGTACCGGGGTGCGGTCGGCGTGACCGTCGCCGCGGTGCTCCTGCTCGTGGTGGTGCGGCCGGTGCCGCTGGCCCGGTGGGTCACGGGGTGGCCGCCGCCGGGCTGGGTGTTCGCGATGTGCCAGGTGGGGCAGGGGGACGCGACGGTGCTCGCGGCGGGCGGGGACTCCGCCGTCGTGGTGGACGCGGGCCCCGACCCCGTGCCGGTGGACCGCTGTCTGCGCGAGCTCGGGGTGCGGCGGGTGCCGTTGCTGGTGCTCACCCACTTCCACGCGGACCATGTGGCCGGGCTTCCGGGTGTGCTGCGGGGGAGGTCGGTGGGGGCGATCCAGACCACGGGGCTCGAAGAGCCGCCCGCCCAGGCCGCGTTCGTGCGGAGGACGGCGGCCGCCGCCGGGGTGCCGCTGATCCGTGCGGGCCCGGGTGAGCGGCGGAGGGTCGGGGCTCTGGAGTGGCGGGTGCTCTGGCCGTGGGCGGGGGCGGCGGAGTCCCCGGTCTCCGGTGGGCCTCCGGGTTCCGGGGAGTCCGGAGGCGGGCCCAACGACGCCAGTGTGGCGATGCTCGTCCGTGCCGCCGGAGGGCTGAGTCTGCTGCTCCTCGGGGACCTCGAACCGCCGGCCCAGCGGGCGTTGTCGCGGGTCCATCCGGAGCTGGGGCCGGTGGACGTGCTCAAGGTCGCCCATCACGGTTCCGCGCACCAGGACCCGGGCCTGATGCGGGTGGTGCGGCCGAGACTCGCGCTGGTGTCGACGGGCCGCGACAACCCGTACGGACATCCCTCGGCCCGGACCCTCGAGGCGCTGCGGGAGGGCGGCGCGCGGGTGCTGCGGACCGATCGGGACGGGGCCATCGCGGTGGTGGGGGCGGGACGCGGGCTGGTGGCCGTACCGGGAGGAGGGTGAGGCGCCGGGAGGGCGAGGCCGTCGGGAGGAGGGTGAGGCGTTGGGAGGGCTTGTAAAGAAAACCTTGTAAAGGAGTCTTTCTAAAGATAGCTTTACATCATGACGGAGAACAGCGAGCCGCAAGCCGGGGGCGAGCAGCCCCGCAGTATCCGACTCACCGACCCGCGCGCCCTGCGGGCCTACGCCCATCCGCTGCGGATGTCGCTGGTGGGGCTGCTGCGCAGCAGTGGGCCCTTCACGGCCACCCGGGCCGCCGAGCTGACCGGCGAATCCGTGGCCAGCTGCTCCTACCACCTGCGGATACTCGCCAAGTACGGGCTGGTGGAGGAGGCACCCGGCGGGCGCGGGCGGGAGAAGCCCTGGCGGGCCACGGCCCGGTACACGGAGTGGCCGGAGTACAGCGAGGACGCGACGGTCGCCGAGGCGGCCGACGCGCTGAGCACCGCCGTCGCCGAGCGCTACTTCGAGCGGGTCACCCGGGCCCTGGAGAACCGGCACCGGCTGCCGAAGGAGTGGCGGGAGGCCGAGCAGTTCGGCGACTCCCTGCTCCACCTCACCCCCGAGGAGCTGGCCGGCATCGGAGAGCGGATCGACGAGCTGCTCCGGCCCTACGAGGCCCGCGCGTCCGACCCGTCCCTCAGGCCGGAGGGCGCACGGCCCGTCAGCATCCTGCGGATCGCCTACCTGGACCAGGACATCCCCGACAGCGAAGAGGAGTGATCGAGATGGCCCTCGTGGAACGCGTACCGGCGCTGCTGCGCGAGCGGACCTTCCGCCGCTACTGGACCGGGCAGACCGTCTCCCTCGCCGGGGACCAGGTCTCGCTCATCGCGATCCCGCTCGCGGCCGTCCTGGTCCTCGGCGCCGACGCCACGGCGATGGGCCTGCTCAAGACCGCCGAACTGCTGCCCGCCCTCCTGCTGAACCTGCCGCTCGGCGCCTGGGCCGACCGCCAGGCCAGTCGCAGACGCGCCATGATCGCGGCCGACCTCGGACGGGCGGCGCTGGTCCTGACCCTCCCCGTCGCCTACGCCCTGGACGCGCTGACGCTCGGCCAGCTGTACGCGGTGGCCTTCGGAATCGGCGCGCTCACCGTGCTCTTCGAGGTCTGCAACGCCACGGTGCTCGTCGCACTCGTCCCCGCCGAGCACTACGTCCAGGCGAACTCGCTGGTCAACGGCAGCCGTTCGATGGCCTGGCTCGCGGGACCCGGCATCGGGGGCCTGCTCGTGCAGTTCCTCACCGCACCTTTCGCCCTGGTCGCGGACGCCGTCACGTACGTGGTGTCGGCCGGGTACCTGGCCCGGATCAAGCCGGTCGAACCCGCGCCGGCGCCCGTGGCCAAGGGGCACTTCACCGAAGGGCTGCGCTGGGTGGTCCGGGAGCGTTCGATGCGCGCGCTCTTCGCCGCCTCCGCCACGGTCCAGTTCTTCAACTTCATGTTCTCCACCCTCTTCGTGCTCTACGCGACCACCGAACTCGGCATCGGCGCGGGCCTGCTCGGCCTCGTGCTCGCGGCCGGAGCCGTGGGCGGTCTCCTCGGGGCGGTGTGGAGCGGGGCGGTCGTCCGGCGGATCGGCATCGGCGGCTCGCTCGTCGCCGGCTTCCTCGGATTCACCCTGCCGCTGCTCCTGGTGCCCCTGGCCGGCGGACCGCTTCCGCTGGTGATCGGCGTGCTCTTCCTCGCGGAGTTCCTCTCCTGCGTCGGGGTGATGTTCGCCGACATCGCCGGAGGGTCCCTTCAGATGGCGCTGATACCCGATGCCGTACGGGCCAGGGTCATGGGCGCGTACCGGACGCTCAACCACGGCTTCCGCCCGCTCGGCGCGCTCGCCGGCGGTCTGCTCGGCACCGCGATCGGACTGCGCCCCACGCTCTGGATAGCCACCGCCGGAGCCGTGCTCGCCGTGCTCTGGCTGCTGCCCTCGCCGGTGCCGAAGACGCGGGAACTGCCCACGCGGGAAGGGGAGTCGGTGGTAATCGCGTAGAGGAGCGGATCATCGAGAAGGCAGACTGCCGGTATGACCACACACGAACCTGCCGCCATCGACGCCTACCTGCGCCGCATCGGTGCGCAGCGGCCGGGGCGGGCCGACGCCGCCGCGCTGCGCGAGCTGCATCTGCTCCACCTGCGGACCGTGCCCTTCGAGAACCTCTCCCTCCACCTCGACGAGCCCGTCGTCCTGGAGGAGAAGGCGCTCCTCGACAAGGTGGTCACCGCCCGCAGGGGCGGGTTCTGCTACGAGATCAACACGGCGTTCGCCGTCCTGCTGCGGGGGCTCGGGTACGAGGTCGCGCTGCTCCAGGCGCGGGTGATCGGACCGGACGGGAAGCCGGGCATCCCGTACGACCACATGGCACTGCTCGTGGAGACGGCCGAGGGGGAGCGGTGGCTGGCCGACGTCGGGTTCGGCGACCACAGCCACTACCCGCTGGCCTTCGACGCCCGCGACGACCAGCAGGACCCGGGCGGGGTCTTCCGGATCGTCGAGACCGAGGAAGGCGACCTGGACGTGCTGCGGGACGGGAAGCCGAAGTACCGGCTGGAGACGCGGCCGCGGGAGCTCGCCGACTTCACGGTGGGCGCCTGGTACCACCAGACCTCGCCCGACTCGCACTTCCCGCGGTCCCTCATCTGCTCCCGGCTCACCGAGGAGGGGCGGATCACGCTCAGCGCCCCGAAGCTGATCGTTCGTACGGGTGGCGAGCGCGAGGAGCGGGTTCTCGAAGGGGAGGAGGCGGTGAGGGACGCGTACCGGGAGCTGTTCGGCATCGAGTTCGACGTGCTGCCGGCCGTAAGAAGCGGAATCCCCAATTCGGACCCTCGGTAACACTTGCCGTCACTCGTCCCGTTTGCCTCGAACGCCTCAACGGTGATCGAATGCGACTTCGTTGCATGGTGAACGAGTCGCACGGGGGTGCGTGAAGAATGTTCGATCGTCTTTTCGGGAAGCGCGTGGCGGGAGCCTCGCGCGGCGGCCCGCTCGCCGGCCTCGCCGTCCCTTCCTCGGCGGGCGTGCTCAGCTGCCGGGTGCTCGACCCCGTGCACGAACCCGTCCGGCAGGCCGAGTTCGTCGTCAGCGACGCGGCGGGCCGCAAGGTCCTGGGCGGCGAGACCGACCCGTACGGCACGGTCCTCGCGACCGTGCCGGCAGGGGAGTACCGGGTCGCCGTCACCTCCGAGGGCTACACGCCGTACCACGGCAGCGCCGTCGTCGCCGAGGGCGAACACCACGGCCTCGGCGACGTCCTGCTCCAGGTCGCGCCCCAGCCCCAGCTCCCCGAGCCGGGCGACTGGGAGATCGACCCCCTGCACTCGCAGATCGGCTTCACGGCGCGCCACATCGGCCTCGCCCGGATCCACGGCCGGTTCAACAGCTTCGCGGGAGCCGTGCGGATCGCCGAGCGCATGGAGCGGTCCGCGATGCACGTCGTCATCGACGCGGCCTCCATCGACACCGGGGTGCAGATGCGCGACGACCACCTGCGCTCCGGCGACTTCCTCGACGTCGGCGCCTACCCGACGCTGGAGTTCTTCAGCGAGCGCTTCGTCCACCGGGGCGGCACCCGCTGGGCCGTCACCGGAGCCCTCACCCTCCACGGCGTGAGCCGCACGGTGACCCTGGACACCCAGTACCTGGGCCTCGGGAACGGCCTGGAGGGTGAGACCCGGGGCGCCTGCCGGGCCACCACCGAGCTGCACCGCGAGGACTTCACCCTCACCTGGCAGACGCTGCTCGCGCGGGGCATCGCGGCCGTCGGGTCCAGCATCAGCATCGACCTCGACGTCCAGATCGTTCCGAAGAAGGGCTGACGGGCTGACGGGCGCGCCCGGGGCCCTACGGGGCCTCCAGCCAGCCCTCGTACTCGGCGGCCAGCGCGTCGAGCGCCGCCGGGTCGAGGCGGGCGTCCGGGTCCTCGACGACCACCAGCCACTGCGCGTCCTCGGCGTCGTCCTCGCCGGCCAGGGCGTCCCGTACGAGCTGCGGTTCCTCGGCCAGGCCGAAAAGGTCGGGGAGCTCCCCGGCGACCTCCTCGGCGGCGTCGCGGTCGGGGAGTACCAGTACGTGTCGTTCACTCACCCCGCCATTCTCGTCCCCGTCCCGGGCGGCGGTGTCAGTGGCCCGTGGGATGCTGGACCGCGATGGCCACCAGAAAGACTTCCCCCGACGACCTCCTCGGCCCCGTGACGCTCGCCGTGGGGCAGGAGGACCTGCTCCTCGACCGCGCCGTCCAGGAGGTGGTGGCGGCCGCGCGGGCCGCCGACGCCGACACGGACGTCCGCGACCTCGCCCCCGACCAGCTCCAGCCCGGGGCGCTCGCGGAGCTCACCAGCCCCTCGCTCTTCGCCGAGCGCAAGGTGCTGATCGTGCGGAACGCGCAGGACCTCTCCGCCGACACGATCAAGGACGTCAAGGCGTACCTGGACGACCCGATCGAGGACATCTCGCTCGTCCTCCTCCACGCCGGCGGCGCCAAGGGCAAGGGGCTGCTCGACGCGGCGCGCAAGGCCGGGGCCCGGGAGGTCGCCTGCCCGAAGACGACGAAGCCGGCGGAGCGGCTGACGTTCGTGCGGCAGGAGTTCCGGGCGCTCGGGCGGTCGGCCACGCCCGAGGCCTGCCAGGCGCTCGTCGACTCGATCGGCAGCGATCTGCGGGAGCTCGCGTCCGCGGTCTCGCAGCTCACGTCCGACGTCGACGGGACGATCGACGAGGCCGTCGTCGGGCGGTACTACACGGGCCGTGCCGAGGCCTCCTCCTTCAACGTCGCGGACCGCGCCGTCGAGGGGCGGGCGGCCGAGGCCCTGGAGGCCCTGCGCTGGTCGCTCTCGACCGGGGTCGCGCCCGTGCTCATCACCAGCGCGCTGGCCCAGGGCGTACGGGCGATCGGCAAGCTCTCCTCGGCGCGGGGCGGGCGGCCCGCCGACCTGGCGCGGGAGCTGGGCATGCCGCCCTGGAAGATCGACCGCGTGCGGCAGCAGATGCGGGGCTGGACCCCGGACGGGGTGTCGCTGGCCCTGCGGGCGATCGCGGAGGCGGACGCGGGGGTGAAGGGCGGGGGCGACGACCCGGAGTACGCCCTGGAGAAGGCGGTGGTCGCGGTGGCGCGAGCGGCGCGGATGCGGCGGGCCTAGCAGGCGGGCCCGGCCGGCGTGCCTGGGCGGTCGGCGGGCCGTGCGGGTTGCCGTGCGGCGCGCGGGTGGTCCTTGGGGGTGTGGGGCGGGGCCGGGCGGTGTCGTGCGGGGCGGTTCGTGGTCGGTGCGGGTCGCGTGGGTGCCGTCCGGGAGGGCCCCCTCCCCGCCCCTTCCCGAAACCCTGCCGGGGGCTGGTGGGGGTTGAGGTGTGTTTTTCCCGGGGGCTCCGCCCCCCGGACCCCCGTAACCGGGCGGCAGCTTCGCGCCGCCTGCTCCGGGCCCGCGGCTCGGCCTGCCCGGGCCGAGCCGCTTGCCGTCGGAGGCCGCCTCGCGCCGTCCGTTCCGGAGGCGGCAGGTCCGTCCCGGGGCCGGCGGCGCAGCGGTTGGTTCGCCCCGCCCTCCCCGTTCGGTCCCGGGTACGGCGAAGGCCCCGTGGCCTCCTGGGGAAGGAGGTCACGGGGCCTTCGGCGTTACAGCTGGTGGGCTCGCGCCCGCGTGGCGAACGCGTCCGCGCGCGAGTCCGGGTGGCCGGGCGGGAGCGGGGTAGAGGGCCCGCTGGTTCCCGTACGGCCGATCACATCAGAGCTCAGCCCTGGAGGGAGGCAACCTTGATGGCCAGCGCCGACTTCTTGTTGGCGGCGGCGTTCTTGTGGATGACACCCTTCGAGACAGCCTTGTCGAGCTGACGCGAGGCGGCACGAGCGGCAACGGTGGCCTTCTCGAGGTCGCCGGCGGCGACAGCCTCACGGGCCTTGCGGATCGCGGTCTTGAGCGAGGACTTGACGGCCTTGTTGCGCAGGCGCGCCTTCTCGTTCGTCTTGTTCCGCTTGATCTGGGACTTGATGTTCGCCACGAAAAGAGCCTTTACAGGTTCGATGTTCCTTCTGGATGCGCCCCGCAGCTGAGAGGGCATGCGAGACACAGCTGTCCACAGTATCAGCCACTCTCAGGGCCGCCCAAACCGGGCGCCGGGCGGCGGGCATGGGACCATGGTGTCTACGTATCCGTTCTGAACATCGCCCGAGACGAGATCCCTGCGTGCCCGCGACTCCTACCAACGTGCCCGAGCCGAGCCGTACCGACCCGGCTCTGATCCGCAACTTCTGCATCATCGCGCACATCGACCACGGCAAGTCCACGCTTGCCGACCGGATGCTCCAGCTGACCGGTGTGGTCGACCAGCGGCAGATGCGTGCCCAGTACCTCGACCGGATGGACATCGAGCGGGAGCGCGGCATCACGATCAAGTCCCAGGCGGTCCGGCTGCCGTGGGCGCCGACCGAGGGGCCGGCTCAGGGCAATACGCACATCCTGAACATGATCGACACTCCCGGGCACGTCGACTTCACCTACGAGGTGTCCCGGTCGCTCGCCGCCTGTGAGGGCACGATCCTGCTCGTCGACGCCGCGCAGGGCATCGAGGCGCAGACCCTCGCGAACCTGTACCTCGCGATGGAGAACGACCTCACGATCGTTCCGGTCCTCAACAAGATCGACCTGCCGGCCGCCCAGCCGGAGAAGTTCTCCGAGGAGCTGGCGAACCTCATCGGCTGCCAGCCGGAGGACGTCCTCAAGGTCTCCGCGAAGACCGGCATGGGCGTCGAGGCGCTGCTCGACCGCGTCGTCCAGGACGTTCCGGCGCCCGTCGGCGTCGCCGACGCCCCCGCCCGCGCGATGATCTTCGACTCCGTGTACGACTCGTACCGCGGTGTCGTGACGTACGTACGAGTGGTCGACGGGCAGCTCAACAAGCGTGAGCGCATCCGGATGATGTCGACCGGAGCCACTCACGAGCTCCTCGAGATCGGTGTCTCCTCGCCCGAGATGACCTCCTCCGACGGCCTCGGCGTCGGCGAGGTCGGCTACATCATCACCGGTGTGAAGGACGTCCGGCAGTCCAAGGTCGGTGACACGATCACCTCCCAGAACCAGGGCGCCACCGAGCCGCTCGGCGGCTACAAGGACCCGAAGCCGATGGTCTTCTCGGGCCTCTACCCCCTGGACGGCTCGGAGTACCCGGACCTCCGCGAGGCCCTCGACAAGCTGCAGCTCAACGACGCCGCGCTGGTCTACGAGCCGGAGACCTCCGCCGCGCTCGGCTTCGGCTTCCGCGTCGGCTTCCTCGGCCTCCTCCACCTCGACGTGATCCGTGAGCGTCTGGAGCGCGAGTTCGGGCTCGACCTGATCGCCACCGCGCCGAACGTCGTGTACCGCGTCGTGATGGAGGACGGCAGCGAGCACACCGTCACCAACCCGAGCGAGTTCCCCGAGGGCAAGATCAGCGACGTGTTCGAGCCCGTCGTGCGCGCCACGATCCTCGCCCCGAGCGAGTTCATCGGCGCGATCATGGAGCTCTGCCAGACCCGTCGCGGCACCCTGATCGGCATGGACTACCTCTCCGAGGACCGGGTCGAGATCCGCTACACCCTGCCCCTCGCCGAGATCGTCTTCGACTTCTTCGACCAGCTGAAGTCCAAGACCCGCGGTTACGCCTCCCTCGACTACGAGCCCACCGGCGAGCAGGCCTCCAGCCTGGTGAAGGTCGACATCCTGCTGCACGGCGACAAGGTCGACGCCTTCTCGGCCGTCACCCACAAGGACGCCGCGTACGCCTACGGTGTCCGGCTCGTCGCCAAGCTGCGCGAGCTCATCCCGCGGCAGGCCTTCGAGGTGCCGATCCAGGCCGCCATCGGCTCCCGGGTCATCGCCCGCGAGACCATCCGCGCCATCCGGAAGGACGTCCTCGCCAAGTGCTACGGCGGTGACATCTCCCGTAAGCGGAAGCTGCTGGAGAAGCAGAAGGAAGGCAAGAAGCGCATGAAGATGGTCGGCTCGGTGGAGGTGCCCCAGGAGGCCTTCATCGCCGTCCTCTCCAGCGACGAGTCCTCCGGCAAGAAGAAGTAACCGGGCGGGCAGGAGTAGCTGCCTTATGCACCGAATGGGCCCACGTGCGAAGCGCACGTGGGCCTGTTCGTTATCCATAGGCCCTTACGTGGCAGCATTCCGGCCTCTACTCTGATCCCGGCTCGAAGGTTACTCGCCAGTTAGTTACGAACCACCAGCAGGCACCGCCGCCGCCCGGAGGACGTCGTGAGCGACACACAGACCCAGATCGAGAACCGGCCGCCCTCCGTGGCGACCCTCTTCCTTGAGCGCGTCGAGCGGACCCCGGATGCGGAGGCCTACCGCTACCCGGTGCCCGCCGCCTCCGGCACCGGCCCGGACGACTGGAAGTCGCTCAGCTGGGGACAGGCCGCCGAGCGGGTCTACGCGATCGCCGCCGGCCTCGTCGACCTCGGCGTCCAGGCCGAGGAGCGCGTCGCCCTCGCCTCCTCCACCCGGGTCGAGTGGATCCTCGCCGACCTCGGCGTGATGTGCGCGGGCGCCGCGACCACCACGGTCTACCCGCAGACCAACGCCGAGGAGTCGGCCTTCATCCTCTCCGACTCCGAGTCCAAGGTCCTCATCGCCGAGGACGCGGCCCAGCTGGCCAAGGCCGTCGAGCGCCGCGCCGATCTGCCGAACCTCCACCACGTCGTCGTCGTCGACACCAAGGGAGTCGAGAGCGACGGCGAGTTCGTCCTCTCCCTCGCCGACCTGGAGGCGCGCGGCAAGGCGTACCTGGAGAAGCACCCCGAGGCGGTCAAGGAGCGGGTCGGCGCGATCACCCCCACGCAGCTCGCCACCCTCATCTACACCTCGGGCACCACCGGCCGCCCCAAGGGCGTCCGCCTCCCGCACGACAACTGGTCGTACATGGCCAAGGCCATCGCCGCCACCGGTCTCGTCACCCAGGACGACGTCCAGTACCTGTGGCTGCCGCTCGCCCACGTCTTCGGCAAGGTCCTCACCTCCGGCCAGATCGAGGTCGGGCACGTCACCGCCGTCGACGGCCGCGTCGACAAGATCATCGAGAACCTGCCGGTGGTCCAGCCGACCTACATGGCGGCCGTCCCCCGCATCTTCGAGAAGGTCTACAACGGGGTCGCCGCCAAGGCCCGCGCCGGCGGCGGCGCCAAGTACAAGATCTTCCAGTGGGCCGCCGAGGTCGCCCGCGAGTACGCCAAGGCCACCCAGGACAACTTCCGCCGCACCGGCACCGCCTCCGCGCCCTTCGGCCTCTCCGCGAAGCACAAGGTCGCCGACGCCCTCGTCTACGGCAAGATCCGCGAGGCCTTCGGCGGCAACCTGCGCGCCTGCGTCTCCGGCTCCGCCGCCCTCGCCCCCGAGATCGGCTACTTCTTCGCCGGCGCCGGCATCCACATCCTGGAGGGGTACGGCCTCACCGAGTCCTCCGCCGCCTCCTTCGTCAACCCGGGCGAGGCCTACCGCACCGGCACCGTCGGCAAGCCGCTCCCCGGCACCGAGGTCCGGATCGCCGACGACGGCGAGATCCTGCTGCGCGGCCCCGGCATCATGGAGGGCTACCACGGCCTGCCGGAGAAGACCTCCGAGGTCCTGGAGTCCGACGGCTGGTTCCACACCGGCGACATCGGCGAGCTGTCCGCCGACGGCTACCTGCGGATCACCGACCGGAAGAAGGACCTGATCAAGACGTCCGGCGGCAAGTACATCGCGCCGGCCGAGGTCGAGGGCCAGTTCAAGGCCGTCTGCCCGTTCGTCTCGAACATCCTCGTCCACGGCGCCGACCGGAACTTCTGCACCGCCCTCATCGCCCTCGACGAGCCCGCCCTCCTCGGCTGGGCCGCCGAACACGGCCTCGGCGGCAAGTCGTACGCCGAGGTCGTCGCCGCCCCGGAGACCGTCAAGCTGATCCAGGGCTACGTCGACCGCCTCAACGAGGGCCTCCAGCGCTGGCAGACGATCAAGAAGTTCCGCCTGCTGCCGCGCGACCTCGACATCGAGCACGGCGAGCTCACCCCGTCCCTGAAGCTGAAGCGCCCGGTCGTCGAGCGCGAGTACAAGGACCTCATCGAGGAGATGTACGCGGGCTCGCGGGAGGCCTGACCTGAGGCCTGACCTGCGGGCCGGGCCGTTACCTCGGGCAGTACGGGACAATGGGGCTCATGCCTTCCGTACTGCCCGATGGTGAGCCCGTGCCCGACGACGGGGCGCTGCCCCCGAGTGCCCTCGAAGGGGCCGGGGAACGGCCGCTCGGGTTCTATCTGCACGTGCCGTACTGCGCGACGCGCTGCGGCTACTGCGACTTCAACACGTACACCGCGAGCGAGCTGCGCGGTACGGGCGGTGTGCTCGCCTCCCGCGACAACTACGCCGAGCAGGTCGTCGAGGAGATCCGGCTCGCCCGGAAGGTCCTCGGGGACGACCCGCGGCCCGTGCGGACCGTCTTCGTCGGCGGCGGCACGCCGACGCTGCTCGCCGCCGGGGACCTCGTACGAATGCTGGGGGCGATCCGGGACGAGTTCGGGCTCGCGGACGACGCCGAGGTGACGACGGAGGCCAATCCGGAGTCCGTGAACCCGGCGTACCTGAGTGAGCTGCGGGAAGGCGGCTTCAACCGGATCTCCTTCGGGATGCAGAGCGCCCGGCAGCACGTGCTGAAGGTCCTCGACCGGACCCACACGCCCGGGCGGCCCGAGGCGTGCGTCGGTGAGGCGCGGGCCGCCGGGTTCGAGCACGTCAACCTCGACCTGATCTACGGCACCCCCGGCGAGACCGACGACGACTGGCGTGCCTCGCTGGATGCGGCGATCGGGGCCGGGCCGGATCATGTCAGCGCGTACGCCCTGATCGTCGAGGAGGGCACGCAGCTCGCCCGGCGCATCCGGCGCGGTGAAGTGCCCATGACCGACGACGACGTGCACGCCGACCGGTACCTGATCGCCGACGCGGCCTTCGAGGAGGCGGGCTTCTCCTGGTACGAGGTGTCCAACTGGGCCACCTCCGAGGCCGGGCGCTGCCTCCACAACGAGCTGTACTGGCGCGGCGCCGACTGGTGGGGCGCGGGGCCCGGTGCCCACTCGCACGTGGGCGGCGTCCGGTGGTGGAACGTGAAGCACCCCGGGGCGTACGCCGCTGCGCTGGCGGGTGGCCGGTCGCCCGGTGCCGGGCGGGAGATCCTCGCGGACGAGGACCGGCGGGTGGAGCGGATCCTGCTCGAGCTGCGGCTTCGGGAGGGGTGCCCGCTGGACCTCCTCAGGCCGGAGGGCCTGGCCGCCTCCCGCAAGGCCCTCGCGGAGGGGCTCCTTGAGGCGGGGCCGTACGGGGAGGGGCGGGCGGTTCTTACGCTGCGGGGGCGGCTGCTTGCCGACGCGGTGGTCCGGGACCTGGTGGACTAGCCCGCCGCCCCGTCGCGGACCCGCACCCGCCGCCGTGTGGGCCCGCGCCCGTGCTGGGCGGTGCCCTTCGCCGCCCTCCGTGTGGGCCCGTGCCCGGCTGGGCCTTCGCCCCGCGCCCGCGTGGTGCCCGCGCCCGGCTGGGCGTCGCCCACCCGCCGTGTGGGCAATCGTCCCGCTGGGGCGGGACGGGTGGGCACACGGGACGGCGCCCCCAGCCGGGCCTAGGCTCCCGCGCCTGGACCCGCACCCCAGCGGCGCCGCACGACGTGGTGCGGGTCCAGGCGCGGAAGCCTCGGGCGCCGGCAGGGCGCGGGTCCGTTGTGCCCACCCGTTCCGCCCCAGCGGAACGACTGCCCACAACGGGGGCGGCACGAGGCGCCCACAACGGGGGCGGCGAAGGCGCTGCCCAGCCGGGTGCGGGTCCGCACGGTGGTGGGCGTTGGTCTGGCGGTCTACGGGGCCGTTACGAAGTCGATCAGTTCCTCCACTCGGCCGAGCAGCTCCGGCTCCAGGTCCTTGTAGGACGTCACGCGCTTGAGGATCGCCTGCCAGACCGCGCCCGTGTTGTCCGAGGGCCAGCCCAGGGCCCGGCAGACGCCCGTCTTCCAGTCCTGGCCCCGGGGGACCGCCGGCCAGGCCGGGATGCCCAGGGCGGACGGCTTCACCGCCTCCCAGACGTCGATGTACGGGTGGCCCACGACCAGCACGTCCGGGCCCGTGACCTGGGCGGCGATCCTCGACTCCTTCGAGCCCGGGACCAGGTGGTCCACCAGGACGCCCAGCCGGGCGTCCGGTCCCGGGCCGAACTCCGCGACGATCGACGGCAGGTCGTCGACGCCCTCCAGGTACTCCACGACCACGCCCTCGATCCGCAGGTCGTCGCCCCAGACCCGTTCCACGAGTTCCGCGTCGTGGCGGCCCTCGACGTAGATCCGGCCCGCCCGTGCCACGCGCGCGCGTGCGCCGGGTACGGCGATCGAGCCCGAGGCCGTACGGGTCGGGCGCACCGGACCGCCCGCCACCGGCCGGACCAGGGTCACGACCTCGCCCTCCAGGAGGAAGCCGCGCGGCTCCAGCGGGAAGACCCGGTGCTTGCCGAACCGGTCCTCCAGCGTCACCGTGCCCGCCTCGCAGCGGATCACCGCCCCGCAGAAGCCCGTGGTGACCTCCTCGACGACCAGGTCGGGGTCCGCCGGGACCTCCGGCACGGGCGCCGACTTCTTCCAGGGCGGTGTCAGATCGGGGTTGTAACTGCGCATGGGCTCGATTCTGTCCAGGACGCGGTGGCGGGGAATCTGCTGGGGGTCCGGGGGTCATCCCCCGGGAGATGCAGTCAAGGCGGCGTCAGATCCGGGTTGTAGCTGCGCATTCGGGTGACGTTAGGGCACGTCGAAGCGCCGTGCCAGTTCATCGCGCTGTGCCCTCACGAACGTGGCGTCCACCACCGCCCCGTGCCCCGGTACGTACGCCGCCTCCTCGCCGCCCAGGGCGAGCAGGCGGTCCAGGGCGTCCGGCCAGCGGGACGGGATCGCGTCCGGGCCCGCCTGCGGTTCGCCCGACTCCTCCACCAGGTCCCCGCAGAAGACGACCTCGCGCCCGCCCGGGACGCAGAGCGCCAGGTCGTGGCCCGTGTGGCCGGGGCCCACGTTCGCCAGGAGCACCTGGCGGTCGCCCAGGTCGAGCGTCCACTCGCCCGAGACCACGTGCCGGGGGGCCACCAGGACGTCCACCGCCTCCGCCGCCGTCTGCGGATCGATCCCTTGCCGTACCGCGTCCTCGCGCAGCGCCTCCCGTTCCCGGGCCAGGGAGAGGAGCTCGTCCGAGCCCACCGCGCCGAAGACCTCCGCGCCTGCGAACACCGCCGTGCCGAAGACGTGGTCGAAGTGGGGGTGGCTCAGTGCGATGTGTGTCACCTTTCGGCCGCCCGTGAGTGCCGTGATCTGTGCCCGCAGCTCCGCGCCCTCCGCGAGCGAGGACCCCGTGTCGTACAGCAATACCGCCCGCGTACCCACGACAAGGCCCACCGTGGCGTCCCAGCCGGGCAGTCGGCGCCTGCCGACTCCGTCCGCGAGGCGCTCCCATCCGTACGCTTCCCAATCCACGTCCATGGGGCGACGCTAACCGGTGCGGGCGCCGCCTCCTTGCCAGGAGCGATGCCCGCCGCCGTACACTGGCCGGGGGATCGCTGGCACTCGGACAGGGCGAGTGCCAAAAGCGGAGCAACCGGAACGACGACGACAGCTGGAGGTGCGCACGATGCTCAGCGAACGCAGACTCGAGGTCCTGCGCGCCATCGTCCAGGACTACGTCGGGACGGAGGAGCCCGTCGGCTCCAAGGCGCTCACCGAGCGCCACAAGCTCGGCGTGTCGCCCGCCACCGTGCGCAACGACATGGCCGTCCTCGAGGAGGAGGGGTACATCGCCCAGCCTCACACCAGTGCGGGGCGCATCCCCACCGACAAGGGCTACCGGCTCTTCGTCGACCGGCTCGCCGGCGTCAAGCCGCTGTCGACGCCCGAGCGGCGGGCCATCCACAACTTCCTCGACGGAGCCGTCGACCTCGACGACGTCGTCGGGCGCACCGTGCGGCTGCTCGCTCAGCTGACCCGCCAGGTCGCCGTCGTCCAGTACCCCTCGCTGACCCGCTCGACCGTCCGGCACGTGGAGCTGCTCTCGCTGGCCCCCGCCCGCCTGATGCTCGTCCTCATCACCGACACCGGCCGGGTCGAGCAGCGCGTCGTCGACTGCCCCGCGCCCTTCGGCGAGACCTCGCTCGCCGACCTGCGGGCCCGGCTCAACAGCCGGGTCGTCGGCCGCCGGTTCGCCGACGTGCCGCAGCTGGTGCAGGACCTCCCCGAGTCCTTCGAGGAGGCCGAGGACCGCGCCACGGTCTCGACCGTGCTCGCGACCCTCCTCGAAACGCTCGTCGAGGAGCACGAGGAGCGGCTGATGATCGGCGGCACCGCCAATCTCGCCCGCTTCGGACACGACTTCCCCCTGATGATCAGGCCCGTCCTTGAGGCTCTGGAGGAGCAGGTCGTGCTCCTCAAGCTGCTCGGCGAGGCCAAGGAATCGGGCATGACCGTACGCATCGGGCACGAGAACGCCCACGAGGGGCTGAGCTCCACGTCCGTCGTCTCGGTCGGCTACGGTTCGGGCGGCGAGGCAGTCGCCAAACTCGGCGTGGTCGGACCGACCCGCATGGACTACCCCGGAACGATGGGAGCGGTACGCGCAGTGGCACGTTACGTCGGACAGATCCTGGCGGAGTCGTAAGTGGCCACGGACTACTACGCCGTACTCGGCGTGCGCCGCGACGCGTCCCAGGACGAGATCAAGAAGGCGTTCCGGAGGCTCGCGCGCGAGCTGCACCCGGACGTCAATCCCGATCCGAAGACGCAGGAACGCTTCAAGGAGATCAACGCCGCCTACGAGGTCCTCTCGGACCCGCAGAAGAAGCAGGTCTACGACCTCGGCGGCGACCCGCTCTCGGCCTCCGGCGGCGGTGGCGCGGGCGGTGGCTTCGGAGCGGGCGGCTTCGGCAACTTCTCCGACATCATGGACGCCTTCTTCGGCACGGCCTCGCAGCGCGGCCCGCGCTCGCGGACCCGCCGCGGCCAGGACGCCATGATCCGCCTGGAGATCGACCTCAACGAGGCGGCCTTCGGTACGACCAAGGACATCCAGGTCGACACGGCGGTCGTCTGCACCACCTGTTCGGGCGAGGGCGCCGCGCCCGGCACCTCCGCGCAGACCTGTGACATGTGCCGCGGCCGCGGCGAGGTCTCCCAGGTCACCCGGTCCTTCCTCGGCCAGGTCATGACCTCCCGGCCCTGCCCGCAGTGCCAGGGCTTCGGTACGGTCGTGCCGACGCCGTGCCCCGAGTGCGCCGGCGACGGCCGCGTGCGGTCCCGCCGTACGCTCACGGTCAAGATCCCGGCCGGTGTCGACAACGGCACCCGCATCCAGCTCGCGGGCGAGGGCGAGGTCGGCCCCGGCGGCGGCCCCGCCGGCGACCTGTACGTCGAGATCCACGAGACCCCGCACGAGGTCTTCCAGCGGCGCGGGGACGACCTGCACTGCACGGTCACCATCCCGATGACGGCGGGAGCGCTCGGCACGAAGGTGCCGCTGCAGACCCTCGACGGCGTCGAGGAGATCGACATCCGCCCGGGCACGCAGTCCGGCCAGTCGATCCCGCTGCACGGGCGCGGCGTGACGCACCTGCGGGGCAACGGCCGGGGCGACCTGATCGTGCACGTCGAGGTGACGACCCCGAACAAGCTCGACGCCGAGCAGGAGCGTCTGCTGCGCGAACTGGCCAAGCTGCGGGGAGAGGAACGGCCCACCGGCCAGTTCCAGCCTGGGCAGCAGGGGCTGTTCTCGCGGCTCAAGGACGCGTTCAACGGGCGGTAGGCGCTCGGCTGGGGGTCCGGGGGGCGTCCCCCCGGGTCAGCACAGTCAGCCGGGGCAGCAGGGCTTGTTCTCGCGCCTGAAGGACGCCTTCGACGGGCGCTGATCCGTACGCAGCGGAAAGGGGCGGCACTCCCGTGCCGCCCCTTTCCCGCGTCCCGGACCGCGCATGACACGATGCCCATATGTCCACCACCGCACTGAACGATCTCTCTCGGTTCCCGATCGTGCAGGCCCCCATGGCGGGTGGCGCCTCCTGTCCCGAGCTCGTCGGAGCCGTCTGCGAGGCCGGGGCGCTCGGGTTCCTCGCCGGCGGGTACAAGACGGCCGGAGGCCTGTACCAGGAGATCAAGCGGGTACGCGGGCTCACCGCACGCCCCTTCGGGGTCAACCTCTTCATGCCGCAGGACGGCCGGCCCGCCGACCCCGCCGCCGTCGAGGTCTACCGCCACCAGCTCGCGGGCGAGTCCACCTGGTACGACACCCCCCTCGGCGAGACCGACGAGGGCCGTGACGACGCCTACGACGCCAAGCTGGCCATCCTCCTGGAGGACCCGGTCCCCGTCGTCTCCTTCACCTTCGGCTGCCCCCCGCGCGAGACCTTCCACGCCTTCGACCGCGCCGGTACGTACACGATCGTCACCGTCACCTCCGCCGACGAGGCCCTCGCCGCGCAGCAGGCCGGAGCCGACGCCGTCTGCGTCCAGGGCGTCGAGGCCGGCGGCCACCAGGGCACGTACCGCGACGACCCGGCCGACGAAGACGCCCCCGGCACCGGGCTCCTCACCCTCGTCACCCAGGTCCGCGAGGCCGTCGCGCTGCCGATCGTCGCCACCGGAGGCATCATGCGCGGTGCGCAGATCGCCGCCGTCCTCGCCGCCGGCGCCGACGCCGCCCAGCTCGGCACCGCCTTCCTCCCCTGCCCCGAGTCGGGCGCCCACCCGCTCCACAAGCAGGCCCTGACGGACCCGCTGTTCACCCGGACCGCCCTCACCCGGGCCTTCTCCGGGCGACCGGCCCGCGGCCTCGTCAACCGCTTCATGCGCGAGCACGGGCCGTACGCCCCCGCCGCCTACCCCGAGATCCACCACCTCACCGCCCCGCTCCGCAAGGCCGCCGCCACCGCGGGCGACGCCCAGGGCATGGCCCTGTGGGCCGGCCAGGGCCACCGCCTCGCCCGCGCGCTCCCCGCCGGGCAGCTGGTCGAGGTGCTGGCCGCCGAACTCGACACCGCCCTCTCCGATCTCTCCGGGCTCGCACACAGGAGCACCTCATGACCGCACCCGTCTTCGTCGTCGACACCGTCCCCGGTGCCGGGAGTTTCCTCCTGGACGGGCCCGAGGGGCGGCACGCCGTCTCCGTGAAGCGGCTGCGGGCCGGGGAGGAGCTCGTGCTCGCCGACGGGCGGGGCCGCTGGGCCGCGTGCGTGGTGGTCTCCGCCGAGGGCAGGGACGAGCTCACCGTGCGGGTCGACGAGGTCCACGAGGACCCCGAGGAGGAGCCCCGCATCACGGTCGTCCAGGCCCTGCCCAAGGGCGACCGGGGCGAACTCGCCGTCGAGACCATGACGGAGACCGGCGTGGACGCGATCGTGCCCTGGGCCGCCTCCCGCTGCATCACCCAGTGGAAGGGCGACCGGGGCCTCAAGGCCCTCGCCAAGTGGCGGTCCACCGCGCGCGAGGCCGGCAAGCAGTCGCGCCGCACCCGCTTCCCCGAGGTCGCCGACCTCATGACGACCAAGCAGGTCGCCGCCCTCCTCGCGGGTGCCGACTTCGCGGCCGTCCTGCACGAGGACCGCGACCACCCCAGTGGCGCGCTCGCCACCGCCGAACTCCCCGGGAAGGGGTCGATCGTGCTCGTCGTCGGCCCCGAGGGCGGGGTCTCCCCGGACGAACTCGCCGCCTTCGAGGCCGCGGGCGCGAAGCCGTACCGCCTCGGCCGCAGCGTCCTGCGCACCTCCACGGCCGGTACGGCGGCGACCGCTCTGGTCCTGGGGCGCACGGGCCGCTGGAGCTAGTTCCCCTTCGTTCGCGGCAGCTCGTCGAAGAGCGGCCGGCCGTCCTCCTCCCGTACGCCGGTCTCGTACGGGAGGAGGGAGCCCACGCGGCCGCGCACCCGGTTGGCGGGTGACCAGGTGGCTTTTCTAGGCTGACCCGCATGGCCGACGAGTCCCCCCTCATCCGCAGTCTGCGCGCCGCCGTGGCCGCCGCCCCCGGTGACGTACCCCTGCGCCTCCACTTCGCCGAGCTGCTCCTCTCCGAGGGGCGGAACGACGAGGCCGTCGCGGAGGCGGCCGTCGCGCTCCAGCACGCTCCCGGCGACGCGGACGCGCGGGCGCTGATGGTGCGGGCGATGGGGGTGCCCCCGGCGGCACCGGTCGCCGAAGAACCCGTGAAGCCCGAGCCCGCGCCCTCCTTCGACTGGGACGCCGCCGAGCAGCAGGTGCAGGACCTCGTCGGGCCCCGGTTCCTCGACGACCCGCAGGCCGACGGCGGCGAGGGGACCGCCGGGGACGCCGCCGCCTGGGACGTCGACGCCCCCGGTGCCGTACGCCTCGCCGACGTCGGCGGCATGGAGGAGGTCAAGGAGCGCCTGGAGGCCGCCTTCCTCGCGCCCATGCGCAACCCCGAACTGCGCAGGCTGTACGGCAAGTCGCTCCGCGGCGGCCTGCTCCTCTACGGGCCGCCCGGCTGCGGCAAGACCTTCATCGCGCGGGCCGTCGCCGGCGAACTCGGCGCCGACTTCCTCACCGTGTCGCTCTCCGACGTCCTCGACATGTGGATCGGGGCCTCCGAGAAGAACATCCACGACATCTTCGAGACCGCCCGCCGCCAGGCCCCCTGCGTCGTCTTCCTCGACGAGCTGGACGCCCTCGGCGCCAAGCGTTCGCGCACCCACCACAGCGGCCTGCGCAACGTCGTCAACCAGCTCCTCACCGAGCTCGACGGCATCGCGAGCGGCACCGGCAACGAGGGCGTCTTCGTCCTCGCCGCCACCAACGTGCCCTGGGACGTGGACATCGCGCTGCGCCGCCCCGGCCGCCTCGACCGCACCCTGCTCGTGCTGCCGCCGGACGCCGCCGCCCGCGAGTCGATCCTCCGCTACCACCTGCGGGAACGGCCCATCGAGGCCGTCGACCTCGGCAAGCTCGTCAAGGCCACCGAGGACTTCTCCGGCGCGGACCTCGCCCACGTCTGCGAGACGGCCGCCGAGGCCGCGCTCCTCGACTCCGCCCGCAGCGGCTCCGTACGCCTCATCACCACCAAGGACCTCCTCGGCGCGGCCCGGCAGATCAGGCCGTCCACCGAGCCGTGGTTCGCCGCCGCCCGGAACGTCGCCATGTTCGCCAACGAGGGCGGCCTGTACGACGACCTCCTCGCCCACCTCAAGCGGAAGCGCAAGCTGTGACCGCCTCCAGCCCGTCCACCGCGCTCGCCCGCGCCGAGGCGCTCTACGAGACCGGGCGGTACGCACAGGCCGGTGAGCTCGTCGCCCGGCACCTGGCGGGCGAACCGGAGGACGCCGAGGCGCTCGTCCTGCTCGCCCGCTGCCACCACCGGGCCGGCGACCGGGCCGCCGCCCTGGCCGCCGTCGACCAGGCGCTCGGGGCCCATCCCGATCTGCTCGGGGCCTGGCTGATGCGGGTCCACATCCTCCTCGCCGACCGGCGGTTCCAGGAGGCCGAGGCCGCCGCGCGGTACTCCGTGGAACTTGCCCCGAACTTCTGGGGCAGCCACTACGCGCTCGGCACCACCCTCGCCGAGCACGCCGAACACACCGGCACGCCCGCGCGTACCGCCGAGGCGTACGAGATCGCGCGGACCGCCGTCGGCCTCGCCCCCGAGGAGGACGCCGCCCACTTCCTCGTCGGCCTCACCGCCCAGCGGCGCGGCGACCACGCCACCGCACAGCGCGCGTACGAGACGACCCTGCGCCTCAACCCGCAGAGCAGCGAGGCCCACAACAACCTGTCGCTGCTGCGGCTGCGGCGCCGCTGGTTCCGGCGCGGGGCCTGGACCCAGGCCGCCGAGGGCTTCGTCGCCTCCGCCGCGCTCGACCTCCAGGACCGCAAGGCCCGCTACAACCTGGAGGCCATGGCCTGGAACACCGCCGCCGGGGCCCGCTGGGTCGCCCTCCTCGGCTTCGTCGCCTCCGCCACCGCGCGCGTCGCGATCCCCGGCCGGGCGACCTGGGCCGACGCGGCCGTCCCGCTCCTGCTCGGCGCGGCCGTGGTCCTCGGCGCCTGGACCGGATGGGGCGTGTGGATGGCCCGCCGGGTGCCGCCCCGGCTGCGCCGGCCGATGCTCCTCGTGGCACGCAACTGCAGGCCCGTGCTGTTCATGGCCGGGGCCGTCGGGCTCCTCGGCCTCTACTCGCTCGTCTCGCTCGCCCTGTGGTCCCTCGACCCGGGCACGGTGAGCGGATTCGGCACGCCCCTGTTCTGGGGCGTGATCATCACGTACTGGGTGAGCCGCTCGGCGCTCAACCGCCGCACACCGAAGGACTGAGGGTTTTCCACAGGCTTCCCCCTGGCTTCCCCCGGCTGTCGGGGGCGGCGGATAGCATGACCGGGTAGTGATCGTCATCCGACCTAGGAGGTCCGGGACATGGCCGGAGAGCCGCAGAGCGACTGCCTGTTCTGCAAGATCGCGGAAGGGGAGGTGCCGGCGACGATCGTCCGCGAGACGGAGACCACCGTCGCGTTCCGCGACATCAACCCGCAGGCGCCCACGCACGTCCTCGTGATCCCGCGCGTCCACTACCCCGACGCCGCCTCCCTGGCCGCCGCCGCGCCGACCGTCGCCGCCGACATACTGCGCGAGGCGGGCGAGGTCGCCGAGCAGGAGAAGATCGACGGCAGCGGCTTCCGGATCGTGTTCAACACCGGCGCCGGAGCCGGCCAGACCGTCTTCCACGCCCACGCGCACGTGCTGGGCGGCCGCGGCCTCAACTGGCCCCCCGGATAACCCGTGTCCGTACGCGAACTGGTCGTCCTCGGGACCGCGAGCCAGGTCCCGACCCGGCACCGCAACCACAACGGCTACGTGCTGCGCTGGGACGGAAAGGGCATCCTCTTCGATCCCGGCGAGGGCACCCAGCGGCAGATGCTGCGGGCCGGGGTCGCCGCGCACGACCTCGACCGGATCTGCGTCACGCACTTCCACGGCGACCACTCGCTGGGCCTGGCCGGGGTGATCCAGCGGATCAACCTCGACCAGGTCCCGCACCCGGTCACCGCCCACTACCCGGCGAGCGGGCAGCGCTTCTTCGAGCGGCTGCGGTACGCCACGGCCTACCGCGAGACCGTGCAGCTGACCGAGGCCCCGGTGGCCGCCGACGGGCCGCTCGCCGTCACCGAGGACTTCACCCTCGACGCCCGCCGGCTCTCCCACCCCGTCGAGTCCTACGGCTACCGGGTCACCGAGCCCGACGGGCGCCGCATCCTGCCCGAGAAGCTCGCCGCGCACGGCATCAAGGGCCCCGACGTCGGCCGCATCCAGCGCGAGGGCGCCCTCGGCGGCGTCTCGCTCGACGACGTCAGCGAGGTCCGGCGCGGGCAGCGCTTCGCCTTCGTCATGGACACCCGGCTCTGCGACGGGGTGCACGCCCTCGCCGAAGGCGCCGACATGCTCGTCATCGAGTCGACCTTCCTCGACGAGGACGTCCGCCTCGCCACCGACCACGGCCATCTGACGGCCGGCCAGGCCGCCGCCGTCGCCCGCGACGCGGGCGTACGGCACCTCGTCCTGACCCACTTCTCGCAGCGCTACTCCGACCCCGCCGCCTTCGAACGGCAGGCGCGGGCGGCCGGGTTCGACGGCGAGCTGAGCATTGCCCAGGACCTCATGAGGGTCCCCCTACCGAAACGAACGTGAACATGCCCGTACCCAAGGCAGAACTGCACCTCCACATCGAAGGCACCCTCGAACCCGAGCTCGCCTTCGCGCTCGCCGCCCGCAACGGCGTCACCCTGCCGTACGCCGACACCGACGCCCTCCGCGAGGCGTACCGCTTCAGCGACCTCCAGAGCTTCCTGGACCTCTACTACGAGCTGATGGCGGTCCTGCGCACCGCCGAGGACTTCACCGAGCTCGCCGACGCGTATCTGGAGCGGGCCGCCGCGCAGGGCGTCCGGCACGCCGAGATCTTCTTCGACCCGCAGGCGCACACCGCGCGCGGCATCCCGATCGGGGTGGTGATCGAGGGACTCGGCGCGTCCCTCGACCGCGCCGAGGAGCGGTACGGGATCTCCACCCGGCTCATCCTGTGCTTCCTGCGCGACGAGTCGGCCGAATCCGCGCTCGCGACCCTGGAGGCCGCGAAGCCGTACCTCCACCGGATCACCGGCGTCGGCCTCGACTCGGCGGAGGTCGGCCACCCGCCGGCCAAGTTCCGCGAGGTGTACGAGGAGGCCGCCCGGCTCGGCCTCCGCCGCGTCGCCCACGCGGGCGAGGAGGGCCCCGCCGCCTATGTGCGCGAAGCACTGGACGTCCTCGGCGTGGAGCGCATCGACCACGGCCTGCGCTGCATGGAGGACCCGTCGCTGGTCGACCGGCTCGCCCGCGAGCGGGTGCCGCTCACGCTCTGCCCCTTCTCGAACGTCCGGCTCCGCGTCGT
This sequence comes from Streptomyces vietnamensis, assembly GCF_000830005.1. Taxonomy (NCBI): domain Bacteria; kingdom Bacillati; phylum Actinomycetota; class Actinomycetes; order Kitasatosporales; family Streptomycetaceae; genus Streptomyces; species Streptomyces vietnamensis. The sequence goes on along the minus strand of NZ_CP010407.1, from coordinate 2,818,231 downwards.
CGACACCCTCGCCGAGCATCCGCTCCGCACGATGATGTCGGCGGGGCTGTTGGTGACGGTGAACTCCGACGATCCGGCGTACTTCGGCGGGTACGTGGGGGACAACTTCGACGGGGTCCGGGACGCGCTGGGCCTCACGGAGGACCAGCTCCGGGAACTGGCCCGCAACTCGTTCGAGGCGTCGTTCCTGGAGGACGACGAGGCTCGTCGGGCGCGGTACCTCGCGGAGGTGGAGGCGTACCGCTTCGACGCGGCGGAGTAACGGGTGCGGGTGCCGGGGCGGTGCCGCTGCGCGGGGCCTTCCCCCACCCCGCCCCTTCCCGAAACCGGGGGCAAGCCCCCAGGCCCCCGTACGGCCTTCGGCCGTGTCCTCAAACGCCGGACGGGCTGAATTCAGCCCCGCCGGCGTTTGAGGCGCGGGGTCCGGGGCGGAGCCCCGGTTTCGGGAAGGGGCGGGGTGGGGGAACAGCCCTTTCTACCCCCGGCCCGACGGCCTCGCCAGGCCGAACGCCGACCTCGCCACCCGGCGGCGGCCCGTCGCCACCGCGACCGCCGCGACCTCCTGCTCCGGTGCTCCCATCTGGGGGACCAGGGACGTCCCCGACCCCCGGCCCGCGAGCACCGCCGCCGGTGCCCCGCCTCGGCGGTGGATCGAGCCCGGGACCAGGGGGCGGCCCGAGGCGTGGCGGGCCACTGCCGTCATGGGGGCGGCGACCAGGAGGAGCAGGGTGCACAGGGTCAGGCCCATGCCCGGGTAGCCGGCGTGCTCCGAGAGGAGGCTGCCGGTCACCGGGCCGCAGGCCACGCCCAGGGACGAGGCCGAGCCGACCATGACGGCCCAGCGGCCGCGCGGGTCCAGGGAGGCCGCCAGGCCCAGGAGGTAGGACAGGACCACCGGGTAGACGGCGTTCCATGCGATCTCACCGGTCGCGAAGCCTGCCAGGCTCTCCGCGGTCGAGCTCAGCAGGACGCAGCCCGCGATCGCCACCGTGCCCGCGCCGATCGGGACCGCCCGGCCCAGGCGGGAGCCGAGTGCGCCCGCCGCCGTGACGCCGGCGAGGCCCGCGCCGAGTGCCGCCGCGAAGACCGCGCCCACGGTGACCTCGGAGAGGCCCGCCTGGGTGAGCCCGATGCGGCCGCTCACGCCCCAGAGGGCGTTCTGCGCGAGCGACCAGCACAGGATGCCCCCGGCGAGCACGGCACCCGCCCGTCGGTGGGGGAGGGGGCCTGAGGTCGTCGCCGTCTCCCGTACCGCGTGCGTGGCGTGAGGGAGGCGGGCCGTGAGCGGCCACACCAGGGTCGCCGTGCAGGCGATCGCGAGGAGCGGGGCGGCGTGGCCGCCGCCCAGGTGCGGCAGGGTCAGGTACAGGGCGCCCGCCGTCGCCGAGACGGCCAGCAGGCCGAGGGTCGAGGCGCGGTGCGGGTCCCGTCGGCCGGCGATTCCGGCCACGGCCACCGCCGTCGCCGTGCCCGAGCCGAGGCCGCCGAGGACCGCGCCCGCGACCACCAGCGGTACGGAGGCGGTCGCGGCGGCGGAGCCGTATCCGACGGCCATGGCGAGCAGGCCCGTGCGGGCCGCTCGGCGCGGGCCGATCCGGTGTCCGCGCGCGGCGAACGTGAAGCCGGCGGAGGAGGAGGCGAGGAGCAGGACCGAGCCCATCAGGCCCGCCTGGGACGGCGTGACGCCGAGTCCGGCGGAGAGGCGGCCGACGACGGTCGGCAGGAGGTACGGGGCGAGGTAGCCGGCCGTGAAGAGGGCGACGAGGGCGACGAGGGCCCCCGAGCGGCGGGTCCGCGAGGACATGGGCGTTCCCAGGAACAAGAAAGGGGAGGGGTGGAGCGCCCGGTGGTGTGCGCGGGGGCACGGGGTCGCGAACCATGTGTATCAAGCAGGTGAGTGGCGGGAGAAGGCGGTTTCCGCCGGTTCGATGCGTGATCCGGGTCACTTCTGGTTTGGGGGTGGGGTCGGGGGGTATGCCGCGCTCCTTTTGTGCGTCCCGCCCGTCACCCCACCCCCATCGGGCACACTGATCTGATCCGCACCACGACCGGGGAGCCTGCCGTGACCACAACAAGGGGAGAGCAGCCGCAAAACGACGCCGGGGTCGACCCGTTGGTGTGTCTGCGCGAGCCCACCGACCCCGCCTGTGACGTCTTCCTGACGGGCACCGTCTTCCTGGACATCATCTTCACCGGGCTCGATTCCGCCCCCGTGCGCGGCACCGAGTCCTGGGCCCGCGGCATGGGGTCCAGCCCCGGCGGCGTCGCCAACATGGCCACCGCCCTCGCCCGGCTCGGGCTGCGGACCTCCCTCGCCGCCGCGTTCGGCGACGACCACTACGGCGAGTACTGCTGGGACGCCCTGGAGCAGGGCGAGGGGATCGATCTCTCGCTCTCCCGGACCGTGCCCGGGTGGCACTCGCCCGTCACCGTCTCCATGGCCTACGAGGGCGAGCGCACCATGGTCTCGCACGGCCACGAGGCCCCGCCGCTCGACGGCGCCCTGCCCGCCTACCCGCCGCACGCGCGCGCGGCCGTCGCCTCCCTCGTGCCCGGCCGCTCCGAGGACTGGGTCGCCCAGGCCGCCCGCGGCGGCGCCAAGGTCTTCGCCGACGTGGGCTGGGACGACACCGGCCGCTGGGATCTCGCCGGGCTCACCGACCTCCAGCACTGCGAGGCCTTCCTGCCGAACGCCGCCGAGGCGATGCGCTACACCCGCACCGACTGCCCCCGGGCCGCCGCCCGCGCCCTCGCCGACAAGGTCCGTTACGCCGTGGTCACCCTCGGTTCCGAGGGTGCCTACGCCGTCGACGGCGGCACCGGCGAGACCGCCGAGGTGCCCGCGATCCAGGTCTCCGCGCTCGACCCGACCGGCGCCGGGGACGTCTTCGTCGCCGGTTTCGTCACCGGCACCCTCGCCGACTGGCCGCTCGCCGACCGGCTCGCCTTCGCCGGTCTGACCGCCGCCCTGTCGGTGCAGGAGTTCGGCGGCTCGCTGTCCGCCCCGACCTGGGGCGAGATCGCCGCCTGGTGGCAGCACGTCCAGGGCCACGCCCGGCAGGACCCCGAGGCGCTGCGCAGCCGCTACGCCTTCCTGGAGCGGCTCCTGCCCGCCCCCGCCCGCCCCTGGCCGCTGCGCAGGGCCGTGCCGACGATCGGCTTCCGGGCGGCCCACTCGTAAATCCCTTCGGCCTGTCACCGCCGGGTCGTAGGCTTGGTACCCGAGAGGTTGTCGAGCAGCGAGAACCCTGCAACGGGAGGTATGCGCAGGCCACAGTGCCGGCCCATGACTCAGACACCCACAGCCCACAACGGTGCGCCCCGCGACGAGGCGCCCGGACAGGCCCGCGCCCACTTCACCGTCCCCGCGAAGCACCCCATGGTGACCGTCCTCGGCTCCGGTGACTCCCTGCTCCGCGTGATCGAGCGGTCGTTCCCGGGAACCGACATCCACGTCCGGGGCAACCAGGTCAGCGCGGTCGGCGACGCCGTGGAAGTCGCCCTGATACAGCGCCTGTTCGACGAGATGATGCTGGTGCTCCGCACCGGTCAGCCGATGACGGAGGACGCAGTGGAACGCTCGATCGCCATGCTCCGGGAGGAGACCGGGGAGGCGGTCGTCGAGACGCCCTCCGAGGTGCTCACGCAGAACATCCTCTCCAGCCGCGGCCGGACCATCCGCCCCAAGACGCTCAACCAGAAGCGGTACGTCGACGCGATCGACAAGCACACGATCGTCTTCGGCATCGGCCCCGCCGGTACCGGCAAGACCTATCTCGCCATGGCGAAGGCGGTCCAGGCCCTGCAGTCCAAGCAGGTCAACCGGATCATCCTGACCCGGCCCGCCGTCGAGGCGGGCGAGCGGCTCGGCTTCCTGCCCGGCACGCTCTACGAGAAGATCGACCCGTACCTGCGGCCGCTGTACGACGCCCTGCACGACATGCTCGACCCCGACTCGATCCCCAAGCTCATGGCGAGCGGGACGATCGAGGTCGCGCCCCTGGCGTACATGCGCGGACGCACGCTGAACGACGCGTTCATCATCCTCGACGAGGCGCAGAACACGAACCCCGAGCAGATGAAGATGTTCCTCACCCGCCTCGGCTTCGACTCGAAGATCGTCATCACCGGTGACGTCACCCAGGTCGACCTGCCGGGCGGGACGAAGAGCGGTCTGCGGCAGGTCCGCGACATCCTCGACGGTGTCCAGGACGTGCACTTCTCGATGCTCACGTCGCAGGATGTCGTCCGGCACAAGCTCGTCGGCCGTATCGTCGACGCGTACGAGCAGTACGACATCCGCAACGGGAAGTAGCACACAAGCACCATGTCGATCGACGTCAACAACGAGTCCGGTACCGAGGTCGACGAGCAGGCGATCCTCGACATCGCCCGCTACGCGCTCGCGCGCATGCGCATCCACCCGCTCTCCGAGCTCTCGGTGATCGTCGTGGACGCGGAGGCGATGGAGCAGCTCCACATCCAGTGGATGGACCTGCCCGGACCCACGGACGTCATGTCCTTCCCGATGGACGAGCTGCGCCCGCCGTCGAAGGACGACGAGGAGCCCCCGCAGGGCCTCCTCGGCGACATCGTGCTCTGCCCCGAGGTCGCCACCCAGCAGGGCAAGGACGCGCCGACGCAGCACTCCATGGACGAGGAGCTCCAGCTCCTCACCGTCCACGGGGTGCTGCACCTGCTCGGGTACGACCACGAGGAGCCGGACGAGAAGGCCGAGATGTTCGGGCTCCAGGCGGCGATCGTCGACGGCTGGCGCGCGGAGAAGGGCCTCACCGGCCCGTCCCCGGCTCCGACCGTCTCCTGACCCGATGAACGTTTCGCTGATCCTCGGCGCCGTCGCGCTGGTCATCGTCGCCTGGCTCGCCGCCTGCGCCGAGGCGGGTCTCGCCCGCGTCTCCAGCTTCCGCGCCGCCGAGGCCGTACGGTCCGGGCGGCGCGGGGCCGGGAAACTGGCCCAGGTCGCCTCCGACCCGACCCGCTACCTCAACGTGGCGCTGCTCGTCCGCGTCGCCTGCGAGATGGCGGCGAGCGTCCTCGTCACGTACGCCTTCCTCGAATCCTTCCCGGAGACCTGGCAGGCGCTGCTCGCCGCGATCGTCGTGATGGTCCTCGTCTCGTACGTGGCCGTCGGCGTCTCGCCGCGCACCATCGGCCGCCAGCACCCGCTGAACACGGCGACCGCCGCCGCGTACGTGCTGCTGCCGCTGGCCCGGATCATGGGCCCGATCCCGCAGCTGCTCATCCTCATCGGCAACGCGCTGACCCCGGGCAAGGGCTTCCGCAAGGGCCCCTTCGCCTCCGAGGCCGAGCTGCGGGCCATGGTCGACCTCGCCGAGCAGGAGTCGCTCATCGAGGACGAGGAGCGCCGCATGGTGCACTCCGTCTTCGAGCTGGGCGACACCCTCGTCCGCGAGGTGATGGTGCCCCGAACCGATCTCATCTGCATCGAGCGGTACAAGACGATCCGTCAGGCCCTCACCCTCGCGCTGCGCTCCGGGTTCTCCCGGATCCCGGTCACCGGGGAGAACGAGGACGACATCGTCGGCATCGTCTACCTGAAGGACCTGGTCCGCAGGACCCACATCAACCGGGACTCCGAGGCCGACCTGGTGTCCACCGCGATGCGGCCCGCCGCCTTCGTGCCCGACACCAAGAACGCCGGTGACCTGCTGCGCGAGATGCAGCAGGAGCGCAACCACGTCGCCGTCGTCATCGACGAGTACGGCGGCACGGCCGGCATCGTCACCATCGAGGACATCCTGGAGGAGATCGTCGGCGAGATCACCGACGAGTACGACCGGGAGCTGCCGCCCGTCGAGGAGCTCGGCGAGGACCGCTACCGGATCACCGCCCGCCTCGACATCGGAGACCTCGGCGAGCTGTACGGCTTCGGCCCCGACGAGTACGACGACGAGGACGTGGAGACCGTCGGCGGTCTGCTCGCCAAGGCCCTCGGCCGCGTCCCGATCTCGGGCGCCAAGGCGGTCGTCGAGCTGCCGGACGGGCGCTCGCTGCGGCTGACGGCCGAGTCGCCGGCCGGCCGCCGGAACAAGATCGTCACCGTGCTCGTGGAACCGCTGGAACCGGAGGAGAAGCCGGAATGACCCCCGACGAGCTGCGCGCCTTCTGCCTGGACTTCAACGACGCCTCGGAGGAGTTCCCGTTCGGTCCGGACACCTCCGTCTTCAAGGTCGCCGGGAAGATGTTCGCGCTCTCGTGGCTCGACGGCCGGCCGCTGCGGGTCAACCTCAAGTGCGATCCGGACGAGGCGGTACGGCTCCGCGCGGAGCACCCCGCCATCGCCCCCGGGTACCACATGAACAAGCGGCACTGGAACACCGTGACCGTCGGAGAGCTCCCGGACCGGATGGTCCGGGAGCTCGTCGAGGACTCGTACGACCTCGTCGTCGCCGGTCTGCCGAAGGCGGTACGGCTCCGCCTCGACCGCCCGTAGGGGGGCCTCAGGACCGGCGCCGCAGGCCGAGGGCGATCAGGGCCGCCGCGCCGACCACGATCGCCGCGTCGAGGGCGATGACCGTGCGGACCCCGGCGAAGAGGTCGGAGCCGGTGGTGGCGAGGACACCGAGCAGCGGGATGCCGACGGTCAGACCGACCTGCTGGGTGGTGGTGACCAGACCGGTCGCCAGCCCCTGCTCCTCGTCGCGTACGCCGGAGGTGACGGTCACGCCGTACGAGATGATCGCGCCGAGGTGCAGCATCGACGCCACCGAAACGGCCACGGTCGCCAGGACCGCGCCGGACTCCCGGCCGATGCCGAGCAGCGCGGCGGTCAGCAGGCCCTGGCCGAGCAGCGAGACCACCAGGGTGCGCTGGGCGCCGAACCGGCCGATCACCTTCGGGGTGAACATGCCGGCGAGGACCGAGACCGCGCCCTGGACGCCGAAGACGATGCCGGAGGCGAAGGCCGAGAGGCCGAGGGTCTCCTGCAGGTACAGGGTCAGCACGAAGACGATCGTCGACATCATCGAGAAGGTGACCAGACCGCCCAGGTTGCCGAAGGCGACGGTACGGCGGCGCAGCACCGGCAGCGAGACCAGCGGGGCCGGGTGCCGGGACTCGATCACGCCGAAGGCCACGAGCAGCAGCACGCCCAGGGCGAGGGCGACGGGGACGTCCACGCCGCCGAAACCGCGCTCCGCGGCCGTCGTCAGGGCGTAGATCAGGGACAGCAGACCGCCGGTGACGGTCAGCGCGCCGGGCACGTCCAGGCGGGGCCGCTCGGGGGTGCGGGACTCGGGCAGCAGGCCCGGGGCGAGCGGCAGCACGATCAGGGTGAAGACGGCGAGCAGGCCCATCGTGGAGCGCCAGCCGAGGGTGTCGGTCATGACGCCGCCGAGCACCATGCCGATGGTGAAGCCGAGCGACATCAGGGTGCCGGAGATGCCCAGCGCCCTCGCCCGCAGCGGACCCTCGGGGAAGGCGGTGGTGAGCAGCGCCATGCCGGTCGGCACGATCGCCGCCGCGCCGAGGCCCTGGAGGGCGCGGCCGGCGAGGAAGGCGCCCGGGCTCCAGGCGAGGGTGGCGAGCAGGGAGGCCGCGCCGAAGAGCACGAGACCGGAGAGGAAGAGCTTCTTGCGGCCGAAGAGGTCGCCGATCCGGCCGAAGAGCAGCAGGAAGCCGCCGGACGGCAGGGCGAAGGCGGTGACCGCCCACTGGAGGCCGGACGGGTCGAAGCGGAGGTCGGCGCCGAGGACGGGCAGGGCGACGTTCAGGACGGAGAAGTCGAGCGCCACCATGAACTGGGCGGCGCACAGGACGAAGAGGACGAGCCGGTCGCGGCCGGTGAGGGCCGGGGGAGCGGCCGGGGTGGTGGAGGAGGAGGTGGGGGACTCGGGCGGGGAGGTCGTCGTTGCCATGTCCCCACCTTCGGGGGACGGGAACAAAGGCGGGGAGCGGGTACTTATCCTGTTGGTCGCACCACCAGGCACCACCAGGCACCACCGGCATCCACCATGCGTCCAGGGGGAGGAAGCACACGTGGCCACCGCTCTCGAGAGCGCCAGCGCGAAGCAGCACCGACTCGGCGAACTGCGCGAGTTCCTGATGAGCCGTCGGGCCCGGGTCAGCCCGGCCGAGGCGGGACTCCCGGACGGCGGCGCCCGCCGCCGCACCCCGGGCCTGCGCCGCGAGGAGGTCGCCGTCCTCGCGGGCGTCGGGGTCTCCTGGTACCAGTGGCTGGAGCAGGGCCGGGACATCACCGTCTCCCCGCAGGTCCTCGACTCGGTGGCGCGGGTGCTGCGGCTGAGCCCGGCCGAGCGCCGCCACTTGTACGTCCTGGCGGCGCTGAACCCGCCGGCGCTCGAACCGGCCCCGGAGGACCGGGACATGTGCCACGGGCTTCGGCGGCTCATCGACGCGTGGATGCCGTTCCCCGCGCACATCATGGACCAGTACTGGAACACCGTGATGTGGAACGAGGCGGCGGCGATCGTGCTCGGGATGCGCCAGGAGATCGTGCAGAACTGCCTGATCGCCTTCTTCACGGACCCCCTGTACCGCTCGCGGTCGACGCGCTGGGAGGAGCTCGCGCCGAAGGTCGTCGCCCAGTTCCGCTCGGCCTGCTCGGAGTGCCCGGACGACGAGGGCTTCCAGGCGGTGGTCGAGTCGGCCAAGGAGGCGAGCCCGGAGTTCGCGGAGCTGTGGGAGCGGCGGGACATCCTGCCGGGCGGCCAGAACCGCAAGGAGATGGAGCACCCGCTGGTCGGGACGCTGGTCGTCGAGGCCACCCAGCTCCGGGTCCCGGCCCGCCCGGACCTGGTCATCGTGATGCACACCCCGATGCCGGAGGCGAACACGGCCGAGAAGCTGGAGTGGCTGGTGTCGCCGGAGGGGCGCCGCGGGGCGATGTACCCGGTCGCGGGCTGACCCCGGGCGGTCGCGGGCTGACCCCGGGCGGTGGCGGGCTGACCCTGGGCGGTCGCGGGCTGAGACCGGAGCCGATCACGGGCTGAGACCAGGACCGGGTGCCCGTGGGCTCCGACCTATGCTCGGGGCATGACACTCAGCAGCGAGCACGGCGACCTCGGCGCCGAGGACCTCAAGATCATCACCCTGGCGCGGAGCGCCCGCGCCCGTAACGACGTGCCCGAGGGCGCGGCCGTACGCGACGAGACGGGCCGCACCTATGTGGCGGGCACCGTGGAGCTGGAGTCGCTCAAGCTGAGCGCGCTGCGCACCGCGGTCGCGATGGCCGTGGCCAGCGGCGCCCGGTCCCTGGAGGCGGCGGCCGTCGTGTCGACCGCCGATGCCGCCTCGGACGAGGACCGCGCGGCGGTACGGGACCTGGGCGGGCCGGACACCCCGGTGCTGCTCGCGGGTCCGGACGGGAAGCTGCGGGTGGCCGTCACCGCGGGCTGAGCCGAGGGGCGGGATCAGGGCGGCGGGGCCCGGCGACGCGCCGGGCCCCGCCGCCCTTGTGTGTTTGTGAAGGATCACCGCATCTTCTCTTGCCTTCCCCGGCCGTCTGCGCGTCAATGACAGCGGTTCGTCCGACGGACCGTCAGTTCTCCCGTCATTCACGCAGTGTCCGCACCCCTGCGTTCGGTATCGAAAGGGGTTCGAACTCGCCATGAGAAGCAGAAGCACCTTAGGGACCGTCGCGGTACTCACCGGGGCGCTCGCCGCCGCCGGACTCGCCTTCGCCCCGACGGCCGGTGCCGTGTCGCCGGGCTCGGCCACGGCGACGTACGACTGCGGCACGTGGGGCAGCGGCACCGCCAACCTCACGGCCACGCAGAGCGGCACCGCCGCGACCATCACCCTCACGTCGGCCATCACGACCCCGGTCGGGGTCGGCGCCGACACGATCAGCTCCACCCTGACGATGGCCAAGGCCGGCGGCGGCACCCGGGTCTTCACCGGGAAGAAGAACCCGGCACTCGCCGCCGGGCAGTCCGTCAAGATCGGCCCGCTCAGCGGGACCGTGGCCTCGGGCGACAGCCTCAACTCGTACTTCGCGGGGGTCGCCCTCAAGATGGTGATCTTCGGGGTCACGGTGAACTGTGACGCGGTGACCTCGCAGTCGCCGGGTCCGTTCATCTTCAGCTGAGCCCGTACCAACCGGACCGGTGTCGCCCTGGGTGACACCGGTCTCTGTCGTGCTCGTGCGGCCGTGACCTGCGGAAACGCCATCGATCTCGCGATCTTGACAGTATCTGATGGGTCATCAGTCGGTGTATTTCGATTCCATTGACTTCTCTCCGCCCGCAGCCGTCAATGGCGCCCACTCATCCCTCAGGAGGGGGCACACACATGGCACTCACCCGATCCCGGGCGGCGGCCCGAAGACGGCGCTGGACCGCCGTCCTCGGCGCCACCGCCCTCGCGTTCGCCGGCGGCGCGCTCGCCGCCCCGGCCGGCGCGGCGACCACCTCGCAGGCGGTGGACTTCCAGACCCGCTGCGTCCCGCCGCCGATCGCCAACATCCCGCCCATCGAGGGCACCACCACCGCCCAGATCACGGTGGACAAGCCCAGCCCCAAGGTCGGCGAGACCGTGACCGTCACCTACACGGTCACCAAGCCCGCCGCGTCCAACCCCGTCGACCTCGCGCTCCCGGCCGACATCATGACGCCCACCGGAAAGGTGGTCCTCGGCGGCGCCCAGAGCGGCACGGTCACCGTCACCGGCCCCAAGAAGAACCCGCCGGTCCCCGGCAAGGGCTCCTTCCCGGCCTTCTCCATGACGGGCACCTTCACCGCCACCGAGGCCGGCTCGATCACCCTCTCGCCCGGCGACTACAACATCCACACCAGCTACCTCATGGAGCTGGACACCCCCTGTACGGTGCTCAACCCGCCCGCCCCGGTCTCCGAGACGGTCGTCGCGAGCCCCGCCACCCACCCCAACACCCGCGCGCTCCAGCTCGACAACGCCTCCGGCGACCCGGGCGTCCGCGTCACCGTCACCGGCTCCAAGTTCACCCCGCTCACCGAGGTCACCGTCGTCGGCCGCGCCGGAGCGGCGGAGACCGCCGACAAGATGACCGTCACGACCGACAGCGAGGGCGGCTTCGCCGCGCGCCTGAAGGTCAACGACCCGGCGACCACCGGGATCGTGGCGTACGAGGGCGCGGCCTGGGACCCGGAGAAGGGCGCGGGCCCCGTCGCGTACAAGGTGATCGTGCCGGCGCCGCCGAACAGCCAGACGATCACGGCGGCCGTCACCCCCGGTGAGCTGTCCATGACCCAGGCCGGGGACGCCGTCCAGCTGTCCTCCGTCGACTTCGGCGCGGGCGGCGCGGCCAAGGGCGCCCTCCAGACGGTGACCGTCAAGGACTTCCGCGGCGGCCCCGCCGGCTGGTCCCTGACCGGCAAGGTCACCGACTTCACCGGCCCCGGCGGCGCCATCGGCGCCGGGAACCTGTCCTGGACCCCCGCCTGCACCGCCAAGGCGGGCAGCCCCAGCGCCTGCGCCGCAGGCTCGGCGGGACCGGTCGGCAGCGGCGGCGCGACCCTCGCCTCCACCCCGAACGGCACCCTCACGGGCGGCGAGTTCACCGTCGACGCGCAGCTCTCCCTCGACGTCCCGGCGTTCACCGCGCCCGGCTCGTACGCGGGCGTGCTCACGCTGACCCTGTCCTGACCGCTCGCGGGCCGGGCGCGCACCCGGCCGGCCCGCTCCGATCCGCACCCCGGGGGTCCGCACCCGTGCGCACGAAGCCGTACGTCCTCCTCCTGAGCACGCTCCTCGTGCTGCTCGGCCTCGCGCCGGGCGCCCAGGCCGCCGAGAACGGCGAGTGGGCCGTCTACCCGGCCGCCTCGAAGCTCGGCGGCCGCCCGTACTTCTACCTCTCCGCCGATCCCGGCAGCACGCTCACCGACCGCGTCACCGTCGCCAACAAGACCGCCGCCCCGCTCACCTTCCGGCTGTACGGCGCCGACGCCTACAACACCGACCGCGACGGCGGCTTCGCCGTCCGCACCCAGCGGGAGAAGCAGACCGGCGCCGGCGCCTGGATCAAGCCCGAGCGGACCCGGATCACCGTCCCGGCCCGCTCCGCCGTCACGGTCCCCTACACCCTGACCGTCCCCGCCGACGCCGACCCCGGCGACCACCCGGGAGCCCTCGTCGCCCTCGACGAGCGGATCGCCCCGGGGGCGAAGGGCTCCGTCGCCGTCGGCGTGCAGCGCGCGGTCGGCGCCCGCGTCTACCTCCGGGTCAACGGGCCGACCGTCCCCGCCCTCGCCGTCGAGGACCTCGCCCTCGACCAGGACCGGCCGCTCGTCCCCGGCACCCGCACGAGCAGCGCCCTCGTCTCGTACACCCTGCACAACCTGGGCAACGTCACCCTCAACCCCAAGGTCGTCCTGAAGGCCCGGGGCCTCTTCGGCCGCACCCTCCTGGACCGCGACCTCGTCGGGGTCCCGGCCGAGCTGCTGCCCCGGCAGAAGATCCGGCTCACCGAGCGCTGGACCGGCTCCCCGCAGCTCGACTGGGGCGACGTCACCCTCACCGCCACCGCGAAGGACGTGCAGGAGAGCGGCACCGTGTCCTTCCTGGCCCTGCCCTGGCTCGCCGCCGCGGTCCTCGTCACGGGCGGCGCGGCCGGGCTCTACGGCCTGCGGATACGGCGCCGCCGGGCACCGGTCGAGACCCCGGGCGAGGCCTGAGACCGCACTGAGTGCGTGACGCGGGCGCTCATCGGGGACAATGGCCCCCATGAGCGCTCGCAACCAAGAAACCGAAGCCGTCCACCGGGCCGGCTTCGCCTGCTTCGTCGGCCGCCCCAACGCGGGCAAGTCCACCCTCACGAACGCTCTGGTCGGCCAGAAGGTGGCCATCACCTCGAACCGGCCGCAGACCACCCGGCACACCGTCCGCGGCATCGTGCACCGCCCGGACGCGCAGCTGATCCTGGTCGACACCCCCGGCCTCCACAAGCCGCGCACCCTCCTCGGCGAGCGGCTCAACGACGTCGTGCGCACCACCTGGGCCGAGGTCGACGTGATCGGCTTCTGCCTGCCCGCCGACCAGAAGCTCGGCCCCGGCGACCGCTTCATCGCCAAGGAGCTCGCCGGGATCAAGAAGACCCCGAAGGTCGCGATCATCACCAAGACCGACCTGGTCGACTCCAAGACCCTCGCCGAGCAGCTGATCGCGATCGACCAGCTCGGCAAGGAGCTCGGCTTCGAGTGGCAGCAGATCGTCCCGGTCTCGGCCGTCGGCGACAAGCAGGTCCAGCTCGTCGCCGACCTGCTCATCCCGCTCCTGCCGGAGTCCCCGCCGCTCTACCCGGAGGGCGACCTCACGGACGAGCCGGAGCAGGTCATGGTCGCGGAGCTGATCCGCGAGGCCGCGCTCGAAGGCGTACGGGACGAGCTGCCGCACTCGATCGCGGTGGTCGTCGAGGAGATGATCCCGCGCGAGAACCGCCCGGCGGACCGGCCGCTGCTCGACATCCACGCGAACGTGTACATCGAGCGCCCCAGCCAGAAGGGCATCATCATCGGCCCGAAGGGCAGCCGCCTCAAGGAGGTCGGCATGAAGTCCCGCAAGCACATCGAGGCCCTCCTCGGCACCCCGGTCTTCCTCGACCTCCACGTGAAGGTCGCGAAGGACTGGCAGCGGGATCCCAAGCAGCTCCGCAAGCTCGGGTTCTAGGGCAACCCGCCACCGTCCGGCCGGAGGCCGGCGCAGCCGTGCGAAGCCCGCGAGGCCCCAGGGGCCTCGCGGTGCGAGGACGGCAGTGAAGAGGGGGCCCAAGCAGCTGCGGAAGCTCGGGTTCTAGTTCCGGTTTTTCCGGGCGGCGTCCGGGGACGCGTGCCAGCATGGCGCCGTGACAAAGATCGTCAAGGGGGGAAACCTGCCGGTCCCCGGGCAGGTGTGGCGGATCGCGGTCGTCCGGCGGGCCGCCGGTGACGGGGTGCCGGAGGTCGACGCCTCGGCCCTGCTGCTCGACGCCGACGGCCGGGTCAGGGGCGACGGCGACCTGGTCTTCTACAACCAGCCCGCGCACACGTCCGGCGCGGTGCGCCTGCTCGGGCAGGTACGGGACGAGGAGCAGCGGGTCGCCGACTGGCTGGAGATCGACACCGCGCGCGTGGAGCCCGCCGTCCGGCGCATCGTGATCACCGCCTCCAGCGAGGACGGGACGTTCGGCGAGGTGCCGGGCCTGCACATACGGACGACCAGCGCCGCCACCGGCGAGCAGCTGGCGCTGTACGAGGTCGACGACGCGAGCACCGAGACGGCGTTCCTCCTCGGCGAGTTCTACCGGCGCGACGGCGGGTGGAAGTTCCGCGCGGTCGGCCAGGGATACGCCTCCGGCCTCGTCGGCCTCGCCGAGGACTTCGGCATCGTGGGCAGGGACCCGGAACCCGCCCCCGGGGACGAGCCCGCCCCCGAAGACGAGCCCGCCTCCGTCGGCGCCCCGCCCGAGGCCATTCCAGAGGAGCTCCTGGCCAAGGTCCGGGAGGCCGAGGCCGGGGCCGCCGCCCCGGCACGGGCCCGGGTCCCTGCTCAGAGGCCCGCGCGCGTCGGCCCGCAGTCGGACATCGAGCTCTTCGGCGAGGACTTCCCGGAATTCGTCCGCAGCGGCAAGGGCACCACGACCATCACCGTCGACGTGCCGATCCCGGCCGGCTACGTCCTGGTCGACTCCACCCGGAAGGGTGACGGCTACTTCGGAGTGGACAGCCTCGATGAAAAGGGCGAGTGCGACGTCCTGCTCGCGAACACGACCCTGGAGGACCACGAGGGCCGCGGGCTGCTGCGGCACGACGGCCGGAACCCGCTGCGCCTGCGTGTGAACGCCTACGGCAGCGAGTGGACGGTCGCCGTTCGTCCGGTGAGCACCGTGGAGGAGCTCGGCCGCAGCGCCCGGGGGCGGGGAGGCGACGTGCTGCTGTACACGGGTCCGGCCGCCCAGCTCTCCTCCCGGCTCCGCACGGGGTTCGGCCACGCCTATTTCCACGTGCAGGGGCAGGAGCCGGAGGGCCGCGACCACCTGCTGGCCAACGTGGCGAGCAGGTGGCCCAGGGACTCGCGGCCGCTGCCCGAGGGGCCCCTGCTCGTGCAGGTCAAGAGCGCCGAGGGCGAGTGGTCCCTGGAGGTCCGGCCGCCGAAGGAGAACAGGTTCTGGCGCCGCGCCCCCCGCTAGGGCCTACGCGCCTTCCTTGAGGACCCTCGTCACGAGGGTCCTCTGAGCGTCCGTGAGGCGCGGGTCGCGGCAGTGGACCGTGCGGCCGTCGACGGTGATCTCGTACGAGAAGCCGTCCGGCACGCCCCGGTCGCCACCGCCGCCGTCCCCGTCCGCGAGGACGGCGGCGGACAGGGACTCCCACTCGGGTCCCGAGACGTCCACCTCCGCCGACCGCTCGATGCCCGCGAAACCGCCCGTGCGCCGCACTCGAATCCGCATGGGCCCTGTCTACCGCAGAACCGGCCGGCTCACGAGGTCGGTACGCCGACCCGCGCCCAGGCGTCGAGCACGGCCGCGGCCTCCTCGCCCTCGCCGAAGAGCTGCCGGGCCGCCGCCACCGTCGCCCGCGCGAACTCGGAGAACCGGGCCTCCTCGGTCAGGGTGCCGCCGGTCATCACCTCGTACCAGATCCGGCCGGCCCGCTCCCAGGCGTGGTTGCCGAGCGCGGTGGCCGCCAGGTAGAAGGCGTGGTTCGGGATGCCGGAGTTGATGTGCACACCGCCGTTGTCGGAGTTGGTGCGCACGTAGTCGTCCATGTGGGCGGGCTGGGGGTCCTTGCCGAGGACGTCGTCGTCGTACGCCGTGCCCGGGGCCTTCATGGAGCGCAGCGCCTCGCCGCTGACGGAGGGGGCGAGCAGCCCGGCCCCGATGAGCCAGTCGGCCTGGTCCGCGGTCTGGCCGAGGGCGTGCTGCTTCACGAGGGAGCCGAAGACGTCGGACACGGACTCGTTGAGCGCGCCGGCCTGCCCGTAGTACGCGAGGTTCGCCGTGTGCTGGGTGAAGCCGTGGGCCAGCTCGTGGCCGATGACGTCGACCGGCAGGGTGAAGTCGAGGAACAGTTCGCCGTCGCCGTCGCCGAACACCATCTGCTCGCCGTTCCAGAAGGCGTTGTCGTACTTCTCGTCGTAGTGGACGGTGGCGAGGAGCGGCAGCCCCACGCCGTCGATCGAGTCGCGGCCGTAGACCTCGTGGAAGAGGTCGAAGGTGGCGCCGAGCCCGCTGTAGGCGCGGTTGGCCGTGCCGTCGGCGAGCGTCGGCTCTCCCTCGGCGCGCACCTGGTGGCCGGGCAGCTGGGTGCCGTTCTTGGCGTCGTAGATCGTGCGCCGGGGCTTTCCGGTGCCCGGTTCCGCCGGGCCCGAGGCGGGCCGGACGGTCCGGGCCTCGCGATGGCCGAGGTCCACCGCGAGGGTGCGCCGGGCGGCCTCGGCGACGGCGGGGTCCGCGGACCGGGCGAGGCGGTCCAGGACGTGCGGGGGGACGATCGAGCAGAAGACAGGCGTGTGGGCAGTCATCCTTGCAATGTGGCACTGCGTGATGCCGCTGTCACGGGCTGGGACGAGGATTGGCGAAATGGAGTGATGGGTCACCTTTCGCCCTTGACGCGGGCACCGTCCCGCATACTGAAACAGGACGTCCGCCTCTCTCGGACCTGGGCTATGGTGACGCACATCATGCGTTTCGGGCTGCTTCTCCTTAGCTGCCGCGGCGAGGGCCTGTAGTCGTAGGCCGACCCCCTCCCCGCGGGTTTTGGTGCTGCGTTCGACAGTCGGCCGTCCTTCTTGCTGGACCCGAGGAGCCCTACGCAATGTCTCAGTCGCCTTTCGTCAGCCGCCCGACGCCCATCACCAACGCGACCCACACGCAGCAGCCGTCCGGGATGCCGATCCACAAGTACGGCCAGTACGAGGCCGTGAACATCCCCGACCGGACCTGGCCCGAGAAGCGCATCACCAAGGCGCCCCGCTGGCTGTCCACGGACCTGCGCGACGGCAACCAGGCCCTGATCGACCCGATGTCCCCGGCCCGCAAGCGCGAGATGTTCGACCTGCTCGTACGCATGGGCTACAAGGAGATCGAGGTCGGCTTCCCGTCCTCCGGCGAGACCGACTTCGCGTTCGTGCGCTCCATCATCGAAGAGGGCGCGATCCCGGACGACGTCACCATCTCCGTCCTGACCCAGGCCCGCGAGGACCTGATCGAGCGGACCGTGGAGTCCCTGAAGGGCGCCAAGCGCGCCACGGTCCACCTGTACAACGCCACCGCGCCCACCTTCCGCCGGGTCGTCTTCCGCGGCTCGAAGGAGCAGATCAAGCAGATCGCCGTGGACGGCACCCGTCTGGTGATGGAGTACGCGGAGAAGCTGCTGGGCCCGGAGACCACCTTCGGCTACCAGTACAGCCCCGAGATCTTCACCGACACCGAGCTGGACTTCGCCCTGGAGGTCTGCGAGGCGGTCTGTGACGTGTGGCAGCCCGGCCCGGGCCGCGAGATCATCCTCAACCTGCCCGCCACCGTGGAGCGTTCGACGCCGTCGACGCACGCGGACCGGTTCGAGTGGATGTCCCGGAACCTGACCCGCCGCGAGCACATCTGCGTCTCCGTCCACCCGCACAACGACCGCGGCACGGCCGTGGCGGCGGCGGAGCTGGCGATCATGGCCGGCGCCGACCGCATCGAGGGCTGCCTGTTCGGGCAGGGCGAGCGGACCGGCAACGTCGACCTGGTGACGCTGGGCATGAACCTGTTCTCGCAGGGCGTCGACCCGCAGATCGACTTCTCCCAGATCGACGAGATCCGCCGCACCTCCGAGTACTGCAACCAGATGGAGGTCCACCCGCGCCACCCCTACGCGGGCGACCTGGTCTACACCGCCTTCTCCGGCTCCCACCAGGACGCCATCAAGAAGGGCTTCGACGCCATGGAGGCCGACGCGGCCGCCCAGGGCAAGACCGTCGACGAGATCGAGTGGGCCGTCCCGTACCTGCCGATCGACCCGAAGGACGTCGGCCGCTCCTACGAGGCCGTCATCCGGGTCAACTCGCAGTCCGGCAAGGGCGGCATCGCGTACGTCCTGAAGAACGACCACAAGCTGGACCTGCCCCGCCGGATGCAGATCGAGTTCTCGAAGATCATCCAGCAGAAGACCGACAGCGAGGGCGGCGAGGTCACGCCGGCCGCGATCTGGGCCGTCTTCCAGGACGAGTACCTGCCCAACCCGGACAACGCCTGGGGCCGCATCCAGCTGCGTTCCGGCCAGACGACCTCCGACACCGACGGCACGGACACGCTGACCGTCGAGGCGGTCGTGGACGGCGTCGACACCGTCCTGACGGGCTCCGGCAACGGTCCGATCTCCGCCTTCTTCGCCGCGCTGCAGTCCATCGGCGTCGACGCCCGCCTGCTGGACTACCAGGAGCACACGATGAGCGAGGGCGCCTCCGCGCAGGCCGCCTCGTACATCGAGTGCGCCATCGACGGCAAGGTCCTGTGGGGCATCGGCATCGACGCCAACACGACCCGCGCCTCCCTGAAGGCGGTCATCTCGGCGGTCAACCGCTCCGCGCGCTGACCTCACGCCCGCACGGCGCCCCGTCCCCTCCGCGAGGGGGCGGGGCGCCGTCGTGTGTGAGCTGCGTCACGGTTTCAGGCTCGCTTAAGGAAGATCATGGCGACATGCCGGAATCCGCGCCCTATGAGGTGAGTTGACGGCACATCACGGCCTGGCAGATGGTACGGACCATCCCTCCCGGGACCCCCCACGCCTCCCCTCTCCGTACTCCCTGACCTGGAGTTCCGCATGCGCACGTCCGCTGCCGTGGCCGCCGTCCTCGCGGTGACCGGTGCCGCCCTCACCTGGGCCCCCGCCGCTTCCGCCACCACCGCGGAGTGCGTGCCGCATCCGCTCGGCACGGCCGGCCTGTACGCCGAGTTCGTCGAGAAGGACTCCGTCCGCCACTCCGACTCCGAGGGCGCGGTCGCGGTCGGCGGCGACGCCACCTTCGGCGCACCGGGCGGCTCCGGCTTCTCCGTCGGCTCCCGCCTCTCCGACACCGACCTCGCGAAGCTGCCCGGCGGGCACAGCCTGATCGTCGGCGGCACCCTCAAGGCCAGCGGCGTGGTCCTGGTGAAGGGGTCCGGCATCGCCGGCGAGGTCGTGGACAACTCCCGGGGCGAGACCTTCGACGTCGACGGCGACAAGGTCGCCACCGGGCCCTCCCCGATCGACTTCGGCAAGGAGTTCACCGGGCTGCGCAAGCTCTCCGCCGACTGGGCGGGCGTGCGGCCCAACGGCGAGACGGCCGCCGACGGACGGAGCCTCTACCTCACCGGCACCGACGCGAAGCTGAACGTCTTCGCCGTGAGCGGCGCCGACCTGGAGAAGGCCGGCGAGATCTACCTCAAGGTCCCGGTGGGCTCCTCCACCCTCGTGAACGTCATCGGTACCTCGTACGACATGGCCGCCAAGCCCACCTCCGGCGTCTGGATCTCCGAGGGCGGCGACTACGTCCAGGACGACTACGACCGGCACACCGACGGCCACAAGAGCATCCGCTCCAAGCTGCTGTGGAACTTCCCGCAGGCCGAGACCGTCAAGAAGAACTCCTCCGCCTGGCCCGGAGCGATCCTCGCGCCCAACGCCGCCGTCACCATGACCAGCGGACACATCAACGGCTCCGTCATCGCCGAGTCGCTGGACACCGCCTCCGGCTCCGAGACCCACCAGATGAACTTCACCGGCTGCCTTCCCGAGGTGACCACCCCGCAGCCGGTCGTCACCCCCGAGACGCCCAAGCCGACCGACACCCCCGCGCCCACCCCGAGCCAGGGCGGCGCGACCCCGGGCACCCCCGGGACCCCCTCGGCCTCCGCGTCCCCGTCCACGCCGGCCACCGCGGGCACTCCGGGCACCCCGGGCGAGGCCACCACCGCGCCCGCGACGGCCCCGGCCCCGGCTCCGTCCGCCACCCCGGAGGGTGATCTCGCGACGACCGGTTCGGCCATCGGTCCCGGCGCGATCGGGGCCGCCGTGGCCGCCGTCGCCGTCGGCGGAGGCTTCCTGGCCTTCGCGAAGCGCCGCCGCCGCACTTCCTGATCACACGAGAGCGGTGACGTGTCTCGGCCAAGTCGGCGGTGAACTCCTGACGGGGTGCTGACGCCACATCAAGGATGTGGCTAACATCACGCCAACGCCGGCAGTGCAGCCGGGCCGTTGAGGAGGTGCATGTGCGGTCTGCCCGGAATTCACGTGGTGGGAAAGTGGGCATCTGCGGAATCCGCACCTCCTGGAACACCGTCGGAGACGGCGAGTTCTTCTGCGAGGAGTGCGGGGGCGACCGCAACTACCGGCGGCGCACCGGCCGCCGCAGGTTCGCCGTCCTGGGCGTCCCCGTCCTGCCCCGGGGCTGTACCGGCCCCGTCGTCGAGTGCGCGGCCTGTCACACGCACTTCGGTACGGAGGTGCTCGACCACCCGACGACGAGCCGCTTCTCCGCGATGCTGCGGGACGCCGTGCACACCGTCGCCCTGGCCGTCCTCGCGGCCGGCGGCACCGAATCCCGCGAGGTCCTCGAACGGGCCGTCACCGCGGTCCGGTCCGCCGGCTACGCCGAGTGCACGGCCGTCCAGCTCGTCGACCTCGTCGAGGCCCTGGAGGCCGACACCGGGCGCTTCATGCCCGAGGTGAACCCCGAGGGCACGCTCCTCGCGATCGAGCTCCACGAAGCCCTGGAGCCGCTCACCCCGCACCTGGCGCCCGCCGGGCGGGAGTCGATCCTCCTCCAGGCCGCCCGGATCGCCCTCGCGGACGGCGCCTACAGCCCGGCCGAGACCGAGGTCCTCGGAACCGTCGGCAACGCGCTCGCGCTCGCCCCCGAGGACACGGTCCGCCTCCTCGCCTCGGCCCGCACGGTCCCGTAACCCTCGGCTGTCCGTCGAAGGCGGGCAGGTCGTACGACGGGTCCTCCCACAACGGGGCGGGCGCGGGCCCGTAGTGCCCGTCAGGCCAGGTCGTGGGCGTATGCCGTTGCCGCTGCTCGGGAGTTCACGGCCAGCTTCGCGAAGATGTTGTTCAGGTGCCGCGCCACCGTGTGCTCGCTGATCACCAGCGCCTGCGCGATGTCCTTGTTCGTGCCGCCCGAGGCGACCAGGCGGAGGACCTCCGCCTCGCGGGCCGTGAGCCCGCCCGTGAGCAGCGCCGCCGCCCGTCGCGCGTCCGGCACCGCCCCGAGGCGTTCGAACACCGCCCGTGCCGCGCCCAGCTCCAGGCGGGCCGCCTCCTCGTCGCCCACCGCCCGGTCGGCCGACGCGAGCAGCATCCGTACCTGCGCCGCCTCGTACGGCACCCGCAGCTCCAGCCAGCCGGCGAGCGCCCGGCGCAGCAGCCGCAGCGCGGGCTCCGGCCGGGTCTCCGCGAGGGCCACCGCACCCCGCGCCGTGTCGGCCATCGCCCGCAGCAGCGGTACGTCCCCGGCCAGGACCTCCAGTTCCGCCGCCGCGCCCGCCGCCCCCGGCACGTCGCGGACGGCGAGGGCCACCTCGGTGCGGGCGGCGAGCAGCCGGGCCCGGCCGAGGAGGTCGTGGCGGGGGTCGCTCTGGCAGGCGAGCGCCAGGTCGACGCCCGCCACCGCCGCCTCGGCCCGTCCCTGCGCGAGCCGCAGCAGCGCGAGGCCCGGCTGTGGGATCCGGCCCAGCTCGTGGGCGTGCGCGTACGAGGCGGCGGCCTCCGCCAGGCGGCCCTGGCGCCGCTGGACGTCCCCGGCGGCGTAGTACGCGGCGGCCGCCGACTCCAGGCAGTCCACCGGCACCTCCCGGCACGCGAGCCGCGCCTCCGACTCCGCGAGCTCCCACGCCCCGAGGAGGTCGAGCACCTCGACGCGGTACGCCCGGCAGGGGCCCCGGAAGGGGTTCTCGCCGGAGGGGACGGTGAGGGGGGTCTCCATGGGGAGCGTCTTCACAGGGAACGTCTCCACGGGGAGCGGGGCGGCGGCCTCGGCGGGCTCGGCCTCCGTCGGCCGGCCCGTCCACGGCGCAGCGCACCATTCCATCGCCGCGTTCGTCCACTCCACCGCCCGGGCGAAGTCCGCCGCCTGCATGCACCGGGGCAGGGCCAGGCAGTAAAGCCAGCCCGTGAACAGGCCGCTCAGTTCGCCCGCCGAGACCGCGCACATCGCGTCGTCGAGGAGCGCGAGGGCCTCGGCGCGGTGGCCGTCGGCGAGGAGGACGGAGGCCTGGGCGTGGCGGCTCAGGGCCAGCAGGTCCGGGCTGCCGGAGCGGACGGCGAGCCGGGTCATGCGCCGGGCCGCGGCGAGGGCCGCCGCGCTGTCGCCGCGGGCCGACGCCTCCTCCGCCTCGCTCCACGCGAGGAAGCACTGCTCCGGGCAGGGCGGCTCGTCGTCCAGGTGATGGTGGGCCCGGTGCAGCCAGTCGGCCGCCGCCGCGGGCCGCCCGAGGCCCTCGTACTCGTACGACAGCCACCAGGAGGCAAGGCCCGCGCCCCGGTGGTCGCCGCCCGCCACGTACGCCGCGTGCGCCCGCAGCCGGGCCGCGACGGACTCGTCGACGTGGCCCGCCCACCAGGACGCGTCGGCCAGGGTCATCAGGTCGTCGGCGGTCAGCGCGCGGGAGGGGTGCGCGTCGTGGGCGTGCAGCAGTTCGTACGCCTCGGCCCAGGACTCCCGCGCCGCCGCGGTCCTCGCCCGCGCGATCCCGTCGATCGTGGGTGCGGACATGGCCCTCACCTCTTCCGGGTCCTTTCCAGCGTAGGACCGGGAAGAGGTGAGGGCCCCGCGAGCCGCTAGCCGAGCGCGCCGCTGGCGCGCAGCATGTCCTCGCGCTCGACGATCTTCACGCGCTCGCGGCCCTGCGGCTCGCCGAGCGCCTTCTCGGCGGCGTCGAGGGCGTACCAGCCCTCCCACGTCGTGTACGTGACGCCCTTGCCCTCAAGGAAGGACACGACCGCGTCCTCCTCCGGGGTCTCCGGGGTGAGCAGGCGCCCGTTCGCGAAGTCGTCCAGGAGGTTCGCGACGGTCTCGTTGGCGTCGCCCTTGGTGTGGCCGATGAGGCCGACGGGGCCGCGCCGGATCCAGCCGGTGCAGTACGTGGAGGCCAGGTGCGCGCCGGTCTCCTCGATCACGCGGCCGCCCTCGTCCGGGATGGTGCCGGAGACGGCGTCCCAGGGGATCTTGGGCAGCTCGTCGGAGAGGTAGCCGACCGCGCGGTAGACCGCCTGGACGTCCCAGTCCGTGGTGGTGCCGGTGCCCTTGACGTTGCCCGTGCCGTCGAGCTCGGTGCGCTCCGTGCGCAGGCCGACGACCTGGCCGTCCTCGCCGAGGATCTCGACGGGGGACTCGAAGAAGTGCAGGAAGAGCTTGTGCGGGCGGTCGCCGACGTCGCGGATCGCCCAGTTCTCCAGGGTCTTGGCGACCATGTCGGTCTGCTTGTTCTTGCGGCGCTCGGCGATCGAGCCCTCGTCGTAGTCGATGTCCTCGGGGTTGACGATGACCTCGATGTTCGGCGAGTGGTCGAGCTCGCGCAGCTCCATCGGGCTGAACTTCGCCTGCGCCGGGCCGCGGCGGCCGAAGACGTGGATCTCGACGGCCTTGTTGGCCTTGAGGCCCTCGTAGACGTTCGCCGGGATCTCGGTCGGGAGCAGCTCGTCCGCCGTCTTGGCGAGGATGCGCGCGATGTCGAGCGCCACGTTGCCGACGCCGAGGACGGCGACCTTCTCGGCCTTCAGGGGCCAGGTGCGCGGCACGTCCGGGTGGCCGTCGTACCAGGACGCGAAGTCGGCGGCGCCGTACGAGCCGTCCAGCTCCACGCCGGGGATCTTCAGCTCGCGGTCGAACATGGCGCCGGTGGAGAAGATCACCGCGTCGTAGAAGGAGCGCAGGTCGTCGAGGTGGACGTCGGTGCCGTAGTTCACGTTGCCGAAGAGGCGGACCTGCGGCTTGTCGAGGACCTGGTGGAGGGCGGTGATGATGCCCTTGATGCGCGGGTGGTCGGGGGCGACGCCGTAGCGGATGAGGCCGAAGGGCGCGGGCATCCGCTCGAAGAGGTCGATCGACACGCCCGGCTCGGCGGCGGCCTCGGACTTCAGCAGCGCATCGGCGGCGTAGATTCCGGCGGGGCCGGCGCCGACGATCGCGACCCGGAGGGGGCGGGGCATGACTGGGTTCCCTTCGCAAGCGACGTGGCGGCGAAGCCGCCGACACTTAGGCCACCCTAAATAACTCTTCGCGCGGGGTGGTACCCGCCTCCGGTCTATGGCCTCATAAGGCAGACTTATGACTTCCCAAAGGGCGACTAGGACCCGAGGGCGTCGACCGTGATGACCGCCAGCGCCGCCGCGCCGCCGAGCCCGCAGACGAAGAGGAACGTCCCCAGCCAGATGTTGAGGCGCTGCCCGAAGCCCGGCTTCAGGGTGCAGACGTCCGCCGGATCCTCCGGGTCGTAGGCGATCTCGACGTACGGCCCGGAGCCGAAACTGGACACGGTACGGGTCATCCCGCTCCTGTCGACATAGAGGTACGTCCCCGGCACATTGGCCGGCCGGGCGAACTCCTTGACGCCGTGCCCGCGCACGCGCCGCCGGTGGGTCCACGCCCCCAGCTCGTGCACGCCGGCCACGAGGCACGCGCCCGTGAGGACCCCGATCGGGACGATCGCGACGGGATAGACGAAGCCTCCCGCCACCCCGCCGATCACGGACAGGGCGACCACCGCCACGAGGCAGCCGAGCGCCGACCACTTCATCCGGCGCAGGGCCGACCGCTCCCGGCGCGTCCTGAAGGTCCTCAGGACGACGAGGGACCGGCCGTCGACCTCCTCGTCCGGTTCGAGCAGCAGGGAGTTCACGCCGTCGGCGAAGGCGGTGGCGGCGGTCTCGTCCACACCCTCGATCCGGTGGGCCACCGGCGCGGCCCCGGCGGGAACCCGCAGCTCGACGGCGACGGACCCCCCTTCGGCCCGCACCCGGGCCACGGCCTGGCCGGGGATCGAGAGCTCGTCGTGACGGCTCCGCAGGAGCAGCCCCTCGGAGGCGGCGGTCAGATCGGTGCCGCCGTGGCCCTTGAGCACGGGTATGGACGAGATGATCGACATGGACGGGATGGTAGGGGCGGAGTCGGGCCTGCGGGAGGCCTCACTTCGGCTTGAAGAGGATCTTCTCCGGAGGGAGCGTCATCCTCACGGTGTTGCTGTCGGTGATCTCGACGATCCGGTGGAGCCCGATCTGCTCCTTCGGGTCGGCCTGCGTCAGGTCGAGGAACTTGTCCGCGGCTCCGGCCAGATAGGCGGGGAAGGCGTCGAGCGTGATGTGGCCCAGCGAGAAGTACTCCTTCAGGCGGCGGAACAGCTTCGGGAGGATCACCACGTCGTCGGTGATCGACTGCATCCCGGTGATCTTCGCCCCGCTGAGGGTCACGTCGCCGAACGCGTTGCCCGTGGTGTTCCAGATGCCTACTCCGATACCTGCCTGAGCCTCCGCCTTGCCCTCGGCCAGCGCGTCGCGCAGGACGGGAAGCAGTCCCTGGTAGAACGTCGGATACGCCAGACCCAGGCGGAGCAGCTCGTAGTTGGCCGTCCTCTCCTTCAGGAGCTTCACCGACACGTCCAGCTCGTAGCCGCTGGCCCCCGGCGGGTCCCCCGGGCAGGCGAACGCCACGCAGCGGCCGAAGACGTCGGTGCCGTTGGTGAGGATGAAACCCGGGACCGTGTCCGGGGTCGCGGAGATCATGTCGTGCGGATGGTGAGGGTCGGGGGTGCGCTGGATGTCACGGAAACCGAGAAAGGTCAGCAGCGCGTTCGTGGCCTCGTCGCCGAACTTGGCCGGCTGGCGCTTCTCGTCCCCGTAGTTCCCCGTGTAGTGGGTCTCCAGCGCGTCGATGCCTTCGAGCCGGACGTCGACGTGACCGTCGCGCTCCGGCTGCGGCTTCTCGCAGCCCCGGACGAGCTTCCACTCGCCCACGTAGTCCGGGATGAAGGGGACGGTGTCCCCGTCGGGGGCCGTATGGCCGGAGAGATGGAAGGATCCCTTGATCAGCAGCATGGGCATGGTGACTCCCACGGCGATGTGCGTGCGGCATGGAAGGGAACCGGTTCTCCTCCTTCCATGCTGCGACCGAGCGCGGCGGAGCGCCATCGGGACGGTGCCCCCCAGCCGGGCCCAGGCGTTCCGCGCCTGGACCCGCACCGCAGCGGCGGCGCACACGGGGTGCGGGTCCAGGCGCGGAAGCCTCGGGCGCCGGCAAGGGCGCCGTCCGTTGTGCCCACCCGTTCCGCCCCTTGCGGAACGCCTGCCCACAACGGGCGGCGGGGGTCAGCCCGCGATGCCGGCGACGAACGCCGCCCAGGCAGCCGCCGGCACGACGAGGACGGGGCCGTCGGGGACCTTGCTGTCGCGGACGGGGATGACGTCGGTGAAGTCGTATGCGACCTCGACGCAGTCGCCCCCGTCGCCGTTGCTGTAGGAGCTCTTGAACCACTGGGCGTTGTTCACGTCGTACTGGCGCATCGTCTGTAGTCCTCCGCCGCCGACTCGATCAGGGTCAAGGACGCCTCCGGCGACAAGGTGGCGACCCTGAGCAGATCGTAGGCGCGCTGGGCTTGCTTCACCACAGCCGGATCATCGAGGAGCGTCCCCGAAAACCCGGTCTCCGTATAGGCCGTTGGCGGCTGGTCCTCGAACTCCATGAGCTTGAGTGTTCCGGTCATGTGAGCGTGCGCGCCGACCGAGCGAGGCAGGATGGTCACCAGTGCCTGCCGCTCCCGCGCCAGGGTCGTGATGCGATCCAGCGTGGCCGCCATTACCGATGGGCCGCCGACAGGGGTGAGTACGGAGTTCTCGTGCAGTACCACCCAATACTCGGGCCTTGTAGTACCGCTGAGGATCGCCGCCCTGTCGATCCGCGCGGTGACCTTCTCCTCGATGAAGTCCTCCGCGGCGAACGGGTGCGTCGCCAGCGTCACCGCCCGCGCGTACTCTGCCGTCTGCATCAGACCCGGCACCACCAGCGGCGCGAACTCGCAGATCTTCGTCGCTACCCCCTCCAGCTCCGCGACCTCGCTGAAATAAGACGCGTACGGCGACTTGTCGATGAGTCTGCGCCACGTACGTTCGAAAATACCGCCGGTTTGTAGGACCTCGTCGATTCGGATCGCCACATCCAACTGCGGCTTTCGAATTCCCTGCTCGAACAGACCGATGTACGCCCCCGATACGAACACCCGTCTGCCCAGCTCGCTCTGGGTGAGCCCCGCCGCCTCGCGGCGTTCCTTCAGGAGCTCGCCGAAGAACTCCCACGCGTCCTGCTGCTTGCTCTTGGCCATGGATTAACTCCCCAACCCTACGCCGCAGTTGTACGGCCTGCGCGTCTGCCGATTCTACGGATCTGCCCCCACTCTGGAGAGGCGAAGCGGGAAATGGATTCAGAAAGGCATACGTTGGTGAAGGAAGAACACATGAAGGCGACCACGGGGGCAGTCGGAACGGCACAGGAGGCGGTGGCGGAATTGCGCGAGGCCCTCGCGAGGGCGGGAATCACGCTCCCCTCGCTCGGGCTCGACGTCGTCACGCTCGCCGCCGAGCCCCCGCGGCCGCTCGTGGAATTGGGATGCTGCACGGTGGAAACGGCCCGGCTCCTCGCCGCCGCCGTACTGCCGAGGGAGGAGAGTCGATCGTGACGCTGCCCATCGGGTCGTACGTCGTCGAGATCCGCACCGGACGGGTGGGGACGCTCATGGGGCGCGAGGGTCCTTACGTCCAGATCCGGCCGCTGGGCGGCGGGCGGGAGTGGGACGTGGAGCCGGACGGGGTGCGCGAGGCCACCTCGGCCGAGCGGCTGAGCGCGGCCACGGCGCACGTCAACGCCCGCAGCCGGGGCGAGGTCCCGTGACCCCTCCGGTCGGGTGAAACGCCGTTCGGGGCGGTCTGTCGGTCCATCCGCCGCGCCCGAGCTGCGTGCGTCTCGCCGCACCGGTCACGTGGTCGTCCTCAAGGACTCGGCCCGCGACCGGCTCGACACGGTCGTACGGGGGCACGGACAGGAGCACGGGGTGCGGGCCGGCTTCCGTTACCGGCACGCCCTTGTCGGGTACTCGGCGGTGGTGCCGGAGTCCCCAACGGCCACGGATCCGCCTCCAGCATCCTCTGCGGGCTCGGCTGGCCAGCGGACAACCACGCCCGTCAGCGGGCGCGGCGGCGGGTCTGCTGGAGCTCCCGGGTGACGGCCCAGGCGTCGGCCACCGGGCCGAGGTGGCCGAGCTTGTCGGGGTTGAGGACCGTACGGATGCTCTGGATCCGGCCGTCGAGGACGTCGAGGGCGAAGACCTGGAGGATCCTGCCGTCGCGGTCGCGGAAGAGCGCGCCGGGCTGGCCGTTGACCTCGTGCGGCTCGCACGTGACGTCGATCTCCAGGAGTACGGGGAAGACGGCGCCCAGGAGCCGCGCCACGTTCTCCGCGCCCACGATGCTCCTGGCGAAGTTCGGGGCCTTTCCGCCGCCGTCGCCGACGAGTTGGACGTCGGCGGCCAGGAGGTCCTGGAGCCCGCCCACGTCGCCGTTCTTGAGCGCGTCGAAGAACCGCGTGGCCAGTTCCTGGCGTTCCTGGCGGTCGGCCGCGAACCGGGGGCGTCCGTCGTGCATGTGCCGCCTGGCCCGTACGAGCAGCTGCCGGCAGGCGGCCTCCGAGCGGTCGACGGCCTCGGCGATGTCCTGGAAGTCGAAGGCGAAGACCTCCCGCAGGAGGAACACGGCCCGCTCCAGGGGGCTGAGCCGTTCGAGGAGCAGGAGGGCCGCCATCGAGACCGAGTCGGCCAGCTCCACCGAGCGCGCCGGGTCCTGGTACGGATCGCTGAGCAGGGGCTCGGGGAACCAGGGGCCGACGTACTCCTCGCGCCGGACCCGCGCGGAGCGCAGGACGTCGATCGAGAGGCGGGTGACCGTGGCCGACAGGAAGGCCTTGGTCGAGGTGGGCCGGGTGGAGGAGCCGTCGAAGCGCAGCCAGGTCTCCTGGACGGCGTCCTCGGCCTCGCTGACGCTGCCCAGGATCCGGTAGGCGATCGAGAACAGCAGCGGACGCAGCTCCTCGAACTCCTCGACCTTGCTCATGACGGCTTCCTCTCCCCGTGTCCGTACCCGTACCCGCCCTCATGATCATCCAGGCGGGCGGTGTCCGTCAGTGGAACTGGCCGACCTCGTAGTCGCCCGCCGGCTGCCGGGTGATGGCGTTGATCCGGTTCGCCAGGTTCATGAACGCGATGTGCATGACGAGGGCGGCGAGCTCCTCCTCGTCGTAGTGGAGGGCGGCCCGCTCCCAGACCTCGTCGCTGACGCCGCCGGCCCCGTCGGCGACCCGGGTGCCCTCCTCGGCCAGTTCAAGCGCGGCGCGCTCGGCCTCGGTGTAGACGGTGGCCTCGCGCCAGGCCGCCACCAGGTTGAGCCGTACCGGGGTCTCACCGGCGTGGGCGGCCTCCTTGGTGTGCATGTCGATGCAGACCGCGCAGCCGTTGATCTGGCTCACGCGCAGCGCGACCAGCTCCTGGGTCGCGGCCGGCACCGTCGACTCCTTGACGGCCCTGCCCGCCGCCATCATGTGCTTGAAGGCCTTGCCGGCGGTGGCGCTGGCGAAGAGGTTCAGTCGGGCGTCCATGGGGTGCTCCTCGGTGCGGGTCACTGACTGGCTACACCCACGAGACGAGGCAGCCCGGCCCCCTGTGACACGGGGGAATGTGACCTGCGTCTCTCCAGGGCCGCACGCCCTGGCTGTCAGTGCCGTACGGGAGAATGAACACATGAGTCTGTTCCGCGACGACGGCATCGTGCTGCGCACCCAGAAGCTGGGCGAAGCGGACCGCATCATCACGATCCTCACGCGCGGTCACGGCCGCGTACGCGCCGTCGCGCGGGGCGTACGCCGGACGAAGTCGAAGTTCGGGGCGCGCCTCGAACCCTTCTCGCACGTGGACGTGCAGTTCTTCGCCCGGGGGAGTGAGCTGGTCGGACGCGGGCTGCCGCTCTGCACGCAGAGCGAGACCATCGCCGCGTACGGCGGCGGGATCGTCACCGACTACGCCCGGTACACGGCCGGCACGGCCATGCTGGAGACGGCGGAACGGTTCACCGACCACGAGGGCGAGCCCGCCGTGCAGCAGTACCTGCTGCTCGTCGGCGGGCTGCGGACCCTCGCCAGGGGCGAGCACGCGCCCCACCTCATCCTCGACGCCTTCCTCCTCCGCTCCCTCGCCGTGAACGGCTACGCGCCCAGCTTCGAGGACTGTGCGAAATGCGGCCTTCACGGGCCGAACCGGTTCTTTTCGGTCGCGGCGGGCGGGGTCATATGCGGCGACTGCCGGGTGCCCGGAAGCGTCGTACCCTCTGCGGAGGCCATCGGCCTGCTCAGCGCGCTGCTCACCGGCGACTGGGCGACGGCGGACGCGTGCGAGCCGCGTCACGTCAGGGAGGGCAGCGGACTCGTGTCCGCCTATCTGCACTGGCACCTGGAGCGCGGCCTGCGCTCGCTGCGATACGTAGAGAAAAGCTAGGAGAGACCGCTCATGGCCATCGCACGACTCCTCGGGCGCCAGCGTCGGGAGTACAGCACCCCCGAGCCGCACCCGTCCGGTGCCCGCCCGCCGAAGCTCCAGACC
This sequence comes from Streptomyces vietnamensis, assembly GCF_000830005.1. Lineage (NCBI taxonomy): Bacteria > Bacillati > Actinomycetota > Actinomycetes > Kitasatosporales > Streptomycetaceae > Streptomyces > Streptomyces vietnamensis. The sequence goes on along the minus strand of NZ_CP010407.1, from coordinate 2,787,624 downwards.
GAGCTCGTGCCGGAGCACGTCGCGATCGTCATGGACGGCAACGGCCGCTGGGCCAAGGAGCGAGGCCTCCCGCGCACCGAGGGGCACAAGGTCGGCGCCGAGCAGGTCCTCGACGTGCTCCAGGGCGCGATCGAGATGGGCGTCGGGGCGATCTCGCTGTACGCCTTCTCCACCGAGAACTGGAAGCGCTCCCCCGAAGAGGTGCGCTTCCTCATGAACTTCAACCGCGACTTCATCCGCAAGACCCGCGACCAGCTCGACGCGCTCGGCATCCGGGTCCGCTGGGTCGGCCGGATGCCCAAGCTGTGGAAGTCCGTCGCCAAGGAGCTCCAGGTCGCGCAGGAGCAGACCAAGGACAACACCAAGCTCACGCTGTACTTCTGCATGAACTACGGCGGTCGCGCCGAGCTCACGGACGCGGCGCAGGCGATGGCCGAGGACGTGAAGGCGGGCAAGCTCGACCCGGCGAAGATCACCGAGAAGACCATCCAGAAGTACCTCTACTACCCGGACATGCCGGACGTGGACCTGTTCCTGCGGCCCAGCGGCGAGCAGCGCACCTCCAACTACCTGATCTGGCAGAGCGCGTACGCCGAGATGGTCTTCCAGGACGTGCTGTGGCCCGACTTCGACCGCCGAGACCTGTGGCGGGCCTGCGTCGAGTACGCCCAGCGCGACCGCCGCTTCGGCGGCGTCGACCCGGCGGATCTCGCCGTGCTCGACAAGGCGTGAGCGGGGACGGGGGTTCGATCATGGAGCTGGTGTACACGCCGACGCGTGCGGACGTCCTTGAGGCGATACGGGCACGGAGGCGGACGACGCCGTCCGGGCGCCGGATGCGGTGGCTGATGCCCCTCACGCTGGGCCTGGTGACCCTGGCGATCGTCCTGAAGCTCATCAGCCCCGAGCCCGACACCCGGGGCATCGTGCTCATGGTCTGGCTCGGACTGACCGCCGCCGTCGTGCCCGCGCTGGTCCCCTGGCTCGGCGCCCGGCAGATGTTCCCGATGCTGGAGCGGCAGGGCGAGTTCCGGGCCCGCGTGGACGACGAGGGAGTCCGCTTCACCTCCCGCGACAGCGAGGTCGTCAACCGCTGGCAGATGCTGTCCCGGTACGTCGAGACGCCCACGCTGTTCGTCCTGCTCACCGCCGACAAGGGCGGCGTGGGCTTCGCGGCCCTGCCCAAGCGCGCGCTCGCCGGTCCCGGTGACGTCGACCGGCTGCGTACCTTCCTGGACGCGCGCCTCACCCGTATCTGACGCCGGACATACGAAGGGCCCGCACCGATCGACATCGGTGCGGGCCCCTTCGTATGTCAGGTACGTCAGGTCACTTCCCGGCGCACTCCGCGCACGTGCCGAAGATCTCCACCGTGTGCGCCACGTTCACGAAGCCGTGCTCCGACGCGATCGTCTCGGCCCACTGCTCCACCATCGGGCCCTCCACCTCCACGGCCTTGCCGCAGACGCGGCAGACCAGATGGTGGTGGTGGTCGCCGGTCGAGCAGCGGCGGTAGACCGTCTCGCCGTCGCTGGTGCGCAGGGCGTCGACCTCGCCCGCGTCCGCGAGGGACTGGAGCGTGCGGTAGACGGTGGTCAGGCCGACGGAGTCGCCGCGGTGCTTGAGCATGTCGTGCAGCTCCTGGGCGCTGCGGAACTCGTCCACCTCGTTCAGTGCCGCCGACACTGCGGCCCGCTGCTTGGTCGAGCGGCCGCGTACGGGGGGTCCTGCCGTCGCCACGGGGGCCTCCTTGGATGCTTGTCTGCCCCGCCATTCTGCCAGCCCCCCGTGCCCCCGGGATCAGTCGCGGATCAGACCTTCACGTCGTCCGTCGGCCGCCGGGTGGCCGGAATCTGTGCGTCGCAGTCCCTCGTGGCCGCCTCGGCCGCGCGGGCCCGCCGCTTGGCGAGCGGGGTGGCGAGCGCGGTCAGGGCGATGAAGACCGCGATCGCGTACAGGACGATCGTCGCGCCGGGCGGGGCGTCCACGTAGTAGGTGGTGACCGTGCCGGACAGGGTGACGGTGACGCCGATGAGGACCGCGAGCGCGAAGGTCGTGCGGAAGGAGCGGGACAGCGACTGGGCGGCCGCGACCGGGACCACCATCAGCGCGCTGACCAGGAGCAGGCCGACGACCCGCATGGCGACGGTGACGGTCACCGCGGCCGTGATCGCGATCAGCAGGTTCAGGGCGCGGACCGGCAGGCCGGTGACGCGGGCGAACTCCTCGTCCTGGCTGACGGCGAAGAGCTGCCGGCGCAGGCCGATCGTGACCAGGACCACGAAGGCGGCCAGGATGCTGATCGCGGTGATGTCCTCGGGCGAGACGGTGGTGAGCGAGCCGAAGAGGTACGAGGTCAGGTTCGCGTTGGAGCCGGTGTCCGAGAGGTTGATCAGCATGACGCCGCCGGCCATGCCGCCGTAGAAGAGCAGCGCGAGCGCCATGTCGCCGCGGGTCTTGCCGTATGCCCGGATCAGCTCCATGACGACCGAGCCGACGACGGCGACCAGGGTCGCCATCCACACCGGGTTGGCCGACATCAGGAAGCCGAGGCCGACACCGGTCATCGCGACGTGGCCGATGCCGTCGCCCATGAGGGCCTGGCGCCGCTGGACGAGGTAGACGCCGACGGCGGGCGCGGTGATGCCGATGAGCAGGGCGGCGAGCAGGGCCCGCTGCATGAAGGCGTCGTTGAGGAATTCCATGTCAGGTCAGCAGTCCCGTGCGGAGCGGCTCGCCGGCCGCGTGCGGATGTACGTGGTCGTGGCCGGGCAGGGCGTGCTGGCCGAGGGCCTCGGGCGGCGGGCCGTCGTGGACGACGCAGCCGTCGCGCAGGACGACCGCGCGGTCGATGAGCGGCTCCAGGGGGCCCAGCTCGTGCAGGACGAGGAGGACCGAGGTCCCGCCGGCGACCTGCTCGCGGAGGGTCGCGGCGAGGATCTCCTGGCTCGCGAGGTCCACGCCGGCCATCGGCTCGTCCATGATCAGGAGTTCGGGCTCGGAGGCGAGCGCGCGGGCGATCAGGACCCGCTGGTGCTGACCGCCGGAGAGCGCGGAGACGGAGTCCCCGGCGCGGTCGGCGAGGCCGACGAGGTCGATGGCCCGCTCGACGGCGGCCCGGTCGGTCTTCGTCAGCCAGCCGAACTTCCGGCGGGAGAGCCGGCCGGAGGAGACGACCTCGCGGATGGTGGCGGGGACGCCGCCGGCGGCGGTCGTGCGCTGCGGCACGTAGCCGACGCGGGCCCAGTCGCGGAAACGCTTCCGCTCCGTGCCGAACAGCTCGATCGTGCCGCCGGTCAGCGGGACCTGGCCGATGACGGCGCGGACGGTGGTGGACTTGCCGGAGCCGTTGGCGCCCAGCAGGGCGACGACCTCGCCGCGGTGGACGGCGAGGTCGACGCCCCGGAGGACGGGGCGCGCACCGAGGGCCGCCGTGGCTCCGCGGACGGAGATGACGGGAGTGTCGTCGCTCATGAGGGGCCTCCTACTTGGCGCCGAGCGCGGTCTTCAGGGCGGCCAGGTTGGACCGCATGACCTCGATGTAGTCGTGGCCCTTGGACTTGTCCGTGATCCCCTCCAGCGGGTCGAGCACATCGGTCCTCAGACCGGTGTCGCCCGCGAGGGTCTTCGCGGTCTTGTCGCTCGCGAGGGTCTCGAAGAAGACGGTGGAGACCTTGTCCTTCTTCGCGATGTCCTGGAGTTCCTTGACGCGGGCGGGGCTCGGCTCGGACTCGGGGTCGATGCCGGTGATGCCCTCCTGCTCCAGGCCGTAGCGCTCGGCGAGGTAGCCGAAGGCGGAGTGGGTGGTGATGAAGGTCTTCGTGGCGGTGTTCTTCAGGCCCGTCTCGAACTCGGTGTTCAGGTCGCCGAGCTTCTTCACCAGGGCTTCGGTGTTCTTCTTGTAGTCGGCGGCGTGGTCCGGGTCCGCCTTCTCCAGGGCGCTGCCGACGCCCTTGGCGACCTCGGCGTACTTCACGGGGTCGAGCCAGATGTGGGGGTCGGCGCCGGCCTCGGACGCGTGGTCGTGACCCGCTTCCTCGCCGCCGTGGTCGTGGCCGACCTCGGTGCCGTGCTCTTCGAGCGTGGTGAGACCGGCGGCGTCGACGGTGTTCTTCACGCCGGCCTGGGCGATGGCGTCGTCGACGGCGGGCTGGATGCCCTTGAGGTAGAGGATGACGTCGGCCTCGCCGAGCGCGCCGATCTGCCGCGGCTTGAGCTCCAGGTCGTGCGGCTCGACGCCGGGCTTGGTGAGCGTGTTGACGGCGACGTGGCCGCCGCCTATCTGCTCGGCCAGGTACTGCATGGGGTAGAACGACGCCACCACGTCCAGCTTGCCGCCGCTTCCCTTGTCCGCGGCGTCGGAGGTTCCGGAGCAGGCGGAGAGGGACACGACGCCGAGCGCGACGGCTCCGGCGACGGCGGTGGCGGGTATCAGGCGGCGTACGTTCATGACAGTCATTTTCAACAAAGATGGAAACGGTTGTCAATTGCCTTCCCCGTGCCCTCCCTGTGTTCCGGGCCACCCGGGTTCCCGCGGGCCCTGGATGCGGAACCGATTTGATACGGGGCCCGGGCACGCCGGTAACCTGAGGCATTCGCACTTCGTCGTCGTAATGAAGAGAGCACCGTGGCCGCCGACAAGATCGACACCATCGTCAGCCTGAGCAAGCGCCGTGGCTTCGTCTACCCGTGCAGTGAGATCTACGGCGGCCAGCGCGCCGCCTGGGACTACGGGCCGCTGGGTGTCGAGCTGAAGGAGAACATCAAGCGCCAGTGGTGGCGTTACATGGTCACCGCGCGCGAGGACGTCGTCGGCATCGACTCGTCGGTCATCCTGGCCACCGAGGTCTGGGAGGCCTCCGGCCACGTCGCCACCTTCACCGACCCGCTGACCGAGTGCACCTCCTGCCACAAGCGCTTCCGCGCCGACCACCTGGAGGAGGCGTACGAGGAGAAGCACGGCCGCCTCCCCGAGAACGGCCTCGCCGACCTCAACTGCCCCAACTGCGGCAACAAGGGCACCTTCACCGAGCCGAAGAACTTCTCCGGCCTGCTCGCCACCCACCTCGGCCCGACCCAGGACAGCGGCTCCGTCGCCTACCTGCGTCCCGAGACCGCCCAGGGCATCTTCACCAACTTCGCCCAGGTGAAGACCACCGCGCGCAAGAAGCCCCCGTTCGGCATCGCGCAGATGGGCAAGTCCTTCCGGAACGAGATCACTCCGGGCAACTTCATCTTCCGGACCCGCGAGTTCGAGCAGATGGAGATGGAGTTCTTCGTCAAGCCGGGCGAGGACGAGCAGTGGCAGGAGTACTGGATGCAGCAGCGCTGGAACTGGTACACCGGCCTGGGTCTCCGCGAGGAGAACATGCGCTGGTACGAGCACCCGCAGGAGAAGCTCTCCCACTACTCGAAGCGCACCGCCGACATCGAGTACCGCTTCTCCTTCGGCGGCAGCGAGTGGGGCGAGCTCGAGGGCGTCGCCAACCGCACCGACTACGACCTGACCGCTCACTCCAAGGCCTCCGGCGCCAACCTGGCCTACCTGGACCAGGAGTCCGGCGAGAGCTACACGCCGTACGTCATCGAGCCGGCGGCCGGTGTCGGCCGCACGATGCTGGCCTTCCTCCTCGACGCGTACAACGAGGACGAGGCCCCCAACGCCAAGGGCGTCATGGAGAAGCGCACCGTGCTGCGCCTCGACCACCGCCTGGCCCCGGTCAAGGTCGCCGTCCTGCCGCTGTCGCGCAACGCGCAGCTCTCCCCGAAGGCCAAGGGCCTCGCGGCGGACCTGCGCCAGAACTGGAACATCGAGTTCGACGACGCCGGCGCCATCGGCCGCCGCTACCGCCGCCAGGACGAGATCGGCACCCCGTACTGCGTCACCGTCGACTTCGACACCCTCGAGGACAACGCGGTGACCGTGCGCGAGCGCGACACCATGAAGCAGGAGCGCGTCTCCCTCGACCAGATCCAGGGCTACCTGGCCAGCCGCCTCATCGGCGCCTGAACCGTCTGATCGCGGACACGCGAAAGCCCCCGGCCCCTTCCCGCAGGAAGGGACCGGGGGCTTTCCCGTGTCGTCAGGCGGTCGCCGCGGCAGCGGCGGCCGCGGCCTCCGCCTCGGCCTGGCGCCGGGCCCCCTCGGCCGCGCGGCGCTTGCCGAACCAGGCCGTCCACACGCCGAGGGCGCCGAGGACGCCGTAGATCATGATCGGGCTGAGCGTGACCATGGTCTTGGTCGCGAGGACGTACGCGAGGGCGATGCGGACCAGGGCCTCGGTCACGTACACCACGCCCCACACCAGCGTCATCGTGCGCATGGTGTTCCGGAAGCCCTCGAACTGCCACATGCCGTTCCACCAGGCCGTGGACTCGGGGGTGCCGTCGGTCGCGAACTTGCGGCCGAAGTAGAACATCAGCGGACGCGGGGCGAGCAGCGTCACCAGGCAGAGCAGGCCGAACAGGCCCGTCACCGACGAGTCCTTGATCAGCAGGGCGCGGGCGGTGTGTGCGCCGACCAGCGAGACCACGGCCGTGATCACCAGGAAGACCAGGGTGACCATGGCGAACTCGTCGATCTTGCGGCGCCAGGCCGCCACGATCGCGGTGTCGAGAACCGGCCAGGCACTGCTCAGGAGCAGCGCGGAGAACTCGGACCAGCCGTGGTCCTCGGTCAGCGTGTTGTACGTGAGGATCGGCGCGACGACGTTCAGGCCGATGGTGAGGACCCACCCGATCGCGGAGGCCCCGCCTGATCGAGCCGGCTTGGCGGGTGCGGGCGTGGACATGGTTCCCCCTGGGTGTTTCTACGGTCGAGGTGCGGGAGAACGCTAGTCATGCACCGGACAGGGAAGGGGAAACTCCAAGCCAAATGATCTTCAAAACGCCGCGCGGCTCAGGCGCGTAGTGCTCGCTGTACGAGGGAGACGACCGCCGTGAACGCGTCCTCGACGTCCGGGGCCGACCAGTCGGCCGCGTGCGCCGGGTTGTGGAAGCGGTCCGTGGCGTCGAAGACCGCGCGGGCCGTGGTCGCGAAGTCCCGCTCCGGCGCCGCGAACAGGTCCTCGCGGTGACCGTCCTCCAGGATGCGCGCGATCTGCTCCACGAGGTGCTCCTCGTGCCGGTCGACCACCGCGCTGTTCTCGCCGATCAGCACCTGGAAGGTGGCCATCAGCTCCGGATCGCCGCCCGCCTTCTTGCGCTTCAGGGCGAACAGGGCCGTGAGCCAGCCGGTCAGCCGCTCGTCCGCCGGACCCCCGGCCTCGACGTACGGGCCGAGGGCAACGATCGTCCGCTCCAGCCACCGCTCGGTGACCGCCTCGCGCAGCGCCGCCTTCGTACGGAAGTGGCGGTACACGCTGCCGTGGCTCACGCCGAGCACCCGCGCCACGTCGACGACGGTCGCCTTTGCCGGGCCGTAGCGCCGCAGCACCTCCTCGGTGGCTTCGAGGATGCGCTCTGCGGTCAGGGTCTCGGTGGCGGCCATGGAATGACAGTACCTGTCAGTGCTCGCTGTCCAAGTGGGCCATCTGGGCCTCCGGGTAGCGGGCGCCGGCCGCCGCGTCCGCCGGGACGGCCTCCTCGATCGCGGCCAGGTCGGCGGCGTCGAGCGTGACGTCCAGGGCGCCGAGCGCCTCGGTAAGGCGGTCGCGGCGGCGGGCGCCGACCAGCGGGACGATGTCCTCGCCCTGAGCCAGGACCCAGGCGATCGCGGTCTGCGCAACCGTGACGCCCTTGGCCTCGGCGATCGTGCGGAGTCGGTCCACCAGGTCCAGGTTGTGGTCGAGGTTCTCGCCCTGGAAGCGCGGGCTGAAGCCGCGGAAGTCGCCCGGGGCCAGCTCGCGGTCCCGGGTGAAGTGGCCGCTGATCAGGCCGCGGGAGAGGACTCCGTACGCGGTGACGCCGATGCCGAGCTCGCGGGCCGTCGGGAGGATCTTCTCCTCGATGGAGCGGGAGATCAGGCTGTACTCGATCTGGAGGTCCGCGATCGGGGCGACGGCCGCCGCCCGGCGCAGGGTGTCCGCGCCGACCTCGGAGAGGCCGATGTGCCGGACGTGGCCCGCCTCGACCAGTTCGGCGATGGCGCCGACGGTCTCCTCGATCGGCACGTCCGGGTCGACGCGGGCGATCCGGTAGACGTCGATGTGGTCGGTGCCGAGGCGCTGGAGCGAGTACGCCGCGAAGTTCTTCACGGCGTTCGGGCGGCCGTCGTAGCCGGTGAAGCCGCCCTCGACCGTGCGCAGGGCGCCGAACTTCACGCTCGTCAGCGCCCGCTCGCGGGCGGCGGTCGGGGCCGTCCGCAGGGCCTCGTTGATCAGCAGCTCGTTGTGGCCCATCCCGTAGAAGTCGCCCGTGTCGAGCAGGGTGACCCCGGCGTCGAGGGCCGCGTGGATGGTCGCGATCGACTCGGCGCGGTCGGCCTCGCCGTACAGGGCGGACATGCCCATGCAGCCGAGGCCGAGCGCGGAGACGACGGGGCCGGTGGAGCCGAGGGGACGGGTGGGGACGGTGGTCTTCGGTGTGGTGGTCATGGAACAACCATGACATGTGCGATGACAGATTTCAATATCTGTCAGTCCATCTTCGATTGGGCGGGTCACTTCACCGTGCGGGGAAGGCGCAGGCTCAGCAGCAGCGTCAGCGCCACCACACCCAGCTGGACCAGGAGCGTCGTCCGCAGCGCCGCGCCCATGTCGGCCGGCGAGGAGGCCAGCGAGAGGAAGAGCGAACCGAGCGTCGCCACGCCGAGGGTCAGCGCCGACTGCTGCGTGGTCACCATGACCCCGCTGCCCACGCCCGCCCGCTCCGACGGCACCTCGGAGAGCACCACCCGGAACAGCACCGGCAGCTGGAGCCCCTGGCCGAGGCCCGCCACCGCCATGCCCGGTACGAGGTCCCAGACGGAGAGCCCCTGCCAGTCGTGGCCCACCGACCAGGCGATGGCCGCGATGCCGAGGCCCTGGAGCAGGGCCCCCACCGGCACGATCCGGGTGCCCCAGCGCCGTACGAGCCGCGGGCCCGCCAGCGAGGCGCCGAAGAAGGCGAGCGCCATCGGCACGAGCGCCAGGCCCGAGGCCACCGCGCCCATCTCCAGGCCCTGCTGGAGCGCCACCGCGATCACGAACATGAAGCCGGAGAAGCCCAGTGAGAGCGCGAGGACCACGGGGAGTCCGCGCCGCAGCGGGACCAGGGCGAGCAGGCTCGGCGGGACCAGCGGGACGGCGCCCCGGCGGTCCGCACGCCGCTCCACCCACCAGAAGGCCCCCGCCGCGAACGGGAACACCGCGAGCGACACCCAGGTCCACAGCGGCCAGCCCGCCGCCCGGCCCTCCGTCAGCGGCGCGAGCAGGGAGAGCAGCGCCAGCGCCAGGAGCAGCGTGCCCGGCACGTCCACCGGCGCCGGGCGGTCCGAGCGGGTCTCCGGCACGGTACGGAGGGCGAGGGCCAGACCCGCCACCGCCACCGGCACGTTCACCAGGAACACCGCGCGCCAGCCGGAGCCCGCGATGTCGGCGGTCACGAGCACCCCGCCCAGGATCTGGCCGGCCGCCATCGAGAGACCGGCGGTCGCCCCGTACAGGCTGAGCGCCCTCGCCCGGCGCGGGCCCTCCGTCGAGGAGTGGATGGTCGCGAGCACCTGCGGCAGCATCAGCGCCGCCGCCGCGCCCTGCGCCACCCGCGCCGCGACGAGGGTCCAGGCGTCCGGGGCGAGCCCGCAGGCGAGCGAGGTGAGGCCGAAGGCCGCCATGCCGGCGAGGAAGAGCCGACGGCGGCCGAAGAGGTCGCCGAGCCGTCCGCCGAGGACGAGCAGCACCGCGTACGACAGGCCGTACCCGGCGACGACCAGCTCCAGGAGTGCCGGTCCCGCCGCCAGGTCGTGGTCGATGGACGGCAGGGCGACGTTGACGATGAAGAAGTCGATGAGGGGGAGCGCGGCGCCGAGCAGCATGGTGAACAGGCCGAGGGTGCCGAGCGCCGGGGCCGGCGCCCGGCGGCCGGACGGGGCCGCGGTACGGACGGAAGGGGAGGTCGTAGTCACGGGACCGAGCCTCCGCCTCCGCTCAGCCTGGTACCAGAGTGTCTTTATCCTGGTACAAGCACTACCTGGAAACCGGCTGACCACCCCGGCACCCTGGAGGCATGACCGTCATGGCGATGAGCGCACCCGCGCGCGACACCGCGAGCGAGATCGTGAGCGAGACCGAGGTACGGCGCCATGAGCTGGCCGCCTTTCTCCGCAGCCGGCGCGAGCGCATCACCCCCGAGCAGGTCGGCCTGCCCCGGGGCCGGCGCCGCCGCACCCCCGGACTGCGCCGCGAGGAGGTCGCGCACCTCTCCGCCGTCGGCGTCACCTGGTACACCTGGCTCGAACAGGCCCGTGACATCCAGGTCTCCCCGCAGGTCCTGGACGCCCTCGCCGGGGCCCTGCTGCTCGACCCGACCGAGCGCAGCCACCTCTTCGCCCTCGCCGGGGCCGCCGACCCGCACCCCGAGGCGCCCTGCCCGGCCGTCACGCCCACCCTGCGCCGACTGCTCGACCAGCTGGAGCCCGTGCCCGCCGCGGTCCAGAACAGCCGGTACGACTTCCTCGCCCACAACCGCACCTTCGGGAAGCTCTTCTGCGACCTGGACGCGCTGCCCCGCGAGGACCGCAACTCCCTCTGGCTGGCCTTCACGAACGAGGACTTCCGGGCCTCGGTCACCGACCTGCCCGAGGTCACGCGCATGCTGGCGGGGAAGCTCCGCGCCGCCATGGCCGAGCACCTGGCCGAGCCCGCCTGGAAGGAGCTCGTACGGCGTCTCGAAGAGGCCTCGCCCGAGTTCCGGGAGCTGTGGGCGCGGCACGAGGTGGTCGCCCCCGGCGGCCGCGTGAAGATCATCCGCAACGCGCGCGTGGGGCTGCTCAGCTTCGAGCACACCAACCTGTGGCTCGGCCCGAACGCCGGGACGCACCTCGTCACGTACGTCCCCGTGGACGACGCCACCCAGGCCGGCGTCGCCCGGCTCCTCGACCTGGTGGTCCGGGAGCAGGAGGACCGGGGCGAGGAGGCTCTGGCCGTGGCCTGAGGGATCCCGGATCCCGGATCCCGGATCCCGGATCCCGGATCCAAGATCCAAGATCCAAGATCCAGAATCCCGGATCCAGAATCCTGGATCCGTATTTTGGATCCAGGATCAGGCCGAGGGCGTCTTGGCCATCGCCTGAGGTCCGCCCTCCGTCGAGCCCTCCGTGCCGCCCGCCGCGTCCTCCTCCGGCGCCAGGCACCGTGCCGTCCGCTCCGCCGTACGCCGCGCCCACGGGCCGCTGGTCAGTGCGCCGACCGCCAGGACGGCCAGCCCGCAGCCCGTGATGATCCAGTAGCCGGGGCGGGCCGCCGCCACGAAGGCGTCCGCCTGCGGCGCGGCGCCGGCACCCGCCGCCAGGACCGTGCCGATCACCGCGACGCCGAGCGTCTGCCCGACCTGGCGGCTCGTCGAGGCCACCGCCGCCGCCACCCCGGCCTGCGCGCGGGGCATCCCGGAGACGGCGGTGTTGGTGATGGGGGCGTTCACCAGGCCGAAGCCGATGCCGAAGACCACGTACCCGGTGAGGAGCAGCGGATCGCTCGTCTCGGCCGAGAAGGCCGCGAAGAGCAGCGGCCCGGCCGCCATCGCCGTCCCCGCGAGCAGCAGCGAGGGGCGCGGCCCGCGCGCCGCCGTGAGCCGCCCCGACAGCGGGGCGAAGACGAAGGTCATGCCGGCCATCGGCAGCATCCACAGCCCGGCGGACAGCGGGGAGAGGCCGCGCACGTCCTGGAGGTACAGGGTGTTCAGGAAGAGGAAGCCGCCGAGCGAGGCGAAGGCGCAGACCGCGATGACGGTGGCCCCGCTGAACGGCGCGCTGCGGAAGAACCGCAGGTCGATGAGGGGCTCGCGGCGGCGGGGCTCGTAGAACAGGAGCCCGACGAGGGCGACGGCCGCGATCCCGGCGAAGAGCGGGTCGGTCTCGATGATCGCGTATGTGAGGGAGCCGAGGAGCACCGTCACCAGGACCTGTCCGACGGGGTCGGGGCGCCGGGGCCGGGGCGCGCGGGACTCGGGGACGTACCGCAGGGTCAGGAGCAGGGCGAGGAGGGCGACCGGCAGGTTCACCCAGAAGATCGCCCGCCAGTCGACCGACTGGACGAGCACACCGCCCACCAGGGGCCCGGCGGCCATGGAGACGCCGACGACCCCGCCCCAGACGCCGATGGCACGCGCGCGTTCGGCCGGTTCCGTGAAGGTGTTGGTGATGATCGACATGGCGACCGGGTTCAGCATCGAGCCGCCCACGGCCTGGACCGCCCGGAAGGCGATCAGGGCCTCGAGGTTCGGCGCGAGGGAGCAGAGCAGCGAGCCGAGGGCGAAGACGGTCAGGCCGGTGACGAAGACCTTGCGGCGGCCGATCCGGTCGGCGGTGGAGCCCGCGAGCATCAGCAGGGAGGCGAGGACCAGCGTGTAGGCGTCGATCACCCACTGCATGCCGGCGACGGTGGCGCCGAGATCGCGCCGCATGGCGGGCAGGGCGACGTTGAGCGCGGTGTTGTCCAGGCTGACGATGAGCAGGCTCATGCAGCAGATCGCGAGGACGACGAGACGGCGACCGCGTGTGAGCTCGGGCATGTGCGGATCGTATGGCTGTCTAAGAAACTCCGCAGTGCGGGACAATGGCCGAATGACCGCGTTCACCCCTCTCGCCATCGGGCCGCACATCGTGCAGCCGCCGGTGGTGCTCGCCCCCATGGCCGGCATCACCAACGCCCCCTTCCGTACCCTCTGCCGTGAGTTCAGCGGCGGCAAGGGGCTGTTCGTGAGCGAGATGATCACGACGCGCGCCCTGGTCGAGCGCAACGAGAAGACGATGCAGCTCATCCGCTTCGACGAGACGGAGAAGCCGCGCTCGATCCAGCTGTACGGCGTGGATCCCGTGACGGTCGGCAAGGCCGTGCGGATGATCGTCGACGAGGACCTCGCCGACCACATCGACCTGAACTTCGGCTGCCCGGTCCCCAAGGTGACCCGGAAGGGCGGCGGCTCGGCCCTGCCCTACAAGCGGCCGCTGCTGCGGGCGATCCTGAACGAGGCCGTGTCCAACGCGGGCGACCTGCCGGTCACGATGAAGATGCGCAAGGGCATCGACGACGACCACATCACCTACCTGGACGCGGGCCGGATCGCGGTCGAGGAGGGCGTCACGGCGATCGCCCTGCACGGCCGGACGGCGGCCCAGCACTACGGCGGCACGGCCGACTGGGACGCGATCGCGCGGCTCAAGGAGCACGTGCCGGAGATCCCGGTGCTCGGCAACGGCGACATCTGGTCGGCGGACGACGCGCTGCGGATGATGCGCGAGACGGGCTGCGACGGCGTCGTCGTGGGCCGCGGCTGCCTGGGTCGCCCGTGGCTCTTCGGGGACCTCGTGGCGGGCTTCGAGGGCACGGGCGAGTACGCCCAGCCGGGTCTGCGGGAGGTCGCGGACGCGATGGTGCGGCACGCGCGGCTGCTCGGCGAGTGGCTCGGCGACGAGGCACGCGGTGTCATCGACTTCCGCAAGCACGTCGCCTGGTACCTGAAGGGCTTCGCGGTCGGCTCCGAGATGCGTAAGAAGCTCGCGATCACCTCTTCCCTGGACGAGCTGCGCGCTCAGTTGAGCGAGCTCGACCTGGACCAGCCGTGGCCGGTGGGTGCGGACGGTCCTCGGGGCCGTACGTCCGGAAACAACCGAGTCGTCCTGCCGGACGGCTGGTTGAAGGACCCCTATGACTGCGCCGGAGTGAGCGAGGACGCCGAGCTGGACACGTCCGGAGGCTGAGATTCCGCCCCTTCCGGGGGAGTGATCCTCGCCACCCCTGAGGGGGGTGGTGCTCAGATGAGCAGGTTACGTGTGGATGCAAGGACTGAAGGGGTGGCACTGAGTGCCACCCCTTTTGTGTTCAAGAGTTGAACGCAAGTGAGGCGTTAAGGCGCTCAGATGAGCGACTACCCCCTGATTCGGGTCAACTGGTCTTCGGGGCCTGAAACCGGAATGTTCGCCTCGGTAACTTTCGAAGTGCTGGCGGATGGGTGGTTAAGACCGAGTGACCGGCAGGCGTACCTCCCCAGAAGCCTTCGATCTGGGTATGTTCCTCGCCGTCAGGGCAGCCAACCGAGTCATCGAGGAGTCGGGACCCGTGTCGGAAATTAATGATCAGAAGTTCGTCTACGACTTCACCGAGGGCAACAGGGACCTGAAGGACCTGCTCGGTGGCAAGGGCGCCAACCTCGCCGAGATGACCAACCTCGGCCTTCCGGTGCCTCCGGGCTTCACGATCACCACCGAGGCGTGCAAGGTCTACCTCGAGAGCGGCTCGGAGCCGGTCGAGCTCCGCGACGAGGTCACCGCGCACCTCGACGCCCTCGAGCAGCAGATGGGCAAGAAGCTCGGCCAGGCCGACAACCCGCTTCTCGTCTCCGTCCGCTCGGGCGCCAAGTTCTCCATGCCGGGCATGATGGACACCGTCCTCAACATCGGCCTCTCCGACGAGTCGGTGGCCGGCCTCGCCCGCCAGGCCGACAACGAGCGCTTCGCGTGGGACTCGTACCGCCGCCTGATCCAGATGTTCGGCAAGACCGTCCTCGGCGTCGACGGCGAGCTCTTCGAGGAGGCCCTCGACGAGGCCAAGGCCGCGAAGAAGGTCGCCAGCGACACCGACCTGGACGCCGCCGACCTCAAGAAGGTCGTCAAGCACTTCAAGAAGATCGTGAAGGCCCAGACCGGCCGCGACTTCCCGCAGGACCCGCGCGAGCAGATGGACCTCGCCATCGAGGCCGTCTTCAACTCCTGGAACACGGACCGCGCCAAGCTGTACCGCCGCCAGGAGCGCATCCCGGGCGACCTCGGCACCGCCGTCAACGTCTGCTCGATGGTCTTCGGCAACCTCGGCCCCGACTCCGGCACCGGCGTCGCCTTCACCCGCGACCCCGCCTCCGGCCACCAGGGCGTCTACGGCGACTACCTGCAGAACGCGCAGGGCGAGGACGTCGTCGCCGGCATCCGCAACACCGTGCCGCTGGCCGACCTCGAGTCGATCGACAAGAAGTCGTACGACCAGCTCATGCACATCATGGAGACCCTGGAGACCCACTACAAGGATCTCTGCGACATCGAGTTCACCATCGAGCGCGGCCAGCTCTGGATGCTCCAGACCCGTGTCGGCAAGCGCACCGCCGGTGCCGCCTTCCGCATCGCCACGCAGCTCGTGGACCAGGGCCTGATCGACGAGGCCGAGGCGCTCCAGCGCGTCACCGGCGCCCAGCTCGCCCAGCTGATGTTCCCCAAGTTCGACGAGAACGCCAAGGTCGAGCAGATCGGCCGCGGCATCGCCGCCTCCCCGGGCGCCGCCGTCGGCAAGGCCGTCTTCGACTCGTACACGGCCGTCAAGTGGTCCCGCTCCGGCGAGAAGGTCATCCTGATCCGCCGCGAGACCAACCCGGACGACCTGGACGGCATGATCGCCGCCGAGGGCATCCTCACCTCCCGCGGAGGCAAGACCTCGCACGCCGCCGTCGTCGCCCGCGGCATGGGCAAGACCTGTGTCTGCGGCGCCGAGGAGCTCGAGGTCGACACCAAGCGCCGCCGGATGACCACCGCCGACGGCCAGGTCGTCGAGGAGGGCGACGTCGTCTCCATCGACGGCTCCACCGGCAAGGTCTACCTCGGTGAGGTACCCGTCGTACCGTCCCCGGTCGTCGAGTACTTCGAGGGCCGCATGCACGCCGGCGCCGACGACGCCGACGAGCTCGTCGCCGCCGTCCACCGGATCATGGCCTACGCCGACCGCGTCCGCCGCCTCCGCGTCCGCGCCAACGCCGACAACGCCGAGGACGCCTCCCGCGCCCGCCGCTTCGGCGCCCAGGGCATCGGCCTGTGCCGCACCGAGCACATGTTCCTCGGCGAGCGCCGCCAGTACGTCGAGCGCCTCATCCTGGCCGACACGGACGCCGAGCGCGAGGAGTCCCTGAAGGCGCTGCTCCCGCTGCAGAAGCAGGACTTCATCGAGCTCTTCGAGGCCATGGACGGGCTGCCCGTCACGGTCCGCCTGCTCGACCCGCCGCTGCACGAGTTCCTGCCCGACATCACCGAGCTGTCGGTGCGCGTCGCCCTCGCCGAGTCCCGCAAGGAGCCGCACGAGAACGACCTGCGCCTGCTCCAGGCCGTGCACCGGCTGCACGAGCAGAACCCGATGCTGGGTCTGCGCGGCGTCCGCCTCGGCCTGGTCATCCCCGGCCTGTTCACCATGCAGGTCCGGGCGATCGCCGAGGCCGCGGCCCACCGCATCGACGCCAAGGGCGACCCGCGCGCCGAGATCATGATCCCGCTCGTCGGCACCGTCCAGGAGCTGGAGATCGTCCGCGAGGAGGCCGAGCAGGTCATCGCCGAGGTCCAGGCGCGGACCGGCGTCGAGCTGAAGCTCGCGCTGGGCACCATGATCGAGCTGCCGCGCGCCGCCGTGACCGCCGGTCAGATCGCCGAGGCCGCGGAGTTCTTCTCCTTCGGCACCAACGACCTGACCCAGACGGTCTGGGGCTTCTCCCGCGACGACGTGGAGGCCTCGTTCTTCACCGCGTACCTGGAGAAGGGCATCTTCGGCGTCAGCCCCTTCGAGACCATCGACAAGGACGGCGTCGGAGCGCTCGTGCGCAGCGCCGTCCAGGCCGGCCGGGCCACCCGCCCCGACATCAAGCTCGGTGTCTGCGGCGAGCACGGCGGCGACCCGGAGTCGGTGCACTTCTTCCACGAGGTCGGCCTCGACTACGTCTCCTGCTCGCCCTTCCGGATCCCGGTGGCGCGCCTGGAGGCCGGTCGTGCCGCCTCCGGTGCGAAGGGCAGCGACAGCCGCTGAGTGCCGGGGCCTTGGCCCCGTGAGCCACCGGGGCCGCCGTCGGTCACCTCTCACCCTCACCGGCGGGCGGCGGCTCCGGATTCACAAAGATGACGGGACGGACACCTTTTGTGCGGAGGTGTCCGTCCCGTTGTTTGTTCGTTTGTTCGTCGAGCTGATGTGAGTCAATGTTCAATTGCGACTGATTGAATTATTGGACATTGAACATCTTCCATTCCTCGGCGCAAAGAACGGGGCGGGCGCGACCCCCGGATCCCCACCCGGGGGCCGCACCCTTTACCGATGTCGGGCAGGTGAGCCGCAACCTCGCCGACCGCCGCCGGACGGGCAAAGCCCCCCACGGTCTTCACCACGTCACCTCGGTCCTGAAGGTTTCCTGTCCGACCCGTACAGCTTTTCGGTTCCGCCCCGATTGCCGCGATGCCTTTCAACTGTGGCTGAAACACCCTGGTAACGTGCAGTGATGCTGTGCATACTCGTCGTCGGGGGTGGTTGCGAGTGCACAGGTGGGGACCTTCATGCTGCGGATTCATTTCACCGGGAACGATTTGGCGGGGGTGCGGACGGCCGCCCGGCCGGACGTTCTGTGGGAAACGATTCTGAGCTTTCACCGTTTAAGGGACCGGCGCGGCCCCGTCGTCTACGGAGAATGGCGCGCGGACGCCCGGATGCGACTCGGCGGTGAGACCCGCCTCCTCGCCGCCCTCGTTCCCAGTCGCGGCTATTTCCCCGACTTCCTGACGCCCGCCGAGGGCGTCCACGGCCTCGACGAGGGCCTCCAGGCCATCCGCGCCACCGAACCCGGCCGGCTCCGCGACGAGCTCTCGCTGCTCGCCGCCGACCGTTCCGGCGGCCGGACCGTGCCCCACTCGCTGCGCGCCCTCGCCGACGGCGGCGCGGAGCCCTTCGACCGGCTCGTGGGGGCCCTGCGCAGCTACCACCGGGCCGCCATCGAACCGTACTGGCCGCACATCCGGGCCCGCGTCGAGGCCGACCGGGCCCGCCGCGGCCGGGCCCTCCTGGACGGCGGCGCCGAGGAACTGCTCGCCTCGCTGCCGCCGATGCTGCGCTGGCGCGCACCCGTCCTGGAGGCGGACTACCCCGTCGACCGGGACGTCCACCTCGACGGCCGTGGACTGCTGCTCCAGCCCTCGTTCTTCTGCCGGGGGACCCCGGTGGTGCTGCGCGACCCCGCGCTGCCGCCGGTCCTCGTCTACCCCGTCACGCACGGCGAGGCACCGACCGTCCGCGCGCCCGGCGGCTCCTCGCTCGCCAAGCTGGTCGGCCAGACCCGCTCGGCCGTCCTGCACGCCATCGGGGACGGCGGCACGACCAGCGAACTGGCCCGCAGGGCCGGGGTGTCACTGGCCTCGGCCAGCCAGCACGCGGGCGTGCTGCGCGAGGCCGGACTCATCGCGACCCTCCGCCACGGCAACGCCGTCCTGCACACCCTGACGCCGCTGGGCGCGGCCCTGCTCGGCGGTGCGCAACGGCAGATGGACCTGCGGTGCTACACGGGTAGATACGCGGGGAACAGGCCGGCCACCTCGTAGCCGACGCGGGGCGGGGCGTCGATGTCGGTGCGGGGCGCTAGGTTCCCGGCATGGACGTCGACGCACACCTGCTCGATTCGGTCGCGCTCCCGGGAGGGCGCGAACTGGTTCACGGCCGCCCCTTCGAGCTGCGGGGGACCGGCCTGCACCGGGCCCTGCTGCTGCACGGCGCCGACCTCGAAGTACACGAACTGGAGGCGCTGTTCGCGGGGGACCGGGCGCCGGACGTCGTCTTCCCGCTGCCGTGGCCGGGCTGGGGCGGGGGAACCCACTCGGTCCACCCCGACCTGGCCTTCGCCGCCTTCTCCGGACAGCGGTCGGTGCGGGCGGTGCGCGCCGACGGCACGACCCGGTGGGTGTACGAGCACGCCTGCTGGGACCAGGCGGTCGGGCACCCGCACACCGGTGACGAACGGCAGATCTGCGGAGGGATCGAGTCGGGCTCCTGCCAGGTCTCCGACGACGGGCGGTTCGTGTGGGCGCACGTCGTCCTGGAGGCGGGAGACGACCCCGACGACTACCTGGAGGGCTGGGTCGTCCTGGACGCCGAGGACGGCCGCGAGCTGGCCCGGCTCCCCCTGCCGGACAGCGTGGCCTCCGGCTCGTGGCACCTCACCCACCCCGACGGCGTGCACATGGGCCTGTGCGTCGGCATGGGCCAGGACGGCGTCCTCGTGTACTGGGGGCGCTGGGACGGGCGGCAACTGACCGTCCACGACGGGCTGAACGAGGGGCTCGACCGCATCCTGTTCGACGTCCACCCCGACCACGCCGGATTCCTCACGGTCGAGCACTACGGCAACGACCTCCAGCTGCACGCCCTCGACGGCACGGTCCTCGCCGAGAACGAGGACGTGCGATGGGACCACTGCTGCGGTTTCCTCGACGGCGACACGGTCATCGCCACCACCCGGATCGAGTACGACTCCGACCCCGAGGCGCACGGCACCTGGCTCCTCGATGCCCGCACCCTGGAGAGACGCGGGCGCGTCCGCTATCCCTCGGGCCCGGCCGACGGCTCGGTCCGCCCCCTCGGCGACGGCACCTGGCTCACGTACGACGCCACGGCGGACACCGTCCACCGCTGGACGGCCTGAGGGCGGGGACCTTCGACACCGGGGCCCGGTCCCGGGGCGGGGCACACTGGGGGCATGCGTGCCACCCGGGACATCAGTGACCGTCACGACCTCGACGTGCTGCTGCGGCGCTTCTACGGCGCCGCCTTCGCCGACCCGCTGATCGGGCCCTTCTTCACCGAGATCGCCGGGACCGACCTGGAGGCGCACCTGCCGCGCATCGCCGACTTCTGGGAGCGCGCCCTCTTCCGCACCGCCGACTACGGGCGCGACGCCTTCGCCCCGCACGCCGCCCTCCACGCCGCCCGGCCGCTCACCGCCGCCCACTTCGGCCGCTGGGTGCAGCTCTGGCACGCGAGCGTCGACGGGCTCCACCGGGGGCCGCGCGCCGAGCGGGCCAAGGAGCAGGGCGAGCGGATCGCGCTCGCCCTGCTGCGCCGGCTCACCGGGCCCGCGGCGGCCACCGAGGGCACGGGCGGCGGGTTCGTCCCGCTGGCGGCGCTCGAACTGCGCTCGGTCGCCTGAGCGAAAAGAATCCTCGGGAGAGCGATGAGTTCCGAGGGGCAGGCCCGTCTTACCTCTCGACAGCACCGAACGAGAGAGACGAGAGCGCCATGGCCCCGCAGATGATCTTCGTGAACCTGCCCGTGAAGGACGTCGACGCCAGCAAGGCCTTCTTCGAGAAGCTCGGCTACTCCTCGAACCCGCAGTTCAGCGACGAGACCACCGCCTGTGTGGTCATCAGCGACACGATCTTCGCGATGCTCCTCGAAGAGCCCAAGTTCAAGTCCTTCATGGCCCCCGGCAAGGAGATCTCCGACGCGACCAGGACCACCGAGGTCCTGGTCACGCTGAGCGCCGAGAGCCGGGAGGAGTGCGACCGGCTCGCCGACGCCGCCCTCGCCGCCGGCGGCGGTCCGGCGAAGGAGCCGCTGGAGATGGGCTTCATGTACGGCCGCTCCTTCACCGATCTGGACGGCCACCACTGGGAGGTCTTCTGGATGGACCCGGCGGCCGTCGAGGGCCAGGCCTGATTCGGGCCGCAGGCCTCAGGCCGAGACTCCGCCGTCGATCACCAGGTCCGTGCCGACGGCGGAGCCCGCGTCGTCCGACGCGAGGTACAGCACCGCAGCCGCCACCTCCGCCGCCGACGAGATGCGGCCGAGGGGCGACTGCTCCTTCATCCGGACCTCCCGCTCGGCCTCCGTCTCGCCGGGCCGCAGCGACATCGTGGACTCCGCCGCGCCGGGGCTGACCGCGTTGATCCGGACCCCGTCGCCGATGTGGTCCAGGGCCGCCGCCCGGGTCATCGCCGAGACCGCCGCCTTGGAGACCTGGTAGCCGAAGACCCCGGGGATCCGGACGTGCGGGCCCAGGTTGGACGCGATGTTCACGATGGCCCCGCCGCCGTTCGCCCGCATGTGCGCGACCTCGGCCTGGAGCGCGTGCAGGACGCCCGTGACGTTGATGTCGAGCAGCGTCCGCCAGTCGTCGAGGGGAAGGTCGGCGGCGCTGTGGCCGCCGCCCCGGAAGACCCCCGCGTTGTTCACGGCGACGTCCAGGCCGCCGAACAGCTCGACCGTGCGCCGGACCAGCTCCCGGGTGGACCCGGCGCTCGCCACGTCGGCGGTCACCGCGGCGGCCGTGCCCCCGGCGGCCTCGATCAGGGCGACCGTCCCGTCGAGGGACTCCGCCGTACGGCCGGCGACGACGACCTTCGCGCCCTCGGCGGCGAAGGCGAGCGCGATGACTCGGCCGAGACCGGAACCGGCGCCGGTGACGAGGACGGTGCGGTCGGTGAAGCGTGCGGACATGGGAGCTCCTTATCGGGTGCGGGAGGTGACGGTGGCGAGGACGGTGAACAGGACGGCCGCGGCCGCCAGTGACACCGCGTCCCCGCCGAGGAGGAGCAGTCCGGCGAAGGCCAGTCCGTAGGCGGCGCTCAGCAGGATCAGTTCGGCGCGGTCGAGCCGGAACTCGGCGCCGATGCGGGGGAGCGGGACGGCGAGCGAGGCGAGCGTGAAGATGAGCGTCATCTGCACGGCGCCGAGGAGGAGGAGGAAGCCGTGCCGGGAGTCCACGGCCCGGGGTCGTCGTAACCGTGTCGTCGTCGTTTCCATCCCCATCCCCCTCTGAACTTGACCGTACGTTCCAGAATGAAGCCCGAAGAAAGGGCGCCCCCGTGGGCGCCCACTGCTCAGCCCAACAGCCCCAGTGCCTGCTCCGCCGCGTCCGTCACCCGGCCCGGGTCGCTCGACACCTTGCCGACCACCCGGATCCCCTGGAGCAGGACGAGCAGCATCCGGGCGAGCGCCCGCGGGTCCCGGTCGGCCGGGAGCTCGCCCCCGGCGCGGGCCCGGGTGAGCGCCCCGTGCAGGAGCGTCTCGATCTGTTCCCAGCTCAGCTCGACCCGGCGGGCGACCACCGTGTCGTGCGGGCCGAGCTCCGCCGCCGAGTTGGTGACGAAGCAGCCGTTCAGGCGCTCCCCGTCCGCCGCCGCCTCGGTGGCGAAGCGGCGGACGAGCGCCCGCACGGCCGGCAGCGCCGGGCCCGGCGCGGACAGCTCCTCGACGATCCGCGGGTCGCGGGTCTCCAGGTAGCGGTTCATCGCCTTCAGGTACAGCTCGTGCTTGTTGCCGAAGGTCGCGTAGATGCTGGCGCGGCCGATGCCGAGGTGCTCCACGAGGTCCGACATCGTCGTCGCCTCGTAGCCGCGCGCCCAGAACAGTTCGAGCGCCGCCTGGAGCGCGGCCTCCGGATCGAATTCCTTGGTCCTGGCCACGAGAGGACCGTACGGCTATCTGGAACGATCGGTCAAGTTACTTCGTGCGCACCGGATAGACCGCCACCGCGACCTCGTCGTCGTCCAGGCACCGGCCCGTCTCCAGGTCGAAGCGCTGCTTCAGGAGCGGCGAGGCCACGAACGGCCGCCCGCCCACCGAGCCGATGAGCCCCCGGGAGAGCACCTGCGCCCCCGTGAACGGATCGCGGTTGTCGATCGCGTACGTCCGGCCCGCCCGGTCCCGGAAGACCGCCGCCTGCCGGCCGTCCGGAAGGAGTGCCGCCACGCCCCGGCCGGGGGTCAGCCGGGCCTCCTCGCAGACCGCCATCCAGGAGTCGGGGGAGACGGAGAGCTCGAGTGTCGTCGTCATCGGGAGGTGGCCCCTTCCAGGTTTCCGATCGTGAGAATCGTGAGGTCCGGCTTGATCTGGTCGCGCTCCGGCACGAACCGGACCGACGGGTCCGGCGCCCCGGGCGCGTTCACGAAGGACACGAAGCGCCGCAGCCGCTCCGGGTCGTCCAGGGTCTCGGCCCACTCGTCGCGGTAGTCGGCGACGTGCGCGGCCATCAGCGCCTCCAGCTCGTCGCAGAGCCCGAGCGAGTCGTGCACCACCACGTCCTTGAGGTGGTCGAGCCCGCCCTCCAGGCGCTCCAGCCAGGTCGACGTCCGCTCAAGACGGTCCGCCGTCCGGATGTAGAACATCAGGAACCGGTCGATCAGACGGACCAGTTCGGCGTCCGAGAGGTCCTGGGCGAGCAGGTCCGCGTGGCGCGGGGTCGCGCCGCCGTTCCCGCCGACGTACAGGTTCCAGCCGTTCGCCGTCGCGATGATCCCGAAGTCCTTCGACTGGGCCTCCGCGCACTCGCGGGCGCAGCCCGAGACCGCCGACTTCAGCTTGTGCGGGGCGCGCAGGCCCCGGTAGCGCAGCTCCAGCTGGATCGCCATCTTCACGGAGTCCTGGACGCCGTAGCGGCACCAGGTCTGCCCGACGCAGGACTTCACCGTGCGCAGTGCCTTGCCGTACGCGTGTCCCGACTCGAAGCCCGCGTCGACCAACCGGGTCCAGATCGAGGGCAGTTGGTCCACCCGGGCGCCGAAGAGGTCGATCCGCTGGCCGCCGGTGATCTTCGTGTAGAGGCCGAAGTCGCGGGCCACCTCGCCGATCACGATCAGCTTGTCCGGGGTGATCTCGCCGCCGGGGATGCGCGGCACCACCGAATAGGAGCCGTTGCGCTGCAGGTTGGCGAGGAAGTGGTCGTTGGTGTCCTGGAGGGAGGCCTGCTCGCCGTCCAGGATGTAGCCGCCAATCCCGAGTGTCGGGGCGAGGGAGGCCAGGATGGACCCGACGGTCGGCTTGCAGACCTCGCAGCCCTCACCGCCCCGCGCCTCCTCGCGCCCGTGCGAGTCGAGCAGCGCCGCGAAGGAGGTCAGGCGCAGGGTGCGGGCGATCTCGTACAGCTCGCTCCGGGTGTACGAGAAGCAGCCGCACAGCCCCTTGTCGACGGCGGCCGGCAGCAGCTTCTCGATCACCTTCACGCAACTGCCGCAGCCCGTACCGGCCTTGGTGCACCGCTTCACCTCGGGCAGGCTCGTGCACTGGCCGATCGCGTGCTTCGTCACGTTGTGGCAGGAGCAGATGACGGCGTCGTCCGGCAGCGCCGACGGGCCGAGCGAGACCGGGGCGCCCGCGCCCGCCGGGAGCACCAGCTGCTCGGGGGAGACCGGCGGGACCGTGCCGGTGAGCGGGCGGAGCAGGCCGTACTGCTCGGCGTCGCCGACCAGGACGCCGCCGAGCAGCACCCCGTCACCGGAGATCACCAGCTTCTTGTAGACGCCCGAGCGGGAGTCGGAGTACACGACGTCGAGGCAGCCCTCGGCCGTGCCGTGCGCGTCGCCGAAGGAGGCCACGTCCACGCCGAGCAGCTTCAGCTTGGTCGACATGTCGGCGCCGGTGAAGCCGTCGCCGCTCGCGTGGTCGGCGATGGCCGCAGCCGCCGTCTGCGCCATCTCGTAGCCCGGCGCCACCAGGCCGTACACCCGGCCGTCCGAGGCCAGCGCGCACTCGCCGATCGCGAAGACCGCGGGGTCGGAGGTCCGGCAGAACTCGTCCACGGCGATGCCACCGCGCTCGCCGACGGCGAGGCCGCAGTCGCGGGCCAGCTGGTCCCGGGGGCGTACACCCGCCGAGAACACGACCATGTCCGTGGCCAGTTCGGAACCGTCCGACAGCTTCATGCCCACCACGGCGCCGTCGCCCCCGGTCACGATCTCCTGCGTGCCCGTGCCCGTGTGGACGGTCAGACCCATCCCCTCGATCGTCCGCAGCAGGGCCGCACCGCCGCCCTCGTCGACCTGCACCGGCATCAGGCGCGGCGCGAACTCCACGACGTGCGTGTCGAGCCCGAGGCCCTTGAGCGCGCCCGCCGCCTCCAGGCCGAGCAGGCCGCCGCCGACGACCGCGCCGGTCGTCGCCGTCTTCGCGTACTCCTCGATCGCGAGGAGGTCCTCGATCGTGCGGTAGACGAAACAGCCCTCGGCGTCCTTGCCGGGGACGGGCGGCACGAAGGGGTACGAGCCGGTGGCCAGGACGAGCGTGTCGTACGCGAAGACCCGGCCGGAGCGGGCGGTGACCGTCCGGGCCGCCCGGTCCACCGTCTCGGCCGGGTCGTTCACGTACAGCTCGATGCCGTGCTTCTCGAGGAACCCGTCCTCGACCATCGACAGGTCGTCCGGGGTCTTCCCGGAGAAGTACGAGGTCAGCTGGACGCGGTCGTAGGCCGGGCGCGGCTCCTCGCAGAGCACCACGATCCTGGCCCGCTCGGTGACGCCACGGTCGGCGAGCGCCTCGAGGAACCGCTGGCCGACCATTCCGTGGCCGACCAGGACGATGGTGGGGGTGGTCATGAGGAGCCTCCGTCGTGGGTGAGCAGGTGGAGCAGGGGGGCCGCGTCGGGCAGGGCCTCGTCGCCCTCCCAGGCCCTTGCGAGCGCGCCGACCGCGGCGAGGTCGCCGAGGAGGACGCCCCCGACGAGCCGGTCCCCGCGGACGACGACCTTCCGGTAGGCGGCGCGCGTGGCGTCGGCGAGCTGGACGACGTCGTCGCCCGGCTGGGCGGTGACTTCACCGAACGCGGCGAGGTCGAGGGGCCGCGCCCCTCCGAGCGTGAGGCGGGTGAGGGCGCGGGTGCCGGTGTAGCGCGCGGCGGGTGCGCTTCCGGCCGATGCGGGCTGCGCCTCGGCTGGCGCTGGCGCGGGTGTCGCCGCTGTGGGCTGCGCCCCGCCCGCTGTGGGCATGCGTTCCGCCGGGGCGAGGGGGGTCCCCCCTGCTCGAGCGAAGCCGAGCGCTTGGGGGAGGGTGGGCACAGCGGACCCGCGCCCTGCCGGCGCCAGAGGCTCCCGGGCCTGGGCCCGCACCGGATGCGCGGCGTCCTCGTGGTGCGGGTCGGTGCGGAGGGCGGGGGCGCGGCCAGGCGCGCCGTCCCGTGTGCCCACCCGTCCCGCCCCAGCGGGACGATTGCCCACACGGGGGTGGGCGCCGTCCCGCGTGCGCGCGGGCGCGGGGGCGTCCCCAAGAGCGCCGTCCCGTGTGCCCGCGCGGGCTTCGGCGGAGGCGCCGGTCAGGGCGCCCGTGCGGGCAGGCGCGGGTGTTTCCGCGAGTAGTACGTCCGCCAGGACGTCCGCCTGTTCCAGTGCCGGGCCCGCCAGGCCGTACACGCGCCCCCCGTGCTCCGCGCAGTCGCCGATCGCGTGGATGTGCGGGTCCGAGGTGCGGAGCTCGTCGTCGACCACGATGCCCGTCGCGACGGACAGGCCCGCCTCCCTCGCCAGGGCCACCCGGGGGCGGACCCCGCACGCCAGGACCACGACCTGGGTGTCGAGGACGTAACCGTCGGCGAGTTCGACCGCCGTGACCGCCCCGTCCCGCTGCCGCAGGCCGCTCACCCGGCACTCGGTGTGCACCTCGACCCCCAGCGCCTCGACGTGCGAGCGCAGCAGGGCGGAGGCCTGGGCGTCGAGTTGGCGTTCCATGAGGCGCTCGCCCTGCTGGGTCAGGACCACGTCCGCGCCGAGCGCCGCGAGGGCCCGCGCGGCCGAGACGCCGAGGAGCCCGCCGCCGATGACGACGGCCCGCACCCCGGGCCGTACGAGCGCGCGCAGCGACAGGCAGTCGTCGAGCGTACGGAAGGGGTGGACGCCGGCCGGGAGCGCCGCGCCCCGCAGGCCCCGCAGCGGTGGGAGGACCGGGTTCGAGCCCGTCGCCAGGACCAGGCGGTCGTACCCGACCAGCGAGCCGTCCGCGCACTCGACCGTCCGGGCCGCCCGGTCGATCCGTACCGCCCGGACCCCGAGCCGTACCGGCTCCCGGGTTCCGGGCAGGGCGATGACCTCGGGGGCGTACCGTCCGGCGAGGACGTCGGCGAGCAGCACCCTGTTGTAGGGGGCGTGCGGTTCCTCGCCGAGGAGGGTGACGGGCAGGCGCTGGGCGAGCCGGGCGCCCGCCGTTCCGCCCCCGACCACCACGATCCGTGTACTCATACCGGAAGGGTGCGAGGCCGGTGTTACCCGTCGGGATCCCGGCTGTTTCCCGGACGGAACGCTGATCTCCGTCCGGACCGGATGCCGCTGTGAGGCCGCAAGCTCAGAACCTACTCAACGATCAAGCGACCGATGGACGGGGCAACGATCGCCTCCCTAGGCTCGCGACCATGCCCGACATCTCGCTGACCACCCTTGTCCTGCTCTGCCTCGCCGCCCTCGTGGCGGGCTGGATCGACGCCGTGGTGGGCGGTGGCGGGCTGCTCCAGCTGCCCGCCCTGCTGCTCGGTCTTCCGCACGTCCCGGCCGCGTACGTCCTCGGCACCAACAAGGCCGTCTCGATCGTGGGCACCACCGGGGCCGCGATCACCTACCTCCGCAAGGCGCCCGTGCGGGTGTGGACGGCGGTACGGATCGGGCTCGCGGCCCTCCTCGGCTCGATGGGCGGCGCGTTCTTCGCGGCCGGGATCAGCAGCGAGGTGCTGCGCCCGGTGATCATGGTGGTGCTGCTCGCGGTCGCGGCCTTCGTGATGCTGCGGCCCTCCTTCGGCGCGAAGGTCGAGGGGGAGGAGCGGGCGCCGCTGACCCGGGCGCGGATCGTGACCGCGATCGTGGTCGTCGGCGGCGGGATCGGCTTCTACGACGGCCTGTTCGGTCCCGGCACCGGGACCTTCCTCGTCCTCGCGCTGACGGCCGTGCTCCACCTGGACCTGGTGACCGCCTCGGCCACCGCGAAGATCGTGAACGTCTGCACCAACGCGGGCGCGCTCGCCATGTTCGCGTACCAGGGCAGCGTGTACTGGCAGCTCGCGGCCGTCATGGCCGTCTTCAACCTGGCCGGCGGGATGCTCGGGGCGCGGATGGCGCTGAGCAAGGGGGCCGAGTTCGTCCGCGGCGTCCTGCTCGTCGTGGTGCTCTCGCTGGTCGCGAAGCTGGCCTTCGACCAGTGGGCGTGATCTTTCAGCGGACCCCGATGAGGTGGCCGAAGGCGACCACGTTCCCCTGGTAGCCGTTCTTCTTCGAGAAGCCGCCGCCGCAGGTGATCACCCGGATCTCGGCCCGGCCGGCCTCGTCGTAGACCTTCCGGGACGGGAAGTCCTTGTTGTCGTACACCTCGATCGCGTCGATCGTGAACACGGCGGTCTTCCCGTCCTGCCGGTCCACCTCGATCCGGTGGCCCTTCTTGAGCGCGCCGAGCGTGTAGAAGACGGCGGGTCCGTCGGCGTTGTCGACGTGGCCCGCGATGATCGCGGTGCCCTTGGCGCCGGGCGTGGTGCCGTCCCCGTACCAGCCGGCCATGTTCCGGTCCGCGGCCGGCGGCACGTCGAGCGCGCCGTTCTCCTTGAGGCCGAGCCGCATCATCGGGGCGTCCACGTCGGTCTCGGGGATCCGCAGCCGGACCGGCGGCGAGGGCGGCAGCGGGTCGGCGGCGGCGTCGGTGTGCACGCTCGGCCCGGCGGCGAAGGCCTGCGCGGCCGACGGCACGGGCGGGGTGACGGTCTCCGAGCCGTTCTGGACGAGCCAGATCCCGGCGCCGGCGGCCACGGCTATGACCCACCCCTTGCTCTTGTTGCTCACCTGGATTCCCTCGGTCCCTCGGTCGCTTCGTGCATGTGGCCCTGGGGCGTGGTCCCGGGATGCGGCCCCGGAACGCCGCCCCGGGGTGTGGCCCTGCCCCCGCCGGGCCGTGTACGGGCGCGCGGCGGGGGCAGGACGGGCGGTGGTCTCAGTGGTCCTGCGCGCCGCTCGCCCGGCGGCGCAGGAGCCAGACCCCGCCGACGGCAGCCGCGGCCAGCACCGCCGCGCCCGCCGTGACCTGGGCGGTGTCGGGGCCGACGCTGCCCCCGACACCGGTCTGGACGTGGCCGCTGGGACTCCGGTGCTTGACCCACAGGTCGCCCCGGGCGGTCTTGCCGTTGTCGCAGGCCACGCTGATCCAGTAGGAACCGGCCTTGACGTGCTCCGGCACCTCGAACTGTCCGACCACGACCTCCTTGTGCGTGCTCGGCTTCAGCTGGAACTCGCCCGCGCCGAGCGAGTTCGCGTCGCCGACACCGTGCCCGTGCTTGCCGCAGGCGAGCGTGTTCACGGTGACGGTCTCGCCGGGGGACACGGACGACGGGTTGATCTCCAGCGACTCGTGGTTCCCGTTCGACTCGTGGTTGCCGTTCGACTCGTGGTTGCCGTTCGACTCGTGGTTCCCGCTCGACTCGTGGCTCTCGCTGTTCCACGATGAGGGGTCGTTGTCCGCGTACGCCGCGGGGGCGGCGAACGCCCCGATCGCGACGACCGCCAGCGCGGTACCGGTGAACAGACGGGCAGTGGTGCGCATGGGGGTCCTCCGGGGCGCGCGAGCGGTCATGCCGGCTGGTCCTGCCGGGAGGGACATCCCGGAGCCGGACCTTCTAAGACCGAGATAAGAGCCGCGCCGCACACCCCGCCTGCTGATGGATCATCAGGATTGCTCCGTCCGATACGGTGTGTCGCCTGGATTTCGGACATTTCCGCAGGTCAGAGCGGTTCATGGAGTGTCATCTGACGGTCCGTGCCGAACGGGTGAGCAGGTGCAGGGGGTATGCGAAAGGGCCGGGGCGCCCGAAGGCACCCCGGCCCCTCTCCCTCCCGGCGCCTTTCCGTCAGCCGCGGTCCGCCCCGCAGCCGGGACCGGACGGCAGGCAGCCGACCGGCCGGCCGGCGGAGCCCACCGACGCGTACCGACATCGCCGGCATTCGTGCAGGACCAGCACGATCCGCTCCCCGGCGCAGCCCACGGCGGGCGAGGTGTACGTCCGGTGCGGCGTCGCCGCGGCGCACCGGGGGCAGTCGAGCGTCCGCTCCTCACCGTTCGTCATCGTCCCGCCCTCCCCGCACCGCCCCGAGGGCCGGCCCCGAGGGCGGCGAGGGCTCCGAGGAAGAGCCACGCCTGCTCCGGGACTCCCGCGCCCGCCGCGGGGGAGAGCACCAGGATGATGCCGAGGACGAGCGAGGCGAGGAACGCGGCGCTCTTGACCGGAAGGTCTACTCTGAGATCGACGAACACGGGGTTCTCCCTTGTGTGTGGTCGGAAGGCCGCCCCTGCTCCTGCCCGGATGCGAAGGGGCGGCCTCGGCCGTTTCTTCCGCGTCTGTTCCGCAAGGTATGTCAGGTCACATGGGGTGTCCCTCCTCCCTGCCTGAGCGGTGCCAGGCTCGATGTCCCGAGTGTGCGGCGGCCGGTGGGCCCGGGCAATGGCTGGAAGACGCGCGTAGACCGGTACTGACGGAGCGGAACGCCCGCACCGGTCTGTCAACTTCTGTGAAGCTGACGGACAATGACGGACCATCGGAGAACACTCGGGAACCGTCCTGCCGGGAACCTCCTGCGGGAACGTCCTGCGACGCGAAGGGCACCGCTCATGACCGACACGGCCTCCTCGCCGGCCCCGTACGGCCCGCAGGAGCGCTTCGCCGCCGAGTTGCGCGAGCTGCGCCGGCAGACCCTCACCAAGCCGACGCTCGACGCGCTCGCGCGGTCCATGGAGTGCGCGCGCAGCAACGTCTCGATGATCCTGAACGGCCGCCGCTTCCCCTCCTGGGAGCACATGTGCGCGCTCGTCGAGGCCCTCGGCGGGAAGCCCGCCGACTGGCGGGACCGCTGGCTGACCGCCCGGCGCGAGATCGAGGAGGCGGGCAGGGCGGGCGAGGCCCCGCCGGTGCCGCTGCCGCCGCCCCTCCCGCTCGACGCGCTCGCGGGCGGGGAGACGCTGCCCGGAGTCCACTGGTACAAGGACAACCGGGAGTTCTACGAGGCCGCGGCGGAGCGGGTGCGGGGCGCCGGTTCGGAGATCCGGGTCACCTACACGCGCCGCTACCCGCCCGACCAGACCAGTACGAACGCCTCCCGCGAGTACTTCAGGGCGGTCCAGGACTGGGCCGCCGCCGACAGCGAGGACGAGCGGAGCGTGCGCCGGATCATCGGCGTGCCCGAGCGGGACGCGGTGCCCGACAAGGACGTCCTGGCCTGGGTGCGGCGGCATCACGGGGAGACCGAGGGCATCCTCAACTACGAGGCGGCCGTGATGCGGTGGACCGCCGCCGCCGACGGCCTCAACATGGCGCTGATCGACGACAGCGTGGCCTTCCTGGCCTTCTCCGGCGGGTCGAAGCAGCGGCTCAACGGCTTCAGCGTCGAACATCCCAGGTTCATGGGGTACTTCGCCGCCTACTTCGACCAGCTGTGGGTCGCCCTCCCCTCACTCGCCCACTACCTGGACGAACTCCCCGGCTGAGCGCCGGCCGCGATCTCCTCCGGAGTCACGCTGTCGTACGCTGCGAACACCCGCCCGATCAGCTCCTCGTCCACCGCGAACGTCGTCTCGTCGATCGCCGTCACCGGCGCGATCGTCCGGGAGTTCGTCACGAACGCCGCCCGGAAGCCCGGGAGGTCGGCCAGGGTGACCGGGCGCCGGACCGAGGGCAGGCGCGGCTCCAGGAGGGCCATGGTGATGCCGGTGAGGCACGGTGCCGACGGCCAGACCACCGAAGTGCCGTCCCAGAAGGCGATGTTGGTGACCGCGCCCTCGGCGATCTCGCCGTACGGGGAGGTCAGCAGGGCCTCGTCGAAGCCGGCCCGGCGGGCCGCCTCGCCGTGGTAGCGCTGGCCGAAGCCGCCCAGGTGCTTGATGTGCGGCGCGGGCCGCCAGTAGTCGACGGTCGTCAGGCGCTGCGGGGCGCCGGGGCCGTCGGGGGCCGGGTCCGCGACGGTCACCACGGTGCGGGCGCCCTCGTACACGTACACCCGGACCGAGGCGTCCCGCCGCCCGGCGTTCGCGAGGGCCCCGGTGACGAGCTCGCGCACCCGCTTGCCCTCCAGCTCCCGGTCGAAGAGCTCGCGGGTCGAGCGGTCGAGGCGGTCGAGGTGCAGGGCGAGGCCCTTCACGCGCCCGTCCCGTACCTGCATCGCCGTGAAGTGGCCGTAGCCGCTCATGAGGGCGGCGAGGAGCTCCGGGTCGGCCGCCGGGGTGCCGTCGATCTCGATGCGCGGGGGAGGTGTCGTCATGCCCTCACCGTACGACCCGCGGAACGCACGTGGCCCGGACCGCACTTGGCTTGGACTGCACGTGGCCCGGACCGCACGTGGCCCTGACCGGACTTCGTACGGAAGACGCTTGACCTCAACCAAGCTTGAGGTATCACGATCATCCGCATGCTGTTCCGACTGCTCGCACCCCGCCTCCGGCCGTACCGGTCCCTCCTCGTCCTCCTCGTCGCCCTCCAGCTCGTCCAGACCCTCGCCTCCCTCACCCTGCCCACCCTCAACGCCGGCGTCATCGACCACGGCGTCCTGCGCGGCGACACCGGCCGGGTCCTCTCCGGCGGCGCCGTGATGATCGCCGTCACCCTCCTCCAGGCCGCCGCGGCCGCCGCCGCCACCTACACCGGCGCCAGGATCGCCATGGGCGTCGCCCGCGACCTGCGCTCCGAGGTGTTCCGCCGCGTCCAGGACTTCTCCGCCCGGGAGCGCGGCCGCTTCGGCGCCGCCTCCCTCATCACCCGGACCACCAACGACGTCCAGCAGATCCAGACGTTCACCGTCCTCGTCCTCACCATGCTGGTCGCCGCCCCGCTGCTCTGCGCCGGCGGACTCGTCATGGCCCTGCGCCAGGACGTGCCGCTCGCGCTCGTCCTGTTCGCGTTCGTGCCCGTGATGACCGGCGCCGTCGGCACCGTCGTGCTGCGCATGCGGCCCCTCTTCCGCGGCATGCAGGAGCGCGTCGACCGGGCCAACCGCGTGCTCCGCGAGCAGATCACCGGCGTCCGGGTGGTCCGCGCCTTCGTCCGCGACCGGCACGAGCGGGAACGGTTCGCCACGGCCAACGACGAACTCCTCACCGTCGGCCTCAGGGCCGGCCGGCTCCAGGCCCTCATGTTCCCCACGGTCCTGATCGTCTGGCAGCTGACGACCGTCGCCCTCGTGTACGTCGGCGCCCACCGCATCGACTCCGGCGCCCTCCAGCCGGGCGGGCTCGTCGCCTTCCTCGGCTACCTCCTCCAGACCTCGATGTCCGTGATGATGGTCCTCTTCCTGTTCATGCACATGCCCCGCGCCGAAGCCGGTGCCGAGCGCGTCCGCGAGGTCCTCGACACCCGCTCCTCCGTCACCCCGCCCGCCGACCCCGTCCGGACCCTCGCAGGCCCCGGCCGCCTCGACCTCGACGGCGTCGGCTTCCGCTACCCGGGCGCGGAGGAGTCCGTCCTCCACGACGTGGCCCTGGTCGCCCGGCCCGGCGAGACCACCGCCGTCGTCGGCTCCACCGGCGCGGGCAAGTCGACCCTCCTCGGGCTCGTGCCCCGGCTCTTCGACGCCACGGACGGCGAGGTCCTCGTCGACGGCGTCGACGTGCGGCGGCTCGACCCGCAGCTGATGGCGAAGACCGTCGGACTCGTCCCCCAGAAGCCGTACCTCTTCTCCGGGACCGTGGCGACCAACCTCCGGTACGGCCGGCCCGACGCGACCGACGAGGAGCTCTGGCACGCCCTGGAGGTCGCCCAGGCCGCCGACTTCGTACGCGAACTCGACGACGGCCTCGACGCCCCCGTCTCCCAGGGCGGCGCCAACTTCTCCGGCGGCCAGCGCCAGCGCCTCGCCATCGCGCGCGTGCTCGTCGCCCGCCCCCGCCTCTACCTCTTCGACGACTCCTTCTCCGCGCTCGACCCCCGGACCGACGCCCGGCTCCGCACCGCCCTGCGCGAGGAGACCGCCGACGCCACCGTCGTCATCGTCGCCCAGCGCGTCTCCACCATCCGGCACGCCGACCGGATCGTCGTCCTCGACCGGGGCCGCACCGTCGGCACCGGCACCCACACGTCCCTCATGCGGGACAACCCCACCTACCGGGAGATCGTCCTCTCCCAGCTCACCGAGGAGGAAGCCGCATGAGCACGGCGACCGAGACCCGCGCCCCTCGCCCCACCACCAAGGCCCCCGCCACCGTCCCCGCCCGCACCGGCCCCCCTCCCCAGCGCGGCCCCGGCCTCGCCGCCCCCTCCCTCGAACGCTCCCTCTCCTTCCGCTCCTCCGGCCTCCGCCTCCTGCGCACCCTCGCCCCCGACCGGGCCCTCCTCCTCGCCGTCCTCGCCGCCGGTGCCGCCGCCGTCTCCCTCTCCGTCCTCGGCCCCCTCTTCCTCGGCCGCGCCACCGACCTCGTCATCACCGGTGCCACCGGCCCCGCGGGCGTCGACTTCGCTGCCGTCGGCCGGATCCTCGCCCTCTCCGTCGCCGTCGTCACCGGCTCCTCCGCCCTCACCTGGGTCCAGCTGCGGATCGCCACCACCGTCGTCCAGCGCGCGGGCCACCGGCTGCGCGAACGCGCCCAGCACAAGCTGGCGAAGCTGCCCCTCACCTACCTCGACGGGCAGCCGCGCGGCGAGGTCCTCTCCCGCACCACGAACGACATCGACAACATCGTCCAGACCCTCCAGCAGGCCTTCAGCCAGATGACGCGCGCCCTGCTCACCCTGGCCGGCGTCCTCGTGATGATGTTCTGGATCTCCCCGCTGCTCGCCCTCGTCGCCCTCGCCACCGTGCCCGTGTCCGTCGCCGTCGCGACCTTCGTCGGCAAGCGCGCCCAGCCCCAGTTCGTGAAGCAGTGGGCGGTCACCGGTCGGCTCGGCAGCCACGTCGAGGAGATGATCACCGGCCACACCGAGGTCGTCGCCTTCGGCCGCCGCGCCGAGGCCGTGGCCCGCTTCGACGAGCTCGGCGAGGAGCTCTACCGGGCGAGCTTCCGCGCCCAGTTCGTCTCCGGCTTCATCCAGCCCGCCCTGACCCTCGTCGGCAACCTCAACTACGTCGCCATCGCCGTCGTCGGCGGCCTGCGGGTGGCGAGCGGCACGCTGTCCGTCGGCGACGTGCAGGCCTTCATCCAGTACTCGTACGACTTCAACGGCCCCATCAACCAGGTCGCCGCCATGGCCAACCTCCTCCAGTCCGGCGTCGCCTCCGCCGAGCGGGTCTTCGACCTCCTCGACGCAGAGGAGGAGTCCCCGGACCCGACCGAACCCCGGAAGCCCGCCGAGCTGCGCGGCCGGGTCTCCTTCGAGAAGGTCGCCTTCCGCTACGAGGACGGCAGGCCGCTCATCGAGGACCTGTCGCTCACCGTCGAACCCGGCCGCACCGTCGCCATCGTCGGC
The DNA here is from genome assembly GCF_000830005.1 of Streptomyces vietnamensis. NCBI lineage: Bacteria > Bacillati > Actinomycetota > Actinomycetes > Kitasatosporales > Streptomycetaceae > Streptomyces > Streptomyces vietnamensis. The sequence continues at coordinate 2,752,603 of NZ_CP010407.1, read as the reverse complement.
CCCACCGGCGCCGGCAAGACGACCCTGGTCAACCTGCTCATGCGCTTCCACGAGGTCACCGGCGGCCGGATCACCCTCGACGGCGTCGACACCGCCGCCATGACCCGGGAGGAGCTGCGCTCCGCCACCGGCATGGTCCTCCAGGACACCTGGCTCTTCGGCGGCACCATCGCCGACAACATCGCCTACGGGGTCCCCGGCGAGGTCTCCCGCGAGCGGATCGTCGCCGCCGCGAAGGCCGCCCACGCCGACCGCTTCGTCCGCACCCTGCCCGACGGCTACGACACCGTCCTCGACGAGGACGGCGGCGGCCTCAGCGCCGGCGAGAAGCAGCTGGTCACCCTCGCCCGCGCCTTCCTCTCCGACCCGGTGATCCTCGTCCTCGACGAGGCCACCAGCTCCGTCGACACCCGTACCGAACTCCTCGTCCAGCAGGCCATGGCCTCCCTGCGCGCCGGCCGCACCAGCTTCGTCGTCGCCCACCGGCTCTCCACGATCCGGGACGCCGACACGATCCTGGTGATGGAGAGCGGCGCGATCGCCGAGCAGGGCACCCACGAGGAACTCCTCGCCGCCGGGGGCGCCTACGCCCGGCTGCACGCCGCCCAGTTCGCCCGTACGGTGGAGACGTGATCGTCACCGTCCGCACCACCACCGACGCCCGCGCCAAGGCCGACGCCCTGGCGCGCGGCGCCGTCGAGGCCCGGCTCGCCGCCTGCGCGCAGATCAACGGGCCCCTCACCTCCGTCTACCACTGGCAGGGCGCGATCGAGACGGCCGAGGAGTGGGAGGTGGTGTTCAAGACCACCGAGGCCCACTACCAGGCCCTGGAGGCGCACCTCCTCGCCGCCCACGACTACGAGACGCCCGAGATCCTCGCCACCCGGGTGGCCCGGGCCGGCGAGGAGTACGCCCGCTGGGTCGAGCGGGAGACCACGGCGGCCCGGCTGATCGAGCACCCGGTGGGCGAGGAGCGGCCGTTCTTCGTGTACGGGACGCTGCGCCCGGGCGGGTACAACCACGACCGGTTCCTCGCCGGCCGGATCGGCACCGAGGCGGACGCCGTGCTGCACGGGGCGGTCCTGCACGACGGGCCCGGCTACCCGTACGTCGTCCCGGCGCACGGGGGCCGGGTGGTCGGCACCCTGCTCACGCCCTCGTCCGGCGACTACAGCGATCTGTTCGGGCTGCTCGACCGCCTCGAGCTGCCCGTCGGGTACGAGCGGGTGGCGATGGACGTCGAACGGGTACGGGACGGGGCGAAGGTGTCCGCCTGGGTGTTCCTGGCGTCCCCGGACGCGCCCCTCGGCCCGGTCATCGAGAGCGGGGACTGGTTCGACCGGCCGTAGGGACCTCGTGGGCAAGCGGTTCCAGGCGGACCGCGCACACCTTGAACTCGGGCATCCGGGAGACCGGGTCGAGCGCCGGGTTCACCAGGGTGTTCGCCCGCCCCTCCCCGTACCAGTGGAACGGCATGAAGACCGTGTCGGGCCGGATGGACGCGGTGATCCGGGCCGGGGCGACGGCCCGCCCGCGCCGCGAGACCACCGCGAGCTCCTCGCCCTCGGCGACCCCGAGCCGCTCGGCGAGCCTCGGGTGCAGCTCCACGAACGGCCCCGGCGCCGCCGCGTTCAGCTCGTCGACCCGCCGGGTCTGCGCCCCCGACTGGTACTGGGACACGACCCGGCCGGTCGTCAGGACCACCGGGTACTCGGCGTCCGTCTCCTCGGCCGCCGCCCGGTGCACCACGGGCACGAACCGGGCCCGCCCGTCGGCCGTCGCGAACCGGTCCAGGAAGAGCCGGGGCGTGCCCGCGTGCTCGGGCCCGGGGCAGGGCCAGAAGACGCCCTGCTCCTCCTCGATCCGCCGGTAGCTGATGCCCGCGTAGTCGGCGGGCCCTCCCGCCGAGGCGCGGCGCAGCTCCTCGAAGACCTCCTCCGGGTCGGTCGGGAAGCCCTTCTCCCGGCCGAGCAGCCCGGCGAGCCCGTGCAGCACCTCCAGGTCGCTGCGGACGCCCGCCGGAGGGGTGAGGGCGCGGCGGCGCAGCAGCACCCGCCCCTCCAGATTGGTCATGGTCCCCGTCTCCTCCGCCCACTGGGTCACGGGCAGGACGACGTCGGCGAGTTCGGCGGTCTCGGAGAGCACGACGTCGGCGACGGCGAGGAAGTCGAGCGAGCGAAGGCGCCCTTCGACGTGCGCGGCGCGCGGCGCGGAGACGACCGGGTTGGACCCCATGAGGAGCAGGGCCTTGATGTCGCCGCCGAGCGCGTCGAGGAGCTCGTACGCGCTCCGCCCGGGCCCCGGCAGCGACTCCGGGGCGACGCCCCACACGCCGGCCACGTGCGCGCGTGCGGCGGGGTCGTCGAGCTTGCGGTAGCCGGGCAGCTGGTCGGCCTTCTGGCCGTGCTCGCGGCCGCCCTGGCCGTTGCCCTGGCCGGTGAGGCAGCCGTAGCCGTTCAGCGGCCGGCCCGCCCTGCCGGTGGCGAGGCAGAAGTTGATCCAGGCGCCGACGGTGTCGGTGCCCTTGGACTGCTGCTCGGGGCCGCGCGCGGTCAGCACCATGGCGTTCTCGGCGTCGCAGAACATCGCGACGGCCTCGCGGAGCTGCGGCACGGACACGCCGGTGATCCGCTCGACCTGCTCGGGCCAGTGGGACATGGCCCCGGCGCGGGCGCCCTCCCAGCCGTCGGTGCGCTCCGCGACGAACGCCTCGTCGACCCGCCCCTCGGCGACCACGAGGTGGAGCATGCCGAGGGCGAGCGCGAGGTCGGTGCCGGGGCGCGGCGCGAGGTGCAGATCGGCCTGTTCGGCGGTGCGGGTGCGGCGTGGGTCGACGACGATGAGCTTCCCGCCGTTCTCCTTCAGCTCGGTGAGGTAGCGCAGGGCGGGCGGCATGGTCTCGGCGAGGTTGGACCCGACGAGGATGACGCAGCCGGTCCTCGGGATGTCCTCCAGGGGGAAGGGGAGGCCCCGGTCGAGGCCGAACGCCCGCTGGTGCGCGGCCGCGGCGGAGGACATGCAGAAGCGCCCGTTGTAGTCGATCTGAGAGGTGCCGAGCACGACCCGGGCGAACTTGCCGAGCGTGTACGCCTTCTCGTTGGTGAGGCCGCCGCCGCCGAAGACCCCCACGGCATCGGGACCGTGGTCGGCGCGGGTGCGGCGCAGCCCGTCGGCGACGGCGGCGAGCGCCTCCTCCCAGGACGCGGGCTCCAGGGCCCCCGTGTCAGGGCGTCGGACCAGGGGCTCGGTGAGCCTGACCCGGGAGGAGAGCACGGAGGGGGCGGTGCGGCCCTTGCCGCACAGGGCGCCCCGGTTGACGGGGAAGTCGGACCGCTCGACCACCTCGGCGGGCAGCTCCGGGGTGCCGGTGGGGCGGAGCGACATGCCGCACTGCAGGGCGCAGTAGGGGCAGTGGGTGGGCACGGTGGCGGCGTCGGACATGCGGCCAGCCTGCGTCCGGCGTGTTACGCGGGGCGGCGCGGCGTATTACGGGCGCGGTGCTCTCCGCTCAGCTCGCGACGGGCCCCGGGGTGAGGCGGGCGCCTCACCCCGGGAGCGCGCGGTCAGCTGATGTCCTCGTACTTCCAGCCCGAGGCGATCTTGACGCGGCCGCCGAACGTGGCGGAGCCGCGCAGACCGGTGGCCGTGTAGCGGTACACGTCGCCGCCGGGGGTGACCGCGACGAGGTCGGCCCGGCCGTCGCCGTTCATGTCGCCGGGCGAGGCCAGGTGGTCGTAGCCGCCCCAGCCCGCGCCGATCAGGACGCGCGCGGCGAACGGCGCGGTCGCCGAGCCGGTGCCGGGGTGCACGTACAGGCGGTCGTTGTCGCGGGAGACGAGGTCGGGGCGGCCGTCGCCCGTGACGTCCCCGGTGCCGACCAGCGTGTCCGCGTGCCAGCCCGTGGCGACCTTCACGGCCGCGCCGACGCGCGGCGGGTTGTAGTACTTCAGACCCGGGTGGAGGAACAGGTTGCCCCACAGGTCCAGGCCGAGGACGTCGGCCTTGCCGTCCTCGGTGACGTCGCCCACCGAGACGATCTCGGCGTAGTTGTAGAAGGCCGCGCTGGTGGAGACCTCGCCGCCGCGGTCGCTCATCAGGCCGGGGTTGTACGCGGTGAGCACGGTGGCCCGGTCGGCCTCGTCGAGGCCGTGGGTGTTGTGCACCCGCCAGTACTGCTCTCCGGCCCCGCCGTACTGCCGGGGTGCGGTGAGCGTGCCGTCGGACAGCGTCCCGACGGTGTAGGCCGTGCCCGCCGCGTTCACGGCGAGCAGGCTGTGCTTGCCGTAGGCGGGGACGCCGCCCTGGCCGAGGTAGTACGAGAGGTTCTGGCCGCCGCCGCCGTAGTACGTCCGCGTCCCGAACTTCCCGCCGCCGACGGAGAGGTACTTGTAGAACGTGCCGCTCTGCGTGCGGGCCAGCAGGTCGCCCCTGCCGTCGCCGTTCAGGTCGTCGGCGCCGATGATCTGGTTGTACGTGTTCCAGCCGCCGCCGATCCTGACGCGGGCCCTGAACGGGGCGGTGGCGGAGCCGGTGCCCTTGTAGAAGTACAGGTCGCCGCCCGGCGTCCGGGCGACGAGGTCGGCGATCGCGTCGCCGTCGAGGTCGTTGGTGCCGACGAGCTGGTCGTACGCCTGCCAGCCCTCGCCGACCTTGACGCGCGACTTGAACGGGCCCGTGTGGTCCACGACGCCGCCCTTGCCTGCGTACAGGTAGAGCGCGCCGGACGGGGTACGGGCCAGCAGGTCCTGGAATCCGTCCTTCGTCAGGTCCCCGGGCGCGAGGACCTTGTTGTAGATCTGCCAGCCGTTCCCCTGCCAGACGGGAGTCACGGAGGTGGCCGTGGGGCTCACGGTCTCGTGGATCCGCAGCGTGCCGTCGGAGCGGAGCGTCAGCAGGTCGGGGGCGGCGGTGCCCCACAGGTTGTCGGCGGCCAGGATCTCCTTGCTGACGGCGCCGTCGAGGTCGTCGTTGCCGATCGTGAACGGCGCGCTGGTGCCCGTCTTCGACAGGGCGATCGTCAGCTTGCCGGTGGTGGCCGACCGGTAGATCCGGTCGCTGCGGCCGTCGCCGTCCCGGTCGAACCGGGGCTTCGCGAGGGCGGTGGTTCCGGCCGTGGCAGCGGTGGCGGTGGAGACGGGGCCGGTGGACACCAGGCCCACGCCGAGCGCGAGGGCCGTGCAGGCCGCCAGCCGATGCGTGCGGCGCCGATGGTGCGTGTGGAGCAAAGTCCCTCCTGGGACGGGGGTAGAACGGGGGCGTCCGGATCCTAAGTACTGCGGAGAGCGGAAAAGAAGATCCTCCGCGTACAACCTTTTGCCGACATCCGGGGTGCATCGGGGGTGCACCGGGGAAGGGCTCAGGAACCGGCCGAGGCGAGCGCCTCCGTGACGCCCTTCTCCTTCGGTCCCAGGAAGTGCGGGTCGGGGCGCAGGCCGGCGTCGAGGGCGGCCTTGCCCGCCGCGAAGAGCTCCCGGGTGGTGCCGTAGTACCAGGTGCGGTCGTGGGGTTCGGGGACCCCGACCCCGTACGCGTCGACCCCGGCGCGGTCGCACAGCGCGACGGCCCGCTTGATGTGGAAGTCCTGGGTGACGAGGACGGCCCGGTCGACGCCGAAGACCTTCTTGGCGCGGACGCAGGAGTCCCAGGTGTCGAAGCCCGCGTAGTCGCTGACGATCCGGCCCTCCGGCACCCCGCGCGCGGTGAGGTACGTGCGCATGGCGCTCGGCTCGTCGTACGAGGTCCGGCTGTTGTCGCCGGTGACGAGGAGGACCCGGACCTTGCCCGTGCGGTACAGCTCGGCGGCGGTGTCGAGCCGGTGCGCGAGGTACGGAGTGGGGCGGCCCTTCCAGAGGCCGGCGCCGAAGACGACGGCGACGTCCCGGGCGGGCACGTCGGCGGTGGTACGGAGCTTCCCGGCGGCGGCGGTCTGCATCCAGGTCGCCGGGGCGAGGGCGAGGACGGCGCCCAGCATCACGGCCTGGACGGTGCGGCGGCGGGCCCGGGTGGTGCGGGGGATCAACCGGGTGAGCCGTGCCGGCATGCGGGAACCTCCGTGGTTCGGCTGCGTTCTGTCACCCCGTCCGACGCGCGTCGGCGGGATTCGGTTCGCTGGAGGCGGGGTCTGTTCCGTACAACACACCGGCGAGGCCCATCCCGAGCACCATCCCCAGCAGCTGCGCGGCGGCGAAGGCGGGCACCGAGGCGGGGGCGATGCCGGTGAAGGAGTCGGAGAACGCGCGGCCGACGGTGGCCGCCGGATTGGCGAAGGAGCCTGAGGAGGTGAACCAGATGGCCGCGCCGATGTAGCCCGCGACGGCGACCGGGGCGAGCCCGGGGCGGCCGATGCGGCGCAGCCCCTGCACGACGAGGACGAGCCCGGCGGTGGCGACGGCCTCCCCGAGCAGCAGGTGCAGCGCCGAGCGCGGCTCGGTGGCCCAGGTGCCGGGCGCCCGCCCGAACATGGCCTCGGCGAGCAGGGCGCCGGTCACGGCCCCGGCGAGCTGGGCGGCGATGTAGACGAGGACGTCGCGCCCCCTGCTGTCGTGCCGCCGGGACCACCACTCGGAGAGGGTCACGACGGGGTTGAAGTGGGCGCCGGAGAGCGGGCCGATGAGGGCGATGAGCAGGCCGAGGCCGAGGGCGGTGGCGGCGGCGTTGGCGAGCAGCCGGACGCCGACGTCCTGGCTGAGGGAGTCGGCGCGGATGCCGGAGCCGACGACGACGGCGACGAGGGCGGTGGTGCCGATGAACTCGGCTGCGGCGCGCCGGGGGAGCGCGGGCGGGGACATTCTCATAGTGGAAAAGATATTCCGTGATTCGGAACGAAAAAAGAGGGGAGGGGAGGGGCGTGCCCCTCGTACGATCCGCGTCATGATCACTGACGACGACGTCCTCGGGGACGCGGTCCGCAACAACGCCGAGTGGTGCCAGGTCATGTGCCGCGCCCACGGCCTCACGGGCACGTTCGGGCCCCGCGCCTGGACCAGCGCCGCCCGCACGCCGCTCTACTACCCGGACGCGGTGGCGCTGACGGCGGACGCGGACGTGGAGGACTTCCTCGGCACCATCGACCGCACCACCCCGGGCGCCTCCGTCAAGGACAGCTTCGCCCGCTTCGACCTGGCCGAAGCGGGCTTCACGATGCTCTTCGAGGCGAGCTGGATCGCCCGCCCGGCCGGCCTCCCGGCCCCCGCCGCCCCCGGCGACTGGCGCCCCGTCCGCACCCCTGCGGAACTGGCGGCCTGGGCCCTGGCCTGGAGCGGGGACGACGAGGACGACGCGGCCCTCTTCCGCCCGGAGCTCCTCGCGGACCCGGCGACGACGATCGTGGCGGGGTACGGGGCGGACGGCCGGATCCTGGGCGGGGCGGTGCTCAGCGCGAGCGCGCGCGTCACGGGCGTCTCGAACCTCTTCGCGACGGGGGACACGGACCCGTCCTTCGTCTGGGCGGGCGCGCTCGCGTCGGCGCCGGCCGACCGCCCGGTCGTCGGCTACGAATCGGGCGACGACCTGGCCCCTGCCCGCGCGGCCGGCTTCGAACCGATCGCCCCCCTCCGCGTCTGGCTGGACGGCTAGGCCCCAGGGCCTGTTCCTCCCCCGTCGTCACGCCGCCGCGGGGGCGAAGTGGTGCAGCTCGTCGGTGCCGGGCTGGACCACGCCGTAACTGCTCTCCGGCACCTCGTTCCAGGCACCGGGCAGGTCGCCGAGGGGCTCGGAGACGACGAGGCGGGTCTCGTCGGAGACGTCCCGCAGGAAGGCGACATCGGGATGCAGCCTGCGCAGGGCCTCCACCCGGCTGCTGTAGAACAGCGAGCGGGAGGCGTGCGCGCTGGAGTAGCGGAAGGCCCAGAGGCGCTCGCCGTCGGTGAGGGCGAGCGTCATCTGGAGCGGGAACTCCACCCCGTGCTCACGGCCGGCCCGTTCCACCACGCCCGCCATGCGCGCCACGGCGGCGGGCGGGTCCCGGTCCAGACCGTAGGTGAGGGCCAGGTAGAACATCACCTCGGAGTCCGTCGTGCCCTCGATGTCGGCGTAGAGCGCGGGATCGACGAGCAGGGTGAGGTCACGGCGCATGAGGGGGAACCCGGCGATGGCGCCGTTGTGCATGAACATCCAGCGGCCGTGCCGGAACGGGTGGCAGTTCGACTGCTGCACGGCCGTCCCGGTCGACGCCCGGATGTGGGCGAAGAACAGCGGGGACCGGACGTGATCCGCCAACTCCCGCAGATTGCGGTTGTTCCAGGCGGGGCCGACGTCCCTCAGCAGCGCCGGCGTGTCGTCGTGCTCCGAGTACCAGCCCACGCCGAACCCGTCGCCGTTGGTGGTCTCCACGCCGAGCCTGGAGTGCAGGCTCTGGTCGATCAGGGAGTGGGCCGGCCTGTACAGGATGCTGTCGAGCAGCACCGGCGTGCCCGAATAAGCGAGCCATCGGCACATGCACGATCACCTGACTCCCTGCCGGGTCTCGCGGGCGCCGTCGTGCACGCCGTCCGGCCCTCCCATTCTCGGCGCCCTCCCCACCGGGTGCCACATCGGCGCCGGCGGGACGACCGGCCCGGCGGTCACGCGGACGGCCCGGCGGTCACGCGGACGGTCCGTCGGTCACGCGGACGGCCTGGCAGTCACGCGGACGGTCCGGCGGTCACGCGGACGACCTGGCCGACGGGGCCCGGCGCGCGTGAGGAGGGCGCCGAAGACACGTCACGCGCCGGAAACGGCGGGGCAACGCGCCCCCGCCAGGATCGGCGCATGACGGAGCCGGACAGCACGCTCGCCAGCACCGCGGGGCTGCTCGTGAGGATCGCCGGACAGCTCGGGGCGCAACTGGCCCAGGTGCGTCCGTACGACCGACGGCAGCGGAAGCACGAGGAGGAGGTACGCCCACCGATGAACGCTCCCGCCCTCGCCCGACACATCCGCGCCACCGCCCCGGCCACGCCCACGCCGCCCGCCCCCGCCCCCACCCTCCTCGCCGTGGGACACGGCAGCCGGGACCCGCGCGCCCAGGCCACCCTCTCCCGTCTCCTCGACCGCGTCCGCGACCTCCGCCCCGGCCTCGACGTCCGCCTCGCCCACGTGGAGCTGAACGCCCCGCTCCTCGGCGAGGCCCTCGCCGAACTCGCGGCCGAGGGCCGGGACGCCGTCCTCGTCCCCCTCCTCCTCGCCCCCGGCCACCACGTCACCCACGACCTGCCCGCGGCGACAGCCGCATCACCCGCGACCGCCCGCGTCGCCGAACCCCTCGGCGCCCACCCCCTCCTCGTCGAGGCCCTCGCCGACCGCCTCGCCGAGGCCGGCTGGAACCCCGACGGCAACCACGCCGGCCACGGCGTCGTCCTCGCCTCCGCCGGCTCCCGCGACCCCCGGTCCCGCGCCGAGACGCGCCGGATCGCCGCCCTCCTCGGCGAGCGCCTCGGCGGCGTCCCCGTCGTCCCCGCGTACGCCTCCGCGGCCGCGCCCACCGTCCCCGACGCGATCCGCGCCCTCGAAGCCAGGGGCCGCCGCGTCGCCGTCGCCTCCTGCTTCACCGCCCCAGGACTCTTCGCGACCCGCGCCGCCGCCCACGCCCCCTGGATCGCCTCGGACCCGCTCGGCGCCCACCCGGCCCTCGCCCGGCTGCTCCTCCACCGCTACGAGAAGGCCCGCACGCGGGAACTCGTCGCCGTCTGAGCCCTTCTGTCGGTCCCTCCGGTTACCTTCGAGGCATGGCAGGCAACGAGGACACCAAGGACAGCGCAGACATCACAGACACCCCCGGCTACGACTCCGCCGCGACCGAGCGCTGGGCCGCCGAGCCCGACAAACGCCCCGGGCGCACCGCCTTCCAGCGGGACCGCGCCCGCGTGCTGCACTCGGCCGCGCTCCGCAGACTCGCCGGCAAGACCCAGGTGGTCACGCCCGGCACCCGCAGTCACGCCTGGGACGCCAGCCCCCGCACCAGGCTCACCCACTCCCTGGAGTGCGCCCAGGTCGGCCGTGAGCTGGGGGCCGCCCTCGGCTGCGACCCCGATCTCGTCGAGGCCGCCTGCCTCTCCCACGACATGGGCCACCCGCCCTTCGGGCACAACGGCGAGCAGGCGCTGAACGACGTCGCCAAGGACTGCGGCGGCTTCGAGGGGAACGCCCAGTCGCTCCGGCTCCTCACCCGCATCGAGCCCAAGCGCTTCGTCAAGGACCGGGAGGGGGAGCTGGTCAGCGTCGGGCTCAACCTCACCCGGGCCGCCCTCGACGCCGCCACCAAGTACCCGTGGGCGCGCGGCGGTCACCCCGAGGACCCCGGCTCGCCGAAGTTCGGCGTGTACGAGGACGACCTGCCCGTCTTCGAGTGGATCCGGCAGGGCGCCCCCGCCCACCGCAAGTGCTTCGAGGCCCAGGTCATGGACTGGTCCGACGACGTGGCCTACTCGGTCCACGACTTCGAGGACGGGCTGCACGCCGGGCACATCGATCCCAACATGCTGTACGCCGAGCCCGAGCGGGCCGACGTGTTCGCCGTCGCCATCGGCCGTTACGTACCCGAGGACACCGATCCGCAGGAGCTCGCCGAGGCCCTGGACCGGCTCGTCGACCAGGAGTGGTGGCCGCACGGCTACGACGGCTCGGCCGTCGCGCAGGCCCGCCTCAAGGACGCCACCAGCCAGCTCATCGGCCGCTTCTGTCTGGCTGCCGAGGGCGCCACCCGGCAGGCCTACGGCTCGGGGCGGCTCACGCGGTACGGCGCCGAACTCGTCGTACCCCGCGGGACCCGCAACGAATGCGCCGTCCTCAAGGCCGTCGCCGACCGGTACGTGATGCAGCGCGCCGAGCAGGAGGCGCTCCGCGCCGACCAGCGGATCGTCGTCGCCGAGCTCGCCGAGGCCCTCGTCGCCCGCGCACCTGACGGACTCGAACCGCAGTTCCGGGCCGCGTTCGACACGGCCCGCGACGACCGGGCCCGCAAGCGCGTCCTCGTCGACCAGATCGCCAACCTCACCGACGCCTCCGCCCGGGCCCTCCACGCCCGCCTCCGCACCCCCCGGTAGCCCGTACGGCCCTCTTCCGTCGCCTCCCTCCGTACGGGACCCTCGCAGGCACGGCCCGGGCGGGTACGACGGGACGAACGCCCGGGGGCGTAGGTTGGAACCGGTCGCAACGAGGAGGAAACGACGTGGTCGACGCAGATCAGACCTTTGTCATCGTCGGCGGGGGCCTGGCAGGGGCCAAGGCGGCGGAGACCCTGCGCGCCGAGGGGTTCAACGGCCGGGTGATCCTCATCGGCGACGAACGCGAGCACCCCTACGAGCGTCCACCCCTCTCCAAGGGCTACCTCCTCGGGAAGGAGGAGCGCGACTCCGTCTTCGTGCACGAGGCCGCCTGGTACGCCCAGCACGACGTCGAGCTCCACCGCGGCCAGACCGTCACCGCCATCGACCGCGGGGCCCGCACCGTCCGCCTCGGCGACGGCACCCTCATCGCCTACGACAAGCTGCTCCTCGCCACCGGCGCCGAGCCCCGCCGCCTCGACATCCCCGGCACCGACCTCGCCGGCGTCCACCACCTGCGCCGGCTCGCCCACTCCGAGCGGCTCCGCCACGAGCTCAAGCAGCTCGGCCGCGACAACGGCCACCTGGTCATCGCGGGCGCCGGCTGGATCGGCCTGGAGGTCGCCTCCGCCGCCCGCGGCTACGGCGCCGAGGTCACCATCGTCGAGGCCGACCCCACCCCGCTGCACCGGGTCCTCGGCCCCGAGCTCGGCCAGCTCTTCGCCGACCTGCACACCGACCACGGCGTCCGCTTCCACTTCGGCGCCCGGCTCACCGAGATCGTCGGCCAGGACGGCATGGTCCTCGCCGTCCGCACCGACGACGGCGAGGAGCACCCGGCGCACGCCGTACTGATCGCCATCGGCGCCGCCCCGCGCACCGCCCTCGCCGAGAACTCGGGCCTCGCCCTCGTCGACCGGGCCGACGGCGGCGGCGTCGCCGTCGACGAGTCCCTGCGCACCTCCGACCCCGACATCTACGCCGCCGGCGACATCGCCGCCGTCCACCACCCGCTCTTCCACACCCGGCTCCGCGTCGAGCACTGGGCCAACGCCCTCAACGGCGGCCCGGCCGCCGCCCGCGCCATGCTCGGGCAGCGCGTCTCGTACGACCGGGTGCCCTACTTCTTCACCGACCAGTACGACCTCGGCATGGAGTACTCGGGCTGGGCGCCGCCCGGCTCGTACGACCAGGTCGTCGTGCGCGGCGACACCGGCAAGCGCGAGTTCATCGCCTTCTGGCTCAAGGAGGGCCGCGTCCTCGCCGGCATGAACGTGAATGTGTGGGACGTCACAGAGCCCATCCAGAACCTCATCCGCGCCCGTACAGCCGTGGACACGGAGGCCCTCGCCGACCCCTCCGTACCCCTGGAGAGCCTGACCTGATCGCCCCCGGCCACCCGGCCCCACACATCCCGGGGGGCGACCCCCGTACCCCCGTACACTTTCCTGCGTGGCAGGCAGGATCAACGATGACGACGTGAAGGCGGTACGGGACGCGGTCCCGATCGACGCCGTCGTGTCCGAATACCTCCAGCTGCGCAACGCGGGCGGCGGAAACCTCAAGGGCCTCTGCCCCTTCCACGACGAGAAGTCGCCCTCCTTCCAGGTCAGCCCCAGCAAGGGACTCTTCCACTGCTTCGGCTGCCAGGAAGGCGGCGACACCATCGCCTTCGTGATGAAGATCGACCACCTCTCCTTCTCGGAGACGGTCGAGCGCCTCGCCGCGAAGGCGGGCATCACCCTGCGGTACGAGGAGGGCGGCTACAACCCCGGCCACCAGCGCGGGGAACGCATCCGGCTGATCGAGGCCCACAAGATCGCCGCCCAGTACTACGCCGACCAACTCGGCTCCGCCGAGGCCGAGATCGGCCGGAAGTTCCTCGCCGAGCGCGGCTTCGACCAGGCCGCCGCCGAGCACTTCGGCGTCGGCTACTCCCCGGCCGGCTGGGACCACCTCACCCGCTTCCTGCGCGGCAAGGGCTTCTCCGACAAGGAACTGATCCTCTCCGGCCTCTCCCAGGACGGCCGCCGCGGCCCCATCGACCGCTTCCGCGGCCGCCTCATGTGGCCGATCAAGGACGTCGGCGGCGAGATCGTCGGCTTCGGCGCGCGCAAGCTCCGCGAGGACGACAACGGCCCCAAGTACCTCAACACGCCCGAGACGCCGATCTACAAGAAGTCCCAGGTGCTGTACGGCATCGACCTGGCCAAGAAGGACATCGCCAAGGTCAGCCGGGCCGTCGTCGTCGAGGGCTACACCGACGTCATGGCCTGTCACCTCGCCGGCGTCACCACCGCCATCGCCACCTGCGGCACCGCCTTCGGCGGCGACCACATCAAGATCCTCCGCCGGCTCCTCATGGACAACGGCTCGGCCCGCGTCATCTTCACCTTCGACGGCGACGCGGCCGGTCAGAAGGCCGCCCTGCGGGCCTTCGAGGACGACCAGAAGTTCGCCGCCGAGACGTACATCGCCATCGCGCCCGACGGCATGGACCCCTGCGAACTCCGGCTCGCCAAGGGCGACGAGGCCGTCGCGGAGCTCGTCCAGCCCCGCACCCCGCTCTTCGAGTTCGCCCTCCGGCAGATCGTGAAGCGGTACGACCTGGAGACCCCGGCGGGCCAGGCTGCCGCCCTGAACGAGGCCGCCCCGATCGTTGCGAAGCTGAAGGACCCGTCGGTGCGCCAGAGGGTCGCGGTCAAGCTCGCGGGGCTGCTCGGCATCATGGAGGACCAGTTCGTCGTGCGGCGGGTCAGCCGGATCGCCCAGTGGCAGCGTGGCAAGGGCGACACCCCGCAGCCCGCCCGGCAGCGCTCATACGACGACGTACCGGCCCCCACGGCCTCTACCGGCCCCGCGCTCAACCTGCGCAGCGCCGCCCACCGCACCGAGCGGGAACTCCTCAAGCTGGCGCTGCAACGGCCCGAGCTGGTCTCCCCCTTCTTCGACGCGTACGGGGTGGACGAGTTCACCGCCCCGCCGTACGCGGCCGTCCGCCAGTGCATCCACGACGCGGGCGGTGCCGACGGTGCCCCCGCCGACTATATGGACGCCGTTCTCGCGGCCGCGCCCAACGACACCGTCCGCACCCTCGTGCGTGAGCTCGCCGTGGAGAGGATCCTCGCAGCCAAGGGCGCGGACGAGGTCTACGCGTCCGTGCAGTTGGTTGAGGTCCGGCGCCGTGCGGTGGACCGCCGCATCGATCAGCTCAACGCCGCGCTGAAGCGGCTGAGCCACACGAACCCGGAGCAGGTGAGCGCCGCCCAGCAGGAGCTCTTCGTCCTCCAGCAGTACAAAGCGGCGCTGCAAGCGCACGGCGCCGCCGCCCTCTGACACACGTTCGGTCACGTCCCGGTCTCAAAAAGTCACCGCACGCCCCTCGTGGCGTCGCTGTGTCGTACCCCACACTGGGTGACGGTGCCGTTCCGCCCCTCCTGGAGGTCGCCCGCCGTGCAGACCGAGATCCAGCCGAGCCAGACCGCCGAACCGGACGAGCAGACCGAGCTCCCCGAGATCCCGCCCCAGCGCCGCCGCACCGGCGACCTCGGCGGCAACGGCCCCTCCTCCGACCTCTTCCGCCAGTACCTGCGCGAGATCGGCCGCATCCCGCTGCTCACCGCGGAAGAGGAGGTCGACCTCGCCCGCCGCGTCGAGGCCGGACTGTTCGCCGAGGAGAAGCTCGCCAACACCCCTGATCTGGACACGCAGTTGGCGATCGACCTGGACCGGCTCGTCGTCCTCGGCCGGATCGCCAAGCGCAAGCTCATCGAGGCCAACCTCCGCCTCGTCGTCTCCGTCGCCAAGCGGTACGTGGGCCGCGGCCTCACCATGCTCGACCTCGTCCAGGAGGGGAACCTCGGCCTCATCAGGGCCGTCGAGAAGTTCGACTACGCGCGCGGCTACAAGTTCTCCACGTACGCCACCTGGTGGATCCGCCAGGCCATGTCCCGGGCCCTCGCCGACCAGGCCCGGACCATCCGCGTCCCCGTGCACGTCGTGGAACTCATCAACCGGGTCATCCGCGTCCAGCGCCGCATGCTCCAGGAGCGCGGCTACGAACCCACCGCCGAAGAGGTCGCCGCCCAGCTCGACCTGGCCCCCGAACGGGTCGGCGAGGTCCTCCGCCTCGCCCAGGAACCCGTCTCGCTGCACGCGCCCGTCGGCGAGGAGGAGGACGTCGCCCTCGGCGACCTCATCGAGGACGGCGACGCCGCCTCACCCGTCGAGTCCGCCGCCTTCCTGCTGCTCCGCCGCCACCTGGAGGACGTCCTCTCCACCCTCGGCGAACGCGAACGGAAGGTCGTCCAGCTCCGCTACGGCCTCGACGACGGAAGGCCCCGCACCCTGGAGGAGATAGGACGCATCTTCGGCGTGACGCGCGAACGCATCCGCCAGATCGAGTCCAAGACCCTCAACAAGCTCCGGGACCACGCCTACGCGGACCAGCTGCGCGGCTACCTCGACTGAGAGCGAGGCTCTTCGACGGTCAGGGTCCAGTCGCCCTCCGCGTTGAACCGCAGAAGCAGCGGCCCCTCGGGCAGCCGGACGGTGCACTTCGCCTTACTGGTCTCGTTGAGGAGCAGGCTGCGCCGCTCCTCCCTGAGCTCCGTCTCCCCGCCGACCTCGTGGCACCACAGGCCGACGTGGCCGTGGCGGCCCGCCTCCCTGCCCCGGAACCGTACGCGGAGATCGGTCGCCGGACCCGTGTACAGCAGGGCCTCGTGGCCGTACCCCGTCATGGTCCCGGTCAGCCGGCGGGCGGCGGCCACGGGCTTCACCCGCAGGATCCAGGCGTTGGACGCCGACACCTTGAGCTTCGGCCGGCGCTTCTGCGGGACCGTGCTGCCCCTGAAGTCCCGGAGCAGGACGTTGAAGTAGAGATCGGGGATCGGGGCGTCCAGCTCGGTGTGGGCCAGGATGGAGAAGTGTCCGTCACCCTGGTGCGCGGCTTCGAGCAGGAACGGTCCGTCCGGGAAGTGGTCGCCCCAGGGGAGCATCCGAGGGCCGTTCCCCTCGATCGTGTAGGGCTCGAAGAACGGGCCGAACTCCCAGCCCTCCAGGAGGGAGTACGACCGGTCCGGCGGCGGGAAGGACAGCCCGGCGCCCGCGCCCTTCCAGCCCGGCGGCGTCTGCCCCGGCACCTTCGTCACACCGGTCAACGGCTCAGGACCGGCAGGGGAGTCGGGGGTCTTCGAGAAGTGGCCCATGCCGCACATCATGCGACACGGGCCACGGCGAAGTCGATCGTCCGGTCAGTCGACCTCGGCGACCGCCTGCGCGAACTGCGCGGCGTACAGCCGGGCGTAGGCCCCGCCGGACGACAACAGCTCCTCGTGCGTGCCCTGTTCGACGATCGAGCCGTTCTCCATCACCAGGATCACGTCGGCGTCCCGGATCGTGGAGAGCCGGTGCGCGATCACGAACGACGTGCGCCCGTGGGCGAGTCGGGCCATGGCCTTCTGGATGAGGACCTCGGTGCGGGTGTCGACCGAGCTGGTCGCCTCGTCCAGGACGAGGATCACCGGGTCGGACAGGAACGCCCGGGCGATGGTGATCAGCTGCTTCTCGCCCGCGCTGACCCCCGCCCCGTCGTCCTCGATCACCGTGTCGTAGCCCTCGGGCAGGGTCCGGATGAAGCGGTCGGCGTGCGCGGCGCGCGCCGCCTCCTCGATCTCCTCCCGGGTCACCGTGCGCGTGGCGCCGTACGCGATGTTGTCCGCGATGGTGCCGCCGAAGAGCCAGGTGTCCTGGAGGACCATGCCGATGCCCTTGCGCAGCTCCTCGCGGGACATCTTCGCGACGTCCACCCCGTCCAGGGTGATCCGGCCGTCCGTCACCTCGTAGAACCGCATGAGCAGGTTCACCAGGGTCGTCTTGCCGGCGCCGGTCGGGCCGACGATCGCGACCGTCTGGCCCGGGTCGACCGTGAGCGACAGGTCCTCGATGAGCGGCTTGTCCTCCTCGTAGCGGAAGGAGACGCCCTCCAGGGCCACCTTGCCCTTGAGGTCCACCGGCTTCTCGCTCGTCGGCGCGTCCGGCTCCTGCTCCTCGGCGTCGAGGAGCTCGAAGATCCGCTCCGCCGAGGCGACGCCGGACTGCACCAGGTTCGCCATCGACGCGACCTGCGTCAGCGGCATCGAGAACTGGCGCGAGTACTGGATGAAGGCCTGCACGTCACCGATGGACAGGCTGCCGGTCGCCACCCGCAGACCGCCGACCACGGCCACCAGGACGTAGTTGATGTTCGAGACGAAGAACATCACCGGCTGCATGACACCGCTGTTGAACTGCGCCTTGAACCCGGCCTCGTACAGGGCCTCGTTCTGCTCGCGGAAGTCCTTCGCGGACTCCTCCTGCCGTCCGAAGACCTTCACCAGGCCGTGCCCGGTGTACATCTCCTCGATGTGCGCGTTGAGCGCGCCCGTCGACTTCCACTGCTGTACGAAGTGCGGCTGCGAGCGCTTGCCGATCTTCGCCGCGACGAAGACCGACAGCGGCACCGTCACCAGCGCCACCAGGGCGAGCAGCGGCGAGATCCAGAACATCATGAAGAGCACGCCGACGATCGTGAGCAGCGAGTTGATCAGCTGGCCCATCGACTGCTGGAGGGTCTGCGAGATGTTGTCGATGTCGTTGGTCGCCCGGGACAGCACCTCGCCGCGCTTCGCCTTGTCGAAGTACGAGAGGGGGAGCCGCGCCAGCTTCGTCTGGACGTCCTCCCGCATCCGGTAGACCGTCCGGTTGATCACCTTGATCGACATGCGGGTGGAGACCAGCATGAGCAGGCCCGCCGCCACGTAGATCGCGAGGACCCACAGCAGGACCTCGCCGACCGCGCCGAAGTCGATGCCCTTGCCGGGGGTGAAGTCGACCCCGGACAGCATGTCGGCCATGCCGCCGTCGCCGGAGGCGCGGAGCTTCTCCAGGACCTGTGCCTTCGTGGCGCCCTCGGGCGCGTTCTTCCCCGCGGTCTGCCCGATGACGCCCGCGAAGATCAGGTCCGTCGCCTTGCCGAGGATCTTCGGCCCGACCACGGAGGCCGCCACCGACAGCACGCCGGCGATCAGCATCAGCCAGAGCGTGCCGCGTTCGGGCGCCAGCTGCTTGAGCAGCCGCTTGCCCGAGCCCTTGAAGTCCATGGACCGCTCACCGGACTGGCCCATCATCATGCGTCCGCCAGGACCGGCCATCAGGCTGCCTCCGCCTCGGTCAGCTGGGAGAGCACGATCTCCCGGTACGTCTCGTTGTCCGCCATCAGCTCGCGGTGCCGTCCGGTGCCCACGACCCGGCCCTCGTCGAGGACGACGATCCGGTCGGCGTCGCGGATGGTCGACACGCGCTGGGCGACGATCACCACGGTCGAGTCGGCCGTCTCCTCGGCGAGCGCGGCCCGGAGCAGGGCGTCCGTCTCGTAGTCGAGCGCGGAGAAGGAGTCGTCGAACAGGTAGATCTCCGGCCGCTGCACGAGCGTCCGCGCGATGGCGAGCCGCTGCCGCTGCCCGCCGGAGACGTTGGTGCCGCCCTGCGCGATCGGGGCGTTCAGGCCGCCCTCCAGCTTGGACACGAAGTCCTTGGCCTGGGCGACCTCCAGGGCGTGCCAGAGCTCCTCGTCGGTCGCGTCGGGCTTCCCGTACCGCAGGTTCGTCGCCACCGTCCCGGAGAACAGGTACGGCTTCTGCGGGACGAGCCCGACGGTCTTCGCCATCAGCTGCGGGTCGAGCTTCCGCACGTCGACGCCGTCGACGAGGACCTCGCCGCCGGTGGCGTCGAAGAGCCGGGGCACCAGACCGAGCAGCGTCGACTTGCCGCTGCCCGTCGAACCGATGATCGCGGTGGTCTCACCGGGCCGGGCGACCAGCGCCACGTCCTTGAGGACCGACTCCTCCGCGCCCGGGTACCGGAAGTCCGCGCTCCTGACCTCCAGGTGCCCGCGCCGGTCGAGCGTCTTCACCGGCTCGGCCGGCGGCACGACGCTCGTCTCGGTCCCGAGGACCTCCTCGATGCGCTCTGCGCAGACCTCGGCGCGCGGCACCATCATGAACATGAAGGTGGCCATCATGACGGCCATCACGATCTGCATCAGATAGGCGAGGAAGGCGGTCAGCGCGCCGATCTCCATCCCGCCGCTGTCGATGCGCTGCGCGCCGAACCAGACCACGGCCACGCTGGAGACGTTCACGACGGTCATGACCGTCGGGAACATCAGCGCCATCAGCCGCCCGGTCGCCATCGACACGTCGGTCAGCTCGCCGTTGGCGCCGCGGAAGCGCTCCTCCTCGTACCCGTCCTTCACGAAGGCGCGGATGACCCGGTTGCCGGTGATCTGCTCGCGCAGCACCCGGTTCACCGTGTCGAGCCGCTCCTGCATCGTCCGGAACAGCGGCCGCATCTTCCGCACGATCAGCGAGACGGCGACGCCGAGCACCGGCACCACCGCGAGCAGCACGCCCGACAGGGGGACGTCTTGGCCGAGCGCCATCACGATGCCGCCGACGCACATGATGGGCGCGGAGACCATCAGGGTGAACGCCATCAGGACCAGCATCTGGACCTGCTGCACGTCATTGGTCGTACGGGTGATCAGCGAGGGTGCGCCGAAGTGGCCGAGCTCCCGGGCGGAGAAGGACTGGACCCGGTCGAAGACCGCGCCGCGCACGTCGCGGCCGAGCGCCGAGGCGGTGCGCGCGCCGTAGTACACGGCCCCGATGTTGCAGAGGACCTGGACGACGGAGACGCCGACCATCAGGGCGCCGAAGCGCAGGATGTAGCCGGTGTCCCCGTTCACGACACCGTTGTCGATGATGTCGGCGTTCAGGGTCGGCAGATAGAGGCTCGCGCAGGTCTGCAGGAACTGCAGCAGGACGAGCAGCGCGATGGGTTTTCGATACGGCCGCAGGTGGGTTCGGAGAAGTCTTATGAGCACGGCTCCTACTATCGCCCGCGTCCCTGTGACGTTACGACTCGGTTTTGGGGCGCGGGCGTGCGGGCGCCCGGCGCGGGCGTGCCCGGGGGCTCAGGCCGTGAACGCGCCCGGGTGGATCTGCTCCCGCGTCGCCACGTACTGCTGCCGTACGGCCTGTCCGACCGACAGTTCCTCGCCGGGCTCCAGGATCTGCGCGACCGCGCCCTGCCAGGCCGGGGGAGCGGCCGGGGAGAGCGTGCCCCGGGCGACCCCGAGGGCCCAGGCGGCCTGCCGGGCCGCGCCGAGCGCCGCGTAGTCGGCGGGCTGGGGGACGACGACCTGGGCGCCGAAGAGCGCCGGGGCGAAGGCCTGTACGGCCGGCAGGGCGGCGGCCGCGCCGAGCAGGAAGACCCGCCGCACCTCGACGCCCCGCCCGCGCAGGACGTCCATGGCGTCGGTGAGCGCGCAGAGCATCCCCTCGAACGCCGCCCGCGCCAGGTGTTCGGGCTTCATCGACTCGCGCCGCAGCCCGCTGAGCGTGCCGGCGGTGTGCGGCAGGTTCGGGGTCCGCTCGCCCTCCAGATAGGGCAGCAGGACGAGCCCGGAGGCGCCGGGCGTCGACTTCAGGGCCAGCGCCGACAGCTCCTCGAGCGACTCCACGCCCAGCATCTCGGCGGTGCCGCGCAGCGCCCGTACGGCATTGGAGGTGGAGACGACGGGCAGGTACATGCCGGTGGCGTCGGCGAAGGAGGTGATCATGCCGCTGGGGTCGGCGAGGGCCTCGTGGTGCACGGCCATCACGGAGCCGGAGGCGCCGAGCGAGACCACCGCGTCGCCGGGGCCGAGGCCGAGGCCGAAGGCGGCGGCCATCGTCTCGCCCGTACCGGCGGAGACGAGGAGGCCCTCGGGGGTGATGCCGGCGGCGTCGGAGGGCCCGAGGACCTCGGGCAGCACGGCCTGGTGGCCGAGGGCCAGTTCGACGAGGTCGGGGCGGTACATCCCGGTGCCGACCGACCAGTAGCCGGTGCCGGAGGCGGCGCCGCGGTCGGTGGTGCGACGGGCGGGCCGGCCGAGGAGCTGCCAGACGAGCCAGTCGTGGGGCTGGAGGACCATGGCGACCCGCTGGGCGTTCTCCGGCTCCGTACGGGCCAGCCAGCGCAGCTTGGCGACCGCCTGTCCGGCACCGGGCACGCTGCCGACGGCCTCGGCCCAGGCCTGCCGTCCGCCCAGGGACTCCACGAGGTCGGCGGCGGCCACCTGCGCCCGCTTGTCGTTGCGCACGAGCGCGGGCCGCACCAGGCCGCCCTGCGCGTCGAGCGGCACGAGCCCGTGCTGCTGCGCGGAGACGCCGATGGCCTCCACGCCCTCCAGGAGCCCGCCGGCGGCGGCCTCCCCGAGCGAGAGCAGCCAGGTCTGCGGATCGACGTCGACGGCCTTGGGTTCGCCGGGATGCGCGGCGTACCCCTGCCGCAGTACGGCACCCGTGTCCGTGTCACAGACGACGATGCGTGTGAACTCCGCAGAGCTGTCCAGTCCGGCGACTATCCCCATGGCACATGATTCTGCCGCACGCGAGGGGGATCAGGTGTTGCTGGTGCCCCAGTCGTCGTCCTCGTAGACCTTCCCGTTGCCCTGCCGGCGCTCGCGCAGCGCGTGGACCCGGTCGGCCACGGAGTGCGGCAGCCTGTCGCCGACGACGTGCAGGGCCTTGCCCGCGGCCTGGCGCCCGGTCTGGGCGGCGGACTCGGTGGCGTTCCGCACGGCGGGGTTCTGCGCGAAGTCCTTCGCGGACTTCTTCATCTGTTCGTAGCGTTCGCGTCCGGCACGCGTGCCGAGCACGTAACCGAGGGCGAGTCCCACGACGAACGTCAGCTTGTACCGCACGGCTGCGATCCTTCCCTGGAGGCCCTGGGGGAACCGATTGGCGGAGCACCCCCCTGCTTGCGCTAATGTATGTCTCGCAGCGAGCGGCCGCCGCCCGGCAAGGCCCGAGGTGGATCCGATCGGTGCAACGCAGCAATCCCCTGTAGCTCAATTGGCAGAGCAGCCGGCTGTTAACCGGCAGGTTACTGGTTCGAGTCCAGTCGGGGGAGCGCGATCCCCTGTAGCTCAATTGGCAGAGCATTCGGCTGTTAACCGGAGGGTTACTGGTTCGAGTCCAGTCGGGGGAGCGAGACGGAAAAGGACCCTTCGGGGTCCTTTTTCGCGTCTCCGGGAACCATGCGGGGCGCGGTGCGGTCTTCATGGTCGAGCAGAGCCGATCATCCGGAGCAGGAGATCGTATGAGCGGCTATGCTGCGGCAGACGGCGCGCACACATGTACGCGCCTCACCGATCGGGGCGGTAGCTCAGCCGGTTAGAGCAGCGGACTCATAATCCGTCGGCCGTGGGTTCGAGTCCCACCCGCCCCACAGAAGAAAAACGTTCTGACCTGTGAGGACACCCCTGAAGGGGTGTCCTCACGCGTGGTGGCCGCCTCTCGTCGGCGAGACGAGACGGGCGCCTCCGGTCCGCTCCACCGGGCCCCGGCCTTCTCGACCCGGGGTTTCGGATGGAACGTGGGTGTGAATCCGCGACGATGATCGCACGGCGATCCCACGGCTCCTGCGTGTGACACGCCGCACACCGCATCGATTTTCTGCGCCCCGGGTGCTGCTGGAAGGGCCCGCCCCGGGAGTCGGCGCCGCCGTGGTGCGCGGACGCCGCCCGGAGCGGGCCGGTCGGTCGGCCACGTCCCCGACAGGGCTCCGGCCGGGGCGAGCCGGGCCGCGCGGATCGCGGGGTGGAGGCCGGCCGGGGCTCCGATCGCCAAGGTGGCGCCGACGCCACCCGCCGAGGCCCGGGCGGGCACGACCGCGCCGCTCCTGACGCGGGGGTGGCGCCTGGTGGCGGCCCACTTGATCTGTCTGGATGGGCAGCCCAAGTCGGCTTGTGGGAGGGGGAATTGCCGACCGGAGGCCACCCCCTCGACGCCTTCAGCCTTCGCCGGGCTTGGCCTGTGACGCCAGGACCGTGCCGTCGGCGCCCAGGACGGTGATGGTGAAGCCGTCCGTCCCGGCATGGGCGTCGTACGCGTGGAAGGCGACCCAGCCGGGGTGGCCGGGCAGCGTGACGATGCGGGCGTTCGTCGTCCGGCCTCCCGCGGAAAGGGTCACCCCGGCGGGCCTCTCGGGGCCGCGGTAGACGCCGGCCCACACGGTGCCGGTGGTGTCGCCGGCCGTGGTGGCCGAGACCTTTCCCCCGGGCACCTCGGCCACCTTCATCAGTCGCTCCTCGGAGCCCGAGGCCTTCGGCGTCGAAAGGGACACGCCCTGAGCCGTCAGCCGCATCGTGCTGCCGCCGCCGAGCGTCACCTCCTCGCCCGGAGCCACCACCTCCACCGCCGCCGGTGTCGCCGGCGACGCCACCGGCGCGGAGGGTCGGGAGGGCGGGTCGAAGGTCGTGGAGAACGCCGCACCGGCCACCGGGACGAGCACCGCGGCCGCCACGACGGCGGAGCGGATCGCCTTGCGGCGCCGGCGGATCGTCGTTCCCCGCCGCATCACGGCCGCCGTGGGGGCCGTACCCACCGGCACGGACGCCGCGGCCTCGTGGAGCGCCGCGGCCAGGGCCTCGTCCTGGTTCATCGGGGCATTCCTTTCAGCGCGACCGGGGCGCTCGGGTGGGTACGGGCTTCCTGGGGGCGTCCGGCCAGGGCGGCCAGGACGCCGTCGTCGCGGAGCACGGCCAGGCCGCGGGCGATCTGGCTGCGTACGGTGCTCTCCCGGGTGCCCAGGGCGGCGGCGATCTGGGCGGGGGCCATGTCCTCGAAGTAGCGGAGCACCACGGCGGACCGCTGCCGCAGGGGCAGCCTGGCGAGCGCGTCCATGAGCGCGCCGCGGTGTTCCACCTGTGCGGTCCGGTCGGCCACCGCGGTCTCCGGAAGCCGGGAGGTGAACCACTCGCGGACGGTCCGCCGGCGGAACCCGTCCGCGTGAACGTGGATCATGATCTTGCGGACGTACGCGGCCATGTCGTCACTGTGCCGCACCTTGTCCCACTTGGCGTAGGCGCGGGCCAGGGCGTTCTGGGCCAGGTCCTCGGCATCGTGATGGCTGCCGGTCAGCAGATACGCGGTGCGTATCAGGCCGGGCCACCGGACGGTCATGAAGGCGTGGAATTCGTCGTCGGCGTTGCTCAATCAGTCCTCGCCACGGTTCGGCGTCTTGAGGGGGCACGTGCTGCGGTCGCCGCTGCCGCCCCGCCCCGCCCCGTCCCGGGGCGGGGCGGCAGCGGCGGTTCCCGGCTAGGTCCGGACGGCGATCGAGGGCTTCACGGAAGCCTTCACCTTCGGGGCGAAGACGTAGTAGGCACCCCAGCCCGGCTTGCCGGCCAGGGTCACGACCCTGGCCCGAAGGGTTCGGGACCCGAGCGTGAGGGTGACCTCGGTCGTCGCCGTCACCGGGCCGCGGTAGATCCCCGCGAACAGCGCACCGGAGGCGTCGCCGTGGGCGATCGTGGCCACCTTCCCGGGGAACACGTCGGCGACGCGGAGGACATCCGCCGTGCCCGTGCCCGAGGCCACGTGCAGGCCCTCCGTCGTCAGCCACAGCCTGTCGCCGGCGACGGCGATCCGCTCACCCGGCGCGACCACCCGCACGGCACCGGCCGCGGAGGCCGTTCCGGCCGGTGCGACCGCGGGCGCCGCCGGCGCCGGCGACGCGCTCGCGGACGTCGCGACCGCCGTCCCCGCGCCCGTCGTGAGCACCGCGACACCCGCGATCACCGCCGGCCATCCACGCCTCCATCCACGCGAACCGATGGAAGTCATCACTGGCTCCTCCAGACAAACAACGTCGGCCTCCGGTCACCGGGACCGGAGCGGACGGGCTCTGTCGTCCCCTCCACCCCCCAGACGGCGCCCGTGCCGCGGAACGCTGCTCCACGCGGCACCCCACCGCGTGTGGCGATCGTCACACGCGAATGCGCGACGGGCTCGACCGCGCGGTCCCCCTCGTCACCATGACCGCCGACGCCACCGGCACCTGGACCTGGCAACTCGCCCTGAACGACCACTGCGTGGCCGTCGCCGCCCGGACGTACCAGCGCACCGCGGACTACGTGGAGGGCCGCTTCGGCTGAGCGGCGGGGAACGCGGTGAGGGCCCGTACGCGACGCGTACGGGCCCTCACCGTGTGATCAGGCGGTCAGGATGCCCGGGTCGGACTGGCTCGCGGCACCGGTCTCGACGTGCCCGGCCAGGCGGCGGAGGAAGTCCGCGTGGACCGGGGAGGTGATCGTGACGTCGTACCAGTGGTGGGCGGCGGAGACGTCGAGGCTGTGGGTCGTGGTGCCCTTCGGGACGGCGAGGGACACCGTGGTGCCGTAGGCGTTCGCGATGCTCACCGTCGTCGCCGCGCCCGCGTTGACGAAGGTGAGGTCCAGGGTGCCCGCGGTGGCGTTGTGCCGGGCGGTGACCTCCGGGACCGCCGTCTTGCCGGGGGAGCGGAAGCGGCGGAGGAAGCCGTTGGGGCCGTGGACCGTGAGGTCCGTGGTGCCCTTGGAGTACTTGGTGTTCCAGGTGTCGGCGATCGACTTGTTCGCCTCGGCCGTGTACGTCCACGGGACGTCCGTGCGGTTCGCCGACGTCACGTAGAACTGGGCGCCCGCCGCCGGGCCGCCGCTGAAGGTGAGGGTGTAGGTGCCGGCCGTGGTGTCGGCGGCGCCGTCCACGTACGGGGCGTACTTCAGCGGGCGGGTGGGCTTGCCGCCCGGCTCCTGGCGGGGCATCGTGCCGACGGCCGGGGCGGTGGCCGGGAAGTCCGGGTGGCGGTTCTTGTCCGGCGGGTAGTAGCCGGCCGTCGGCGGCAGCGCGGCCGGCTGCGTGTCCGTGCGCGTGAAGTCGAAGGCCGAGGTCAGGTCGCCGCAGATCGCCCGGCGCCAGGGCGAGATGTTGGGCTCGCGCACCCCGAAGCGGCTCTCCATGAAGCGGATGACCGAGGTGTGGTCGAAGGTCTCGGAGCAGGTGTAGCCGCCCTTGGACCAGGGGGAGACGACGATCATCGGGACGCGCGGGCCGAGGCCGTAGGGGCCGGCAGCGTAGCCGACCTTGCCGTTGAACCAGTCCAGGGAGGTGGCGACCGTGGACTTGCCCCAGGAGGCGTCGCCCGGGACGAACGGCGGGACCACGTGGTCGAAGAAGCCGTCGTTCTCGTCGTACGTGATGAACAGGGCGGTACGGGCCCACACGTCCGGGTTCGAGGTCAGCGCGTCCAGGACCTGCGCGATGTACCAGGCGCCGTAGTTGGCGGGCCAGTTGGCGTGCTCCGAGAAGGCCTCGGGGGCGGCGATCCAGGAGATCTGGGGGAGGGTGCCCGCCTGTACGTCGGCGCGGAGCCTGTCGAAGTAGCCCTCGCCCGCCTTGGCGTTCGTGCCCGTGCGGGCCTTGTCGTACAGCGGGCTGCCCGGCTGCGCGTTCCGGTAGGTGTTGAAGTAGAGGAGGGAGTTGTCGCCGTAGTTGCCGCGGAAGGCGTCGTTGATCCAGCCCCACGAGCCGGCCGCGTTCAGGCCGTCGCCGATGTCCTGGTAGACCTTCCAGGAGACGCCGGCCGCCTCCAGGCGCTCGGGGTAGGTGGTCCAGCCGTAGCCCGCCTCGGCGTTGTTCAGGACGGGGCCGCCGCCCGTGCCGTCGTTGCCGACGTAACCGGTCCACATGTAGTAGCGGTTGGGGTCGGTCGCGCCGATGAACGAGCAGTGGTACGCGTCGCAGATGGTGAAGGCGTCGGCGAGCGCGTAGTGGAACGGGATGTCCTCACGGGTGAGGTGCGCCATCGTGGCCTTGGTCTTGGCCGGGATCCAGTTGTTGTACTTGCCCTTGTTCCACGCGCTCTGGCCGCCCTGCCAGTCGTGGTTCAGGCCCTGGAGGTACTCCATGCCCAGCTTGTCGCTGGTCGGCCGGAAGGGCAGCGTGGTGTTCCCGGAGTTGTCCTCCTGGTTCCAGACCGACTTCCCGCTGGGGAGGGTGACCGGACGCGGGTCGCCGAAGCCCCGTACGCCCTTCATCGCCCCGAAATAGTGGTCGAAGGAACGATTCTCCTGCATCAGGACGACGATGTGCTCGATGTCCTGGATCGTGCCGGTTGATCCCTGCGCCGGTATCGCGGCGGCGCGGGCGATGCTCTCCGAGAGCATCGTGAACGCGGCGGCGCCGCCGGTCAGCTGGAGAAACCGGCGGCGATTGAGGTCGGCCATGGGGGAGTTGTCCTCCGGGGATGCGTGCGAACGGTGGGGGTGCGGGTGCGCGCACGGCCGGACGGACCCGGCCGACGGGCGCCCCAAGGAGAGCGCCCGTGGACCACGGCCCGGCGGCCGTTCCATGACTGCCCGCCGTACGCCAAGCGAACCCCCCGTGCCCGAACGTGAAAACTCACAACCGAACGCCCCCGGTGGGTCATTGACCTCCGGGGGCGTACGTGAACCAACAGAAAACCACTCGCCGAACTGCTCGGCGAACCGGCGAGCGGCGAGCCGGCGGACTACTCGACGACGAGCTCGACCTCGATGTTTCCGCGGGTGGCCTTGGAGTACGGGCAGAACGCGTGCGTCTTCTTCAGGAGCGCGAGGCCCGCCTCGCCCTGGAGGTGGTCGGGGAACTCGGCGCGCATCACGACCGCGAGGCCGAAGCCGCCGTCCGCCGGGTCCTTGCCGATCGAGACCTCGGCGGTGACGGAGGCCTCGGAGATGTCGATCTTCTCCTGGCGGGCGACCACGCCCATGGCGCTGGCGAAGCAGGCCGCGTACCCGGCGGCGAAGAGCTGCTCGGGGTTGGTGCCCTGACCGTTGCCGCCGAGGGCCTGCGGGTGGGCGAGGGGGAGGTCGATGTGGCCGTCGGAGCTGACGGCGCGGCCCTCGCGGCCGTTGGCGGTGGCGACGGCGGTGTAGATCGCGTCCATGGGTGTTCTTCCGTCCTGTCCGGGTTCCGGGAAGTGGTGACCTCTCATTTGTAGCGCACGATTAAGTTGTGCACAACTTAATCGCGTGTGAGGATCCTCGCGTATCCTGGAGCCATGGAGACGCTCGACACGGTCCCGGACGAGGACTTCCTCCGGCTCGACCACCAGATCTGCTTCTCGCTGCACGCGGCGACCCGCGCCTTCAACGGCGTCTACCGCGAGGCCCTCAAGGAGCTCGGGCTCACCTATCCCCAGTACCTCGTCATGCTCGTGCTCTGGGAGCACGGCGAGCTGCCCGTGAAGGGCATCGGCGAGCGGCTGCGGCTCGACTCCGGGACCCTGTCACCGCTGCTCAAGAGGCTCGAAGCGGCCGGACACGTCGAGCGCCGCCGCAGCCCCGAGGACGAGCGGTCCGTCACCGTGCGCCTCACCGGCGACGGCACCGCCCTGCGCGAGAAGGCCCTCGGCGTGCCGCGCCGGATCGCCGCCGCCACCGGCCTCGGCCTCGAGGAGATCCGCGACCTGCGGGAGCGGCTCGACGCGCTCGCCGTCCGGCTCGACGCCGTCGACCCGGACGACCTGTCCTCCTGCGCGACCGGTCTGTAGGACACCCCTTCACGGCGTCGCGTACGCGCGCGCGTGGTTCAGGCCCAGCAGCACGCACACGTCCGTCAGGAGCGGCACGTGGTACGCGAGCGGCCGGGGCCCGGCCTGGTCCGGCCGGGACACGAAGCCGCCGGCCGGCCGCTGCCGCTCCAGGAGGTGGCGCACCGCCCGCCCGGTCGCACCCCGGGCGGACGGCACGGTCGGCGTCCGGGCCACCGCGATCAGCGCGTACGCGGTGCTGATCGGGTCGCTCGGATCGGACGGCACGTGCCCCCAGCCGCCGTCCGCGTTCTGCGTGTCGACCAGCCGGGCCACGGCCCGCTCCCGGGCCCGCGCCACCTCGTGCCGGGCCGGATGGCCGGGCGCCACGGCCAGGAAGGAGTCGTGGGCGAGGACGGTACGGAACAGGGCGTTGCTCTCGTTGAGGCTCCAGCTGCGCTCGAACGGCCCCGCGCCCTCCTGCCGGACCACGACGAACCGGACGCCGGCCTCCACCGCCGACCGGTGCGCGGGCTCGGGCGCCAGCGCGTTCACGGCCGCCGCCGTTATCCCCACCTCGGACGCGGTGCCGTGCTCGAAGGTCGGGAAGCCGCCGTCCGCGCCCTGCCGGGCGAGCAGGTACCGCTCGCCGGCCGCCACCTCGGCGCCGAAGAGCCCCGGGTCCGTCGCCCGCAGGAACTCCACGCAGTACGCGGTGTCGTCCACGTCGCTCTGTGCGACGCCCCGGTCGAACCCCCAGCCGCCGTCGGCGTTCCGGTGCTCCGTCAGCGCCGTCGCGAGGGCCCGCAGGGTGTGCGCGGGGGCGCCCGCCCCGGCCAGGGCGAGCCCGCCGGTCGCCGTCGCGAACACGTCCATGCCCGTGAGGAACGGCAGTCCGCCGTCCTCGCGCAGCCAGGTGCGCAGCTCCCGCGCCCGCGCCCGTACGGTCGCCGCGTACCGGGGCCGGAACCGCAGCGCGAGCAGGGCGAGGATCCGGGCGAGGTGGTTGCCGTACGGGGGCGGGCCGGGCAGCGAGCAGGGTTCGAGCGCCCGCCAGTCCTCCTCCGTCACGAGCCGCGGCGCCCCGGTCCCGTGGGCGTACAGGACCTTGAGGGCGGCCATCTCCGTGATCAGCCACCGCTGTTGGCCGCACGCCTCGAAGGCGGCCCCGGGGGAGGGGAGTTCGGGGAAGGAGTGGGCGCCCAGCTCCGCCAGGAGCGTCTGGAACATCAGCCGCTTGCGCCCGGCGGTGAAGTGGTCGAAGCCGCCGAGCAGCCGGGCGAGCGCGCCCCGCCCGTCCGCGTACTCGCCGAGCGCCGCGCGGGCCGCCGCCTCCTGCACGGGATCGGGGGCGCCCTCGTCCACGGCGGTCTTCAGCCGCCGGGTCAGCCGCTCCTGGGCGTCCGGGTCCACGCCCGTCACCGTGAGCAGCCGCAGGGCCAGCGCGGACTCCAGGAGCCGGCTGTCGCACGGGGCCCGGAGCAGCCCGTCGGGTCCGGCGGCCGCCACCAGACGGGTGGCGAGCCGGGCCCTGGCACGGTCGAGCCGCTCGGCTCCCGGGAGCGGTGCCGGGCGGGGGCCGGGGACGGCGAGGGAGACGCCGGGTAAGGGCAGCGCGCGGTGCGTCATGGTGTCCTTCGGTGGTGTCGTACGAAGAGCGGGGTGGCGGTCAGCGGGGGAAGAGGCGCCGTACGGCCTCCGCGCCGGCCGGGACCAGCGGGGTGTAGCCGCCGGTCAGGACCGCGAGCGGCGCGACGAAGCCGCACCAGGCGATCTCCCGCGGATCGGGCCGGGGCGGGCGGTCCGCCACCCAGCGGTGGACCGTCAGGAAGCAGGCGCCGTGCGGATCGTCGACGCGGATCCGGTACGCCTCGGCGAGGCCGGGCGCCCGCTCCCAGCCCAGCTCCTCGCGGAGCTCCCGGAGCGCGGCCGCGCGGTACTCCTCGCCGCTGCGGACCGCCCCGCCGATCAGGACGTCGTAGTGGTCCGGGTAGGCGGGTGCCGAGGCGGTCCGCCGGTAGAGGAGGACCCGGCCGGAGTGATCGGTGCAGACGGTCGCCGCGTACCGCTTGAGCAGCCCGGAGGGAGGCCCGGCGGCCCGCCCGCCCTGGGCCACCACCCGGTCCCGGGGATCGACGTAGTCGACCCGCTCGGGGGCGTACCGCTCGGGCGCGCGGGGGCCGGGTCCGTACCGCCCGGGGCCGCATCCCTCGGGGCCGTACGCTTCGGGAGTCCGGGCCTCGGGGCCGTACGCCTCGGGAGTCCGGGCCTCGAAGCCGTATCCCTCGGGAGCCCGGGCTCCGGAGCCGTACCGCTCGGGCGCGCGGCCGTCGGGCGGGCGTTCCTCGGGCGCGGGTGCGGGCGCGTTCACGTGCGCTCGCGGACGCGCGCGTGCAGCGGGCCCGCCGGGCGCAGGTTGATGCCGAACACGGCCCCGCCCACCGGCCCGGTCGGCTCCACCTCGAAGCGGGCGAGGAGCGCGCCGAGCAGCTCCTCCATCTCCCGCATCGCGAACCGCGTGCCGAGACAGGCCCGCGGACCCATGCCGAAGGGGAGGTACGCGCCGGGCGGCAGCGGCGACCGGACCGGGAAGCGGCCCGGATCGAAGACCTCGGGCTCGGGCCAGACCTCCGGGTCGCGGTGGGTGAGGTACGGGCAGACGAGGAGGTCCGTACCGGCGGGGATCGCCCAGCCGTCCAGCGTCTCGTCCGCCGGGCTGTGCCGGGGCAGCAGCCAGCCCGTCGGGTAGAGCCGCAGCGTCTCGGAGAGCACCGCCCCGACGGCCCGCGCGTCCCCGGCGGCCCGCTCCATGACCTCCGGATGCTCGCAGAGCAGGACGAACGCCCAGGTCAGCGTGCGGGCGCTGCTCTCGTACCCGGCGGTGAGCAGGGTGACGAGCTCATCGCGGATCAACCGGTCCGTGTACGCCGGATCCGTCCCGGCCGCGTCGAGCAGCCGGTCCAGGACGCTCGCCCCGGCGCCGCCCGCCCGGTGGCGGACCCGGGCGTCGGCGAGCGCCCGGAACATCCGCTCGTCGAGCGCGGCGAGCGCCGCCTCGGCCTCCGGCGGCAGCGTGCTCGCGCCGCCGACCTCGGCGGGGAGCGCCGCGACGACGTCCTGCACGGCCGCCAGGTCGACGTACGTCTCCTCGTCCAGGGGCCGGTCGGTCAGCGAGCGCCAGATCGTGTCGACGGTGAAGAACTGCACGTCCTCGGCGATGTCCGTGGGCTCGCCCCGGCGGGCCCGCTCCGCCCAGCGGTCGACGACGCACGCCGCCGCCCCCGTGATGTGCCGCTCCCAGCGCTGGACGCCCCGGCCCGTGAACATCGCCTGGAGGAGCTTCCGTTGGGACCGCCAGGCCTCGCCCGTGGCGGTGATCATGCCGTCGCCGAGGAGGGGCCTCGCCCGGTGCGAGCGCTTCACGTACCGCTCGCCGCCGACGCCGAGCACCTGGTGCACGTGCCGGGGCTCCGTCACCAGGACCGCCGCCCGGCCGCCCCGGCGGAACCCGGTCAGCCGGCCCGGGGTGTGGGCCCGGCGGAGGAGGTCGACGAGGGGTGCTCCGGAGGCGGTCCAGGCCGACACGGCCTCGTCGTCGAGGTAGTCGGGGGGCATGCCATCCGTCACGCATTGCGATTGCATGATGACGTATCGTAGCGCCCTGAGCGATCTTCAGATCCAGTTCGATCTTCTGCCGCGGTGCCGCTCGCGGTGGCGGGGGGAGGGGGGTGGGTGCACCATGAGCCGCCCGAACGACCCGGCCGGGACCCCGGAGCCGGAGCCCGGGGCGGTCCCCGCCTCCCCGCCCCGGTACGGCCGCGCGCCCGGGGCCTGGCCCCTGCTCGGGCATCTGCCCCACCTGGCCGGCCGGCCGCTCGCCTTCCTCGACTCGCTGTCCGGTCACGGCGACGTGGTCCGCGTGCGGATGGGGACCCGGACCGCCCACGTCGTGAGTCATCCCGCGCTCGTCCGCCGCGTCCTCACCGACCGGCGGTCCTTCGACCGGAGCGGCGTCCTGTACGAGAAGGTCCGCGCACTCCTCGGCAACGGGCTCGCCACCTGTCCGAACGCCGAGCACCGGGACCAACGGCGGGCTCTCCAGCCCGCCTTCCACCCCTCCCTCATGGACCGCTACGCCGCCGTGATGACGGCCGAGACGGCGGCCCTGACCGCGCGCTGGCGGCCCGGAGCGGTCGTCGACGTCACCGAGGAGGCGTTCCGGCTCACCACCGCCGTCGCCGTCCGCACCCTGTTCTCCGCCGGCATCGCCCCGGGCGCCGCCGAGGAGCTGCGCGAGGCCCTCGAAGTCCTGCTGCGCGGGGTCTACACACGGGTCGTGGCGCCCGCCGTCGACCGGGCGCCGTCCCCGTCCCGCCGCCGCTACCGCCGGGCCCTGACCCGCTGGCGTACCGGCGTCGCCGCCATCGTCGCCGCCTACCGGGCGGCCGGGGTGGACCACGGCGACGCCCTCTCGCTGCTCCTCGCCGTGCGCGACGAGCACGGCCGGGCCCTGTCGGACGTCGAACTCGGCGACCAGGTCGCCACCCTGGTCCTCGCCGGCGCAGAGACCACCTCCTCCGTCGTCGCCTGGGCCCTGCGCCTCCTCGCCGACCACCCCGGGGCCACCGCCCGGCTGCACGGGGAGCTCGACACCGTCCTGGCCGGAGACCCCGTCACCGGGGTCGACCTGCCCCGGCTGCCGTACACCCGCGACGTGGTCCGCGAGGCGCTGCGCCTCTACCCGCCGGCCTGGGCGATCACCCGCACCGCCACCCGCGAGACCGAGCTGGCCGGGAAGGTCCTGCCGCCCGGCTCCGTCGTCATCTGCTGTCTCTATCTCCTCCACCGGCGGCCCGAACTCTTCCCGGACCCCGCGCGCTTCGACCCCGGCCGGTGGGCCGGAGCGGACGTGCCGCGGGACGCCTGGCTGCCCTTCGGGCTCGGTGCCACCAAGTGCGTCGGCGACGTGTTCGGCAGCACCGAGGCCGGTCTCGCGATCGCCGCGATCGCCTCCCGCTGGCGCCTGACCCCGGTCTCCCCGCGCCCGCCCCGCCCCGTTCCGCGCATCGTCCTCTCCCCGGGGCCGCAGCCGATGCGGCTCGCGGAGCGGTGAGCCGAGGGGGCCTCCGTTCCGCGTTCACTAAATTGTAAGGAGCATCGGCCGTATCCGCTCCTATACTCGCCTCATGTCCGACATCACCATCCGGCGCGCCACCGCCGACGACTCCCCACGGCTCACCCGGCTCGTCCGGACCTCAGGGGCCTACCGGGGCGACTACGCCGCCATGGTCGAGGGCTACCAGGTCGGCGGCCCGTACATCGAGCACCACCCCGTCTACGTCGCCGTCGACGACGACGGCGGCCGCGTCCTCGGGTTCTACGCGCTCCTCGTCGACGAGGCCGAGCTCGACCTCGCGTTCGTCGCCGACGCCGCCCAGGGACTCGGCATAGGCCGGCTCCTCATGGAGCACATGACCGAGCAGGCCAGGGCCGCCGGGCTCGGCTCCGTGCGGGTCGTCGCGCACCCGCCCGCCGAGGAGTTCTACCTGCGGACCGGCGCCATCCGCACCGGCACCGTACGGCCCACCGGACGCATCCACTGGGAGCGCCCCGAGCTGCGGTACGACGTCGCGTGACCGCCACCCAGGACACCCAGGACCCCCAGGACACCCAGGGAAGCCGGGGGCAGGAGCAGGCGCGGGACCGCCGCAAGGTCCTCGCCGACCTCACCCCGCTGCGCACCTCCGCGCACTTCCGCCGCCTCTGGTTCGGCAGCACCGTCTCCTGGGTCGGCCAGGGCATGACGTCGCTCGCCATCTCCCTCCAGGTGTACGACATCACCCGCTCGCCCTTCTCCGTCGGGCTCGTCGGCCTCTTCTCCCTCGTCCCGCTCGTCGTCTTCGGCCTGTACGGCGGCGCCATCGCCGACACCGTCGACCGCCGCAAGCTCGGCCTCGCCAGCGCCAGCGGCTCCGCCGCGCTCTCCATCGCCCTCGCCGGTGCCGCGTTCGCCGGCTTCCACCACGTCTGGTTCCTGTACGGGATCGTCGCCCTCCAGGCCGTGTGCACCGCGCTCAACGCGCCCGCCCGCTCCTCGATGATCCCCCGGCTCCTGCCGCCCGAGCAGCTGCGCGCCGCCAACGCGCTCAACTCGATGGTCATGACCTTCGGCACGCTCGTCGGGCCGAGCCTCGGCGGCCTGATCGTCGGCCTCGCCGGCTACCAGACCGCGTACTCCATCGACGCCGTCGCCTTCACCGCGAGCCTGTACGCGATGTGGCGACTGCCGTCCATGCTCCCGGAGCGGACCGGCGGCAAGCGGGCCTCCGTCCTCGACGGACTGCGGTTCCTCGCCACCCGCCCCAACCTGCGCATGACGTTCTTCTCGGACTTCTGCGCGATGATCCTCGCCCACCCCCGCGCGCTGTTCCCGGCCGTCGCCGTCCTCTGGTTCGGCGGCGACGCGAAGACCACCGGACTCCTCGTCGCCGCGCCCGCGTTCGGGGCGCTCCTCGGCGGGGTCCTCTCCGGCTGGCAGGGCCGCATCCGCCACCACGGGCAGGCGATCCTCCTCGCCGTCGCCGCCTGGGGCACCGCCATCGCCGTCTTCGGACTCACCCGGAACCTCTGGCTCGGGCTGCTCCTGCTCGCCCTCGCCGGCTACTCCGACACCGTTTCGATGATCTTCCGGAACACGATGATGCAGGTCGCCGCCCCGGACGAGATGCGCGGCCGGCTCCAGGGCGTCTTCATCGTGGTCGTCGCGGGCGGGCCCCGGCTCGGCGACTTCCTCGCGGGCTCCGTCGCCGACCTCACCTCGCCGGCGGTCGCCATCACCGGCGGCGGAATCGCCTGCGTCCTCGCGATCGGACTCCTCGCCCTGTACGGGCGCGGATTCCGCCGCTATGACGCCCTCGATCCGACTCCGTGACCGAACCTCCCCGAACGACCCGGCCCCTCCCGGCGGTTGGCCGCCACGGCGGATGACCGCCAGGGCCGATCGGGGTCGACTCCCGCCCCACGGGCCAAGACTCCTCGCGGCACCCGGACCACCCGGGGGCTACCGGGAGGAATTCCGTCCGTGCCGCGGGTGGGGCGCGGCCGACGGCCCGGGCCGGGGACCGCTCCGGCGCGGGTGCGCGGCGATCACCGCGCACAAGACCGCGAGGGGGAGTTCCGCGACCACGGCCATGACGACGGCGACGGCCAGTTCCGGTCCGGCGGCGGAGGTGGCGAGGTCGACGCAGGCGTCGGCGAGGAGGAGCACCGCCGCGGCGGCCGCGGGCGCGCGGTGACGGCCGTCGGCGCGCAGCAGCCGGCTGCCGGCGGTGAGCAGCGCGGCGGCCTCCAGGGCGTCGAGGGCGACCCAGGCGGCGGCCTCGGGGGGCGGCAGGGCGCCGGCGAGGTAGCCGAGCCAGGGCAGCAGGGCGAGGCCCGCGCCCATGAGCACACGACCCTGCCGGCGGCGGACGCGGCTGAGGCGAGGGGCGCCGTGGGCCGTACCCGATGCGGGGCGACTGCCGTCGGCGGCAAGGGCGATGGAGGAGGTGAGGGCCATGTCGGAGGTCCCTTCCGGGGTCGGGGGCCCGGCCGTCGGGCTCGGGATCAACCCTCCCGTCGCCGCTCTCCGGAGTCAGTAACACCGTTGTCCGTTTTGGGGTGGCACTGGTTGCACCCCCGGCGCGGACAGCAGCTTCATGGCAGGCCGCGGGGGCCGACACCTACGGTGGGGACATGAAGATCCGGACCCGGCTGCGGCGAGCGCTCACCCGCCTGACGCGCGACGCGTCCTTCCTCGCGCTGGGGGCACCGCTCCACCTCCTCATGGTTTCCCTGCTGGCCGGGGTCTACGGACTCCTGTGGGGGGTCATCGGAGGAGCGGACGACAGCGCGCCGATCGCCCTGGGGTTCGTGGTCGTGGCGACGGTGTTCTGCGTCCCCGCGCTGACCGTGGCCCAGCGCTGGCGCTTCCGGCGGCTGCTCGGCATCGACATCCCCCGCCCCGGGCTGCGGCGGCCGTGGCGGCAGCTCGCCTACCACTCCCTGGCCGGGATGCTGTTCGGCACGCTCGAAGCGGTGGTGGCGGTGCTGATCCCGGCCGGACTCGCCCTCTCCCTGACCACGGTGTGGGTCTACGCGATCCCCCGGAAATGGCGGATCGAGCACCCCGAGTACGCCACGCAGGCCGCGTACCTCTCCGTGGCGGGACTGCTCGTGCTGGCGGCCGTCCCGTACCTGGCCGCCGCCCTCGTACGCTTCGAGAGCGAGGTGGTTCCCACCCTGCTCGGCCGCAGCAGGGAAGAGGACCTGGTGCGGCGGGTCGAGGACCTCACCGAGAGCCGGGCCGGCGCGGTCGACGCCGCCGACGCGGAACGGCGCCGCATCGAACGGGACCTCCACGACGGAGCGCAGCAGCGACTCGTGTCGCTCGCACTGAACCTGGGCATCGCCAAGGCCACGCTGGTGGACCTGCCGCCCGAGGCGCGCGAGGTGATCGACGCGGCGCACCGGGAGGCGAAGGAGGCGATCGAGGAGCTGAGCGGTCTCGTACGCGGACTGCACCCCGCCGTCCTGGACGAACTCGGCCTGGACGCGGCCCTGTCGGGACTCGCGGCCCGCGCCCCGCTGCCCGTACGACTGAGGACGGACCTGCCGCGACGGCCGGCGCCCGCCGTCGAGGCGGTCGCCTACTTCGTGGTCTCCGAGGCGCTGACGAACGTCGCCAAGCACGCACGCGAGGCGACCCGGGCCGATGTGACGGTCACCCGGCTGGGCGGGATACTACGGATGGTGATCACGGACGACGGCCTGGGCGGCGCCGACCCCGGCAGGGGAAGCGGCCTGACGGGGCTCGCCCAGCGCGTGCGATCAGTCGACGGAACGTTCCGGATGAGCAGCCCGGTAGGGGGACCGACCATGATGAGCGTGGATCTGCCGTGTCAGAACTGAGGGGCGCGGGGCAGGAGGAGCCCCGCGGACGACGTGCGGTGATCGCCGAGGACTCCGTCCTGTTGCGGATGGGCCTGGTCAAGGTGGTCGAGATGGCCGGCTTCGAGGTGGCCGCCGAGGTGGGCGACGCCGAGGGACTCCTCGCCGCGGTCGAGGAGCACCGGCCCGACCTGGCGGTGGTGGACGTCCGGATGCCACCGGGCTTCACGGACGAGGGAGTGCGTGCCGCGCTGTCGATCCGCCGCAGCCGGCCGTCGACCGCCCTGCTGCTGCTCTCCCAGTACGTCGAGGAGCGCTACGCGGCCGACCTGCTCGCCGCCCACACCAGCGGCGTGGGCTATCTGCTCAAGCAGCGGGTCGCGGACGTCGAGGAGTTCATCGAGGCGCTGCGGCGGGTCGCGGACGGTGGTACCGCGCTCGATCCGCAGGTCGTCGCCCAGCTCCTCGTACGGCGGTCGAACGATCCGCTGGAACGGCTGACGGCCCGCGAACGGGAGGTGCTCGCCCTCATGGCCGAGGGCCGCTCCAACGCGGGCATCGCCGCCCAACTGGTGGTCAGCGAGAGCGCGGTCGCCAAACACATCAACAGCATCCTCGCCAAACTCGACCTCCCCAAGGCGGACGCCGACCACCGCCGGGTCCTGGCCGTGCTGCGTTTCCTGGGAGTGGGCGCCTAGGAGACGGTTCCCGGGTGATCCTCATGAGCGGCCGGCCGTGATCTCGGCCCGCTCCGTGGCCGGCTCGCCTTCGTCCCCGGTCCGGTCGTACGGGTCAGGGCCAGCTCACCGTCGTCGGCGGCGTGCCGTCGTCCTCCACGCGCAGTCGGGCGCCGCCGGCCCCCGCCGACACCTCGACCGTGATCGCGCCGACCCCGGGCCGCCGGTGCGCCGCCGCGAGCGCCCCGCGCAGTACGGTGAGGAGCCTGCCCGCGGTCTCCTCGTCGACGAGCGTGTCGACCGCCCCGGCGAAGTGCACGGACGGCTGGAAGCCGAGCAGGACCGCGGCCCCGCCGGTCTCGCGCAGCACCCGCCCCCGGAAGGAGGTCGGCGCGTCCGCCGGCGGCTGCTGGAGCGCGAAGATGGTCGTCCGGACCTCCTGGATCGTCGAGTCCAGTTCGTCCACGGCCCGGCCGAGCAGCGCGTTCTCGTCGGAGGAGCCGGCCGCCCGCCGGCGGGTGGACTCCAGCATCATCTCCGTGGCGAACAGCCGCTGCACCACCAGGTCGTGCAGGTCACGGGCGATCCGGTCGCGGTCCTCGAAGACCGCGAGGCGCTCCCGGTCGTGCCGTGCGTCCGCGAGGACGAGCGCGAGCGCCGCCTGCGAGGCGAACTGCGAGGCGAGCAGCCGGTCCACCGCCGAGTAGGGCGCGCCGCCGCGCCGCCGGGGCAGGGCGAGGGTGCCGATGAGCTTGCCGCCGCTCTGCAGCGGCAGCATCATCGACGGGCCGAAGCGGGACCGTACGTGCGTCGTCAT
Source organism: Streptomyces vietnamensis (assembly GCF_000830005.1). NCBI lineage: Bacteria > Bacillati > Actinomycetota > Actinomycetes > Kitasatosporales > Streptomycetaceae > Streptomyces > Streptomyces vietnamensis. The sequence goes on along the minus strand of NZ_CP010407.1, from coordinate 2,713,739 downwards.
CCGGGGGTCGGTCGCCGAGTCCTCGACGAACACAGGCTCCCCGCCGAGGAGCTGGACCAGGACGGGGGAGCCGGGCGCGATCGTCGTGCCGACCAGGTCACCCGGGTCGTCCGGGGTGGAGGCGGCGACGATCTCCATCCCGCCCTCCTCGGTGGGCTGGAGGACCACGCCGGCCGAGGCGTCGGCGAGGACGCGGGCCCGCTCGGCGACGGTCGTCAGGGCGTTCTCGGCGGTGGCGCCGGTGAGCAGGGCCGTGGTCACCGCGGCCGCGCCCTCGATCCACCGCTCCCGCTGCCGGGCCGTCTCGTACAGGCGGGCGTTGCCGATGGCGATGCCGGCCTGGGAGGCGAGGACCCGCAGCAGGGCGAGGTCCTCCTCGGTGAAGGGGCCCGCGCGCTTCTCGGTGAGGTACAGATTGCCGAAGACCTCGGTGTGCACCCGGATCGGGACGCCGAGGAAGGTGCGCATCTCCGGGTGGCCCTCGGGCACGCCGGAGGAACGCGGATCGGCCGTCAGGTCGTCGAGCCGCAGCGGCTGCGGGTCCCGGACCAGGGCGCCGATCAGCCCGGCGTGGCCGCCGGGGAGGCGCCCGATCCGCTGCCGCTCCTCGTCCGTCACACCGGAGGTGAAGAGCTCGGTGAGGCGGTGGCGCTCGGGGTCGACGACCCCGAGCGCCCCGTAGCGGGCTCCGGTCAGCTCGGTGGCGGAGTCCACGATGTGCTGGAGGGTGGTGCGGAGTTCGAGGTCCGTGCCGACGCCGAGGACCGCTTCGAGCAGCATGGGCAGGCGGGGGACGTCCTCCGCGTCTGCGGCCTCGGTGCCCTCGTCCATGATCGTCATGGCCTCATTGTCGTGCGAATCATCCGTTTTCGGGTGATCGGGGTTCAGTCCTCGTCGGCGAGCGGGTCGGCGAGCGGGTCCCGCTCCGCCAGCGGGTCGAGGATCATCGGCTGGACCTTGCCCTCCAGCATCGCGCCGAGCCCCAGGATCGCGCACACGTCCGGCCGTTCGGCGATGTGCACCGGCATCCCGGTCGCCTCGCGCAGCATCTGGTCCAGGCCCGGCAGCAGGGCGCTGCCGCCCACCATCATGATCCCGCGGTCCGCGAGGTCGGCCACCAGGTCCGGCGGGCAGTCCCGCAGCACCTTCCCGATGCCGTCGAGGACCGCCGTCAGCGGGGTGTGGATCGCGTCCCGCACGGCGGCGGTGTCGACGGTCACCGAACGGGCCAGGCCCGTCGCGACGTCCCGGCCGTGGATCTCCGTCCAGGCCGGCCCCTGCACGGTCAGGCCGTTGCCGCTGAGGGCCAGTTGCAGCGGGCGCACCGACTGGCTCGGCAGCATCAGCTCGTGGTGGTGGCGCAGGTGCTGGATGACGGCGTGGTCGATGGCGTTGCCGCCGACCGGCATCCGCTCGGCCGTGACGATCGCGCCGAGCGACAGCACCGCGACCTGCGTGGTCGCCGCCCCGCACACCAGGATCATGGTCGCCGTCGGCTGCTCGACGGGAAGCCCGCAGCCCACGGCCGCCGCGATCAGGGTGTCGACCAGCTCGACCCGGCGCGCCCCGAGACCGACGAGGGTCTCCACGGCGGCGCGCTGCGCCAGCGGATCGCTGTCGTGCGGGGTGCAGGCGGCCGCGCGCAGCCGGGGCTTGCGGCGCAGCTGCCGTCGGAGCTTCTCGCCGAGGAGGTGACGGAGCATCCGCTGCGCCATCTCGATGTCGACGACCGTGCCGCCCGAGACCGGGCGCATGACCCGGATGTAGTCGGGGGTGCGGCCGGTCATCTTCTCGGCGAGCGCGCCGACGGCGATCAGCGCTCCGGTACGGGTGTTGACGGCGGCGACGCTCGGCTCGTCGACGACGAGTCCGGCGCCCTTCACGAAGACCCGGGTGCGGGCGGCACCCAGGTCGACGGCGACATGGCAACGACGCAGCTGCTCAAGGCTGACGGTCACGGCGGATCCTCCGGAGTGCGGTGCTGGCACGGGCGAGGGGGGCGCGAGGCGGGTCGCGATTCGCGGTCCTGTTCGCATCGTCCGGCCGTCCGCGGCGCGGCGCGCGCTGGGCTGCGCCGCCCGGGGCTCCGGTGCGGGTGGCGGGCTGCGCGGCCCGGGGGTCCGGTGCGGGCGGGTGGGCTGTGTCGCCCGGCGTCCGGTGCGGGCGGATGTGTGGCGTCGCCCGGGGGCCTGGTGCGGGCGGGTGGGCTGCGTCGCCCGGGGGTCCGGTGCGGGCGGGTCGGCCGTGTCGCCCGGCCTCCGGTGCGGGCGGTGTCGGAGGCCGCACTCCGGGTGAGGGGCATTCCGGGGGCCATCCCTCCCGAAGCGGGAGAATCACGGCGCACCGCCGACGACCTGCGGTTTCCACACAGGATCCTCACTTCCGCGCCTACCTGACGCCGTACCGGGCCGCATAGCCTGCGGGCCCCATGGACTACTGCCACGCGTGCCGGCGGCATCTCAACGGGGCCCTCGCCTGTGCCGGGTGCGGGACTCCCGTCGAGGAACTGCGGTACGAGCCCCCCCACATACCGGTCCACACCCCGGACCACGGTTACGGCGAGCCGACCCGGCCCGCGATCTACGAGATGCCGGGCAGGCCTTCGGCCTACGGTCAACCGACCGCGCCTGCGGCCCATGCGGCGCCGGACCGGGCCGCGGCCTACGGCCAGCCGGCCGCGCCCGCGGGCTACGGCCAGCAGACTGTGCCCGCGTACGGCCAGCAGACTGCGCCCGCGGTCTACGAGACGCCGGACGCGCCCGCCGCCTACGGCCAATCGGCCGCGCCCGCAGCCCACGAGGCGCCGGACGCTCCCGTGGACTCCGACGATCCGGACCGGCCCGCGCCCGAGCACGTCTACGAGCTGGACGTCCTCGAACCGCCGCGCCCGGCCCCCGGCGGGCGCCGTGCCGCCCGCGTCGCCGCGCAGGACCGTTCCGCCGCGCAGGACCGTTCCGCCGCGCGGGGCCGTTCCGCCGCGCGGCGGGGGAGGGGGTCGCGGTCGGGCCGGGGCCGTACGGTCCTGGTGGGGACGGTGGGCCTGGTCCTCGCGGCCGGGACGCTGACCCTGGCGAAGGTCGCCCTGGAGGAGCCGCCGCAGGACGGCGCCGCGACGGCCGTCGAGGAGCTGGAGGTCACCGAGACCCCGCTGTCCCCCACGCCCCCGGAGACCTCCGTGACGCCGGAGGGGACGAGCCCGGCCCCGGCGACGGACGCGCCGAGCTCCGTCCCCGTACGCCCCCGTCAGGTGAGCACGGGCTCGGGCTCGGACTCGGGATCAGGATCAGGATCCGGCTCGGGGGCGGGTGCGGGCTCCGGTACGGGTATGGGAACAGGCGTCGGCTCCGGTACCGGTACCGGTCAAGGGGCCGGCGGCGCCCCCACCGCCGCGCCGACGACCACCGGCCCGGCGTCCCCCTCCGCCACGCCCACCGCGACCGCGACCGCGTCCACGACGGCGAGCGGCCCGACGCCGACCGGCTCGGGAACGCCCGGCACGGCCGCGCCCGCGACCACCGGCCCCACGCCGAGCCGGACCCCGACGCCCAGCCCGACGCCGACCTGCACCCGCTTCCTCTGGTGGTGCGTGTAGAGCGGCGTTACGCGACGTCCACGCCCAGCATGCGCTTCAGCAGGTCCCGGAGCAGGGTCCGCTCGGCCTCGGTCAGCTCGCCGAGCGGCTCACGCGCGAAGTCCAGGGACTCGCGGAGCCGGCGGGCGGTGTCCCGGCCCTCGTCCGTGGGGACGGCCAGCTTGACCCGCCGGTCGTCCGGGTCGGGCCGGCGCTCGACGAGGCCGCGGGCCTCCAGGCGGTCGACGATCCCGGTGATGTTGGAGGGCTCGCACTTCAGCTTCTGGGCGATGCGGCGCATCGGCAGCGGGTCGAGCGAGAGCAGGCCGAGGACGCGGGCCTGGGCGCCGGTCAGCGCGTGCTGCGCGGCCGCCTGCTCGTACTCCTCGTAGTAGCGCGCCACGACCGTGCCGATCAGCTCGACGACTTCGAGGGTCAGGGGGTCCGTGCGTGAGGTGGCCATGGGCCTCAGTCTACCCAGATACTTGACAACATGAAATATCCAGGCGCATGGTTGTTTCAGTCAGTGAACCTTTTGTGATGTCAAGCTTTGCCTGGAGGCCGTGCTCATGTCCGTTCTTCCCGCGTCCAGCCGTGAGTGGCACCTCGTCGCCCGTCCGCACGGCTGGCCCGTGCCGGCGGACTTCGCCCTGCGCGAGACCCCGGTCGCCGCGCCCGCCGAGGGCCGGATCCTCGTGCGCAACCTGCACTTCTCCGTCGACCCGTACATGCGCGGCCGGATGAACGACGTGAAGTCGTACATCCCGCCCTTCAAGCTCGACCAGCCCATGGACGGCGGCGCGGTCGGCGAGGTCGTCGCCTCCAACGCCGAGGGCTTCGCCGTCGGCGACCACGTCCTGCACGGCCTCGGCTGGCGCGAGTACGCCGACGTCCCGGCCCAGCAGGCCACCAAGGTCGACCCGGCGCTCGCGCCCCTCTCCGCGTACCTCGGCGTGCTCGGCATGACCGGCCTCACGGCCTACGCGGGCCTCTTCGAGGTCGCCTCCTTCAAGGAGGGCGACGCCGTCTTCGTCTCCGGCGCGGCCGGTGCCGTCGGCAGCCAGGTCGGCCAGATGGCGAAGCTCAAGGGCGCCTCCCGCGTCATCGGCTCCGCCGGCTCCGACGAGAAGGTCAAGTTCCTCGTCGAGGAGCTCGGCTTCGACGCCGCGTTCAACTACAAGAACGGCCCGGTCAAGGACCAGCTCCGCGAGGCCGCCCCGGACGGCATCGACGTCTACTTCGACAACGTCGGCGGGGACCACCTCGAAGCCGCGATCTCCTCGCTCAACGTGCACGGCCGCGCGACCATCTGCGGCATGATCGCCCAGTACAACGACACCGAGCCGGTTCCCGGCCCGCGCAACATGGCGATGATCATCGGCAAGCGGCTCCGGCTCCAGGGCGTCCTCGTCGGCGACCACTACGGCCTGCAGAACCAGTTCGTCCAGGAGGTCGGCGGCTGGCTCGCCTCGGGCGAGCTGAAGCACCGCGAGACCTTCGTCGAGGGCATCGAGAACGGCGTGGACGCCTTCCTCGGCCTGCTGCGCGGCGACAACACCGGAAAGATGATCGTCTCGACGACCCGCTAGTCTTCCCTCAGCCGTCGCGATCGTGGGCGCGAGTCGTCGACGGAACGAAGAAGGAAGACAACAGCATGTCGATCCAGCACTCCGACGTCCTGTACACCGCCGTCGCCACCGCCGAGAACGGCCGTGACGGCCGTGTCGCCACCGACGACGGTCAGCTCGACGTCGTCGTGAACCCGCCCAAGGCCATGGGCGGCTCCGGCGCGGGCACCAACCCCGAGCAGCTCTTCGCGGCCGGCTACAGCGCCTGCTTCCAGGGCGCGCTCGGCGTCGTCGCCCGCAACGAGAACGCCGACGTGTCCGGCTCGACGGTCACCGCCGAGGTCGGCATCGGCAAGAACGACGACGGCTTCGGCATCATCGTCAAGATCTCGGCGACCATCCCGAACGTGGACGCCGAGACCGCCAAGAGCCTGATCGAGAAGGCCCACCAGGTCTGCCCGTACTCCAAGGCGACCCGCGGCAACATCACGGTCGAGCTCGCCGTCTGATCCCGGACGCGCGCGGAGCGAGGGCCGCACCCCCACCGACAGGGGGTGCGGCCCTCGCCGTGTGCGGACGCACTGCGGCATCATGTCCGTGTCCGGCGGACGGCGGACGGGGGGAGCGAGTGGTGTCGTACAACGGGCCGGAACAGGCCGATCCGGAGCTGATCGGCGGGCGGTACCGCCTCGGCGAGCGGCTCGGCCAGGGCGGCATGGGCGTCGTCCGGCGGGCCACCGACGAGCTCCTCGGGCGCCCGGTCGCCGTCAAGACGCTCGCGCTCGACTCCGGCGCCGACCCGGCGGACGCCCTGCGGGAGGCCCGGGTCGTCGCCCAGGTCCGCCACCCGCACGTGATCGTCGTCCACGACGTCGTCGAGCACGAGGGACGGCCCGCCCTGGTGATGGAGCTGGTCGACGGCGGCTCGCTCGCCGACCGCCTCGCCGCCGGCGGGGTCCTGTCCCCGCGCGAGACCGCGCGGCTCGGGCTCGACCTGCTCGACGCCCTGTCCGCCGCCCACGCCCGCAACGTCCTGCACCGGGACGTGAAGCCCGCCAACGTCCTCCTGGAGAAGGACACCGGCCGGGCGGTGCTCACCGACTTCGGCATCGCCAGCCTCCCCGGGGCCGCGACGCTCAGCCGGACCGGGGTCTTCATCGGCACCCCGGAGTACACGGCACCGGAGCGGATGCAGGGCGGCGACGCGGGACCCGCCTCCGACCTGTGGTCGCTCGGCGCGCTGCTCTGCGCGGCGGCGACGGGCACCTCGCCGTTCCGCCGGGACTCGATCGGCGCGGTCCTGCACGCGATCGTGTACGAGGAGATCCGGCCGTCCGAACGGATGGGGCCGCTCGTCCCCGTCGTCCAGGGCCTCCTCGAACGGGACCCGGCCCTGCGCCTGGGCGCCGCCGAGGCCCGCCGGCTGCTCGCCGCCTGCGCCGCGGGGGAGGACCCGGGGGCGCCGGCCCCCGCTCCGACCGCACGCGCGACCGTCGTGACGGCGGTACGGGACCGGGCCATGGTTCCGGACCCGGCGGTTCCGGCCGCTGCCGCTGTCGCAGCCCTCGCCGCCGTCCCGGACACGGCCACCGGCGACCGGGGGAGCGGGAGCCGGAGACCGAAGGCGCTGCCGTTCGTGGCCGCCGCCGTCGCGGTCTGCGCCGCCGCGGCGACGGTGGCGGTGCTGGTCGCGATGAAGGACGAGCCGCCGACGGGGGCGGCGGGGCGTCCGTCCGGCACGGTCGGCTCCACGACGAGCTCCGCACCGGCCACGACCACCCCGGCCCCCACTTCCGCCCCGCCTTCCACCGCCGCCTCGACGGCCGGCGCCGCTCCCGGCTCCGAAGCGGACCGGTACCCGTCCAGGGAGGTCACCGACGCGAGCGGCTTCGCCCTGCTCGTCCCCGTCGGGGCGACCCGCTCGAGCGACGGCGTCCGGGTGTTCTACACCTCGTCGGACGGGGCCGTACGGGTCGGGGTGCGGATCCGGCCGATCCCGCCCGGCGGGGCGATCGGGGTGATGCGCACCTCCGACGAGAACGGTCCGCAGAGCAACCCGGGGTACCGCGACGCCCTGGTCCAGGAGACGACGCACAGGGGACTGCCCGCCGCCCGCTGGGAGTTCACCTGGAACGGCTTCACCGGCGCCGAGGGCCCCCGGCACACCATCGACGTCTGCTGGGAGAAGGGCGGGACGCTGTACGACGTGTGGGTGTCCGCCCCGGTGGACCGCTCCGAGGAGGGCCGCATCCGCTTCGACGACGCCCTGGAATCCTTCCGTACGACCGGCGGTTAGGGTGGCCCCATGCGTGATCTCGGGGTGGGTTTCAAGTACCTGGTACAGGGCCAGAAGTGGGTCGGCCGGCACGGGCGGTGGCTCGGCTTCGGGCTGCTGCCCGGGCTCGTGACGCTCGTCCTCTACGCGGCGGCGCTCGTCGGCCTCGGCTACGGCGCCGACGACCTGACCGCGTGGGCGACGCCGTTCGCCGACGACTGGTCCTCGCCCTGGCTCGGCATCTTCCGCGGCACCCTGACCGCGCTGGTCTTCGCCTTCGGGCTCTTCCTCGCGGTGATCACCTTCACCGCCGTGACCCTCCTCGTCGGCCAGCCCTTCTACGAGTCGCTCTCCGAGGAGGTCGACCGCAGCGAGGGCGGCGAGGTCCCCGAGTCGGGCCTGCCGCTCTGGCGCGAGCTGTGGATCTCGGCCCGCGACAGCCTGCGGATCCTGCTGCGGGTCGCGCTGTACGGCGTACTGCTCTTCGCCTGCGGGTTCATCCCCGTCATCGGCCAGACCGTCGTCCCCGCCATCGGCTTCTGCGTCTCCGGCTTCTTCCTCACCGAGGAGCTGACGGCCGTCGCGCTCCAGCGCCGGGGCGTCGAGCTGAAGGAGCGGCTGCGGCTGCTCCGCGGGCGCCGGATGGCCGCCCTGGGCTTCGGCGTTCCGCTGACGCTCGCCTTCCTGGTGCCCTTCGTCGCCGTCTTCCTCATGCCGGGAGCGGTCGCCGGAGCCACCCTGATGGCCCGTGACCTGCGCGGCGAGACGGCGGGGGACGGTGCCGAGGAGGACGACCGGGAGGACGACCGGGAAGGCGGCGACCGCCCGGTCGACGGCGGCGCCGCCTACCGTCACACGGCCGGGAACCCCTCGCACGGCTGATCCGGAGGAGCACCCGGTCGATCCCGGAGGAGCACCCGGTCGACCCCGGAGGAGCACCCGGTCGAACCCGGACGGGTACCCGGCCCCGTGGCCCCTCAGGGTTCGAAGACCGGGTGCAGTTCCGGCCGCGCGTCCCACCAGGCCCGGTGGAAGGCGTTGTTGTCGACGTTCGCCAGATAGGCGCGGGCCGCCGCCCCGTACAGCAGCTCCGCCTGCGGGGCGGGGACCGCCGCCCGGTTCCAGGCGAGCCGGATCCGCCCCGTCACCGGGTCGCCCTCCAGGGGGCGCAGGACCGTGCCCTCGGCCGCCGGGGCCGTCGGCTGGCTCATCGAGATCGCCCGGCCCGACGCGATCAGGTCGTAGTGCATCTTCCGGTCGGCGACCCGGTGCCGCAGCGAGGGCGTGAACCCGGCCTTCTCGCAGGCCGCGACCAGCGCCTCCGGCCCGCCGTCGTCGTCCTCCACCAGCGTCATCCACGACTCGCCCGCGAGCTCGGCGAGCGCGATCCGCTCCCGGCCCGCCAGTGGGTGCGCCGCCGAGAGCCGCACGCAGAACGGCTCCTTGGGGACGAGCGTGCGGGCCGAAGTGCCCTCGGGCAGCGGCACCTCGTGGTCGTTGACCTCCCCGTACAGCACGGCGTCGTACCGTCCCGCGCCGAGCTGCCGGGTCAGCGTCGTCGCCGAGTGCTCCACGGTGACGGCGATCTCCCGCCCCGTCACGACCTGCTCCAGTTCCCCGAGCAGCCGGTCGACGAGGACGAGCAGGATGCAGCCGAGCCGCAGCGGGGTGTGCGGGGCGGCGGCCCGCGCCCCGGCGGCCAGCGCGTCCATCTCGCCGAGCACGAGCCGCGCCTTGGAGAGCACGAACTCGCCCAGCGGGGTGGGCTCCACCCCGTGCCGGCCGCGTAGGAAGAGCTCCCCGCCCGCGACCCGCTCGATGCGGCGGAGCTGCGCGGAGAGCGCCGGCTGCGAGACCCCGAGCCGCCCTGCGGCCCGCCCCAGGCTGCCGGCTTCGGCTATCCGGCAGACGGCCTCTAGATGCCTCAACTCCAGCTGCATTTCAGCAGCGTACGCAGCGGTGGCTGGTCTGCACCATAACCCGTGTCTTATGCCGCATGAGATGTCCCGAACTCGCCATGTCCACGCCCATACTCGGCGCGACGATCCGTCTCCCCCACCCTTGAACGGAGCACGACGTTGCACCCGACCAGACTCACGGCGGCCGTGGCCGCCCTGGCGCTCTCGGCGAGCCTCGCGACCGCACTCGTCGGACCGGCGACCGCGGCGACCCCGCAGGCGCAGCCCGTACCGCCGGGCCACGGCAAGGCGCTCGCCCTCGCCGCCGCCGACAAGGCCGCGAGCAGCGGTCTCGACGAGCTGCGGCACGGCGCCGACGAGGACCTCGTCCGGACGTCCGTCACCCCCTGGACGAACGGCCTGTACTACGCCTCGTACGAGCGCACCTACCGCGGCCTCCCGGTCGTCGGCGGCGACGCGGTCGTCGTCTCCGACAGCTCCGGCAAGGTCCGCGAGGTCACCGGCGCCCCCGCCCCCGCCATCAAGCTCTCCACGAAGGCGAAGGTGACGGCCGAGGCGGCCCTCGCCACCGCCCGGAAGCAGCTGGCCTCGGTGGAGAGCGCGAGCGCCCCGGAGCTGACCGTGCTCCTGAAGGGCGGCAAGGCCGTCCTCACCTGGCACACCCTGGTCATCGGCCGCACCGCGCAGGACGCCCCGAGCTCGCTCGATACCTTCGTCGACGCGCGCACCGGGTCCGTCGCCCGCGCCACCGACAAGATCCTGCACGCCGACGGCCGCGGCTACCACAACGGCAACGTCACCATCGACACCGCCGCCACCTCCATGACCGACCCCAACCGCTCCGGCTTCAAGTGCGGCGGCCAGAACGGCAGCGCCTACACGGGCTCCTCGCCGTGGGGCAACGGCACCGCCAACGATCTGGTGACCGCCTGCGTCGACATCATGTACGCGGCGCAGAAGGAACACTCCATGCTCAAGGAGTGGTTCGGCTACAACGGCCAGAACGGCCAGGGCGGCATGGTCCCGGCCCGCGCGGGCCTCGGCGAGGTCAACGCGTACTACGACGGTACGAAGACCACGTACGGCCACAACCAGAACAGCAGCATGCAGCTCACCGGCATCGACGTCGTGGCGCACGAGTACGGCCACGAGATCTTCGACAAGACGCCGGGCAGCTCGGGCTCGTCCAACGAGAACGGCGGCATGAACGAGTCGACGGGCGACATCTTCGGCGCGCTCACCGAGCACTACGCCAACAACCCGAACGACACCCCGGACTACACGGTCGGCGAGAAGCTGAACTTCCTCGGCGACAACAAGCCGATCCGCTACATGTACAACCCCTCGCTCGCCGACAACGCCCCCAACTGCTACCCCCAGTTGACCTCCAACACCGAGGTGCACGCAGGGGCCGGCCCGCAGAACCACTGGTTCTACCTGCTCGCCGAGGGCTCCAACCCGGGCGGCGGCAAGCCCAGCAGCCCGATATGTTCCGGCGGGCCCTCCTCCGTGACCGGCATCGGCATCCAGAAGGCCGGCAAGATCTTCATGGGCGCCCTGCTCATGAAGACCTCCTCCTGGAACCACCTCGCCGCCCGCAAGGCGACCCTGACCAGCGCCAAGAACACCTACGGCAGCGCCGAGTGCAACGCCGTGAAGGCGGCCTGGAACGCGGTCGGCGTGCCGGCCCAGTCCGGTGAGACCGACTGCGGCGGCACGACGACGCCGGACTTCTCGCTCGCCCTGAACCCGTCCTCGGGCTCGGTGCAGCCGGGTGCCTCCGTCACCTCCACGGTGAACACCTCCACCACCGGCGGCAGCGCGCAGACCGTGCAGCTCTCCGCGAGCGGCGCCCCGAGCGGGGTCACCGTCTCCTTCAGCCCCGCCTCGGTGACCTCGGGCTCCTCGTCCACGATGACCGTCCAGGTCGCCGCGGGCACGGCCAACGGCACGTACCCGATCACCGTCACCGGTACGGGCTCCGCCACCCACACGGTCACCTACCAGCTGTCGGTCGGCACCACGACCCCGCCCACCGGCTGTGACAACACCCAGTACACGTACCAGGGTTCGCTGACGGACGGCGGGGCCGAGGCCCAGCCCGACGGCTCGTACTACTACTCGGCGACCTCCGGCACCCACGTGGGCTGCCTGCGCGGCCCGGCCGGCGCCGACTTCGACCTGTACCTGCAGAAGTGGAACGGGTCGACCTGGGTGGACGTGGCCGTCGGCGGCACGGCGACCGCCGACGAGGACACCAGCTACTACGGCACCGCGGGCTACTACCGGTACGTGGTCCACGCGTACAGCGGCTCCGGCGCGTACACGCTGGGCCTGAGCGCCCCGTAAGGGGCTGAGCACCCCGTAACGGGGGCGGGGTGGGCCGTCGCGGACCGGGGGTTCCGCGAACGGCCTCCCCGGAGGGCCGGGCGGTCGTATGTCCCACGACCGTCCGGCCCTTCCTCCGTGCTCAGCCCACCTCGGCGAGCACGAACCCCGGCTCCTCGGGACCCGCGTCCGCGATCCGCCCGCCGTCCGGGCCCCAGGCGCCGGCCCCGCCCGTGCCGACCCCGTCCTCGTTGGTCCCGAGCACGTTGCCGAGCACCACGTACAGGCCGAAGTCCCGGGCCCGTACCGGATACACCTTCTCGAAGGAGTCGTTGTCGGCGGAGAGCACCGAACTCGCCAGATACGCCGAGCAGTCGTCGGCGGCGGCGCGCTCGGCGAGCTCCGGGAAGCGGTTGTCGTAGCAGGTGGCCAGGGCGAACCGGACCCCGTCGAGCTCGAACCGCCCGTCGCCCGGGCCCGGTGCGAAGACCTCCGCCTCGACCCCGTACAGGTGCTGCTTGTCGTATCGGGCGAGGAGCGAGCCGTCCGGGCCGATCACGAGCGTGGTGATCCCGACGCCCGAACCGCCGTTCCTCACCGGCCCGTTGACGACGGCCGCCGCGCCCGCGGCCCGGCACGCCTCCCGTACGGGTTCGAGGCGGGCGTCGTCCTCGGCGAGGACCAGGTCGGGGGTGTCCCGGATCAGGGAGGGCTCGTACCCGGTCAGGCAGAGCTCGGCGAAGACGACCACACGGGCCCCCTCGGCCCCGGCCGCCCGGACCAGATCGGCGATGGTGCGGACGTTGGCGTCGATGTCCCCGGCGACCGGGGCGAACTGGGTGGCTGCGACGAACATGACCGCCATCCTCTCGCGCGGTCGTGTAAGGGTCAATACAGGGTTGAGTCTGTTAGCTCCTGCGCCGTTTCGCGCAGCACGGCGAGGAAGGCGGTCGCCGCGACCGTGGGGACCGGCGGGGTGGCCGCGCAGATCGGGCGGTACGGGACGTCCTCCGGGTGGATCGTGACGAGCACGACGTCCGGGCGCACCGAGGCCGCCGCGAGCGCCGGTACGAGCGTGACGCCGAGACCCGCCGCGACCGCGCCGAACTTGGCGATCCAGTCGTGGACGAGCAGCGCGGTGCGCGGCCGGAAGCCCGACGCGACGGCCGGGCGGAACAGGGTGTCCTCCAGGCGCTCGCTGCTGACGATCCATTCCTCGTCGGCGAGCTCCGCGAGCCGCATGGCCCGCCGTCCCGCGTGTGGATGCCCCCGACCCAGGGCCACCAGCATCGGCTCGTCCAGGAGGTGGTGCAGCGTCACGCCCGGCGGCGGGGGAGCGTCCCGGGGCGGGCTGACCACCGCGAGGTCCTCCTCCCCGGCGGCCATCAGGCGCAGGTGCTTCGCGGAGGGCCCCTCCGTCCGGCTGACCGCCACCCTCGGATGCCGCTCCCGGAACACGGCCTGCGCGCGTGGCACCAGGGCCGCCGTGGCGCTGGAGAAGGAGCCGAGGCGCAGCAGTCCGCCGTCCAGGGAGCGCAGTGCCTCCAACTCCGCCCGGGCGGCGGCCAGCCGGTCCCGGACCGCCTCCGCGTGCGGGACGAGGACCCGGCCGGCCTCGCTCAGCCGCACCCCGCGCGGCAGCCGCTCGAAGAGCTCGGCGCCGACCTCGTCCTCCAGGGACTGGATCTGCCGCGAGACCGCGGACTGCGTGTAGCCCAGGAGCCGGGCGGCGGCGGTGAAGGAGCCCGCGCGGGCGACGGCGAGGAACACCTCGTACAAGCCATGAGAAGTGGGCATGGCAGGCATGCTAGACATTCGCTTGTCGCATGTCGGAGTCGGTCCTAGCGTCGACGCCATGGACAACACCCCTCAGAAGATCGCCTTCCTCGGCCTCGGTTCCATGGGCCTGCCCATGGCCCGCCGCCTCCTCGACGCCGGACACCCGCTGACCGTCTGGAACCGTACGGCCGCCAAGGCCGACGCCCTCGTCGCCGACGGCGCCGTCCGCGCCGCGACCCCCGCCGAGGCCGTCCGGGACGCCGACGTCGTCGTCACGATGCTCGCGGACCCGGCCGCCGCCCTCGCCGTCGCGGACGAGATGGTCCCGGCGCTGCGGCCCGGCACCCACTGGGTCGACACCTCCACGGTCGGCCCGGACACCGTCGCCGCCCTCGCCGCCCGGATCCCCGCCGGGGTCACCCTCGTCGACGCGCCCGTCATGGGCAGCGTCGACCGGGCCGCCGCCGGCGAGCTGATGATCCTCGCGGGCGGCGACACCGCGCCCGTCGCCGCCGTCCTCGACCTGCTCGGGACCGTCACGCCCTGCGGGGGTCCCGGCATGGGCGCCGCGCTCAAGCTGGTCCTCATCAACGCCGCCATCGGCGGGGTCGCCCTCGTCGCCGAGGCCCTCACGCTCGCCGGCTCCCTCGGCCTGCCCCGCGAGCTCGCCCTGCGCACCCTCGGCGCGGGCCCCCTCGCGGGTGCCGTCGGCCGGGCCACCGCCACCGGCTCGTACTTCCCGGTCGCCCTCGCCGCGAAGGACGTCGCCCTGGCCACGTCGGCGGCGAAGCTCCCCGTCCTGGAGGCCGTCCACGCCTTCCTGACGGAGGACCCGGCCCTCCTCGCCGAGGACGTGGCGGCGATCGTCCGCTAGCGGGTGCCGTCCCCGCCGAGCAGCCGCAGGAAGTCCCGGAAGGCGCCCGGCATGTCCACCGCCGACGGGTCCAGGAGCCACTGGTACTGGAGGCCGTCCATCACCGCCGTGAGCAGCGGCGCCGCCCGCTCCGGGGTGAGGCCACCGGGCAGCCGCTCGCCGAACTCCGCGCGCAGGATGTCCGCCATGTTGACCCGCACCTGCGCGTACCGCTCGGTGAAGAACTCGCGCGCCGGATGCCCGTCGGTGACGCTCTCGCCGAGCAGCGCGGAGAAGGTCTGCACGATCCCCGGCCGCATCGCGTTGTACTCGACGAGCGATTCCAGGAGGTCGAGCCGCCAGCCCTCCCGGTCCCGGCCCCCGCTGGTGTCCCAGCGGTCCCGCTCCTCCAGGACCCCGACGAGCAGCGCCTCCTTCGTCGGGAAGTAGTGCAGCAGTCCCTGCTGGGTCAGCCCGACGCGCTCGGCGACGGCGCCGAGGGTGGCGCCCCGGTAGCCGCGTTCGGCGATCACTTCGAGGGCGGCGCGCAGGATGTCCGTGCGCCGCTCCTCACTTCTGGCCCGCACCATCGCCGTGGCCCCCTTCCGCAGGTTCGTCCGACAGGACCGTACCCCCTCCCGACGACAGCGAAGTAACAGAATGATTACGTCACCTACCGATCTACAGGTAGGTGGGTGCACGATGAGCGCATCGGGGTCATTCGTTACGTCAACGAGGAGGTACGGCCATGGCGGAGACCAGCGCGGACGCGGTCAGGAACACGGTCGTCGAGGCGGCGCTCGGCAAGCTCGACCTGGACGCCAAGACCAGGCTGCTCGCGGGCCAGGACATGTGGTCCCTGCCCGCCCTGCCGGAGATCGGCCTGAAGTCCCTGGTCATGTCCGACGGGCCCATCGGCGTCCGCGGCGTCCGCTGGACCGCCGACGACCCGTCCGTGGCGCTCCCGTCCCCGACCGCCCTCGCCGCCGCCTGGGACCCCGAGCTCGCCCGCCGGGCCGGCCGCCTCCTCGCCCAGGAGGCCCGCCGCAAGGGCGTCCACGTCGTCCTCGCGCCCACGGTCAACCTGCACCGCACCCCGCTCGGCGGCCGCCACTTCGAGGCCTACAGCGAGGACCCGTACCTCACCGGCGCCGTCGCCACCGGCTACGTCCAGGGCGTCCAGGACGGCGGCGTCGGCACCACCGTCAAGCACTTCGTCGCCAACGACGCCGAGACCGACCGCTTCACCGTCGACAACCGGATCGCCCCGCGCCCGCTCCGCGAGCTCTACCTCGCCCCCTTCGAGGCCATCGTCAAGAACGCCCACCCCTGGGGCATCATGACCGCCTACAACCAGGTCAACGGCGTGACGATGACCGAGCACCACCAGCTCGTCAACGAGGTCCTGCGCGGCGAGTGGGGCTTCGACGGCTACAACGTCTCCGACTGGATGGCCGCCCGCGACACCACCGCCGACATCACGGGCGGCCTCGACGTCGCCATGCCCGGCCCCGACACCGTCTACGGCCCGGCCCTCGCCGCCGCCGTCCGCGCCGGCGAGGTCGAGGAGTCCGCCGTCGACACCGCCGTACGCAACGTGCTGCGGCTCGCCGCCCGCGTCGGCGCCCTCGAAGGCGCCCCGCCGGTCGTCACCGAACACCCCGCCGCCATCGACGGCGACGCCCTCGCCCGCGAGATCGCCCGCCGCGGCTTCGTCCTCGTACGGAACGAGAACGGCGCCCTGCCCCTGAAGCCCGGCACCGTCGCCCTCTCCGGCGCCGCCGCCCGCGACGCCCGCGTCCTCGGCGGAGGCTCCGCCCAGGTCTTCCCCGACCACGTCGTCTCCCCGCTCGACGGCCTCGCCGCCGCCCTCCCCGAGGGCGCGCTGAGCTACGCGATCGGCGCCGACCCCAGCGAGGAACTCGCCCCCGCCGACCAGGGCTTCACCCTCCGCGCCCGCTGCCGCGACGCCGCCGGGCACGTCCTCGGCGAGGGCTCCCTGCCCAACGGCCAGGTCCAGTGGATCGGCGACGACCTCCCCGAGGGCGTCACCCACGAGGCCCTCGCCTCCATCGAGGTCGTCGGCACCTTCACCCCGCGCGAGTCCGGCGAGCACGCCTTCGGCACCCGCGGCCTCGGCGCCTTCACCCTCACCGTCGCCGGGCAGACCGTCTACGAGGGCACCCAGGTCCTGGGCCCCGAGACCGACCCCTTCGAGGCCTTCTTCGGCTCCCCGGTCGAGCGCGGCAAGGTCGCGCTCACCGCCGGCGAGACCGTCGAGGTGTCCCTGCTCCACACCCTGGACAAGGAGTTCGCGGCCCCGCTCCCGGCCGTCATGTTCTCCTTCGTCCACCTCGCTCCCCGCCGTGACCCCGACGAACTGATCGCCGAGGCCGTCGAGGCCGCCCGCGCCGCCGACACCGCCGTCGTGGTCGTCGCCACCACCGAACGCGTCGAGTCCGAGGGATTCGACCGCAAGGACCTCGCCCTCCCCGGCCGCCAGGACGACCTCGTACGGGCCGTCGCCGCCGTCAACCCGAACACCGTCGTCGTCGTCAACGCCGGCTCCCCGGTCGAGCTGCCCTGGCGCGAGGACGTCGCCGCGGTCCTGCTCAGCTGGTTCCCCGGCCAGGAGGGCGGCGCCGCCCTCGCCGACGTCCTCACCGGCGCCGAGGAGCCCGGAGGCCGCCTCCCCACCACCTGGCCCGTCGCCCTCGCCGACGCCCCCGTCACCGAGGTCACCCCGACGGACGGCGAACTGCACTACAGCGAGGGAGTCTTCATCGGCTACCGCGCCTGGGACAGGTCCGGCGCCGTCCCCGCGTACCCCTTCGGCCACGGCCTCGGCTACACGACCTGGTCGTACGACTCCCTGGACGCCACCCCGGACACGGTCACCGTCCGGATCACCAACACCGGTGCGCGCCCCGGCCGCGAGACCGTCCAGATCTACCTGGCGCCCGTGGCGGACGGCGTCGAGCGCCCCGCCCGCTGGCTCGCCGCCTTCGCGGGCGTCGAGGCCGCGCCCGGCGAGACCGTCGAGACCGAGATCGCGCTGCCCCGCCGCGCCTTCGAGATCTGGGACGAGGAGAAGCACGACTGGACCCTCGTCGGCGGCGCGTACGAGGTCATCGCCGCCCACTCCCTGACGGACGGCCGCCTGACCGCCACCCTGGAGGTCTGACCAGGGCCCATGACCGGCCCCGGGGCGGAACCTGACAACCGCCCCGGGGCCCCTCACTCCTTCGTGATCCGCCGGTACGCCAGCTCCGCGAGCCGCGCCTGCCCGTCCCTGCTCGGATGGAACCAGTCCCAGGGGCTCAACTGACCGCCGTCGAAGCGGAACCCGAAGACCGCCCCGCCGTCGTACCGGCAGCGCGCGTCCTTCGCGCAGACCTCCTCCAGGACCTCGTTGTACGCCACCACCCGGTCCCGCACCGAAGCCCGCCGCCGCTCGGCCGCCGGACCCAGGTCCTCCGCGTCCGCCAGCATCGCGCCGCAGATCCCCAGCTTCCACACCTGGAGCCCCATCGGGCTCACCCGCCCCGTGGACCACAGGTGCTTCAGGTCCGGCACGCTCGCCACGTACACCTGCGCCTTCGGCGCGCCCGCCCGCAGCCGGGCGAGGGCCGCCTCGAAGGAGGCACGGAAATCGGCCACCGGGGTCATCAGGTCAGGGGTGGCCCGGCAGGCGTCGTTCGCCCCCATCATCACCGTCACCAGCTCCGGCTTCCGGGCGGCCGCCCCGGCCATCTGCTCCGGGAGCTCCGCCATCCGCGCGCCCGTCCGGGCCAGGTTCCAGCTGCGGGTGGCCACCTTCGCCGGGCCGAGCAGCCGCAGCGCCAGACTGTTGACGGCGGTGTCCGTCCCGGTCGCCCACGACACCTCGGGGCAGTCCGACAGGACCGAGCAGGCGTCGAAGGCGCGGGTCACGGAGTCGCCGACGGCCGCGACGGAAGCGGGGGAGACGTCCCACGAGGGCGCCGGTCTCGGCGTGGCCCGCTTGCCGGGAGGGGCCGCTTCCGGGGCCCCGGCCGTACAGCCGGAGAGCATCCCGCCGCACAGCAGCGCGGCCGTCGCGGCGGCGACAGCGGTACGGAATCGGCGTCGGCCGCGCATCCCCGGCCCCTCCTTCGGCGTCCTGGCGGGTGAAAGCTTGGTGTCCACCGGCCCCCGGACCGACCGTACGCCACACCGATGACGGTGCGGCACGGTAGCTTTTCCCCCGTCGAACCAGAGGCGCCATCGCCGACCGGCTCCGGTAAATTACATCACGTCACATGCTGTCCCCATTTTGAGGGTTTGCGGTGTTCTGCTCCTGATGCTGTTTACTGAGGCCGCTGGGCAAGGCGAACCTCGTCCCACACTGGAGGTCCCGGTGACGACACGTGGAGTCCTGTACGTACACTCCGCACCGCGCGCGCTGTGCCCGCACGTCGAATGGGCGGTCGCGGGCGTCCTCGGTGCGAGGGTCCAGCTCGACTGGATCCGCCAGCCGGCGTCCCCCGGCACCTGGAGAGCCGAGTTCTCCTGGCAGGGCCAGACCGGCACCGCCTCCAAACTCGCCTCCGCGCTCCGCGGCTGGCAGATGCTCCGCTTCGAGGTCACCGCGGAGCCCTGCCCCACCGCCGAGGGCGAGCGCTACAGCGCCACCCCCGACCTGGGCATCTTCCACGCCGTCACCGGCATGCACGGGGACATCCTGATCCCCGAGGACCGGCTGCGGGCCGCCCTCGCGCGCTCCGCGCAGGGCGAGACCCAGCTGGAGGCGGAGATCGCCAAGCTGCTCGGAAAGCCCTGGGACGACGAACTGGAACCCTTCCGCTACGCGGGCGAGGGCGCCCCCGTCCGCTGGCTGCACCAGGTCGTCTGACACGCGAAGGCCCACCCCCGGACCGGGGGTGGGCCTTCGCGTCGGCCGGGAACCGGACCGTGCGGAACGGCTGTGCCGGACTCCGTCCGGCGGGTACGGCGGAGGCCCGCCCCTGTGTCGGGAGCGGGCCTCACCGTTCGAGCGGGCGTCAGACCGTGCGGAACGCCAGGACCACGTTGTGGCCGCCGAAGCCGAACGAGTTGGCCTCTCCCTCGTGCGCCCCTCGCACCGCTTCGCGGGCTTCGGGGCGCTGTGCCGGACTCCGTCCGGCAGGTACGGCGGAGGCCCGCCCCTGTGTCGGGAGCGGGCCTCACCGTTCGAGCGGGCGTCAGACCGTGCGGAACGCCAGGACCACGTTGTGGCCGCCGAAGCCGAACGAGTTGTTGATCGCGGCGATCGTGCCCTGCGGGAGCTCGCGGGGCTCGTCGCGGACGATGTCCGCCTCGACCTCAGGGTCGAGGTCGTCGACGTTGATCGTCGGCGGGGCCAGGCGGTTGTGGAGGGCCAGGACCGTCGCGACGGTCTCGATGCCGCCCGCGCCACCCAGGAGGTGACCGGTCATCGACTTCGTCGCGGAGATCGCGACGTGGTCCAGGTCGTCGCCCAGGACCTTCCGCAGCGCCTTGATCTCGGCGACGTCGCCCTGCGGCGTCGACGTGGCGTGCGCGTTGAGGTGGACGACCTCGGACGGCTTGAGGTCCGTCGAGTCGAGCAGGTTCTGCATCGCGGCGGCGATGCCCCGGCCGGTCGGCTCGGGCTGCGCGATGTGGTGGCTGTCGGCCGACAGGCCCTGGCCGAGCACCTCGCAGTAGATGCGGGCGCCGCGCGCCTTCGCGTGCTCCTCGGACTCCAGGATCACGACACCGGCGCCCTCGCCGAGCACGAAGCCGTCGCGGCCGGTGTCGTAGGGACGCGAGGCCTTCGTCGGCTCGTCGTTGTTCTTGGACATCGCCATCATGTTGGCGAAGGCGGCGATCGGCAGCGGGTGGATCGCGGCCTCGGTACCGCCGGCGACGACCACGTCGGCACGGCCGGTACGGATCATCTCGACGGCGTAGCCGATCGCCTCGGCACCCGACGCGCACGCGGAGACGGGGGTGTGGACGCCCGCCCGGGCGTTCACCTCCAGGCCCACGTTCGCGGAGGGGCTGTTGGGCATGAGCATGGGCACGGTGTGCGGGGAGACGCGGCGTACGCCCTTCTCCTTCAGCACGTCGTACTGGTCGAGCAGCGTGGTGACACCGCCGATGCCGGAGGCGATGACGGAGCCGAGCCGCTCGGGCACGATCTTCTCGTCCTCACCGGCCGGGGCGGTGTAGCCCGCGTCGGCCCAGGCCTCGCGGGCGGCGATCAGCGCGAACTGCGCCGAGCGGTCCAGCTTGCGGGCGAGCGGGCGGGGCAGCACGTCGCCGGGGTCGACCGCGGCGAGGGCCGCGATCTGGACGGGCAGTTCGGCGAAGCGCTCGCCCTCCAGGGGCTTGACGCCGGAGCGCCCCGCGAGAAGACCTTCCCAGGTCGACGCGGAGTCGCCACCCAGCGGTGTGGTTGCGCCGATACCGGTGACGACCACGGTGCGATTGGTCGAGCTCACAGGAATTCGTTCTCCATGTGTGTGATGGTCGGAATACGGCGCCACCGCGGGGTGGCGAACCGAGTCAGCGGGGACCGAATCAGTCCTGGTGCTTCAGGATGTAGTCGGCGGCGTCGCCCACGGTCTTGAGGTTCTTGACGTCCTCGTCGGGGATCTTGACGTCGAAGCGCTCTTCGGCGGCCACGACGACCTCGACCATGGACAGCGAGTCGACGTCCAGGTCGTCGGTGAAGGACTTGTCCAGCTGGACGTCCTCGACCGGGATGCCCGCGATCTCGTTGACGATCTCGGCGAGGCCCTTGAGGATCTCGTCCTGGGTGTCAGCCATAGTGGTGCTCCTTCTTGCGGTTACTTCGGTAAGAGAGGCTTCCGGAAGATCCGGTGTGCCTAGGGGAGGGTAACGACCGTCGCGGCGAAGACGAGACCCGCCCCGAAGCCGATGATGAGCGCCGTGTCGCCGCTCTTGGCCTTCCCGGTCGCCAGGAGCCGCTCCATCGCGAGCGGGATCGAGGCGGCCGAGGTGTTGCCGGTGGTCTCCACGTCACGGGCGACCGTGACGTGCTCCGGCAGCTTCAGAGTCTTCACCATCGAGTCGATGATCCGCATGTTCGCCTGGTGCGGGATGAAGACGTCCAGGTCGTCCGCCGAGATGCCGGCGGCGTCCAGCGCCTGCTGGGCGACCTTCGCCATCTCGAAGACGGCCCAGCGGAAGACCGCCTGGCCCTCCTGCGTGATGGCGGGGAACTTGATCTCGCCGGCCTCGTTCACCGGCAGCTTCGAGACGTCGCCGACCTGGAACTCGTTCCACGGCACGGTCTGCTTGATCGTCTCGGACTTGTCGCCCTCGGAACCCCAGACGGTGGGGCCGATGTGCGGCTCGTCGGAGGGGCCGACGACCACGGCGCCGGCGCCGTCGCCGAACAGGAAGGCCGTCGCGCGGTCCTCCAGATCCGTCAGGTCGCTGAGCCGCTCCACGCCGATGACGAGGACGTACTCCGCGGAACCCTCGACGATCATGCCCTTGGCGAGCGTCAGGCCGTAGCCGAAGCCCGCGCAGCCGGCGGAGATGTCGAACGCGGCCGGCTTCCCGGCGCCGATCTTGTCGGCGATCTCGGTGGCGACGGCCGGGGTCTGCTTGAAGTGCGAGACCGTGGAGACGATCACGGCACCGATCTGCTCGGGGTTGATCCCGGCGTCGGCGATGGCCTTGCCCGAGGCCTCCACCGACATGGCGGCGACCGTCTCCTCCGGGGAGGCCCAGTGGCGGGTGGCGATGCCGGAGCGCGAGCGGATCCACTCGTCGGACGAGTCGATCTTCTCGAGGATCACCTCGTTCGGCACGACCCGGGTGGGGCGGTAGCCGCCGACACCGAGGATCCGCGCGTACGGGGCGCCCTTGCTGGGCTTGATCTTCGACATGTTTCTCGACTCTCCTTGTCAGACGGCCGCGTGCTCGGCGATGAGCGTACGGGCCGCGTCGAGGTCGTCGGGAGTCTTGAGGGCGACCGTGGCCACCCCCGGCAGGGCACGCTTGGCGATGCCGGTCAGGGTGCCGCCGGGGCACACCTCGATCAGCGCGGTCGCACCGAGCTCCTGGAAGGTCTCCATGCACAGGTCCCAGCGGACCGGGTTCGCGACCTGGCCGACCAGACGGGCCACGACCTCGGCGCCGTCGGTGACGACCTGCCCGTCCTTGTTGGAGACGTAGCGGGTGGTCGGGGCGGCCGGGGAGAGCTCCTTCGCCGCCTCCTCCAGCTTCGCCACGGCCGGGGCCATGTGGTGCGTGTGGAACGCGCCGGCGACCTTGAGCGCCACGACCCGGCGGACGCCCTCGGGCTTGTCCGCCTCCAGGGCGGCCAGCTGCTCCAGGGTGCCGGCGGCCACGATCTGGCCGGCGCCGTTCACGTTGGCCGGGGTCAGGCCGAGCTTCTCCAGGTGCGGGACGGTGACCTCGGGGTCGCCGCCGAGCAGCGCCGACATGCCCGTCGCGGTGATCGCGGCGGCCTCGGCCATCGCGAGACCACGGGTACGGACGAGGCGCAGCGCGGCCTCGGAGTCGAGGACGCCCGCGAACGCGGCGGCGGTGAACTCGCCGACGCTGTGACCGGCGACGACGCCGGGGGCAACGTCACCCAGCGCGGCCGCGGACAGCAGGCCGGCGGCGACGAGGAGGGGCTGTGCCACGGCGGTGTCGCGGATCTCGTCCGCGTCCGCCTTCGTGCCGTAGCGGACGAGGTCGAGCCCGATCGCGTCGGACCAGGCCGCGAGGCGGTCGGCGGCGCCGGGGAGTTCGAGCCAGGGGGTCAGGAAGCCGGGCGTCTGGGCGCCTTGGCCGGGAGCGACGAGTACGAGCACCCTCACACCTTCTCTTGGGGACGGCTTCGAGCGCCCGTGGGGACAAGGACGAAGAACCGTCGGGGGATTTGTTGGTGTTCGACAAAAGTCTAGGACTGCTGATCTCCGTCGGCCAAGCGCCCCAGGATGAGGGCGATCCGCAGCGTGAACGCGGAGCGAACATCGGAGGGTGACCAACCGGTGACGTCGGTCACACGTCGAAGCCGGTAGCGCACGGTGTTCGGGTGGACGAAGAGCATCCGGGCCGCGCCTTCCAGGCTGCTCGCCTGCTCCAGATAGACACTGAGAGTTTCGAGCAGCGCGGAGCCCGCCTCCTCCAGCGGTCTGTAGATCTCCTCCACCAGCTGCTCGCGGGCCGAAGGGTCGGAGGCGATGGCGCGCTCCGGGAGGAGATCGTCCGCCAGGACCGGCCGGGGCGCGTCCTGCCAGGCCGAGCAGGCCTTGAGCCCGGCGGCGGCGGCCTGCGCGGACCGGGTCGCGGCGAGCAGATCGGGCACGACGGGCCCGGCGACGACGGGCCCGGCCGCGTACGGCCCGATCAGCGCCTTGGCGACGGCGAGCGGGTTGTCGTTGCCGCCGGCGATGACGACGAGCCGGTCGCCGAGCACGCCGGTGAGGACCTGGAGCTTGGCGTGCCGGGCGGCCCGCCGGATCGCCTCGACGGTCAGCTCGCTGTCGCCGTCGGGGGCGGTGCCGAGCACGACGCACACGTGGTCGGGCGAGTTCCAGCCGAGCGCGGCGGCCCGGGACACGGCCCCCTCGTCGGCCTCGCCCGAGAGCACCGCGTTGACGACGAGCGATTCGAGTCGGGCGTCCCAGGCGCCGCGGGCCTCGGCGGCCTGCGCGTACACCTGGGCGGTGGCGAAGGCGATCTCCCGGGCGTACACGAGGAGCGCCTCGCGCAGCACGGACTCGTCCCCGGGGGCGGCGACCTCCTCGATCGCCGACTCCATGACCTCGATGGTCGTCCGGACCATCTCCACGGTCTGCCGCAGGGTGATCGCGCGGGTCAGCTCGCGCGGCGCGGTGCCGAAGACGTCCGTGGAGATCGCCTGCGGGGTCTCGGGGTGCCGGAACCACTCGGTGAACGCGGCGATGCCGGCCTGGGCGACCAGACCGATCCACGACCGGTTCTCGGGCGGCATCGCGCGGTACCACGGCAGCGTCTCGTCCATGCGGGCGATGGCGCCGGCGGCGAGCCGCCCGGACGACTGTTCGAGGCGCTTCAGGGTCGCGGCGTGTGGATGGGAGGCGTTCACGGGTTCAGGCACGGGGACAAGACTGCCTTATCGGGACGCCGGCGTGCGGGGTCGGGGGCGTTTCCCCGGGCTACGGTACGTCCGTGATACGCATCCAGCGCGCCGGCGAGCGCTACCCCGGGGGCGACCCGGCGGCCGGGATCGAGACCCGGCACGCCCTGTCCTTCGGTCCGCGCTACGACCCCGACAACCTCCGCTTCGGCGCGCTCCTCGCCGTCAACGAGGAGCGCCTGGCGCCCGGGGCCGGCTTCGACGAGCACCCCCACTCGCACACCGAGATCGTGACGTGGGTGGTGGAGGGCGAGCTGACCCACCACGACTCGACCGGCCACGAGACCGTCGTCCGCCCCGGCGACCTCCAGCACCTCTCCTCCGCGGCCGGGGTCCGCCACGTCGAACGCAACGACGGCGACGTCCCCCTGACCTTCGTCCAGATGTGGCTGGCCCCGCTGGAGCCGGGCGGGGCCCCCTCGTACGAGGTGGTGCGCGGCCTCGGCGCCCCGTACGCCCTCCCGGCGGCGGACGCGCTCCTGCACGTCGAGCGCCTGACCGCGGGGGCCGGGACCGCGCTCCCGCCCGTCGACCACGTGTACGTGCACGTGGTGCGGGGCGCGGTGCGGCTCGACGGCGAGGAACTCGGCCCCGGCGACGCGGCCCGGATCACCGACGGCGGGGGACTCGAACTGACCGCCGTGACCGAGGCGGAGGTCCTGGTCTGGGAGATGCGGGACTGGCGCAAGGCCCTGGGCTGACCTCTCAGGCGAGGGCGCTCTTCGCCTTCCACGCCGACCAGGACAGGTTCCACGCCCCGTAGCCGTTGCCCTCCGCCACCGTGCCCTTCGTCTCGCGGCCCTTGATCTCGAAGGGGTCGCCCACGTTCACCGAGGCGTAGAACGAGGCCGCGTTCTCGTTGCTCATGCCGATGCAGCCCGAACTGTGGTTGGCCTTGCCGAAGTACGCCGCGTTCCACGGGGCCGCGTGCGCGTACATGCCCGACCACGTCAGCCGCATCGAGTAGTCGACGTCCTTGTCGTACGCGTCGCCGAGACCGACCGTCTCGGAGTTCATGTTGATGGTGCCCTCCTTCGCCATCAGCACGGCCGTCCCCCGCCAGGACCGCTTGTCGCCGCCGGGGGTGCCGCCGGAGACGGGGATGGTGCGAACGGTCCGCCCGTCCCGTACGAGGGCCAACTGGTGCGCGTCGAGGTCGACCTTCACGATCTGCGCCGTGCCGATGGTGAAGCCGGTGCGGTAGTCCCGTACGAACCAGCCGCCGCCCGAGTCCGTGCCGTCGAGGTCCGCCTGGAGGGTGACCTTCGTGCCCGGCTTCCAGTACTCCCGGGGCCGCCAGTCCGCCCTGTCCCGGCCCGAGTAGTCCTTGACCCAGCCCCAGGAACCCTCGGTGCCGTTCGAGGTGCTCACCTTGAGCTGCTTCTCCACGTCCGCCTTCTTCGTCACCGGCAGGTCGAAGACGATGGAGAGGGGCTGGGCGATGCCGACCGTGGTGTTCTTGCCGGGGGCCAGGGTCACCTTGTTGACCTTGTCGGGTTCCGGGGTGGCGAAGGACGACCGGCTGGTCGACTCCTTGCCGTCGGCCGTACGGGACGTCACCTCGACCGTGTAGGAGGTGCCCGGCGCCGCCTTCCGGTCCGAGGACCAGCTCGTACCGCCCGAGTCCGTACGGCCCTTCAGGACCCCGCCGTCGGCGTCGACGACCCGTACCGCCGCGAGCGTGCCGCCGGACGCGGTCACGGTCACCGGGCTGCCGGCCGTCTTCTTCACGACCGTCACCTTCGCCGGGGGCGCGGCCGAGGCGTGCGCCCCGGACGGGCCGCCGTCCGCCGCCTGGGCCGTGCAGGCGGTGAGGGACACGGTCAGCGCGACGGCCGCCAGGGCGGGACGGGATGTGCGTATCGGCAACGACGTGCGTATCGGCAGCACGGAAGACCTCCGCGTGGTGAGGGTTCGGGTGGGATGTCCTGGACTGTAGGACGCTTCCGAACCCCCGCGGGGCGCCGTACGCCTCTGTGACGAGGGCTGCGGCGGAACGGTCATCGTCCGGTCACAATCACCGCGCGCACCCGTCGCATTCGGCTGTGAGCCTGCTGTGCGCCCCACCACCGAGGGGCGGAACAAGGAGGCTCCCGTTGTGTCAGCGCTGCTCGTGACGGCCGCACCCACCGACCGCCGCTCCTCCGCGGGACCGGTCAGGCTCGGGCCCGTGACCCCCGAGGCGTACCGCGCGTTCCTCGGCTCCCGTTCCGGCGCGAACGGTCCCAGCTTCCTCCAACTCCCCTCCTGGGCCCAGGTGAAGGACGGCTGGAGCCACCAACTGGTGGGGTGGGGACGGGAAGGCGCCGCCCTCTCGGGCGTCGCGCTCGTCCTCCTGCGCCCCTTCCCCGGCACCCGCAAATACTTCGCCTACCTGCCCGAGGGGCCCGTCGCCGACTGGGCCGACCCGGACATGGACGGCTGGCTCGCCCCGCTCCTCGGCCATCTGCGCTCCCTGGGCGCCTTCGCCGTCCGCATGGGCCCCGGACCCGCCTACCGACGGTGGAACGCCGCCACCGTCAAGGCCGGTACGGGACCCGGCCGCCGGCTCTCCGACGTCCTCGCCGACGAGGTCGACCCGCTGGGCACCGCCGTCGCCGAACGGCTCCGCGCCCGCGGCTGGCGCAAGTGCGGCGGAGACTCCGAGGACGGGGCCGACGCCCAGCCCCGGCACGTCTTCCAGGTCCCGCTCACCGGCCGCAGCACCGACGACCTGTGGACCGGCCTCAACCAGGAGTGGCGGCGCAACGTCCGCAAGGCCCGGAAGTCCGGCGTCGAGGTCGTCGTCGGCTCCGCCGCCGACCTCCCCGAGTTCTACCGGCTGCTCCGCATCACCGAGGAACGCGACGGCTTCCGCCTCGGCCGCTCCCTCGCGTACTACGAGCGCCAGTACGCCGTCCTCAACGCCGAACAGCCGGGCCGCATGAAGCTCTACCTCGCCCGCCACGAGGGCGAGATCCTCGCCGCGCACACCATGGTCACCGTCGGCGACCGCGTCTGGTACCAGACCGGCGCCTCCGCCGACCACCGCCGCGACGTACGGCCCTCCAACGCCCTCCAGTGGCGCATGATGCTCGACGCCCACGCCCTCGGCGCCGCCGTCTACGACCTGCGCGGGGTACCCTCCACCCTCGATCCGGACGACCGCGCCCACGGGCTCCTGCGCTGGAAGCTCGGCACGGGCGGACAGGTCGTCGAGACGCTGGGGGAGTGGGAGACACCTATGCAGGGCACGACCAACGGGGCGCTGTACCGCGCCTTCCAGGCCTATATGGCCCGTCGATGACGACCGCCGCCACGCTCACCGCACCGACGGAACAGAAGAAACCTTCCGCCCTCCGCAGCGGCGCCCTCATGGCCGCCGGCTCGCTCGTCTCCCGCGCCACCGGCTTCGTACGGGCCTCCGTCGTCGCCGCCGCACTCGGCGCGGGCCTCGTCGCCGACGGGTACGCGGTCGGCAACTCCGTCCCCACCATCGTCTACATGCTGCTCCTCGGCGGCGCCCTCAACGCCGTCTTCGTCCCCGAACTGGTCAAGGCCGCAAAGGAACACGAGGACGGCGGAGTGGCCTACACGGACCGCCTGCTCACCCTCTGCGCGCTGGCCCTTGCGGTGTTGACGGCGGTCGCGGTGCTGGCCGCCCCCCTGATCGTCGACACGTACACCGACTACGTGGGCGGACAGCGGGACATGACGATCGCCTTCACGCGCGCGTGCCTGCCGCAGATCTTCTTCCTCGGACTCTTCACCCTGCTCGGACAGGTCCTCAACGCCCGGGGCCGGTTCGGCGCCATGATGTGGACCCCCGTCCTCAACAACGTGGTCGCCGTCACCGTCTTCGGCCTCTTCCTGGCCGTCAGCGACGGCGGGGAACTCACCCCCGGCGAGACCGCGCTCCTCGGCTGGGGCACCACGGCGGGCATCGCCGTCCAGGCCCTGGCCCTGCTGCCCTCGCTGCGCGCCGCCGGCTTCCGCTGGCGGCCCCGCTTCGACTGGCGCGGCAGCGGCCTCGCGGCCCCGCTGCGCTCGGCGGGCTGGCTGGTGCTGCTCGTCCTCACGAACCAGGGCGCGTACTGGGTGACGACGTGGCTCGCCACCTCGGCGGGCGCGGATCCGTCGGTGAGCGGCGGCGGCCTCGCCGCGTACAACAACGCGTACCTGCTGTGGACCGTCCCGCACGGCATCGTCACCGTCTCCCTCGTCACCGCGCTGCTGCCCCGGATGAGCGGCGCCGCGGCCGACGGCGACCTCGCGGGGGTCCGGAAGGACGTCTCGTACGCCCTGCGGACCAGCACGGCGGCGGTGGTCCCGGCGGCCTGCGCGCTCCTGGCCCTGGCCGTCCCGTTGATGACGGTGGTCTTCGGCTACGGGGCGACTTCGGGCGACGACGTGCGCGCGATGTCCTGGACGCTGATGGCGTTCGCGCCGGGCCTGGTCGCGCTGTCGGGGCAGTACGTGTGCACGCGCGCGTTCTACGCGCTGCGGGACACCCGGACCCCGTTCTTCCTGAACCTGGTCATCGCCGCCCTGAACGCGGGCCTGTCGTACGCCGCCTACCAGTCCCTCCCGACCCGGTGGGCGGTCACGGGCATGGCGGCGGCGTACTCGCTGGCGCTGTGGGCGGGCTGGTCGGTGACGGCGTACGCGCTGAGGCGCCGGCTGGGGGGCGGGTCGGGCGAGACCGTCCGCGCCCTGACGCGCCTCCTCGTCGCGGCGGTGCCGGCGGCGGGGTACGGCCTGTTCGCCGCGGACGGTTCCGCGGTGGCGGGGCCGGTGGTGGCGGGCCTGGCGGGAGCGGCGACGATCCTGACGGCCTTCGCGCTCCTGGCGGGCCCACTGCGCCTGACGGAGGTCCAGGCCCTCCTCGCCTCGGGCATGCGCCGCTTCCGCACTTGACGCCCACCCGCACGGGCCCGCACCTGTGTGGGCCCACGCCCGCTGCCGTGTGGGCCCGCGCCGTGCTGGGCGGTGCCCTTCGCCGCCCGCCGTGTGGGCAATCGTCCCGCTGGGGCGGGACGGGTGGGCACACGGGACGGCGCCCTCAGCGGCGCCTCCGCGTTCCGAGCCTGGACCCGCACCCCGGCGGCGCGGCTCGCACCCGGTGCGGGTTCAGGCGCGGAAGCCTCGGGCGCCGGCAGGGCGCGGGTCCGTTGTGCCCACCCGTTCCGCCCCGGCGGAACGATTGCCCACAACGGGGTGGGCGCCGGCCCACAACGGGGTGGGCGCCGCCCACAACGGGGTGGGCGCCGCCCACAACGGGCGAGGCGCAGGCCCACAACGGGGGGCGGGCGTCAGTCACGACGGGGTCCTGATCGGACCCCCCTATCGACCTTGGGATACTCCACACATGCCCCGCGTGCTCCTGATAGAAGACGACCCCTCCGTCCGCGAAGGCGTCGAGCTGGGCCTCCGCCGCCGCGGGCACGACGTCCGGACCGCCCCCACCGGCGAGGCGGGCCTCGCCGCGCTCGGCGAGTTCCGTCCCGACCTGCTCCTGCTCGACCTCATGCTGCCCGGCATGAACGGCGTTCAGGTCTGCCGCCGGGTCCGGGAGAGCAGCCAGCTGCCGATCATCATGCTCACCGCCCGCGGCGACGACTTCGACGTCGTCGTCGGCCTGGAGGCCGGGGCCGACGACTACATCGTCAAGCCCGCCCGTACGGAGGTCATCGAGGCCCGGATACGGGCGGTGCTGCGGCGCATCGAGGAGCCCGGCGCCGGCCGGTCCGCCGTCGAGTTCCACGGGGAGCTCGCCATCGACCGGGCGGGCCTGACCGTCGCGAAGGCGGGCGAGCGGGTCGCCCTCGCCCCCTCCGAGCTGAAGCTGCTGCTGCACCTCACGGCCGCCCCCGAGCAGGTCTTCAGCCGGCAGCAGTTGCTCGAACACGTCTGGGAGCACAGCTACCACGGGGACGCCCGGCTGGTGGACGCGTGTGTCCGCCGGCTGCGGAACAAGATCGAGGACACGCCGGGCGACCCCCGGTACATCCAGACCCTGCGGGGCTTCGGCTACCGCTTCGGCCCGCTGTGAAGGCCTGCGTGAGCCCGGAGCCGGGCACGGAGCCGGGCACGGATCAGCAGACACCGCGGCGAAGACGCCGCGCCCGCGCCCCCCGCCCGCGCCCCTTCGGCCTCCGTACCCGTCTCGTCCTCGCCTTCCTCCTCGTCGCGGCCGTCGGCTGCGGCACCACCGCCGCGCTCACCTACCGCGCCGCCCGCAACGCGATCCTGGAGCAGACCCAGGACACCGCCGTCTCCGCCCTGCGCGACCAGGTCGACCCGCTCAACATCAGCCTGCCCGTCAACCCCACCGACCTGCACGAGGTGGTCCTCAACATCGCCGGCCGGGGCAAGCCCCGCCCCTGGCGCGTCTACGCCGAGTACGGCACGGTCCGCGTCTCCTCGACCGACCGCCCCACCTCCTCCGTGATCACGCCCGAACTGCGGGCCCGCGCCCAGGCCCGGTCGGCCACCCCGCACGGCAGCTTCCAGCGGGTCGTGAAGAACGGCACGCCGTATCTGACGGTCGCCATCCCCGCCGTGTTCCGGACCCACCACGCCGAGGGGACGGCCCAGCCCACCGGCCTCGTCTTCTACGCGGTGATGGAGCTCGACGAGGAGGAGGCGAACATCGAGGCCATGGTGACCGCCGCCCGCGACGGCGCCCTCCCGGCCCTGGCCGTGGCCCTCATCCCCGCGCTCATCGCCTCACGCGGCGTGCTCCGCCCCGTACGGGAACTGCGGCACGCGGCGCACAGCATGGGCCGGGGCCGGCTCGACACCCGCATCCACGCGAAGGGCAGCGACGAACTCGCCGATCTCGCCCGTACGTTCAACGAGTCCGCCGCCGAGCTGGAACGTTCCGTCGCGGAGCTCCGCAACGCCGAGGCCCGCGCCCGCCGCTTCGCCTCCGACGTCTCGCACGAGCTGCGCACCCCGCTCGCCGGGATGCTCGCGGTCACCGAGGTCCTCGACGAGGACGCCGGGAGCCTCGACAGCGACACCGCCCGCGCCGTCCGGCTGATCAGCGCCGAGACCGGGAAGCTCGCCGTGCTCGTCGAGGACCTGATGGAGATCTCCCGCTTCGACGCGCGCGCCGCCGAGCTGCACACCGACGAGGTCGACGCCGCCGACTGCGTGCGCAAGACCCTCCAGCACCGGTACTGGACCGATCCGGCGCAGGTCGTCCCGTACCTTGAGGAGGGGATCAGGGCGCGGCTCGACCCGCGCCGTTTCGACGTGGTCGTCGCCAACCTCGTGGGCAACGCGCTGCGGCACGGGGCCGCGCCGGTGACGGTCAGGCTGTACGCGGAGGGGGACGAGCTGGTGACGGAGGTCGCCGACCGGGGGCCGGGCATCCATCCGGACGTGCTGCCGCACGTCTTCGACCGCTTCTACAAGGCGGACCGGGCCAGGACCCGTTCGGCGGGCAGCGGCCTGGGTCTGGCGATCACCCTGGAGAACGTCCGGCTGCACGGCGGCACCGTCCGGGCCGCCAACCACCCGGCGGGCGGCGCGGTGTTCACCGTACGGATGCCGCTGTGAGGCCCGTGAGGCGCGTGAAGTCCGTGAGGCGCCGGGCAGCTGCCGCCGCGGCCCTCCTCGCCGTGCTCTCGCTCGCCGCCTGCGGCATCCAGGAGAGCGACGTCGTCGAGGCGGGCGGCGCCGCGACCGTCATCGTCTACCCGCAGCCCGAGTTCCGGATGGTGCTCTACTTCCTCGGGCCGGACGGACAGCCGGTTCCGGTGGCCCGCGAGGTCGAGCCGCCGATCCCCGACCCGACGTTCGCCGCGGGCGGCATCGAGGCGTCCCAGGACCGGAAGGCCCATGGGTGGGCCTCCGGACAGGGGCAGGACACGCACGGCACCCCGGTCGCCACCGACAAGGTGCTCGCCGCGCTCCTTTCCGGCCCGTCCGGCGCCGACACCGCGGCCGGCCTGACCACGGGACTTCCGAGGTCCAAGAACGCGCCGCGCACGGAGCAGGTCGAGGGACTGACCCCGGAGGGCCGCCGACGCATCCGGCTCCGGCTGCCGTTCCCCGTCATGGGCCTGTCGGACGCGGCCGTCCAGCAGTTGGTGTGCACGACCGCGTACGCGGAGGACGGCGGGGGCAGGGTCGACGTGACCCTCATCAGCATCGACGGCACGCGCCCCGCGACCCGCTGCGAAACCTAGAGCCGGGAGCCGGGAGCTCGGAACCCAGAGCCCGGAACCCAGAGCCCGGAACCCAGAGCCCGGAACTCAGAACCCGGAACCTGGAGCCCGCGCAGGTCCCCGGGACCGTGCCCTCTCCTCAGCGCGCCCGCAGGTCCGCCAGCACCGCGTCCGTGAACGGCGGCCACGCCTCGACCGCCCACGCCCCGAAGGGCCGGTCGGTGAGGGCCACGCACGCCGCCCGCGCGTCCGGGTCGATCCACAGGAAGGTGCCGGACTGCCCGAAGTGCCCGAAGGTGCGCGGCGAGGAGCCCGCGCCCGTCCAGTGCGGGGACTTGCCGTCGCGGATCTCGAAGCCGAGCCCCCAGTCGTTCGGCTTCTGGTGCCCGTAGCCGGGCAGGATGCCGGTCAGGCCGGGGTACGTGACGGTCATCGCGTCCAGGACGGTCCGCGCGTCGAGCAGCCGCGGCGCCTGCACCTCGGCGGCGAACCGCACCAGGTCGTCCACGGTCGACACGCCGTCCTTCGCGGGCGAGCCCTCCAGGGTCGTCGACGTCATGCCGAGGGGTTCGAGGACCGCCTGGTGCAGATACTCGGCGAAGGGGATGTCGGTGGCCTTGGCGACGTGGTCGCCGAGGGCCTCGAAGCCGGTGTTGGAGTAGATCCGGCGGGTGCCGGGCGCGGCCATGACCCGGTTCTCGTCGAAGGCGAGCCCGGAGGTGTGGGCGAGGAGGTGGCGGACGGTCGAGCCCTCGGGCCCGGCCGGTTCGTCGAGGTCGATCGCCCCCTCCTCGTACGCGACGAGGACGGCGTACGCCGCGAGCGGCTTGGTGACGGAGGCGAGCGGGAAACGCCGCCCGGTGGGGCCGTGGGACCCGGCCAGGGTGCCGTCCGCGCGGACGACGGCGGCCGCCGCGGTGGGGACGGGCCAGTTCTCGATCGACGCCAGGCTCGGCACGCTGCTCTGCATGGGGCCGAGCCTACTTGCTTGGAGTGCACTCCAACGTTTTAGCGTGGGGTCATGAGCGTGATCGAGAGCACGACCGGGCTTGCCGGGAAGGACCGCTACACGATCAGTGAGGTGGCGGCCATCACCGGGCTCACCGCGCACACCCTGCGCTGGTACGAGCGGATCGGCCTGATGCCGCACGTCGACCGTTCGCACACCGGCCAGCGCCGCTTCACCGAGCGCGACCTGCACTGGCTGGCCTTCGTCGGCAAGCTGCGGCTGACCGGGATGCCGGTCGCCGACATGGTCAGGTACGCGGAGCTGGTGCGCGAGGGCGACCACACCCGGGACGAACGGCGGGAGCTCCTGGAGGCCACCCGGCGCGACGTCCTCGCCCGGATCACCGAGCTCCAGGACACGCTCGCCGTGCTCGACATCAAGATCGGCCATTACGGGACCGCAAGCGGAGGAACACCTTCATGACCAGCGTGACCAAGATCGACACCGTACGTCTCGGCGGCCAGGACGGACCGGAGATCGGCGTCCAGGGCTTCGGCGCCATGGGCATCAGCGAGTTCTACGGCGACACAGACGAGGCCGCCGCCCGCGACACCCTCGACGCGGCCCTGGAGGCCGGCGTCACCCTGATCGACACCGCCGACATCTACGGCAGCGGCGCCAACGAGGAGTTCCTCGCCCCGTTCCTCGCCGCCCACCGCGACGAGGTCACCCTCGCCACCAAGTTCGCCATAGAGCGCCGCGCCGACGACCCGACCTACCGGGGGGTCCGCAACGACCCGGCGTACATCAAGAAGGCCGCCGAGGACAGCCTGCGCCGCCTCGGCATCGAGACCATCGACCTCTACTACATGCACCGCCGCGACCCGGAGATCCCCTTCGCCGAGTCCGTCGGCGCGATGGCCGAGCTCGTCCAGGAGGGCAAGGTCCGCTTCCTGGGCCTGAGCGAGGTCACCGGGCCCGAGCTGCGCGAGGCCCACGCCGTGCACCCGATCACCGCCCTCCAGTCGGAGTGGTCGCTCTTCTCCCGGGACGTGGAGCGCAGCGCCGTCGGCGCCGCCGCCGAGCTCGGCGTGACCTTCGTGCCGTACTCGCCGCTCGGCCGGGGCTTCCTGACCGGCGCGTTCGCTGACGCCGGCAAGGACCTGTCGGGCGGCGACTTCCGCCAGTACCAGCCCCGCTTCACCGGGGAGAACGCCGAGCGGAACGCCGCCCTGCTCGACCCGGTCCGGAAGATCGCCGCCACCCACGGCGCGACCCCGGCCCAGATCGCCCTCGCCTGGGTGCAGCAGCGCGCCGCCGTGCACGGCCTGACGGTCGTCCCCATCCCGGGCACCCGCAAGCGCTCCCGCCTCCTGGAGAACGCGGCCGCCACCCGGATCACCCTCACCGCCGCCGAGCTCGCCGAACTCGAGCCGATCGCGGGCCTGGTGGCGGGCGACCGCTACCCGGACATGAGCTCCACGTCGGCGGCCCGGGAGGTCTGACATCTAGGCCAGTCCCAGGGCGAAGACCGCGAACCCCGCCGCCAGGACACCCGCCAGGGCGCGCCTGGCGGTGCCGGTCTTCGCCCACGGGGACTCGAAGACGCGCGCGTACCGGCCGATCAGGACCAGCAGGCCGGCGAAGACCGGCATCCAGGCGAGCCGGGCGAGGATCCAGCCGACCGAGTCCGGCGCGCCGACCAGGCCGGCGACCTCTCCCCCGTACGAGGCGGGGATCGCGGCGGTGAGCATCGCCGTCTGGTGCCAGCACAGGATCGTCATCGCGGACAGGTTGATCACGACGACCGGCGCCCACAGCGCGGGCCGCTTCAGGAACCGGCCGAGCCGGTCCCGGAGCAGGATCGCCGCACCGCTCTGCGCGGCGGCGAGGGCGAGGACGAGCAGCGACGGCGGGTGCGAGTTGGTGCGGGCCTCGCCGGGGACGCCGACCATCGACGCCGGGTAGCCGAAGACGAGGAGCAGGGCGGCGAAGAGCGCGGCGCCGCCGAGCAGCAGCCCCCACGCGTGGCGCCGGCCGACCCGGCCCTCGCCCCACGACACGCCGAGCTGATACGCGAACAGCCAGCCGGGCAGGATGTTCAGCAGGCTCAGCCAGGACGGCACGGCGTCGGCGCCCGGCCCGTACCGCAGGAAGTCGACGACGGCGACCGAGCCGAGCAGCGGCGCCGCGGCCCACACCCCGAGTCGGCGGGCCGCCCGCACGCACAGCGGGGTCAGCGCGGTGACCACCGTGTACACCCCGACGAACCAGAGCGGCTGGATCACCAGCGTGGACGCCGTCCGCAACGTGTCCACGGGCACCCCGAGACCGAAGTGCAGCAGGGGCAGCAGCGCCGCCCACACGGCGGTGACGCCGAGCACCGGCCGCCCGAGCCGGGCGAGCCGGCCACCGAGCCACGCGCGCGTGGAACCCGTGCGGCGCCGGTACGAAAGCACCGACGCGTACCCGCCGACCAGGAAGAAGATCCCCAGCATCTGCAGGACCCAGCTGACGGGCGCGAGACCGGCGAAGGCGCTCAGGGGGCTGGCGTTGTGGATCGCGCCGTCGGAGGAGAGCGTGAAGCCGCCGAGCAGCCAGTGCCCGGTCGGCACGGCGAGCAGCGCGAGGGCGCGGAGCCCGTCGATCGCCCGGTCGCGGTGGGCGGGGGTGGAGGACT
Source organism: Streptomyces vietnamensis (assembly GCF_000830005.1). Taxonomy (NCBI): domain Bacteria; kingdom Bacillati; phylum Actinomycetota; class Actinomycetes; order Kitasatosporales; family Streptomycetaceae; genus Streptomyces; species Streptomyces vietnamensis. The sequence continues at coordinate 2,677,532 of NZ_CP010407.1, read as the reverse complement.
CGATCTTCGCGACGAGCGTCTTCATCGGACGTCCCCCTCGGCGATGCGGGCGAAGGCGCGGAGCGAGGAGGTACCGGGCGCGAAGTAACCACCGTGGCCGGCGGCGTCCTCGGCCGCGATCCGGCGCGCCCCGAAGTCCGGATCGGTGGGATCGACGCCGTGCCCGAGCCCGGCGAACTCGACGTTCGGAACCCGGTCGATCCAGTCGGTGGGATCCTTCGCCGCCCAGACCCGGGCGGAGGTCCCGAGCTCGGAGACGTTCTCGGCGCGCATCCCGGGGGAGCCGAAGACGACCAGGTCCTTGGCCTTCAGCTGGTGGGCGGCGAGACCGCAGACGACGGAGCCGTAGCTGTGGCAGAACACGGACGGCTCGGCCGCGCCGACGGCGGTGAGCCCGTCCACGAACCGGGTCAGGCGCCCGGCCCCGGCCTCGGCGAGCCGGCCGGTGGCCGCGTCCAGGCCGACGCCGACGGGGGTGGTGTACCCGGCCCACGCGACGACCGCCGTACGCCCGCCGGTCGCCCGGCGCAGCTCGGCCGCCATGTCGGCGAGCGGCTTCACGTGGTCCGCGTCGACGTCGGAGCCGGGCACGATCACGGCCACGTGCTCGGCCCGCGCCAGGTCCCCGTAGACCAGGGCCACCAGCCCCCGCCCGCGCGGATCGTGGGCGAGAACCCGAGCCCCGCCGAACTCCCCGTGCACGGAACGGGCGTTGGCCTCGTACCGCAGCTCCAGGGGCGCCCCGTCGAGGTTCCCGACGACCGTCGGGTGCGTCCGGGCCAGCTCTCTCTGTCGTACGGGACTGAGCCCGGCGAAGAACCGCGCGACCTCGGCCGGCCCCATCCGCTCCGGGTCCGGCAGCCCCGCAGCCCGCCACGCCCCCGTCCCGGCCGGGGCCCCGGTCACGGCCTCCTGGGTGTTCCCGGACGCCCAGCCGGCGGTCCCGGCGATCACGCCGCCCACCACGGCCGCGGTGATCAGGGTCCTCGAAATGCGGCGCATCGGCCCGCCCTCCCTCGTTCTCGTCGCTGGCGAGAGGAAGGTAGGAAGACGGCGGGTGACGGCACGTCACACCGGGGAGCCAACTCCCGTTCGATACCGGGGTAGGGGGTGGAGGAGCAGCTGGCCGGAGGAGCAGGGTGGGGTTTTCCCCCGGGGGCTAACGCGAGTCTCCGGGCGTGACCAGTCCGGACTCGTACGCGAAGACCACCGCCTGCGCGCGGTCGCGCAGGTCCAGCTTGGCGAGGACCCGGCCGATGTGGGTCTTCACCGTCTGCTCGGCGAGGACCAGGCTGTCCGCGATCTCCTGGTTGGACAGGCCGCGGGCGATCAGCTCCAGGACCTCCGTCTCGCGCGGGGTGAGCCCGTTGAGGCGCAGTGCCGTGGTGTCCCGGCGGGGCGCCGGGCGCGAGGCCGCGAAGTCGGCGATGAGGCGGCGGGTCACGGACGGGGCGAGCAGTGCCTCGCCCGCCGCCACGACCCGTACCGCCGCGATGAGATCGGCCGGCGGCGCGTCCTTGAGGAGGAAGCCGGAGGCGCCCGCGCGCAGCGCCTCGTACACGTAGTCGTCGACGTCGAAGGTGGTCAGCATCAGCACCTTCGGCCGGTGCGTGACCCCGGCCGGCGGGTGCAGGATCTCGCGGGCGGCGGCGAGCCCGTCGAGCTCCGGCATCCGGACGTCCATCAGGACCACGTCGGGGTGCGCCGACCGTGCCACCTCGACGCCCTGGCGCCCGTCCGGCGCCTCGCCGACCACGTCGATGTCGGGCTGCGCGGCGAGCAGCGCGGCGAAACCGGCCCGCACCATGGCCTGGTCGTCGACGATGATCACGCGGATGGTCACTCGGTGTCCTTCGTACGCAGGGGAAGCCTGGCCGCGACCCGGAAGCCGCCGTCCGGCAGCGGCCCGGTGTCCAGCGAGCCGCCGGTCAACCGTACGCGTTCCCGCATGCCGACGAGCCCGTGCCCGGTACCGGGGACGCCCCGCTCGACGGAGGAACGCTCCTCCAGGGAAGGCCCGTTGACGACGAGAACGGTCAGCCACCCGTCCTCGGCCCGTACGGAGACACGGGTCGAGGCCCCGGGCGCGTGCCGCACCACATTCGCCAGGGCCTCCTGCGCGATCCGGTAAGCGGACAGGTCCACCGCCTGCGGTACGTCCCCGAGGTCGGCGGCGAGCCGCAGTTCGGCCGGCACGCCCGCGCGTACGGTCGCCTCGACGAGCTGCTGGACCCGGTCGAGGCCCGGCTGCGGCGCCCGCTCGCCCTCGCTGCCGTCACTGCGGAGGACGGAGAGCAGCCGCCGCATCTCGGCGAGCGACTCGCGGGCGCTGGTGGCGATCGAGGTGAACTCCTCGCGGGCGGCCTCGGGAAGTTCGGGAATGCGATAGGGGGCGGAGTCGGCCTGCACGGTGATCACGGACATGTGGTGGGCGACGACGTCGTGCAACTCGCGCGCGATCCTGGCCCGCTCCTCCAGGAGCGTGCGGCGGGCCCGTTCGGCCTCGCTGATGGTCTCCTGCTCGGCGAGCCGCCGCTGCGCGTCGACGCGGGCACGGATCGCCGAGGTGAGGAGCAGCAGCACGCCGCTCAGGACGAGCAGCAGGAGGTGGAGGCTGGTGAGCCCGGCGGGCCGGAAGGCCTCCAGCACGAAACCGGCCACGCCGGTGGCCAGCCACACCCCGAGCAGCGCCCGGCGGGACTCGCGGAGCCCGAGCGCGACCATGAGGGCGCAGTAGCCGACGAGCAACGGCGGGGTCCAGGGCCAGTACTGGGCGCGGGGGCCGTCGGAACCGAGCAGTACGAGCGCGCCGAGCACATCGGCGACGAAGACGATCCACCAGGCCTGGAGGGGGCGGGTGACGGCGAGGAGCAGCGGCGCGGCCTGGGCGGTGCCGAGGGCGCCGGCGAGGGCGCCGTTGACGCCGTAGTCGTTGACGAGGAGCAGGACGGTGGAGGGGAGGAGCGCGGCGCTGAAGCCGAGGGCGAGGACGTACGGCAACAGCCGGGCGGGGAGCGGAGCCCCGGGCGCGGCCGGGGTGATGAGCGCGGCCCCGAGCCCCCGAAACATCTCACGGGCCCGGGCAGGCAGGGAATCGGCGGGCGGCTCGGGCCGCGATGCGGTAACCATGACGCCCTCAGCGTAGGCACGCCCCTGCCGACCGGCGTCATACCGAGGGCTGGGGCGGGACGTGATACCGGGGTATGACGAAGCCGCCCCGCCCCCACAGTGGGCGGCCGCGCGGGGCGGTGCGCCCTCGCCGCCCCCCCCGTTGTGGGCAATCGTTCCGCTGGGGCGGAACGGGTGGGCACAACGGACCCGCGCCCTGCCGGCGCCAGAGGCTTCCGCGCCCTGACCCGCACCACGGGTGCGCCGCGCGGTCGGTGCGGGTCCAGGCGCGGGACGCGGAGGCGCCGCTGAAGGGCGCCGTCCCGTGTGCCCACCCGTCCCGCCCCAGCGGGACGATTGCCCACACGGGGGGCGGCGAAGGGCACCGCCCAGCACGGGTGCGGGCCCACAGGGCGACGCGCACCGTCCGCCCGGGCGCGGGCCCACACGGCGGCGGGGCGACGCCCGACCGGGCGCGGGCCCCGCACGGGGGCGGGCGGAGGGCACCGCCCAGCTGGGTGCGGGCCCACATGACAGCGGGGCGCCGCCCAGCCGGGCGCGGGCCCGCACGGCGCGGGGCGCGGGCCCGCATGGGCCGAGGCCCCCTCAGAGCTCCGCCAGGAGTTCCGCCTTCTTCGCCGAGAACTCCGCATCCGTAACCAGCCCCGCCTGATGCAGCTCCCCCAAGTGCCGAATCCTTTCAGCCACCACCCCCGGGTCCCGGAGCTCCGCACCCCGAGCCCCCACCGGAGCCGCGACGGGCACGGCGGGCGCGCGGTCCTTGCCCCGGATCGCGGCGAGGACCGAGGCCGCGAAGGTCAGGGACTCGTGCACCGGCCCGTAGCGGCCGAAGACGACACACGCCGGGTCCTGGTCGGGCCGGTCGGCCCGGGGCGCGCCGCCCCGGGGCACCAGCCGCAGGTACCCGTCGACGCCGTTCGGCGAGCGCCATTCGACCCCGCAGAGGTCCCGTACGGGAAAGACCTGGTCACCGGCCTTCCACTTCTCCGAGGACGCCCCCGTCCGGGACCAGCGGAACGCGACCTCGGAGGTCCCGTCGAAGCTGGCCCTCGCGTCGTAGGCCTTGAAGGACTGCGGCCCCGACGGCGGCGCCACGAGGAACCGGTCGGCGGGCACGACGCCCCCGACGGCCCCGTCCTCCGCAGCGAACGCGTCGTACGCCTCGTACCCGGCGGCCCCCGCGGCCCCCGGGTGCGACGCGAGGAGCGTCCGCAGCTCGTCCCGGTACTGCTCGGCGAGCGTCTCGCGTTCCGCCGGGAGCACCAGGCGGTACGGATCGTTGCCCTCCTTGAGCTGCCCCGCGGCCGCCTCCATCAGCGGATCGGCGCCCGGCCTCGGCACGGCGTGCAGCACGACGGCGCCCCGCTTGCCGGGCGTGAGCGTCACCGACGCCAGCGCCTCGAGCGGTACGCGTCTCTCACGCAGCGCGCTGAACAGCTTCGGCGTGCGGATCCCCCGGTCGAAGCGGATGACGAGGGCGTCGCTCTCGAGCTCCCAGGTGGCATGAATTCCGGCCAGCACATCACCCATGCGCCTCATCGTAAGCGGCGTGTGCCCTTGCGTCGCCCCTGTGAAAGGTCCCGAAATTGCGTGATCTACGCGCGTCAGAGCCCTTCCGTGCCGGATATTCCGTCGTGGCAAGCGCTGTCGGCACGTGCGCAGACCAGCCGCGGGTAGGCCCCGACGCCTATCGCGGCGAAGTTGCCGAGGCTCTGTGTCCCCGGCTCGAAATAGCCGCTGTGGCCGAGCGCCCCGCGCGCGGAGAGCAGCCGGGCGCCGAACTCCGGCGCGACCGGGTCCGCGCCGTGCCCGACCCCGCCCACCTCCAGGTGCGGCACGTCGGCTATCCAGTCGTCGGCGTCCCGCATGGCCCACACGCGCGCGGGGCTGTCGAGGTCGGCCGCCCGCTCGACCCGCATCCCGGGGCTTCCGGCCACGGCCACGTCGGTCACCCGGGCGGGCAGCCGGGGCGCGGCGACCCCGCAGAGCACGGAGCCGTAGCTGTGGCAGAAGAGCGCCACGCGCGCGTGCGGGGGCAGCGACTCGGTGAGGCCCACCAGGCGTACGGCTCCTTCCTCGGCCAGCCGGCCGGTCATCGCGTCGACGCCGATCCCGGCGGGCGCGGTGTAGTCGGCCCAGGCGATCACGGCCACGCGCGCGCGGGGCGAGGTCCGCCGCTCGGCCGCGTAGAGGGCCTCGGCCATGCCGGCCGGGGCGCCGTACCGGCCGTGGGTCTTCTGGAAGGTGAGCAGATTGGTGTCGACGCCGGGCACGATCACCGAGACGCGCCGGGCCCGTCCCAGGTCTCCGAGGACCTCGGCGGCCCGCCCCGTACCGGTCGGGTCGAAGGCGAGGACCTGGCGGCCGGGCCGCATCAGGGAGGCGAAGCGGTCGACGCGGCGCCGGGCCTCGTGCCGGCCCTCGGGGGAGAGCCTGGTGTCGTCGACCCTGCCGCGCTCGGCGGCGTACGCGCGCGCGAGGGTGATCCGGTTGGCGCGGTAGCGCAGGGTGACGGGGACGCCGTTGAGGTTGCCGACGACGAGCGGGTGCCGGGCGGCGAGCCGGGCGCCGTCCGCCGGGCCGAGTCCGGCGAAGAAGGCGGCGACGGTACGGGCCGGGGCGGCCGGGTCGGGCAGCGGCCGGTCGTCGATCCGGTCCCGTGCCCAGGCGGCGAGCGCGGCCTCACGGGACGACCAGGGCGCGGGCCGGTGCCGGATCGTGGTCCAGCCGGTGGTCGCGAGGAGCACGAACACCACGGCGAGCGCGAGGAGCGCGCGCGTGGCGACGAGAGTGGGCGAGGCGTCGACGGAGGTCACGGGCGGCCACCCTACGGGGCGGAGATGACGGGGCCGGACCTGCGGGGTCCTATCGCTCCCGATTCCGCCAGTGCGGGGCCAGTGCCGGGCCGAGGTGGTCGAGGTAGTCCTCGGTGAGCGCGCGGATGGCCTCCAGGCTCTGGTCCGTGCCCCGGCCCCACATCTGGCCGGTCACCCGCATCACCCCGCTGAACGCCGCCACGGCGATCCGGGGGCGCGGGTCCTCGTCGACGTCGAGGCCCTCGCGCGCGGCGATGATCCGGGCGATGGTCTCCTCCATCTCGGTGGAGCGGCGCAGGTGGACGGCGAGCAGCGCGGGCGTCGACTCGATCATCAGGTACGTGCGCACGTACAGCTCGACGGGGACGACCTCCGCGATGGCCTCGCCGATGGTGTCCCAGCCGCTCAGGACGGCGTTGCGCATCGCGTCGAGGGGGGCCTCCTCCGGGGGCCGCTGTTCGAGGGCGTGCACGAAACGCTCCTCGACCATGTGCTGGACGGCGAAGGCGACCTCCTCCTTGGAGGAGAAGTACCGGAAGAAGGTGCGTTGGGAGACCTCCACGGCGTCGACGATCTCGTCGACGGTGGTCTGCTCGTACCCGTGTTCGGTGAAGAGCTCGAGCGCGACCCGGATCAGCGCGTCGCGCGTGCGCTGCTTCTTCCGCTCGCGCAGTCCGGGCAGGGACACGGGCACGGTCACGTAGAGGTCCTCTTTTCCGGCATTTCGTCTGCTCAGCGTACCTGTGAGCTACGTGACAGTTACCGACGCGTGAATCGCTTTGTCAATTGTCAGTGGCTGTCACTAGCCTCTTTCCCATGACTAGTCAGACCACCGTGGAAAAGGCCCCGCAGGGTCAGGGGGACGTCCGGGAACCCGTACCGGTCCCGGCGAAGGGACTGCGCGGCCACCCCTGGCTGACCCTGTTCGGCGTCGCCGTGGGCGTGATGATGGTCGCGCTCGACGGCACGATCGTCGCCATCGCCAACCCCGCCATCAAGGACGAACTCGACGCCAGCCTCGCCCAGGTCCAGTGGATCACCAACGGCTACCTGCTCGCGCTCGCCGTCGCCCTGATCACCGCCGGCAAGCTCGGTGACCGCTTCGGCCACCGGCAGACCTTCCTCATCGGCATCGCCGGCTTCGCCGGCGCCTCCGGCGCGATCGGCCTGTCGCACTCCATCGGGGCCGTGATCGCCTTCCGCGTCCTGCAGGGCCTCTTCGGCGCCCTGCTGATGCCGGCCGCGCTCGGCCTGCTGCGCGCCACCTTCCCCGCCGAGAAGCTGAACATGGCGATCGGCATCTGGGGCATGGTCATCGGCGCGTCCACGGCCGGCGGCCCGATCCTCGGCGGCTTCCTCGTGGAGCACGTCAACTGGCAGTCCGTCTTCTTCATCAACGTGCCGGTGGGCGTCGTCGCGCTCGTCCTCGGCCTGCTGATCCTCAAGGACCACCGCGCCGAGAACGCGCCGCGCTCCTTCGACGTCCTCGGCATCCTGCTGCTCTCCGGCGCCATGGCCTCCCTCGTCTGGAGCCTCATCAAGGCCGGCGAGTCCTGGGGCTGGTCCAGCGGCAAGACCTGGGGCTGCCTGATCGGCGCGCTGTTCCTGTTCGCGGTCTTCGCCTTCTGGGAGACCAAGGTCAAGGAGCCGTTGATCCCGCTGGGCATGTTCCGCTCCGTGCCGCTCTCGGCCGGCGTGGTGCTGATGGTCCTGATGGCCTTCGCCTTCATGGGCGGCCTCTTCTTCGTGACCTTCTACCTCCAGGGCGTGAAGGGGCTCGGCCCGGTCGACGCCGGTCTGCACCTGCTGCCGCTGACCGCGATGATGATCGTCTCCTCGCCGCTGGCCGGCGCGCTGATCACCAAGTTCGGGCCGCGCGTGCCGCTCGTCGGCGGCATGGTCTGCACGGCCGTCGCGATGTTCGGCATGATCACGCTCACCGCCGGCACCGGCACCCTCACCATGTCCCTCTGGTTCGCCCTGCTCGGCCTCGGCCTCGCCCCGGTGATGGTGGGCGCCACCGAGGTCATCGTCGGCAACGCGCCCCTCGAGCTCTCCGGCGTGGCCGGCGGTCTGCAGCAGGCCGCCATGCAGGTCGGCGGCGCGCTCGGCACGGCGGTGCTCGGCGCCGTCATGTCCTCCAAGGTCGCCGACTCCTTCGCGGGGAACTGGAAGGAGGCCGGCATCCCGGTCCCGGCCGACCCGCGCCTGGAGCAGGCCGCTGAGTTCGGCATGGCCCCGCCCGAGCTGGCCCAGGCGCCGGGGATGACCCCCGGTCTCCTCCAGCAGATCACCGGCGTCATCCACGACACCTTCCTCGACGGCATGGGCCTGGCCTTCACCGTCGCCGGCGGCGTCGCCGTCGTCGCGGCCCTCGTCGCCACGCTCACCAAGCGCGGCGAGAACGCGGAGGCGGGCGGCATGGGCGGTCACATCTGACGCCCGTTCCTCGGGGTTCCCGTAGGGGGCCGTCACCCGTTCGCGTGAACGGGGGCGGCCCCTCTTCCGTTGCCGGGAGAGCTCCGCCATTCTCGTGATTACAGAGAGTAACGAAGCGGGGGTTCGCCAGCATGTATACGAAGACCGTCCTCACCGGCGCGGCCGTCACGGCCCTCCTCCTGTCCGCCCTCGCGGTGGCACCGGCGGCACCGGCGGCACTGGCCGTACCGGTGGCCGCGCCGCCCGGGACCGCCCTCGGGGCCTGCGGGCCCGGCCGGCTCTGCCTCTGGCCCAAGCCCGACTTCAAGGGCAGGCCGTGGACGCACGAGCTGGCCACGACCGACATCGACAGCTGTATCGCCCTGCCGCCGGGCACCTCGGCGCAGTCCCTCGCGAACCGCACGGGGCGGCCGGTCACCACCTACCAGTCGGCCGAGTGCGCGGAGGCGGGGGAGTTCGAGACGTATCCGGGGCGGGGGACCTGGGTGCCGCAGACGGCCTACGAGGTCAGAGCGTTCAAGCTCTGGGAGCGGTAGGCGAGGGGACGTCACGCGGCTCGTTCGGTCCTGGTGGTTCCGGCGGGGCCGAGAGGCGGGCGACCTCCGCGCGCAGCTCGCGGACCTCCAGGGTGAGCGCCTCCAGGAGCTCCGTCTGCCGGCGCTCCACCGCGTCGTCGCGGTCGAAGCGGGAGATGAACCAGGCCGCGATGTTGGCCGTGACGACACCGAGCAGGGCGATGCCCGAGAGCATCAGGCCCACCGCGAGGATCCGGCCGAGACCCGTGGTCGGGGCGTGATCGCCGTAGCCGACCGTGGTCATCGTGGTGAACGACCACCACACCGCGTCCCCGAGCGTCTTGATGTTGCCGTTCGGGGCGTCCCGCTCGACGTGCAGCACGGCCAGCGAGCCGAACATCATCAGCCCGACCACCGCGCCCGCCACATAGGTGGTGAGCGTTATCTGCGGGGCCATCCGGGCCCGCCGGCCCACGAGGAGGAGCGTGGAGACCACCCGCAGCAGCCGCAGCGGCTGCACCATCGGCAGTATCACCGCGAGCAGGTCCAGCGGATGGCCGCGCACGAAGCGCCAGCGCTCCGGGGCCAGCCCGAGACGGACGAGATAGTCGAGCGCGAAGGCACCCCAGACGACCCACTCGACGTGGGTGCACAGCCGGTGCACCCACGGCTCGGCGCCGGGAGCCACGATCGGCACCGCGTAGGCGATGCCGAACGCGACCGCGAGCACCAGGAGCGGCGTCTGGGTGCGCTCCTCCCAGCGAAGCTTCATGACGGGCATGACCGGCATCGTAGGGAATGGAGGGAATGGCGAAGGGCGGCGGGACCGCGTCCCACCGCCCTCACCGGCCGGAACGAACTACCGGCCGAAACGAGCTACCGCCCGAAGCGAGCTGCCGCCCGAAACGGACCACCGCCCGAAGCGAGCCCCACCAGCCGTTGCCGTCAGGCGTCGCCGCCTGCGGCGCCCGGGTCGGCGGCCGTCACGTCGAGCAGCTGGTAGCGGTCCACGGCCTGCTTCAGGGCCGAGCGCTCGATCTTGCCGTCACGGGCGAGCTCGGTCAGCACGGCGAGCACGATCGACTGCGCGTCGATGTGGAAGTAGCGGCGGGCCGCACCGCGCGTGTCCGCGAAGCCGAAGCCGTCCGCGCCCAGCGAGGTGTACGGGCCGGGCACCCAGCGGGAGATCTGGTCCGGCACCGTGCGCATCCAGTCCGAGACCGCGACGAACGGGCCCTCGGCGCCCTGGAGCTTGCGCGTCACGTACGGGACGCGCTGCTCCTCGTCCGGGTGGAGCAGGTTGTGCTCCTCCACGGCCACGGCCTCGCGGCGCAGCTCGGTCCAGGAGGTCGCGGACCAGACGTCGGCCTTGACGTTCCACTCCTCGGCGAGGATCCGCTGCGCCTCGATCGCCCACGGCACGGCGACGCCCGAGGCCATGATCTGCGCCGGGATCGTGCCCGCCTCGCCCGCCTTGAAGCGGTGGATGCCCTGGAGGATGCCCTCCACGTCCACGTTCTCGGGCTCGGCCGGGTGCTGGATCGGCTCGTTGTAGACGGTCAGGTAGTAGAAGACGTCCTCGGCCTCGGGGCCGTACATCCGGCGCAGACCGTCCTTGACGATGTGCGCGATCTCGAAGCCGAACGCCGGGTCGTAGGCGATGCAGGCCGGGTTGGTCGAGGCGAGGAGGTGCGAGTGGCCGTCCGCGTGCTGGAGGCCCTCACCGGTCAGCGTCGTCCGGCCGGCCGTGGCGCCGAGGACGAAGCCGCGCGCCAGCTGGTCGGACATCTGCCAGAACTGGTCGCCGGTCCGCTGGAAACCGAACATCGAGTAGAAGACGTACACCGGGATCAGCGGCTCGCCGTGCGTGGCGTACGCCGATCCGGCGGCGATCAGCGAGGCCGTGCAGCCGGCCTCGGAGATGCCGTCGTGCAGCATCTGGCCGGTCGGCGACTCCTTGTAGGCGAGGAGGAGTTCACGGTCCACCGCCTCGTACTGCTGGCCCAGCGGGTTGTAGATCTTGGCGCTCGGGAAGAACGCGTCCATGCCGAAGGTGCGGTACTCGTCGGGGGCGATCAGCACGAAGCGCTTGCCGATCTCCTTGTCCCGCATGAGGTCCTTCAGGATGCGGACGAAGGCCATCGTGGTGGCGATCGACTGCTGCCCCGAGCCCTTCTTGGCCGCCGCGTAGACCTTGTCGTCGGGGAGGACCAGCGGCTTCGCCCGCACGACACGGGTGGGGACGTACCCGCCCAGCGCCTTGCGGCGGTCGTGCATGTACTGGATCTCCTCGGAGTCCCGGCCCGGGTGGTAGTACGGCGGCAGGCCCTCCTCCAACTGCTTGTCCGTCACCGGGATGTGCAGCCGGTCCCGGAAGCGCTTGAGGTCGTCGACCGTCAGCTTCTTCATCTGGTGGGTCGCGTTGCGGCCCTCGAAGTTCGGGCCCAGCGTCCAGCCCTTGACGGTCTGCGCGAGGATCACGGTCGGCTGGCCCGCGTGGGCCTTCGCCGCCGCGTAGGCCGCGTAGATCTTCTTGTGGTCGTGACCGCCGCGGCCGAGGTGCAGGACCTGCTGGTCCGACATGCCCTCGACCATCGCCCGCAGCCGGTGGTCGTCGCCGAAGAAGTGGTCCCGGATGTAGCCGCCGGTCTCCGTGGCGTACGTCTGGAACTGGCCGTCCGGGGTGGTGTTCAGCTTGTTCACCAGGATGCCGTCGCGGTCCTGCGCGAGCAGCGGGTCCCAGGAGCGGTCCCAGATCAGCTTGATGACGTTCCAGCCGTTGCCCCGGAAGATCGACTCCAGTTCCTGGATGATCTTGCCGTTGCCGCGGACCGGGCCGTCGAGCCGCTGGAGGTTGCAGTTGACGACGAAGGTGAGGTTGTCCAGACCCTCGCGGGCGGCGATGGAGAGCTGGCCGAGCGACTCGACCTCGTCCATCTCGCCGTCGCCGAGGAACGCCCAGACGTGCGACTTGGAGGTGTCGGCGATGCCGCGCGCCTCCATGTACCGGTTCATCCGCGCCTGGTAGATCGCGCCGAGCGGGCCGAGGCCCATCGACACGGTCGGGAACTCCCAGAAGTCCGGCATCAGCCGAGGGTGCGGGTACGACGAAAGGCCGTTCGGGAACTTCGACTTCTCCTGGCGGAAGGCGTCGAGCTGGGTCTCGTTCAGCCGGTCGAGGAGGTAGGCGCGGGCGTAGATGCCGGGGGAGGCGTGTCCCTGGAAGAAGATCTGGTCGCCGCCGTCGCCCTCGTCCTTGCCGCGGAAGAAGTGGTTGAAGCCGACGTCGTACAGCGAGGCCGAGGAGGCGAAGGTCGCGATGTGGCCGCCGACGCCGATGCCCGGGCGCTGGGCGCGCGAGACCATCACCGCCGCGTTCCACCGGGTGGCGTTGAGGACCTTGCGCTCGATCTCCTCGTTGCCGGGGAAGAACGGCTCGTCCTTGGTGGCGATGGTGTTGACGTAGTCCGTGCTGCGCATCTCGGGCACGGCCACGCGCTTCTCGCGGGCCCGCTCGATCAGTCGGAGCATGAGGTAGCGGGCCCGCTCACGGCCCCGCTCGTCGACGGCCGCGTCGAGGGAGTCGAGCCATTCCTGGGTCTCTTCCGGGTCGAAATCCGGGACCTGGCTGGGAAGGCCGCCAATGATGATCGGGTTGCGATCGGATCCGGGAGCCACGCTCTTCCTTCGCTGTTCGGGGGCGCCCACGGGGCCACGGGCTGGTCAGGATGTCCATCGTGTACCCCACCGACGCCGGACGTCACATTTACCGAGGGGTAACCCCCGGGGTGCCTCGCCTGCCCTCCAGATGTCCGGGTGCGCTCAAATCGCAACCTTACGCCCAACCCGCGCATGCGTTTCGTCCGGGCGTTCGGCAGACTGAAACGGCAGAAGTCCATAAACCGGGACCAACCATGTGTGCCTGATCGCGAAGGAGGGTCCGACGATGCCGGAAGTTGCGGCGAGACGGCCCCAAACGTCACCGTTTCGGCGGTCTCGGCGGCCCGGTACTTGCGCGATCCGCCCCGGCACGTGTGGACTACGGCCAGCGCCACGCGCATACGCGTGGCCCACAGCATTTTCCGAATGAGCAGGAGGCAAGCCGTGAGCGCGACCGCGGACCACGCGGAGGAGCGGACCAACCCGGCCGTCAGGCTGGGGTTCGAGCCCGGACAGGTGGTCCAGGAGATCGGCTACGACGACGACGTCGACCACGATCTCCGTGAAGGCATCGAGTCCATCATCGGCCAGGACCTCGTGGACGAGGACTACGACGACGTCGCCGACGCCGTCGTGCTCTGGTTCCGTGACGAGGACGGCGATCTCACCGACGCCCTGGTGGACTCCATCGGTCTTCTGGAGGACGGCGGCGTGATCTGGCTGCTGACGCCGAAGACGGGCCGTGACGGCTACATCGAGCCGTCCGACATCAACGATGCCGCGCAGACCGCTGGTCTCTCCCAGACCAAGAGCATCAGCGTCGCCAAGGACTGGGCGGGCGCCCGCCTGGTCGCCCCCAAGCGCTGATCATCACGCTGCGAGAAGCCCCCGCCGGTCCGTCGGCGGGGGCTTTCGTGCGCAGGCCGTAGGGTGGGATCCGCCCGGGTTCACCGATACGGCCCAAGGCGATGAGGCCAAGGCCCGGGCCCCGTCGGAAGGGACGCGTACGCGATGGCGATCGAGGTCGGCACCAAGGCCCCGGAATTCGAGCTCAAGGACAACCACGGCCGGACCGTGCGGCTCTCCGACTTCCGCGGCGAGAAGAACGTGGTGCTGCTCTTCTACCCCTTCGCCTTCACCGGCGTCTGCACCGGTGAACTGCGCGAGCTCCGCGACAACCTGCCGGTGTTCGTCAACGACGACACCCAGCTCCTCGCCGTCTCCAACGACTCCATCCACACCCTCCGCGTCTTCGGCGACCAGGAGGACCTGGAGTTCCCGCTGCTCTCCGACTTCTGGCCGCACGGCGAGGCCTCCCGGGCGTACGGCGTCTTCGACGAGGACAAGGGCTGCGCGGTCCGCGGCACCTTCGTCATCGACAAGGACGGCATCGTCCGCTGGACCGTCGTGAACGCCCTGTCGGACGCCCGCGACCTCGGCGATTACGTCAAGGCCCTCGAAGCCCTCTGAGCGCCGCGGGACCGGGACGGGGCCGACACCCTCGGAATCACCGGGGAATCACCGGGCGAATCGACTGTTTCGACCGGGAACCCGTCACTAGGATCCAGTCGTTGATCCGATGCCAACGCACGACTGGGGGCGCTGCCCCTGGAAACCTATGGAGGGACTCGTGGGAGTCAGCCTCAGCAAGGGCGGCAACGTCTCGCTGACCAAGGAGGCCCCTGGCCTCACCGCCGTGACCGTCGGTCTGGGCTGGGACGTCCGCACCACCACCGGTACGGACTTCGACCTCGACGCCAGCGCCATCCTGGTGAGCGAGGCCGGCAAGGTGCGCAACGACCAGGACTTCGTCTTCTTCAACAACCTGAAGAGCGCCGACGGCTCGGTCGAGCACACCGGTGACAACCTCACCGGCGAGGGCGAGGGCGACGACGAGCAGGTCAAGGTCAACCTGGCCGGCGTTCCGGCCGACGTGGCCAAGATCGTCTTCCCGGTGTCGATCTACGACGCCGAGAACCGCCAGCAGTCCTTCGGCCAGGTGCGCAACGCGTTCATCCGCGTCGTGAACCAGGCCGGCGGCGCCGAGATCGCCCGGTACGACCTCTCCGAGGACGCCTCGACCGAGACCGCGATGGTCTTCGGCGAGCTGTACCGCCACGGTGCGGAGTGGAAGTTCCGCGCCGTCGGCCAGGGGTACGCCTCGGGTCTGCGCGGCATCGCGCAGGACTTCGGCGTCAACGTCTGAGTCGAACCGTTCGAACCGTCCGGCGTCGCACCTCGCGTGCGGCGCCGGACGTGCCTCATCACCACCGGGGAGGAACCGAATCATGGGCGTCACGCTCGCCAAGGGGGGCAACGTCTCCCTGTCCAAGGCCGCACCCAACCTCACCCAGGTCCTCGTAGGGCTCGGCTGGGACGCGCGCTCCACCACCGGAGCCCCCTTCGACCTCGATGCCAGCGCCCTGCTGTGCCAGGCCGGCCGGGTGCTCGGGGACGAGTACTTCGTCTTCTACAACCAGCTCCGCAGCCCCGAGGGCTCCGTCGAACACACCGGCGACAACCTCACCGGCGAGGGTGACGGGGACGACGAGTCCCTCATCGTGGACCTCACCAAGGTGCCGGCCCACTGCGACAAGATCGTCTTTCCGGTGTCGATCCACGACGCCGACAACCGCGGCCAGAGCTTCGGCCAGGTCAGCAATGCGTTCATTCGCGTCGTGAACCAGCTGGACGGTCAGGAACTCGCCCGGTACGACCTCTCGGAGGACGCCTCCACGGAGACCGCGATGATCTTCGGCGAGCTCTACCGCTACAACGGCGAATGGAAGTTCCGGGCGGTGGGACAGGGGTACGCCTCCGGGCTCCGGGGCATCGCTCTAGACTTCGGGGTCAACGTTTCGTAAAGCCTGTAATTTCACGATGGGGTAGACAGTGATTCTGAAAACCTTCGGCTGGTCGTTCGCGATCACTGTGATCGGCCTGGCCGTGGCCGTGCTCTACGGGGGGTGGGAGGCGTTCGGGATCGTCGCGATCCTCTGCGTCCTCGAGATCTCCCTGTCGTTCGACAACGCGGTGGTCAACGCCGGAATCCTGCAGAAGATGAATGCCTTCTGGCAGAAGATCTTCCTCACGGTCGGTGTGCTCATCGCCGTCTTCGGCATGCGCCTCGTCTTCCCCGTCGTGATCGTCGCCATCAGCGCGAAGATCGGCCCCATCGAGGCCGTCGACCTCGCGCTCAACGACGCGGACAGGTACCAGGAACTGGTGACCGACGCGCACCCGTCGATCGCCGCCTTCGGTGGCATGTTCCTGCTGATGATCTTCCTCGACTTCATCTTCGAGGAGCGTGACATCCAGTGGCTGCGCTGGATCGAGCGCCCGCTGGCCAAGCTCGGCAAGGTCGACATGCTGTCGGTCTGCATCGCCCTCGTCGTCCTGCTGATCACCTCGATGACCTTCGCGACCCACGCCCACCAGCACGGCGGCGCGCACGTCGACAAGGCGCAGACGGTCCTGATCTCCGGCATCGCCGGCCTCATCACGTACCTCGTCGTCGGCGGCCTCTCGGGCTACTTCGAGAACAAGCTGGAGGAGGAAGAGGAGCGCGAGCACGAGGCCGAGGAAGAGGCCAAGCGCAGCGGCAAGAAGGTCACCGTGGTCCAGCTGGCCGGCAAGGCCGCCTTCTTCATGTTCCTCTACCTGGAGGTCCTCGACGCCTCCTTCTCCTTCGACGGTGTCATCGGCGCCTTCGCCATCACCAACGACATCGTCCTGATGGCGCTCGGCCTCGGCGTCGGCGCCATGTACGTCCGGTCCCTGACGGTCTACCTGGTCCGCCAGGGCACCCTCGACGACTACGTCTACCTGGAGCACGGCGCGCACTACGCGATCGGCGCCCTGGCCGTGCTCCTCATGGTCACCATCCAGTACGAGATCCCCGAGGTCATCACCGGCTCCATCGGTGTCCTCCTCATCGCCTGGTCCTTCTGGTCCTCCGTCCGTCGCAACAAGGCGCTCGCGGCGGCCGAGGGCGGCTCCGGCTCCTCGGACGACAAGACCGAGGTGCCGTCCGGGGTGTGACACCCCCGGCAGCGAGGAATGCTTCACTGCGGGGCGGCCGGTGAATCCGGCCGCCCCGCAGGCATGTGCACGGTGTGACGACAGTGGGGGGTGAAGGCGACATGGCCTTCTGGGACAACCTGTTTCCGGGGAGGGCGGCGCATTTCGACTCGGGCAGCGCCGCGTCGAACGCGATCGACCTGACGAAACGGCGCCCGACCGTCTCGCTCACCCAGCAGGGCGCCGCCACCGGCAACCTCCGGGTGAACCTCTCCTGGCGGATGCGGACCTCCGACATCGAGGGTCGCTCCCGCCAGAGCGGGCGGCTGCTGCGGAACCCCGCCCAGCTCTTCAAGCCCGAGGTCGTCCAAGCCCACACCCAGGGCATGGTCAACGTCGACCTCGACCTGGGCTGCCTCTACGAGCTCAAGGACGGCAGCAAGGGCGTCGTACAGCCGCTCGGCGGCTTCTTCGGCGACCTCAACGCCGCCCCGTACGTGAAGCTGAGCGGCGACGACCGCTTCGGAGGCTCCTCGGGCGAGACGATCTTCGTCAACCTGGACCACCGGGACGAGATCAAGCGGCTGCTGTTCTTCGCGTACATCTACGACCAGACGCCCGCCTTCGACCGCACGCACGCCAAGGTCACGCTCTACCCGAGCAACGGCCCCCGGATCGAGATCGAACTCGACGAGCGCGCCCCACAGGCCCGCTCCTGTGCCGTCTTCTCCATGGAGAACGTCAAGGGCGAGCTGACCGTCCGCCGCGAGGTGCGGTTCGTGTACGGCTTCCAGGCCGAACTGGACCGGCTGTACGGCTGGGGACTCCAGTGGGGACGCGGCTACAAGACGAAGGCGTAGGGCCTGATCCGACGCGCATGGTCAGACAGGCCCCAGGGCCTCACGAGCCGACGAACTGGGGACCCATCGGCGGCATGCGGAACTCCGGTGCCGGGTTCTGCTCGGGGGCGGGCACCGGCTGCGGGTAGCCGTACGCGGGGGCCGGGGCGTTCACGGGCTGCTGCGGGTAGCCGTAGGCGGGCGCCCGGTCCGGCACGGGCGGCACGGTCGGCTGCGGCGGCACCGGGGTGTGGACCACGGTCCGATCGAGGTCGGGGTCGTGCGAGCCGCCGGCGGGGGAGACGGTGGCCGGGGAACCCGCGGTGGGGGAGCCGGTGGCCGGCGCGGCCTCCGGGAACCCGGAACCGCCGCCGACGGAGCCCTGGGCGTCCTGGGAAGCGCCCTGGGCGGCACTCTGCGCGGTCCCCTGGGCCGCACCCTGGGCGGCCTCCTGCGCGGCGTCCTCGTCGACCGAGATGCCGAAGTCCGTGGCGAGGCCCACGAGCCCCGTCGGATAGCCCTGGCCCACCGCGCGGAACTTCCAGCCGTCCCCGCGCCGGTACAGCTCGCCGCAGATGACCGCCGTCTCCTCGCCGGTCTCCGCCGTCACGTCGAACAGCGCCAGCGGCTCGCGCTCCGCCCCCGCCACCGCGTCGTACAGCAGGATCCGCAGGTCGGAGACGGACCGGAAGGTGCCGCCGTCGGAGGAGGCCGCGATCACCACCCGGTCGACCGAGACGTCGAGCCCGGCGAGATCGGCCTCCACGGTGTCCGTCAGACCCTCGGAGACCCGCTTCTTCGGCAGCCGCCGCACCAGCCCCGAGGGGTGGCGCGGCTGGTTGTAGAAGACGAAGTCCTCGTCGGACCGCACGCGCCCGGAGGGCCCGAGGAGCAGGGCCGAGGCATCCACGTCGGGGACCCCGGGGCCCGGGGTCCAGCGGAGCACGGCCCGTACGGCCGCGGTGTCGAGAGGGACGTTGGAGCCCTTCAGCATCGCGTGCGTCATGACCGCAATCCTGCCCTCCCGCCCGACCCGCGGACAACGCGGGGGCACCACCGATACCGGGACGGGGTGACGGATGCTGACGAGTTACCTGAATTTCATGCGGGGAAGGAACTAAGGACACCCGTACCTACGTACTATTACCGGCCACATGTCATCAGGCCCGGAGAGGCAGACGGGGGACTTACATGCGTCATTTCGGGCACATCCCGTCCGCGGTGCGGACCGGGTTGTTCCACCAGGAGCCGGTCGACTTCACGGCCGACTCGCCCGCACGCACGCTCGCCGTGGCCCTGGGCGCCACCCTCTACAGCCCGGCCACCCGGCCCCGGCTCGCCGACGCCGTGCGCAAACAGGCCGGCCGCGGAGTGGTCTCCATGGTCCTCTGCCTGGAGGATTCGATCAGCGACGCCGACGTCGAGGCGGGCGAGGCCAACCTCGTCCGGCACTTCGCCGACCTCGCCGCCGACGGCTCCGACGTACCCCTGCTCTTCATCCGGGTCCGCGAACCGCACCAGATCACCGACCTCGTCGACCGCCTCGGCGCCTCCGTGAGCCTGCTGTCCGGATTCGTGCTCCCCAAGTTCACCGAGAACCGCGGCCACGCCTTCCTCGAAGCGCTCACCCAGGCCGAGCGGACGAGCGGCAGGCGCCTCTTCGCCATGCCCGTCCTCGAGTCCCCCGAGCTCCTCCACCTGGAGACCCGGGCCGAGACCCTCGCCGGGATCGCCTCGATCACCGACAAGTACCGCGACCGCGTCCTCGCCCTCCGCCTCGGCGTCACCGACTTCTGCTCCGCCTACGGGCTGCGCCGCTCGCCCGACATGACCGCCTACGACATCAAGATCGTCGCGAGCGTCATCGCCGACGTCGTCAACGTCCTCGGCCGCTCCGACGGCACCGGCTTCACCGTCACCGGACCCGTCTGGGAGTACTTCCGCCCCGGCGAGCGCATGTTCAAGCCGCAGCTGCGCCGCAGCCCCTTCCTGGAGGGCCGCGCCGAGGACCTGCGCACGGCGCTCATCGAGCACGACCTCGACGGCCTGCTGCGCGAGATCGAACTCGACCGGGCCAACGGCCTGCTCGGCAAGACCTGCATCCACCCCACCCACGTGGTGCCGGTGCACGCCCTCTCCGTCGTCAGCCACGAGGAGTGGAGCGACGCCCAGGACATCCTGCGGCCCGAGCGGGACGGCGGCGGAGTGCTCCGCTCCGCCTACACGAACAAGATGAACGAGGTGAAGCCGCATCGCGCGTGGGCCGAGCGCACCCTCCTGCGCGCCGAGGTCTTCGGCGTCGCGAAGGAGGACGTCGGCTTCGTGGATCTGCTCACCGCCGGCCTGGCCGGCAGCTGACGAAGGGACGTCGACGACGTGGTGTGGACCGGAACGTGGGTCGCGGAGCGGCTGGGCGTCGAACTGATCGGCGACGAGGAGCTGCCGGCCCTGCTGGGCCTCGCACTGCGTCGCAACCCCAAGCGCGCGCACCTGCTGGTCTCCAGCGTGCTCGGCAAGCACGTGCCGCAGCGCCCCTCCGTCGTGTACGGCTCCGGCCTCGGCCTCGGCCGGCGCGTCCGCGAACTCCTCGGCGACGAGGAGGCCGCCCGGTCCGTCGTCCTCGGGTACGCGGAGACGGCCACCGCCCTCGGGCACGCCGTCGCCGACGGCCTCGGCCCCGCCCCGTACCTCCACTCCACCCGCCGCCCGGTGGCCGGCGTCGCCCGCGCGGGCGGCTTCGAGGAGTCCCACTCCCACGCCACCTCGCACCTGCTGCTGCCGGAGGACCCGAAGCTCCTCGCCGGCGACGGCCCGCTGGTCCTCGTCGACGACGAGTTCTCGACGGGCAACACGGTTCTCAACACCATCCGCGCCCTGCACGAGCGCTATCCGCGCGAGCGGTACGTCGTCGTGGCCCTCGTCGACATGCGCTCCGCCGCCGACCTCGGCCGCCTGGACGCCTTCGCGACGGAGATCGGCGCCCGTGTCGACCTGATCGCCGGCGCCGCCGGCGCGGTCCGCCTCCCGGCCGGGGTCCTGGAGAAGGGCCAGGCCCTGGTGACGGAACACGAGGCCCCCGCCCCCGTACCCTCCCCGCGCGCGCCGCGCGAGGCACCCGTACGGGTGGAACTCGGCTGGCCCGGCGGGCTGCCCGACGGCGGCCGCCACGGCTTCACGTCCGAGCACCGGGAACGCCTGGAGGAGGCCCTGCCGGGCATGGCGGAGGCGATCGCCAAGGCCCTGCCCGCCCCGGCCGCCGAGGCCCTGCCCGCCCCGGCCGCCGAGGCCCTGCCTGCCCTGGCCGCCGAGGCCCTGCCCGCGCCGGTCGCCGAGGCCTTGCCCGTACCGGCCGCCGAGGTCCTGCCCGCCCTGGCTGCCAAGGCCCTGCCCGCGCCGGCCGCCAAGGCCCTGCCTGCACCGGTCACCAAGGCCCTGCCCGCCCCGGCCGCCCCGAAGGCCCGTGCCCAGCAGCCCGCAGCAGGGCACGGGCCCCGCGTGCTCGTCCTCGGCTTCGAGGAGTTGATGTACGCGCCGCTGCGCCTCAGCACCGCCCTCGAAGACGCCGGTCACGACGTCCGCTACTCCACCACCACCCGCTCGCCCGTCCTCGCCGTCGACGACCCCGGCTACGCGATACGCACCCGGCTCGTCTTCCCCGCCCACGACGACCCCGCCGACGGCCCCGGCGAGCGCTACGCCTACAACGTCGCGGGCGCCGGCTTCGACGCCGTCGTCCTCGTCGTCGACTCCGCCGCCGACACCCCGGCCCTGCACGCCCCGGACGGCCTGCTCGCCCAGCTCGCCGCGCACATCCCGCGCGTCGTGCTCGCGGTGGTCCCGTCCTACACCCCCACGGTCCGCGCCACCGAAGTGACCGAAGCTCCCGAAGCTCCCGAAAGGAGCTCCATGCTGCCCGAGCCCCTCCGCGGCCCCGCCTTCTCCTCCTACGCACCCGAAGAGGTCGGCTGGCTGCTCCAGGACCTCTCGGACGTCGAACTCGAGGCCCCCACCGAGGAACGCGAGGAGGCCATCCAGAGCGGCGGCGCCCACTACGCCGAGTCGCTCCCCGTCGAGTACCAGCCCAGCGAGCGCTACCAGCAGCTCTTCCACGCGGCCCTGGAGAGCTCGGCGGCCCGCATCGCCCGCGCCGTCGGCACGGTCACGGAGACCGTCCTCGCCGAACGCTCCGCCCGCCCGGTCCTCGTCTCCCTCGCCCGGGCCGGCACCCCCGTCGGCGTCCTCATGCGCCGCTGGGCGCAGGCCCGCCACGGCCTCGACCTCCCGCACTACGCCGTCTCCATCGTGCGCGGCCGCGGCATCGACGCCAACGCGCTGCGCTGGCTCGCCGCCCACCACGACCCGGCCGACGTCGTGTTCGTCGACGGCTGGACGGGCAAGGGCGCCATCACGCGCGAACTCGCGGAAGCGATCAAGGAGTTCAAGGAGTTCGACGGCTTCGACCCGGAGATCGCGGTCCTCGCCGACCCCGGCTCCTGCGTCCGCACCTACGGCACCCGTGAGGACTTCCTCATCCCCTCCGCCTGCCTCAACTCCACGGTCTCCGGCCTGATATCGCGTACGGTCCTCCGCTCCGACCTGGTCGGACCGAACGACTTCCACGGCGCCAAGTTCTACCGCGAACTGGCCGGGGCCGACGTCTCCGTGGCCTTCCTCGACGCCGTCGCCGCCCGCTTCGACGAGGTCGCCGCGACCGTCGACACGGACGTCAAGGAGCTCCTGGCCGCCGACCGCACCCCCACCTGGGAAGGCTGGGCGGCCGTCGAGCGGATCAGCGAGGAGTACGGCATCCACGACGTCAACCTGGTCAAGCCGGGCGTCGGCGAGACCACGCGCGTGCTGCTGCGCCGGGTCCCCTGGAAGATCCTGGCCAAGCGGGGCGCGGACGCGGACCTCGCGCACGTGCGGCTGCTCGCCGAGCAGCGCGGCGTCCCGGTCGAGGAGGTCGACGAACTCCCGTACAGCTGCGTGGGCCTGATCCACCCTCAGTACACGAGGGGTGCGACAGGCGCCGACGGAAAGACGGTGGTGTCCCAGTGACCACGCCCACGAGCACGAGCACGAGTGCAAGCACGAGCACAGGTACAAGTACGAGCACGAGCACGAGCACGAGCACGAGCACGAAGACGCTGGTGGCGAGCGACCTCGACCGCACCCTCATCTACTCGACCGCGGCCCTGGCCCTCGGCATGCCGGACGCCCAGGCGCCCCGGCTGCTCTGCGTCGAGGTCCACGAGTCCAAGCCGCTCTCGTACATGACCGAGGACGCGGCCGACCTCCTCGCACGGCTGACCGCCGAAACGGTCTTCGTGCCGACGACGACACGGACGCGCAAGCAGTACCAGCGCATCCAGCTCCCGGGCACCGCACCGGCGTACGCGATCTGCGCGAACGGCGGGCACATCCTCGTCGACGGCGTCTCCGACCGAGACTGGCACGAGTCCGTCGTCCGCAGGCTGGCCGACGAATGCGCGCCGCTCTCCGAGATCCGCGCCTACCTCACCGCCACCACGGACCTGTCCTGGGTGCGCAAGCACCGGGTGGCCGAGGACCTCTTCGCGTACCTCGTCGTCGAGCGGGAGCGGCTCCCCGAGGACTGGCTGGACCGTTTCGGCAGCTGGGCGGGGGACCGCGGCTGGACCGTCTCGCTGCAGGGCCGCAAGGTGTACGCCGTGCCGAAGCCGCTCACCAAGAGCGCGGCCGTCCGCGAGGTCGCCCGCCGCACGGGCGCGACGCTCACCCTGGCGGCGGGGGACTCGCTCCTCGACGCCGACCTGCTGCTCGCCGCGGACCGGGCCTGGCGCCCGGGCCACGGCGAACTGGCCGACAGCGACTGGACGGCCCCGCACCTCGACGTCCTCGCGGAGCGCGGGGTGGCGGCGGGCGAGGAGATCCTCCGCCGCTTCAGAGCCGCGGCAGCGGTCTAGTAGTGCTTCGTTAGGTTCTGAGTCTGGTTGTGTTGCGGGGCAGGCGTCGGCCGCAGGTGGTGCAGGTGCCGGTCCAGCACTGCAGCAGGTCCTGAAGGGCGTCGAGGACCTGGTAGAGGGTCAGGCCGGCGTGCGTGCTTTTGGGTCGAGGCGCCGCAGGGTGAGGAAGGCCTGGGCGGCGGTGACGAGGGTGACGTGATGGTGCCAGCCGCGCCAGGTCCGGCCCTCGAAGTGGTCCAGGCCCAGGCCGTGCTTGAGCTCGCGGTAGTCGTGTTCGATGCGCCAGCGCATCTTCGCCCAGCGGACCAGGTCGGTGACGGGTGTGGTGGCGGGCAGGTCGGTCATCCAGAAACCGGTCGGCCCGGCGGCATCCGCCGGCTGTTCGACCAGCAGGGTCTTCAACGGGAGAACACCGTCCCAGCGGTTGCGTCCACCGGCCTGTTCCTGGGCGGTGCGGCAGGCTTCCTTGCCCGACGGCCGGACTTCGATCACGGCGAAGCGGGAGGTCATCAGGCCCTTGCTGCCCTGCCGCCAGGCGACTTGTTGGAACGAGGTGTCCGGGGTGACGAACGAGGTCAGGGGCCGGGCCGGCTCTCGGTAGCGGGGCAGCGTGGGCGGCCCCAGACCGCCGTAGGCGGGCTGGAACGGGTCGGCCGCGGCCGGGCGGGCGACTTCCTTCGGATCCACCGCTATGACATAGGACCAGCCGCGTTCCTCCAAAGCGAGGCGGAAACCCACGCTTCGGCCGTAACCGGCATCGGCCACGATCACCGGCACCGCGAGACCCTGCTCGGCCATCCGGTCCAACAGTCCCAGAGCCAAGTAGGGCTTCGAGACGTGCCCGACCTCGTCGGGAATCCCGGCACGCTGACGTCGTACGTGATCGGCCGCCCAGTCCTCGGGCAGAAACAGTTCCCAGTCGAGCGGGCACGATGCGGTGTCGGTGGCCGCGTGCACGCTGACGGCGACCTGGCAGTTCGCCCGCTTGCCCAACGCTCCGCAGTACTGCCGGGCCACCCCCACCGAAGCGGTGCCGCACTTGGGGAACGACACATCGTCGATCACCCACACCTCAGGCCGGATCGCCTCGCTCAACCGCTCGGCGATCCGCCGCCGCACCGGTAGCGGATCCCACGGCGACTGGTTCACGAACTGCTGCAGGGCCTGCATGTTCCCGTCCGGCAGCCGCTCGGCCATCGGCTGGATCGACTTCCGCCGGCCGTCCAGCATCAGACCCCGCAGATAACACCCGCCCCACCGGCGCTGATCCCGCCGCGGCAACGAGGCGAACACATCGGCAACGAACTCCGACAACTCATCCCGGAGCCGTTCCACCTCCCCAAGCCTCATGACCGGGAGATGCCCACCACCAGGCGAGATCACTCGACGTAACGAAGCACTACTAGAGCCTGTCCGGCGGATCAGGGCCGGACAGGCCCAGGGGTCAGCCGCAGCAGCCCCCACCACAGCAGCCACCGCCGCCGCCACCGCCCTGCGCGGGGGCGGCGGAGCTGCTTCCTCCCACGGCGACAGCGGACAGCAGCTTCACGGTGTCGTCATGCCCGGCGGGGCAGGCGGCGGGAGCGGAGGACTCGGCCATGGGACGGCTGAGCTCGAAGGTGTCGCCGCAGGTGCGGCAGCGGTATTCGTAACGAGGCATGGCACCAGGCTAACGGCGGGTTGGGCGGCGCATCAGTGGCCGGCCCCCCGCTCCTCCCGGATCTGACCGACGACGTGGGCGGCGGTGGCGCGGACGCCCTCCAGCTCGGTCAGGAAGTGCCAATAATCCGGGTGGCGGCCCTCCAGACCGTCCACGGCCCGGTCGAGGCGGGCGACGGCGTCGTCGAGGGGCCGGGCGTGCCGGGGGTCGGGGGTGTTCCGTCCGGCCATCGCGAGCCGCTGGGCGTCCCGTACCGCGAACCGGGTGCGGTCGATCTCCGCCTTCGGGTCCTTCGCGACGGCGTCCAGGCGGCGCAGCCGGTCTCCGGCGGCCGAGACGGCCTCGTCGGTCGAGTCGAGCAGGGCGCGGACGGTGGAGAGCAGGGAGGTCGCGTCGGGCCAGCGCTGCTCGGCCCGCGCCTTTCCGGCCTCGGCGAGCCGCTCCTCGGCCTGCCGGAGGGTCACGACGGCCTGCTCCGGCACGTGCTGGAGGTCCTGCCAGCAGGCGGCCGAGTACCGCCGCCGCAGCTCGGAGAGGACGGGCTCGACGCCCCCGGCGCGGGTGGTGAGCGCCTCGGTGCGGGTACGCAGCGACACGAGGCGCTTGTCGATCTCGGCGGCCCGCTCGGGCAGCCGCTCGGCCTCGGCGCGTACGGCCTCGGCGTCCCGCAGCACCCGGTCGGCGCGCTGCAGCGTCTCGGGGACGCCGTGGCGGCCGGCACCCTCGTTGAGGAGGGTCAGCTCGGGCCCGAGCGCGGCGAGCCGCGCGGCCAGATCATCGGCACGCAGCCCACTCTCGCGTACTGCGTCCAGGGCACCGCTCGCACCCCGCAGTGCCTGCCGGGCGCGCTCGACGGCGGGGGCGAGCCGGGCGAGCTGCGTCTCGGCGCGCCCGAGGAGAGAGGCGAGCCCCTCCTCGAACCGATCCAACTCGCCTTTGACGCGGTCGAGCTCTTCTTTGGCGCGGGTCAGCTCGGCACGGGCACGCGAAGCGGTACCGGCATCGAGCTCGTCCCGATCGAGATCATGCGCGTCAACGGCGGCGATATAGGAATGACTGACCTCATCGATCCGCCGCCCCAGCGCTTCGAAGCCCTCGACGGCGCGACGGGCCTCCGGTGAACTGTCGACGGCGGTGATCGTCTCGATGGAGATGCGGAGCCCGCGCTGGGCGGTGTCGAGCTCGTAGAAGGCGGCCGCGGCGGCATCTTTGGCGGCCTGGGCCTCGGCCCGCTGTCCTTCCCCACGCCCACCGAACCAGCGACGAGTCCCGCCCCCGGCGAAAGCGTGCGGCACCAGCGCACCTACGAGCAACGGCAGCGCGACAGCCAACCGGAACACGGAGAAACTGGGCGCCGATGTGCCCCTAGCGTCGCTCGCCGCCACCTACTACTCCCCGTGCTGTGTCCGCCGTGCCCGGTCCGGTTCATTCTCCCACCCGGTAAGGACGAACACACGGCCCGGTCAGTTCACTGTCCGCACCGTGACGTCCCCATCGTCACTGCGCAGGCTCACCACGTTCCCGCTCCCGTCGCGGCGGGGCACATCCACACGAACGTCACCGTCGTCGCTGGCGCCGGACACCTCGTACTCGGCCTTGGGCACGGTCACGGTGACGTCACCGTCCTTGGTGACGACGTCGACCTTGCGGGGGACGGCGGCGAGGGTGACGCGTACGTCCCCGTCGTCGGACCGGACGGCGACGGCGGGCGACCGAACGGAATCCTCGACGCTCACATCCCCGTCCTGACTCCCGAGATCGAGCCCCCCGCTGACCTTCCGCACGTGGATGTCCCCGTCGTCGGACCGCACCTTGAGGGGCGTGGTGAAGCCCTCGGCGGTGACGTCCCCGTTGTCGTCCTCGACGGTGACGGCGACACCACGGGGCACCTGGATCCGGTGCACGGCCGAGCAGCTGGTGGCAACCGCATCGCAGCCCACCCGCAAGGTGAGCCGCCCGTCCACCAGCTTCCAGCTCGCCTCGGGCCCGGACCCCATGAACACCCACCCGTCGACCTGCCGCTCCACCCGCACGCCGTCGACGTCGGCGGGCATGATCACCAGATCGGAGTCGTCCGCGTCGACGGTGAGCGAACCACCGTCGAACGCGAACGTCCTCCGCTCCACCGGCGCCCCCTCGACATCCGCCCCGCACCCCGCGAGCGCGAGCACGGCGATCCCGGAAACGAGCAGCACACGGACCGGGCGACCTACGGCCATGACGATCATTCCCCCAGAAACGACGCGACGATCCCCCGACGCTACGCCCCCGCCACCCCCGGTCACGATCAGGCAACCCACCGTCCCGAGGGTGGGGCTACCCCCCGGAGAGACATCGGATTACGACCCCCACCCCTCGGCCATGTAGGCTGTTGCCTCTTCCACGGGTGCGTAGCTCAGGGGTAGAGCGCTGCTCTTACAAAGCAGATGTCGGCGGTTCGAAACCGTCCGCGCCCACCAGCAGGTAGCACGACAAAGGCCCAGGTCACCGGTACTGAACCGGGAACCTGGGCCTTGTTCGTTCCCCGGGCGGGGGAGGCGGGGGAGAGGTGTCGTGCCAGTTACGTGCCAGATGCGTCGTCGGTCTCGGCTGGCCGGACCTTCCTGATCTGCTCGTCGACGTGAGCGGCGATGGCATGGTCACGCCCGTTCACCAGGTGCTGATAGATCAGCGCGGCCCGCACCGACGAGTGCCCCATCCGCTGCATCAGCTCACGCGTCGTGGCGCCGCCGGTCGCGGCGAGGGTGTTCCCGGTGTGGCGCAGATCGTGAAAGTGGACGTCGCGGAGGCCGGTGTCCTTCAGGGCCCGCAGCCACAGCCGGCGGAAGTTGTTCCGGCGCAGCTGCCCGCCGCGAGCTCCGGTGAAGATCAGCCCGGTCCGATCCGGCTCGGCGTAGACGGCGAGGTGAGCGGCGAGGCTCTCCGCCAGCGAGGCCGGGAAGGCGACGGTACGCACACCGGCCGCGCTCTTGGGCGTCTTGATCAGAATGCCGTCGGTGCGGGTCTCGGCCAGAGAACGCCGTACGGCGACGGTGCGCCGGTCGAGGTCGACGTCGTGGTGCTGAAGCGCGGCGAGCTCCCCGAAGCGGAGGCCGGTGAAGGCCGCCAGCAGAATGAACACCCGGAAGCGCGCCGGCACGGCGTCGGCGAGTTGGAAGACCTCGGTGACGTCGAGGAACGGCCGCTCCGCCGTCCTGGCCGCTCCGGCGCCCTTGATTCGGCAGGGGTTGCGCTGGATCAGTTCGTCGTCGACCGCGGTGTTCATGATGGCGCGGAGGATCTGGTACGCCTTGGCGACCGTCGGTTCACCGACACCCGACTCCAGGAGGCCGGCACGCCAGCGGCGGATCTGGGGTGTGGTGATCTCACTCAGGACCACGTCAGCGAAGGTCGGCAGGATGTGGAGGCGCAGCGCGCTGCCGTTGCGTTCGCGGGTGGTGGCCGCGTAGTCGCGCTCCTTGAACCATGCGTTGGCGTAGACCCCGAACAGAACCTTGTCGTCCGGGTTCCTCCAACGGCCGTCGATGATTTCTGCTTCCTTGCGGACGAGCCACCGATCAGCATCGGTCTGCGATGCGAACGTCTCGGGAGCTGATCGCGTCAGCCCGTCCGGCCCCTGATAGCGGGCCTGGAACCGCCCGGAGGGCAGCTTGCGCACCGCACCGAAGCGTCGCCGCTTGCCTTTGCTGTTCGCCATCAGGCCACCGCCGCGAATCGGCGATGAGTGGTGATCGGCTGGACGGTGTGGGCGACGACGAACTCCTCCAAGGCCCGCTCAGGAATGCGGACATGCCGTCCCACCTTGACGAAGGTGATCCGGCGCTCGGCGATGAGCCGACGCGGAAACCTCTCGGTGGTGCCGAGGAGTTCGGCGGCCTGGCCCACGGTCAGCAGTCGGTCGGTCATGCGGGTGCTCCCTCCAGGGCGAGTTGGTCGCGTAGGGCTTCGCGGGCGGTCTCACGGTTGAGCTGGATGTCCCGGGCGATGGTGGCGGCGAGGGCGGCCTCACCGGGGGAGTGGCCTTGGCCGGCGTAGGTCCAGGAGGTGAGGACGAGGACGGTGTCCGGCTCGATGTCGTCGAGGCCGCGGGCGGTGCGTTCCTGGGCGGCGCGGTAGTCGGCGCGGGTCTGGCGGAGCTCGCCCAGGGTGGTGGAGTACTGGCGGGACTTGGTGGAGAAGTGGCCGCGGAAGCCGAGCATGTGGGCCCAGGCGAGGAGACGGCGGTCGGGGTAGAGCGGGTCTAGGTCGAAGCAGGCTTCGGCGAGGCGGCGGGTGTGGTCGGGGACGTCGAGGAGGACCAGGGCTTCACGGTTGCCGACGCGGCGGTTGAGGCTGCCGGTGGTCTCGGCGGCTTTGGTGGCGTACTTGGCGATGTAGGAGGCGACGGCCTGTTCGGTGATGTCGGAGCCGTCGCCGAAGGCTTTGACGGGGCGGATGTCGAGCTGGGTGCCCCAGCGGAGACGGCGGGCGGGTTGGTTGCCAGCGGCGGTGACGGTGACAGTCGTGTACGCGTGGGTGGCGGCGGCGCGGATGGCGTCGGTGAGGCTCTCGGTGGTTGCCCACGACGGCGGCGGGGAGTCGGGACCGTCCGGGCCGTCGAGGCGGACGACGGCGTGGAAGTGGACGGCGCCCCGCTTCTGGAACTCGGCGACCTTCCCGTACGAGACCCGGGCGACCTTCTTCAGCTCACGCTGCGAGAGGCCGGCCGCGGCGGCGATCTCCCGGCGGAGGCGGTTCGTGAATCGCTGCCAGAGCTGCCCGGCGTGGTTGTTGAAGAGGACGGCGGCGGCGTAGTCGTACGACTCGGGGTCGAGCGGAATGCCGAGGGCGGTGTCGTCCTTGGCGTGGCGGACGCCGCAGCGACAGGGCCGGATGTCGGGACGGTTGTGGACCGGTCCGAAGGACGGGGCGGTGAGGGTGAGGAAGACGCGGGGGTGATCGCGGACGGTGGCGGGGATGTCCCGGCGGTCGTCTCCGGCGAGGCCAGCGCGGATGAGATGGTACGTGTCGCCCGCGTACGTCCAGGCGCAGGCGGGGCAGCGGGAGGCCCGGCGGTTGCCGCAGGCGATCCGGAGGCGTGTCCCCGGTTCGGTGTCGGTGGAGTACCGGTGGAGGGTCTCGCCGGTGGTCTTGTCCCGGGTGAGGGTCCAGCCCTGGAGGTGGATGGGGTGGGAGCAGCCGCCGGTGCGGTGGATCTGCTCCTTCCAGCGGTCGAAGCCGGGGGATCCGGCCACCCGGAGCATGTCGCCCAGGGTGGCGGTGTCAAATCCCACCGACGAGGCGGCTGGGACGGTCATCATGGAGTGCTTCCTTCTGGTTCTGCGAGCTGGGTGGGAGCGGGGCTTCCGGGCGGCGGAGACTTGGCGGTTGAGCTGCCCGGAGGCCCGACTAGCGGCGCCGCTGCTGGCCGTTGAGGAGCGAGCGCAGGACCACGGCGCACACGGCGACCGAGGCAGCGCTGACGGCGACGGCGAGGAGCATGGAGACCAGGACCGCGCCGACGACCAGGACGGCTCCGGCGCCGCCGGCGACGACGACAGCCAGGCCGGCCGGGGTGAGGCGCACGGCGGAGGACGGCGCAGGGGCCGGGGCGTGGTGGTGGTTGCAGGCCGCCGCGTCGGCGGTGTGGTGGGGCGCGATGTCGGCGGTGAAGGTCGGCTGGACGAGCGGGGTGACGATGCCGGTTGGGAGCGGGTTGACCGGGATGCGCGGCTGGAACATGACGGTTCTCCCTACTTGTTGATCGTCGTGTCGATGAGCGGGGCGAGGACGCTGTCGGCGAGGAGGTAGCCGCCGAGGAGGATCACGGCGACGAGCCACCAGGGCGGGCGGATGAGTTTGATGCCGAGGCTGCCGACGACGATCAGGGCGAGCCAGAGCGGGACGTCCATGACGCGGGACTCCTTCGAGGTCAGCGGGGCTTGCAGCGATGGGTGCGGGCGGCGAGCTGGGCGGCAGAGGAACTGGAGTACTCGGCGGACCAGCCGCAGCCGTCGGCCGTGCACACGGCGGCGTACTTGGTGCGGCCGTGACGGTCGCGGTGGGTGCCGATCTGCACCGGGCCGATCCGCATCACGGAGTGGAAGTGATCGCGAGGGGCCATGGGGGTCTCCCCTCAGGCGAGCTGGGCGGCGATGGCGTTGGCCATCAGGGGCGGGACGCCGAGGCGGGCGCGGAGGGTGTCGGTGTCGATCGGGTAGCCAGTGCGGGCGCGGTAGTCGTCGGCGACCTTCCGGGCGTGAGCGACGAGCGCCGGCGGTACGGCCACGGGGGCGGGTTCGGGCTCCGGCGCGGGTTCCGGGACCGGCTCCGGTTCCAGGGAAGGAAGGGCCGGTACGGCGGCGATCCCCGGCTCCGGCTCGACCACGTCGTCCCGCTCGATGACCGCTTCCACGGCCGAGGGCTGCTCGGTGTCCGTGTCAGGTTCGGCAGGCTGGGCGACCGCCGGATGCCCGGGGGCGTGGACAAGAAGGGTCCCGCCGAGGAACGCGAGGGCGGGCCAGCCCGCGACGAGGATGCGCAGCCAGGCGGGAACGTGGCCGAGGTCGAGGAGACCGGCGGTGGCGACGTTCGCGCCGAGCGAGGCGGCCAGGGCGACCATGAACCACGTCCAGGCCGAGCGGGCAGGCACACCGGCGGCCCGCGAGGTCCGCAGCCGATGCCAAGCGGCGACGAGCAGGAGATCCACGGAGACTGGGTAGGCCCAAGCCTTCCAACCGGACTGTCCCGCAGCCGCAGCCAGGTCGTGGAGGTGAGCGAAGGACAGGGCGCCGGCAATCACGGCTTGTACGAGGACGGCGTCCGGTCGGCGGATGGGACGCATCGGGGGTCCTCCTTCCGGTTTCGGGCATGGGCGGGGTAGGGACCTGGCGTGACGCGGTCACGCCGCCGTGGAACGGGGGGATTCAGACGATCGCGGGAGCCGTGACGGCCGAGGGCGCCGCGGCTTTGCCCAGAGGCGGCAGGACGGGCCGGAAGGCGTCCAGCGCGGGGATTTCGGGTGTGCGGTGGGCGTGGGAGTTCGCGATGTTCACGGCCCGCCGGAGCGTGAGATGGGGAGTGCGGATGCGGACCCACCCACCGGAGGAGTCGCTGGCGACGGCGGTGCCGGGCCGGTCGGTGCGGATCTGGACCGTGGCGAGGACGGCGTCCGGGGCGATGTCGCCGAAGGCCATGTTGGCGGAGGTCTCGTCGTTGACGCGGTGAGCGGTGCGGCCGGTGAGCTGGGCGCGAAGCATCGTGATGCCCTTACCTAGCTCGGAGCCGAAGCGCTGCCCGCAGATCTCCAGGTAGATGCCGGCGGCGCGGCCGAGCTGGGCGAGCCGTACGAGGGAGGTGATGATCCGGTCCCGCCGCTTCTCCTCCTCCTTCGTGGCGAAGAGGGCGAGTTCGGCGACCTCATCGACCAGGAGCACGATCGGCGTCGGTCGCAGGTGATCGGGCAGGTCCCAGATGTCGGCGGTGATCTCCGCATCCGGCAGGTCTGCACTCAACCTCTGCTCGCGGCGAATCAGTTGGTAGACGTCCTCCATGTGCTCGACGAGCGCGTCGAGGAGATCGGCGGCGGCGTCAGGGTTGTAGCCCAGGGCAGTGAACCGCCGGGCAAGCGGAGCGAGTTCAACGCCCTGCTTGCAGTCGATCCCGACCAAGGCGACGTCCAGCGGGGCGAGCGCGGCAACGAGGTTGCGCTGATAGACGGACTTGCCGGACTGTGTGGCACCGACATTCAGTGCGTGCGGGGTCTGGCGGTAGTCGCGGTAGTAGACCTCTCCGTCCTCCCGCATGGCGACCGGGACGCGCATCACCCCAGCACGGGCAGCGGCGGCGGGCATCTGGACCCGCTTGAGGACGTCGTAGCCGGTCATCCGCAGCTCGACGACACCCGAGCGGACCTCCCGGGCGGTGACGTTCTGCATGACGAACGAGTGCCGGAGCCGGTCGGAGGCGGCGGAGAAGTCGAAGGCGTCCTGCCCGGGGCGGAGCTTCACCCGCAGTACGAGCCCGGTACGTGTCGGCCGCAGCCGCAGGATCCGGGGCGCCCGCGAGTCGGGGATGGGTCGGCCGGTCATCCGAGCCAGCGTCAGGCGCCAGCGCGAGGGCGGGACGGTCAGCCCGCACGCGTCCATGACCGACGCGTACCGGGCGAGGATCCGCACCATGGCGAAGACGACGCCGAAGCTCATCCAGTACCAGGCCGGACGCTGCCACCGCAGCAGCAGCGCGGCCGTGGCGACCAGCGCGAGGGTGACCGTTAAGGCGGTCATGGGTCAGCCGACCTTCGCGGCGGCGAGCGAGGTGACGGCGACGGCGCGGAAGCTGATGCCGTGGCGCTTCTGGCCGTTGAACTCGTTTTCCCAGGGCCGGGCGACGACGCCGGTCAGGGCGACCGGGGTGCCCATGGACAGCTCCTCGGAGATGCCGGTCTTGGGCACGGTCAGGTTGAGGATCTCGGCGTTGCCGTCCATGACGAACATGACGTCGACGGTCATGAGAGGGGCACCGGTGTCCCGGTCGGTGGCGATCTCGCCGGTCTGGCGGTTGGCGATCTTCGGGGCCGGGGGCTGGGCCACCATCACCATCGCGGCGGAGGTGTCGACGGGGATCTGACGCACAGTGGATCACTCCTCTATAGAGGCTGGACTCATCCACTCCTGTATAGGAGTGACATGAAGAAGAGTGCACCACTCCTGTACATGAGTCAACCCGCCACGGAAAGAAACCGCAGCGGGCTGAGGGGAGTTGAGCGAGCGTCAGTCGGTCGCGGGGATCCGGTACTGGAAGACGAACTGGTCAGCGGCCATGAGGGTGTCGCAGACCTCCACGACCCGTCCCTTCGTGGTCACCGCGTCCCGCACCAGCTGGATCACCGGGGCGCCAGGACTCAGAGCCAACTCGGACGCCTCCGCCTTCGCGGCCGGCCGAGCCTGAAGGGTCTCGACGAACTCGGCGAAGGTGTGGCCGTGGTCTTCGAGCCGGGCGTAGATGCCACCGGGGCCAGGGTTCTCGGCGAACAACTCGGGGATGTCCTTCACCACGTCCCAGGGCAGGTAGGACGAGGCGGTCTCGACGGGCGTCCCGTTCCGGAAGTACAGCCGCCGCCGCGCGAGCACCTGCGTCCCCACCTCGACACCAAGCCGCTCGGCGATGTCCGAGGGCGCTTCCATGGGCCCGATGTAGAGGACGCTCACCTTGGCCGTGGCACCGGACTGCTCGGACTCGGCAAGGTAAGCAGCCTTACCGCCCCGCCGATGAGAAGCGCGGAAGCGATCCGAAGACCGAAGCCGTACGGGAGGCCGATCCTTCACGATGGAGCCCTTGCCGTGCCGGGTCTCGACGAGCCCGCTGGCCCGCACCTCGACCATGGCCTTCCGAATGGTCCCTCCAGCAACCCCGTACCGCTCGACGAGCTCCGACTCACTCGGAACCATGTCGCCGGCCTTGAGGATGCCGGAGCGGATCTGCTGGACGATCTCGTCCGCGATCTGCACGTACCGAGGTACGGCCCTGCCAGCTCCTGCTGGAGTTCCCACAGTCCTACCCACTCTCATATGCTCCTGTACATGAGTAATGGGAGCGCGGGAACAAAGTCAACGCCGCTGCATTCCGTGTCCGTGGCCGGAGCGGTAGTACGCGAAGACGGCCGCCTCCTGGCCATCCGCCGAGCGGACAACGGCACGTGGGAACTCCCGGGCGGAGTCCTCGAACTCACCGAGGCACCCGAAGCGGGCGTAGCCCGCGAGGTCCTGGAGGAGACGGGCATCCACGTCGAGGTGGACGAGCTGACGGGCGTCTACAAGAACACCACCCGTGGCATCGTGGCCCTGGTCTTCCGTTGCAAGCCCTCAGGCGGCACCGAGCGAACCTCAGCGGAGTCCACTGCGGTCGACTGGCTGACGCCGACCGAGGTCGAGGAACGCATGGCCGAGGTCTACGCGATCCGCCTCCTGGATGCCCTGGACGGAAACGGCCCCCACGTCCGAAGCCACGACGGCCGCCACCTGATCACGCACCAGTGACCACGCACCCGGCACCGCGGATGACCCGCGAGGAAGCGATCCCCCTCGTCGAACGCCTCATGAACCCAGAGACGCCAGAGGATGAGTCCTCCCAGATCCTGGCCACCCTTGAACGGGGCCTGTCCTGCCCGCACATCAGCGACTACATCTTCTGGGAGCTCGCCCCCGATCTGACGCCTGAGAAGGTCGTCGACAGGGCCATGACCTACAAGCCGATCACCCTCTGAGGGCAGCGCGGTAAGACTTTCTCTACTTCATCAAGGCACCCGCCGCGCACGGCGCGGCGCGCGCGGCCCGTCGCCCGGGCCTGCGCTCCTGTCTCCGCCCCGCTCCAGCCCGGCCGCCGACCGCACGCCTACGGCTCGGGTTGATGGGCAGGCGATGCAGGACTCAAGCACGGCAACCGTCACATGGCATGCGTAGCCACGAGCGCCGCCGACTGCGGCCAAGAGGGGCGACCAAAGACGGCTAGCAGCGAGGGAGGGGTGGCCTCTTGCGCATGGCCGGCCGACTGCTGGGCCGGAGGAGGGTCGGGCGCCGTACCCCCGCCGTCACGGATGACGAGAGCGTGAGGCGACCGCACTACCGGGAAGGGGCGGGCGGGGAGCAGCTGCTGCCGCGATGTGGCGGAGGCCGGTGTGGTCGCTCCGCGTCGGTGCCGGTATCGCGGTGGCTGATGAGCGCGTCGTCTGGGTGGGCGAAGTCGCTGACGCGTGTCGACTCAAGGCCACATCACCGGGGGATCTCCCGTCCCGCCTCGGTGAGTACCAATGTCAGGCATCCCAACCACTCGCCAGACTGCGGGTAGTCCCAGTTTTCGGCGTCTGCCAGAAGGGCTGGAAGGTCCTGCTTCGGGATGGGAGGCCCGGGCTGGAATCCCGCTCCCCCATCGGGTGCAGTCCAGGGAATCACCCGGCACACCTCGATCCATCCTCGGCCGACAAGCGGCATGAGGATCGGAGTGAGATCCGAGGCAGGCCCGGACCTCAGCGGCTCATCCAGGTCACCCCAGACGCCCGGAAGGATGTCGATCTCGGTCGCATTGATCATGAAGGCGCGTTCTTCGGAGGACAGCTCGTCTGTTGCGGGGTAGCTCACCCAGGGAGTTTCGCAGGCAAGAGCACTCCCGGGCCAGACCGGGGAAGCGTGCCCCTCCCGTGCCCGAACGAGCGGTAAGTCACGGGAACACCAGGCAATCGCGGGGCCGGAAACGCCGACAGCCCCTGACCATCGATCCTGGTCAGGGGCCGTTCACTAGCGGTGGGTGTGGGATTTGAACCCACGGTGACATCGCTGCCACGACGGTTTTCAAGACTGATCAGGGGGATTGCTCGCCCTTCGCCGCACTATGAAGGTCCTCGCTGCTGACAGGCTCCGCGTAATCGAGCATGTACTCAAGCAGCCCCCTGCGGGGTGCGCCGCTCTCAAGCTCCTCGACCTCGACGTAGGTGACACCGTCTCTGGTGAACACTCCCGTCACCCGGAAGTCGAAGTTGTGCTGCGGGTAACCCGGGTAGCGCCGAGCCCAGACGGAGCCAATCCGGGGTGGTGTTGTCATACTGCTCAGTCTGCCATCGGGCTCAGCTCGTACAGCAGCGGAGTACTGCAACTACAGCAAGTAGTAGCCAGGGATGCAGCCATCCCCTTCAGAGCCGGGCCCACGGAAGCCGACCGCACGCTTGAGACCGTAGAGGCCGGCACTAACAACGGCCCTGCCCCGCGACGAACTGTTGAGTCGTGAGTGTCTAACTGAGTGACAACGCCGACGAACAGCGGCGGACGAGCACGGACACCTGCGGACCATCAATGCAGGTGAGGAGCGCAGCAGCCCAAGGGACAGTCCCTGCCCGAGTTGCTTCGGGACGAAGAGGTCGTGGGTTCAGCAGGTTATGCCTCCCGGTCGGGATCGAGGGTCAGCCGCCGCTCAAGATGCTGGCCTGTCCACCCTCAGGCATCCTGTTTCTTGTGGGTGCCTTCTATTGGGTGCCTGCCCACTGCGCCTCTCTGTGTTCAGCAGGTAAAGCGGCGAGAGCCTCGGGTCTTGATCATGCGCACAAGCCAAATCCGCTCGCTTACCACCCGCGCCTCGCGGCGGCGTGCCCAGAATCGCACCCGCCGGATTATCCAACAGCGCGCAATCCGACGAAATTTCTCTGACCAACGCGGCAATAATGACTCCCGTCACCCCCAAAGACTGAGCTTGCTAGTTGCATCTTTGCCGGGCATTGCCGCTGTGATTGCCTTGATATTTACTTGGGTATCCGTGGGGCAAGCTAAAGAACAACTCAGGGTCTCAGAGCAGGGTCAGATAACCGACAGATTTAATGCGGCGATTGTGAATCTTGACTCCAAGACGATGGATCTACGACTTGGTGGAGTTTACGGACTACAGCAAATCATGCGCGATTCACCTCGCGATCAACCCACAGTAATATCCGTGCTCTCGGCCTTCATTCGAGAGCACGGCCAGGTTACAGCACAAGAGGTCGCGAAGCGATACAAGCTACTTGACGAGCCGTATGAAAATCGCGCCCCCACGGATATACAAGCCGCCATTAACGTGCTAACTCGTCGCCCTAATGGCAGCGATGCGGGAGCAGTAGTGGACCTGGATCAGGCCGATCTGCACGGCATGCGATTCCAAGGGCACGGCGTTAAGTTGGCGCAGCTTTCAGGGGCGACGCTTAGAGGGGCGCTACTCAGTGGATCGAATATGGAGAGAGTAGACCTGTCTTACGCGATTTTGGGGGACGCTCGCCTTAACGATACCCTGATAAATCGCAGCGACATGCAAGGAGCAATTCTTGTTAGGGTGCAGCTAAAGGGGGCATTCATAGCCGACACAAACATTAGCCACGGCTGGCTCACCGGGGCGCAATTCAGCAGCGCCACGCTCACGGGTGATGACCTGAGCGGCGCCCTTCTCTGGTCAGCAAAATTCGATCACGCCTCCCTCGCTGATGTCGATCTCAGTAAAGCTAGCCTTTCAGGTGCGGATATGACGCATGCCAAACTCACGAGAGTAAATCTAAACGGAGCAGATCTAACGAACGCGGATCTACGTGGTGCTGTCCTAAAAGGAACTAACCTGAACGGTGCCGCCCTCGATGGCGCAAAGATCGATGGGGCGGTGGGCCTGCCGCGCCGGTAGGCGTGGATTCCAGAGGCACCCGATTCAGGGGCAGTTCAGAGAGCAGCATTCCTGTCTTCTGGGTTGGAATTCCGCCACTCCGGCTAAAGGGGGCCGTTCCGCAGGGCGAATCGGGTTTCCCTCCGGTAGTGCTGCACGGTGGCTGACATCCATAAGTGACATCAACAGCGCCGGACGTCAGCACGCTTGGGCTGCCTGACACGGACGAGGTGCCCGTACGGGTCCGCGGTCCAGCCCTGTGGAGATCGAACTCCTAAAGCGGTGGTCACACCTTTGGTGACGGTTCTCGATCGAGCGGAGCGAGGTGTTGGCCAGTCGTGTCCCTGCCGCACAGCGCGCGATGGTAGCGAAGGTGTGCCGCGTTGATCTGGTGAGCGGGGTGCGGCCGGAGCTCGCCTATGCGGCTGCCGTCGGCAGTCATGCGAACGATGCCGTCCGGGTCGACGTAAATCGCCAATGTGTCGAACTGGACGTGATGGTTCGGGCACAGCACCAGTAGGTTCGGCAGCTCGTCGGGACCGTTATGGGGACGGCCCAGGCCGCGGATGTGGGCGGCTTCGCTGTAGGTGCCGAACCGCGTGGGCAACTGTAGGCCGCAGACCTGACATCGGTCGGCGTGCAGCTTCTTCGCCTTGGCCGCCAAATCGGTGTCGCGGACGATACGAGATGCGGCGACCGTACGCCGTGCGGCGGGGCTGGCTTCCGTCCCCTGTTCTTCTGTGAAGTCGCCGACGCCGCTGGCCCTCTCGTAGCCGGCCAATCCCAGCCGTTGCATCAGGGCATGCTGGTCTATGTCGGCAAGGTATGTCTCCCGCAGCACGGCGATCGCTTCCGACCGCACGCACAGATCGCTCAGCAGCCGCTCGGCCCGCCCGACTATCCCTCCCTCGGGGTTCAACCTGTCGAACGTTGCCGCATGCACCTTGGTGGCCTGCTCGGCCGGCACACCATGCACATCCCACAGTTGGCTCGTCCGCAGGTGCCAGAACGGATACTCAGGGGTCACAGAAGAGTCCGGAAGGCCGAACTCCGCCAACAGCCCTCCCACCTCGTCGCGGAACTGGCGCCATGGTGCAAAGGAAGGCTTTCCCGTAGCCACGCGGGAGATGCCCCACAGCAAGGCAAGTGGCTTGTGCCTGCTCTGCCGACCGTTCCTCTGGTGGACTTTGAGGCTTCTCAACCTGTCCATGAGCTCGCTGACCGTCATATTCTCCAGCGACCCGGTTGGTGCAGAAGGGGCTGAAGCTGAGTCGTCCGGTCGGCGAGGGACGGGAAATAGGGTCATGGAGCCGCGGTCGTCGTCCTCCGAGCGCCAGTCTGAGCTACTGGCCCCGCGCGTGGTCCGCCGTCGCAACTTCGGCAAGGCGGCATGCCCCTGCTCGACCCACTGACGCCAGGAGCGGGGAGCGCGCGTGAGCGCGTCTGCAGCCGACAGCTCGGGGCTTCCGCGGTCCTCGATCCAAGCCCAATCGACCTGATCGTCTTCTGCGGTCAAGTCCAAGAAGGAGAGGTCATAGCGGTAGTTGGGGAAGGACCTTCCCTCCGCCTCCTGCTCGATCTGCTCGGCATCTTCGATGACCG
This sequence comes from Streptomyces vietnamensis, assembly GCF_000830005.1. Lineage (NCBI taxonomy): Bacteria > Bacillati > Actinomycetota > Actinomycetes > Kitasatosporales > Streptomycetaceae > Streptomyces > Streptomyces vietnamensis. Next base: position 2,637,761 of record NZ_CP010407.1, on the reverse strand, counting down.
CCACGCCGCAGAACTCGACGTATCCCTTCGGCGTTCCGTTCCGGGATACCGCCGCGAAGAGCAGCATAGGCGCGGCCAGTGCACGCTCTTCCGGGGTAGTTGCCTGATGCTCCCCCAGTGCCTCCAGCAGCACCGCGTTGCCTTGGGTCGTTCCCACCGGCACTGCGTGATCCACCCTGTGGTCGCCGAAGTAGCGCACGTGGCCGTTGTCCAGGTCGAACACGTCGTGCCAAGGTGTCTCAGCGGTACCAGCCTTCCACGGGCTGGAACGGATCAGGATGGCCGGGCGGCGCCGCCCGCCGACAGCCTTGGCCTTGGCGATCGGGTTGATTCCCTTGCTGAGCTGGATCTGGGCGAGGACCGTGGAAGCTGTGACGTGATGGATATTCGGGTAGCCATCGATGCGCCTTACCGACGGGTCTCTGTTCTGGGCCGACCGAAACACGTCACCGACACGCAAGCTTCCCACCGGGCCTCCCCTGCTGCACCATCCTGCTTTCCTGATCTTGCCAGGCGGGGGAGCCTCCACTCCTTTCAGGCGTGGACTATTTGTGGACGGCGGTTGCCGGGCGGGGGCCCGGCGACTGTGTGACCAGCGGAGGCAGGCGAGCCGCATGGGGCCTCCGGAGCCGTTTGTAGAGAAGCCCCGGACTCAGTCCGGGGCTTCTCGTCATTCTTGGGTAGGCGTTGCTCGCTAGCCGAAGGCCGCTGCCGGCAGCGTAGTGCTCTCGGCTCCGTTGCTGTGGGTTCCCGGGCTTGGGAGCGGCAGGCGGCGGCCGCGGCTTTCCGCGACGCGCAGTGTGTCCCGCAAAGATTCCGCGAGGTCGTGGGCCAGGGTGCGGAGCTCTTCCGGGGCGGTCTCGGTGTCGCCGAGTACCTCAGAGGCGTGGTCCAGGAGTTCGGCCGCCAGGCCGAGTTGGATCGCTTCGGTGTCGTCCGCCAAGCGGGACAGGTGGCCGTTGGTGTCGTCGGTGCTCAGGAAGCAGGGCTTGCCGTCGGTGCCCGACCAGGGGAGGAGCCGTAGTTCGTTGTCGCGCGTCATCCTTCCGTCTTCCTCTCTTCGGTCGTGGGGTGTGTGGTGAAGATTGCGTCCGCGCGGTCGCCGGGGAGCACCAGGAGCGCGGCTTCCACTACGCGGCCGGTGGTATCGGTTGCCACGCTCGTGATCGCGAGGACGGCCAGGGTGGAGTTGATCCGGAGAGTTGTTGCCTCCTCTGGGGTGGGGAGGCGGGCGGTGACCGTCTCTCGGATCTCCGTTGATATCGGCTCCGCTCTCTGGGGCCACGGCGACGAGCTGAGTTGGATGGCCGGCGCCAGGTCGCGGGGGACGTAGATGCGGGCCAGGCTGTGGGGCGACTTTCCCTCGTGGGTGATGCAGAGGAACTCGGTCAAAGGGCTGTTAGGCGAGACCCTCAGTAGGGCTCTGAGGTGACCGCGCGCTCGGAGGCTGGTCGTGCGGATGCTGACTTGGAGTGCGGGATCGAAGGGCGTGCGGCCACCTCCGGCGTACGTGATGCGGCGGAGTGGGGGACGGACGAAGTTCCCCTTGCCGTGGACCTTTTCGATGAGTCCCTCAGCCTGGAGGAGCGCGAGGGCGAGCCGCAGTGTCGTCGTGCTGACCTTGTAGTGGGCGGCGAGCTGGGGCTCCGAGGGGAGGCGGTCGCCGGCCTTGAGGTGGCCCGTCGTGATTTGGGTTCGCAGGTCATCGGCGATGGTGTGACGGAGGGAAGGCACGGCGTGAGTCACCGCCTCTCAGCATTCGTAGGGCGATGAGCCGGGTCCGGGAGTGCATCGTTAGCAGCTCGCCGGATTCGAAGAGGAGGCGTTTGGCGCCGCCGGGGAGTTGGAAGAGGTTGACGACCCGGCACGGCTGACCGCCGATCTGGATGACGTCTCCTGGTTGCACGGTGGCCGAGGTGATCTCGACGTTGGAGGCAAAGGCACCGCTGGGTGCCCGTCCCCTCACTGGGGCACCTCCTTCGGCGCGTTCTGGTCGCCGGCCGGATGGCAGGAGCAGCCACACGCTTCGTAGACCACGGGGATGTCGACCGGCGCCGCGGTGGGGGCGGAGTGGGCGCACTCGTGATGCGTGCCGATCCGGCACGCGCTCGACTGGTAGGCAGCTGCGGAGTCCGTCACTCGCGGTTGGTGGCGACGAGGCATCAGAGGGCCTCCGCCGGCGCGAACCAGGTGTGCGTGAGGAAGTCGTGAGGCAGGGGCGTCGAGCGCCGCAATGCACGCTCCTCGCTGGCCAGTACGTATGGGCGGACGAGCGCGCTGTCCTCGCCCGCGAAGATGTCCGTGCGGTTGCGGTGCGGCGCCGTGAGCAGCGTCGGATAGTTGGAGAGGCCGTGGTGAACGATCGTCGGTCGGTTGGGCGTTAAGGGACGGCGATGCCTGCCCTTCGGGAGGTGCCGCTCTCTGGTGCACGAGACTGCGCGGCGGATACGGTTGAACACGCTGATCAGCTCCTATCGCTGACGGCCAGGTCCCCGGACGTCGCCCGTCGCGGGGACCGCTTTGTGTACGGCGGCCCATAACGTGCGGCCGCTCACACTGCTGGCGAGAAGCCCGAACTGATCGGCCTCCGCCACCACTTCCAGGGCCTCCCGCCATGTCTCGGCCGGGAGAGATTCCGGCACCTCCGCTTCGATCGACGTGTGTCGGGCGTGCGGCTCCACGCGTGTGGTGAGTCCGAGGGCGGACAACCTGGCGGCGATGGCCTCCGCGCTTACTTCCGGAGCAGGCACAGGGAGCCTCCGTCACCATGTGATCACTTTACGTGAAGCTAGTTAACTAGATTAGAGCTAGTGGACTAGATTTTCCATATGCCTGAGCAGCCGCCTTATCTCCGCATCGCGGATGTCCTTCGACAGCGGATCGCGGAGCATGAGTGGACGGCTGGCGACCGGCTTCCCTCCCGCGCTCAGATCGCCCAAGAGTGCGGCGTCGGTGAGAACGTGGTTCGCCGGGCCCAGGAACTACTTATCTCTCAGGGGGTCCTTGAAGGCCGCGCGGGGTCAGGCACGTACGTCGCCGAACCTCGTCAGCGCGTTCGGATGGTTCGGTCCTCGGCGCGCGAGCAGCGCGGCGGTTCTCCATTCCGGGCTGACATGAAGGCTGTGGGGAAGCAGGGAGACTGGGAGAGCCGGACGGAGGCCAAGGTCCCGGCGCCGACTGAGATCGCGGCGCGGCTCGGCATCGCCGAGGGGGACCTGTGTGTCCGGACCGTGTACGAGTTCCTTGCCGACGGCCGGCCCGTGCAGTTGTCGACGAGTTGGGAACCGTACGACCTCACCGGCGGGACGCTCGTCGTCCTTCCCGAGGGAGGGCCGCACGCCGGGGCCGGCGTCGTGAACCGGATGGCCGAGATCGGCATCACGGTTAGCCATGCCGTCGAGCAGCCGGAACCCCGGCAAGCGACGGCCGAGGAGGCGTCGCTGCTCGGGGTCCAGAAGGCCGCGCTCGTTACGCACATCCGGCGGACGTACTACAGCGACCAGGGGCAGCCTGTGGAGACGGCGGACATCGTCGTCCCCGCTGCCCTCTGTGAGATCGTCTACGAGGTCCCGATCAGTCGGTAGGGGGGTCCCTCTGAACGGTGAGACCCGGGCCCGAGTGAACGACCGACGGTGGGCGTCTTAATAGCCGATGCAGGGTGCTGCTACAGGTGGCTCGGTTTCGCCGTTCAAGGCTCGTCGGGCAGCATCCGACATGCGTCCCACCGCCTGGAGCCTCGCGCGTCCAGCATCAACCACGCTCTGGGCAGGCCCGCTTCCTGAGCGGTGTGCATGCGTGGCTTCTAGCTCTCGTTCAAGGCTTCGACGTGCCTGAACGGCTGCGGCGGAGACTTCCTGGGGACCTTCCACACTCACAATGGCCTGAGCAGAGATCAGGTCGGACAGGGCATGCTGAACGGCCGAGTGACGGTCGAGATACTCGGCATCGTCGATGTGGGCCTCCTTCGCCTCACGGATCAAGCCAGCACATCGGATGGCGGCAGCTATGAACTGTGTATAGGCATCCCGTCTGACCGCGCGAGCTTCGGTCTCCCGGCGGTCCACGCGGTCGGCTGCAGCCAGCTCACGTTGAGTCGTGGTCTGGTGGCGCACGCCCCGCAACGCGAGCCAGGAGGCGAGCCCTGCTGCGGCGAAGGCAGCAGCAGCAGTTAAGGCAGCAGTTATCAGTGCTTCGCTCACGGTCAGATCCCACCAAACTCGGTGCAGCGAGCGCAGCTGATTGGTCTGTTCAGCAGCGAGCTGTACGGCACCAGGCTTCCTGCTGAGAGGAAGTCTGACATCCAAAGGTGACATCAACGGCGCCGGACGTGGGCGGTGTCAGGTGGTCAGCGGCGGTGGGTCAGCGCCAGCTCGGAGGCCTGGTTGACCCTGTCCGGGCGAACTTACAAAGCAGATGTCGGCGGTTCGAAACCGTCCGCGCCCACCAGTGCAAAGGCCCCCGCAGCTCATCGCTGCGGGGGCCTTTGACGGTAGAGACTGACGGCAGTCCGGTCGGAGCACGTACGTCAGGACTCCGAGGGCTCGTTCACCGCCCCGTCGCTCGACTGGGGGCCGAGGGTCCAGAGGTATAGCACGCACTGGAACAAAATCGCAGCCGCAGGCGACCCTACGGTGGCCAAGAATCCGTGAGCGATTTCATTCCTTAGGTTCCATCCTCCGGCAGGGTTTCCGCAGATTGTGAGAATGTTGCGATACCAGGACTCCTCCAGTCCTTTTTCGCGGAGGACGCCGAGGAGGGAGCCCAATCCAGGATATTGTCCTGGCTTCTCGTTTCGCTGAAGTCGGTAGACTCCAGCGTCGAGCGCAATTACTAGATTCCTGACTAGAGTCTCAATCTTTGGCGCGATGGTGAAAGCTGCCGCCTCTGGATCTCCCGTCCAATAGCGAATGAGGCAGCGAGAAATGGAGTTCGCAAGATCCTCGTCCGTCAATTTCCCGAGAGCGAGAAACTCCGTAAGTTCTCGTTCGGTCGGAATTCCGTGGGCTTCTGGGATTTTATGCAGTGCTGCAGCCAGGATTGGTGCAGTGTGTTGAAGCATGAAAGATTCCTGTTGGGCCATCCTCATTTCTTCTACGTCGGAGTCGCTCTTGGGTGTGAAACGTGGCAGGCCATCGGACCCAATGAGCTCAGTGGTGAGTATGCTTGCGAAAGTTGCATTCTCGACGAATTCTTGAACCCTCGTGCGCGTATTGTCCACCGTACCGACGGCTGGGCCGTAGGTGAGAGTGAAATTTAGCAAGGCCTCTCGCCAGTCATTGCAATCGGTGATCGGGCTGAGGATTTTTTCGAACTGTTCTTGCGGGACGGCGCTGGACGTCGAAAACCTTGAAAGGCCGAGATCCTCCTCGCGGATTTTCTGCAGTGCTGAGGCGGCGCGCCCGATTAGGTCAGGGTCGTTGGATTCCTGTGCCCGCTCCAGGGCCTTTTTGAGGTGTCCGGATTTGACGAGGCCTGTCGTGCTCTCTGCCGCATCCAGCCAGACCTGTACTTGATGGGCCCGGATTTCCTTCCTTTGGTCGTCGCTCCTGTGGAGGTTAAACTTGATAGTTAGGAGTTCATCCCTCGTGAACGGGGATTCGTATACGTCGATCGCCGAGTCAAGTGCGGCAGCAAGCCCTTCTGGGGGGTTTCGCTCGTAGGCGAGTGGCCTGAGTAGGCGTAGTGTCACCCCAGGCTTGTCGTAGCCGGCTGAAATTGTCTGCCGGTTCACCTCCAGGATTCTTTCGCTTACCTCGCTCGCGAGCTCCGCGGCTCCAACTGCGCGCGCTAGTCGAAGGGCTGTATGCAAACTCTCGGACTTGTCGAGACCAGTTCTCCAGTGGTGGGAGAGGTCGAGATGGCTGCGCGCTGCCGCTATAGCGTAGTCACGCGGATTTCCAACCTTCCTGTCGAACAGGAGATGGTTAAGGCGCGCCTTTCCGAAGTTCGAGGTGACTTTCTCGTGCAGCCTTCTCCAAACTTCGACACCGGTTTCTGAAACATCCTGGACTCTAGGAGGCGTGGAGTGTCCGCTTGAGTCCGCGAAGTACGGGATAAGCTGGACCCGCCACTTGCCGTCGCTTTGGGCTATCTGTAGCCGGTAAGCAAAAGCCCATGCTGTTGCCTTACGGATCGTGGCTTCGGTTAGTTCGGAATCGAGGTTCCCCTGATGCTCACTAATCGGGATTATTTCGTTGAAAGTGCGGATTGCCTGAAAACTGGAGTCGTTGAGGGCGGCTTGGTCGATCCACCCTGCGGCGAGGTCCAATAGGGCGTCGTTGCTCTGCATGCGCCTCAGTGTGGAGGGCATCGGTACGTCGGGCTACCCGTTTGTCCAAGTCCATAGTGGCCGGGACTGCCGACGTGCCTTCCTATAGAGGCACCAGGAAGGCACGTCTAGAGGCACCAGGAAGGCACGTCGGCGAGCTCACTCAATGACGGCGCTTCAGCAGTCGGTCCATGTGGCCCATTGCCTCCCTCCGACGCTCGTCGGAGACGTGGATGTAGACGTTCATCGTGACGGCGATCTGCGAGTGCCCCAGGATCTCCATCACGACCCGCGCCGGAACGCAGAGCGAACAGGAGCGCGGCGCACCCGTGCCGAGCGTCGTGCGGGCGGATGCGGGGGAGCCCCGCCCCCTCCGAGATGCGAGAGAACGAGCGGCTGAGGCTCGGCTGTACGGTCACCATGTGGACGATGAACCAGTGATCATCAAACTGACGCGTGACCAGGCATTCGTCCTGTCTGACTGGCTTTATGAAGTCATGATGCAGTCCGACAAGCTGGACGCCATCGTGCCGGACCGAGCGGTCTGGTCGGGCATCTACGCGATTTCCGGAACGTTGGAGACGACTTTGCCCGAGGTGTTCATGCCCGACTACGCCGGCCGCCTGGAGCAGGCGAGGCGGCGTTTGTTGGAGGCCGCAGGCAGCGATGAAGATGACGAAGCGGGAGCGTGAAGGACTTTGGAGACGCTCGGGTACGCGATTGCCGCCGTGGTGTGGGGCAGCGTTGTCATGGCCCTACTCGCAGGTCTGGTTGCTACGGTGCTGACCGTCAGGTGGCGTCGGCGCGCCATCGCGGCTCTGGAAAGCGAAGAGTTGGCCGCCGAAGGGCGGCAAGCCCCGGGCCGGCCTGACATCTCTCCCTGACAACAGTGCCACCGCCGACATTCCTGCCCGAGGCCCTCTTGAGCGCCGGTCGCTCGGCGGACAATGCCGGCATGACGCTGACGATTTGGGTCGATGACTGGCAGATGCAGTGCTGCGGAGAGAACTTCGCGCCAGGTGATGTTGTCTCGTGGACCCTGCTGGAGGTCGATCCGGAGGACTACGCCGACGTCGTCGGCAGCGAACGTGCGGATGAGATCGACTTCCGCGAGGAGCATCACGGCCAGGACGAAGGGCACGCACCCACCTCGGTGGAGGTGGTGTCGATCGTCGAGGTGCACTGCCGTTACGGGGTACCCCCGGGCGCCACGGACAAGGTGAACTACCCGGTTCCGGGCACGACCGTACTGGTACCGGTTGAGAAGGCGGACGGGTGGGCGAAGGCCAGGCCCGGCGTGAGCTTCGCGGGCTACCTGGTGACGGCCCGGCGAGTCACCGATCTGCCGGAAGGCGCGGCTGCGCGCGGTCAATGAGGGAGCCGGCGGACGCGTGCCAGATGCGTGCCAGATCGAGCGGTCAACCACGGTCACTGGAGGATCTCTGCGGCGTCCACAGCTTGTGGCAGCCAGCGCAGCGCACAGAGGGGCTGAGCTGCCATGACGGATCAGCTGCGGGCGCCAGGCTTACAAAGCAGATGTCGGCGGTTCGAAACCGTCCGCGCCCACCAGTACAAAGGCCCCGCAGCTCATCGCTGCGGGGCTTTTGGCGGTAGTGGCTGACGGTGGTCTCACCTGGGGCTTCGGCGGTGCGTCTCGTTCTCGGTTCGCAGGGTGTCGCCCCGGGGCTGGTGGGGTCGGATCTATCGGACGACGACGTTGTGGGCCGGGATGATCGTGGGCTGTACGTCGGCGTGGCCGAGGTCGGTCAGGATCGGGCCGAAGGTCTTCGCGTGGGTTTCGAGGGCCTCCATGCTCTCCCAGACCTCGGTGACGCGGAATCCTCCGTCGACCGGGCCCGCCGCGTGGGAGATGAGGCCTGGGTTCGGCAGGTCCGCGAACTGTGTGAAGCCTTGTCCATCGGTCACGCGGTCGATGACCGCGTCGTAGAGCTCCTGTCCGGCGTCGGGGAACTCGAAGGTGACGATGATGGCCATGTGGATGCCCCTATCTCGGTCCGCCGCGTGGCTGCGGCAACGCCCGCGAGCCTAGCTGTAAGTAATCGGTTGAGTTCGTCGAGTGAGTAGATGCCCCTCTGGCGGGTGATGTTGCGGCTCGGGTGCCGCGTTGCCGCTGCCGGGTGTGAAGGGTTGTCTTTTGGGTGGTGTGGGTGAGTGTGTGGACGGGTGGGGCGGGTGTGGTCGGATGAGGGGATGAGCACTCTGTACTTGTTTGCCGGCGCCGCCGAGCCCGTCTTCGATATCGCCCGTGTCATCGAGGACGCACAGGCCGACGGATGGGACGTCTGTCTTGGGCTGACCCCTACGGCGGCTCGTTGGCTCGCCGGGTCGCTCGATGGGCTCGCCGTGCTCACCGGGCATGCCGTGCGCTGGGACTACGAGCTGCCCGGTGAGCCGGGCGCGTGGCCGGAGGCCTCGGCGGTTCTTGTCGCGCCGGCCACCTTCAACACGGTCAACCAGTGGGCGCTCGGGATCGTGGACAAGTTTGTTGTCGGGGTGGCTGCGGAAGGGATCGGTAAGGGGATTCCTATGGTGGCCGTGCCCTGTCTGAGTGCCGCCTACGCCCAGCACCCGCAGTTCGAGCGGTCCGTGGAGACGCTGCGCGGGGTCGGGGTCTCGGTGCTGTACGGAGAGGACGAGCCGGTGTGGTGGGACGCGGCGCGTTTTCCGTGGCGGTCCGCTCTCGATGCCGTGCGCGAGCGGGTCGTGGTCGGCTGAGAGTTGACGTGGACTCGTCCTTGCCGGTGTACTCCCGGCATGGCTGAGGTGGGGGACGCGCCCGAACCAGGGGCGCAGGGCGGCGAGATGACGCCGCAGCGGTACATCGAGACCAGGCTCGCGCAGTACCAGGGCTGGTACGACGCCAAGGCGACCCGGATGAAGGCGATGCATCTGCGGATGCGGACCGTGTCCGTCGTCGGCGGGGCGCTGGTCCCGGTGTTCGTGAATCTGGACCTGGGGTTCGCCCGGGTCACCGCCACGGTGCTGAGCGTCGTGGTCCTCGCCGCCGTGTCGTTGGAGAGCGTCTACCGCTATCGGGAGCAGTGGAAGAACTATCGGTCCACCGAGCAGCTCCTCGGGCACGAGCGCGTCTACTTCGAGACCAAGGTCGGGCCGTACCACGGCCTGGGCAAGCGCGAGGCGTTCTCCGTTCTCGTCGCCCGCGTCGAGAAGGCCATCGCCAATGAGAACTCTGCGACTCTGAACGTCATGACCCTCGGCGGGCAGGTCAACTCCGATGTGCAGCAGCAGCAGCAGCGCGGCGGCGGGGGCGGCGGCGAGGGCGGCGAGGGCGGGGGTGGGGTTCCTGCTGCTCGGGAGGAGAGTGAGGCCTCCTGAGCAGCAGACCCGTGGGGCCCGGGGGCCTTCAGGCGTGGTGACCCGTCAGCACCACTTGTAGTCGACCCGCGTCGAGTTGTACGCGCACGTGTCGACGCTCGTGCCGTTCGACCGGCGCAGCGTCGCCGTGTCCTTGTCGTTGTTCCAGACGTACGCGGCACGGTTCTGGTACACGTTCGCGGAGGTGTTCGTGCCGCGGCCCGTGCGGACCGTCACGATCTTGCCCGCACCGAGCGTGAAGCTGCCGAAGGTGTACTTGTGGCTCGCCGCGTCCGTCAGCGTCCAGCCCCGCAGGTTGACCGCCGAACCGGTCGTGTTGCGTATCTGGACGTACTCGGCGTTCAGGCTGCTGTTGGACCGGTTGTCCGTGCCCGGGCTGTCGTAGTAGATCTTGTAGAGGTGGACCGAACCGGCGGCCTGCGCCTGTGAAGGAAGCAGCAGGATGCCGGAGGCGGCGGCCGCGGTCACGGCCGCGAGCGTGCGTACGCGAAGCATGAATGTCCCTCAGTTCTCTGCCGGGCGCCCGCCGATGGGCCCCGGCGAGCACACAGAATACGCACGTCCTTCACCTGTCCCGCACAAGTTCAGGCCAGTTGCCGGAAGCTCGGCCTAGACTCGGTGCATGGGCAGCGACTCGTTGCGGATCACCGTTCTCGGGTCCGCCACCCCCTTTCCCCGGCCGGGCAACGCCTGCTCCGGCTACCTCGTCGAGGGCGGCGGCGTCCGCCTCTGGGTGGACGCCGGGACCGGCACCCTCGCCGAGCTCCAGCGGTACGTGACGCTCGGCGAGGTCGACGCCGTGTGGATCTCCCACCTCCACGCCGACCACAGCGCCGATCTCCTCACCTACTATTACGGGCTGTTGTACGCCGGGCTCGACGTTCCGCTGCCCGTGCCCCTCTTCGGCCCGCCCGGCATCGCCGATCGCCTCGCCGCCTTCCTGACGAACGGACCCGACCGCAGTCCCATCGAAAAGGCCTTCGGCGTGGAGGAGTTGTACGACGGGCACGTCGTACGCGTCGGGGGGCTCACCCTTCGGTCCCGCGCCGTCGACCACGGCGGTCTGCCCGCCTTCGCCCTGCGCGTGGAGGACGAGGGAGGGGCCTCTCTCGTGTACTCCGGGGACTGCGAGCCGTGTTCCCCTCTCGTCGAACTCGCCCTCGGGTGCGATCTGTTCCTCTGCGAGGCCGACGGGTGCGTGCCCGGTCACCATTCGGCCGCCCAGGCCGGACGCAGTGCCGCCGAAGCCCGCGCCGGCCGCCTCGTCGTGACCCACGTCGGCCCGGGGACCGACCCGGCGGACGCCGTCGCCCGGGCCGCCGCCGAGTTCCCCGGTGACGTCGTCCACGCCGACCCCGGCATGCGGTTCGAGGCCGTCGCTATGCGTCGAAGTCGTACTCCAGGACGTACGACGACGAGTCCAACGTCATCTCGTTGAGCTCCACCGCCATCCCCGGCCCCGTGAACGCCGTACGGCCGATGAGGACCACCGGCGTCCCGAACTCCAGGGACAGCCGGTCCGACTCCTCCGCCGTCGGCATCCGGCAGCGGATCTCCTCCCGGAACCGCACCGGCCGGTGCCCCAGCTCCGTGAGCCGCGCGTAGGTGCCGCCGGGACCCGTGTCCGGCTCGGTGATCGGCGTACCCCGTACCAGCTCGGCCGAGAGGTACGAGACCGAGAGCAGCACCGGCTTCGAGTCGAGCACGAAGCGGCGGCTGCGGACGCAGACCGGCGCCCCCGGTGCCAGGTTCAGCACCTCCGCCACCCGGTCCCCGGCCTCCGTCTCGCCCACCTCGATCTGATCGACGACCAGCTCCCGGTCCTCGACGTCCGCCGACCAGACCGAACGGCCGCTGCCCCACTGCTCCCCGGCCAGGCGCGGGATGCCCCGGCGGCGCAGCGGGCGGAAGACCCGGACGAAGACGCCGGCGCCCCTGCGCGCCTCCGCGAGCCCTTCCGTACGCAGCACGGAGAGGGCCTGGCGAGCGGTCATGCGGGCCACGTCGTAGGTCGACATGAGGTCGTTCTCGCCGGGGAGACGATCGCCCGGCGCGAAGGCGCCCGACTGGATCGCGGTTCTCAACTCGTCGGCGATGCGCTGGTACTTGGGCCGACGAGCGCTGTCCTGGTCAGTCACGGGTGGACCACTCCCTTCCATTGCGGGACACCCTACGGCGCACTCCTCGGCCCGGGGGCACACGCGTACGCCGTCCCGCCCGGTCGATCCATCCATCGGGGGACATCTCTAGAGATACGTTGACAGGGCGGGGTCGCCGCGCTTCCCTGAGTGTCCCCAGGCTTCAGGATTCGGGACGGAGGGGATGCGTGCAGCCACTGCCCGAGGTCGGTGACCTCGTCCGCGACACCGCCACGGGGCGGGTCGGTTTCTATGTGCGGAGCGTCTCCGGGCGCTTTCTGATCCGCGCCGTCCACGGCGGCGCCGAGTGGGAGGCCGAGCCCGTCGACGTCCAGCCCGCCACGCCCCTGCACGAGCTGCGCGCCCGCACCGCCGAGATCAACGCACGGAGCAGACGCGGGCTGGGTGGGTGAGGGCGGGCGCCGTCCGACTTCGGGGGCGGGTGTCTGGTGTCGGGGGCGGGTGCCCGGCTTCGGGCGGTCTGGTGTCGGGCGATCTGGTGTCGAGCGGTCTGGTGTCGGGCGGTCTGGCGTCGGGCCTCGGGCTTCGGGGCGTTGTCAGTGGGGCGCGCCACACTGGAGGCATGTGCCGCAGCATCAAGACGCTCCGCCCGCCCGTACTGCCCGAGGAGGCGACCGAGGACGACATCCGCGCCGCCGCCCTGCAGTACGTCCGCAAGGTCTCCGGCTTCCGCGCCCCCGCCGCCCACAACCGCGAGGTCTTCGAGCGGGCCGTGGACGAGATCGCCGACGCGACCGCGAGACTCCTCGACGGCCTTGAGGTGCGCGGCGCGCACCACCACCCCGTCGCCGTCAGGACGCAGGCGCGGGAGCCGCAGCCGGACGCCGTATGAGGTACGCGGCGAGGCCGCCCGCCAGGAACAGCGCCAGGGTCGACACCCCCGCGCTGAACCAGGTCGCGCCCAGCCACTGACCGCCCAGCCAGCCGAGCCCGACGCTGTACGAGGCCCAGGTCACCCCCGCCAGCGCCGACCACGGCAGGAACTCCTCGACCCGGCGCTTCGCCGCGCCCGCGCCCAGCGAGACCACGGAGCGGCCGGCCGGGGCGAAGCGCGCGAGTACGACGAGCAGCCCGCCGCCCCGGGCGAGCGCGGTGCCGAGACGTTCCTGCGCCAGTGAGAGGCGGCGTGACCGTGCGATCGCCCGGTCCAGCCTGGCCCCGCCGCGCAGCGCCAGGCGGTACGCCAGGAAGTCGCCGAGGGTCGAGGCGGTCGCCGCGCAGAGGAACAGGGGGAGGAGGGACGGTACGCCGGAAGAAGCCCCGGCCGCCGTCGTCGCCGCCGTGGCGGCGGTGATCACCAGGAAACCGCTCGGCAGCACGGGCAGGAAGACGTCGAGCAGGATCGACGTCGCCACCACCGGATAGATCCATGGACCGGCGGTGAGCGACCGCAGCGAGCCCAGGCTGTCGAGCAGATTCACAGGGCCAGAGCCTACGCGGGGGCGGGGGGTCGGCTGCCGGTGGGTGCGGGAGGTGCGTCCCGGGGTGGAGATCGAGGGGGGAGGGAGAACGGTGCCGAGCCCCGGCCCCGGTGCCGAGCCCCGGCCCCGGTGCCGAGCCCCGGCCCCGGTGCCGAGCCCCGGCCCCGGTGTGAGCCCCGGCCCCGGTGCGAGGGCCGCTTCGGGCGAGGGCGGTTCGAGCGAGGCCGGTCAGGGCGAGGCCGGTTCGGGCTGGTGCCGGGATCGGTGTGCGGGCCGGTGCCGAGCCCCGGTGCGAGGGCGGTGCCCGCTCTCGCACCGGGAAGGGCCGGAAACCGTCGTGTGGTTTCCGGCCCTTCCCCGTAGGCGTGCTCGTACGTCAGGCCGCGACCGGCGTGCCCCGCTCCTCGCGGGCCTTCGCGTCCGTCGTCTCCCCGGCGCCGAAGAGCCGGTCGAGGGCCAGCGCGCCCGGGCCCGTGAACACGAGCAGCAGGAAGGCCCAGCAGAACATGGCCGAGCTCTCGCCGCCGTTCTGGATCGGGAAGAGCGACTCCGGCTGGTGGACCTTGAAGTACGCGTACGCCATCGAGCCCGAGGCGAGGAAGGCGGCGCTCCGGGTGCCGAGTCCGGCCAGGACCAGGACGCCGGCGCCGAGCTGGATGACGGCCGCGTACCAGCCCGGCCAGGTGCCGGCCGGTATCGAGGTGCCGCCGAGGAGGCCGAAGAGCGAGGAGGCGCCGTGGCAGGCGAAGAGCAGGCCGACGACGATGCGGAACAGGCCGAGCGCGTAGGGCTGGGCGTGGTTCAGGCGGGCCGTGAGGCTCGTGGGAGTGGTGTTCGGGGTGGTACCCGGGGTGGTGCTCTGGGCGGTCATTGGGGTGGGACTCCTTCGGCCTGGCCCCGTCCGTGGGGAACGGGGCGCGGGGGGACGTAAACCGATGAGGCCGTAAGGTTAGGCACCCCTCACTAGTACTTGCAAGTTCAACATTCGGACATCGGGGAGTGTGTGGCGAGGCTCACTCCCCGACGTCCGTCGCTGACGCGCGCTCAGCGGGTGCCCGGTCAGCAGCCGTTGAGGACGGACTGGAGGGCGCTCTTCTCGGCGGAGTCGACGCTGAGGTTGTAGTAGTACTTCACGTGCACCCATGCCCGGACGTACGTGCAGCGGTAGGCCGTCACCGAGGGCAGCCACGTCGCCGGGTCCTGGTCGCCCTTCGCCTGGTTGACGTTGTCGGTGACGGCTATGAGCTGCGGCCGGGTGAGGTCGTTCGCGAACGCCTGGCGCTGGGCGGTGGTCCAGGAGTTCGCGCCCGAGCGCCAGGCCTCGGCGAGCGGGACCATGTGGTCGATGTCGAGGTCGGAGGCGGCGGTCCAGGTGGCACCGTCGTACTCGGAGTACCAGCTGCCGCTGATCGCGGCGCAGCTGGAGTCGGTGACGACGTTCACGCCGTCGCGCTTGAGGACGGTCTCGCGCGTGTTGCAGGTGCCGGACTGGGTGATCCAGTGCGGGAAGAGGTCCCGGCTGTAACCCGTGGTGGAACCTTCCGCCTTGACCGTGAGGGCGGCCAGGTAGGTGCGGGCGGTCGCGGCGCTGACCGGGGTGGGCATCGCGGCCTGCGCGGCCGGGGCGGTGGCGAGGAGGCCGGTGACGGTGAGGGTGGCGGAGGCGGCGAGTACGGCGAGTCGACGCGCGTAGATCATGCCGACGGGCATGGGAACTCCCTTGAGGTGGGGGGACCTTGGCTGACTGTCGTCCCCGCGGGCTGCCGGGCGGTGGGCCCGGCCATCGTGGCGGCGCCAGGTTTCGTTGGGGGGTGCGCCAGGTAACAGGGTGGCGACATGGACACGTCACATCAAGGGGTGTGACGCGTCCTGATGGAGTGCCAGATTCCGCCCGGCGCCCAAGGTTTCAGGGGTTTGTCCGGAAACGCCTCGCGCGCGGCCGGAGGTTCCGGCCGCGCGCGAGGGGAGGGGAGGAGGGGGGTGCTGTGCCTACGCCAGTGCGGTCAGCGTGATCGAGCCGTCCGCCGCGGGCTCCACCCGCAGCCGGGTGAGGTCGGCGATGTGCACGTCCGGCGCGAAGGCCGCCGCGCGCGGGCCCACGCCCACGACGCGCATGCCGGCCGCGCGGCCCGCCTGGATGCCGGCCTCGGAGTCCTCGAAGACCACGCAGTCCGCCGGGGCGAAGCCCAGCGCCGCGGCGCCCTTGAGAAAGCCCTCGGGGTCCGGCTTGCTCGCCCCGACGCTCTCGGCCGTGACCCGGACCTCCGGCATCCGGAGCGCCGCCGCGCCCATCCGGGCCTGCGCCAGCGCCTCGTCCGCCGAGGTCACCAGGGCGTGCGGGAGGTCCGCGATCGCGGCCATGAAGGCGGGGGCGCCGGGGACGGGTACGACCCCGTCCAGATCGGCGGTCTCCTCGGCCAGCATCACCCGGTTGTCGGCGTGGTTCTCCGCCATCGGGCGGTCCGGGAGGAGGACGGCCATCGTCGCGAACCCCTGGCGGCCGTGAACCACCTTGAGCACCTCGCCCGCGTCGAGACCCTGCCGGTCCGCCCAGCGACGCCAGCAGCGTTCGACGACGGCGTCCGAGTTGACGAGGGTGCCGTCCATGTCGAGGAGGAGGGCGCGGGCGGTGAGCGTTGCCGGGGTGGTGGCAGGCATCGGGTCTCCAGAGGGGATGGCGCGGAGAACGAAGCGGTCCCGCCCACCGGTCAGGGAAGCGGGCGGGGCCACTTTGTTCTTTCACGATACAAAACCGTGGGCCGTCTTGGCCAACCGGTCCGCCGCCCTCAGGACAGCGAGGTGCTCCGCTCCAGGGCCTCACGCGTGTGCGGGCCGTACACGCCCTTCGGGTCGTCCTTGATGTACATCCAGGACTGGTAGTTCTTCACCGCGCGCCAGACGTCCTGGTCGTACTTCCCGTCGATCTCGTCGTGGTACGCCCCCGCCAGCGTCAGCCGCATCTGGAGCTCGACCACCTCGTCGCCCTCCGAGCCGATGCCCAGCGTGACCGTCGTCTCCTCGGTCGGCGGCGAGGACGGCGGGGTCGTCGTCGGCGTCGCGGTCGTCGGAGCCTCCGAGGGGGCGGCGGCCGGAGGGGCGGCCCGGCTCGTCGACGCGCTCGGGCTCGCCGTGGCGCTGCTCGGGGAGGAGGTCGGGGGCGGCGATGCGGAGGTCCGCTCCGGGGTCGGGGAGGAGGTGGTCGGTTCCGGGGTCTCGGAGGAGGGGGACGGCGCCTCCGACACGGCGACGTTCAGGGACGCGCTCGTGGTCACCTCGGGCACGGCCGCCCGGTCGTCGGTGTCGCCTGCGCCGCCGAGGACGGCCGCCGCCAGGGCCGCGGTGCCCGCCACGGCGACGGCGGCCACCGCCGCGACCACCGCGCCGCGCCGGCGGCCCCGCCCCCGCGGCTCCTCGTGGCCGGGCGGGGGCGGTACGTCGCCGATGCCGCGCAGCAGCAAGGGCATCGTCTCGGAGGCGTCACCCACGGCCCCGGGGCGCCCGTACTCGGAGTACGCCTCCGGGCCCGAGCCGTTCGGGTACGCCTCCGGGCCCGAGCCGTTCGGGTGCGCCTCCGATCCCGAGTCGTCCGGGTACGCCTCCGGGCCCGAGCCGTCCGGGTGCGCCTCCGGCCCCGCGGCGCCCGGATACGCCTCCGGCCCCGCGACGCCCGGGTGCATGCCGGGGCCGGTCGCCGTCGGGTACGCCTCCGATCCCGAGCCGTCCGGGTGCGTGCCCGGCTGTCCCCCCGTCGGGTGCACCGCCGGTATCGGCGCGGTGAGGTCGGTCTCCGGGCGGATCGCCGTCAGCTGGGTGGTCGGCGGGTCCTCCGGCGCGTACGCCTGCAGGTGCGCGGTCGGCTGCCCGTCCGGCCCCTCGGGCGCGTCCAGGCTCACGTACGGCCTGATCCGCAGCGGGTCGAAGTCCTCGGCCGCCGCCATCTCCGCCGCCCGGGCGCAGGCGCAGCCAGGTCTGTGTACACCGCATTCAGGACAGACGTGTCCGGTCATGATGGGTCCCCTCCCCGATACCACTGCGAGCGATTATGCAGGCCGACCGTGTACGGCGGGCGAACGACTGTGCCCCTCGGCAGGCCATAACGGGACATTCCAATCAGGATGGAGGGGCCGCCCACGGAGACGGAGACAGAGACCCCATGGCCCAGGACACGCACCCGTCCCAGCTCGGTGACGCCGCCGCCCCCGTGCCCGGGGAGGGGCAGAGCCGTCGCACCGTCCTCGTCGCGATCGGCGCGCTGCTGCTCGGCATGCTGCTCGCCGCACTCGACCAGACCATCGTCTCCACCGCCCTGCCGACCATCGTCAGCGAGCTCGGCGGCATGGAACACCTCTCCTGGGTGGTCACCGCGTACATGCTCGCGTCCACGGCCGGGACCCCCCTCTGGGGCAAGCTCGGCGACCAGTACGGACGCAAGAGACTCATCCAGGGCGCCATCGTCCTCTTCCTCGTCGGCTCCGCCCTCTGCGGCATCGCCCAGAACATGCCGCAGCTCATCGCCTTCCGCGCGATCCAGGGCCTCGGCGGCGGCGGTCTCATGGTCCTGTCGATGGCGATCGTCGGCGACCTCGTCCCGCCCCGGGAACGCGGCAGGTACCAAGGCCTCTTCGGCGCCGTCTTCGGCGGCACCAGCGTCCTCGGCCCGCTGCTCGGCGGGCTCTTCACCCAGCACCTGTCCTGGCGCTGGGTGTTCTACATCAACCTCCCCATCGGCATCGTCGCCCTCTTCGTGATCGCGACCGTCCTGCACATCCCGGTCCGCTCCACCCGCCACACCATCGACTACCTCGGCACCTTCCTCATCGCCTCGGTCGCCACCTGCCTGGTCCTGGTGGCCTCCCTCGGCGGCACGACCTGGGCGTGGGGCTCGGCGCAGATCATCGGACTCGCGGTCCTCGGAGCCGTACTCCTCGTCTGGTTCCTGTACGTGGAGCGGCGGGCCGCCGAACCCGTGCTGCCGCCCGCGCTGTTCCGGATCCGGACCTTCAGCCTCGTCTCGGTCATCAGCTTCGTCGTCGGCTTCGCCATGTTCGGCGCGATGACCTTCCTGCCGACCTTCCTCCAGGTGGTCCAGGGCGTCACGCCGACCATGTCGGGCGTTCACATGCTGCCCATGGTCCTCGGCGTCCTGATCACCTCGACCGCCTCCGGCCAGATCGTCTCGCGCACCGGCCGCTGGAAGGTCTTCCCCATCGTCGGCACCGCCCTCACCTGCGTCGGCCTGCTCCTCCTGCACCAGCTGACGGAGACCAGCTCGACCTGGTCGATGAGCGTCTGCTTCTTCGTCTTCGGCGCCGGACTCGGCCTCGTCATCCAGGTCCTCGTCCTGGTCGTGCAGAACGCCGTCCCGTACGAGGACCTCGGCGTCGCCACCTCAGGAGTCACGTTCTTCCGCTCCATCGGCGCCTCCTTCGGCGTCGCCGTCTTCGGCACGATCTTCACCAGCCGGCTCGCCGGCACGCTCGGCGAGGTGTTCGCGAACGCGGGAAGGGAACTCCCGCCCGGCACCGGCCCCGGCCGGGTCGCAGCCGACCCGCGCGCCATCGCCGAGCTCCCGCCCGAACTGCGCCCGCAGGTCCTCCACGCCTACGCCACGTCCATCACGGACGTCTTCCTGTACGCGGCACCCGTCGTCCTCGTCGCGTTCGTCTTCGCCTGCCTCCTGAAGGAGGACAAACTGCGCGCCTTCGTCACCGCCCCCGACACCCACCAGACCCCCGCCTCAGACGAACACGCCCGCGCCCTGTCCCTCCTCGACTCCAGGGAGGGCCGCAAGGAGATCTACGCGAAGATCACCGCGCGCGCCGGGCTCGACCTGCCGCCCGCCGCGAGCTGGCTGCTGCTGCGCATCCGCCGCCACGGGACCGTCGAACCCTCCCGGCTCGCCGAGACCACCCCCGTACCGCTGCGAGTGATCACGGAGGCGTCCCGGCAGGTGGAGGAGCGGCGCCTGGCGACCCGGGAGGGCGGCCGGCTGACCCTCACCGAGGACGGCGTACGGGCGGCGACGGTACTGGCCGAGGCCCGGGAGGAGTCGCTCGCCGAACTCCTCGGCGACTGGTGGGGACCCGAACGGCCCACCGACCTCGTACAACTGCTGGAGGAGCTGACGGCCGAACTGCGCGGCCCGGACGGGGAGCGGCCCCCCACACCCGAGCCGCCCGGCGACCACCACGCCTGAACCCGTCCTCGCGCGGGCTCAGAGCTCCTTGCCGTACCAGACGTCCATATAAGGACCGGTGCAGTACGCGGGGATCTCCACGTACCCGTGCCGCGTGTACAGGGCACGTGCCTCGACCAGGTCGAGCCGCGTGTTGAGGACCATCCGGCGCGCCCCGAGCTCCCGCGCCTCCTCCTCGAGCCTCCGCAGCAGGGCGCCCGCGCCGCCCGCACCGCGGAACGCGTGCCGCAGGAAGACCCGGGTCAGCTCGGCGCGTTCGTCGTCCAGCATCAGGACCCCGCCGCAGCCGGCCGGCTTCCCCTCGAACCGGGCCACCAGGAACTGCCCGGTCGGCGGAGTCAGCTTCTCCACCCCGTCGTCCGCCAGCCCCTCGTCTATCTCCGCCTCGGTCGCGGGCCGCTTCCAGTAACGTCCGGCCACATCGCCGTAGTAGTCACGCCGCAGGGCTGTCGCGTCCGGGGTGTCGACGCGCTCGGGAGAGAAAGTCCAGGTCATGCGGGCCATTCTGCGACCCGCACGACCACCCTCGCCGCCGAATTACTTGGGCGAGGCCTGCTGGACGACCTCGAACGACCACAGGGTGGAACCGGACGCGGCCGGCTTCGGCCGCTCCCCACCCTCGCCACCGCCTTGGTGGGCGGCCTTCATGGAACCGTTCATCCAGTTCTGGAAGTCCTCCTCGCTGCGCCACCGCGTGTACACCAGGTACTGGTCGGTGCCCTCGACCGGGCGCAGCAGCTCGAACCACTCGAACCCGTCGGCCCCCTCCACGGCCCCGGCCCGAGAGGCGAACCGCTGCTCAAGCACCTCACGCTGCTCGGCCGGCACGGTCAGGACGTTGATCTTCACGATGCTCATGGAGGGCAGGATATGACCCACGGCTCCGGCATCACGGAAGCGGACGCGATACGGGATCTGGCCGTGCGCTGGCTGCCCCGGCTCGGGGACGGTGATTTCGTCGTGTCGCCCGTCGGGTTGTGGCTGGCGCTCGGGGTGGTGGCGTCCGGGGCTCGGGGGCGGACCGGGGAGGAGTTGCGGGGGCTGCTCGGGGTTCAGGGGGAGGCGGCTGCCGAGGGCGTGGGCCTTGTCGGGCGGCGGGTCGCGGGTGTCGACGGGGTCTCCGTGGCCACCGGGGTGTGGAGCACCTTGCCGATCCTGGAGACGTTTCGGCGGGGGGTGCCCGGGGTGCGGTTCGGGGTGTTGCCCGGGGCGGTTCTGTTCGCGTTGCCCGACGAGGTGTTCCCGGCGACGGACGACATGTCGTTCGGTGAGCTTCCCGATTTTCAGGGGGAGCTCGACGGGTGGGTGCGGGAGGCCACCGGTGGGCGCATCGAGCGGCTGCCGCTCGATCTCGACGGTTCCGAGGATCTGGTGCTGCTCAACGCTCTCGCCCTCAAGGCCTCTTGGCTGAGCGCCTTTCCGGGGCACCTCACCCGCGACGAGCCCTTCACCGACGGGTACGGCGACACCCGGCCCGTACCGACCATGCGGCAGCGGATTCCGGCCGGGTGGGTCTGGTACGTGGCGGGGGCGTGCGTCGTCGAGCTGCCCTGCCTCGGTGACCGGGCCGTTCGCGTGCGGTTCGTGCTCGGGCCCGAGGGTGCCGGGCCCGCCGAGGTGCTGCCCGCCGCCTG
This sequence comes from Streptomyces vietnamensis, assembly GCF_000830005.1. Lineage (NCBI taxonomy): Bacteria > Bacillati > Actinomycetota > Actinomycetes > Kitasatosporales > Streptomycetaceae > Streptomyces > Streptomyces vietnamensis. Next base: position 2,616,726 of record NZ_CP010407.1, on the reverse strand, counting down.
GGCGGAGCCCGGGGCGCGGCGGCCGCTCGTGGCCGAATCGGCCGATCTCCACCTGCCGCGGTTCACTCTCCGTACGACGCTCGACGCGGTGGTGGAGGACCTGGCGGCCCTCGGCGTCGACCGGGCCCTGCGTCCCGGCGCCGACTTCTCCGGGATCTCCGCGGCCGATCTCTTCATCGGCAAGGTCGGGCAGTCGGCGGTGGTCGAGGTCGCGGAGGAGGGCGTCGAGGCGGCCGCCGTCACCCAGGTGGAGATGGGCCGCGGCGCCGTCCCGCCCCGCCACCGGGTGGTCGAGCGGATCGCCTTCGACCGGCCCTTCGGGGTCGTCGTGCTCGACGGGGCCGGTGAGCTGCCGCTCTTCACCGGATGGCGGGCCGGCATCTCCGTTTGACGATTCCTGGCGGTGAGCGTAGTCCGGAATGAGGGGATCCGTCCGGGTTCCCGGGAGGGATTCGGAGAGGAGTCCCACCATGCTGGGCGACGAGCTGGGAACGGTTTCCGGAGAGATGACGGGAATGCGGGTGCTGTCCACGGACGGCGGCCATGCCGTGACGGAGGTCTCGTTCTCGGGGACGGGCACGCTCCTTGGTACGACCGTCAAGGACATGGGGACGTACGAGGCGGTCTCGCAGTCCGACGGCACGCTCTTCGCCGAGGGCCAGGGCATCAGCATGACCCGGGCCGGAGAGACGATCACCTGGCACGGCGTCGGTGTCGGCAGCTTCAACGAGTCCGGCGGGGTGAACTGGCGAGGCGCCCTCTTCTACGAGACCGCCGCCGCCGCGTTCGCCCGGCTCAACGGCATCTGCACCGTCTTCGAGTTCAACACCGAAGAGAGCGGGAAGGTCAGCGGTTCGCTTTACGAGTGGAAGTAGGCCTATGCGGTGACCCGGGCGAGCAGCAGGCCGTCGTAGCCCTTCGTGCCGACCGTCTGGATCGCCGTCGCGTCCAGGCGGGGTTCGCGGGCGATCAGGTCGAACATCTCACGGGTGCCGGTGATCGCCGGGTCGTCGGAGTGTTCGGTGGCGACCCTGCCGTTTCTCACCACGTTGTCGACGATGATGACCGTGCCGGGCCGTGAGAGCTTCAGGGCCCACTCCACGTAGTGCGCGTTGTTGACCTTGTCCGCGTCGATGAAGACGAGGTCGAAGGGGCCCGCGCCCTCCGCCTCCAGCTGCGGCAGGGTGTCCAGGGCCGCGCCCGTCCGGACCTCGACGATCTTGTCGAGGCCAGCACGGGCGATGTTGGCGCGGGCCACGTCCGCGTGGACGGGGGAGTACTCCAGGGTGATCAGCCGGCCGTCGGCGGGCAGCGCGCGGGCCAGCCAGATCGTGCTGTAGCCGCCGAGGGTGCCGATCTCCAGGACGTTCCGCGCGCCCTGCATCCGGGCGAGCAGGTGGAGCAGCTTGCCCTGGTTGGGAGCGACGGCGATCTCGGGCAGGCCCGCCGCCGTGGAGTCGGCGAGCGCTGCCGTGAGCGCCTCGTCGGCGGGGGCGATCGTCTCGGTGAAGTACTGGTCCACTGCCGTCCACTGAGGGTTCGTCATGCGGGCGAACGTACACCGGTGTCCCTGCCGGAGCGGCGCCTTTTCACCCGTACGGCGAACAGTGCCGCCGACAGCAGACCGGCGCCGACCGCCAGGAGCCAGACCGGGATGCCGCCGCCGATGGTGAGGAGCCGGTCGGTGTACTCGATCTCGCGGTACGACGTGTCGGCGACGGTCCTCAGGTGGTGGTCGTCGTCGATGCGTTCGGGGTGGGGGAAGTGCTGTTCCAGGATCGTCAGGCGGACAGGCGCGTCGCCCGTGAGACCCGCGACGGCTCCCTCCGGGCGCTCGATGCGGTCGGCGAACGTCACCTCGGGGCGGTCGCCGCCGATGGGGGAGCGGGGCTCCATCCGGTGCTCGGCGAGGACGTACAGGCCGAGGGTCTGGGGCGTCCGGGCCAGGCGGGAGAGCCGCATGGGATAGACGAGTTCGGGGGAGGCGAAGGCGATCCGCAGCGGGGTCAGCTCGCCGTAGAGGATCGCCCCCTGCTCCTGCGGGGCCAGGCGGACGGCGACGTACTCCCACTTCCGCTCGACGTACGGCCGGAGCGCGCCGGTGAGCCGCTCGGGCAGCTCGAAGCCGTTGGTGTGCAGCCAGTCGCCGAGGGCCTCCGGGTCGGTGGCGGTGAGCCGGGCCACGTCGAAGGGGCCGAGCCGTTCGCGCCCGACGACGCCGACGCCGGAACCCGCGCCGGGCGGGGCGGCGGCGGCTCCGTCGCCGTTCGTGACGTCGAAGGGCCAGTCGCCGCCGCGGGGCCAGAAGTAGTAGCGGTCGCGCTGCTCGGGCTCGGCGAGCCGGTCGAGCTCGTCGAAGAGCGCCGGGTCGCCGAGCCGGACGTCGGCGCGGCCCGGCACCGGCATGATCCAGGCCGCCCGCTCGGCGTTCCCGTGGACGTTGAAGCGCATGACGACGGTCTCGTCGTGCCCGTCCCAGCGGACGGCGGACTCCTCCCGGTCGACGCCGATGCGCTGGGCCTTGTCCGGGATCATGGCGCCGCAGCCGCAGGCGTACGCCGGTGCGACGAGCGAGCCGAGCTGGAGCGCGAGCAGCGCGATGACGATGGTCAGGATGTGTCTCTGTGTCCCCCGCATGCGGGGTCAGACGTGGCAGATCGCGTTCCGGTTCCGCATGCACGGGTCGTACGGGTCGTACGGGTTGTGCGGTCCGGTTCCGTGCGGGCGGGGCACGCCGTCGTACGGACGGGTCGCGCCGTCGTACGGGCGGGTCATGCCGTGCGGGCGGGTCACGCCGAGGCGCGTACGCGGAGTTCCTTCACGCCGTTCAGCCAGGCCGCCCGCAGTCGGCGTGGTTCGCCGGCGAGGGTGAGGTCGGGCAGGGCGTCGGCGATCGCGTTGAAGATCAGCTCGATCTCCTTGATCGCGAGGGACTTGCCGAGGCAGAAGTGGGGTCCGCCGCCGCCGAAGCCGAGGTGCGGGTTGGGGTCGCGGGTGATGTCGAAGCGTTCGGGGTCGGTGAAGACCTCGGGGTCGTTGTTGGCGGAGGAGTAGAAGAGGCCGACCCGGTCGCCCTTGCGGATCTTCTGTCCGCCGAGTTCGGTGTCCTGGGTCGCGGTCCGCTGGAAGGAGACGACGGGGGTCGCCCAGCGCACGATCTCCTCGGCGGTGGTCGCGGGCCGTTCCCGTTTGAAGAGTTCCCACTGGTCGGGGTGGGTGAGGAAGGCGTGCATGCCGTGGCTGATGGCGTTGCGGGTGGTCTCGTTGCCTGCGACGGCGAGCAGCAGCACGAAGAAGCCGAACTCGTCGGAGGAGAGGTTGCCCTGGCCCTCGGCGGCGACGAGCTGCGACACGATGTCCTTGGCGGGGCACTCCTTGCGGGCGGCGGCCATGTTCATCGAGTAGCCGATGAGTTCCATGGCGGCCTCGGCGCCGATCTCCTCGGTGATGGCGTACTCGGGGTCGTCGTACGCGACCATCTTGTTCGACCAGTCGAAGATCCGGGAGCGGTCCTCCTGGGGGACGCCGATGAGTTCGGCGATGGCCTGGAGGGGGAGTTCGACGGCGACCCGGGTGACGAAGTCGAAGGTGCCGTCGGCGTCCGTGCCGCGCTTCGCCTCCTCGACGATGGCGTGCGCGCGCTCGCGCAGGGCGGTCTCCAGGTTCCGGATCGCGCGCGGGGTGAAGCCGCGCTGGACGATCTGGCGGACCCGGGTGTGCTCGGGCGGGTCCATGTTGAGCATGATCAGTTTCTGGACCTCGATCTGGTCCCGGGTGATGTGCTCGTTGAAGCGGATGACGGCGGTGTTCTCGTTGGAGGAGAACAGCTCGGGGTGGGTGGAGACGTACTTGACGTCCGCGTGGCGCGTGACCGCCCAGTACCCGCCGTCCGCGAAGCCGGTGACGCCGGCCGGCTGGGGGCACCACCACACGGGCGCGGTCTGCCGCAGCCGGGCGAACTCCGGGAAGGGGACGCGGTCGCGGAGCAGGTCGGGGTCGGTGGCGTCGAACCCCTCGGGGAGCCCCTCGGGGAGCCCCTGGGGGAGGCCGTCGGGGAGTCCCTCGGGGAGCCGTCCTTCGGGGATCCCTTCGGGGGTCCCGCCGGGGAGATGGGGGCAGGCGGCCATCGGCAACACTCTCCAAATCTGATGGACCATCAGAAGTTGCCGGGAAAGTTAGTAACGAGTTCTACAAGTAGCAAGGGGCGGAGCGGGAACTGTTGCTTCCCGGACCCTTGCGTACCGGCGGTAGCAGTCATAAGACTGCACTCAGAACTAGAACGCGTACTAGTTCCCCCGTGACGCCGACCGACCGGGGTGCCGGGACACCCCGTCCGGTCGAGGAGAGGACGAGCTCATGGCCGCGGAACCCGTCATCGTCGAAGCCGTACGCACCCCCATCGGCAAGCGCGGAGGCGCGCTCGCCAACCTCCACCCCGCCTACCTCCTGGGCGAGACCTACCGCGAACTCCTCGGGCGCACCGGCATCCACGCCGACTGCGTCGAACAGATCGTCGGCGGCACGGTCACCCACGCCGGCGAGCAGTCCATGAACCCGGCGCGCACCGCCTGGCTCACCATGGGCCTGCCCTACGAGACGGCCGCCACCACCGTCGACTGTCAGTGCGGCTCCTCGCAGCAGGCCAGCCACATGGTCGCCAACATGGTCGCGGCCGGCGTCATCGACATCGGGATCTCCTGCGGCGTCGAGGCCATGTCGCGCGTCCCGCTCGGTTCCGGTTCCAAGCACGGGCCCGGCAAGCCGTTCCCCGACGAGTGGAACGTCGACCTGCCCAACCAGTTCGAGGCCGCCGAGCGCATCGCCCGCCGCCGCGGACTCACCCGCGAGCGCGTCGACTCCCTCGGCCTGCTCTCCCAGGAGCGGGCCGCCGTCGCCTGGTCCGAGGAGCGCTTCAAGCGCGAGACCTTCGCCGTCCAGGTCCCGACGACGGAGGCCGAACAGGCCGCGGGGCAGGGCATGTGGCGGCTCGTCGACCGCGACGAGGGCCTGCGCGACACCACCATGGAGGGCCTGGCCCGCCTCAAGCCCGTCATGCCCACCGCGATCCACACCGCCGGGAACTCATCCCAGATCTCCGACGGCGCCTCCGCCATCATGTGGGCCTCCAAGCGCATGGCCCGCGCCCTGAAGCTGAAACCGCGCGCCCGGATCGTCGCCCAGGCCCTCGTCGGCGCCGACCCGCACTTCCACCTCGACGGGCCGATCGACGCGACGCGGGCGGTGCTCGGCAAGGCCGGGATGTCGCTCAGGGACATCGACCTCGTCGAGATCAACGAGGCCTTCGCCTCCGTGGTGTTGAGCTGGGCGCAGGTCTTCGATCAGGACCTGGAGAAGGTCAACGTCAACGGCGGCGCCATCGCACTCGGCCACCCCGTCGGCGCCACCGGAGCCCGGCTCATCGCCACCGCCCTGCACGAACTGGAGCGCACCGACAAGGAGTTCGCGCTCGTCACCATGTGCGCGGGCGGGGCGCTCGCGACCGGGACGATCATCCAGCGGCTCTGACCGCCTCCTCGACGAGGGAGGCGAGGTACGCGGCGGCCGAGGGCTCCTGCGCCAGGGCCGCCGCCTGGCCGGCCCAGAGGTTCACGTACTCGGGCCGGCCCTGCTCCGCCGCGGCCCGCCGCACCGGACCCATCAGCGCGTTCTGCACGGGATACGGCGGTACGTGCTCCTCGTGGGCCGCCATGTCGCGTACGAAGCCGTTCGGGATTCCGCGCGCCGTACGGCCCGAGAAGAGACGGGTCAGGACGGTCGTCCGGGCCTCCGGGGTGCCGAGGATCCGCCGGTGCACCTCGCTCGCCCCCGACTCGCGCGCCGCCAGGAAGCCGGTGCCGACCTGGACGGCGTCCGCGCCGAGCGCGAGCGCGGCGGCGACCCCGCGCCCGTCGGCGATCCCGCCCGCCGCGACCACCGGGACCGACACCGCGTCCGCCACCTGCGGGACGAGGGAGAAGGTGCCGACCAGGGACTCCCGTACGGGACGGAGGAACGCGCCCCGGTGGCCGCCCGCGTCGCTGCCCGAGGCGACGACCGCGTCCGCCCCGGCCGCCTCCAGGGCCACCGCCTCCTCCACCGTCGTCGCCGTGCCGACCACGACGATCCCGCGCCGCCGGGCCTCGGCGACCAGGCGGCGCGGCGGCAGGCCCATGACCAGGCTGATCACCGGCGGGGCGGCCGCGATCAGGGCGTCCAGCTGCGCGTCGAAGTCGGGCCAGGACCGGACGTCCTCGGCGCTCGGGGGACGTACCCCCAGCTCCTCGTAGTACGGGCGCAGTCGCTCGACGTGCTCGGCGAGCGCGGCGGCCGGGAGCTCGGTCCGCTCGCCCTCCTGCGGCACCCACAGGTTCACGGCGAAGGGGCGGCCGGTCGCGGCGCGGAGCTTCGCCACGAGCGCGGTGATCTCCTCGGGGGTGTGGATGTGCGCCCCGTACGAGCCCAGGCCGCCGCCCTCGGAGACGGTCGCGGCCAGTTCGACGGAGGAGAGGCCCCCGCCGAAGGGGCCCTGGACGACGGGGAGCGGGATCCCGACGAGCTCGCCGAAGCGGCCGGGCGGGAGGGTGGGGGTGCGGTGCGCTGACATGGGCAGCCTCCGGGGTCGCGACGGGCCGTCCGCCGCCGAGAGGAACCCTAGACGAAGCTAGACGACCGGTCTACTAAATCGATCGACAGCGATCGATAGCGATTGACGTCGATCTGGCGCCGATCGATCCGGAAAACGCCGCAGGCCCCGCCCCTCCGTGAGGAGGGCGGGGCCTTGCGGATGCGCGGTGCGGCAGGGGCGCTGGGTGTTTCTTAGTACCAGCCGTTGGCCTGCCAGAACGCCCAGGCGGCGTTCGGGGAGCCGTAGCGCTCGTTCATGTAGTTGAGGCCCCACTTGATCTGGGTGGCCGCGTTGGTCTTCCAGTCGGCACCGGCCGAGGACATCTTCGAGCCCGGCAGGGCCTGGACGAGACCGTAGGCGCCGCTGGACGAGTTGGTCGCGCTGGGGTTCCAGCCGGACTCGTGCTCGACGATCTTGCTGAACGACGCGTACTGCGAGGCGGGGACGATCTGACGAGCGAGCTCCTGCGGGCTGGAGGCCGAAGCCGAGCCCGTCGTGCCCAGCACCGCACCGGACGCGCCCAGCAGCACGGCTGCGGAGACGGCGATCTTCTTGTTGCGGGCAGAGACACGAGTGGTGAGCGAGCGGATCAAGGTATCGACCTAACTTCGGGGACAAGGGGCGCGCCAGGCGTTTTCGGCATGCCGGAACCAGGGCCCGGGAGACCCGGGAACTGGGGGGAACCGGCCGTCCGTGGCGCTGCGATGAGCACCGGCTGCCTGGCGACGTCCACCAGAGAAGCAGGGCCGGAACGCCGATGCAACGACCCCCTGTACGAGGAAGGTTCGGACCCGGGGGGTGCGGGGGAGGTGGTTGCTGTGCGGTGTTTCCGCAGGTCATGCGGGGGTGTGGGGTGGTTTGAGGTGGTCTGCCGGTCTACTATTTCGGGTCGTACGTGATGTAGGTCCTATGGGGCGCCTCACTCGGAGAGGGCTCTTCCGGGGCCTCGAATGTGACCTGGGCCTCGAAGTTCGCCCGCCGTGTGGCCCGCCGCAGCGCCCGCAGGAGCGTGCCGCCGACGGTGAGGGTCAGGACGACGGTCAGGGCGGCGCGACCCAGGTCCCAGCCGAGGGAAGTGGCGAGGACGTACGCGAGGAAACGGACCAGGTTCTCGTGGAGCGGGGCGCCCGGCACGAAGGAGATCCCGCTGCTGCCCGGACTCTGGAGCAGGACCCAGCCCTGCAGGTTCATGACCGTGCCGTACGCGAACGCCGCCACGAATCCGTACGCGGACAGCATCAGCAGCTCGGCCCGACCACGAGGGCGGTCCGAGCCCGGCAGCAGCCCCGCGCCCATCGTGAACCAGCCCATCGACAGCATCTGGAACGGCATCCACGGGCCCACCCCGCCCGTCAGCAGAGCCGACGCGAACATCGTCACCGAGCCCAGGACGAAGCCGAAGCCCGGCCCCAGGACCCGGCCGCTCAGCACCATCAGGAAGAACATCGGCTCCAGGCCGGCCGTCCCCGCCCCCAACGGGCGGAGCGCCGCGCCCACCGCGGCGAGCACACCCAGCATCGCCACCGCCTTCGCGTCCATCCCGCAGTCCGCGATCGTCGCCACCACCACCGCGACCAGGAGCGGGAGCAGCGCCGCGAACAGCCACGGCGCGTCCCCGGCGTGCGAGGTCACGGCGGAACCGGCGTCCGCGAAGAGGGGCCAGCAGAAGGCGAGCACCCCGACGAGAGAGACGAGGGCGAGTGCCGCGACCGAGCGGGGGCCGAGGCGGAGCGGGCGGGACGTCCTGGTGGTGCTCACAGGGCAGCCTCCACCTGCTCGACCGTGAGCCACGGCTGCGGGGCGAGGATCTTCGCCACCTGCGGCGAGAAGGCCGGTGAGGAGACGACCACCTCGGCCGTCGGGCCGTCCGCGACGACCTCGCCGTCCGCGATGATCACCACCCGGTGCGCCAGCTCCGCCGCCAGCTCCACGTCGTGCGTCGCCAGCACGATCGCGTGCCCGTCCGCCGCGAGGGTACGGAGGTGGGCGACCAGGCGGGCCTTCGCCGCGTAGTCCAGGCCGCGGGTCGGCTCGTCGAGCAGGAGCAGCGGGGGGCGGCCGGTCAGGACCACGGCCAGCGCGAGTGCGAGGCGCTGGCCCTCGGAGAGGTCGCGGGGGTGCGTGTCGTCCGCGATCTCCGGCAGCAGGTCGTCCACCAGCGCCCGGCAGGTCCCGGGCGTCGCGCCCGCGTCCGCGTCGGCCGCCGTGCACTCGGCGGCGACGGTGTCCGCGTACAGCAGGTCCCGCGGCTCCTGCGGAACCAGGCCGACCTGGCGGATCAGCTCACGGGGCGGGGTGCTGTGCGGGGCCCGCCCCGCGACCCGGACCGTGCCGGTCGTCGGCTCGATCATGCCCACGAGCGTGGAGAGCAGGGTGGACTTCCCGGCACCGTTCCGGCCCATGAGCGCGACGGTCTCGCCGGGGGCGACCTGGAGGTCGACGCGGCGGAGGGCCTCTACGCGGGCGCGGCGGACGCCGAGGGCGGTGACGGTTACGAGGGTGTCGGTGGGGGTGCCGGGTTCGGTGCGGCGCCGTCGGAACAGGGAGAAGCCCCCACCCCGCCCCTTCCCCAGACCGGGGCTCCGCCCCGGACCCCGGGGGGCCGGACTGGCCCCGGGCCCAGAACCGGGGGCGCTGCCCCCGGCCCCCCGCGCCTCAAACGCCGGCGGGGCGGGATTGGCCCCCCGCGCCTCAAGCGCCGGCGGGGCTGTATTTCGGGTGGGGTGGGGGAGAAGTCCCGCAGGGCTCGTCGGTGCCCGGCCCTCCAGGCTGGCCTTCAGTGGCGCCGCCCTTCGCCGCGCATCCCGCACCGTCAGCGGCAGCGGGGCCCAGCCCGCGAGTCGGCCCAGTGCCACCACCGGTGGGTGCACCGGCGAGATCGACATGATCTCCGCCGGGGGGCCCATCACCGCGTCCGGCAGGAGGATGACCTGGTCCGCGTACTGTACGACGCGCTCCAGGCGGTGTTCCGCCAGGAGGACCGTCGTGCCGAGGTCGTGGACCAGGCGCTGGAGGACCGCGAGGACGTCCTCCGCCGCCGACGGGTCGAGCGCGGACGTCGGTTCGTCGAGGACGAGGACCTTCGGGTGCGGGGTCAGGACGGAGCCGATCGCGACCCGCTGGCGCTGGCCGCCGGAGAGCGTCGCGATCGGGCGGTCGCGGAGTTCCGCGAGGCCCAGGAGGTCGAGGGTCTCCTCGACCCGGCGGCGCATCACTCCCGGCGCCAGGCCCAGGGACTCCATGCCGTACGCGAGCTCGTCCTCCACCGTGTCCGTGACGAAGTGCGCGGACGGGTCCTGTCCCACCGTCCCCACCAGGTCCGCGAGCTCGCGCGGCGGATGCGTGCGGGTGTCGCGGCCGTCGACCGTCACCCGTCCGGTCAGGGTGCCGCCCGTGAAGTGGGGGACGAGGCCCGACACCGCGCCCAGGAGGGTCGACTTGCCCACGCCCGACGGGCCGACCAGGAGGACCAGTTCGCCCTCGGGGACGGTGAGGTTCACGTTCCGGAGCGTGGGCTCGGCGTCCTCCTCGTAGCGCACCGAGACGTTTTCGAAGCGGATCACACGTTCTCCTTGGGTTTCGGCGCCACCCACGCCGGGAGCAGGCCCACCAGGACCGACGCCGCCGGCCACAGCGGCAGCTCCGGCGCCTCCAGCGGGACGACCCCGGGGTGCAGTGCCTCCGGCGCGTACGCGTTCGCCCGGATCATCAGGACCGCGACCGCCGCCCCGGAGCCCGCGACCAGCCACGCCCGCGCGCCCCAGCGGTCGGGGCGGTAGCGCGTACGGACCGTCCTGCGGCCGCCGAGCCGGAGCCCCGCCATCGCCGCGACGAGCCCGGCGAGGAGGAGCGGGAGTCCGTATTCCGCGCCCTCCGCCGCCAACAGGCCGTACGAGCCCGCGCAGATGCCGAGGAGGCCCCCCAGGGTCAGGACGTTCGTGGTGCGGCGTACCGCCGCCGGGACCCGGGCCGTCCGCCCGTAGCCCCGCGCGTCCATCGACGCCGCCACCGCGATCGACCGTTCCAGCGCTCCCTCCAGGACCGGCAGCCCGATCTGGAGCACCGCCCGCACCCCGCCCGTGGGCCGGCCGCGCAGTCGGCGGGCGGTCCGCAGCCGGACCACGTCGGCGACCATGTTCGGCGCGAAGGTCATCGCCACGACGACGGCGACCCCGGCCTCGTACAGCGCCCCCGGCAGCGACTTGAGGAGCCGCGCCGGGTTGGCGAGCGCGTTCGCGGCGCCCACGCAGATCAGCAGGGCCGCCAGCTTCGCGCCGTCGTACAGCGCGAACACCAGCTGCTCGGCCGTCACCCGGCCCCCGATCCGTACCCCCTGCGCCCAGTCCGGCAGCGGCACCTCGGGGAGGGTGAACAGTTCGTGCTCACCGGGGATCGGGGAGCCGAGGAGGAGGGAGAAGACCACTCGTAGCACCACGACGAACAGGCCCAGCTTCACGAACGCGCCGTACGAGCGGGCCCAGGGCGCGTCCGTACGCCGCGCCGCCACCACGTAACCCGCCACCCCGACGAGCAGTCCGAGCAGCAGCGGGTTCGTGGTCCTGGACGCGGCGACGGCCAGGCCGAGCGCCCACAGCCACCACGCGCCCGCGTGCAGGGCGTTGGCCCGGCTCGCCTCGGGGGCCGTGTACACGCTCCGGGCCGACGCCGTGAACATGCTCCGGGCCGACGCCGTGTACACGCTCCGGGCCGTACTCATCCGCGTCATCCGCGTCGGCGGGCCTTCCAGATCGCCGCCCCGCCCAGGGCCAGGACCGCCGCCCCGCCCGCGAGTACGCCGAAGGACGGGCCGCCCTTCCCGTCCGGAGAGGCCGGAGTCGTCGGCGCCGGGGTCTTCTTCCCGGTCTCCTCGACCTGTTCGCCGCAGCCCTTCGCCGGGTACCCCGCGATCCCGCACAGCATGGCCGCGCTGTCGTACCGCAGCGGCTTCGCCACCGCCGCCAGCGCCTCCGCGCCCGTCGCGTCCTCGCGGACCTCCGCGCAGCCGACCTCGATCGGCTTCTTCGGCGGGGTCTCCCCGGGCGGCGCGTCCACCGGGCCGCCGAAGTCGACGACGACCGCGATCCGCTTCGTACCGTCCTTCTTCTCCACGCCCCCGCAGATCCCCGGGAAGTCGGGGGCCACGGAGGGCCGGGAGGTGTCGTCCGTGCCGTTGCTGATCGCGAAGCGGAAGCCGAGGACGTCGCCGTCCGCCGGCCGGGCGGTCGCCGGGCCCTGCGTGGCGTACGCCCAGGGCTTCCCGCCGTCGCTCTCCCAGAACGACCAGTAGCGGTAACCGGCCGCCTGCGCCGGAGCCGCCGCGGCCAGGGCCAGGAGCGCCCCCGCCGCGGCGCCCGCGGCCCGTATCCCCGTACGGCTCACTTCTTGCGGCCGCTCACGAGGAAGCCGATGCCGACGCCGACGACCATGCCGATGCCGATGATCCACCAGACGTCGAAGCCGGACTCCCCCTCGTCGCTGGTGGAGGAGGCGGAGGTGTCCGGGGCCTTGGGCGCGGGGCCGGTGGCGTTGAGCTGCTCGACCAGGTCCACCGTGCCGAACTCGCGCGGGTCGGTGTCCGTCGCGCGGGCCGCCAGGATCAGCTGCGCGTACGCGGCGGGGCCGCCCTCCTTCGCCCAGGCGGCGGAGTTCTTCTCCAGCCACGCGAGCGCCGGTTCGGCCTCCTTCGCGGCGCCGGCGGCGGCGAGCGCGACGACGGCGTCGGCGGTGTTGCCGATGTCGGGCTGCTCGGTGGTGTCGGTGGCGCCGGGCATCGGCGGCAGGGTGAGGTGGCCGGTCTTCGCGAGGGCCTTCGAGAGGTACGAGGCGCCGTTCAGCGCGGCCCGCTCGACGGTCGGCTTCGACAGGTCGGTGCAGGTCGGCGGCTGCTCGGGGGAGGCCTTGGTGGCGACGACGCTCTTGCCGAGCCCGGCGAGGGTGGCCGCCGCGGTGGCGTCGGCGTTGGCGAGGAGCTTGCCGGTCTTGTCCGGCTGGTACGCGAACGCCCCTGCGCCCTCTGTAGCGGAGCAGGGCAGGGCGAAGGAGAGGAGCGCGTCGTAGGGGCTGCGGCCCTCGGCGGAGGTGAACTGGCCGGGCCGCACACCGATCGCGGCGAGCGCGCCGACGACGACCGACGTGGAGTTGGCGTCGCTCGCGCCGCCGACGCCGTAGCCCCAGCCGCCGTCCTTGTTCTGCACGGTCCGCAGCCAGTCGGAGCCGGCCTTGACGGCCTTGTCGATCTTCTCCGGGGCGGCGGACTGACGGCGCACGGCGCGGAGCGCCTGGACGGCGACGGCGGTGGCGTTGGTGTCCCGCATCGTCTTCGCGTCGCAGGCCTTCGTCACGTCCGCGCGGTACGAGGCGAACGAGCCGTCGGCGCACTGCTGGCCCAGGAGCCAGTCCACGGCCCGGTCGGCGGGCTGGTAGCCGGTGCCGCGCTGGGCGAGGAAGGCGAGCGACTGCCGCCAGACACCGTCGTACGTGGGGTCCTTCGTGCCGTACAGGCCGGACGCGGAGGTGCCGACGGAGGGCGACGGCGACGGCGAGGGCGCGGCGGAGGCCGCCCCGGCTGCGGCGGTGCCGAGCACGACTGCGGCGGCGGCGAGCGCGGCGGCGCCGCGGCGGACGGTGTTCATGGGGCCCTCTCCTGCGGCCGGGCACCGGCACGCCTCGGGGGCACCAGGCTCCGGCTCCGTATTCCTCGACGGTGCCGGCGGTCATGTCCCGGGCGGGGCATTCCGACTCACCGCTGGTTTTCGGAGCGGCATACGGAATGGGGTGTCCCCTGCTCGAGCGGAGCCGAGAGCTCGGGGAAGGGTCAGTGCCGGATTTTCACCGGCTTCCCCCCGTACGGGCATGATGACGACCCGCCCACTCTACCGGCCCGTACGCCCGCCGCTCCGGGGGTGGGAGGCGCCTCACACCTGGCCGGAAGCGGGTCCGCCGATCGTCTGCCGGGGCAGTGATCGCTGTGCCATGCTGGCGCCGCCACGACAACATGCCGACGGCGTCTTCACGGGGGTGCGGAATGCGGGCGTTGACCGGGAGCGACCCGCGGGGGATCGGTCCCTACCGGCTCCTCTACCGGCTGGGCGAGGGCGGCATGGGCCGCGTCTACCTGGGCCGTTCGCGGGGCGGTCGCACGGTCGCGCTCAAGGTGGTGCACGGCGCGCTCGCCGGCGACCCGGGCTTCCGTACGCGCTTCGCCCGCGAGGTGCGGGCCGCCCAGTCCTTACGCGGCGCCGGCACGGTCCCGGTCCTCGACGCCGACCCCGACGCGGAGGTGCCCTGGCTGGCCACCGCGTACGTACCCGGTCCCGCGCTCTCCGAGGCGGTCCTGGCGCACGGACCGCTCCCCGAACCGGCCCTCTGGCGGCTGCTCTCCGGCCTCGCGCACGCCCTCGACGGCGTACACCGGGCGGGGCTCGTGCACCGGGACGTCAAACCGTCCAACGTGCTGCTCTCGTCGTCCGGCCCCCTGCTCATCGACTTCGGCATCGCGCGCTCCGCCGACGAGACGGCCCTGACGGGGACGGGCCTGGTCGTCGGCTCGCCCGGTTTCATGTCGCCGGAGCAGGCGGAGGGGCGGACGGTCGGGCCCGCCGCGGACCTCTTCTCGCTCGGCGCGGTCCTCGCGTTCGCGGCGACCGGGCGCGGGCCCTTCGGCGGCGGCTCGGTGGCGGAGCTGCTCTACCGGCTCGTCCACCACGAGCCCGACCTCGCCGGGGTCGAGGGGCCGTTCGCGGAGCTCGTACGGCGCTGCCTGGCCAAGCGGCCGGAGGACCGCCCGCCGGTGACCGAGCTCGCCGCGACCGCGGACGCCCACCGGGAGGAGTCGGGGAGCTGGCTGCCGGCGCCGGTGGTCGCGGCCATCGCGCAGAAGGCGGAGGAACTGCTCAACGCGGAGGCGGAGTTCGAGCCGGAGCCCGAGCGAGAGCCTGCGCCAGTGCCTTCAGCGGGCCAGGAGTGGGGAACGGAGCCCGAGCCCGATCCGGAGCCCCGGCCGGGTGCGGCGGAGACCGCCGTCGACCCGGGGCCGACTGCCGTCACCGTCGCCCAGCCGCGCACCGGGCCGCCCCGGACGGCCGTCCTGCCCGCGCCGGAGCCCGCGCCGGAGCCCGCCCCGAAGCCCGCACCGAAGCCCGTCCGGGCGCGCGCCACGAGGTCGTCCGCGCCCGCGCCCGCCCGGTCCTCCGCGCCCGCGCCCACCCGACCGTCCGCACCGACGCCCACTCGGCCGTCCGCGCCCCCGCCCGCCCGGTCCTCCGCGCCGGCACCCGCCCGGTCCTCCGCGGTACCGCGTGCCCGCGCCGCCGCTCGCGGGCCGGCCGTCGGGGCGCGGGCCCGCGCCTCCTCGACGGGGGCGGGGGTGCCGTCCGCGCGGGAGCGTGCCCTGCGGACGCTGACCACGGGGCTGGGGAGGCCGGTCCTCGGGCTGTTCTACCTGGTGCCGATGGTGGTCTTCCTCGTGGGCGGGGTCGACCTCATGGACAAGGCGGTGGCGTACCCCTCGGTCTCCGACCAGGCGCAGGGCCCCTACCAGTGGGCGATGGACGACTGGTGGCGCGTCCCCGCGACCCTCCTCCTGATCGCCGCGATGGTCGGACTCCAGGGCTACCGGGGGCGGCTGCTCACGGTGCCGCCCGGCCGGGTCCGGCTGTGGTCGGTCGGGATCGCCCTGTACTGGATCGCGCTGATCGCCGTACTGACCCTGCACCTCCTCTGGTTCCTGTTCGTCGAGAACGGCTACGCCTCCTACAAGCACGGCGGAGAGCACTGGCTGTGGTGGGTGGCGGGCCCGGTGATGCTGCTCGGCGGCGGCATCTCCCCGCTGGTCCTGGTCATGTCCCTCATCCGCCTGTTCAAGGCCTGAGGCGGGGACTCACACCGCGACGTACGTGACCGGCTCCGTGCCCGCCACCGGCTCCGCGCGGCCGAGCTTCACCAGGCGGCGGAGGTGGGCCTCGGCCTCGCTGACGGCGATGTTGCGGGAGCCGTACGGGATCTGGTCCCAGGGGCGGTTCCACTCCATGCGCTCGGCGAGCTGCCACGGTGTGAGCGGGGTGGCGAGGAGGCCGAGGAGGCCGGTGAGGCGTTCCTCGTGGTGGTCGAGGAGTTCGCGGACCCGGCCGGCGGCGTCGGTGAAGGCGTACTGGTGGGCGGGGAGGACCTCGGCGACCCCGAGGCGGCCGATCCGTTCGAGGGAGTCGAGGTAGTCGCCGAGGGGGTCGGTCGCGGTCGCGTCGTCGGGGTCCTCGTACAGGCCGATGTGCGGGGAGATCCCGGGCAGCAGGTGGTCGCCGGAGAAGAGCCGGCCGTGGCCGGGCAGCCGGGAGGGGTGCTCCTCCTCCAGGTGGAGGCAGACGTGTCCGGGGGTGTGGCCGGGGGTCCAGATCGCGCGGAGGCGCCGCCCGGCCAGGTCGAGGAGTTCGCCGGGGACGATCTCGCGGTCGGGGAGGGCCGAGCGGAGACCGGGCAGGGTCCGCATCCTGCCCGCGTCGCGGGCGGCCCGCAGCGGGGCGATGTGGTCCTCGGGGGCGCCGACGGTGGCGAGTTTGCGGGCGAGGTAGTCGAACCAGGTGCCGGGTTCGGACGCGCGGGTGCGGCGGACGACGGCCGTGTCGGCGGCGTGCATGGCGATCCAGGCCCCGGACTCCTCGCGGACCCGGCCGGAGAGGCCGTGGTGGTCGGGGTGGTGGTGGGTGATGACGACCCCGTGGATCTCCGTGACGGAGAGGCCCAGGGCGCCCAGGCCGCCGGTGAGTTCGCTCCAGGAGGCCGGGTCGTCCCAGCCCGTGTCGACGAGGACCGGGCCGCGGTCGGTGTCGAGGACGTGGACCAGGGTGTGGCCCAGCGGATTGTCCGGGATGGGCACCCGCAGGGACCAGACGCCTCCGCCGTGCTCGGTCACCTGGGGCACCTGTGTCATGAGCGTCCTCGTCTCTGCGTACCGGTACGACCATTGCCCACCATAACTAGAACTGACTGCACGTCAGAAGGGCCTGCGGTGAGGAGACTTCTATCCGCTCGTGACCTGCGTTTCAGTCGTCGTGGTTGGTCATTGTTGGCCGACACTGGCCCCCCTCGCACGGCCCCTGGACGGCCCAGGGGCACCGCGTCCGAGTTGCCTTCCGGATCGAGCAGCAGACGTTTGCGCCCTTTGGAGGGTCCAGGCCCGTAACATCTACGCTCCGGACCTCAGGGGGACAGCACATGATCGACCCGTTGACCGCCGGCCTCACCGCAGACGGCCTCCTTCGCGCAGGGGCTGGTATCGCCGGCTCTTCCATCAGCGGTGCTATGCAGCGCCCGAAGATCACGTTGATCAAGCTGGGGAGCCGTGACGAGCGCCGCGAGGCGTACGCCAACTTCCTGATGGCTTGCCTCGCCCTCAACCACATCCTCGAGGTGCATATCGCCGATAAAGTGGGGACTGAGGTGGACTCGACGACGGTGAAGGCGGACCTGAAGCGCTTGGTTGAGATGTCCAAGCAGCCCGCCTTCGCTGCCGAGTGCGCGATTGCTGAAATGACGATGGTCGCTACCGAGCCAGTCCTAATTGCTGCCGATGTGGTCCGTGATGTGTTGCTCAACTGCGTGATGGTTGAAGCGATGACGGGCATCATTAAATCGGCTCGTAGAAAGAGCCCGGAGCACCAGCTCGCCAGCGACGCCTTTACGGAGGCTTGCCGGGCGTACATTGCTGTGTGTCGCAAGGACCTCTGGTACACCCCGCGCTGGTGGCAGTTCCATCGCCAAGTGGGCAAGCTGGCTGTGTGGGCTTGGAAAAAGGCCAGGAGGATCGGTCCTCTGCCTGTCGAGATTGAGAAGGCCCTCGATGCTGGCGCTCTTCATCAGATCGATGCCCGGGGAAAAATTGGTAAAGACTCTGATGGTAAGCCTCGACCCGGCAGTGTGATTCCGCAGCAGGGCGGGCGAAATTGATGGAGATCCGGAATTAGTTCTCAAGGGAGGTCGGTTCGTGGGTTGGCGTGGAGCAGTCTGAGCAGTCGCCCAGAAGTCCTTCCGATGCGGGCGGGGGTGTCGAGCGGGCTGCTCAGTAGACGCGCTCCACTAACGCCCGTCACGCCCGAGTGAGGGCGCGAGCGATGACTTGCATGTCGGCGACCACCAGACCAGCGCCGGCGGCGGCGAGCGCGTCTTCCTTGCCCGGCTTGTTGGCGAATCCGACACTGCCCGCGCCCGCTGCTCGTGCGGCCTCGATATCGGTGACGGAGTCACCCACCAATGTCGACCGCTCGGGCGATACACCGAGGATTGCTGCGGCTTCCAGCAACGGGTGCGGCGACGGCTTCATGAGGTCCGGACGCAGGGCCGGTCGGCCGACCACGACCTCGACGGCTCCGGACAGCCCTTGCGCCGCGAGGTAGGCGTGCACGCAGTCGGCAGAGTTGTTGCTGACGACGGCTACGCGTCGCCCTGAATCGCGCGCGGCCGCCATGGCCTCGACGGCCCCGTCAGTCGGGGCCCCAGCGACCCCGACGGCCCGAATCTCCGCGTCCGTGAGCGCCGCCTCAACGGCAGCCAGGACATTCTGCCCGGCCTCGCGTGCGAGCTGGTGAACCATCATCGGATCGTCCGTCGCGTGGGCCGCGTCGGCGAGTTCTGGGGCGAGCGTGGCGAGCAATGCCGAGAGATCCTTTGCGACGCCGGGGGCGGGGAGCCCCTGGAAGACGTGGCAGATCGGGCCGTCGAAGTCGAAGAGGATCGCGTCGTAGTCCGCGAGCACGTCAGTCAGTGCATCAGAGTGCATCTGCGGTGGTCTCCCGTCCGATCGTTTCCCACACACTGTCGAACCACATCTGCGCCTGCTCCACCTGCTGGGCCCCGCTGGACGAGGCGCCGTCGTTGAGGGAGTGGTGAAACAGGATGGTGTCCTTGCCCACCAGGTCGTAAATCTCGATGGCTTCCCCCTGCGCGACCACCTTGTTGGGGCGGATCGGGTAGTAGCCGAAGAAGGCGTCTTCCTTGTTGACGATGTAGAGCTTGAAGAACTGCGTGCTTCGGTGGGTGCGCACGCTGACCTGGCCTTCCTGGACGAGCCCCAGGTGCTCCAACTCGCTGATCGAGTCCGTGATGCTGCGGGTGTAGCCGACCATGATGTCGTGCATGCGTGCCCGGAGCCGGGGATCGTCGGCGCAGTCCTCGCGGCGTACGGGCGCAGCCTGCGGGACGCTCATGTCGGGAACGAGGATGCGCACCCGAATGCTTGTGGGCGTGAGCCGTCCGGTGCGGATCTTGTCGAGCGGTTCCTGTAGGGCGCCGTGGAGCGTTTCGCTGGAGAACCCGGCGAAGTCGATCGTCACGTTCCGGCTGGCGAAAGCCTGCTCCACGTACGGACGAAGCCCCGCTGGCCGTTCGGTCCGGTGGCGGACGAACACGCCACTGCCCTTGCGCGAGACGACGAGCCCTTCGTCTTCCAGGTCGCGGAGCGCCCGCTGAATGGTGGCGCGCGCGAAGCCGTAGTGCTCCGTCAGCTTCGCGTGCGACGGCAGCTTCTCCCCAGGTCCGAGCCGCCTGGTGCGAATAGCCGCGCCCAAGCTGCGGGCCACCTGCTCATACGGCGGTCGGTCGTCGTCGGGATCCAGCGGCTCAAGCTCAAAGGTCATGCCTCGATGCTACGGCGAACCTGACTATTTGGGCAGCCTGGCTAGTCACATGTTGACGTGGCTAGCCAGGCTGGCTATGTTCTTCCTGTGCCCACCGGGCTAGCCAAGTGAGTCAGGCTGAACGGGTGAGTTGCGCCTTAAGGCGCAGGTCAGGGGTGCGCACGCACAACCGATCTAGCGCCCGGAGAGGCCCGTGAAACGGCCGCGAAGGAAGCGTTCGTGGCTTGAGAACTGAACAGTGGACACAGAACGACAGGCATCTGCGACAAGCCGTAGGCCCTGCCGCACGAACACTCCGGGTCGCCCTTCGGGTCGGCCGAGGAGTCCTCTACGTGCGGTGAGACAAGGGCAGAGATCGCATCCACACCACGCACTCATGTCCGCCCCGATGGAGGCCGACGTGAAGCGACGAAGACCCTGGGCGCCGCCTCCGCTGGACCGGCGGAGCGGCCGCGCCCACCGCGTCACCTGACCTCCGCAGCCGCTCGGCGGTTGCGGCCGGTTGCCTCCCTCGCCCGTCCGGCCCCGCTCGCGGGTTCCGTACGGGCGGGGTCGAGGGGAGCCGGAGGAAGTCCCCCTGGTTCTAACGGCGAGAGGCCCCGGTGTCCTACCACCGGGGCCTCGGTTCGGGCCGTTCCTGACTGGAAGGAACACACCCAATGAAGTCCATCGCTGCACTTCAGGCCGCTGTTACGGCCGCCGGGTTCGACGGTGAGCCGTCGGACGCGGAGCTGGGCGCGGTCGAGCTGGAGATGCCGCTGATCCTGGCGGAGGTCGACCTGCTCGACGCGCAGATCATGACCCTCGACCGTCCGGCCACGGAGCTGGACGAGCGGCGGATCCGCCGGGCCCGCAACCGGGTGATGGCGGAGCGCCGGGACCTGACGAACCGCGCCGGCCTGGCGCAGGCGGGCGGTGCCGCGTGAACCCCCTCGTCTTCTGGGTCCTCGGGCTCCTGTGCATCGCCGTAGAGATCTGGTGCGCCGTCACCGGCATCAAGGACGGGGTGTCCGTCGCCGCCATCGCCGGGTTCGGCGTGATCGGCGTCGACCGGCTCCTGCTCCGCGCCGACCGCTGCGAGGAGTTCGCCGAGGCGGGTGAGGAGCGATGACCACCGCAGCCCAGCATCCGGTGTTCCTGGATCACCGGGGCAACCCCAGGCCCGTCAAGGAGTCGCCGCTCACCTACGAGCAGGCTCGGCTCGGCATGGCCTTCCACGAGGCCGGTCACGCTGTGCTGGCCATGTCCTACGGCATTCACGTGGCCAGCAGCGAGGTCATCACCTGGACCGTCGAGAAGGACGGATGGGGCCTCACCGGCGACACCAATACGAACGTCGGCAGCGTCAACGCGTGGCACTACTCCGCGGTGTGCGCGGTCGGCGCGCTCTCCGAGGTGCAGTACCTGATGGTCCACGGCCTGTGGACGCCGGAGCGGGCCGCCATTTGCGCCGCCGAGCACGACCGGGCTCATGCCGTCGACGTGCTCGCCGTGCACGGCATCCGGCTCGCCTGCGACCACGTCCCGTCGGGCGGGAAGTCCTGGGGGCAGGTACGGGGCATGGCCCGCCGTCGGATGGACCACCTGTGGCGGGAGATCCGCACCGTGGCCCACGCCATGAACGAGGCGACCAGGCTCACCGGCGAGCAGATCGCCGCCATGACCGGCCTGACCAACCCGCCCCTGCCCGAGGCGGTGGCGCGATGAAGAAGCAGCTGGCGACCGCCGCCCCGGCCGTCGCGGTGACGGTCGTGTCGATGGTCCTCACGCTGGCCGTGGTGGTGATGTGGCTCGGCGGCTCGATGCCGTGGCCGATCACTCTGGTGGTCGGGCTCGGGCTCGACGGCGGCTGGCTGGCCACCCTCGCCTACGAACGGCGCCTCGCCGCGCAGGGCGACCACTCCACCCCGGTCACCGTCGTGGGGTGGGTGTTCGGTCTCGCCGCCACCGGCGTCCTGGTCGCCCACGCACTCGGCGAGGAGTCCACCGGGGCGTGGCTGGCGGTGTCCTGGCTGCCGCTCGGGGCCAAGTTGCTGTGGCTGGTGCACGGGATGTGGGAGCGGACCGCGCTCACCCCGGTCGCGCTGGATGCGATCCGGGGCATCCAGCAGGAGGCTCGGGACGAGGCGGCCGTGGCCCGGGCCCGGCTGCGGGCGCAGGCGGGCACGGAGGAGACCCGGCTGACGGCCGTGACGGAGGCCGGGTCACGCGTCGCACGGGTCCAGGCCAAGACCGCCGAACGGCTCTCCGGGGCGTGGGCGACGCTGGAGGCGGCCCGGCAGGGCGAGGGCACCGCACGGGCCCTGACCTGCGTGACTGAGCGCGTCACACCCGGGGCACAGCCGTCGTGGGAGCTGCCCGTCTGGAGCGCGGCCGAGGCCCGCGCGCTCCTGGAGTCGGCGCCGGCTCTCTCCGACACCGACATCGAGTGGATCGTCACCGACATCATCGGCACCGAGGCCCAGAAGGGCCGGTCGGTCTCCTACCGGGAGGTGGCGACGCTCTTCCGGGAGGCTGGTCACTCCGCCTCGGAGACGCGGCTGCGGGCCGCCTGGCGACGTGTCACCACCACCGCTTCATGAGCACGCTCCCCGTCTACCGCTGGCGCCTGGCCCCCGAAGGGCTCGCCACGGTCCGGCAGCTGCGGGCGCTCGGGCTGCGGCCCGGCGGTCAGCCGGTCGTGGCCCAGCTCGAACGCCCCCGCCGCCGGCGCGAACCGCTCATCGCCTTCCTCTACCGCATCGACCGGGCCCTCCCGGTCCGGCCGATGACCCCCGCCAAGCGGGCAGCCCTGGAACGGGCGAACGCGGCCCGGCGGCTCTGCCCGGAGTGCGGGCGGGACGCCGGGTACCGGATCCCGCCCTCGCTCGGCATGTGCACCCCCTGCGCCTACCCCGACACCACCGCCGCCTGAGCGGCCACGAGAGGACGTGACCTCCGTGAACCACCTCCCCGAACCGGTCCGGGTCGTGCAGCTCCCGGACGGCACCTACACCTACGCCGACCACCTCCCCGCCATCCAGCCCGCCGCGCCGCAGGTGGTCCATCAGCACATCCACCAGGCGCCGCCCGACAAGACGGTTCAGCGGATCGCGCTCGGCTCCGGCGTCGGGGCCGGCGCGGTCGCCGCCGGGGTCTACTTCGGCCCGCTGCTCGTCGGCGCGCTGACCGCGATCGCGGCGAACCTGGCCCTGCTCGCCTTCCTCGCCGCCGTCCTGTCCTGGGGCGTCGTGACCGTCGTGCGGTCGGTCGGCGGTCCGGACGGCAAGGCCGCCGCCAAGACCCTCGCCAAGGCCCGTCGCTCGCGGAAGGGGAAGTGACATGTTCCGTGCCGGAGACAAGGTGTTGATCGTCGCCTGCGAGGACGACCCCCGCGCCATCGGCAAGACCGGCCGGGTCCTGGACGAGGTCCCGCCGGGCCCGCTCACCGACGGCCGCTGGACCGTCGACCGGATCGGCCTGTTCATCGCCCCGGTCCTGGTCCACGCCCACGAGATCCGCAAGGTCGGGTCCTGACCCGACCCGCCGCCGGTCACACCTCGCAGGACTGACGCCTGCCTGCGGCCCCCGCCCGGTTGTGGGGGCCGTGGGGAGTCGGGACAGCCCCGGCCCCGGAAGGGACCGCACCGTGACCAGCAGGAAGAACACCGAGGACACCACGAAGACCCCCAAGCTGACCGCCGGGGAGAAGACGCAGGTCGCCTGGTACGTCGCCCGCATGTGCAAGCGCGGCATCGCCGGCGAGACCGTCTACCAGGGCGACCTGGAGGCCAAGGTCGACCGCGTCATCGACAAGGCGCGCGAGCGCGCCGAGAAGAACGCCAAGCGCAAGTAGCTGTGCCCCGGGGCGGCCGACAGCCGCCAAGCATCCCGACCGCCCCGGGCTTTTCCCTCCACCCTTTCGAGCGGCAGGAGATACCCAGCATGACCGACAACGTGGTTAGCCTGTTCAAGGACCCGCCTACCGAAGAAAAGCCCAGCGCTCCGACCCTGACGGTCGTTCCGGAGCAGCCCGAACGGTCCCGCCCGGTGCGGGTGTTCCTGCGTACGCGCCGCGCCGTGACCGGTGCGGTCAAGCACGAGCGGACCCGGCAGGCCGCGCGGCTGACCGTCCGGCACGGTTCCTACCTGATCGGCGGCACCCGGGTGGTGACCCGTCGTGCGTGGGACGGCCGCACCGGCGCCCGCTACGAGCGGCTGTTGCGGGCGGCGGAAGCCGCGGGGAACTACGAGGCGGCCGGCGAGTGGGAGGAGCGGCTGCACCGCTTCCGCGAGCAGCGGCACAAGCGGCGCATGGACCTGCTCACCGCCCCGCAGGACGCCGCGAAGAGCGCGGCGATCGGCACGGCCACCGGCATCGGCGGCCTCCTCGCTGTCGGCGTCGCCCTCGCGATCGCCACCAAAGATCCGGCCGACGTGGTCACGCCGCTGATGGCGCTGATCGAGCTGATCCGGCTGCTCGTCGTCATCGTGCAGATGGTGTGGGGGCCGCTCGTCGCGATCGGGCCGTGGCTCGCGCTCGCCGGACTGTGGGCGGTCGGGCGCCAGCGCGCCACCGCCCCCCAGTGGGCTCTTCCCGCCAAGCAGCGTTCCGACGACGCCGGGGCGCCGATCACCCCGTCCATCGTGGTCACCGCCCTGCGCGACCTGGGCATCGCCCCGCTGCGCAACGCCATCAAGGAGATGGGCGACGCCGGCGCACAGATGCTCGGCCCGATCCGGATCGCCGGATGCGGTGTGGAGGTCGACGTCACCCTGCCCTCCGGCGTCTCCACGGAGGAGGTGCAGAACCGGCGTAAGAAGCTCGCGGAGAATCTGGCCCGCCACGAGCACGAAGTGTTCATCACGATCCCGGAGGCGGCCCGCACGGTGCGGCTGTGGATCGCGGACTCCGGCGCGCTCGACGAGCCGATCGGCCCCTCTCCGCTGGTCACCGACGAGACGATGAGCGCCGACTACGCCAAGGGCCGCGCCCCCTGGGGCCAGGACCTGCGCGGCGACGCCGCCACGATCAGCCTCTACCAGCGCCACATGCTCATCACGGGCCTGTCCAACCAGGGCAAGACCGCGTCCCTGCGCGCGCTCGCCTTGTGGCTCGCCCTGGACCGCCGGGTGGAGTTCCGGATCGCCGACCTCAAGGGCGTGGGCGACTGGGGCATGTTCGACGGCATCGCCACCGTCCTGATCCAGGGCCCGACCGACGAGCACGTCATCGACGCCACCGAAATGGTCGAAGGCCTGGTCGAGGAGATGGAGCGCCGTCTCCAGGCCCCGCCCGGCACCAAGTTCGACCCGCTGATCGGCATCGTGGACGAGGCGCAGGTCGCGTTCATGTGCCCGGCCGTCGGCGAGGACAAGCGCCCCTATGGCGGGTCGAAGGCGACGTCCCGGTACTTCATGGCGGTCCGCAAGATTCACAACCAGGGCCGCGCGGTGGACGTGCTGATGTGGGAGGGTACGCAGGACCCGACCGACCAGAACCTCCCCAAGCTGGTCCGCGAGGGCGCCCACACCCGCGTCTCCCTCGTCCTGGGCACCGAGTCCCAGGCCCGCATGGCCCTCGGGGACAAGGCCGTCGACGGCGGCGCCGCCCCGCACCTGCTCCGCCAGGGTCTCGACAAGGGCACGGTCGTCATCGCCTCGGACGGCATCAAGATCCCGGCCGGGCAGCCGTCCATCACCGTCCGCACCCATTTCATCGACGACGACGACGCCAAGGCCGTGGCCCAGCGGGCCCGGAACTTGCGGGACGGCGTCACCACCCTGAGCGCCGTCGAGCCCTCGCAGACGGCCGTCGACGCGCTCGCCGACATCGACCGCGTCCTCGGCGACGAGCCGAAGCTGCTCACCCAGGAAGTCCTGCGCCGCCTCGCCGCGCTCAACCCCGGCGAGTACCGCGAGTGGACGTTCTCCGACCTCCGCCAGGTCCTCGAAGCGGCCGGCGCCCCGCCGCGCAAGTCCGACGGACGCATGGTCGTCGACGGCCTCAGGGTCGCCGACGCCCTCGCCCGACGGGCCGACCAGACCCCCGAAACGGCCTCCCGGTGACAGGGAGACGGGCAGGGAGGCAGGGAGAACTCCCTGACCGCCTCCCTGACCCGCCTCCCTGGCTCTGATCAGCGCAAACACCCTTCCAGGGAGGCAGGGAGGCACCCCAGCTCAGGGCCCTGAAACCCCCTCCAGGAGCCCTCTGCGGGCCATCTCTGCCTCCCTCCCTGACCACTCCACCCGACCAAGGAGACAACCCCATCATGGCTCGGACCACCTACACCACGGCCGCCGGATACACGGTCGAACTCAGCGACACGCTCTTCAAGGCCTACCTCTACTGCGCCGGGTGCGGCTCCGGCCGGCACATCAGCAAGCACGGCGCCGACCGCGTTGCCAACGACCACGCCGCCACCTGCCGCCGCACCCCCCGCCGCTGACCCCCACCGTCGAACGGAGACCCCTTCCCGTGGCCCTCACCGTCTCGCTCGTCGCCCTGTTCGGACTCGTCCTGTTCTTCCTCCTGCGCTCCCGCACCCTCGGCCCCGGCGCCGCGTTCATCGCCGCCGGCTTCGGGTTCTTCCTCGCCTCCACCGGCGCCGCCCGCCCCATCAACCAGCTCGCGGCCTCGCTCGTCGAGGCCGCCTCCAACCTCTGACCCGAACCCAGGAGGAGCAATGCCGAACGGCCCGAGCAAGCCCCCGAAGCGACACCCCGGCCTGGCCTCCACCACCCCCGGCGGCCTCGGCTACATGGGCTCCCGCCCCAACACCTCCCCGCGCGGCAGCGAGACCCCCGACACCCGCCGCCGCCCCCGCCCCAAGACCTCCTGACCCCTGCCATGACCTCTCTCCTCGACTGGGGCGACGGCCGGCACTTCGACCCCACCCGGGACCGGCCGTGCTGCCTGTGCGGCAGGCCCACCCCGCTGCGGTCCCACGCCGGAGAGGCCGTCCACAAGGTGTGCGCGGAGGACTGGAACGCGACCCACCCGGCCGAGGCCCGTCGCTACACCCCGCCGTCCAAGGACCGGCCGCAGCACGACGTCGGCACCTGGCGCTTCCACAACGACGGCCCCACCACCGACACTCGTGCGCCCGTCCTGACTCCGGTCACCACCGACTCCCCGCAGCCCGCCGTCGTCGATGTCGACGTCGAGCCAGGGCAGCGTGGCCTGTTCGCCGCGTGACAGCAACAAGGGCGGCCCCCGTCTCGGCAAAGTCCGGGGCCGCCCTCACATCCAGCACTAAGCAAGAGAACTGGAGACACCCAGCATGACCCAACCCACCCTCATTCGGCGAGAGCACGCCGCCCGGCCGCTCCTGTTGGACCTGTACTCGTGCGCCGGCGGCGCCGGACGCGGGTTCGACTGGGCCGGGTTCGACGTCGTCGGCGTCGACATCCGCCCTCGCCCGAACTACCCCTTCACCTTCGTCCAGGCCGATGCCTTGGAGTACCTCTCCGCCCTGATCGCCTCCGGGGAGATCGAGCGGTACGCGTTCATCCACACCTCGCCGCCCTGCCAGGCCGGATGCGCGCTCACCGTCGGTACCAACCGGTCCAAGGGCTGGGGCGGCACCCACGTCGACCTGGTCCCGCCCACTCGTGATCTGCTGGAGGCGTCCGGCCTGCCGTACGTGATCGAGCAGCCCAACGGCAAGGCGGAGATCCGCAAGGACCTGACCTTGTGCGGCGAGCAGTTCGGCCTCGGCGTGCTGCGGCACCGGAACTTCGAACTCGGCCGGTGGAGCGTCGCCCAGCCCGCGCACGTCCCCCACCGAGGTCGAGTGCGGGGGTGGCGGCACGGGGAGTTCTTCGACGGCCCGTACGTCGCCGCGTACGGCAACGGCGGCGGAAAGCCCACCATCCCCGAGCTTCAGGCCGCCATGGGCATCGACTGGACCGACGTCCGGGAGGAACTCACCGAGGCCATCCCGCCCGCCTACACCCAGTGGATCGGCGCCGCGTTCCTGGCTCAGGTCCGGGCGGGGGTGGCGGCGTGAACAGCATCCCCGCCACCGCCCTCGGCCTCGCCGAGATGGGGCTGCCGGTCCTGCCCCTGCGGGCCGACAAGCGCCCCCTCGGCAACTGCCGCGCCTGCGAGGACCTGGCGTGCGGTGGACGCCCGAACATGGCTACCCCCGGCCCCTGCGCCTGCCCGTGGCCCTGCCATGGCTGGGCCGCCGCCACCACCGACCCGACCGTCCTCACCTCCCCGCAGTGGGCGGCCGCATGGCGCCGGACGCGGGCCATCGGCTACCACCCCGGCGGCGCCGGCGTGACCGTCGTCGACCTCGACAACCCGGCCGCCGTCGACTGGGCCCGCACCCACCTTCCGCCCACCACGACCGTGCCCACCACACGCGGACAGCA
This sequence comes from Streptomyces vietnamensis, assembly GCF_000830005.1. Lineage (NCBI taxonomy): Bacteria > Bacillati > Actinomycetota > Actinomycetes > Kitasatosporales > Streptomycetaceae > Streptomyces > Streptomyces vietnamensis. The sequence continues at coordinate 2,589,114 of NZ_CP010407.1, read as the reverse complement.
CTGGATCTACTCCGGCACCATGCGCTCAGTGAACGGCGTCCGGGACGGCGTCGACCTGAAGTCCCTGATGTCCTACGCCCGGTGGCTCGGCCCCGGCACCGGCACCCTGGCGGAGCTGCCGGACACGGTGCGCGCGCTCGCCGAGAAGGAGCCCGCCGCCGTCCGGCCGGCGCCGCGTGCCGTGACCGTCTCCGCGCCGACCGGGGGCGGGGAGTGCCGGCACCGCTCGCCCGCCTACCTGGAGCGCGGTATCGCCATGGCCGAGCAGCGCATCACCGACGCTACGAGCGCCATTCACACCACGGTGTACCGGACGTTCCTGGCGGTGCTGTCCGCCCACGGCCGGTGCGGCTGCCTCACCGAGGCGCACATCGGCCGCCTGTTCACCGCCGCGCAGGCCAAGGGGGAGTTGCCCCGGCACTGCACCGAGGCGTGGTCCAACGCCCAGACCGCACTGGGGATGTGACATGTCCGAGGACGATAAGAATCCGGCCCGCGAGGTCATCTCCACCTACGCGCAGGCCCACTTCCGGTACTTCCGCACCGCCGACGGCACCGTCTACGCCCAGCGCAACGGCCACCCCGTCGCCCGCCCGATCCGCTCCCAGGGAACGACGGGCAGCCACCGCCAGGAACTCATCGTCGGCCTGTTCAAGGACGGCTACGGCGTCTTCAACGGAACCGCACTCAAGGAGGCTCTGGACTTGATCGAGGCACTGGCCATCACCGAGCAGGTACAGCCCGTCCACATCCGCGTCGCCCCCGGCTTCGACGGGGCGACCTGGCTCGACCTGGGCCGCGACGACGGCAAGTCCGTCCGCATCCACCCCACCGGATGGGATATCCGCACCCCCGACCCGCAGGAGGTGTGCTGGCGGCGTACCCAGCTCACCGGGGAGCTCCCGCTGCCGGCCAGGGACACCAACGGCAAAGGCATCGACCTGCTGATGCGGCTGTGCAACTTCGCCAACGCCCAGACCGAGAGCCTGGCGATCGCCTGGCTCATCGGCTGCCTGGGGCCGTCCGTGCCCGTCCCCGCCCCGTTCCTCACCGGCCCCCAGGGCGCGGGCAAGTCCACCGGCGCGCGGATGCTCCTGCGGATCATCGAGGGTATGAGCAGCGACCTGCGCCGCGCCCCGAAGGACGAGGAGAACCTCATCGCGGCCGTCGCCGCCGGATGGGTCACCGCGCTCGACAACCTCTCCCACCTCGGCCCGGACCTCTCGGACCTGATGTGCTGCATCGTCACCGGCGCCGAGACCATCAAGCGGGCCCTGTTCACCGACGGCGACGTCGTCCGCTCCCGCTACCGCAAGCCCCTGCTGCTGACTGGCATCGACGTCGGCGTCATCCGCCCCGACCTCGCCGAACGCCTCCTCCCGCTGCGTCTGGAGCGCCCGCTCGTGCGGCGGACCGAGGCGGAATTGTGGGCGGAGTTCGAGGAGATTCTCCCGGTCATCCTCGGCTCGCTGCTCGACCTCACCGTCAAGGTCCGCGCCGCCCAGGCGCAGATCCCGACCGACCTGCGCATGGCCGACTTCGCCCACCTGTGCGCGCAGCTTGACGCGGCCACCGGCTTCGGCGCGCTGGACGCCTACCGGACCAGCCTGGACGACCTGAACGACGATGTCATCGAGGGCGACGTGCTCGCGCAGACCGTCCTCGACCACGCCGCCGGCATCGATCCGGGCGCGGACGTTCGGATGACGTCGTCCGAGTGGTTGCACTGCCTCACCCAGCTCTACACGCGCGACGGCCTGCGGCCCGCGCCGAAGGGGTGGCCGACCACCGGAAAGGTCCTCTCCGACCGGCTCAAGCGGCTGCAGCCCGTCCTGGCCGCGCGCGGTGTCGTCGTCGACTGGGGCCGTACCAAGACCGCCCGCTACATCGAGATGTCCCGCCCGCCGCAGCCGTCGCCCGACACGCAGGCCGGGATGTTCTAGACCGCGCCGCACGGGCCACCGCACAGGCAAGAGGAGCACGCCGCCACGCGGGGACGTGCTCCTCTTGCTCTTCGGCGGCCGCGCCGCCGCTCCAAAGGCGTGCCGCTCTGCGGCTCCCTCTTCACGCATTGAGGCGCGCACAACAACAGACACCACCCTCTCTTTTTCCTAAGAGAGAAACGCTGCGTCACCTGTGTCACGGACGGCCGGAAACGGCACCTGACCAGCAGTAACGGCGGTGACGCAGACGCCAAAGTCTGCGTCACTCCGCGTCACCCGCGTCACCCGTGACGGAGAGCCTGCGTCACCAATGACGCAGACCGCGCACCCTTGCGTCACTGAAACCCGCAGGTCAGACGACCGAGTGACGCGAATGACGCGATGACGCAGAAATCCCGACCTCGGACACATCCGAGAGGAGAGCTGCGGATGGCATCCGCCTTGACCACCCTGCGATCCGGACTCCCCGACCGCTACCTCACCCCCGATGACATCGCCGAGCTGTTCGGCGTGCCTCTGGAGACCGTCTACCAGTGGCGCCGAAAGCGCACCGGCCCGCCCGGCTTCCGGGTCGGGAAGCACGTCCGGTACGACCCCGTCGCCGTCCAGCAGTGGACGCGTGAGCGCATGGCCGCCGACTTGGCCGCCTGAGACACAACCGATCGATCCAACCCCCGGGGCGCGGCCATGCGGTCGCGCCCCACGGCTTTCCCTGAGAGAGGCACAGCACCACATGGCAGGTCACATCCAGGACCGTTGGTTCAAGGTCGAGCAGGGCGCCGACGGCAAGACCCGGCGCGTTAAGACGGACCGCTACGGCACGGGCATGCGCTACCGGGCCCGGTACGTCGGCCCCGACGGCACAGAGAAGTCCAAGAGCTTCCCCGACCGGCAGAAGCGCCTCGCCGAGCAGTGGCTGACGAGCATCGAGACGGACATGGCCAGGGGCGAGTACATCGACCCGAAGGTCGGACGCACCACCTTCCAGCAGTACGCCGAACGTTGGGTCGCCGCGCAGACGACGGACGTCTCCACGCGCACCGGAGCCGAGTCCAGGATCCGGCTGCACGCGTACCCGTACATCGGGTCCCGCCCCCTCGGTTCGTTCCAGCCCGAGCACATCCGGGAGTGGCTGCGGAAGCTGGAGGACGCGGGCCTGGCCGCGTCTACCCGGCGGACCATCTACGCCAACGTCTCGGCGGTCTTCACGGCCGCCGTGGACGACCGGCTCATCGCGCGGAATCCCTTCCGTGCCGCTTCGGTGAAGGCGCCGGCACAGGCTTCGAAGCGCGTTCGCCCGTGGAGCGTTGAGCAGGTGTTCGCGGTGCGAGAGGCGCTCCCAGCCCACTACCGGGCGATGGTCGACGTGGGCGGCGGCTGTGGGCTTCGGCAGGGCGAGATCTTCGGGCTTCCGGTCGACGAAGTCGGCTTCCTCACGGGGTGGTTGCACGTCGGCTATCAGGTGAAGCTCATCGGCGGACGAGCCGTCTTCGCCCCGCCGAAGCGCGGCAAGGTGCGTGACGTTCCCTTGCCCGTGCACGTGAGCCGCGCGCTGGCCGCCCATATGAAGGAGTTCCCGCCCGAGGAGGTCACGCTGCCGTGGGAGACGCTGAACGGTCCGCTCGTGACCAAGCGTCTGATGTTCACGACGGAGGAGGGCAAGGCCGTCGGCCGGCACTACTTCAACACCGCCTCCTGGAAGCCCGCCCTCGTGGCCGCGGACGTCATCCCGGCTCCTGAACCGGGGGAGAGGCCCAAGGAGTCGCGCGAGGACGGCATGCACGCGCTGAGGCACTTCTACGCCTCCGTGCTGCTCGACGCGGGCGAGAACATCAAGGCGTTGAGCGGCTATCTGGGGCACGCCGACCCCGGCTTCACGCTGAGGACGTACACCCACCTCATGCCGAGCAGCGAGAGCCGCACCCGGAAGGCTGTCGACGACGTCTACAAGGCGCGCGGCGAAGCACCCGACGGCCCACAGACGGCCCAGGCGGCATGACGACGGCCCCCACCAGTGGCAAAGCTGCTGGTGGGGGCCGGTTTGGCCTCAAGTCTGGCCAAGTATAACTAGAACTGGTATCAGTTCTGAAGAACCGTCAGGAACATCGTCGGAACTTCAACGGGCAATTCCATCTCCCCGGGAGGCAGCGGTCATGACCGAGCTTGTGGAGCACGGAAAGCTGTTCATCGGCGGGGAGTTGACCGATCCCCTCGGCGACGGGGTCATCGAGGTGATCTCCCCGCACACCGAGCAGGTCATCGGCCGTGTCCCGCACGCCTCCGAGGCCGATGTCGACCGGGCCGTGGCCGCCGCCCGCGCCGCCTTCGACCACGGCCCCTGGCCCCGGATGACCGTCGAGGAGCGGATCGCGGTCGTCACCCGCATCAAGGACGCCATCGCCGTCCGGTACGAGGAGATCGGCCGCGTCATCAGCTCCCAGAACGGCTCCCCGTACTCCTGGTCCGTCCTCGCCCAGGCGCTCGGCGCGATGATGGTCTGGGACGCGGCGATCACCGTCGCCCGGGACTTCCCGTACGAGGAGCGGCGCGGCGGTGTCCTCGGGCCGCTGCTCGTGCGGCGCGAGCCGGTAGGGGTGGTCGCGGCGGTCGTCCCGTGGAACGTGCCGCAGTTCACCGCCGCCGCCAAGCTGGGGCCCGCGCTGCTCGCCGGCTGCACGGTGGTCCTCAAGCCCTCGCCGGAGTCGCCGCTCGACTCGTACATCCTCGGTGAGATCGCGGCGGAGGCCGGGCTCCCGGAGGGGGTCCTGTCGATCCTGCCCGCCGACCGCGAGGTCAGCGAGTACCTCGTCGGCCACCCCGGCGTCGACAAGGTCTCCTTCACCGGATCGGTCGCCGCCGGCAAGCGGGTCATGGAGGTCGCCTCCCGCAACCTCACCCGCGTCACCCTCGAACTGGGCGGCAAGTCGGCCGCCGTGATCCTCCCCGACGCGGACGTGGCGACCGCCGTCGCCGGGATCGTCCCGGCCGCCTGGATGAACAACGGGCAGGCGTGCGTGGCCCAGACCCGCATCCTCGCGCCCCGCTCGCGGTACGAGGAGATCGCGGAGGCCCTCGCGGCGGCGGCCGGCGCGCTCGTCGTCGGCGACCCGCTCGACCCGGCCACCCAGGTCGGTCCGCTCGTCGCCCGGCGCCAGCAGCAGCGCTCCCTCGACTACATCGGGATCGGGCAGGCCGAGGGCGCCAAGGTCCTCACCGGCGGCGGACGTCCGGCCGGTCTGGAGCGCGGCTGGTACGTCGAGCCGACCCTCTTCGGCGACGTCGACAACTCGATGCGGATCGCCCGCGAGGAGATCTTCGGCCCGGTCATCTGCCTCCTGCCGTACGGGGACGAGGCCGAGGCCCGGCGGATCGCGAACGACTCCGACTTCGGGCTCAGCGGCAGCGTCTGGACCGGGGACGTGGAGCACGGCATCGACTTCGCCCGTGGCGTCCGCACCGGCACCTTCAACGTCAACACCTTCAGCCTCGACATGCTCGGCCCCTTCGGCGGCTACAAGAACTCGGGCCTGGGCCGGGAGTTCGGCCCCGAGGGCTTCGGCGAGTACCTGGAGCACAAGATGATCCACCTGCCCGGCGGCTACGAGGGCGGGGCGTGATGGGGGACCGCTGGCACGTCGAGGTCGACCGGAGCGTCTGCATCGGCTCCGGCATGTGCGTCAACCACGCCCCGGACGGCTTCCGGCTCGACACGGCCCGTCAGTCCCACCCCCGCGAACCGGAGACCGACGCGGGCGAACGCCTCCTCGCGGCGGCGGAGGGCTGCCCGGTGGAGGCCATCCTCATCACCCTGGCGGACGGCGGGGAACCGGTGTTCCCTCCGGAGGAGTAGCCCTGTCGGGACGAGCAGCCGTTTCCACGTGCAAAACTAGGCCCCTTGGTCACGGGGGCAAGGGGCCTTCGTGCGCGCGGAATTGGGAGTGTTGTGCGCAAGGCGATGTGGGTGGCCGCGGCCGCCGGTGTGGCGCTGCTCGTCTCGGGCTGTGGCAGCGAGGGCGGTACGGACAAGGGCGGTTCGTCCTCGGCCGGTTCCTCCTCGGCCGGTTCGGCTTCGACGGGCGGTTCGGGCGGGGGCTCGGAGGCGGGCGACGGCACGCTCACCGCCGACGCGGTGAGCAAGGAGATCGAGAGCGCGGCGACCGCCGCCGGCTTCGCCGAGGACCCCACCGGCGACCCGGTGGCGCCCGAGCTGAAGAACTGCATGGTCACCTGGAACGCCGACGCCGAGAAGGCGGCCGACCCGAAGAAGTCCTACGACGGCACGGTCACGGCCCTCGCCAAGGGCGGCTGGGCCGAGGGTAAGGGCCTCGCGCAGGGCGGCTCGGAGATCAAGACCTTCACGAAGAGCGGCTGGCAGCTCAAGGCCAGCAACCACTCCACCGGGCCGCTGAAGATGGTGATGTTCATCGCCACCGACACCGGCCCGGAGTGCGAGGCGCTCTTCGCGGCCGACCTGAAGAAGAACAAGAAGCCCTGAGGTCACTCGCCCCCGGGAGCGGCACCCGCCCCGGGGGCGGTCAGGTCGATCAGCCGGCAGACCGTCTCGATGTCGATCTTCACCTGTGCGATCGAGGCGCGTCCGGACAGCCAGGTGATCAGCGCCGAGTGCCAGGTGTGCTCGATCACCCGGACCACCGAGAGCTGACTCGGGGTCGGATGCTCCGCCCCCATCGCGTCCAGGATGATCGCGGTCGTCACCCGGGAGACCGTGTCGACCTCGGGGCTCACGCTGCGGTCCGCGAAGGTCAGCGCCCGCACCATCGCGTCGGCCAGCTGCGGTTCCCGCTGCAGCGCCCGGAAGGCGCGCATCAGGGTCTCGGCGACCCGTTCCGCCGGGTCCGCGCCGGCGGGCGGCCGCTTCCGCAGCGTGGTGTGCATGTGCTGGAGCTGGTCCTGCATGGTCGCCACGAGGAGGTGGATCTTGGAGGGGAAGTACCGGTACAGGGTGCCGAGGGCGACCCCCGCCGCTTCGGCGACCTCCCGCATCTGCACGGCGTCGAAGCCGCCCCGGGCCGCGAGCTGGGCGCTGGCGTTCAGGATGCGGCGCCTCCGCGCCTCCTGGCGCTCCGTGAGGGGCGGCGACGCGGCTCTGTGGTCCGCTCTGCTGTCTGCGGTCATGAGGTCCCGTTCCGTGCGGCTTCCGTTCGGTGGGGAGCGACAGTATGGCCGTGCCGCCGCCGTGGCGCGAATCACCTGTTCCGGCTCTCACCACGGAGCTACCTGCCGGTAGATTCTGTGCTCCTTGAAGGATCAAGAACGATCAAGTCTGTAACTTGTTCTAGATTAGCGCGAGCGGTTACGCTCCCGCGAAACGCACGCTCGAAGGGGGTCGCGCATGACCGCTGAGGCCATAGAGGCAAGCCCCCGACAGGGCGTCACCGCGGCCGGTGACGGTCCGTTGCGGATCGCTCTCCTCACGTACAAGGGGAACCCGTTCTGCGGGGGCCAGGGCGTCTACGTCCGGCACCTCTCCCGCGAGCTCGTCCGCCTCGGCCACAGCGTCGAGGTCATCGGCTCCCAGCCGTACCCCGTCCTGGACGAGGGCGAGGACCTCGCGGGGCTCAAGCTCACCGAGATAGCCAGTCTCGACCTCTACCGCTCGCCGGACCCCTTCCGGACCCCGAAGCGCGAGGAGTACCGGGACTGGATCGACGCGCTCGAAGTCGCCACCATGTGGACCGGCGGCTTCCCCGAGCCGCTCACCTTCTCCCTGCGGGCCCGGCGCATGCTCGCCGCCCGCCGCGGCGACTTCGACGTCGTCCACGACAACCAGACCCTGGGGTACGGGCTCCTCGGCGGGCCGCGCGCGATCGGCGCGCCGCTCGTCACCACGATCCACCACCCCATCACCGTCGACCGGCAGCTCGAACTCGACGCCGCCGCCGACTGGAAGCGCCGCGCCTCCGTCCGCCGCTGGTACGCCTTCACCGGCATGCAGAAGAAGGTCGCCCGCCGGCTGCCGTCCGTCCTCACCGTCTCCGGCACCTCCCGCCAGGAGATCGTGGAGCACCTGGGCGTACGGGAGGAGCGCATCCGGGTCGTCCACATCGGTGCCGACACCGACCTGTGGTCGCCGGATCCGTCCGTCGCCGAGGTCCCCGGGCGGATCGTCACCACCTCCAGCGCCGACGTCCCGCTCAAGGGCCTGGTCTTCCTCATCGAGGCGCTCGCCAAGCTCCGTACGGAGAACCCCGAGGCGCACCTCGTCGTCGTCGGCAAGCGCGCCGAGGACGGGCCGGTGGCCGCCGCGATCGAGCGGTACGGGCTCGACGGCGCCGTCTCGTTCGTCAAGGGCATCAGCGATGCCGAGCTCGTGGACCTCTACCGGTCCGCGCAGGTCGCGTGCGTGCCGTCGCTGTACGAGGGGTTCTCGCTGCCGGCGGCGGAGGGGATGGCGACGGGGACCGCGTTGGTCGCGACGACGGGCGGCGCCATCCCGGAGGTTGCCGGTCCCGACGGCGAGACCTGCTTGGCGGTGCCGCCGGGGGATGCCGGTGCGCTGGCCGCTGCGCTGGGGCGGGTGCTTGGCGATCCCGAGCTGCGGGCTCGGCTGGGTGCCGCCGGGCGCGAGCGGGTCCTGGCCAACTTCACCTGGGCGCGGGCCGCGCAGGGGACGGCCGAGCTGTACCGCGAGGCCGTGGCCCGTCAGGGAGCCGGAGTCCGCCGGTGACACCCCGCCGTCGGTGCCGGGTGCGGCCCGGTGGGTCGGTTGTGCCCACCCGTTCCGCCCCGCGGAACGCCTGCCCACAACCGAGCGGCGGCGCCCACCCACAACTAGGCGGCGACTGCCCGCAACCACTCTCCAACCGTGAAAGGCAGACCTCGTGCTGACCGTCGACTTCACCCGTTTTCCGCTCGCCCCCGGCGATCGTGTGCTCGATCTGGGCTGTGGTGCGGGGCGGCATGCCTTCGAGTGCTACCGGCGTGGTGCCCAGGTCGTGGCGCTCGACCAGAACGGCGAGGAGATCCGCGAGGTCGCCAAGTGGTTCGCCGCCATGAAGGAGGCCGGCGAGGCCCCGGCCGGTGCGACCGCCACCGCGATGGAGGGCGACGCCCTCAACCTGCCCTTCCCCGACGAGTCCTTCGACGTCGTGATCATCTCCGAGGTCATGGAGCACATCCCCGACGACAAGGGCGTGCTCGCCGAGATGGTCCGCGTCCTCAAGCCGGGCGGCCGGATCGCGATCACCGTGCCCCGGTACGGCCCCGAGAAGGTCTGCTGGGCGCTCTCCGACGCGTACCACGAGGTCGAGGGCGGCCACATCCGCATCTACAAGGCCGACGAGCTGCTCGCCAAGATCCGGCAGGCCGGCCTCAAGCCGTACGGCACCCACCACGCGCACGCGCTGCACTCGCCGTACTGGTGGCTCAAGTGCGCCTTCGGCGTGGACAACGACAAGGCGCTGCCGGTCCGCGCGTACCACAAGCTCCTGGTCTGGGACATCATGAAGAAGCCCGCCCTGACCCGGGTCGCCGAGCAGCTGCTCAACCCGGTCGTCGGCAAGAGCTTCGTCGCCTACGCCACCAAGCCCCACCTCCCCAAGGCCGACGCCCAGTGACCTCTCCCGAGCGGATCGCCGAGCACCTCGTCCTGCCCGGGGTGCTCACCGCCGAGCAGGCCGCCGAGACCGTGGCCGGGATACTCGCGGTGCAGCGCGAGGACGGCGCCATCCCCTGGTTCCGGGGCCACCACCTGGACCCGTGGGACCACACCGAGGCCGCCATGGCCCTGGACGCGGCCGGCGAGCACGAGGCCGCCGCCCGCGCCTACGCCTGGCTCGCCCGCCACCAGAACGGCGACGGCTCCTGGTACGCGGCCTATCACGACGGCGACCCGGAGCAGGTCACCGACCGGAGTCGCGAGTCCAACTTCGTCGCGTACATCGCGGTCGGCGTCTGGCACCACTACCTGTCCACCGGCGACGACGCCTTCCTCGACCGGATGTGGCCCGTCGTCTACGCGGCCGTCGAGTTCGTCCTCGGGCTCCAGCAGCCCGGCGGCCAGATCGGCTGGAAGCGCGAGGACGACGGCACGCCGGTCGACGACGCGCTCCTCACCGGCAGTTCGTCGATCCACCAGGCACTGCGCTGCGCCCTCGCCATCGCCGAGGTCCGCGAGGAGGCGCAGCCCGACTGGGAGCTGGCCGCCGGGGCCCTCGGCCACGCGATCCGCCGGCACCCCGAGCGCTTCCTCGACAAGTCCCGCTACTCGATGGACTGGTACTACCCGGTCCTCGGCGGCGCGGTCACCGGGACTGAGGCCAAGGAGCGGATCGAGGCCTCCTGGGACGCCTTCGTCGTGCCCGGCCTCGGCGTGCGCTGCGTCGTCCCCAACCCGTGGGTGACGGGCGGCGAGAGCTGCGAACTGGCCCTCGCGCTCTGGGCGATGGGGGAGTCCGACCGGGCCCTCACGGTCCTCCAGGACATCCAGCACCTGCGCGCCGCGAACGGCATGTACTGGACGGGGTACGTCTTCGAGGGCGCCACGGAGGGCGACAAGGCCGTGTGGCCCGAGGAGCAGACCGCCTGGACCGCCGGCTCCCTCCTCCTCGCGGTCGCGGCCCTCGGCGGCGAGGAGGCGACCGTCGCCGTTTTCGGCGGCGACCGGCTCCCCGCGGGCCTGGCCCCGGACTGCTGCTGAGCATGCTTTCCCGCGCTCTAGGATGTGCGCGTTCATGAGTGGCATGAACATGCGCAAGGTGCGGGAGAGCAGAGTCAAGTGGACCGTCAAGGGTCTGTGAGCGGGAGATCCACGGCCTCGGCCGAGGAGCTGGCGAGCGAACTGCTCGCCCTGAAGAAGGCGTCGGGACTGAGCTTCGCCCAGCTCGGCGAGAAGACCCACTACGCGAAGTCGTCCTGGGAACGCTGGGTCAACGGGAAGCAGTTCCCGCCGCGGGCCGCCGTGGAGAGCATCGCCCGGCTCGACGGGAAGGACCCGGCGGTCCTGCTCGCCCTCTGGGACCGGGCGGACGAGGAACGGGCGTCGGCGGACGAGGCCTCCGACGGGGCCTCCGACGAGGCGCCCGTGCCCGTGCCCGCGCCCGCTCCGGACGCCGCGCCCGCGCGGCCCGGGCGCAGGCGCGCGCTGTGGATCTCGGCCGTGGCCGGACTCCTCGTCGCCGCGGCGGTCGCCGTGGCCGCCGTGATGTTCTTCGGCGAGAAGCCGGAGTCCCGCCCCACCCGCGCCGTGCAGGTCGCGGGCCCGGCGACGGGCTGCACCGGCACCGCGTGCGAGGGCCGGGACCCGAAGAAGATGAACTGCGGTGCCGACGCGGTCACGGAACGGACCGGCTCCATCCCCAAGGACCTGGTGATCGAGCTCCGGTACAGCAAGGCCTGCCGGGCGGCGTGGGGTCGCATCTCCTTCGCCCAGATCGGCGCCACGGTGGTCGTCAACAACTCCGACGGCGCCGCGCAGGCCGACGTCGTGCACTACGACCGGGACGTCTACACGCCGCTGATCGCGGCCCCGGACGACGGCTCGGTGTGGGTCTGCGCGGCCCTGCCGAAGGACGGGCCGCGCAGCTGCACCGGCCGCTTCATCCCGAGCGAGGAGAAGTAGCGGAAGCGGACAGGACCTCGCGGGACTCCCGCTCCTGGCGGTCCGTCAGGGTCTTCCAGTCCCTGGCGACGGCCGGATTCCGGTCCAGCCACCGCTGCTGGACGGCGGCGAGCCGGGTGTACGCGGTGTCGAGGTAGCCCGTCTCGTCCTTGCAGCGCAGATCCGTCGCCAGGGCGGTGCTGGACGCCCGGGCCCCGGGGGTGCGCAGGGAGGCGAGGAGCCGTGCGGGATCGGGCTCGGTGAACCCGGCCCGGTCCATGCACGTCCGCCACCGCGCCGTCACGGCCTTGAACGCGGGATCCTTCTCCACGTCCTTACGGGCCTGCTCCTGCGCCTCGAAGAGCATGATGCGCACCTGGAGCCACCGCATCCGGCCGTCGCCGAGGACGCGCTTCTCGGCCTCGGCGAGACAGCCGTTGCCCGGGCGGGACACGCTCATACGGATGCCCTTGGCCGTGACCCGCTTGCTCTGGTCCCCGAACAGGGCCCGGGCGTACGCCTCCGTGCTCTCCGGGCTGCCCGGCTTCGGGGGCGCCTCCGTCACCGGCGGGGCGGCCTCCGGGGCCGGCGACGCCGACTCCAGGCCGAACGGCTGCGGGAGCTGGTCGCCGCCCTCCGCCGCCTCCGCCGCCCCGACAGGGGCGTACCGGTAGCCCCGCTTCGCCATGCAGGTGATGGCGAACTGCCGCTGTGCCTCATGGCTGCGGTCGTTCGGGGTGAACAGGAGCTCGGTGACCGGGGGCCGCCGGTGCAGCTCGGCGGTGTCGATCCGGGTGGCCGTGGTGGTCCGGTGGTCCGGTTCCGGCGTCGTGCCGCACCCGGACAGCGCCGCCGCGCCGACGGCCAGGCCGAGCGCGAGTATGAGCGTGTGCCGCATCAGAAGCAGGGGATGGTGGTCGTGGAGCGGACCCGCAGGGAGCTGGCCTCGTTGCGCTGGCCCTTGCCGTTGCCCGAGTAGCCGTCCTCCGTCAGCGACCAGAGGTCGACCGAGCTGCCGGGGTTCACGCAGAACACGAGACCGCCGCCGTAGTTGATGTCGTAGTAGTAGTGGCTCTCGTAGCCGCTGTTGCTGGAGTTGCTGGCGGCCTCGACGTAGTCGTTCACCTTCACGTCGGCCGGGGCTCCGTCGAACGTGTCGTTGGTGAAGTCGCTGTCGCTGCTGAAGTACGAGTGCTTGACGTTGTTCTCGATGGAGCTGATGAAGACGCAGTGGTACCCGGACGCGCAGTTGGGACCTGCCGCCGCGGGCCCCGCGGTCGCGACGGCGCCGCCCACGAGCAGCGCGGTCGCGCCGGCCACGGAGGCGATCCGCTTGCCGAGTCCGGTGATCCGGTTGTTCTTGGTCATCTGTGAGCTGCCTTTCGGATGCGTGGAGGGGGACGGGGCCCGGCACACCCCCGTGTCGCCGGGCCCCGGATCGCGCCGGTCGGTCAGAAGCAGGGGATGGTGGTCGTGGAGCGGACCCGCAGGGAGCTGGCCTCGCCCGCCTTGCTGCCGCTGTCGCCGTTGCCGTCGACGCCGTCGTCCGGCAGCTGCCAGGAGTCGACCGAGCTGCCGGGGTTCACGCAGAACAGCAGCCCGCCGCCGTAGTTGATGTCCCGGTAGTAGTGGCTCTCGTAGCCGCTGTTGCTGGAGTTGCTGGCGGCGTGGACGTCGTCGTTCACGACGTTGCCGTAGACGTCGAAGTAGTCGTTGGTGAAGTCGGTGTCGCTGTTGAAGTACGCGTGCTTGTTGTTGTTCGCGATGGAGGCCGAGAAGACACAGTGGTAGCCGGACGGGCAGTTGGGGCCGGCTGCCGCCTGGCCCGCCGTCGCCACACCGCCCGCGACGATCAGCGCCGTCGCGCCGAGGGCGGCCGCGGCCCGCTTGCGGAACCCAGTGATGCTGCTCATTCTCTGATCCACCTTCATGTCGTGAGCCGGTGAGCGACCCGACGGGTCGCGCGCGCAGACAGGCTGACACCCGCCGCACGGCTCCGTATTGGACAAAAACGCACCACACGGAATGGCCGGTTTCAACCGGCCAGCCATGCACTGGCCCCGCTCCTGGCCGCCAGGAAACGGCCCGGCGGCATCCCCGTCATCGCCGTGAACTCGCGGCTGAGATGGGACTGGTCGTAGAACCCGCAGTCGGCCGCGACGCCGGCGGCCCCGCCGCCCGTGGCGAGGAGCCCGATCGCCCGGTTCAACCGGAGGACGCGGGCCAGGCGCTTCGGGGTGAGACCGATCTGCTCGCGGAAGCGGTTCTCCAGGTGCCGCAGGCTCCAGCCGGTCCTGGTGGCGAGCTCCCCGATCGGCAGGCGGCCCGCCGTGCGGTCGAGGAGCCGCCAGGCCTCCAGGACGGCGGGGGACGGCTCGTGGGACGGCGCGGAATCGGCCGTCCAGCGCAGCAGGGCCTCGTCGAGCAGGGCGAACCGTTCCCGCCACCCCGGGGCCGCCTCCAGGGCCGCGCCGAGGTCACGGACCCGGCCGCCCAGGACGTCCGCCGGGTCCGTGACCGTGTCCGCGAGCTCCCCGAGGGCGGCGCCGAAGAGGCGGTACGCCGCCCAGGGCGCGAGGGTGAGCTCCACCCCGTGGAGGTCGCCCTGGTGGCCGAGGACCCTGGCCCGGGTGTGCAGACCGGACACCACGGAGGTGTGCGCCGGCGCCGCGGCCCCCGCCGCCCCGCGCCCCGTCCGGCCGAGCCGCATCTCGCTGCCGAACCCGATGAGCAGCGACACCCTCCCGGTCGGCACCACGAGCCGCTCCTGCGGCAGGCCCGCCGTCGACCGGAATCCGCGGTACGCGCCGATGCCCGGCCGGAGCCGGGCGTCGGGCCTCGCGTAGAACCACTGGCAGTTTCCCGCTGCGCAGACGCGGCGTCTCACCGTCACACCCTTCCGGGTCCGGAGCCGTCCCGGACCGACCTTCGTGACCACTGTCCGATCGGGCCGGACGGGGGGCCAGAGGCATCGGCGTCCCAGGGACGCGGAGGGACGTCCCACGCCCCTGACCTGCGAGGACGTCAGTAGAGAGGGATGCGCGGACCGGCTGCGGCCACCCGTTCGGGGTCGCCCGGGTGGCCGCACGGAGGGCCCCGGGCGAGGCTGGCGCCACCGTCACCAGGGAGGTCCGTCTTGTCCAGAAGTGTTTCGCGCGGAGTCGTGGCACTGCTGCTGTCCTGCGCCCTGCTCCTGACCACCGGCGCCTGCGGCGGCGGCGACGACAAGACGAGTGCGAGCGCCGCCGAGGCCCCGACGGCCTCGGCGAGCTTCGAGCAGCAGAAGCTGGCGAAGACGCGGTTCGTGGCCAACGCCGGTCTGGCCGCCGGTGCCACCTACCAGTGGATCGTGAAGCCGTACCGCGCGGGCAAGTTCAAGAAGGGCGCGGACGGCAGGACCTTCGCCCTGGTGAAGGCGGGCCTCGCGGGCGCGTTCACGTACAACCGGCTCAAGGCGGCGGTGAACAACGCCAAGGGCGACCCGCTGCTCTCGAAGGCGGTCGCGCCGCTCTCCGCCGGGATCGAGTCGCTCAAGGACCTGGGGACGAAGCTCCGCAAGGGCGAGGCGGGCGACGCGGACGTCGGCGCCTTCGAGAACATCATCAACAGCGTCAAGGACGCGGGCAAGAGCGCCGGCGCCGAGGTCGTGGACAAGGTCCCCAGCGCCTCACAGCTCGGCGGCGGCTGACGCTATGCGTTGAGCTCCGCGAGCAGACGGAGCGTGGCCGGGTCCGGTGCCGTGACAAGGAGGTCCGTCACCGGGCCCTGCCGCCATCTCTCCAGGCGTTCGGCGATCCGCTCCCGGGGGCCGACGAGCGAGATCTCGTCGGCGAAGGCGTCCGGCACGGCGAGCACGGCCTCCTCGCGCCGGCCCGCCGCGAACAGCTCCTGGATGCGGCGGGCCTCCTTCTCGTATCCCATGCGCCCCATCAGGTCGGCGTGGAAGTTGCGGGCCGCGTGCCCCATGCCGCCGATGTAGAAGCCGAGCATCGCCTTGACCGGAAGGAGTCCGGCCGCCACGTCCTCGCAGAGCTGTGCCCGGACCATGGGGGCGACCAGGAAGCTTTCCGGGAGCGCGTCCGGGAGGGCGTCCGGGAGGGCGTAGACCTCGGCCCAGCGGTCGGGCGTCCAGTAGAGGGGCAGCCAGCCGTCGGCGATGGCGAGGGTCTGCGCGATGTTCTTCGGCCCCTCGGCGCCCAGCAGGATCGGGACGTCGGCGCGCAGCGGGTGCGTGATCGGCTTGAGCGCCTTGCCGAGGCCGGTGCCGTCCGGGCCGGTGTACGGGTGGGAGTGGTGGCGTCCGTCGAGCCGTACGGGGGCCTCGCGGCGTAGCACCTGGCGGACCACGTCCACGTACTCGCGGGTCGCGGTCAGCGGGGAGCGGGGGAAGGGGCGCCCGTACCAGCCCTCGACGACCTGCGGCCCGGACAGGCCGAGCCCGAGCAGCACGCGCCCGCCGGAGAGGTGGTCGAGCGTGAGCGCGTGCATCGCGGTGGTGGTGGGCGCGCGGGCGGCCATCTGCGCGACGGCGGTGCCCAGCCTGATGCGGCTGGTGTGCGCGGCGAGCCAGGTCAGTGCGGTGAAGGCGTCGGAGCCCCAGGCCTCGGCGGTCCACACGGAGTCGTAGCCGAGCCGCTCGGCCTCGCGGGCGAGGTCGAGGTGGGCGGGGGAGGGGCCGCGGCCCCAGTAGCCGAGGGCGAGTCCGAGCCGCATGCCCGCATCCTTTCTGACGCTTCGTCAGATACGTGTTGCGGGGACTGTACGGCAACGGCCCCCCGCCCGGAAGGGATTCCGGGCGGAGGGCCGTCGGGTGGAGCGGGGGATCAGCCGCGCTGGATGCCGGTGGTGTCCTGGAGGACGCCGCGGCGGCCGTCCTGCGTCTGGGCCACCAGGCCCGGACCGCGCTGCTCGACCGCCAGGTACCAGGTGCCCGGGGCGAGTTCGGCGATCGGCGCCTGCGAGCCGTCCTCCGCGTACAGCGGACGCGCGGCCGGGACCGCGAACCAGAACGGCGCGAAGTCGGAGGCCGGCTGCGGGGCCGGGGCGGCTGCCTGCGGCTCGGGCTGCTGCGCGGCCTGCGGCTGCGGGGCGGCGGCCTGAGCGCCGAACGGCTGGCCCGCACCCTGCGAGGGGTCCTGCGGGGCACCGTACGGCTGCTGCTGCGCGCCCGGGTAGCCGTAGCCGCCGGGGACGCCCGGCTGACCCGGCTGGCCGGGCTGCACGCCGTACGGCTGCGGGGTCTGCGGCTTGGGCGCGGTGACGAGCGGGGCCTTCAGGGCGGGGATCATCGGACCGGCGACGGCGGCACCGGCCAGGGCCAGGGAGGCGATGAGACCGAGGATCAGGCCCGCGCCGGCGTCGGGCCCGTCGAGGTCGATGATCGTCCAGAGGAACGACCAGGCGGTGAAGATCGTGGCGGCGACACCGAACTGGGCGAGGTCCAGACCCAGGACCTTGCGCGGCTGCGACTGCGGCAGCATGCGGGGGAGGACGATCAGGGCCGCGCCGATCACGCCCACCATGTAGACGCCGATGGCGTTCCCCAGGGAGGACCAGGAGTTCGGGGCGCCGGTGGGCACGCCCGTGTAGGAGTAGTAGCCCAGGAACGAGGCGATGAACAGCAACGCCGCTGCACCGATCAGCACGCCGTCGCCTCGGGTGAGGGATCGGATATCCACGTAAGAGTCCTTCGTCAGGTCGTCGGTCGTCGCGTCGGGGGTGGCGCTCGGGTGTTTCACGGCGCGGGAGAGGCCCCATCGTACGGAGCGAATCTATCGCCCGCCGTTCCTACCCCTCGAGGTAGGTCGCGATGCCGTCCGCGAGCCCCTGCGCCGCCTTCTGCCGCCACGTCGACGACGTGAGCAGCTGTGCGTCCTTCGGGTCACGCATATTGCCGCATTCGACGAAGACCTTGGGGACGGTCGAGAGATTGAGGCCGCCGAGATCGTCCCGTACGTCCAACCCCGTACCGTCGCCGATGTAGTTGGCGGGCGAGGTCCCGGTGGCGCGTGCGAACCGGTCCGCGATCCGCTCGCCGAGCGTACGGGACGGGGCGACGATCTTCGCGGTGTCGGCGGAACCCGCCCGGACCTTCGCGGGCAGGATCACGTGGAAGCCGCGGTGGCCCGCGGCCGAACCGTCCGCGTGGACGGAGACCACGGCGTCGGCGCGGGCCGCGTTCCCGATCCGGGCCCGCTCGTCGATGCACGGCCCCCAGGGGCGCTCGCCGTCATGGGTGAAGACCACCTTGGCGCCGCGCGCGGTGAGGAGGTCCCGCAGCCGGTGGGAGACGTCGAGGGTGAAGGAGGCCTCGGTGTAGCCGGCGTTGGTGGAGGTGCCGGTGGTGTCGCACTCCTTGCGGGTCGTCCCGATGTTCACCTTTTGGTTGATTTCGGTTGAGTGGTGGAAATTGCCGGAGTTGTGGCCGGGGTCGATGACGACGGTCCTCCCGGCGAGCGAACCGCTCCCCCGCGCCGGGACCGGCGAGCGGGTGGGCCGGGGGGCGGCGGGGGCGGAGGCGAAGGGCGGCCGGGACTGCGTCCCGCTCTCGCCCTGGGGCGCCTGGGCCTTTCCGCTCTGTGACGCGGCCTGGGAGGCCCCGCACCCGGCGAGCACGGCGCAGCAGCCCGTGGCGGCGAGGGCGAGGGTGAGGGTACGGCGGGCGGTGTTCCGGTGGTGGTACGGCACCCCGCGACTCTAGGCCCTGCGCGGGGCGAAACGCCGTAGCGGGTGCGTCGAGGTCGGTCACGGGCTTGCCGAAAACGGTGGACGCGTGTGGGCGAACCGTGGAGGGTAAGTGAGAAGGACGACGGTGGGGTGTCACCGCGCATGGACCACGAGGGGGAACCGTGGTGGGGGAAGAGCCGAACGACGCACGTCCCGAACCGAACGACGAGCCGCCGGCGGACAGGGCGCCGAGCGGGAGCGGGTCAAGGGAGGACCCCTGGGCCCCTCCGACCGCCGCCCCTGCCCCTACGCCTCCGGCTCCGGCGGCCCCCGCCGCTCCGGGCGCTCCGGGCGCGGGGGCGCCCACACTCGCCTTCGGGCCGCCGCCCGGCGGGGCGCCCGAGGCGGCCCCGCCCGCCGCCACTCCGGCCCCGGCTCCCGCGGCCCCGGCCGGTTCCGGGGCCCCGGCGGCTCCCGCCGCTCCGGGCGCGGGAGCGCCCACGCTCGCCTTCGGCGCGGGGGCCGGGGCGGGGGCCGAGTCGGCCCAGCCCGCCGCTGCCCCGCCTGCGGCGACGCCGACTCCCGCGGCCCCGCCCACGCTCGCCTTCGGGCCACCGCCCGGCGCGGGGGCCGGGGCCACTCCGCCCGGCGCGGGAGCCGGCGCCACTCCGTCCGGCGCCACTCCGCCCGAGGCGGCTCCGCTCGCGGCCATGGCCGGTGCCGCGGCCGGGCCCGCGGCCGCGCCCGGCTGGGCGGGGGGCGGGACCGTGCCGCCGCCGCCCGGCGCCCCGCCCGGTTTCGGGCCGCCGCCCGGTTACGGCCCCCCGCCGCCCGCGCAGCCCCCCGGCGACGCGAACCCGGCGCAGGCCGCCATGATCGGCCTGCTCAACCTCTCCTGCCTCGGTCTCGGCTACGTCCTCCTGCGCAACTGGGTCGGCGCCGCGCTCTGCTGGCTCGCCACCGCCGCCCTGCTCGTGGTCGCGCTCCCCGCCGACGTCGACGGCGTCCCCTCCGGCCTCCTCGTCGGCTACGGCGTCTTCCTGCTCGCCGTCGCCGCCGACGGCGCCCGCCGCGGACTGCGCGCCACCCTCCGGATAGGCGCCTCCTTCCGGCGCCTCGCGCTGCCGCTCGCCCTCGTCCTGCTCGCCGTGCCCGCCGGAGGCTCCCTCGCGTACGGCGCGGCCCGCGACGAGGCGAAGGAGCAGGCGATGCTGGAACTGCTCGCGGCGGCGGACGCGCTGGTGAAGTCCGCCGACGGCCTCGCCTTCGACAAGGCCGAGCCGACCTTCCGCAAGGCGCTCAGCGCCTATGAGGACCTCGGCACGAAGCACGCCGGCTCACGGGCCGGAAAGCTCGTCCCCGACCGCCTCGACGCGTACTACAAGACGGTCTCCGCCCCGTACGAGCACAAGCAGTACTGCGCGGCCATAGCGCCGCTCAAGCACCTGCGGGAGCTCCCCGCCACCGTGGACAAGGACCTCCTCGGCTCCCGGCCCGCCAAGACGGACGAGCCGCTCGCCGAGTCGCTCTACGAATGCGGTACGGCGGCGCTCGGCGTGCAGACGGCGAACCCGCCGGCGAGCGAGAGCCTCAACGAGCTCCTCGACACCTTCCCTCAGTCCGCCCAGGCGGCCAAGGTCGAACCGGCCGTCCGTGCGGCCGTCAAGACCCGGACGACCGCCCTCACCGGCTCCGAGCCCTGCGACGCGACCGCCCAGCTGCGCGCCCTGCGCTCCTCCCTCGACAACATGCCGGACCCGTCCCTCGAAGGCGCGGCGAAGGAGACGGCGGCCGCGGTCCAGAAGGGCGACTTCGCCTGCGGCACCGACCAGTTCAAGGACAAGGAGTTCAGCAGCGCGGTCACGACCATGACCGACTACGCCAAGACGTACCCGAACAGCCCGCAGGCCGCCCACGCCCGCTCGATCGCCATCGCCGCCGAGATCGCCGAGGAGGAGCCCGCGGCCGGCAAGAGCCTGCCCCCGGCCGACGTCCCCGGCGGCGAGCGGATGATCATGGTGGTCAGCAACGACGGCCCCGGCGAGGTCGAACTGCTCTACACGGGCCCGATGACCGGCAGGGTCACCCTCAAGGCGTGCGGGACCTGCAAGAAGTACCAGACCCCGCTGCTCGTCAACTCCCCGAAGATCAAGGCCTGCTCGGGGCCGTCCTCGAAGTACCCGAAGGCGACCCTCCTGCTCCCCGCCGGCGACTACCACTTCCTCCAGAAGCGCGCGGCCACCGGCACCTCCACGGCGGGCGACACCAAGTCGAGCAGGACGAAGATCGAACCGGGCTACAGCTACACCAACTGCCTGTACGTGACCTCACTGTTCTGACCGTCCCGACGGACAATTGATGTTCATCCCGGCGGCCGTCACCTTTCGAGGAGACGGCCGTTGGAGTGTCGGTGATCTTGGGCCTTCCAAGATCGTCCGACCCTCCGAGTCCTCAGGACGGAAACAGACGGATGAACAGCACGGCGGTCCTGGACCGCGACACCGGGCGCCCGCCCACCCCGGGCCGCCCGGCCTCCCCCTTAACCTGGTCCGACTTCGGCTGCCGGGTGAACGCGCAGCCCCCGGCCGAGCTCTTCGAGCGGTACGAGAGCTCCCGCTTCCTCTACCCCGCCAAGCGGGCCAGGCTCGCCCCCTACCGGTCGCTGATCCTGGAGAACTGGGAGCGGGCCCGCCGCGCCGGTGAACTCCTGCACCTCGTGATCAGCTACGAGGAGCCCGACGGCGGCTGGGCCTCCCTCTCCTCCTGGCGGTCCACCCACGCGGGCTGGCAGACCCAGCACCTGGTCAGCTCCGGCACCCTGCTCGGCGGCCGGGCCGTGATGCTGGCCGCGCAGGCCGTGCGGATGGGGGAGTGGCGGGACGTCGCCCAGCAGAACTGGTTCAGCCCGGGCAACCGCTTCGCCGCCCTCGCCTTCGGCGGCATGACCGACAGCATCGGCCCCGAGCTCGCCCTCACCGTCCCCGGCGAGTACGTGATGGTGCCGCTGGACCTCGCCGAGAACCTCGGGGAAGGCGCCGACCGGCCGGTCGGCGAGCTCGACGGCGGGGCCTGCCCCGAACTCGCCGAGCTCGCCCGCGCCTGCCGGGGCGAGGTGTTCGTACGCGCCGAGGGCCTCGACCGGGACGACCTGCTGCTCCACGACGTCGACCGGCTCTACCGGCTCGTCGGACTGCGTCGCCACCGGCGGATCTTCGTGCAGTACGACGCCACCGGCCGGCTCCGGGCCGCCGCGCTCGCCTACCGCGGCCCGCTCGGCTTCAACTTCTCCTTCCTGGAGAACCGTTGCGACGTACTCGTCTCGCCCGAACTCGACGAGACCGAGGCGCAGCGGGCGCTCGACGCGCTGATCGCCGCCGCGAGCACCGCCTACAAGGACTTCGAACCCGGCTGCGTCCCCGTGGCCGGGGAGACGCCGATGGACCGGCTGGTCCGGGCGGGCGCCGAAGCCGTCCGGCCGTACACCCGCGCCATCTGGCTCGCCGAGGCGTACCCCGACGTCCACCGGCACATCGACCGCCTCTACGCGAGCCGCCTGCGCGGCCGGGGGCAGAACCCGAGGAGGAACCCGTGAGCGTCCCGTACCTGATGGAGGACCGGCGCGAGGCCGGCCGGCTCGTCGCGAAGGTCGACGCCGACGACTGGGTACGGGAGTACCTGGGCCCGGTCCTGCCCGCCGGCGCGGGGCGCGTCCTCGACGTCGGCGCGGGCCCCGGCCACATCGCGGAGGCCGTCCACCGCGCCCGGCCGGAGGCGGAGGTCACGGCCTTCGACGGCAACCCCGACCGGCTCGCCGCCGGCACCGGGAACCCGGCGGGCGACGCCCTGGTCCGCCGCACCGGGGACGCCCGCGCGCTCCCCTTCGAGGACGGCTCCTTCGACCTGGTCTACTCGCGGCTCATGCTCCAGTACGTCGCCGAGCGCGAGAAGGCCGTCGCCGAGATGGCCCGCGTCACCCGCCCCGGCGGCCGGGTCGTGCTCTTCGACCTCGACGGGCAGCTCGTCTGGCACGACCCCGTCGGCCCCGAACTGCGCGCGCTCCTCGACCCGGTGACCGAGGCCCTCGCGGCGGCCGGGTTCGACCCGCACACCGGGCGCCGGCTCTTCGCCCTCGCCCGCCGGGCCGGCCTCACCGACCTGGACGTACGGGTCGACCCGTACCACCTGATCGCCGGCCGGATCGACCCGGTGGAGCGCGAGCAGTGGGCGCTCAAGCTCGACATCGCCCGCCCGCTGATCGCCCGCGCGCTCGGCTCGGCGGAGGCGGCCTCCCGGGCGGTCGAGGTCTTCCTCGCCCACCTGGACAGCGAGGAGACGCTGACCTACTCGGTCGCCTTCACGGTGACGGGAACGGTCAACGACGACGCAGGACCCGCAGCGAGTCGGTGACCGAGACCTCCTCGAAGTCACCCGACTCGAGCGCGCGGAGGTAGATCCGGTACGGCGCCTGGCCGCCGTCCTCCGGGTTCGGGAAGACGTCGTGGATGACGAGCAGGCCCCCGGGGGCGACCTTGGGGGCCCAGCCCTCGTAGTCGTTCGTGGCGTGCTCGTCGGTGTGCCCGCCGTCGATGAACACGAACCCGAGCTGCCCGCCCCAGGTCTTCGCGACCAGCGGCGAACGGCCGACGATCGCGATGACGTGCTCCTCAAGCCCCGCCTTGTGGAGCGTCCGGCGGAAGGTCGGCAGGGTGTCCATCAGCCCCACCTCCGGGTCCACCACGCTCTCGTCGTGGTACTCCCAGCCCGGCTGCTGCTCCTCGCTGCCCCGGTGGTGGTCCACGGTCACCGCGACCGTCCCCGCCTGCCGGGCCGCGTCCGCGAGCAGGATCGTCGACCGCCCGCAGTACGTCCCGACCTCAAGCAGCGGCAGCCCCAGCTTCGCGGCCTCGACGGCCGCCCCGTACAGCGCGAGCCCCTCCCCGACGGGCATGAACCCCTTCGCGGCCTCGAAGGCGGCAAGGATCTCGGGCGAGGGCTCGGACATGGTCACTCCTACTGGCGGGTACGCGTCTGTGGCCGCCCATGGTGCCCTACTCGTCGCACTCGAACCACACCGTCTTCCCGTCCCCCTTCTCATCGACCCCCCACCGCTCCGTCACGGCCTCCACCAGCGCAAGCCCCCGGCCGCTCTCGTCCAGCGGATCGGCGGCCTTGGCGATGAGCGTCCCGGCAACGGCGTCCGCGACCTCGACCCGGAGCCCGTACGGCTCCCGCAGCAGCAGCACGGAACACCGGCGGCCTGGCACGTGCCGGACGACGTTCGCGACGAGCTCGGTGAGCGCGAGGGTCGCGGAATCGGACA
Source organism: Streptomyces vietnamensis (assembly GCF_000830005.1). Lineage (NCBI taxonomy): Bacteria > Bacillati > Actinomycetota > Actinomycetes > Kitasatosporales > Streptomycetaceae > Streptomyces > Streptomyces vietnamensis. The sequence continues at coordinate 2,565,626 of NZ_CP010407.1, read as the reverse complement.
GCTGGTCGAGCTCCCAACGCGTGAGGAACATGCGCAGGATGCGACGCATGTGACCCGCGGAGTGCTCACCGACGGTGAACCCCATCCGGTAGCTGTGGGTAACTTCCGCAGGACGGAGGTCAGTTGCATCATTCATGCCACCAGGGTGGAGCGACTTCGTTACGCTCGGCTACGGCCTGAACACAACGCCTTCGTGCGTCTGCTAGGGGGTGACCTCGCCGTGGTCAATATCCGCAACCTGGATCCGAGCGCCTCGCCGCTGGACTACTACGGTTCGGAACTCCGCCGTCTGAGAGAGGGCGCCGGGCTCAGCCAGTCACAACTGGGCGAGATCCTCTTCTGCACCGGCTCGCTCGTCGGCCAGATCGAGACGGCGAGAAAGGTCCCGACCAGGGAGTTCTCGGAGCGGGTGGATGCCGCGCTGCTGACGGGCGGGTTCTTCACGCGGCTGGTGGGGTTGGTACTGAGGAGCCAACTGCCGACGTGGTTCAGACCGTACGCGGAGATGGAGGCGAAGGCGACGTACCTCTGCACCTTCCAGGCACAGTTGGTGCACGGCCTGCTTCAGACGGAGGAGTACGCCCGCGCTCTCATGGGCGCCAGGTTCGAGAGCGACCTCGACGGTCTGGTCGCCGCGCGCATCGAGCGCCAGCGGATCATGGACCGCGAGCACCCGCCCCTGTTCTGGGCCGTCATGAGCGAGGCAGCACTGCGCCAGGAGATCGGCGGGCGAGAGGTGATGCGGCAGCAACTGGCCCACCTGTTGGGCGTGCAGGAACGCGAGTGGGTGAAGCTCCAGATCCTCCCGTTCGAGGTCGGGGCGCACGCGGGATCGCACGGCTCCTTCACTCTCCTCCGCTTCGAGGACGACCCCGACCTCGTCTACACCGAGGACTTCGTCCAGGGGCATATGACCGTGAACTCGGCCGCGTTCAAGGAGGGGTCGCTCCGTTACGATCACCTCCGAGCGGCCGCTCTCTCGGTGGAGGACTCGTCCGCGCTGATCACCCGCGTCATGGAGGAACACTATGGAGACCAACCAGAGCCTGGCGGGAGCGCACTGGCGTAAGTCCTCGTACAGCGGTGACAACGGCGGCGAGTGCATCGAGGTCGCCGACCTCTCCGCCCACATCGCCGTTCGCGACTCCAAGAACCCCGAAGGCCCCGCCTTCCTCGCCACCCCCGCCGCCTTCACGGCCTTCGTGAGCGCCGCCGCCCAGGGGCGCATCGGCAGCTGACCGTGGCGACCCTCATAGGAATGGTGATCCTCGCCCTCGTCCTGCCGACGTGGGCGGGGATCACGTACGTGGGACTGGCCCGGGCCCGGCGGGAGGCCGGCGGCCTGCCGCCCTCACCCCGCCCCCGCCGCTCACCCGCCAGGAAGGCCGCCTGGATCGCCGGGCTCGCCTACCTCGCGGGCGGCGTGCTGCACGTGTACGGCCTGACCTACCTGCCGTCCCTCTTCCCGGAGGACACGTGCTGGTTCAACGCGGGCGCGAAGGTCATGCCGGACTCCAGCAGCGCCCTGCCCGTCAGCCTGGTCTGCCAGGGCGAGGAGATCGTCCCGTGGTGGGTCAACCCGGGGCTCCTCGTCCTCGCGGTCACCGCCGTGGCCGCGACCGTCGCCGCAGTCGTCCTCCGGTTCAGGCGCCGGTAGGGGACAGGCGGAGGGTCCAGGTGTCGACCGTGTACTTCGCCGGGTCGGTCGCGTGCGGCTCCGCGATGCTCGCGACGATCCTGCCTTCCTGGTCCTGGTGCAGGGTCCGTATCGCCCGGCCGTCGCCGACGTCCTTCAGCTTCGCGAGGACGGTCGTGCCGAGGTCCCGTCCCACCGCCCGGAGCACCCCGCCGTCGAGCACCAGCACGGTCCCGTCCGGGAGGACGACCGGCTTCGGCGGCTGCGGGTCGGACAGCTGGGGGCCGGGCGTGACGACGCCGCCGGGCAGGAGCCGTACGACCCGGTTCTTCGTCGGGGTGGTCCGGTCCGCCTCCACGACCCGGACGCCGCTGCCGACGACGTAGTGCCCGTACGAGGGCCACAGGTCGGTCTCGTCGCCGTCGCGGTCGTACTCCCGCGTCTCGAAGATGCCGTAGCCCTCCAGGCCCAGCAGGAACCGGCCGCCGCCGCGTGCCGCCCCGCGCGCCCCGCGCAGCTCGGCGACCAGCCGCCCGTCGGCGAGGTCGAGGAGGAGCGCCGGGCCGAGGTGGCCCCACGCCGTGTACTCCAGCGAGTCGGTGGTGACGAGGACCCGGCCGCCCGAGATGTGCGCCGCGTTCGGCCGCCCGGAGAAGGAGTGCTTCCACAGGGTGCGGCCGTCGGCGCCGACGCCGGTGACCGCACGGGGCCGGCCGTGGACGGCGATCCCGTCCCGGCGGGCGAGCGGCGTGCCGGGACGGGGCCGCTCGTACGGGGGCAGGCCGTCGGCCCGCCGATGGTCCAGGATCACCGCACGCATGCTCGACATGGCGGGAGCGTAGTCCCCGCCGGCCGGCGACGTCCTCAGGGCAGGTCGTCGCGGCCCAGCCACGCCGGTCTGACCGGCACCCCGTCCGCGTACCGCTCGACGTCCGGCTCGGGTTCCGGCTCGGGTTCCGGTTCCGCCGCCGCGGACTCCGGCTCCGGAGCCGGGGGTTCGGGTGCGGGCTCCGGTTCGGGCGCGGGCTTCGGCGCGGCGGAATCCTCCAGCAGCTCCGCCACCGTGAACCGGGTGACGTACGACTGCCACGCTCCGTCCACGACGAGCAGGAACCCGTCGTCCTTCCGGAGGAGCCGACGGCGCTTGGGACTTCGGGGATGCTCCGGTGTGAAGCTCCGCGCCCGGCGCTCCAGCTCCTCCAACGCGTCCTCGCGCGACCCGGAGACGTGCGCCATCACGTAGGCCTCCGTGTGCTTGCGCTCCCCGAGCCCCACGGTCACCTCCATGACCAGCCCCCACGTCCGCACGTCCATGGACCCCCCGTTCTCGTACGTGTGTCCCCCCTTCCACAGTAGGTGGACGGGGGGCGGTCGCTCAGCTCCCGACCAGCACGCCCCGCAGCTTCAGCACCCCCACCTTCCACTCCTCGCCGTCCGACTCCTCCCAGAGCTCCAGGAGTTCGGACGGCTCGGTGAGCACCCGGTCCAGGGCCTCGACCGCCGCCGGGCGCAGCTCCTCGGGCAGCACGCCCAGCGGCTTCTTCGGGCCGTACGAGGTCGTGACCGGCTCCCCGCCCGGGCACTGCGCCGCGAGCAGGGCCGCCGAGGCGATCGCCTCCACGGCCAGGTCCGAGTCGAGGTACTCGCCGCCGGTCTCGATCACCTCGCGGAAGGACGTGCGCAGCACCTCCGCCTTCTTCTCCACCGGGGCTTCGTCCACCCGGTACGAGAAGTCGGCGGCGGTGTCGTTGTCGAAGGGGCCGATGTCCCACGTACCCATGGCGTGCTCGCTCTCTCTGTAGCCCAGTTGTACCGACAGCGTGACAGTCACCACTGACAACGCCCCCCGCCTGCCGGTCTAGGCTCTTCGGGCCGCCGGGACGGGCGGTACGGGACGCGACGGGGAGGTCGGACGTGGACGAGCAGGCCGAGGTGGCACAGCAGACGCGAGAGGTGTCGTGGGTGCGGCGGGTGATCCGGAGCCGTACCGCCCGCGTCTCGGTCGTCGCCGGGCTCGTCGGTGTTCTGCTCGGCGCCGGCACCGTCGCCTGGCGGACCGACACGCTGCCCCTGGTCGACGGTCCCGCCCCCTGCTGGGACTCGCTGAGCGAAGGGACCGTGACCGCGCTCTTCGGTGAGGACCGCGAGATCCGTGCCGAGGAGCAGAAGCTGGGGCGCGACTGGCGTGATCGGGACCTGGCCTACGGGGAGTGCCGGGTGTCGGGCCTCAAGGACGGGGAGGTGCGCAGCCGGATCTCGATCCGGGTCCACGAGCTCGACGGGCTGTACGGCATGGACGGCCACCGCTGGCCCGCCGAGTACCTGGAACCGGACATGGTGCCGCTCGGCAAGGGGGTGCCCGGCATGGCGAACGCGTCCCGCGCCTGGGTGGCGTTCCCCGAGAGCTGCACCGGCAAGCCGCGCGATTTCACCGCCTCGACGGTCGTCGACGTGGCCCTGGGCCGGGCCGGCATCGACCGCCGGCCCGAACTGCCCGGCTGGGAGGAGGACCGCGCCGCGCTGGCGCGGACGGCCGTGGACGCCGCGAACGGCGCGATGCGCGCCCTCGGTTGCACCGCGTCCTACCCGTTGCCCGGCACACTTCCGGCGGTGGCCGGCTGGGAGGAGACGCGGGCGGGCACGCTCTGCGGGATCAAGGGCTTCGCTCTGCCCGCCGGTTTCTCCGCCGAGCGGCGTGAAGCGCTCTCCAGCGAGCGGTTCGGTGGCTTCGGCGGCCCCGCCCGGGTCTGCGAGGTCGGCGGCCAACAGCCCAACACCTACCTGCGGTTCACGACGGTGGTGGATCCCGGGCTCGTCGACCTGTTCGCGCAGGACGTCATGCGGGGCGGTGCGCGCGTCCAGGGCCCCAAGGGCTACGGCTCGCTGAGCGAGACGCGCGCCGCCTACAAGGCGAAGTGTCCGAAGGGTTCGGTGGTCTTCCTCGTGGAGCAGAAGCGTGCGATCGACGACGTCGCCTTCGACCTGACGCGCTCGCTGCTCCCCGCCTACGTGGCGGCGGAGACGGAGCGGATCGGCTGTGGCCCGGAGAAGGTGAAGATCATGCGCGGCTGACCGACTCGGCCCTTCGCCTTCAGGGCCGGGTGTCTTCGAGGTTCTCGATCATGCGCTCCAGGACGCGGACGGCGGTCCCGTACTCCTCCGGGGTGATGCCGTCGACGGAGCGGGTGCGGAACGCCTTCACGTGGTCCGCCACCTCGGCCAGGCGGGCGGCGCCGTCCGGGGTGAGGGCGAGCTGCCCGGAGGCCGGGCGGGACGTCCAGCCTCCGGCGAGGGTCGTCTCGATGGCGGCGGTCAGGGTGGGGGCGTCGGCGTTGGCCGAGAGGATCTTCAGGACCTCGGCGTCGGTGATCCCGTCTTCCTTCTTGACCATGTTCAGGACCTGCCAGGCGACGCGGGTGAGGCCGAACTCCCCGAGCGTGCCGTCCATGACACGCGTGAGGGCCTTGTCGGTGCGGTTCAGCAGGAAGCCGATGGGGGGCATGGTGTTGGGCTTGTGCTCCATGCGGGGTTCTCCAGACGGTGGTGAGGGGTCTCAGCGGTCGGACGGTTCCGGCGTCAGTATCGACGTCCAGTCCTGCGTCCGCGCCCAGTCGTCGAAACCGTGCCAGCCGACCTCGGGGAACTCGCGGCGCAGGCCGGTGACGTCGACGTCGAGGCCGGTCGTGGTGAAGTAGGAGAACATCGCGGCCAGGTCCGTGGACCGGGTGCGGACATGGGCGAGGGGGACCTCCTCGTAGGAGACCGGGCGGCCCATGGCGGCGACGGTGAGCATGGTTCCCCCTGGGATATTTGCTGTGCAATGCATTCTCTGTGCTACGCAGAAGACTCTACCCCGGTTTCTCTGCGTCATGCAGGTTTTCTCGAATCAGGTTTCTGACCTTCCGTCAGAATGGAACGTGTTCTAGTCTGCGCCCCATGGGCATCGCCATCACGCACGAACAGCGGGAGCTCGCCCGATCCGTCCGGGGCTGGCTCACCCGCGCCGTACCCCCCGAGGAAGTCCGCAAGCACCTGGACGTCCCCGACACCGCCACAAGCCGCCCCCCGTACTGGGACGCCGCCGCCGAGCAGGGGCTCCTCGGCCTGCACCTCCCCGAGGAGCACGGCGGAGGGGGCGGCGACCTCGGGGACCTCGCCGTCGTCGTGGAGGAGGCGGCGCGGGCCCTGCTGCCCGGGCCCTACCTGCCCTCCGTGCTCGCCGCCGAGGTCCTCCACCGCGCCGGGCGGCACGAAACGGCCGGCACGCTCGCGCGTGGGGAGCGGATCGGGGCCGTCGCCCTCGGCGGCACCGGCACCCTCACCGCCGTCCGCACCGCGAGCGGCTGGCTCCTCGACGGCACCGCGCCCCCCGTCCTCGGCGGCGCCCAGGCCGACCTCGTCCTCCTCCGGGCCGCCACCGCCGACGGCTCCGTCTGGCTCGCCGCCGACACCGAGGGCCTCGCCGTCCGGCCCCACGAGAGCGCCGACCCCACCCGGCCCACCGCCGAGATCACCGCCCGCGCCGCCCACGTACCGGCCGAGCGCGAGCTCGGCCTCGAAGCCGGAGTCGTCCACGACCTCGCCGCCGTCCTCTTCGCCGCCGACGCCTGCGGCACCGCCGCCCGCGCCGTCGAGACCGCCGCCGAACACGCCCGCACCCGCGAACAGTTCGGCCGGCCCATCGGACAGTTCCAGGGCGTCAAACACCTCTGCGCCGACATGCTCGTCCGGCTCGAACAGGCCCGCGCCCTCACCTGGGACGCCGCCCGCGCCGGCCAGGACGAGGCCCGCTCCCTCACCGCCGCGCTCGCCGCCGCCACCGCCCTCGACACCGCCTACACCTGCGCCAAGGACTGCATCCAGATCCTCGGCGGCACCGGCTTCACCTGGGAGCACGACGCCCACCTGCTGCTGCGCCGCGCCCTCGTCGCCCGCCAGCTCCTCGGCACCGGCGACCACCACCGGCTCGCCGCCCTCCGGCACGCCGCCGCCGGCGTCCGGCGCGGCCTCCGCCTCGACCTGCCGCCCGAGGCCGACGCGTACCGCCGCGCGGCCCGCGAGGCCGTCGCCCCCGCCGCCGGGCTCGACCCGGCCGCCGCCCGGCGCGCCCTCGCCCCCACCGGCTACGCCGCCCCGCACCTCCCGGAGCCGTACGGGCTCGGCGCGGGCCCCCTCCAGCAGCTCGCCGTCCAGCGGGAGCTCGACGAGGCCGGGATCAGCCTCTCCGGACTCGGCATCGCCACCTGGGTCGTCCCCTCGCTCCTCGCCCACGGCACCCCCGAGCAGCAGGCCGAGCACCTCGCCCCGACCCTGCGCGGCGAGCGCCTCTGGTGCCAGCTCTTCTCCGAGCCCGAAGCCGGCTCCGACCTCGCCTCCCTCCGCACGCGCGCGGAGCGGACGGAGGACGGGCGCTGGCGGATCAACGGGCAGAAGGTGTGGACGAGCGCCGCCCAGTGGGCCCACCACGGCATCCTGCTCGCCCGCACCGACCCCACCGCCCCCAAGCACCAGGGGCTCACCTACTTCCTCGTCGACATGAAGAACACCCCCGGCATCGACATCCGGCCGCTCAAGGAGATCACCGGGGACTCCCTCTTCAACGAGGTCTGGTTCGACGACGCCCTCCTGCCCGCCGACGCCGTCGTCGGCGAGGTGAACGACGGCTGGCGGGTCGCCCGCAACACCCTCGGCAACGAACGCGTCCACATGGCCGACCAGGTCGCCTTCGACACCGGCCTCGAAGCCGTCATCGCCCAGGCGGACCGGGTCGACAGCTCCGTACGCGTACGGATCGGGGCCCTGCTCGCCGAGGCGCACGCGCTCGCGTGCATCGGTCTTCGCACCACCCTGCTCCAGGTGTCCGGCCTCGAACCCGGCGCGGGCGCCAGCGTCCGCAAACTCGTCCAGACCCTCCACCAGCAGAAACTCGCCGAACTCACCCTCGAACTCCGCGGCCCCGAGGGCGCCGTGCGCGAGGGCCCCGGCGAACGGGCCGTCCACGGCCTGCTCATGTCCCGCTGCCTCACCATCGCGGGCGGCACCACCCAGGTACAGCTCAATGTCGTCGCCGAGCGCCTGCTCGGCCTCCCGAAGGACTGAGGGGGAACTCGGAAATGGGCAAGGCGTATGTCGTCGGCGTCGGCATGACGAAGTTCGAGAAGCCGGAGACCCGGGACTGGCAGTACTGGGACATGGCCGAGGAGGCGGGCACCGCCGCCCTCACCGACGCCGGCGTCCCCTACGCGCGCGTGGAGCAGGCCGCCGTCGGCTACTGCTTCCAGGCCTCCACCGCGGGACAGCGCGCCGTGTACGAGCTCGGGCTCACCGGCATCCCCGTCTACAACCTCAACAACAACTGCGCCACCGGCTCCACCGCCCTCATGACCGCCCGGCAGTTCGTCGAGGGCGGCATCGCCGACTGCGTCCTCGCCCTCGGGTTCGAGAAGATGGCGCGGGGCTCGCTCGGCGGCGGCGCGGGCGCGGGCGACTTCAAGACCTCGCCCGTCGCCCGGCACTACGGCATCATGGCAGCCCGTCACGGCTTCGAGGCCAGTCCTCCCACCGCCCAGATCTTCGGCAACGCCGCCCGCGAGCACATGGAGCGGTACGGGACCACTGAGGTGCAGCTCGCGGCCGTCGGCGCCAAGAACCACCAGCACTCGGCGAACAACCCCAACGCCCAGTTCCAGGACGTCTACACCGTCGACGAGATCCTCGCCGCGAAGACCGTCCACCGGCCGCTCACCAAGCTCCAGTGCTCGCCCACCTCCGACGGCGCGGCCGCCGCCGTCGTCGTCTCCGAGCGCTTCGTCGACGAACACGGGCTGCGGGGGCGGGCCGTGGAGATCGCCGGGCAGGCGATGACCACCGACACCGAGGAGTCCTTCGCCTCCGGCTCCTGCATCGACGCCGTCGGCCGCCCGATGTCCCGGGCCGCCGCCCGCCTCGCGTACGAACGCTCAGGCCTCGGCATCGAGGACGTCGACGTCGTCGAACTCCACGACTGCTTCTCCATCAACGAGCTGCTCACCTACGAGGCGCTCGGCATGTGCGAGGAGGGCGCCTCCGGCAAGCTCGTCGAGTCCGGCGCCACCACGTACGGCGGGCGCTGGGTCGTGAACCCCTCCGGCGGCCTCATCTCCAAGGGCCACCCGCTCGGCGCGACCGGTCTTGCCCAGGCCGCCGAACTGGTCTGGCAGCTGCGCGGCGAGGCGGGGGCCCGGCAGGTCGCGGGGGCGCGGGTCGGGCTCGCCCACAACATCGGCCTGGGCGGGGCCGCGGTGGTGACGCTGCTGCGGAAGGCGTGATCCCCGAGGGGCGGGACACGGCGTCGGGCGGCGTAGGTCCGAGGGGCCGAGTCCGGGCCGCGGCCCTAGGACCCACGCCGTATGTACGGGGCTGAAGCGGTCTGCGACCATCACATCCATGCCGCAGACCGACTCCGCCACCACGACCACGTCCTCCGCCCCCCGACTCTCCCCCCGCCCCTGGGCGGTCGTCCTGACCGCCTGCGCGGGGCAGTTCCTCGTCGTCCTCGACGTCTCCGTCGTGAACGTGGCACTGCCGTCGATGCGGTCCGACCTCGGGCTCTCGGCGGCCGGCCTGCAGTGGGTGATCAGCGCGTACGCGATCGCCTTCGCCGGGTTCATGCTGCTCGGCGGGCGGGCCGCCGACCTCTACGGGCGCAAGGCGATGTTCCTGCTCGGGCTCGGTCTCTTCACCGCCGCCTCGGTCGCGGGCGGTCTCGCCCAGGAGGGCTGGCAGCTCGTCGCGGGCCGTGCGGTCCAGGGCCTCGGCGCGGCCGTCCTCTCACCGGCCACGCTGACCCTGGTCACCGGCGCCGTCGCGGTCGGACCCGCCAGGACCCGGGCCATCGCCACCTGGACGGCGGTGGGCGCGGCCGGCGGCGCGGCGGGCGGCTTCGTCGGCGGGCTCCTCGTCGACCTGCTGTCCTGGCGCTGGGTGCTCCTCATCAACGTCCCGATCGGGGTCGTCGTCCTGGCCGGCGCGGTGTACTGGCTCCGCGAGAGCCGCACCGGCGCCGGCCGCCGCCTCGACCTGCCGGGCGCGGTCCTCGTCACGGCGGGCCTCGCCACCCTCGCGTACGGCATCGTCCAGACCGAGGAGGCCGGCTGGACCGACCCGGCGACGCTCCTGACGCTCCTCGGCGGCCTTGCACTCCTCGCCGTCTTCGTGACCGTCGAGGCCCGCACGGCGGCCCCGCTGATGCCGCTGAAGCTGTTCCGTACGCGGGCGGTGTCGGCGGCCAACGTGGGGATCCTGCTGTGCGGTTCGAGCTCGTTCGGCATGTGGTTCTTCATGACGACGTACGCGCAGAGCGTCCTCGACTACAGCCCGCTGCAGGCCGGCCTGGCGCTCGTCCCCAGCTCCCTCAGCGTCGTCCTCGGCTCGAAGCTGGCCCCGCGTCTGATGCCGGCCGTCGGCGCCCGCAACCTCGCCGTGACGGGCGCGCTCATCGGGGCCGGCGGCTTCGCCTGGCAGTCCACGATGACCGTCGACGGCGACTTCCTGACGACGATCCTCGGCCCCGGGATCCTGATGATGGGCGGCATCGGCCTGGCCACCACCCCGCTGGCCACCCTCGCCACCTCCAGCGCCGCCCCGGGCGACGCGGGCCTCGTCTCCGGCCTCGTCAACACCTCCCGCACCATGGGCGGTGCCCTCGGCATCGCGGTCCTGACCACGCTCGCGACCGCCGTCACGGGCCCGACCGCGACCCCCGCCGGCCTCACCGCCGGTTACGCGGCGGCCTTCCGCGTCTCGACGGCCGTCCTCGTCGGCGCGGCCCTGCTGATGCTGCTCTGGCTCCCGAAGGGCTCCGCGAAGAGCAGCACCAAGGTCTAGAGCCAGCCCTTCTGGCGCGCCGCCCGCACCGCCTCCATCCGGTTCCGCGTGCCCGTCTTGCCGATCGCGGAGGACAGGTAGTTCCGTACGGTCGACTCCGAGAGGTGGAGGGTCGCGGCGATGTCCGCGATCGTCGCGCCGTCCACCGAGGCTGCCAGGGCGTCCCGCTCACGCCCCGTCAGCGGGTTCGGGCCCGCGCTGAGGGCCGCCGCCGCGAGCGCCGGGTCGATGACCGTCTCGCCCCGCAGCGCCTGCCGCACCGCCTCGGCCAGGTCCTCCACGGGGCCGTCCTTCACGAGGAAGCCCGCCGCGCCCGCCTCCATCGCCCGCCGCAGATAACCCGGTCGGCCGAAGGTGGTGAGGATGAGGACCCGGCAGTCCGGGACCTCGTCCCGCAGGTCCGCCGCCGCGTCGAGCCCCGAACGTCCCGGCAGTTCGATGTCGAGGAGGGCCACGTCCGGGCGTGCGACGAGCGCCGCGTCGACGATCTCGTCCCCCCGCCCGACCTGCGCGACCACCTCGATGTCGTGCTCCATGCCGAGCAGCAGGGCCAGTGCCCCGCGCATCATGCCCTGGTCCTCGGCGAGCAGAAGTCTGATCATTCGGCGGGCTCCCCCTGGTGCTGTACGGGGGCCTCCACGGGGAGTTCCGCGGTGACCCGGAACCCGCCGCGCGGAGCGGGCCCCGACTCAAGAGTGCCGCCTGCCGCGGCGAGCCGCTCGTGCAGGCCGCGCAGGCCGCTCCCCGGGGTGCCCGTGGTCGCCGGGCCGTGGCCGTCGTCGGTGACCGTGAGGCGGACCCGTTCGGCGGTGCCGGAGAGGGTGATCTCGCAGCGGGCGGCGCCGCTGTGCCGGATCGCGTTGGTCGCGGACTCGCGGACCACCCAGCTCAGCAGGGCCTCCGTCGCGGGTTCGAGGAGCGGTCCCGAGCGGCGTACGACCGGTTCGATGCCGGCGGTGGAGAGCGCGTCGCGCGCCCGGTCGAGCTCGGTGGCGAGGCTGCCCTCGCGGTAGCCGGTGACCGCCTCGCGGATCTCGGTCAGCGCCTGGCGGCCCACGGACTCGATGTCCGCGACCTGCGCGAGCGCCGCGTCCAGGTCGCGCGGGGCGAGCCGCCGTACGACCTCCGACTTCACCACGATCACCGACAGCGTGTGGCCGAGCAGGTCGTGCAGGTCGCGGGAGAACCGCAGCCGTTCCTTCTCGACGGCCGTACGGGCCAGCTCCTCGCGGGTCTCGCGCAGTTCCCGGACCGTCTCGTCCAGGGCGAGGATCGCCGCCGTCACCATGACGGAGATGAACGTGCCGTACACGACGCCGAGCGAGTCCCAGCCGTCGCGCCAGTACGTCACCACCCCGACCGCCGCGACCAGCGGGAAGACGATGAACCGCAGCCGCTCCCTGCCCCGTACCACCGCGCCGACCGCGAGGCCCAGGAGCGGGAAGAGGAGCAGCCACTCCCGGCCGTAGCCGATGGCGAGGGCGAAGGTCAGCGCCCCGAGGGCGACGAGGAGGGCCCAGGTGGCGGGCGACTCGCGGCGGCGCCGGTCGAAGGCGCGGAAGACGATCGCGATGTAGAGGGTGTTGAAGGCGAGGAGGCCGAGCCCGCCGAGCCAGGGGTTGGGGGCCCCGCCCTCGATGAGGTGGGACAGTGCGCCCAGGCCCATCAGGAGCCAGGGGAGGAGGCTCAGCCCGTTCGGCCCCCGTTCCTTCCGGACGCCGGCCCGGATCCGGGCCCGCTCCCTCCGGCCCCCGGCCCGCTCCTTGGCGGCTCCGGTCCACACTTCCCAGACGTCCTTCATCCCCGTGTCCCCTGTCCCCGCTCGCTCACGCGGTCCGTGCCGAACGACGGTACGAGACCGCCGCGTACGTGCCGAACAGGGCCGCCCAGACCGCGATGATCGCGAGTGCCGTCACGCCCGGGGCGTGCCCGGTGGTGACCGAGACGCCGATCTCGGCGAAGCGGTTGGTCGGGGTGTACTCGGAGAGGGCGCGCAGCCAGCCGGGGAAGAGGCTCACCGGGAACCACAGGCCGCCGAGGACCGCGAGGCCCAGGTTGCAGGCGATGTTCGCGACGCCCGTCGTCTGCGCGGTGAGACGGTAGCCGTTGCCGATGCCGAGGAGGGTGAAGGGGAGCGAGCCGAGCCAGAGGGTGAGCGCGACCACGGCCCACTGCCAGGCCGCGAGGTGGACGTCGTTGAACAGGCCGCCGGCGAGGAGGACTCCGAGGATCGCCGGGAGCACCACGACCGAGCCGGTCAGGGCGCGGCCGGTGACGACCTGGCGCGGGGACATCGGGGTGATCCGCAGCTGCCGCAGCCAGCCGGAGCCCTTGTCCTCGGCGACGCCGGTGCCGATCGACAGGGCGGCGCCGAGCGCTCCGTACGCCGCCATGCCGACCATGGAGGCGGCCTTCCACTCCGGTTCGTTCTGGCCGCCGAGGTTGGTGAAGAGGAGGTACATCATCACCGGGACGGCGATGGTGCCGATGGCGAAGCCGGTGTCGCGCAGGGTGCGGCGGACTTCGAGGCGTACGTACTCGGTGATCATCGGGTCGTCTCCAGGGCGGGGGCCTGCGCGGCCGGGGCGTGCGCGGTGAGGGTGAGGAAGGCGTCGTTGAGGGACACGGGGGCGACTTCGAGGCCCCGGATCGCGTCCCGGTCGGCGAGTGCGCGGACGGTCGCGTCGGAGTCGTCGGTGTGCAGCCGGGCGCGGTCGCCGCGGATCTCGACGGCGGTCACCCCGGGGAGCAGGTCCAGGCCCTCGCTGGGGGCGCCGGCCAGGTCGAAGGAGACGAGGCTGCCGCCGGCGGCGCGCTTGAGCTGCTTGCTGGTGCCGTCGGCGAGGACGCGGCCGGAGTCGATGACGACGATCCGGTCGGCGCTGGCGTCGGCCTCCTCCAGGTAGTGGGTGGAGAACAGGACCGTGTTGCCGCGCCGGGCGTAGCCCCGCATCGACTCCCAGAAGAGCTCGCGGGCCTCGACGTCGAGGGCGGCGGTGGGCTCGTCGAGGACGATCAGCTCGGGGTTGCCGACGAGGGCGACGGCGAAGCGGACGCGCTGGACCTGGCCGCCGGAGAGCCGGTCGACCCGGCGGCCGGCGAGGTCGGTGAGGTCGGCGAGCGCGAGGGCCTCGGAGACCGGCATGGGCTTCGGGTAGGTCCGGGCGACGAAGGCGACGAGCTCGCGGACGGTGACCCGGGGGACCGGGCGGCCGTCCTGGAGCATCGCGCCGACCCGGCCGGCGGCGACGGCTTGGGCCGGGGTGCCGCCGAAGAGCCGGACCTCGCCGTTCTCGGGCTCGTCGAGGCCGAGGAGCAGGCCGATGGTGGTGGACTTGCCGGCGCCGTTGCGGCCGAGCAGGGCGACGGTCTCGCCGCGCCGGATGGTGAGGTCGATGCCGTCCACGGCGCGGACCGGTCCGAAGGACCGGGTGACTCCGGTGAAGGCGACCGCTGTCTCGTTCTTCATGGGTACGACGCTACGGAGCGGGGGCGGGGGTCCGGCAGGCGTGAATGTACGGACCCGGCCGTGACAAATGTCCTGGGGCTCCCGGAGGCCACGCATCTGACGTGTCGTCAGGAGGGGTTCACAACCTCCCACCCCTCCGCTATACATGGGTCACCGAACTGGAACGCGTTCTAGATCTCGACGGATCCGGCGCGTACGGGACGGTCCCGCACGGCCTCGGTGCGGTCGACGGTGCGGACGGCCGCGCCGAGGTCTCCACCCGCCACAAGGAGCAGCAGCCCGATGCCCATCGACCCCGCAAAGGCCGTCGCCGCGGAACCCCGCAGCGCCGAGATCTCCTGGGACCACAAGGACGTCCAGCTCTACCACCTGGGCCTCGGGGCGGGCGTCCCCGCGACCGACCCCGACGAGCTCCGCTACACCCTGGAGTCCAGGCTCCACGTCCTGCCCAGCTTCGCCACCGTCGCGGGCGCCGGCATGGGCGTCGTCGGCGGACTGTCCGCCCCCGGCATCGACATCGACCTCGCCGCCGTCCTGCACGGCGGCCAGTCGATCACCCTCCACCGCCCCCTGCCCACCGGCGGCCGCGCCGTCTCCACCTCCCGCGTCGCCGCCGTGTACGACAAGGGCAAGGCCGCCGTCCTCGTCCTGCGCTCCGAGGCCGTCGACGAGGACGGCCCGCTGTGGACCAGCGACGCCTCGATCTTCGTACGGGGGGAGGGCGGCTGGGGCGGCGACCGCGGGCCCTCCGAGCGCCTCGAACTCCCGGACCGCGAGCCCGACGCCACCGTCGAGCGGCCCATCCGCGAGGAACAGGCCCTGCTCTACCGGCTCTCCGGCGACTGGAACCCGCTCCACGCCGACCCCGAGTTCGCCAAGCTCGCCGGCTTCGACCGGCCGATCCTGCACGGGCTCTGCTCGTACGGCATGACCCTCAAGGCGGTGGTGGACACGGTGCTCGGCGGGGACGTCACCCGGGTCCGCTCGTACCGCACCCGCTTCGCCGGGATCGTCTTCCCGGGCGAGACCCTGCGCATCCGGATGTGGGCCGGGGACGGCCGCGTCCAGGTGGCGGTGACGGCAGTGGAGCGCGACGACGCCCCGGTCCTCGCCGACACCCTCGTCGAACACTCCTGAGCGTCTGACCCCTTGATCGCCTGATCGTCCGATGGGAGCCGCACCATGCGCGCAGCCGTACTGCACGAGATCGGCCAGGACAAACTCGAAGTCCTCGACGACGTCGAGGCGGTGGGCTTCGGCCCGGGCAAGGTGCGGATCCGGGTGAGGGCCACCGGCCTGTGCCACTCCGACGTCTCCGCGATGAGCGGAGTCCTCCCGCAGCCCGCCCCCTTCATCCCCGGTCACGAGGGCGCCGGCGAGATCCTCGACGTCGGCGACGGCGTCACCGGCCTCAGCCAGGGCCAGCGGGTGCTGCTCTGCTGGCTGCCCGCCTGCGGCAGCTGTCCGGCCTGCAAGCGCGGCCAGACCCAGCTGTGCCTGGCCGGCTTCATGAACGCCGGCGTCCCCAACTTCAAGCGCCCCGGCGGTGACGTCTTCGGCTTCGCCGGCACCGGCACCTTCACCGAGGAGGTCGTCGTCGACGCGGGCTGCGCCGTCCCCATCCCGGACGACGTGCCCTTCGACATCGCCGCCCTCATCGGCTGCGGCGTGACGACGGGCCTCGGCGCCGCCATCAACACGGCGAAGGTGGAGGCCGGTTCGTCGGTCGCCGTCATCGGCTGCGGCGGCGTCGGCATCTCCGCGATCCAGGGCGCCAAGCTCCAGGGCGCCGCCCAGATCGTCGCCGTCGACCCCGTCGAGTCCCGCCGCGAGGCCGCCCTGAAGTTCGGCGCCACGGAGGCGGTCGCCCCGGACGCGCTCGCCGACGCCAAGCAGCGGATCACCGGCGGCGAGGGCTTCGACTACGTCTTCGAGGTCGTCGGCAAGTCCGCCACCGCACGCACCGCGTACGAGACGACCCGCCGCGGCGGCACCCTCTGCGTCGTCGGCGCGGGCGCCCTCGACGACTTCCTCCAGCTCAACATGTTCGAGCTGTTCTTCGACGAGAAGCGGATCCTGCCCTCGATGTACGGCGGCGGGGACGTGCTCCGTTCGTACGAGCGGGCCATCGCGCTCTGGCGGGCCGGCCGCATCGACCTGGAGTCGCTCATCACCCACCGGGTGCCGCTGGCGGGCATCAACGAGGCCCTGGAGCAGATGCGGACCGGCGCGGCCCTCCGTACCTGCATCGAGATCTGAGAGGACTTCTGCGAGATGTCACTCCCCCTTGAGGGTTTGAGCGCGATCGTCACCGGCGCCGGGCGCGGTCTCGGCCGCGCCGAGGCCCTGGAACTGGCCCGGCTCGGCGCCGCCGTCGTCGTCAACGACTACGGGCAGCCCGGCCGCGACGGCTCGGGCGCGGCCTCCGCCGCACCCGCCGAGGAGGTCGCCGCGGAGATCCGCGCGGCGGGCGGCCGGGCGGTCGCCCACCTCGGCGACGTCTCCGACTTCGAGACGGCGCGGGCCCTGGTCGACCTGGCGGTGAGCGAGTTCGGGAAGCTGGACGTCCTGGTCAACAACGCGGGCATCCTGCGCGACCGGATGGTCTTCTCGATGACCGAGGACGAGTGGGACTCGGTCATTCGGGTCCACCTCAAGGGCCACTTCAACACCACCCACTTCGCGGCGGTGCACTGGCGGGGCCGCGCCAAGGCGGGCGAGACCGGCGTCTACGGCCGCATCGTCAACACCTCCTCGGAGGCCTTCCTCGCGGGCTCGGCCGGACAGCCCAACTACGCGGCCGCCAAGGGCGGCATCGTGGGCCTGACCACCTCGTCGGCGCTCGCGCTCGCCCGGTACGGCGTGACCGCCAACGCGATCTGCCCGCGGGCCAGGACGCGGATGACCGAGGACGTCTTCGCAGGCTTCGCCGAGCCGTCTGCCGAGGGAGAGCTCGACCCGCTGTCCCCGGACCACGTGGCGCCGCTCGTCGGCTATCTGGCCTCCCCGGCGGCGGCCGGCGTCAACGGGCAGCTGCTCGTCGTGCACGGCGGGATGGTGGCGGTCGTGGACCGGCCGAAGGTCTCGGCCAAGTTCGACACGGCCAAGGAGGCGTTCACGTACGAGGAACTGGACTCCCTCCTGACCCCGCACTACGCGTCCCGTCCGGCGGGCGAGACCTTCGCGGCGGCGGAGGTGCTGGGTCTGAAGAAGGGCTGAGCCACCACTGGGGTGTGGGGACCCGTCGACGGACGGGCGGTGGGGAAGGCGAAGGGCCCCGGGGAGACCCGGGGCCCTTCGCTTCTTCCTTCGCTTCTTCTTGCCGTTCGGCCTGCTTGCTCGGCCTGTTTACTCGGCCTCGCGGCGGTGCCGGCCGTGCGGCGAGGACGTGGAGTCCTCCGCCGGCGAGGCCTGACCGCGGTGCTTCCCGGAGCCGTGCGACTCCGTACCCTGCGTGCTTGCTTCGGACATGCTGGAACTCACCCCGTAGGTCTTGCTCTTGCTGTGCGGCGGAGAGTCTAGCCAGCCGGTTTGCGGTCGGTCAGCGGAGCCTGCTGCAAAGGCACCGGACGGCACACCCGGGGCTCCTCGACGACCACCACCGGCTCCGGATCCGGCTCCGGGGGCACCTCCAGGGCGGCGAGACCGCAGGGCGCCTCGGCCGTCGCGTACGGCAGCCGCAGCACGCCCTCGGCCGTCCACAGGCCCGCCCCGGCCAGCCAGCCCTGGGGCGCGGCCAGCTGGGCCATCCGGCGGGACGAGGGCTGCCAGACGCCCACCCAGCTGCCGCCCGCCGCGTCGATCCGCAGCGCCACCGCGCAGGACTCCGGCATCAGCACCTGCCCCGGCTGCACCGCGAACGGCGTCACCGCCGCGTCGTCGAGCCGCAGGCAGTCGGGGAACCGCACCGGCAGCAGGGAGCCGAGCACGCCCCAGCCGAGCCGGTCGTGTCCCGGGGACGGCGCGTCGGAGCGGATCAGGAGCAGCCCGCTGTCCGGGTCCGCGAGCAGCAGCCGGTCGTCGCTCTCCTCGGTGATCTGGAGCAGCGGCGTCACCTCCCCGCCCCGCTCCAGGTCGACGGCGACCGCCTTCACCGGACCGCCGTCGAGCCGCCGGTCGAGCGCGAGCATCCGGCCCGTACGGTCCAGCCAGACCCCGCCCGAGCAGCGGCCCTTGACCTCCGCCACCTGCTCGGGACCGAAGGCCCCGCCCGCCACCAGCCACAGCGTCGTCGTGTCGGGGCCGACGCACATGGCGTACGCGCAGATGCCGTCCGGCGAGGGCGGGAGCAGCACCAGGTCCTCGGAGCCGGGCGCCTCCACCGCGCCGAGCTGGAGCTCGCGGGTGTCCGGTCCTGTGGGGTAGAGCAGCGAGAACGTGTTCCGCCGCCCGTCCACGCGGCGGGCGACGAGGACCCGGCCGTCGGCGAGGGGCAGCAGCTGGGCGCCCGGCTCCTCCGGCTGGTCGAGGGGGAGGGGGACGGCGTACGGCTCCGGGCCGTCGAGGGTCCACCTCTCCACGTACAGGGCGTCACCGTCGCCCGCGAGCCTGGCCGCGTACGCGCCGTTGGCCGTGATCGTGAACCCCGCCGGCCAGGCCGCGCCGGGCTCGCGGTCGTCGTCCTCGGCCGTGGTCTCGATGGCACACGCTGTCATCGACTCGTCACCTCCGGCCACGAAGCTAGTTTTCGCACTTCCAGCCGAACAACACGAGCAGGGTCACTTCACACATAAGGGTGGCCCTGCGGCGGTTCGGCTGAGGGGGAGGGGGTGGTTGTGCTGGAGTGACCCATGGTGAGTAAGGTAAGGCGAACCTAACTGGAGTCTCCGGCTCCGGTCGGTCGCGCCCGTTTCCGTGCCCGGGTGACCCGTGATCCCCGCCAGGACGACCCGTACAGGAGCCTTCTCATGTCCCTCCGCCGCCGCGGCACCGCCGCCGTCCTCGCCCTCGCCGCCGGGCTCTCCCTCGCGGCCTGCGGAGGCGGCGGCGGAGGCTCCGACTCCGCCGGGAAGGACGACACGGCGAAGAAGAAGGACGTCGCCACCGGCGGCAAGGACTTCGGCGACGCCGCCGCCAAGACCGCGGCCATGGGCACCGACGCGAAGCCGGGCCAGTTCCCGCGCACCCTCACCCACGCCCTCGGCACGACCGAACTCAAGGCCGCCCCCAAGCGGGTCGTCGTCCTCGACGTCGGCGAGCTCGACAACGTCGTCTCCCTCGGCGTCAAGCCCGTCGGCTACGCCCCCTCCGAGGGCGACGACGGCATCCCCGGCTACCTCAAGAAGGACGCCGGCACCCCGAAGTCCGTCGGCACCATCAACAACCTCAACCTGGAGGCCATCGCCAACCTCCAGCCCGACCTCATCCTCGGCAGCCGGCTGCGCGCCGCCGACAAGTACGACGAGCTGTCGAAGATCGCGCCGACCGTGTTCTCCATCCGTCCGGGCTTCACCTGGAAGGAGAACTACCTCCTCAACGCCGCCGCGCTCGACAAGACGGCCGAGGCGAAGGCGAAGCTCGCCGCGTACGAGACCAAGGCGAAGCAGCTGGGAACGGACCTCGGCCCGAACAAGCCGACCGTCTCCATGGTCCGCTACCTCCCCGGCAAGATCCGCCTCTACGCCAGGGCCTCCTTCATCGGCACGATCCTGGAGGACGCCGGCCTGCCCCGGCCGAAGAACCAGCAGATCAACGAGCTGGCGGCCGAGATCAGCCCCGAGAAGATCGACGAGGCCGACGCCGACTGGATCTTCACCGGCGTCTACGGCGACGCCAAGGCCACCAAGAAGGACACCGCCCAGGCCAACCCGCTCTGGAAGAACCTCAAGGCCGTCAAGGCCGGCCGGGCCAAGGACGTCCCGGACGAGACCTGGTACCTCGGCCTGGGCGTGACGGCGGCGAACAGCGTGCTCGACGACCTGCGGGGCTACCTGGTCAAGTAAGGCGGGGTTGTCCACAGGCCAGGACGACGGGGCACGGGAGCCAGGTAGCCTTTCCTCCGTGCCCCGTCTGTCTGAAGTCATCGCCGAGCTCGACGCCCTCTGGCCACCAGAGCGAGCCGAGTCCTGGGACGCCGTCGGCACCGTCTGCGGCGACCCCGACGCCGAGATCACCCGCGTCCTCTTCGCCGTCGACCCCGTCCAGGCGATCGCCGACGAGGCGATCGCCCTCGGCGCCGACCTGATCGTCACCCACCACCCGCTCTACCTGCGCGGTACGACGACGGTCGCGGCCGGCCACTTCAAGGGCCGCGTCGTGCACACCCTCATCAAGAACGACATCGCCCTCCACGTGGCGCACACCAACGCCGACACCGCCGACCCCGGCGTCTCCGACGCCCTCGCCGGCGCGCTCGACCTCCGGATCACCGGCCCGCTCGTCCCCGAGAACAACCTCGGCCGGATCTGCGAGCTCGACCGCCCCGAGACCCTCGCCGAGTTCGCCGCCCGCGCCGCCAAGCGGCTGCCCGCCACCGCGCAGGGCATCCGCGTCGCCGGCGACCCCGGCATGACCGTGCGCCGCGTCGCCGTCAGCGGCGGCTCCGGCGACAGCCTCTTCGACGCCGTACGGGCCGCCGGCGTGGACGCCTTCCTCACCGCCGACCTGCGCCACCACCCGGTCTCCGAGGCCACCCAGCACTCACCGCTGGGCCTTGTGGACGCCGCCCACTGGGCCACCGAATGGCCCTGGTGCGAGCAGGCCGCCGCCCAGCTCGACGAGATTTCCGACCGCCACGGCTGGGACCTCCGCGTCCACGTCTCGAAGACGGTCACCGACCCCTGGTCCTCCCACCACACCTCCCCTGGAGCCCCCAACTGAACGCCGCGCCCGCCGACCAGATCCGCCTCCTCGACGTCCAGGCCCTGGACGTCCGCCTCCAGCAGCTCGCGCACAAGCGCAAGTCGCTGCCCGAGCACGCCGAGATCGAGGCGCTGACCAAGGACCTCACCCAGCTGCGCGACCTGCTCGTCGCCGCGCAGACCGAGGAGAGCGACTGCGGCCGCGAGCAGACCAAGGCCGAGCAGGACGTCGACCAGGTCCGCCAGCGCGCCGCGCGCGACCAGCAGCGGCTCGACTCCGGCGCCGTCTCCTCCCCGAAGGACCTGGAGAACCTCCAGCGCGAGATCGTCTCCCTCGCCAAGCGCCAGGGCGACCTGGAGGAGATCGTCCTCGAGGTCATGGAGCGCCGCGAGTCCGTCCAGGAGCGCCTCGCCGAGCTGACCGAGCGGGTCGCCGCCGTCCAGGCCAAGGTGGACGACGCCACCGCCCGCCGCGACGCCGCCCAGGCCGAGCTGGACGCCGAGTCCGCCGCCGTCGCCAAGGAGCGCGAGCTCGTCGCGGGCTCCGTCCCGGCCGACCTCATCAAGCTGTACGAGAAGCTGCGCGAGCAGCAGGGCGGCGTCGGCGCGGCCCGGCTGTACCAGCGCAAGTGCGAGGGCTGCCACATCGAGCTCAACATCACCGAGCTCAACGAGGTCCGCGCCGCCGCCGCCGACGCGGTCGTCCGGTGCGAGAACTGCCGCCGGATCCTCGTCCGCACCGCGGAGTCCGGCCTGTAATGCGCGAACTCGTGGTCGAGGCCGACGGCGGCTCCCGGGGCAACCCGGGGCCCGCCGGCTACGGCGCGGTCGTCCTCGACCCGGCGACGGGGGAGACCCTCGCGGAGGCCGCCGAGTACATCGGCGTGGCCACGAACAACGTCGCCGAGTACAAGGGCCTGGTGGCGGGCCTGAAGGCGGCCCGGGAACTGTTCCCGGACGCCGCCGTCCACGTCCGCATGGACTCCAAGCTGGTCGTCGAGCAGATGTCCGGCCGCTGGAAGATCAAGCACCCGGACATGAAGCCGCTGGCCGCCGAGGCCGCCCGCGTCTTCCCGCCGGGCCAGGTCCGCTACGAGTGGATCCCGCGCGAGCGGAACAAGCACGCCGACCGGCTCGCGAACGAGGCGATGGACGCGGGCAAGCGGGGCCGCCAGTGGGAGCCGTCCGCCTCCACGGCCGGCCTGGACGCCACGGCCGCCCGCAACGCCGCGACGCCGCCCCCGTCGGGCCCCCCGGGCGACGCGGCGGCGGGCGCGGCGCGAGCCCGTGCGGCGCTGGCGGGTACGGGTGCGGCCGGGGGCCTCGGCACGGGTACGGGCCCGGCCGCCGGGACGCCGGTCGGCTCCGCGACGGGCTCGGGCGCGTGGCCGGGTGCCGTGTCGCGCCCGACGACCCCGGCCACCGAGCCGGACGACGGCCTGTTCGCCGCCGAAGAGGCCCTCGCGGCCTCGGTGGCCTCCGGCGACTTCGAGGCCGAGGCGGGCGTGCTGGCCCCGACGGGCCATGCGGCCCGTGCCGAGGCCCGGGGCACGAGCGCAGGGACCGCCGAGGGCGGCGTTTCGGCGCCGGCTGACGCCGCGTACGCGCAAGCCGCTCCCGCGGCGGGAGGCACTGCCGCCGCGCAAGCCGGCACCGCTCCCGCGCAGGGCACCGCTCCCGCGCAGGCCGCCGCCCCCAGCCAGGGCTGGGCCGGGCCCGACATGGGGGCGCCCGCCACCTTCGTGCTGCTGCGGCACGGGGAGACCGCGCTCACGCCCGAGAAGCGGTTCTCGGGGAGCGGGGGCAGTGACCCCGAGCTGTCGGCGGCCGGGCTGCGGCAGGCCGAGGCCGTCGCCGAGGCGCTCGCCGCGCGCGGCACCATCCAGGAGATCGTCAGCTCGCCGCTCACCCGCTGCCGGCAGACCGCCGGCGCCGTCGCCGCCCGCCTCGGGCTCGACGTGCGGATCGAGCAGGGACTGCGGGAGACCGACTTCGGTGCCTGGGAGGGCCTGACGTTCGGCGAGGTCCGCGAGCGTTACCCGGCCGACCTCGACGCCTGGCTGGCCTCGCCGAAGGCCGCGCCGACCGGCGGAGGCGAGAGCTTCGCGACCGTCGCCCGGCGCGTCGCCGCGACCCGGGACCGGCTGACCGCCGCGTACGCGGGCCGTACGGTCCTCCTCGTCACCCACGTCACGCCGATCAAGACCCTCGTCCGGCTCGCGCTCGGCGCCCCGCCGGAGTCGCTGTTCCGGATGGAGCTGTCGGCCGCCTCGATCTCGGCCGTGGCCTACTACGCCGACGGCAACGCCTCCGTACGCCTCCTCAACGACACCTCGCACCTGCGGTAGGGCGCAAACCGGTGGCGGCGGGCCCCGGCCCCGTACCACCATCGCCCGCATGACGTGGTCCTTCACCGACAGCGCCGCGGCCTTCCGGGCCGCCGCCGCAGAGCACCTCGCCGCCGACGCCGCCCGCAACACCGCCGTGCTCACGCTCATGGACAAGGCCGGGCGGCTCGGCTGGTGGGCGGAGGCGGACGGCCGGGTCACCGGCGTCCTCGCGGAGGCGCCGCCCGGCGTGCCCTCCCTCGGGGTCATGACGGAGGAGGCGGCCCGCGCGCTGACCTTTCCCCCGGGCGAGGAGCCGACGGAGGTGCGCGGTGAGACCGCCGCCGTCGAGGCGTACGCGGAGGCCACCGGCCGCCCCTGGGCGACCACCGCCCGGATGCGGCTCTTCCGGCTCGGCGAGCTGACCCCGCCGGACCCGGCCCCGGCCGGCAGGGAACGGGTCGCCACCGAGGCCGACGTCCCGCTCGTCGCCGCCTGGACGAGGGAGTTCGCGGTGGCCATCGGGGACGAGCCGGCCGAGGACTACACCGGCTTCGTCACCGAGCGGATCTCCGAGGGACGACTGTGGCTCTGGGAGGCGCCCGACGGCCGCCCGGTCTCCATGGCCGCCGTCTCCCGCACGATCGAGGGCCAGGCCCGCGTCCACCTCGTCTACACCCCGCCCGCCGAGCGCGGCCGGGGGTACGCGGCCGGCGCCACCGAGGCGGTCAGCCGCGCCGCCCGGGAAGCCGGAGTCGCGCAGGTCCTCCTCTTCACGGACCTGGCCAACCCCACCAGCAACGCCCTCTACCAGCGCCTCGGCTACCGCCCCGTCACCGACCACCTCGGCGTGACGTTCACCCGGTGACCGGGACCCCCAGCTCCGCCGCCCCGCGCGCGAGCGCCTCCACCCGCCCCCAGTCGCGAGCCGCGAGGGCGTCGGGCGGCAGCATCCACGTACCGCCGACGCAGCCGACGTTCGGCAGGGCGAGGTAGTCGGGGGCGGAGCCGAGGGAGATGCCGCCCGTGGGGCAGAAACGGGCCCGGGGGAGCGGGCCCGCGAGGGACTTCAGGTACGGGATGCCGCCCGTCGCCTCGGCCGGGAAGAACTTCATGTCCCGCACCCCGTCTTCGAGGAGGGCCACGACCTCCGAGGCCGTCGACACCCCCGGCAGGAACGGCACGCCCGAGTCCCGCATCGCGCCGAGCAGCCGCTCGGTCCACCCCGGGCCGACCAGGAACCGCGCCCCGGCGCCCACCGCGTCCGCGACCCCGGCCGCCGAGACGACGGTGCCCGCGCCGACGACCGCCTCCGGCACCTCGGCCCCGATCGCGCGGACGGCGTCGAGCGCGGCCGGGGTGCGCAGGGTGACCTCGATCACCGGCAGCCCGCCGGCCACCAGGGCCCGCGCCAGGGGCACGGCGTCGGCGGCGTCCTCGATCACGACGACGGGGACGACACGGCATCCCGGGGCAAGGTCGAACACGCTCGTCGAGGACATGGGCGTCATCCTGCCCAGGGCGAGCGTCAACCGCAACGAGCGTTGCGGAGGGTGCAATGGTTCTTCTCGGGTCAGTGGATCTCGTCGACCAGGACGTCGAGCGCCCCCGCCTTCCCGCCCTCCTCCACCACGTACCGCAGGTCCCGCAGCGCCTCCGCCAGCTCCGCCGGCGAACCCGGCTCCGCGCCCGCCTCCAGGAGGCTCCGTACGATCCGGCCCTTCGTCGCCTTGTTGAAGTGGCTGACCACCTTCCGGGTCGGCGCGTGCAGCACCCGCACCGTCGCCGTCCGGGCCGCGAGCTCACCCTTCGGCTTCCACGCCGACGCGTACGCCGAGGAGCGCAGGTCGAGGACGAGTCCGTCCCCGGCCGCCTCCGGCATCACCGAGGCCATCGCGCCCCGCCAGTGCGCGCCGAGCGCCCCGAGCCCCGGCAGCTTCACGCCCATCGAGCAGCGGTAGGACGGAATGCGGTCCGTCACCTTCACCGCGCCCCAGAGCCCCGAGAACACGAGCAGCGAGCTCCCCGCCCGCTCCCGGGCCGCCGCGTCCAGGGTCGCCAGACCCAGCGCGTCGTACAGCACGCCCGTGTAGATCTCCCCGGCCGGACGCGCGCCCGCCGTCCGCAGCTCCGTGTTCTTCGCGACCTCGCCGCGCAGCCCCTCGCTCAGGCCGAGCACCTCGCGCGCCTTCTCCTCGTCGGCGGCGCACAGCTCGACCAGCTCGTCTAGGACCGCCGCCCGCGCCTCCGCGAGCCCCGGCAGGGACAGCGACTCAGGCTTCAGCGGCGCCCCGCGCCCCGAGGAGGCCTTGCCTTCGGAGGGCGGCAACAGCACGAGCACGGTGGTTCTCCTTCGTACGTACGGGGGGTGGGGGTGCGGCCCCGACGGTCCAGCGTACGAGGC
This sequence comes from Streptomyces vietnamensis, assembly GCF_000830005.1. Classification (NCBI taxonomy): domain Bacteria; kingdom Bacillati; phylum Actinomycetota; class Actinomycetes; order Kitasatosporales; family Streptomycetaceae; genus Streptomyces; species Streptomyces vietnamensis. Next base: position 2,540,125 of record NZ_CP010407.1, on the reverse strand, counting down.
CCCTCCCCGCTCCGCGTACAGGCGCCGGGCCTCACCCCACGTACGAGGTGCCGGACCACCCTCACGTACGAGGCGCCGGGCCCCACGCCACGTACGAGGCGCCGGACCACCCCCGCGTACAAGGTGCCGGGCCCCACCCCGCGCCATACGCTCGGTCCATGCCCCGCCGCCACATCCACGTGACCGGCGCAGCCGAGGCTCCGCTGCGGGCCGCCCTGCGCGCACTCCGTACCGAGCTCGCGGTTCCCGAGGACTTCCCGCCCGCCGTCCTCGCCGAGGCCGAGGCGGCCGCGAAGAACCCCCGCCTCCCCTCGTACGACGCCACCGACCTCCCCTTCTTCACGATCGACCCGCCCGCCTCCACCGACCTCGACCAGGCCATGCACCTGGCCCGCAGGGCCGACGGCGGCTATCGCGTCCACTACGCCATCGCCGACGTCGCCGCCTTCGTCACCCCCGGCGGCGCGATCGACGCCGAGGCCCACCGGCGCGTCCTCACCCTCTACTTCCCCGACGAGAAGGTCCCCCTCCACCCGCCCGTCCTCTCCGAGGGCGCCGCCAGCCTCCTCCCCGGCGAACCCCGCCCCGCCCTCCTCTGGCGCATCGACCTCGACGCCGACGGCCGGCGGGTCGCCACCGACGTCCGCCGCGCCCTCGTCCGCAGCCGCGCGAAACTCGACTACGCGGGCGTGCAGCGGCGGATCGACGACGGAACCGCCGAAGAGCCCCTCGCCCTCCTCCGGGACATCGGCCGTCTCCGCGAGGCCCTCGAAGCCGAACGCGGCGGGATCTCCCTCAACGTCCCCGAGCAGGAGATCGTCGAACGGGACCACACCTACACCCTCGAATACCGGGCCCCGCTCCCCGCCGACGCCTGGAACGCCCAGATCTCCCTCCTCACCGGCATGGCGGCCGCCGACCTCATGACCGCCGCCGGCACCGGCATCCTGCGCACCCTCCCCACCGCCCCCGACGGCGCCGTCGCCCGGCTGCGCCGCTCCGCCCATGCCCTCGGCGTCGACTGGCCGCACCACGTCTCGTACGCCGACGTGGTCCGCTCCGCCGACCCCACCAACCCGCGCCACGCGGCCTTCCTCCAGGAGTGCACCACCCTCCTGCGCGGCGCCGGCTACACCGTCTTCACCGACGGCCACGTCCCCACCCCGGCCGTCCACGCCGCCGTCGCCGACGAGTACACCCACTGCACCGCGCCGCTGCGCCGCCTCGTCGACCGGTACGCGGGCGAGCTGTGCGTGGCGGCGGTCGCCGGGGACGAGCCGCCCGAGTGGGTACGGGCCGCCCTGCCCGCCCTTCCCGACGAGATGGCCGGCGGCGCCCGCCGCGCCAACACCGTCGAACGCGAGAGCGTCGACATCGTCGAGGCGGCCCTCCTGAAGGAACGGATCGGCGAGATCTTCGACGCGTACGTCATCGACGTGAAGGAACGCGAACCGGCCGTCGGCACCGTCCACCTGGAGGACCCGGCGGTCGTCGCCCGCATCCAGGGCGGGGAGGCGAAGCTGCCGCTGGGGGAGTGGCTGCGGGTCAGACTGTCGGAAGCGGACCCGGGGACGGCGAAGGTCCTGTTCGCGCCCGCGTGAGCGCGTCGTACAGGGCCTTCGGCTCGTCGGCGTGCAGCCGGATCAGCCGTACGGGACGGGGCGCGCCGAGCAGCCGGGGCGCGTCGACCGGCCCGGTCAGCTCGATGGTGACGGAGGTCTGGGAGCCGACGGCGAGGTTCAGCTCGCCGTCGGCCTTCTCGTGCGAGAACAGGGACTCGCGCCGGACGGCCGCGATCCGCCCGACCGGGACGCGCACGTCGACGTGCGCACCCTGCCGGACCCGGAGGACACCGCCGGCGAGCGTATGCGGGCGGGTCACGGAGGCGGCGTGCAGCCCGAGCACGAACAGCACGGTGTAGACGTCCAGGACGAGGAAGACGGCGTGGACGAAGGGCCACTCGGCGAGCAGGTACGACATGCCGACCGTCTCGACCACGCACACGAACGCGAAGCCGTACATCAGCGCGGCCTGGTCGCGGGCGTGCGGGAAGACCCCGTCGGCCCCCTCGACCCCGTGCCGCCGCCGCCCGACCCACCGCACGAGACCCGCCATCAGCCGCAGCTCGTGCCCGATCAGCCGCAGCACGACCTCGGGCACGAGCTCGCCCAGCGCCTCCCGGGCGGAGAGCCCGAGCCGCCGCAGCCGCCGGAAGACGAGGACCTCGGCGAGGAGAAGCCCGGTCACGAGCAACTCCCCGGCGAGGAGCACGGCGCCGGGTATCCGCACCCCGGCGAGCAGGAGGACGAAGAGCACGAACTCGGCGGGGAGCGCGGCGTAGGCGACCGCGCGCAGGAGCCGCAGCGGGCGGGTGCGGGGCACGGCGCCCCCCTCCGTCCTGCGGACGGTGTTCGTCGTCATCGGCCCGCTTCCCCTCTCCCCGTTCTCTCCGTCCGTCGTTCCGTCACCAGTCCCACCGCCCGCCGCACCGCCGCCGACTGGGCCGGGGCGAGGTCCGCGAAGAACGTGTCGGCGAGGCCCCCGGCGCCCTCCGGGGGCAGCTCCACCGCCATCTCGTCCGGCAGGACGGCGGCCAGGGCGCGGGCCGCCTCCTCCACCCGGGGGTCGTCCACCTCCACGTCGGCGAGGGCGTCGAGGAGCGCGTACAGCTCCCGCGCGCTGCCCGCCGCGCCGTGCATCAGCTCCATCAGCCGGGCCCGTTCCGCCTCGGGGACGACGGTGTCGAGGAGGGCCAGGATCTCCCGGTCCTTCGCCGCCATCGGGGACTCGGGCAGCTCGCCGAGACCCGCGAGCAGCGCCGCCAGCTCCGGCGAGACGGGGCCCTCGGCGGGCAGGCGCCCGGCGCGGGCCTCGGCGAGGAGCGGGGCGAGGCGTTCCCGGCGCTCCCGGATGACGGCCTCCTGCCGGGCCAGGTCGTCCGCGAGCTCCTCCAGCACCTCGACGAGCCCCCGCCCCTCGTCGTCCGCGAGCACGTCCCGTACCTCGTCGAGGCCGAGCCCCAGCTCGGTCAGCCGCCGGATCCGGGCGAGCAGCACGGCGTCCCGGACCCCGTACTCCCGGTACCCGTTGGCCCGCCGCTCGGGCTCGGGCAGCAGCCCCGACTGGTGGTAGTGCCGCACGGCCCGGGGGGTGACCCCGACGAGCGCGGCGATCTCGCCGATACGCATGCGCCCAGTAGAAACCCTGACGCTGCGACAAGGTCAAGCGGTCGCTCCGGGGCCCGTACCCTTCGCCTTCGACCTGGAGACGGCCGACTTCCTCTGAATCGGCGGGTAGCATGGTCGGCACGGCAGACGAGCCGGGCGGACGGCCGCGTGGAGATCCTCGGATCTCCCCGAGGAACGTCCGGGCTCCACAGAGCAGGGTGGTGGCTAACGGCCACCCGGGGTGACCCGCGGGACAGTGCCACAGAAAACAGACCGCCGGGGACCTCGGTCCTCGGTAAGGGTGAAACGGTGGTGTAAGAGACCACCAGCGCCTGAGGTGACTCAGGCGGCTAGGTAAACCCCACTCGGAGCAAGGTCAAGAGGGGACACCCCGGTGTCCCTGCGCGGATGTTCGAGGGCTGCTCGCCCGAGTCCGCGGGTAGACCGCAGGAGGCCGGCGGCAACGCCGGTCCTAGATGGATGGCCGTCGCCCCGACGACCGCGAGGTCCCGGGGCACAGAACCCGGCGTACAGCTCGACTCGTCTGTCGGCAGTCGTGAGAAGGGCCCCTGAACAGGTTTCCACCTGATCAGGGGCCCTTCGGCGTCGGCTCAGCCGGGCTCCGGGCCGCCGTGGCGGCGGAGCCAGGCCAGGACTGCGCGGACCCGGCGGTGGCCGCTGTCGCCGGTCGACAGGCCGAGTTTGAGGAAGACGCTGCCGATGTGCTTGTGGACGGCGTTGTCGGTGACGAAGAGCCGCTGGGCGATGCCCGCGTTGTCGTGGCCCTCGGCCATCAGCGCCAGGACCTCGCGCTCGCGGGGGGTGAGGGCGTCGACGGGATCGCCGCGGACGGCGAGGAGCTGGGCGATCACCTCCGGGTCCATGGCGGTGCCGCCGGCGGCCACGCGGCGCAGGGCGTCGGTGAACTCCGCGATGCGGCTCACCCGGTCCTTGAGGAGATAGCCGATGCCGCCGCGGGGATCGGAGAGGAGACGGCCCGCGTACTCCTGCTCGACGTACTGGGACAGGACCAGGACGGGAAGTCCGGGGTGGTCGCGGCGGGCCCGGAGGGCGGCGTGGATCCCCTCGTCGCGGAAGGCCGGGGGCAGCCGTACGTCGACGATGGTGACGTCCGGGCGGTGGGCCTCGACGGCGGCGAGGAAGCCGGGGGCGTCCTCCGCGATCGCGGCGACCTCGAAGCCCTGGGAGCCGAGGAGGAGTTCGAGTCCCGAGGCCAGCAGGACGTTGTCCTCGGCGATGACTACACGCACGGCAGCTCCACGGTGAGGGTGGTCGGCCCGCCCGGCGGGCTGGTGATCTTCATGGTGCCGTCCAGGGCGGCCGCGCGGCGACCGATTCCGTCCAGGCCGCTGCCCCGGGACGCGTCCGCCCCGCCGGTCCCGTCGTCGGTGATCTCCGCGGACAGCGACGCGCCGTCGCGGGTGACCCGGACGGCGGCCCTGGTGGCCCGGCTGTGCCGGGCGATGTTCGCGAGGGCCTCGGTGACGGCGAAGTAGGCGACCGCCTCGACCGCGGCGGGGACCTCGCCGAGCTCGCCGATGTCGATACGGGTCGGCACACCGGCCCTGGCGCCCAGGGCGCCGAGCGCGCCGACGAGACCCTGGTCGGCCAGGACCGGGGGGTAGATGGCGCGGATGACGGACCGCAGCTCGGTCATGGCCTCCTCGGTCTCCGCCTGGGCCTGCCGTACGAGCACGGCGGCCGCGTCCGGGTCCCGGGGGAGGGTCTCCCCGGCCACGGCCAGCCGCATGGCGATGGCCACGAGCCGGGCCTGCGTGCCGTCGTGCAGGTCGCGTTCGATCCGGCGGAGTTCCGCGCCGTGCGCCCGCAGCACGTCCGCGCGCGTCCGGGTGAGCTCGCTGACGCGCTCCGCCAGCCGCTCCGCGGAAGACGGCGCCAGGACGGCCAGACAGCACCGCGCGTGCACCCGGGCGAGCGGGGGGAGGGCGAGGGCCGACAGGGCCGCGAGGAGAACGAACTGTGCCAGGTTGGCCGTCAGCGCGGCGGTCCAGCCGTCGACACGGACGTCGAGGAGCAGGAGCCGTGGCGGGTCCGACGGGGGGAACGCCCACCACCCCACGGTGACGAGCAGGGTGAGGAGCAGATTGCCCAGGCACAGCAGGGCGACCGCGCCCGCGGGCAGGCCGGTGGCCACCTGGGCCGCGAGCCACGCCAGGTCGCGGCGGACGGCGCGCGGGCGCGGCTCCACCGGCCGGCCGAGGAGCGCCCCGGCCCGCCGGCGGTGGTGCTCCGCCCAGGGAGCCGCAAGCGACGGCACGCACAGCAGCGGCGCCGCCACGAGCGTCACCGCCGCGGTCAGCAGGGTGCCGAGCAGGTAGCGCCCGCAGCGCCCGGTCTCGACCGACCGTGCGCGGGCCTCGCCGATCACGCCGTGCACGGGTCCGCCTTCGTTCGTCGTACGGGACCGGAGGCGGCCCTCGGAAGCGCCACGGTACGTGCCGGGCGGCCCGGGCGGCATTACAGCCAGCTGTAGGTCGCAACCGGCCGTCCGCGGTAGCGACGTGCGACTCGACGCCTTCCTAGCGTGGAACGCATGAAATCCACCGCCCCGGCCTCCGCGCCGCAGAGCCGTCCGTCCCAGCCCCGTCATCGCAGGATCGGCCGAAAGTGGCTGGCCGTCGCGGCGGCCGCCGTACTGGGAACGGCGGGTGCGGCCCTGGCCGTTCAGTTCGCGGACGGAGCGTCCGCGCCGTCCGCTCCCGGCTACCGGCAGGACGACCTGCGCCGGGACACCGATGCCCTCCGGGCCCTTGGGATCACCGGCGTCCAGGCGCGGGTGACCACCGCCGCCGGCCGGGATCTGGTCGCCACCGCCGGCGTCGCCGCGGTCGGCACGCAACGCCCCGTGCCCCGCGACGGCCACTTCCGGATCGCCAGCACCGGCAAGGCACTCATGGCCACGGTGATCCTGCAGCTGGTCGACGAGGGCAAGCTGTCCCTGGACGACACGGTGGACCGCCGGCTGCCCGGTCTGATCGACGGGAACGGCAACGACGGACGGAAGATGACCGTCCGTCAGCTGCTGCAGAACACCAGCGGCCTCCACGACGACCTTCCCGGCTTCGACACCCCGCAGCAGTACTACCGGCACCGCTACGACACTTACACCCCCGAACAGATCGTCGCCCGGGCGATGAAGCACCACCCGGACTTCGAGCCCGGCACCGGCTGGGGTTACTCCAACACCGGCTACGTCGTCCTCGGCATGATCGTCGACGAGGTCACCGGCCGCCCCTGGCAGGAGGCGGTCGAGACCCGGATCCTGAAACCGCTCGGCATGCACCACACGTACCTGCCGGGCGACACGCCCACCCTTCGCCGCCCGCACGCCGACGGCTACCAGGTCTTCACCTCCGGCGAACGGATCGACGTCACCGAGCAGCTCGTCCCCGACCTCGGCGGGTACGTCTCCACCACGGCGGACGTCAACCGCTTCTTCCAGGGACTGCTCGGCGGCAAGCTGCTGTCGGAGGCGCGCCTGGCCGAGATGAAGCACACCGTCCCGGTCCCCAAGGAGTTCGAGGTGTTCTGGCCCGGCGGACGCTACGGCCTCGGCCTGGTCGAGCGCCCCCTGAGCTGCGGCGGCAGCTACTGGAGCCACGAAGGGGGCGAGGCCGGCTACATCACCCTCGACGGCGCCACCGGTGACGGCCGCCGCACCGTCACCGTCTCCCTGACCACCAGCTTCAACGACCTCGACAGGACGATCCGTCAGCAGAAGGCCGCCAGTGCCCTCGTCGACCGCGCCCTGTGCGACACCACCGGAAAGTAGCCCTCAGGGGCGCCGGACCTCGAAGTGGAAGCAGCCGTACTCGACGGCCCGCACGTGCACGAGGGCGACGGCCGGGTCGGCGAAGGCCTCGGCGAGCGCCTTGTCGAAGCCCTCGGCGGGGGTCTCGGGGAGCTCCAGGAGCCGGCCCCCGACGATCCGGCCGGCCGTGTCGTAGCGGCGGAGGGTACGGAGCGCGCCGGTACGGGAGAAGGGGTACTCCTCCGAGGGCGCGGGCCCGCCGCAGTCCTCGGCGTGGATGAAGACGGGGCCCTGCTCGTCGTACGCGCCCGGCGTGGCACCCGTCTCGGCGGCCCAGCGGCGGAGCGGCGCGTACGAGACGAGGGCGATCCGCTCGCCGGGCTCGGAGAGGCGCAGGCAGCAGCGGAGGGGGTGGCCGCCGTCGGTGGCGGTGTACGGCACGCAGGCGCGGCCGGCGTCGTCGGTGACGCGGAGCCGGGCGAGGGCGGAGGGGGCGATGGGCCGGGCGAAGTACGTGTTCATGCCGTCAGGGTGGCGCGGGGCGGCACCGTACCGCTGGCGCAATTCGGACGCGGCATTCGGGCCGGGTGTTCCGCCGCGCTCGGGCCGGGCGTTCCGCCGGACCGTTGTCAGTGGGCTTCGGTACGGTCGCTTCGCGAGCCGCTACGAACGGAGACGTACGAATGAGCCGTCATTTCCAGGTCACCTTCGACGCCCACGACCCCCGGGCCCTTTCGTCCTTCTGGCGCGACGCGTTGGGATACGTCCACCCCGGGCCGCCCGGAGTGGAGCTGCCCGAGGGCGCCGATCCGCTGGCCGCCTGGGACGAGTTCCTCGCGCGGATCGGCGTACCGGAGGAGCAGCGCAACACGCGGTCGGCCATCGAGGACCCGGACGGCGAGGGCCCCCGCGTGTTCTTCCAGCAGGTGCCCGAGGGCAAGGTCGCCAAGAACCGCGTCCACCTCGACGTCCGTGCCGCTCCCGGGCTTCGGGGGGACGAGCGGATGGCGGCCCTCGAGGCCGAGTGCGACCGGCTCGTCGGGCTCGGGGCGAAGCGGGTGCGCCGCTTCGAGCCCGCCCCGCCGATGAGCGGCGGCCACATCGTGATGACCGACCCCGAGGGCAACGAGTTCTGCCTCGACTGACCCCGGCCCACCCTGGGCGCATCCGGTGAATGTGCAGGTCATACCCTGTGTGGCGCCGAGATGTCGTCAGGGAGGGGCAGGGTCGGGTGGGCGTGTCGCTGGACAAGGCGGGCAAGGGGGACGAGGGGAACGAGCGGGGCAAGGGGGACACGGGGCCGGTTCGCGAGGAGTCGCGGTGGCGGCGGCCCGGGGTCGTCGTCCTCTGTCTCGTCCTCCTGCCGCCCCTGGGCATCATCCTTGCCTGGCGCAGCCGTTGGTCGCCGGGGCGGAAGGTGCTCGCGACGGTGCTGTCCGGCGTCTGGTTCGTGGCCATGGGCACGAGCGAGCCGCCGGCGGACAAGCCGGCGGTGGCCGACGCCAAGCCGCAGGTCGGCAAGTTCCCGTCCTACACCCCGTACACCCCGTACACCCCCACGCCGACTCCCCTCGTGCGCCGGGTCGTCGCCGACTACACCGGCCAGAACCTGGAGACCGCCTCGCAGGCGGCGTACGAGGCCGGGTTCCGGGCGCGTTCGCACGACGCCACCGAGGACGACAAGATGCAGCTCGTCGACGGCAACTGGAAGGTCTGCTTCCAGGAGCCGGCCGCCGGGGAGACCGCCACGACCGAGGAAGGACGCAGGGCCCGGATCGAGTTCGCCGTCGTCGAGAAGAGCAGCCCCTGTCCGGCGCGGGACGGCGAGGCCGTCGTCTTCCCCAAGGTGCCGAACGTCGTCGGCAAGACCTTCGCGGCCGGCTCCGCCGTGCTCCGGAAGGCGGGCCTCAGTGAGATCCGCGGCGACAGCGTGTACACGGACGTCGACCTGGCGGCCCGTCACGACGACTGGCGGATCTGCTTCCAGGACCCGGAGGCGGGCGAGGACATCGAGCGGCCGGAGTACATGTCCGTACGGCTCTCCCTCGCCCGGCCCGGCCTCTCCTGCCCGTCCGAGGACTACGCGCAGCTGAACCCGGACCCGGACCCGAATCGCCACGGCGGCGGCAGCGGAGGCTCCGGTTCCGGAGGTTCCGGCGGCTCCAGCGGCGGTGGCGGCTCCAGTGGCGGTGGCGGCGCCGCCTACTACAAGAACTGCGACGCCGTCCGCGCCGCCGGCAAGGCCCCCATCTACGCCGGCCAGCCCGGCTACCGCTCGGGTCTCGACCGCGACGGCGACGGCAAGGCCTGCGACTGGTCCTGACGGTTCAGGACCGCTGTCGGAGGGACCTCACGGCCGGGGCGCCCGGAGACGGGCGCCCCGCGGGTGTACGGGTGGGGCATGACCATTCCCGTGAAGCAGCTCAGCGACCCGGCCGTGCGTGAATTCGTCACGGCCCTCAACGCCAACGACGAGTCGGCCCTCTTCGAGGCCATGACCCCCGGCGCGACCATGTCCGACGACGGCTCCGACCGCGATGTGCGGGAGTGGCTCGACCGGGAGGTGTTCGCCTCGCGCGGGCACATGGACGTCGTGTCCGAGGCGGACGGCGGGCGCAGCCTCGTCGCCGACTACCGCAACGACACCTGGGGCTCGATGCGGACCAAGTGGGTCTTCACCGTCGACGGCGGAAAGGTCTCGCGCTTCGAGACCGGGCAGGCCTGACCCCCGCGTCGTCGGCCGGGGGCGCTACCCCCCCGGCCGATGTCGCGCTACCCCCGGCCGATGTACGGCATCGTCGTCGCCATCACCGTCGCGAACTGCACGTTCGCCTCCAGCGGCAGCGCCGCCATGTGCACCACCGTCGCCGCCACGTCCGCCGCGTCCATCACCGGCTCCACCGCCAGCTGACCGTCGGCCTGGAGGATGCCGGTCTGCATGCGGGCCGTCATCTCCGTCGCCGCGTTGCCGATGTCGATCTGGCCGCAGGCGATCCGGTACGGGCGGCCGTCGAGCGACAGGGACTTCGTCAGGCCCGTCATCGCGTGCTTCGTCGCCGTGTACGCGATCGAGTGCGGGCGTGGCACGTGCGCCGAGATCGAGCCGTTGTTGATGATCCGGCCGCCCTGCGGGTCCTGCTCCTTCATGGCCCGGAAGGCGGCCTGGGCGCACAGGAACGCGCCCGTCAGGTTCACGTCGACGACCGCGCGCCAGGTCGCCGGGTCCAGGTCCTCGACGGGGACGCCGCCGCCCGCGAACGTACCGGCGTTGTTGAAGAGCAGGTCGACCCGGCCCCAGCGGTCCCGCACCGCCGTGAAGAGGGCGGCGACCTCCTCTTCCGAGGTCACGTCCGTCGGGACGGCCAGGAAGTCGCCCGTCGGCAGGGACGCCGCCGTCTCCTCCAGGGCCTCCGCCCTGCGGCCCGCCAGGGCCACCGACCAGCCGGCCGCCGCGAGGGCCAGCGCCACGCTCCGGCCGATGCCCGAACCGGCTCCCGTCACCACTGCGATGCTCATGGGCGCGCAGCGTACGCGAGACGCGTGCCCCATGAACTCATCCGTCCGACACGTGGATGTTCTGTACTCGACAATGCGAGGTCGTCCCCTGCCCTTCGAATGACGGACGGACAGCATCCGTCTGGGGAGGGGCACATGACCCACGTACGCCATTCCGAGGAACTCCGCGCCGCCGCACGCCACTTCGGCCGCCGGCGGTTCCTGACCGTCACCGGCGCCGCCGCCGCGCTCGCCTTCGCCACCCAGCTGCCGGCGGCCGGCGCCGCGGCCGCCGCCGAACTCGACGCCCGGCGTGTCGCCGAGGACCCGTTCACCCTCGGCGTCGCCTCGGGCGACCCGCTCCCGAGCTCCGTACTGCTCTGGACGCGGCTCGCGCCCCGCCCCTTCGAGCCCGAGGGCGGACTGCCCGCCGAGCGGGTCTCCGTGCACTGGGAGCTCGCCCACGACGAGCGGTTCACCCGGACCGTCCGGCGCGGCCTGGCCATCGCGCACCCGGAGTTCCGGCACGCCGTCCACGTCGAGGTCGAGCACCTCGACTCCGACCGCGTGTTCTTCTACCGCTTCCGCGTCGGCGACTGGACCAGTCCGGTGGGGCGGACCCGTACGGCCCCGGCACCCGGCGCGCGGAACAGCGAACTGAAGCTCGCCGCCGTCTCCTGCCAGGCCTACCACGACGGGTACTTCACGGCCTACGGCCACCTCGCGCAGGAGGACGTCGACGTCGTCTTCCACCTCGGCGACTACCTGTACGAGTACGCCGTCAACGCCACCGGCGGCGCCCGCGCCTACACCGACCGCCGGCTTCCCGACCTGTTCAACCGGGAGACCCTCACCCTGGAGGACTACCGGCTCCGCTACGCGCTCTACAAGTCCGACCCCGACCTGCGCGCCGCGCACGCCGCCCACCCCTTCGTCGTCACCTGGGACGACCACGAGACCGAGAACAACTACGCGGGCGACATCCCCGAGAACGGCGTCCCGCCGGAGGAGTTCCTGCTCCGCCGCGCCGCCGCCTACCGCGCGTACTGGGAGCACCAGCCCCTGCGCCGCCCCCAGCAGCCCGAGGGCCCCGACATGAAGCTGTACCGGCGGCTGCGCTTCGGGCGGCTCGCCCAGTTCGACATCCTCGACACCCGCCAGTACCGCTCCGACCAGGCGTACGGGGACGGCTGGCAGGTCCCGGGGCCCGAGTCCGAGGACCCGGCGCGCACCCTGACCGGTGCCGCGCAGGAGCGCTGGCTGCTCGACGGCTGGCAGGCCTCCGACGCCCGCTGGAACGTGCTGCCGCAGCAGGTCGTCCTCTCCGAGCGCCGCGACCGCTCCACCGCCGACTTCAAGCTCTCCATGGACTCCTGGGACGGCTACCCGGCCTCCCGGCAGCGGATCCTCGCCGGGGCGGAGGCCGCCGGCGTCGAGAACCTGATGGTGCTCACCGGAGACGTCCACGTCGGCTACGGCCTGGACATCAAGGCCGACTTCCGCGACCCCGGCTCCCAGACCCTCGGCACCGAGATCGTCGCCACCTCGATCTCCAGCGGCAAGGACGGCGCCGACCGGCCCTCGAACCACGACCGGCTCATGCAGGCCAACCCGCACCTGAGGTTCTTCAACGGGCGGCGCGGCTATGTCACGGTCGCGCTCGGCGAGGAGAGCGCCCGCGCCGACTTCCGTACGGTCCCGTACGTGACCCGGCCGGGCGCCCCCGTCACCACCGCCGCCTCCTACGTCACCGAGGCGGGCGACCCGGGCCTCAAGCCCGCGTAGCCGCGAGCTCGGAGGGATAGCGGACGCCGATGCGGTCCCGTACCGCGTCGAGCGTCCGCATCACGGCGAGCGAACCGTCCAGGGGGACGAGCGGGGACTCCGTCTCGCCCGCCCGCAGACAGCGCATCACCTCGGCGGCCTCGTGCCGGAAGGAGAGCGGGTCGTCCGTCGACACGAACTCCTCCGGCTCGTGGCCGTTGCGGCGCAGGGTGAACCGCTCGGGGAAGAAGAAGCCGCGCGGGACGTCGATCCGGCCCTCCGTGCCCGTCACCGAGGCCGTCAGCGGAGTGTCCGCCTCCAGCGAGCAGGACAGCAGCGCCGAGGCGCCCGAGTCCCAGCCCAGCAGCATGCCCGTGTTCAGGTCGACGCCCTCCGGCGAGATCCGCGCGTGCGCGTGCACCGCCGACGGCTCGCCGAGCAGCAGCTGCGCGAACGACACCGGGTACACCCCGAGGTCGAGCAGCGCCCCGCCGCCCACCGCCGGGTCCCGCAGCCGGTGGCCGGCGTCGAAGGGGCCCAGGAGCCCGAAGTCCGCCTGGACCGTGCGGACCTCGCCGATCGCCCCGCCGCGGACCAGTTCCGCGATCCGCCGGATCAGCGGGTTGCAGTACATCCACATGGCCTCCATGAGGAAGAGGCCGCGGTCCCGGGCGAGAGCCGTCAGTTCCTCCGCCTCGCGGGCGTTGAGTGTGAGAGCCTTCTCGCAGAGCACCGCCTTGCCCGCCTCAAGGGCGAGGCCGGAGGCCGTGCGGTGCGCGTGATGCGGAGTCGCCACGTACACCACGTCGACGGACTCGTCGGCGAAGAGCCCGGCCCACTCCCCGTACGCCCGCGGAATCCCGAACCGGTCCGCGAAGGCCTTCGCCGAGGCCTCCGTACGGGACGCCACCGCGACCACCTCGGCGCCTTCGAGCGCCAGCAGGTCTTTGGTGAACCGTTCCGCTATGCCGCCCGTCGCCAGGATCCCCCAGCGCACCCTGTCACCCATGTCCCCACCCGTCCGTCATGTCCCAGAGAGGTCTCGACCATCCCGGTCGAGCTGAGAGCATAAGTAAGGATTCAACGAAATGGAGCAGTCGATGCCGGAGAGCGGCCAGAAAACAACACAGGGACACATAACCGAAACCGCCCCCGTCGCCACCGCCGCCCGGCGGACGGGGCTCCTCGTCACCCTCGTCCTGGGCGGGCTCACCGCCCTCCCCCCGCTCTCCATGGACATGTACCTCCCGGCACTGCCGGAGGTCACCGGCGCGCTGCGGGCCCCCGCCGCCACCGTGCAGCTCACCCTCACCGCCTGCCTCGCCGGCATGGCCCTCGGCCAGCTCGTCGTCGGCCCCATGAGCGACAAGTGGGGGCGCCGCCGCCCGCTGCTCATCGGCATGCTCGTGTACGTCCTCGCCACCGCCGTCTGCGCCCTCGCGCCCACCGCCGAACTGCTCATCGGCTTCCGGCTGCTCCAGGGCCTCGCCGGCGCCGCCGGCATCGTCATCGCCCGCGCCGTCGTCCGCGACCTCTACGACGGCGTCGAGATGGCCCGCTTCTTCTCCACCCTGATGCTGATCTCCGGCGTCGCCCCGATCATCGCCCCCCTCATCGGCGGCCAGATCCTCCGGCTCACCGACTGGCGGGGCGTCTTCCACGTCCTCACCGTGATCGGCGTCCTGCTCACCGTCGTCGTCTGGCGCTTCCTCCACGAGACGCTGCCCGCCGAGCGGCGGCACGAGGGCGGGGTCGGGGAGGCCCTGCGCACCATGCGCGGACTCCTCGCCGACCGGGTCTTCACCGGCTACATGCTGACCGGCGGCCTCGCCTTCGCCGCCCTCTTCGCGTACATCAGCGCGTCCCCGTTCGTGGTGCAGGAGATCTACGGCGCCTCCCCGCAGACCTTCAGCCTGCTCTTCGGCCTCAACTCCATCGGGCTCGTCGCCGTCGGCCAGATCAACGGCAAGCTCCTCGTCGGCCGCGTCAGCCTCGACAAGGCCCTCGGCTTCGGCCTCGGCACCATCCTGCTCGCCGGCCTCGCGCTCACCCTCATGACCACCGGCGTCCTCGGCAAGGTCGGCCTCGCCCCCGTCGCCGCCGGACTCTTCGTCCTGATGTCCGCGATGGGCCTGGCCATGCCCAACACCAACGCCCAGGCCCTGATGCGCACCCCGCACGCCGCCGGCTCCGCCTCCGCGCTCCTCGGCACCTCCTCCTTCCTCATCGGCGCCGTCGCCTCCCCGCTCGTCGGCATCGCCGGCGAGCACACCGCCGTCCCGATGGCGGTCGTCCAGCTCGGCTGCGCCGTCCTGGCCCTCGCCTGCTTCCTGGGCCTGTGCCGCCCCTGGCGCACGACGGAAGCCCGGCGCACGGCGAAACCCCGGGCCGACGAGCCCGCCTAGACTGTTTCGGTGAACGCCTCCGCTCCCTCCGCCGACTCCCTGCGCGCCGCCCTCGCCGCGCTCCTCGACGGGCTGCCGCCCAACCGGGCCGCGCAGGCCGTCGAGCGGCTGATCGCCAACTACCGGGGCACCACCCCGACGGACGCCCCCGTGCTGCGCGACCGCTCCGACGTCGCCGCGTACGCCGCGTACCGGATGCCGGCGACCTTCGAGGCGGTACGGGGCGCCCTGTACGCCCTGCGGGAGGCGGCGCCCGACTGGGAGCCGCGCAGCCACACCGACGTCGGCGGCGGCACGGGCGCGGCGAGCTGGGCCGTCGCCGAGGCCTGGGAGGGCGCGCCGCCCCGCACCACCGTCCTGGACTGGGCGGAGCCCGCCCTCACGCTCGGCCGCGAGCTGGCGGCCGGGGTCTTCGACGCCGAGTGGCGGCGCGAGCGGATCGGCGCGGCGCTGAACCTGCCCGCATCCGACCTGGTCACCGTCTCGTACGTCCTCAAGGAGCTGACCGAGGCGGACAGGACGGCGCTCGTCACCGAGGCGGCCCGCGCCGCGCAGGCCGTCGTGATCGTCGAGCCCGGCACCCCCGACGGCTACGAGCGGATCATCGCGGCCCGTACGCAGCTGATCGAGGCCGGCTTCACCGTCGCCGCGCCCTGCCCGCACAGCGGGGCCTGCCCGATCGTGCCCGGCACGGACTGGTGCCACTTCTCCGCCCGGGTCAGCCGCTCCTCGCTGCACCGGAAGGTGAAGGGCGGTTCGCTGCCGTACGAGGACGAGAAATACGCGTACGTCGTCGCCGTCCTCCCCCAAGCTCTCGGCTTCGCTCGAGCAGGGGGGACCCCCCTCCCGGTGACCCCGGCGGCCTCCCGCATCATCCGCAGGCCGCAGATCCGCAAGGGCCAGGTGCTGCTCGAGCTCTGCGGGCCCGAGGGCCTCGGCCGCGACACGGTCACCAAGCGGCACGGGCCCCTGTACAAGCAGGCCCGTGACGCGGAGTGGGGCGACGCCTGGCCGCCGGAGGACGAGGACTAGGGCCTGCCCGGCTCTAGGGCCGCAGCTCCTGGGTGCAGCACTTCACGCTGCCGCCGCCCTTGAGGAGTTCGCCCAGGTCCATGCCGACCGGTTCGAAGCCGCGGGCGCGGAGCGGGTCGAAGAGACCCACCGCGGCCTGCGGCAGCAGGACGTTCCGGCCGTCGCTGACCGCGTTGAGGCCGAGGGCGGCGGCGTCCGTCCCCGTCGCGATCAGGGCGTCCGGGAAGAGCCGGGCGAGCACCTTGCGGCTGCCGGGCGAGAAGGCGTCCGGGTAGTACATGACCTCGTCCCGGGCGTCGTCCAGGACGCACAGTGCCGTGTCCAGGTGGTAGTAGCGCGGGTCCACCAGCTCCAGGCCGATCACCGGGCGGCCGAAGAACTCCTGCGCCTCGTCGTGGGAGAGCGGGCTGGAGCGGAAGCCGCGGCCGGCGAGGATCCAGGAGGCGGTGACGGCGAAGTCGCCCTCGCCCTCGTTCACGTGCTCCGGGGCCCGCACGGCGTCGTCCGGCCAACCGTTCCTGCGGAACCAGGACAGATGGGCGTCGGCCTCGGCCGCGCGCTCCTGGTGGGCGAACTTCGCGCCGAGGACCCGGCCCTCGACGACCGTCGCGCCGTTCGCCGCGAAGACCATGTCCGGCAGCGCCGGGTCGGGCTCCAGGAGCTCCACGGTGTGGCCGAGCGAGCGGTAGCGGTCGCGCAGGTCCTCCCACTGGGCGAGGGCGAGCGGCAGGTCGACCGGTTTCGTGGGGTCCATCCAGGGGTTGATGGAGTACGTCACCGTGAAGTGCGTGGGTGGGCACATCAGATAACGGCGGGGCGAGGACGTGCGCGGAGTGGTGCGCAATGAAGCCTCCTCACGGAGAACGGTCGGTGATCGGTTGACGATCGGAGGACCCCATGGTCCGCTCTCGGCGGGCTTCGCGCAGTGGACCGTTCGGGTGGTTCGGGCCTGTTCGAGTGGCGAGACGTCTCGTCTCGCCCGCTGCTAGATTGAGGCCATGTCCGAGACCAGGCCCGATCCCATGCCCGATCCCAAGTCCGCGCCCATGTCCGCGTCCAGGCCCGCCAAGGCCGCCCCCGACGCCTCCCGCCGCAGCGAGCGCTCCCGCCGCGCCATCTTCGACGCCGCCCTCGCCCTCGTCTCCGAGACCGGCTACGCGAAGACCACCATCGAGGGCATCGCCGCCCGCGCCGGCGTCGGCAAGCAGACCATCTACCGCTGGTGGCCCTCCAAGGCGGCCGTCCTCCTCGACGCCTTCCTCGACCTCGCGGCCCGCGCGAACGAGGCGCTCGGAGGCGACGCCGACAGTGAGATCCCCGACACCGGGGACCTCGCCGCCGACCTCAAGCACGTCCTGCGCGCCACCGTCGACGAGCTGAACGACCCCGCCTTCGACGCCCCCACCCGCGCCCTCGCCGCCGAGGGAATCGTCGACCCCGAGCTCGGCGCCCGCTTCACCGAGGCCCTCCTCGAACCCCAGCTCCGGTACTACGTCCGCCGTCTCGAGGCCGCCCGGGCCAAGGGCGACATCGACCCCGACGCCGACCTCCGGATCGCCGTCGAACTCCTCGTCGGACCGCTCCACCACCGCTGGCTCCACCGCACCGGACCGCTCACCCACGCCTACGCCGACGCCCTCGTCGACCACGCCCTGCGCGGACTCGCCCCGCGCACCTGACCGACCCCGGTTCCGCACTCCGGTCACCCGGGGCGCAGGATGGTGGGACCATGGGCAGAGCCGAACGGGCGAGCATGAGGTGTGAGGGGATAGATGGGCGACGGCATCGGCCGCTACCGCGGCACGGAGAGCAGACTCGCACAGTGGCTGCGCAGGCGCCCCAAACGCACCGCGGCCGACGACGAGAACGACCGCGAGAAGCTGCTCCTGGCCACCGCCGCCGCCGGGCTGCCCCTGGCCCCCGCCGCGTACCCCGTCGGCTACAGCTGTTCCTGTGAGCGGATCGGCTGTCCCACCCCCGCCCGGCACCCCGTCTCCTTCGCCTGGCAGACGCAGTCGACCACCGACCGCGCGCAGATCGAGCGCTGGGCGCGGAACGAGCCCGAGGCGAACTTCATCACCGCCACCGGCATGGTCCACGACGTCCTCGACGTGCCCCTCGCCGCCGGCCGCGCCGCCCTCGAGCGCCTCCTCGCCGAGGGCGTCGAGGTCGGGCCCGTCGCCGAGTCCGCCGACGTCGACACGGTCGGCGGCCGGATGCTCTTCTTCACCGCCACCCGCGGCACCCCCGAGGACGAGGACGAGTGGTGGCCGTGTGAGCTGGACTGCCACCCGGAGACGATGGACGAGCACCCGGGGCTGCGCTGGCACTGCCGCGGCAGCTACGTCCTCGTACCGCCGGCCCGGCTCCCCGGCGACGAGGACGCCCACCCGGTCGTCGCCTGGCTCCGCGGCCCCGAGCACCCGCTGCCCGACCCGCTGAACCTCCTGGAGGCCCTCCAGGACGCCTGCGCCCGCCACGCGGCCGAGCGCGAGGCGGACGGGGGGCACACGGCCCACGAGATCGCCTGGCCGATGACCCGCTGACACCGGGGGAGGAGGACTACGAGCCCTCCGCGCCCACCACGCCCTGGAGCCGGCTCGCGACCGTGACGCCGTTCCGGTCCGTGCCCGCCGGCTTCACCAGGACCGCCTGGCTGGACACCCACTCCCGGGTGACCGTGTTCTTGATCTCGCCGGTCAGCAGCGCCCTGGTGTCGGCGCCGACCTTCGGCCGGTAGCCCTTCGCCGCCGTCTGCCGCTCGTAGTACCGGGTCGCGAAGAAGACGAGCGCGCCGCCGTCCCGGGTCCGAAGCCCGAGCGGCGCGAAGTCCCCCTGGTCCGTGGTCCGGTCGATGTACTGGGTGGCCATGCCCGGCCGCTTGGCGGCCTTCTGCCGCTGCGCCCGCCACTCCGTGGTGTGCATGCCCGGAGCGAACGGCCCCGGCTGCCCGTCCTTCAGGTACGCGACGTACTTCGCGCCGAGCTCCCCGGGCGCGACGGCGAGCGTGTCGGTGTCCGCGGCGACCGGCACCGCGTACCCCTCCTCCTCGGCGAACTCGGGGACGTCGCCCCGGGGGAGGATCGTGAGGTAGGCGGCCTCCCACGGCTGCCCGGGGCCGTTGCGCACGAAGGCCAGGAGCCAGCGGTCGCCGCCGGAGCCCCGGTTGGACGCGGTGTCGGCGACGAACCAGCGCGGCCAGCCCGCCTTCCGGGGCAGCACGAACCGCGCGTCGGTGAGGGCGAGGGGCTTGTGGTCCGGGTTGCCGCCGGGGGTGTTGATCGAGCGGGCGCGCAGGCCCGCCTGGTTGATCGCCCCGAGCGGACCGGTGACCCGGTCCCTGTCGAGGGCCGGGTCATAGGCCTTGTCGGCCTTGTTGTAGGCCGCCGTGAAGTCGGCGAGCGCCTGCGCGGCCTCGGCCTTCGACGCCGGCGGCAGCAGTGCCAGCTCGCCGTGCACGGTCACGCAGCCGCTCGCCGTCAGCGACAGGACGGTCGCCGCCGCCGTCGCCGCGAGGAACCTCGCCGGCCGGCGGTCCCCGGAGGGCGACCACCGCTCAAGCGCTCGCCTCAGCCTCAGCCTTCTCATCGGTCGCCTTCTGCTTCTTCACCCGCACGGACGGACCCGACCCTATCGGGGCCAGGAACAGCGCGAGCGTCGGGATCAGATACAGCGCCCACACCGTGACCTGAACGACCGTCGGATCCGGCTGGAAGTTGAAGACGCCCTTGAGGAGCGTGCCGTACCAGCTGTCCGGCGGGATCGTCGCCGAGATGTCGAAGGCCTTGTCCGCGAGGCCGCTGATGAAGCCGGCCTCCTGGAGGTCGTGCACGCCGTACGCGAGCACGCCCGCCGCCACCACGACCAGCATCCCGCCGGTCCAGGTGAAGAACTTCGCCAGGTTGATCTTCAGCGCGCCCCGGTAGAACAGCCAGCCGAGGAAGACGGCCGTGAGCAGGCCGAGGATGACGCCGGCCAGCGGCGCGTACGAGCCGTCCGAGGAGGCCCGGACCGACGCCCACACGAAGAGCGCCGTCTCCAGGCCCTCGCGGCCCACCGCGAGGAAGGCGGTGGCGACCAGCGCGCCGGTGCCCATCTGCAGGGCCGCGTCGAGCTTGCCGTGCAGCTCCGTCTTCAGGTGCCGGGCGGTCCGACGCATCCAGAAGACCATCCAGGTCACCAGGCCCACGGCGAGGACCGACAGCGAGCCGCCGAGCGCCTCCTGCGCCTCGAAGGTCAGCTCCTGGGAGCCGAACTCCAGGCCCGCGCCGAAGGCCAGGGCCACGCCGACGGCCACGCCGATGCCGATCCAGATCGGCTTCAGCGCGTCCTTGCGCCCGGTCTTCACCAGGTACGCGATGAGGATGCAGACGACCAGGCTGGCTTCGAGGCCCTCACGCAGGCCGATCAGATAGTTTCCGAACACGTCGGTTCTCCTCCTCGGTTACGCGAACAGCGCCCGGCCCCACCAGTCGTCCTTGTCGCGGACGCCCGGCGGGACGGCGAACAGCGCCGAACCCACGTGCTGTGTGTACTCGTTGAGCGCGTCGTTCTTGGCCAGCGAGGTCTGCACCGGGATGAAGCCGGTGCGGACGTCCTTCATGTACGCCAGGAAGAACAGGCCCGCGTCCAGCCGGCCGAGGCCGTCCGTGCCGTCGGTGAAGGAGTAGCCGCGGCGCAGGATCGTCGCCCCGTTGTTGCTGTCCGGGTGCGCGAGCCGGACGTGCGAGTCCGGCTTCATCGCCTTCAGGAACGGCTCGTCGTGCTCCTTGGCCTTGCCGACCGGAGCGCCTTCCTTCTTGTCCCGGCCGAAGATGTCCTCCTGCTCGGAGAGCGGAGTGCGGTCCCAGGTCTCGACGTTCATGCGGATGCGGCGGGCGACGAGGTACGAGCCGCCGTCCATCCAGGCCGCGGCGCCCTCGGCGTCCTTGCCGGAGACCCACACGTGCTTCGCGAGCCGGTCGGTCTCGGTGCCCGCGATGTTGCGGGTGCCGTCCTTGAAGCCGAAGAGGTTGCGCGGGGTCTGGGCGTCCGGGGTCGTCGAGGACGTCTTGCCGAAGCCCAGCTGCGACCAGCGCACCGCGACCTTGCCGAAGCCGATCCGGGCGAGGTTGCGGATGGCGTGCACGGCGACCTGCGGGTCGTCCGCGCAGGCCTGCACGCAGATGTCGCCGCCGCTGCGCGCCGGATCCAGGTTGTCGCCCGGGAACTTGGGCAGCTCCACCAGGGCCCCGGGCCGCTTGTCCTTCAGCCCGAAGCGCCCGTCGAAGAGCGAGGGGCCGAAGCCGATCGTGAGGGTGAGGCGGGAGGGCTTGAGGCCGAGGGCCTCGCCCGTGTCGTCCGGCGGGGCCTCCGGCAGGCCGCCGTAGGCGCCCTCGCCGACCTCGGCGCCGGCCGTCATCCGCTCGGCGGCCCGCGTCCAGTCCTTGAGGAGCTGGATCAGCTCGTCGCGGTCCTTCGTCTTCACGTCGAAGGACGCGAAGTGCAGCCGGTCCTGCACGGCGGTGGCGATGCCGGCCTGGTGCGGGCCGTGGAAGGGCACGGCCCCGCCGCTGTCGGCGACCGGGGCGGTGTGGTCGCCGTCGCGGGTCAGCGCGACGGCGCCGCCGGCCGCGGCGGCACCGAGCGCGAGCCCGGCACCGCCCCAGCCGATGACCTTGCGGCGGGAGGGCGCGGCGCCCTGCTCCTCAGTGGTGTTCTCGGACATCCGGTGCAGCTCCCTTCCGATTACTTGACGACCGCGGCGGCGAGCTTGGAGAGCGGCTCGGCGAGCGCGTTGACGCCGTCGGAGAGCTCCTTGCGCTCGGCCTTGCCGACCTTCTCGTACGAGGTGAAGACGTAACCGCTCTTGTCCGTGCGGTACTTGTCGAGCAGCGCGTTCAGCGCGGCGAACTGCTTGTCGAGTTCGGCGACCAGCTTCGGGTCGTTCTTCGAGGCGACCGGCTTGAGCAGGTCGAAGGACTTCTGCGCGCCCTCGACGTTCGCCTTGAAGTCGACGAGGTCGGTGTGGGAGTAGCGCTCCTCCTCGCCGGTGACCTTGCCGGTGGCGACCTCGTCCAGGAGTTCCTTGGCGCCGTTGGCCATGGAGGTCGGGGTGATCTCGGCCTTGCCGACCCGCTTCTGCCAGTCCGCGAGGTCCTTGTCGAGGAGGTCGGCGAGCTGCTTCTCGCGGTCGCCGATCTTCTTGTCCTGCCAGAGCGCCTTCTCCAGGCGGTGCCAGCCGGTCCAGTCCTTCGCCGGGTCCTGGCCGTCCTCCAGGCCGTCCTCGCGGACGTCGACCTTGGGGTCGATGTCGCCGAAGGACTCGGCGACCGGCTCGGTGCGCTCCCAGCCGATGCGGGACTCGGCGTAGGCCTTCTTCGCGGCCTCGACGTCACCGGCGCGGACGGCGTCGGTGAAGACCTTCACCTTGGGGAGGGTCTCGTCGGCCTGCGCCTGGACGTACTGGCGGTAGGCGGCGACGGCGGCGTCCATCTCGGGGGAGCGCTTGGCGGCGGCCTTGCCGCCGGTGGCCTTGACGGTCTGGCGGATGCCGTCGCCCTTCATGCCGGGCTTGCAGGCGATGACGTAGTCGCCGGCCTTGAACTCGGCGGTGATGGTGGCCTTGGTGCCGGGGCCGATGTTCTCGCGCTCGGCGACGATCCGGTCGTCCGGGAAGAGGGCGTAGACCTCGGTGATCTTGGAGCCGCGGTTCTCGACGGCGAGCTTCACGTGCCCGGCCGGGAACTCCTTCTTCGAGACCTCGCAGGAGTCGTCCTTGGCGACGACGGTGATCGCGTCGTCGCTCGCCTTGGAGTCGCTTTTCTCGGCGCAGCCCGTGACGGCGGTCAGAGCCGCCGCGGTCGCGGCGGCGGTGACGACGGAGAGGCGGACGGCTCGCATGGGGACTCCAGGAACGCGGGGACGGACTGAGGCGGACCTAACTTAACCGAGGCTTACCTCAGCAATACCCACCGGTCCAGTGATTCAGCTCTCAGGCCGGGCGTACCGGACACGACCGGGTCACAGAGTCTCCATGGGGCCCTCATGTCTTGGTCAAGGGAAGGTCAAGCGCGGCGGATTGTCCGGATTCTCGTTACGCGCCGGTACGGAGGAAGGAAGCCCTCCGCGCGGGACCGGTCGATGATTCAATTCCGACATGAACACGACCGCCACTGACATCGACGTCCTCCGGGTCTTCTGTGCGGGCGACGGCCGGCACGGCAACCGTCTCGGAGTCGTACGGGACGCCCGTACCCACCCCGACGAGTCCTCCCGGCAGGCGCTCGCCAAGGAACTCGGCTTCAGCGAGACGGTCTTCGTGGACGACCCGGAGCGCGGGATCGTCGACATCTACACGCCCGGCCTGCGACTGCCCTTCGCCGGACACCCGCTCGTCGGCACCGCCTGGCTCCTCGACCTGGAGGTCGTCCAGCCTCCGGCCGGCGAGGTCTGGGTGCGCGGCGACGGGGAGTTCACCTGGATCGAGGCGCGCGCCGAATGGGCGCCGCCCCGCACGCTGCGCCAGTACGGCTCCGTCGCCGAGGTCGAGGCCCTCGACGTGCCCGAGCCGGGGGAGTGGATCTACGCCTGGGCCTGGGAGGAGGAGGCCGCGGGCCGGATCAGGGCGCGGGCCTTCCCGGGCCGCGGCGACGGCATCGACGAGGACGAGGCGACCGGCGCGGCGGCGCTGCTCCTCACGGCGGAGCTGGGGCGGGCCCTGAACATCATCCAGGGGCAGGGCTCGCAGCTGCTCACCGCTCCCGGCCCCGACGGCATCGTGGAGTTGGGCGGCCGGGTCCGCCTGGAGGGAACGATCCAGCTCTGAACGATCCGGCGCCGCCCCGGGGGCTCAGGCGCTGAGGGGGTACTCCCCGCCCAGCTCGCGGAAGACCGCGCTGTTGAAGTCGAAGGCGCGCTTGCACTCGTCGACGATCCGCTGCTTCTCCAGGTCGTCGGCGTTCACCCGGTCGAGCAGCTCCCGGTACGCCCGCTTGAACGCCGCCGGGTTGGAGATCTCCTCGAACACGTAGAACCGGACGCCGTCGCCCTTGCGGTCGAAGCCCCAGGTCCGCTCCGCCCTGTCGCGGATGATCTGACCGCCCGACAGGTCGCCCAGGTAGCGCGTGTAGTGGTGGGCCACATAGCCGGCCGGCCAGTCGCGGGCGCACTCGGCGACCCGCTCGGCGTACGCCGCGGTGGCGGGCAGCGGGGAGACCCCCGCGCGCCAGCCGGGCCCGCGCAGGTGGGCGAGGTCCTGCTCCAGGGCGGCCGTGCGGAACAGCTCGGGCTGTATGAACGGCCCCGCGACCGGGTCCGCGCGGAGCGCCTCGGCGCCCTCCTCCAGGGCCCGGTACACGAACCAGAGCTGCTCCGTGTACCGCGCGTACGCGTCGACGGCGAGGCGTCCGCCCAGGAGGTCGCCCATGAAGGACGAGGTCTCCGCCTCCGTGTGCTGCTCGTGCGAGGCCGTGCGGATGAGCGTGGAGAAGGGCGTGTCCAAGGCGTGCCTCCGAGACCGATGGGACGGGAACCGGTGACGATCCTGCCGAGTTAGGCTTGCCTAAGTCAACCGGTTCCCGACGTCCTGTCGGTAAAAACGCTACCCGCTCACGGGCTCAGGGCAACGTAAGGATTTCGGCCCCGTTGTCGGTCACCACGAGCGTGTGCTCGAACTGCGCCGTCCGCTTCCGGTCCTTGGTCACCACGGTCCAGCCGTCGTCCCACATGTCGTAGTCGTGGGTGCCGAGCGTCAGCATCGGCTCGATCGTGAACGTCATGCCGGTCTTGATCTCGGTGGTGTGGTGGGGCGAGTCGTAGTGCGGGACGATCAGGCCGGAGTGGAACGACGAGTTGATGCCGTGCCCGGTGAAGTCGCGCACGACGCCGTAGCCGAAGCGCTTGGCGTACGACTCGATGACCCGCCCGATGATGTTGATCTGGCGGCCCGGCTTCACCGCCTTGATCGCCCGGTTCAGGGACTCCCGGGTGCGCTCCACGAGCAGCCGCGACTCCTCGTCGACGTCACCGCAGAGATAGGTGGCGTTGTTGTCGCCGTGGACGCCGTTGATGTACGCGGTGACGTCCAGGTTCACGATGTCGCCGTCCCGCAGGACGGTGGAGTCCGGGATGCCGTGGCAGATGACCTCGTTGATCGAGGCGCACAGCGACTTCGGGAAGCCGCGGTAGCCCAGCGTGGACGGATAGGCGCCGTGGTCGCACATGTACTCGTGCGCGACCCGGTCGAGCTCGTCGGTGGTGACACCCGGAGCGATGTGCTTGGCGGCCTCCTCCATCGCCTGCGCGGCGATGCGGCCGGCGATCCGCATCCGTTCGATGGTGTCGGAATCCTGCACCTCGGGCCCGGTGTACGGGGCCGGTGCGGGCTTCCCGACGTACTCGGGGCGGCGGATGGAGCCCGGAACGGAGCGGTGGGGGGAGAGCTCCCCCGGTACGAGAAGCGACTGGCCAGACATGCCAGCGAGTCTAACGACCGGGTCTGGGGCAGCATGGTCCCGAAGGAAGGAGCCGAAGACGATGGCCCTGTTCAAGAAGCGCCCCACGGGCAAACCGGGCGAGTGGTACTACTGCCTGGAGCACAAGAAGGTCGAGGAGGGCCCCGAGTGCCCGGCGAAGAACCGCTTCGGCCCGTACGCCAGCCGTGAGGAGGCCTCCCACGCCATGGAGACCGCCCGCGAGCGGAACCTGGAGTGGGAGACCGACCCCAAGTGGCACGACGCCGCGGGGAAGGACCAGACACCGGAGGACTAGGACCCCGCGGGGCCGGGGCCCCTTGGGCCCGGGACTCCTTGGGCGGGCTCGGGCTCCGCGGGGACCCGGTTTCGCGGAGTACAGGACCCCGCGGGGGCCGTCGGGGCCGTTCAGGCGGCCTCGGCGGCCTCCCGCCGGGTCGCCTCCTGCTGGGCCTTGCGGCGCAGCGAGTCCTCGTCCGTCTCGGAGTCGTACGAGAGCAGCTTCGGCAGCGCCAGGCAGAGCAGCCCCACCGAGGCCACGCACGCCACGCCACCCGTCCAGACGGCCGTCCGCGTGCCGGTCCAGCCGGCCATCGCGCCCGCCCGGACCTGGCCCAGCTGCGGGCCGATGCTCCAGGAGAGGACCTCGATGCCGGCGAGCCGGCCGCGCAGCTCCTCCGGGATCGTCTGGTTCCAGATCGTGGCCCGGCCGAGCCCGCTCAGCATGTCGCCCGCGCCCGCGAAGGCCAGGCACAGCAGCACCAGCCACACGTTCCCGAACCAGCCGGCCGCCGCGATCGCCAGACCCCAGCCGGCCGCGCCCCCGGCCACGAGCAGCCCGTGCCGCCGGACCTTCGAGGTCCAGCCGCTGGTCAGGCCGAGGACCAGGGAGCCGACCGAGCCCGCCGCGTACATCAGACCGAGCGACCAGTCCGCGTCCAGCTCGTCCGCGAGGAACGGGAAGATCGTGTTCGGGAACGCGAAGAACATCGCCGCCATGTCGATCACGTACGTGCCGAGCAGCACCGGCCGCGACCAGGCGTACCGCGCGCCCTCCGCGATGCCCCGCAGCGAGGGCTTCTCCGCGTCGTGCGCGGGCGGTGCGGGGGACAGGCGGCGGCACATCAGGACCGAGACCGCGAAACAGGCGACCGTCACCCCGTACGCGGACGCGTGACCCGCGTACGCCACCACCAGGCCGCCGAGCGCCGGACCCGCGATCGAGCCGACCTGCCAGCGCAGCGAGTTCAGCGCGGCCGCCGCCGTCTGCTGCTCGTGCGGCACGATCCGGGAGAGCAGCGAGTCGAGCGCCGGACGCTGGAGCCCCGCGAGCATCGACACCCCGGCCGCCACCACGTACAGCGGCCACAGCATCGGCTCCGGGAACAGCGAGTTGAGCAGCAGGAGCACGGCGAGCAGCCCGAGCCCCGCCTCCGTCCAGAGGATCACCTTCCGCCGGTCGACCGCGTCCGCGAGCGCCCCGCCGTACAGGCCGAACACCACCAGCGGCACCAGCTCGACCGCGCCCATCGCGCCGACCGCGAGCGGCGAACCCGTCAGCTCCTTGATCTGCAGCGGCAGGGCGATCATCGCCATCGCGCTGCCGAAGTACGTGACGATCCCCTGCACCCACAGGAGCCGGAAGTCGGAGGACGAACGCCAGGGCGCGAGATCGGGCAGCAGGGCGGAGAGCTTGGCGGACACAAAGGGTCATGCTCCGACCGATGGATGGAGGGGGCAACCGAATTACGGCCCGTACGGGGCTCTCGTACGGGGCTCCCGCACGGACTCCCGCACGGACTCTCGTACGGGCTCCCATGCGGGCTCCCGTACGGGTGGAAGCTCCCCGATCCGCCGCGCGCGGCCCCCGACTCCGGCAGGATGCGGGCCCATGGATGCCGTACGGGTCGCCTTGTTGCGGGAAGTGCTCGCCGGGACGGAGTGGCCCGGGGCGGCCCGCCGGTTCGCGGGCGCGCTCCGGTCCTCCGTCGTACCGCACCGGGGCGGACTGCTCCTGGTCGGCACGGAGGAGTACGAGCCCTGGCACCTCGCGGCGCACCTCGTCGACGAGTCCGCCTGGTCGGGCCTCCCGGAGCTGGCGCCCACGCTGGTACGGCACCGGGTGCGGCCCGGCGCCCCGGCGCACCTGGCGGTCGGCCTCGGCCGCCTGGAGGCCGCAGGGCGCGGGGCGACGCTGCTCATGGTGGCGCCGGAGCGCCCGGACGCGGGGCTGCTCCAGCGGGTGCACGACGCCCGGCGGGCGGGGGCGACCGTGCTCTCGCTCGACGGCGGCGACGAGGAGGTCCGGGGCCTCGCGCACGAGACGCTCACCGTGGCCGAGGGCGCCGAGGTCGACCTGGACACGGTGCAACACCTGGTCAGCGCGGCGGCGGGCGAGAACAGCCTGCCGTCACCACGGGGCAGCCGCCGCTTCAGGGATCGCCTCTCGGGCCTCGCCGACCGGCTGACGGCCCCGCCGCCGGCGCGGTGGTAGACGGCGCGGCCGTCTCCGGCCGATGGCGCGCGGCCGTCCCCGACGGACCCGACCGATCGGTAATGTCGGGGCCATGACTACGACTGAGAGCAAGCCCGCCCCCAAGGACCCGTGGGACCTCCCCGACGTCTCCGGTCTCGTCGTCGGCGTCCTCGGCGGCACCGGCGACCAGGGCCGCGGCCTCGCCTACCGGCTCGCCAAGGCCGGCCAGAAGGTGATCATCGGCTCCCGCGCCGCCGAGCGCGCACAGGACGTCGCCGCGGAGATCGGCCACGGCGTCGAGGGCGCCGACAACGCCGAGACCGCCCGCCGCAGCGACGTCGTCATCGTCGCCGTGCCGTGGGACGGCCACGCCAAGACCCTGGAGTCCCTGCGCGAGGAGCTCCGCGGCAAGCTCGTCGTGGACTGCGTCAACCCGCTCGGCTTCGACAAGAAGGGCGCCTACGCCCTCAAGCCCGAGGAGGGCTCCGCCGCCGAGCAGGCCGCCGCGCTCCTCCCGGACTCCCGGGTCGCCGCCGCCTTCCACCACCTCTCCGCCGTCCTCCTCAAGGACACCTCCATCGAGGAGATCGACACGGACGTCATGGTCCTCGGCGAGGAGCGCGCCGACGTCGAGATCGTCCAGGCCCTCGCAGGACGCATCGCCGGCATGCGCGGCGTCTTCGCGGGCCGGCTGCGCAACGCCCACCAGGTCGAGTCGCTCGTCGCCAACCTGATCTCCGTCAACCGCCGCTACAAGGCGCACGCGGGCCTGCGGGTCACCGACGTCTGAGCAGACATCTGAGCCGGTCCCGTCACGGATCGGGGCATGGGGGACACTGGACGGGCAGCATCAGCCGTACCGTCCGACAGGAGCCGACCCCATGCCCCGCCTCGCCCTCTACGCCCTCGTGGTCTGCGCCCTGGCCGTCGCCGCGGCGGTCGTCTCCTTCGTCCAGGGCAGCTTCCTGGGCGTGATCTGGGTCCTCCTCGCGGGCCTGTCCTCCAACATGGCCTGGTACTACATCCGCCGCGCGAAGGCAGAGAAGGCCGCCGCAGCCCAGGGCTGACGGAGGCCACGGCGGGGCTACGGCAGGTCCGGCAGCCAGTTGCCGTGGAAGCCGTGCGGAACCCGGGCCGGCAGGTGGATCACGGCCACCGGTCCGGCCGTGAGGTCGTCGGCGTCCAGGACGACCAGGTCGCTGCGGCCGGAGCCGGCGTCGTGGACGTACGTCATGAGCCAGCCGGCGGAAGACCCGTCGGCGGCCGGGGCGAACGCGGCCTCACCGGGCGTGCGGGCCGGCCCGAAGTCGTGGCCGACGGACGCCCCCGCGTCCAGGTCGTAGCGCACCAGCGAGTTCCCGCAGGTCACGTGCCCGTGCGTCGCCCGCAGCCCGACCAGCCGGTCGTCCGTCCTCGGGAACTCGCCCGGCCGGTCGTCGCACTGCTCCTCCCGGACGGTCCCCGTGGCG
This sequence comes from Streptomyces vietnamensis, assembly GCF_000830005.1. Lineage (NCBI taxonomy): Bacteria > Bacillati > Actinomycetota > Actinomycetes > Kitasatosporales > Streptomycetaceae > Streptomyces > Streptomyces vietnamensis. The sequence goes on along the minus strand of NZ_CP010407.1, from coordinate 2,511,072 downwards.
GGGTCGACCGTCCACTTCCACAGCACGGCCTCCCGGCCCCGGTCGACGGTCCCGTCCGCGGCGCGCCGCCACAGCTCGGGGTAGCGCATGACGTGCACGACGATCGTCCCGTCCGCCGCGTCGTACGCGTTGAGCACGTGGAACACGTAGCAGGGGTCGAGGGCGAACCAGCGCACCCGCCCGTACGGGTCGTCGCGGCGCAGCACGCCGATCCGGGCCCCGTAGCCGTCGTCCCAGCGGTACGGCATCGTGCCGGTGCCGACGAGGCCGAGGTCGAGGACCACCGGAAGGTCCAGGAAGACGACGTGCCCGGCGGTGAGGGCGAAATCGTGCATCATCGTCGGCCCCGGCACCTCCACCGGCCGGCTGACCGTCAGCTCGCCGGAGGCGTCGGCCCGGTGGTAGGTGAGGTACGGGGCCTCCGCGATCCCGTAGCCGAAGAAGTGCAGCTCCCCGGTGAGGGGGCAGGCCTTGGGGTGCGCGGTCATCGCGGTCGTCAGCCGGCCGCCGAAGTCGTACGGGCCGACGGTGTCCAGCGCGGGGGTGAGCTCGTGGGGCAGGGCCGTCTCGACGAGGGCGAGGGTGCGGCCCGCGTGCCGGACGACGTGGGTGTTGGCCGGCCCGGCGGTGAGGTCCCGCCGGCCCCGCTCGTCGTACATCCGGGCCCCGTCGGTGAACGCGCTCGTGCGGACCCAGCGGTTGCGGTACGAGACGGCCCGGCCCCCTTCGAGGCGCACGCCGTGGACCATGCCGTCGCCGAAGAACCAGTGGCCGGAGGCGGCGTCGGCCGGGTTCGGCCCGTTGCGCAGGTACCAGCCGGTCAGCTCCTCGGGGATCCGGCCGGTGACGGGCAGCTCGTGCGCGGTCAGCTCCTCCGTGACGGGGGCGTAGTTGCCGGAGAGGTGGCGGGGAGCGGTGGAGGAGGTCATCGGGCACCGGCCTCGGTCCGGAGGGAGGCGACGTAGCGGGAGGTGAACAGCATCGGGACGACGAACCCGGCGACCTGGACGGCCGTGGCGGCCGTCGAGTGGCCCTGCCCGGCGTGGGCGAGGAGCGCGAGCACACCGGCGGTCAGCGCGAAGGCGGCCGTCCAGACGGCGGTGATGACGGTGTTGGCCCGCACGAAGGGGCGCAGCCCCCAGACCTCGCGCGGCGTGGTGCGCTTGGCGATGCCCAGGGTGAAGGGCCTGCGGATGAGCAGCGAGACCGCGGCGATCAGGGCCAGGGTGGCCGAGGACAGGGCCGCCGAATAGCCGTGCACGGCCGATCGCGGGTCGGCGAAGGCGACGGCCGCCAGGGCCGCGAAGAAGAGCGCCGAGCCGGTCTCGATGATCAGCGCGTCGAACCCGGCCCCCGCGCGGCGCTGCTGCACGATCACCGCGACGGCGGCCACCAGGGCGGCGAGCGCGCCCCACTGCCACTGGGCGGACGGGATCACCGCGAAGACGATCCACGGAAGGAAGGTGCGCACGTACGACATCGAAGACCCCCGGTAGCTGTTCACTGCCCTGACGTTCCTGTTCTGACATGTCGAAAGTAGACGTTCCAGAACTGACATGTCAAGAATGGAATGTAGGGTGGTGCTCATGAGCCTTCGACACGCCCTCCTGGGCCTTCTCTCCGAGCGCCCCGCCAGCGGCTACGACCTGCTGAAACGCTTCGAGACCTCGCTGGCCAACGTCTGGCCCGCCACGCAGAGCCAGATGTACGGCGAGCTGTCCAAGCTCGCCGCCGCCGGACTGATCAGCGTCTCGGCGGAAGGGCCGCGCGGCCGCAAGGAGTACACCCTCACGGACGAGGGACTGGCCGAGCTGCGCCACTGGCTGACGGAGACCGAGCCGCAGCGCAACCCCCGCAGCGACACCCTGCTGCGGGTCTTCTTCCTCGGCGTGCTGACGCGGGAGCAGGCGAGCGGCTACCTCACCGGGCTGATGGACCTGTCCGACCGCGAGCTCGAAGCCCTGCGCGAGCTGGAGCGGTCGATCGACTGGGGCGACGACCAGCTGTCCGTGTACGGCCGCATCGCCCTGGAGTACGGGCTCCGCTTCAACGAGATGAAGCGCGAGTGGGCCCGCTGGGCGGCCACCCAGCTCCGTTAGGCGAGCCGGGCGTACGGTGCGCCGGCCGGGTGCGCCGGCCGGCCGGACCTACGCGCGCTCGCCGGTCGCGGCCGGGGCCGGCACGCCCACGCGGGGAAGCGGCGCTCCAGGTCCGACGGACGGGGGTGGGCACATCGTGACCCGGTGAGTCCCGCTCACCCCACCCGGCAGAACTCCGGGGCCTCCTCCCAGAACCGGAACAGCTGCGAACCGCAGTAACGGCTCAGCTCCGGCACCCCGAGAGCCCGCATCAGGGCGTCGATCGCGTCGAAGAAGGCGTTGTTGATCTGCGGGACGAACAGCAGCGCGATCACGATGAAGAAGCCGTACGGCGCGTACGGCTCGATCTGCCGCTTCACCTTGTACGACAGCCAGGGCTCCACCACCCCGTAGCCGTCGAGCCCCGGCACCGGCAGGAAGTTCAGGAGCGCGGCCGTCACCTGGAGGAACGCCAGGAACGCCAGCGCGAACTGGAAGGCGAGCGGCACGCCGTCGAGCGCGCCCAGCCAGAACGGCGCCGTGCACACGAGCGCGAACAGCACGTTCGCCAGGGGGCCCGCCGCCGAGACCAGACTGTGCTTCCAGCGGCCCCTGATCCGGCCCTGCTCGATGAAGACCGCGCCGCCCGGCAGACCGATCCCGCCCATGATCACGAACAGCACCGGCAGGACGATGCTCAGCACGGCGTGCGTGTACGCGAGCGGGTTGAGCGTCAGATAACCCTTGGCGCCCACCGTGATGTCCCCGCCGTACAGGGCGGTCCGGGCGTGCGCGTACTCGTGCAGACAGAGCGACACCACCCACGCCGAGGTCACGAACAGGAACACCGCGAGCCCGGGCGAGGCGGCGAAGCCCGTCCACACCGCCCAGCCGGTGACGGCCATGACGGCGAGGATCGCCAGAAAGACGGGGCTGATCCGCCGCTCGTGGCGCCGGGTGGTGGCGGTGGTCATGGCGGGGGCTCCCAGGGGACGGAGGACAGCTGCGGGGGAAACGTACCGCCCCCCGACCGGAGTTCCACCCCCAGGCCCCCACCGCTTCCGGGCCCGCCCCCGCCGGGGCGTCCCCCCGCTGCCGTGTGGGCCCGCGCCCGGCTGGGCCTTCTCCCCGCCCCGTGTGGGCCCGCACCTGGCCGGGCGGTGCCCTTCGCCGCCCCGTCTGGCCCCGCGCCCGTGTGGGGCGTTGCCCCGCTGCCGTGTGGGCAATCGTCCCGCTGGGGCGGGACGGGTGGGCACACGGGACGGCGCCCCCAGCCGGGCCTAGGCGTTCCGCGCCCTGACCCGCACCACCGCCGCGGCGCACACGGGGTGCGGGTTCGGGCGCGGGAGCCTCGGGCGCCGGCAGGGCGCGGGTCCGTTGTGCCCACCCGTTCCGCCCCAGCGGAACGATTGCCCACAACGGGGCGGGCGCAGGCCCGCAGCGGGGTGGGTGGCGGCCGGCGTGGGTGCGGGATCGTCGGGGTCCCGGCTCGCGGAGAATGGGGGGCGTGCGTTACTTCGTGCTCGGTTCGACCAGCGCCCGTGATTCCGACGGCACCGACCTCCCCACAGGCGGCCCCCGCGTGCGCGCGCTGCTCACCGTCCTCGCCCTGCGGGCCGGCCGGACCGTTTCCGTGCCCGATCTCGTCGACGAGGTGTGGCACGGCGACGAGCCGCCCGCCGACGCGCCCGCCGCGCTCCAGGCCCTCGTCGGGCGGCTCCGCCGGGCCCTCGGGCGGGACAGGGTGCTGTCCGCGGAGGGCGGCTACCGGCTCGACGCCCGGCCCGAGGACGTGGACGCCCGCCGTTTCGAGCGCCTCGCCGCCGAGGGCGTGGCCGCGCTCGGCGCCGGTGACCCGGCCCGCGCCGCCGCCCTCCTCGACGAGGCCCTCGGGCTCTGGCGCGGCCCCGCCCTCGCCGACCTGCCGGACCGGGACGCGGAGGCGGCCCGCTGGGAGGCCCGCCGGCTCGACGCCCGCCGCGCGAGGCTCGAAGCGGCCCTCGCGCTCGGCCACGCACCCGACGCGCTCCCCGAGCTCACCGCCCTCTGCGAGACCCACCCCCTCGACGAACCCCTCCAGGCCCTCCGGATCCGCGCCCTGCGGGACACCGGCCGGGAGGCCGAGGCGCTCGCCGCGTACGAGTCGGTCCGCCGCGCCCTCGCCACCCGCCTGGGGACCGATCCGTCACCCGCCCTGCGCGCCCTCCACGCGGAGCTCCTCGCCCCCGAGCCCCAGCCCGTTCGGGGCAACCTGCGCGCGCGGCTCACCAGCTTCGTCGGGCGCGACGAGGAGATCGCCCTCGTCCGGGACGACCTGTGCCGCGCGCGGCTCGTGACGCTGCTCGGGCCCGGCGGGGCCGGGAAGACCCGGCTGTCGCAGGAGGCGGCCGAGCGGGGCGCCGGGGACTGGCCGGACGGCGTCTGGGTGGCGGAACTCGCGCCCGTACGGGACCCGGAGGCCGTCCCCGAGGCGGTCCTCGCGGCCGTCGGCGCCCGCGAGACCGTGCTGCGCGGCGCCGGAGCCGAGGAGCTGCGCGGCGGCGGCGACCCCATCGCCCGGCTCGTCGAGCACTGCGCCGGGCGGCGGATGCTGCTCCTCCTCGACAACTGCGAGCACCTGATCGGCGCGGCCGCCGAACTCGCCGAGACCCTCCTCGCGCGCTGCCCGGAGCTCCGGGTGCTCGCCACGAGCCGGGAGCCGCTCGGCGTCCCGGGGGAGGCGATACGGCCCCTGGGCCCGCTGCCGACCGGGATGGCGCTGCGGCTGCTCGGGGAGCGGGGGGCCGCGGTCCGCCCCGGGTTCCGCGTCGAGGACGACCCGGTGGCCGCGGGCGAGGTGGTGCGGCGCCTCGACGGCCTGCCGCTGGCGATCGAACTGGCGGCGGCCCGGCTGCGGATGCTGACCCTGCGCCAGATCGCCGACCGGCTCGACGACCGCTTCCGGCTCCTGACGTCCGGCGCCCGGACCGTACTGCCCCGGCAGCAGACCCTGCGAGCCGTCGTGGACTGGTCGTGGGACCTCCTCGACGAGGCCGAGCGGGGCGTGCTGCGCCGCCTCGCCGTCTTCACGGGCGGCTGCGACCTGGAGGCCGCGGAGGCCGTCTGCGCCTCCGGCGAGGGCATGGACGAGAAGGGCGACGCCCGCGAAGCCGCAGCCGGCGAGCCGCGCCCGGGCGCGGAGGCCGACGGCGAGCCGGGCCCCGGCGGGGAGCGCGCTCGCGCGGACCGCGTCGGTGAGCCCCGCGCACGCGGGGAGGCCGGCCCGACCCGGCCCGTACGCGACCGATCCGTCGACGACCAGCCCGTCCTCGACCTCCTCGGCGCCCTCGTCGACAAGTCGCTCGTCGTCGCCGTTCCCGGGGAGGCCGGCATGCGGTTCCGGCTCCTGGAGACCGTCGCCGAGTACGCGGGGGAGCGGCTCGACGAGGCGGGGGAGCGGGCCGGCACCGAGCGCCGGCACCTCACGTACTACCGCGAACTCGCCCGCCGTACCGACCCCGAGCTGCGAGGCCCCGGGCAGGTCGAGGCCGTCGCCCGGTTCGGCACCGAGTACGGGAACATCCGCGCCGCCCTGCGCCGGGCCGTCGACGCCCGGGAGGAGGACGAGGCGCTGGTCCTGGTCCACTCCCTGCTCTGGTACTGGCAGATGCGCGACCTGCGCGCCGACGCCCTGCACTGGGCGGAATCCGTCGCCGTGCTGGGGCCCGACCCGTTCGGGACGCCCGCCGCTCCCGTCGTACCGCTGCACGAGCCGTGCACCGCCGCGCCTCCGCCGCTCTCCGAGGAGCAGCGGTGGGAGGCCCGGCGCGGGGTGCGGCTGGTCGAGCTGCTCAACATGGACTACGAGACGGGCCACTGGACCTCCCCCGCCGGGCTCGCCCGGCTGCGGCGGATCAACGAGGTCTATCCGCCGGGACTCCCGCAGACCTGCCGGCTGCCCGGCTCCTTCACGGTCTTCGCCGTCCTCCTCATCGGCGAGCCGGGCCGCATGGGCGAGGCCCTGGAGGCGCACGTCGCCGCCTGCCGCCGCCACGGCGGCGAGTGGGAGCTCGCCAACGCCCTCCAGCTGCGCGCCAACATGCTCGCCAATCGCGCCGACCTGGCCGAGCGGGCCGCCGCCGACGCCGAGGAGAGCCTGGAGATCTTCGTACGCCTCGGGGACTCCTGGGGCGCGGCCGAGGCGCTGGCCTCGCGCGCCGAGGCCCGTGAGCGGCGGCTCGAGTTCGAGGGCGCCGCCCGGGACTTCGCCGAGGCCATCACGTACGCGGAGCGGATCCGCGCCCAGTCCCAGATGGCCCTGCTGCGCGCCCGATACGCCGACATGCTGATCGAGACCGGCCGCGGCGAGGAGGCGGAGCGGATCCTGCGCGAGGTGGTGGAGGGCGAGCACGGGCGCGGCCACGAGCCGATGCTGGCCGGGCGGATCTTCCTGGGGCTGCTGCTCGGCCGGACCGGCCGGACGGCCGAGGCCCGGATGCATCTGGAGCGGCTGCTCGACGAGTTCAGCGCCCAGAAGCTGTTCAGCGCCGAGACGTTCTCCATCTTCGAGGGTTTCGCGCTCGGCAGCCTGGCCTGGGTGTGCGACCTCGAAGGCCGGTACGAGGAGGCGTTCGACCTGTCCTGGCGGGCGTACGGGCGCGCCCTGGGCGGCCTGTCGCTGATGGTCGCCCCGCAGATGCCGGCGATCCACCTGATCACCGCCGCCTGGGCGCTCGCCGGGCTCGGCGGTCCTGCGGCCCGTACGGCCGCCGTCCTGCTCGGCGCGTACGAGGGGCTGCTGCCGCCCGGTCACCTGTCGCCGCCCATGGAGCGGGAGAACCGGGCGCGGGCGACGGAACTGGCCCGGTCCGCCCTCGCGGACGGGGAGTTCGAGGCCGCGTACGCGGAGGGCGGCGGCCTCTCCTTCGAGGAGGCCGCCGCCCTGCTCGGTCGCGCCGCCGACGCGATCAGTGAGCGCGCCGAGTCATGATCCCCCGGTCGGGACTCAGGTCTTCTTGCGGAACTTGGCGACCGCGAGCGGTGCCGTGATCACCGTGATGACGACCGACCAGCCGAGGGTCATCCACACCGAGTGGGCGACCGGGCCGCCGTTGATGAGGCGGCGGGCGGCGTCGGCGAGGTTGGACAGCGGGTTGTAGTCGGTGAAGGTCTGCAGCCAGCCGGGCATCGTCGTCGGCGGGGCGAAGATCGAGGAGCCGAACTGGAGCGGCATCAGGACGAGCATGGCCACGCCCTGGACGGCCTGGGCCGTCTTCATGGTGAGGCCGAGCAGGATGAAGATCCACATCAGGGCGGCGCCGAAGACCATCGACAGGCCGATCGCGGCGAAGAGGTGCAGGACCGAGGTGTGGATCGTCAGGCCGAGCAGGAAGCCCATGCCGAGCAGGATCGCGGTGGCGATGAGCATCCGGCCCACCTCGACGACGATCTTCGCGATGAGGACCGAGGAGCGGGCGATCGGCATGGTCCGGAACCGGTCCATGACGCCCTTCTTGAAGTCGTCGTTGATGCCGGTGCCGACGCCCATCGCGATGTTCATGCCCATCATGGCCATCAGGCCGGGCGTCACGTAGTTCACGTAGACGTCGTTGTGGCCCTTGCCCGCGATCGCGCCGCCGAAGACGTACACGAACAGCAGGATGAAGATGATCGGCATCAGGACGGCGTCGAACATCGACTCCGGGTCCTGCTTGATCTGCAGGGCGTTGCGCCGGGCCAGGGCGCCGATGTGGCGCAGGTTGGCCCGCAGGCCGATCCGGCCCTCCGCGGCGGGCGCGGCGGCCGGGCGGGAACCGCCTGTCTGCGCGGGGGACTTGGTGACAGTGGTCGTGCTCACGCGGCGACCTCCTCGTTGATCGCGTCGGAAAGCTCGGCGTCGGCGGTCTTCTGGCCGGTGATCGCGAGGAACACCTCGTCCAGGCTGGGCAGATGGGTGCCGATGTGGGCGATGCCGAAGCCGCGCGCGCCGAGCAGGCCCACGACGGCCGTCAGCTGCTCGTCGGTGAGGATCGGCACGTACAGCACGCCCTCGTCGGGGACGACGGTCGAGCCGGCGACCCCGTCGAGGCCGGTCTCGCGGAGCGCGGCGGCCATGGCGGGCAGCTGCGCCGGGTCCACGGGGCGGACCTTGAGGGTCCGGCCGCCGACCTTGGCCTTGAGCTCGTCGACGCCGCCCTTGGCGATGACCTTGCCCTTGTCGATGACGGTCAGCTCGCTCGCGAGCTGCTCCGCCTCCTCCATGTACTGGGTGGTGAGGAGGACGGTCGCGCCCTCGGAGACCATCCGCTGGACCTCGTCCCACACCTCGTTGCGGGTGCGGGGGTCGAGGCCGGTGGTCGGCTCGTCCAGGTAGAGGACGGCGGGCTGCCCGATCATCGAGGCGGCGAGGTCGAGGCGGCGCCGCATGCCGCCGGAGTAGTTCATCGCCGGGCGCTTGGCGGCCTCGGTGAGGGAGAAGCGCTCCAGCATCTCGTCGGCGCGGGCGCGGGAGTCCTTGCGGGAGAGGTCGAGCAGCCGCCCGATCATGTACAGGTTCTCCCAGCCGGACAGCTTCTCGTCGACCGAGGCGTACTGGCCGGTGAGGCCGATGGTGCGGCGCAGCTGGCGGGGGTGCTTCACCACGTCGTAGCCGGCGACGGTGGCGGTCCCGGCGTCCGGGACGAGGAGGGTGGACAGGCAGCGGACGAGGGTGGTCTTCCCGGCGCCGTTGGGCCCGAGGACCCCGAGGACGGTGCCCTCCCGGACGTCCAGGTCGACCCCGTCGAGGGCCCTGGTGGCGCCGAAGTGCTTCACGAGGCCCCGGACCTCGACGGCGTTGGTGTGTGATCGCGTCATGTCCACCATGGAACAGGGCGCCACCGACAAGCCTCCGACAGACGACCGACAGCCCGCCGATGGGGGATGTCGGCGGGCTGTCGGAGGTGCCGCAGTGGCTCTGTGCGTCCTGCTGGACCTAGTGGAAGGTGTGCTCCTCGGCGGGGAACGCCCCGCCGCTGACGTCCTCGGCGAAGGCGCGGGCGGCGTCGCCGAGCGTCTCGCGGAGGTTGGCGTACTGCTTGGTGAAGCGCGGCACCTTGCCGCCGGTCAGGCCGGCCATGTCGGTCCAGACGAGGACCTGCGCGTCGGTGCCGGCGCCGGCACCGATGCCGATGGTCGGGATGTGCAGGGAGCGGGTGACCTCGGCGGCCAGCTCGGCCGGGACGAGCTCCAGGACGACGGCGAAGGCGCCCGCGTCCTGCGCCGCCTTGGCGTCGCTGAGCAGCCGGTGGGCGGCCTCGTCGCTGCGGCCCTGGACCCGGTAGCCCATGGTGTTGACGGACTGCGGGGTCAGGCCCAGGTGGGACATGACGGGGATGCCGGCCTGGACGAGCAGCTCGGTCTGCGGCAGCGAGCGCTCGCCGCCCTCCAGCTTGATCGCGCCGACGCCCGCGTCCTTGACGAGCCGGGTGGCGTTGCGCAGGGCCTGGACGGGCCCCTCCTGGTACGAGCCGAACGGCAGGTCGCCGACGACGAGGGCGCGCTTGGTGCCCCGGACGACGGCGGCGGAGAGCAGCGTCATCTCGTCCATCGTGACGGGCACGGTGGTGTCGTAGCCGAGGTGACAGTTGCCCATCGAGTCGCCGACGAGGATCACCGGGATGCCTGCCTCGTCGAAGACGGAGGCGGTCATCGCGTCGTAGGCGGTGAGCATGGGCCACTTCTCGCCGCGGACCTTGGCGGCGGCGATGTCGTGGACGGTGATGCGGCGCGTGCCCTTCCCTCCGTACAGCGCCTTGCTGCTGTCGGTGGGCTTTTTCTGGGCAGCCTGAAGCGTCATGGTGAACGGCTCCTCTTGTCATCTCGAGGCGCCCTGTGGCGTCCCCGGACCATGTCCATGGTGGCACTTCGCCGGGCGGGCGGGGAAGTGGGCCGGAGTGGCGCTGTTCACACCGCCGCAACGTAAAGACTTCTCCTTGATTTTCGATACGAGACGGTCTCGTATCGAAATGGTTCTAGGGTGGTGGGCATGTCACAGCCGTCCACCGCACCCGCCAGGCCCGCCGGGCCCCGCGTCCCCGAGGCCGTCCACCGGCGCCGCTGGGCCGTCCTCGGCGTCCTCATGCTCAGCCTGCTCATCGTCGTCCTCGACAACTCGATCCTGAACGTCGCCGTCAAGACGATCGCGGCCCCCGCGCCCACCGGCATCGGCGCCACCCAGAGCGAGCTGGAGTGGTCCATCAACTCCTACACGCTCGTCTTCGCCGGACTCCTCTTCACCTCCGGCCTCCTCGGCGACCGCCTCGGCCGCAAGAAGGTCCTGCTCTTCGGCATCACCGTCTTCGGCATCGGCTCCGCCCTCGCCGCCCTCTCCGGCTCCCCGGGCGAACTCATCGCCTACCGGGCCGTCATGGGCCTCGGCGCCGCCTTCGTCATGCCCGCGACGCTCGCCGTCCTCATGAACGTCTTCGAGCGCGACGAGCAGCCCAAGGCCATCGGCATCTGGGCCGGCAGCGTCGGCCTCGCCATCGCCATCGGCCCCATCACCGGCGGCATCCTCCTCGAACACTTCTGGTGGGGATCGATCTTCCTCGTCAACGTGCCCGTGGTGCTCCTCGCCCTCGCCCTGATGCTGTGGCTCGTCCCCGACTCCCGCGACCCGAACCCCGGCCGCGTCGACATACCCGGCGTGCTGCTCTCCGTCGTCGGACTCGTCCTCCTCGTGTACGGGATCATCCGCGGCGGCGAACTGGCGAGCTTCACCGACGTCACCGTCCTCGCGCCAGTCCTCGGCGGCCTCGCGGTCCTCGTCGTCTTCGTCCTCCACGAGCGGCGCAGCGACCACCCGGCCATCGACATGTCGTACTTCAAGAAGCCCGCGTTCTCGGCGGCCGTCGCCGCGATCGCCCTCGTCTTCTTCGCCCTCATGGGCGTCACCTTCTTCTCCGCCTTCTACCTGCAGAGCGTCCGCGGCTACAGCGCGCTGGAGTCCGGGCTGCTCATCCTGCCGCTCGCCGTCGCGCAGATGGTCTTCGCGCCCCGGGCCCGGCTCGTCGTCGAACGCTTCGGCGCGCGGGCGGTCTGCACCGCCGGCATGCTGCTCGTCGCCCTCGGCCTGGCCGCCTTCGCCTTCTTCGAGGCCGACACGCCCGTCTGGGTCCTGGAGGTCGTCTTCTTCCTCCAGGGCGCGGGCATGGCGCACATCATGCCGCCGGTCACGGTCTCGATCATGCAGGCGCTGCCCCGCGAGAAGGCGGGCTCCGGCTCCGCCGTCAACAACACCTTCCGGCAGGTCGGCGGCGCGCTGGGCGTGGCCGTCCTCGGCTCGGTGCTCTCCTCCACGTACCGGGGCGAGATCGAGGGACACCTCGGTGCCGTCCCGGCGGCCCTGCGCGACACGGCGGGCGAGTCCGTCGAGGCGACGCTCGCGGTCGCGGCGAGGCTCGGCCCGGCGGGCAAGGACCTGGTCGCGCCCGCGTACACGGCCTTCCTGGACGCGATGCACGTCACGGCGCTGGCCTCGGCGGTGATCGGTGTGGTGGGCGCGGTGGTGGTGGCGCTGTTCCTTCCGGGCCGGGCGCCGACGGGGGCTCCGGGCCAGGGCGCGACCACCCCGAACCAGACCCCGGCCACAACCCCAACCAGCTGACCCCGCCCCGCCCGTCCGGGCCCGCACCCGGCAGGGCGGCGCCCCCGCCCGGGGCTTCGCCCCGCCCCGTGTGGCCCGCGCCCGTGCTGGGCGGCGCCCTTCGCCGCCCGCCGTGTGGCCCCGCGCCGAGCCGGGCGGTGCCCCGCCGCCGTGCGGGCCCGCGCCTGGCTGGGCGTTGCCCACCGCCGTGTGGGCCCGCACCCGCTGCCGTGTGGGCAATCGTCCCGCAGGGCGGGACGGGTGGGCACACGGGACGGCGCCCTTCAGCGGCGCCTCCGCCCCCTGTGCCTGGACCCGCACCGACCGAGCACCGTGCACGGGGGTGCGGGTTCGGGCGCGGAAGCCTCTGGCGCCGGCAGGGCGCGGGTCCGTTGTGCCCACCCGTTCCGCCCCAGCGGAACGATTGCCCACAACGGGGGCGGGCGCAGGCCCACAACGGGGGGCGGCTCAGGCCGGGCGTGGTGGTCGGGGCAGGGGGGACGCGGGAGAATCGGGGGACCACATGGCAGTACCCGGACGGACGAGAGACGGAGCGCACGTGCCCCTGCAGGACGGCGGGATCCCCGAACCCCAGGACGACGGGCCGGTTCAGGCAAGGCCCGCAGCGACCGGGACCCGCCCTGCGCCCGCGCCGGAAGCGACCGGGACCCGCCCTGCGCCCGCGCCGGAAGCGACCGGGGCCCGCCCTGCGCCCGCGCCGGAAGCGACCGGGGCCCGGCCCGTGCCCGCGCCGGAGGCGGTCCGGCGGGGGCGTCCGCGGTCCGAGGCCGTCGAGCAGGCCATCTTCGACGCCGTCGTCGGCCTCCTGGAGGACGGCGTCCCGCTCACCGAGCTGTCCATCGAGCGGATCGCCCGTACCGCCGGCGTCGGCAAGGCCACCATCTACCGCCGCTGGCCCGGCAAGGAGGAGCTCTTCGTCGAGCTGGTCCGCTCCGTGGAGCCCCGGGACCCCGTGCTCACCGGCACCTCCGTCCGGGACGACCTCGTCATGCTCCTGGAGATGCTGCGGCAGCGCGGCCTCGCCAAGCGCTCCTCCGCCCTGCTCCACAACGTGTTCTCGCAGATGCAGGCCTATCCCAAGCTGTGGGAGGCCTACCAGAACACCGTCATCGAGCCGCGCCGCCGCCTCGGCCTCGACACGGTGCGGCGCGGCATGGAGCTGGGGGAGATCCGCGACGACCTCGACGTCGAGTTCGTCAACGACCTCTTCACCGGCCCGCTGCTCCTCCGTACCGTCATCCGGCCCGGCGCAGACCTGGAGCCCGGTCTCGCCGAGCAGGTCGTCGACGCCGTCATGGAGGGCCTGCGCCCCCGGCCCTGAACCGTACGAAGAACCGTACGAATGTGCGCGTTCTGTCACAGCCTCCCCGCCCGCGCCACCTGCAGGAACCCGCCACGCGCCCGTGTCGTCCCTGGGGGAGTACGACGGACCCGTCATCGCCTAGTGTCGACGTCGGGTCACGGAGCGGGACAGCAGTGCGGCAAGGCAGCAAGGCAGTGAGGACAGTGCGATGGCGCGGGTGGACATGACGGAGACCGATCACGGCGGCGCGGGGAGCGAGCGTCCCCGGTCCCGGTTCCGGGCCGCGCTCGGCCGGCTCCGCCGCGATCCGGGGATCTGGCGCCGGGGCATCCTGCTCGCCGTGATCGCCGTGGCGGTCACGCTGCTCATGGTGTTCCACTCGGACATCCCGAACCGGATCGGCAACCTGGGCAGCCTCACCGAGACCTTCCTGCCCTGGTTCGGCCTCTTCGTGCCGCTCCTCCTCGTGCTCGCGCTCGTGCGCCGCTCGGCCACCGCGCTGATCGCCCTGCTGCTGCCGGCCGTGGTGTGGCTGAACCTCTTCGGCGGTCTCGTCGCCGACAAGTCGGCCCCGGGCGGCGACCTGACCGTCGCCACCCACAACGTGAACGCCGACAACGCCGACCCCGAGGGCACGGCCCGCGCCCTCGCCGCCTCCGGCGCCGACGTGCTCGCCCTGGAGGAGCTGAAGGGCGACATGGTGCCGGTCTACGAGAAGGGCCTCGCCGCCACCTACCCGTACCACTCCGTCCAGGGCACGGTCGGGCTCTGGAGCAGGCTTCCGCTGCGCGCCGCGCAGCCCGTCGACATCCACATGGGCTGGACCCGCGCCATGCGCGCCTCGGTGGTCACCCCGAAGGGCGAAGTGGCCGTGTACGTGGCCCACCTGCCCTCCGTACGGGTCAAGATGAACGCCGGCTTCACCGCCAACCAGCGCGACACCAGCGCCAACGCGCTCGGCGAGGCCATCTCCAAGGACCGGCACGAGCGGATCGTCCTCCTCGGCGACCTCAACGGCACCATGAACGACCGCGCCCTCAACGCCGTCACCTCGCAGCTGCGCTCCACCCAGGGCGCGGCGGGCGACGGCTTCGGCTTCAGCTGGCCGGCCTCGTTCCCGATGGCCCGCATCGACCAGATCATGGTCAAGGGCGTGGAGCCGGTGTCCTCCTGGGCGCTGCCGGAGACGGCGAGCGACCATCTGCCGCTCGCCGCCCGGGTGAAGCTCTGAGGCCCGGCCTCAGACCGTCTCCCGCCAGCCGTTCGTGATCGGCAGGCGCCGGTCCTTGCCGAAGCCCTTCGCCGAGATCTTGGTGCCCGGCGGGTACTGGCGCCGCTTGTACTCCGCCATGTCCACCATCCGCAGCGTCTGCGTCACCAGCTCCTCGTCGAACCCGGCCGCCACGATGGCGTCCCGGCCCCGGTCCTGGTCCACGTACAGCGAGAGGACCGCGTCCAGGAGGTCGTAGTCCGGCAGCGAGTCCGTGTCGACCTGGCCCGGGCGCAGCTCGGCGCTGGGCGGCTTGACGATCGAGGCCTCCGGGATCGGCGGGGTCTGGCCGCGCTCCTCGGCCGCCCGGTTCCGCCAGCGGGCGAGCCGGAAGACGTCCGACTTGTAGACGTCCTTGATGGGCCCGAACGCGCCGACGGAGTCGCCGTACAGCGTCGAATAGCCCACCGCCAGCTCCGACTTGTTGCCGGGCGCGAGGACGATGTGGCCCTCCTGGTTGGAGAGCGCCATCAGCATCGTGCCGCGCAGCCGCGACTGGAGGTTCTCCTCGGCGAGACCGGTGAGCCCGAGCGCACCCATGTACGCGTCGAACATCGGCTCGATCGACACGGTGCGGAAGTGCAGCCCGGTGCGGCGGGCCAGCTCCTCGGCGTCGCCGCGCGAGTGGTCGGAGGAGTACTTCGAGGGCATCGACACCCCGTACACCTGGTCCGCGCCGAGCGCGTCGCAGGCGATCGCCGCGACGAGCGCCGAGTCGATGCCGCCGGACAGGCCGATCAGGACCGAGCGGAAACCGTTCTTCGCGACGTACGCCCGCAGCCCGATCACCAGCGCCGAGTACACCTCCTCGTCGTCGTCGAGCCGGTGCGCGTAACCGCCCGTCAGCTCCGGCTCGTACGCGGGCAGCGGCTCCTCGGAGAGCACCACCCGGTCGATCCGCAGCCCGTCGTCGACCACGCCCTCGGGCGCGTCCGGTTCGGCCGCCGGAAGGTCCAGGTCGAGGATCACGCTGCCCTCCACGAACTGCGGGGCGCGCGCGATCACTTCGCCGGCGGCGTCCACGACGATCGAGTCGCCGTCGAAGACCAGCTCGTCCTGACCGCCCGTCATCGCCAGGTACGCGGTGACGCACCCGGCCTCCTGGGCCCGCTTGCGGACCAGTTCGAGCCGGGTGTCGTCCTTGTTCCGCTCGTACGGCGAGGCGTTGACCGAGAGCAGCAGACCGGCCTTGGCGCTGCGCGCCGCCGGCACCCTGCCGCCCTCCTGCCAGAGGTCCTCGCAGATCGCCAGGGCCACGTCGACGCCGTGGACGCGGACGACCGGCAGGGTGTCGCCCTGCACGAAGTAGCGGTACTCGTCGAAGACGCCGTAGTTCGGCAGGTGGTGCTTGGCGAAGCGCAGCGCCACCTCGCCGCCGTACAGCACGGCGGCGGCGTTCTCCGGCGACCCGGCGGGCCGGCCGAGCCGCGGCTCGGCCCGCTCCGAGCGGTCGAGGTAGCCGACGACGACCGGCAGCTCCCCGAACCCCTCGTCCGCGAGACGCCGGGCCAGACCGCGCAGGGCGGTCCGGGACGCCTCGACGAAGGAGGAGCGCAGCGCGAGGTCCTCGACGGGATATCCGGTCAGCGCCATCTCGGGGAACGCGACGAGATGCGCGCCCTGCCCGGCGGCGTGCCGGGTCCAGTGCACGATCGCCTCGGCGTTCCCGGCGATGTCTCCGACGGTCGAGTCGATCTGATTCAGTGCGAGGCGTAGTTGAGGCACCCGCCCAGTGTAATCGTCAGACCGACACTATGTCCTGGGATACGGACGGGCCGTGTCCCGACCGCCGACATGCGGGGCGGCCGCACCCCGCTGATCATGGCCCCATGACGACCACTGACGAACCGGCAGAGTCGGCACGGCCCACCGCGACCGACACCGCGGCCCCACCGGACGACGGCACCAAGAGGCAGTTCATCAGCTGGCTGACGCTCGCCTTCATGACGACCGCGTCCGTCGCCAGCCTGCGGCCCTCGCCGTCCATGGCCATCTACGGACTCGCCGCGATCTTCCTCTACCTGCTCCCCGCCCTCGTCTTCCTGCTCCCCACCGCCCTCGTCGGCGCCGAGCTCGCCTCCGGCTGGTCCGGCGGCCTCTACCGCTGGGTCAGCGAAGCCCTCGGCAAGCCCCTCGGCTTCCTCGCCGTCTGGTGCCAGTTCGCCATGACCATCGCGTACTACCCGAGCCTGCTCGCGTACGTCGCCTCGACCTTCGCGTACGTCATCGACCCCTCCCTCGCGGAGAACGGGCTCTACGTCGCCGTCGTCATCATCGTCATCTACTGGTCCGGGGTCTGGATCTCCTCGCGCGGTACGAAGACGATCGCCGGCCTGTCCTCCTTCGGCCTGATCGTCGGCACCCTCATCCCCGGCGTGCTGCTCGTCGCCCTCGGCATCGTCTTCCTCGCCCAGGGCAACCCCTCCGCCCAGCCCATGAGCGCCGACCACTGGCTCCCGCCGTGGACCGGACTCGCCAGCCTGGTCCTCATCGTCAACAACTTCCTGTCCTACGCGGGCATGGAGATGAACGGCGTCCACGTCTCCTCGCTGCGCGAGCCCAAGCGCGAGTACCCGAAGTCGATGTTCCTGGCGACCGGCCTCGTCCTGCTGATCTTCATCCTTCCGGCCCTGGCCATCGCCTGGGTGATGCCCTCCGAGCAGCTCAGCCTGACCGCCGGTCTGATGCAGGCCTTCCAGGCCTTCTTCGACCACTTCTCCATCGGCTGGATGACCAAGGTCGTCGGCATCATGCTGGTCTGCGCCGCCCTCGGCGGCATGCTCACCTGGCTCGCCGGACCCGCCAAGGGCCTCGTCCTGCTCTCCCGGCAGGAGGGCTACCTGCCGCCCTCGCTGCAGAAGTTCAACAAGGACGGCGCCCCGCAGAACATCATGATCGCGCAGGGCGTCATCACCACCCTGATCGGCATCCTCTACGCCTTCAGCGACGACGTCTCCAGCGCCTACTGGATGTTCTCCGTCATCACCGTGCAGATCTATCTGATCGCCTACCTGCTGATGTTCGCGGCCGTCGTCAAGCTCCGCAGGACCCAGCCGGACGTCGACCGGGGCTTCCGCGTCCCCGCCGTCGAATGGGTCGCCGGCATCGGCTTCGTCGCCTCCGTCGCCGCGCTCGTCATCGGCTTCGTCCCGCCCGACCAGTTCGGGAACCAGCCGCTCTGGCGCTACCTGCTGATCGTCGGCGGCGGCCTGCTGCTCCTCGGCATCGTGATCCCGGCCGCGCTCCTCAAGTACCGCAAGCCCGGCTGGGTCCACCCCGACCACCGGGAACCGACGGCAGCGCCCTGACCCGACAGCCCCGACCGCCCGGACGCGGTGCGTCCGGGCGGCACAGGTCCCGCTTGACGGTCAGGAGGCGGCGTACACGCTCGCGCAGAACGCCTTGAGCTGCTCGTCGGAGAGGTGCTGGGCCAGGTCGGCCTCGCTGATCATGCCGACGAGCCGCTTGTCCTCGATGACCGGCAGCCGCCGGATCTGGTGGCTCTCCATCTCCTCGAGGACGGCGCCCACGTCCGCGTCCGCCTCGATCCAGCGCGGGGTGCCCTTCGCCATCTCGCCGCAGGTGACCTCCGACGGGTCGTGGCCCATGGCCACACAGCCGACGACGATGTCGCGGTCCGTGATGATGCCGGTCAGCCGTTCGTTCTGGTCGGCGATGGGCAGTGCGCCCACGTTCAGGTCGCGCATCATCTGCGCGGCACGGTCGAGCGTCTCGTGTGCCGGGATCCACTGGGCCCCGGGATGCATGATGTCCTTCGCCGTGGTCATGGGGTGCGTACCTTTCGTCGAACGTGTCGTACGAATCCCCGAGCCCACCCATTGTCGGCGGACGACCCGGCCCCCGCGACCGCAGCGGTCACGGGGGCCGTAGGCCCTGCGTACAGGGGGTGTCAGGCCCCGCGCTTCTTCAGCATGTCCGCCATCAGCGCCATCTCGGACTTCTGCGCGTCGACCATGCCCTGCGCCAGGTTCCGCTCGATGTCCACCGAGCACTTCTGGACGCAGCCCTCGGCCATGTGGACCCCGCCCCTGTGGTGCTCGGTCATGAGCTTCAGGTACAGGACCTCGGCCTCCCGGCCGCTCGCCCTGCGCAACTCGTCCAGCTGCGCATTGGTCGCCATGCCCGGCATCAGGGCCCCGTCCATGTCCATCGAACCCATGTCGCCCATGCCCATCCAGGCCATCGGCGCGACCCCGGACACGTTCTTCGGCAGACCCCACAGGTCGAGCCAGCCGAGCATCATGCCCCGCTGGTTGGCCTGCGTGTTGGCGATGTCGTACGCGAGCCGCCGGACCTCCTCGTCCTTCGTCCGGTCCCGGACGATGAACGACATCTCGACGGCCTGCTGGTGGTGCACGGACATGTCCCGGGCGAAGCCGGCGTCCGCCGACGAGGAGACCGGGGTGCTCGGGGCCTCGTCACGGTCGGCGGAGGCGACGGTGACCGCGCCCCCGGCGAACAGCACCGCGAGGGCGACGGCGGCGACCGCGGCCCCCTGCGTACGGTTCAGCTTCACTGGCCCATCCCCGTACCGCCCTGGCCGCTGGCGTCCAGGCCTCCGGTGCAGGCCGCGCCCGGCTCCGGGGTCTGCGGGCCGTTCACGTACTTGGTGAAGAAGGCGTCGACGCGCGGGTCGCTCGCGCCGTCCACGGTCACCTGCTTGCCCCAGGCGGACAGCATGATCGCCCCGGCCTGGTCGTCCACGGGGCTCATCAGCGAGTACTTGGTGTTCTTGACCTTGTCGGCCAGCTTCTTCACATCGGCCTGGGAGGCCTTCTTGTTGTACGTCACCCAGACGGCGCCGTGCTCCAGGGAGTGCACGGCGTTCACGTTGGCGATCTTCTTGTCGTAGACCACGCCGTCGCAGTTCATCCAGACCGGGCTGTGGTCACCGCCGACCGGCGGCTCCATCTCGTACTTCACGGCCGTCTGGACGTGGTTGCGGCCGAGCTTCTTCGGGTCCCAGGACTTCTCGGCGGCGATGGGGGCGTTGGCGGCGGCCTTCTCCGCGTCCCGCTTGTCGGACTCCTTCATCAGGATGAAGGTGCCGAAGCCGACGAGGCTCAGCACGACGACGGAGGAGATGCCGATGGTGAGGAAGCGGTTGCGGCGCTCGCGGGCCTGCTCGGCACGGCGCGCGGCCTCTATTCGGGCGCGGCGGTCGGCGGAGGAGGCGGTGCGGGGTGCGGCCATGGTGAGGTCGTCCTTCTTCAGGAGTGGGGTGGAGTTCGGGGGTGGACATGCGGGGGGCGGGGCGCCCGTCGCCGCTATGTCCGGAGAACTTGAAGGACGTGCAGACCCGGCGCGCGCGGCCGGGCGTCCGAACGGCGCGCCTGCCCGTCACCGGAGGGCGGCGCGAGACGCGGGAGCCCGCCGGCCGCGTCGAGCGGGGGGTCGAGCGGGGGCGCGCTGAGCACCGCGGGGGACAGGGAGGGGAAGAGGGAGCAGCCGCCGCGGTCGTACGGGCAGACGTACTCGCCGGTGAGGGCGGTGGCCTCGACGGTGACGGCGGTGGTCGTGGCCTTCGCCCGCGGACCCGCCTCGTGATGGGCGTCCTGCCGCGCCGGCCCCGTCCCCAGACAGAGGAAGAGCGCGGCGAGGAGCGTCGCCACGGCACTCGCCAGTGCCATGGGACGCGCGTGTCGGAACGGGCGTACGAGCCGTGGGGCCCCCATGGGCGCAGATCGTAGTGGGAGAGGAGCCCGTATGGGCCGAACGGGGTACCACTCGGTAGCGAAGGGCAACCGCCGGACGGGCGAACGAGGCACCTCCCGCCGTCCGAATCCGGACGCTCCCCCGTTACCTGAGTCACACCCGAGCAGGCAGTATGGGTGTGCAACGTGCGCGAAACCATGTGGTGGGATGCTCAGGTGCCCCCCGATGTACCGGAGGCGGTGGGAGCAGGCGGCCTGACCAGCGAGGATGGGTGTGGAAATGGACAAGCAGCAGGAATTTGTGCTCCGTACGCTCGAGGAGCGCGACATCCGCTTCGTACGTCTGTGGTTCACCGACGTGCTCGGCTTCCTGAAGTCGGTGGCCGTGGCCCCCGCCGAACTGGAGCAGGCCTTCGACGAGGGCATCGGCTTCGACGGCTCCGCGATCGAGGGCTTCGCCCGCGTCTACGAGTCCGACATGATCGCCAAGCCGGACCCGGGCACCTTCCAGATCCTGCCGTGGCGCGCCGAGGCCCCGGGCACGGCCCGGATGTTCTGCGACATCCTCATGCCGGACGGCTCGCCGTCCTTCGCCGACCCGCGGTACGTCCTCAAGCGCGCCCTCGCCAAGACCTCCGACCTCGGCTTCACCTTCTACACCCACCCCGAGATCGAGTTCTTCCTCCTGAAGGACAAGCCGCTCGACGGCACCCGGCCCACCCCGGCCGACAACTCGGGCTACTTCGACCACACCCCGCAGAACGTCGGCATGGACTTCCGCCGCCAGGCCATCACCATGCTGGAGTCGATGGGCATCTCGGTGGAGTTCTCCCACCACGAGGGCGCGCCCGGCCAGCAGGAGATCGACCTCCGCTACGCCGACGCCCTGTCCACGGCGGACAACATCATGACCTTCCGCCTGGTCATGAAGCAGGTGGCGCTCGAGCAGGGCGTGCAGGCCACGTTCATGCCGAAGCCGTTCTCGGACTACCCGGGCTCGGGCATGCACACCCACCTGTCGCTCTTCGAGGGCGACCGGAACGCCTTCTACGAGTCGGGCGCCGAGTACCAGCTGTCGAAGGTGGGCCGCTCCTTCATCGCGGGCCTCCTGCGCCACGCGGGCGAGACCTCCGCCGTCACCAACCAGTGGGTCAACTCGTACAAGCGCATCTGGGGCGGCTCCTCCCGCACGGCCGGCTCGGGCGGCGAGGCCCCCTCGTACATCTGCTGGGGCCACAACAACCGCTCCGCGCTCATCCGCGTCCCCATGTACAAGCCGGGCAAGACGGGCTCCTCCCGCGTCGAGGTCCGCTCCATCGACTCGGGCGCCAACCCGTACCTGACGTACGCGGTCCTCCTCGCCGCCGGCCTCAAGGGCATCGAGGAGGGCTACGAACTCCCGGCGGGCGCCGACGACGACGTCTGGGCCCTCTCCGACGCGGAGCGCCGCGCGATGGGCATCGAGCCGCTCCCGCAGAACCTGGGAGAGGCGATCGCCCTGATGGAGAAGAGCGAACTGGTGGCGGAGACGCTCGGCGAGCACGTCTTCGACTTCTTCCTGCGGAACAAGAAGCAGGAGTGGGAGGAGTACCGCTCCGAGGTCACCGCCTTCGAGCTCCGCAAGAACCTGCCGGTGCTGTAGTCGCAGGTCAAAATAGGTTCTGGCGTATGCCAGCGTCCGGGTCGACGATGAGGCAACGCCGACCCGGATGCGGCCGCCGTCATGCGGGGCCGTCTGCGGGCCGTCTGGCGACTCAGAGGGGAGTGGCTAGGTGCTGACTGTCGATCTGAGCATGCGCCGCCGGCCGTGGCGGTTCACTTCACGGGGACGATCTTGCTGCAGATCTTGTAAGCCTCCAGCTGCGGATTGTTGTGTGTGACGAGCCCGATAGACACTGCGACCTGGCAGTAGTAGTTCAGCAGGCTACGGGCGCTCGGCTTACCGGCGAGGCAGTGAATCTTCGTGAGAATCGGCTGCCCCGCACACGGATCGGTCACTGACGGTGTGGCGGCCTGTGACATCGGTGCGAACAGCAGCACGGATGCGGCGAGAGCCAGGCCGACGACCACGCTGAATATCTGCTTGATGTGCATTGCTGCTCCCCACGTATTGGTGGAGCGTGTCCCCATTACCCTCCGGCGAGTCTGCACAATAGGTGCACTTTTGACTCAAGCCGGAGAAAGATGCGTAACCAACCTTCCCGTCTTCCGTCCTACACCCGCAGATCGGCTCTGTCGAATTGGGCGCCTTTGTCTCGGGTGATGGTAATCCAGGGCGTCAGTGAGGCTGTCTGGTCGATGATATGACGACCCTTGATTGACCATTGAATATTAATTGTGACTAAGTTTCATTACTCCTTGCGTACCTTGTGGAGGGTGTAGATGGCGTCCACGGCTTTGCGTGTGCGCGCGTCACTGCTTGGCATGAGGTGGGTGTAGACCCGGAGCGTGAAGCCCGGGTCTGGGTGCCCGAGGTAGTGACTCAGGGCCTTGATGTTCTCGCCGGCGTCCAGCAGGACCGAAGCGTAGAAGTGCCGCAGCGCGTGCATCCCGTGCTCGCGGGCGGCCAGGTGTCGCTCGCCCTCCTTGGGCTCCGGAATGACGCCTGCCTGGACGAGCGCGGACTTCCACGCACGGGTGTTGAAGTCAGTTCGCCGTACGGTGCAGCCGCCCTTTAGGGAGAAGAGCAGCCGCTTGGTTACGAGCGGCCCGTCGAGCTTCAGCCAGGGCAGAGAGACGTCAACCGGCGAGAATTCCTTGGCGTGCTCGCGGAGAACATGGGCGACCTGGCGGGGGAGGGGGACGTCCCGCTCCTTTCCACGCTTCGGCAGGCCGAATATCAGGCGACCGTTGACCACCTTCACCTGATTGGCCACATGAAGCCAGCCAGTGTCGAACCGGACGTGCTCCTCGGCGAGCCCAAAGACCTCCCCTTGACGGAGCCCGCACCCACTGCCGAGGTGGACCATCGTCTGGTACTGCTTCGGGAGCGCGGACCGCACTGCGAACACGCGCGCAGCGGTCCACGGCTTCACGCGGGGCGGGACCAGCGCCGGCGGCCCGACGGAGCGGGACTTGCACGGATTCTTGGCGAGCAGGTCGTCATCGACCGCCGCGCGCCGCGGCGAGGACGGCCGAGACGCTGGCGAAGATGACGCGCCGGTACGACGACACAGGCAGCGACTTCTCCAACCCCGCAAGCCACTCACGGATGTGCTCGGGGCGGAATGAGTCGATCGGCCGAGTACCGAGGTACGGGAACGCGTGCAGCCGAAGGTGAACGCCCACTGTCGTGCGTGTCGTCGTATCCGTGGTCTGGGAGGCGAGCCACTTCTCGCCGTACTGCCGGAACGTGATCCGGCTGGCGCTACGGAACTTGATTGGGTGATGTCGGACCGTTCGCCTGATGGTGGTCGGTCCGTTCCGGTAGCCCTGAACTGTGAGATACGCGCAGGGCGGCGGGTTGACCGACATCGGAAGGGCCGCGAGGGAGCGGGTCCGGCTGCAGGCCGTGACACGCTTCCAAGGCGGGCAGAAGAACAGGGACATCGCTGCGACGCTGCGGGTCAGTGAGCGGTCTGTGGAACGGTGGCGCCGTCAGTGGCGCGAGCGCGGTGAAGCGGGGGTCCTGTCGAAGGGATCGCCGGGGCGGCCGAGGCTCGGCGAAGCACAGATCGCGAGGCTGGAACGGGAACTGGAGCGTGGGCCGCTGGTCCACGGCTGGGCCGACCAGCGGTGGACACTGGCCCGGATCAAGACGCTGATCGGCCGGCTGTTCCACGTGAGCTACACCGTGGAGGGGACGTGGCTGCTGCTGAAGCGGCACGGCTGGTCCTGGCAGCAGCCGGCTCGGCGGGCGATCGAGCGTGGCGACGCGGCGGTCGAGGTCTGGAAGAAGGAGACCTGGCCGCGGGTGAGAGCACCGCGGCGGCATGTGACGGCTGGATCGTCTTCGAGGACGAAGCCGGGCAGTCGATGACGCCGCCGCGAGCGAGAAGCTGGGGACGCAAGGGCTCAACGCCAGTGGTCCGGGTCCGTGGCCGGGGCTCGGGCCGGGTGTCCATAGCCGGGCTGACCTGCTACAAGCCGGGGAAGCGGTCCCGGACGCTCTACTCGGTCCGCGAGTACCGGGGCCGCAAGGGCGAGCCGAAGGGCATCGGCTGGCGCGACCTGTGCGACCTGCTGGTCAGAGCGCACATCCAGCTCGGCGGCCCGATCGTGCTGGTCTGGGACAACCTGCGCATGCACCTGGTCGAGGCGATGCGCCGATTCATCGCCGACCACGCGGACTGGCTCACCGTCTTCCAACTTCCGAGTTACGCACCGGACTTGAACCCGCAAGAGGGCATTTGGTCACTGGTCAAACGCGACATCGGCAACCTTGCCGCAGCCGACCTCGGCCAGATCACTCGCGCCGTCAAGCGCAGGCTCAAGCAGATCCAGTACCGTCCGGACCTGGTCGACGGCTGCCTGACCAGCACCGGCCTGATCACGGACGACTGGCCGGCATCACGCATTCAAGCTCAGGCAATAGCTTCGAGCGTTTCTAGACAGTGACTAAAATTCGCCCTTGAATGACAGTGTGGCGGTCAGTAAATTCAGCTGCCCGCCGGACTGTTGTCCGGCGCCGTAGGTCGATATGCAGGGAGACAGGGATGCGCAGCAGGTTTCGAACCTGCCGCTGACTCGTGAAACGCGGGCCAGCGGGGTTCTTCATTAGCTTGGTTGCCCTGACAAGGCACCGTCCGAGGGAGACGTATGCCCTCAGTCGGACACCAGGTGACCCCGCTCGCGTATCCGAGGAGTACACCTTGCTGGACCGTTTGATCGACCTCCTGTTTCAGACCCGGACCCTCCGCGCCCTGCTGGACTTCTGCACCATCGTGGTCCGTCTGCTGCCCGCGTTGGTCGTGATCGTGGCGCTCATCCCCTCGTTCGTCGTCTTCGCGTTCATCTCCGCCGGGGCACGCAGGTCGGTTCTCGACATCGTGGACCGCCTCACGAACTGGACCCTCGCCCGCTACTGAACTCGATTGAGTGATGTCGGTGCCGTTCGCCTGACAGCTGGCCGGCGGCACCGACCTGGCCCTGTGAGCGTCGGGTCGACGGACCCGAAATTGGTCGAAGCCCGAAGCTGCTGGTCAGCTACGGTGGCGGCATGCCTGAAAGTCTGCCCGAGGATGTAGCCGACGTGCTTGGCCTCGTCCTGAACCCGGACGAGCCGATTCACGTCGCCCTCCGACGGCAGGTGCCCCAACTCAGGGTGCAATCCCGCTGCAAGTGCGGGTGCGGCACTGCCTACTTCGACCTTGACGCCGACGCGTTGGAGCCCGCGCCAACGGGCCCCGGCACCGTCGTGGCTGCCGACGTGCAGCTGTTCACCGAAACCGGCGAGTGCCCTGGTGAGGTCTTGGTCTTCGCGCAAGGCGGCTACCTCTCATGGCTGGAGGTCTGTTCTTGGAGCGATGACGTCGAGGTGAACCTCTCCGCGGCGCGGCGCTGGCTACAGCCGTCGTCCTGAACCCGAGCCGGTAACAGCCGACGTCTCGGACCCTGACGCCGCCACCACGAGTCGACCGACATCACGAGTTCAAGTTCAGTAACCGGGCAGGGCTGGGCCGTCTGTGGGCCGTCCCAGGGTCGCCATCGGTAGCCAGGGATACCCAACAACAACCACATGGGAGACGATCTCAAGTGCTCGCTTCAGCTGTAGCTGAGGTGCCCTCGGTGTCTCGTCACTTCCTGCGGAACAAGAAGCAGGAGTGGGAGGAGTACCGCTCCGAGGTCACCGCCTTCGAGCTCCGCAAGAACCTGCCGGTGCTGTAAGGGCGGTGGGCGTTCCCCGACGTGCCGGCGGCACGGAACTCGTGCCCACGCGCGCGAACCGGGTGGCCAACACGGCGCCCGGCCTGGTGCTCGGTCCCGGCTGCCTCGTGTACGGGGCGGAGGCCGGGACCGCGGGGGAGCGGACGGCGGCGGCGGTCGCCGTCCTGGCGTGCGCGGTCCTCGCCGTGCGCGGGTTCCGCGCGGGCGTCCGGTGCGAGGGCGAGCGGCTCGTGGTCCGCGGGTACGCGTGGACGCGGGTGATACCGCGGGCGGCCGTCACGGAGGTCACCGGCTTCCCGGCCGTCCGCTGGACCTCGCCCGGAGGCCGGCGCCGGTGGACGCCGGTCGTGGCGTTCGCGGAGGTCTCCGGCGAGCTCGACGGGGCGCGGGCGCGCAAGCGGAGCAACACGGCGCGGCTGCGGCGCTGGGCGGCCCGGGGCTAAACCCGTTGCCCGGCTCCCCGTGGGCGGTCCACACTTCCGCGGTGAAGATCGATTCCGTCGCCACCGCGCGGCTTGTACTGCACCCCCTGACCGCCGCCGAGGCCGAGCGCATCGTCGCCCGGGAACCCGGGGACGGGGACCTGTGGGGGGAGGGGTACCCCGGGGACGGAGACATCCGGGCGAACACCGGGTTCCTGCGTGGGCTTGCCGAGCGCGGCGACCCGGGGGCGTTCCGGCCCTACGAGATACGGCTCGACGGCGTCGCCGTCGGCGGCATCGGGTTCCACGGGCCGCCGGACGAGATCGGTGTCGCGACCATCGGGTACGGACTGGTCCCCGGGGTACGGGGGAACGGGTACGCCTCCGAGGCGCTGCGGGCCGTCCTCGAACTGGCCCGGAGGGCCGGCGTCGCCGGGGTGAAGGGCGACGCCGACCTGGACAACCCGGCCTCGCACCGGGTGATGGAGGCCGCCGGGATGCGGTGCGTGGCGGAGGACGAGCAGCTCCGACACTTCTACCTCGGCTTCTAGGACCTGTTCCAGGACCTGCGCGGCTCCGGCGGCCGCCCGCGCGGTCCGTGCCGGCCGTGCGGGGCCCGCGCCCGGCTGGGCCTTCGCCCCGCGCCCGGCTGGGCCTCCGCCCCGCGCCTCGTGCGGCCCGCGCCCGACGGACCGGTGCCCCGCCGCCGTGCGGTCCCGCGCCTGGCTGGGCGTCGCCCCGCGCCCGTGTGGGCAATCGTCCCGCTGGGGCGGGACGGGTGGGCACACGGGACGGCGCCCTTCAGCGGCGCCTCCGCGTCCCGAGCCTGGACCCGCACCACCAGCGCGTCGCACCGCACGTGCGGGTTCGGGCGCGGAAGCCTCGGGCGCCGGCAGGGCGCGGGTCCGTTGTGCCCACCCGTTCCGCCCCAGCGGAACGATTGCCCACAACGACGGGCGCGGGCCCGCAAGGGTCAGTGGCTGGCCGGGGTCCAGTGCAGGTGGCCGTCCAGGCCGATCGCCGCCACCCCGTCCGTACCGGCGTCCGGCGCGCCGGAGAACAGGAACTTCTCCAGGGTCCACACCGGCCGCACCCCCGCCCGGCCGTGGGAGGCCGTCGCCAGGAAGCCGGTGCGGGACCGGACCGCGAGCAGGTCGTCGCCGCCGCTCACCGGGCCGAAGCCCGCGACGCCGGTGCCGGGCAGTTCCGTGAACGGCGAGACCGGGCGCGTACCGGAGAAGTCGGCGCTCCGCAGGTCGCCGGAGGACGGCTTGCGGAACCAGAGCCGTACGCCGTTCCCGTCCGGCGCGGCGCTCGCGCTCAGCGCGAGGGTCGTCGGCGGCAGCCCGGTCGGCGCCGGCCCCGTCAGCGGCCCGCCGGGGGTCTGCTCGGCCCAGGCGAGGACGGTGCTCGGGGTGCTGATGAAGACGTATCCGCGGCCGTTCGCGTCCGTCGCCGCCACCGGGTCGCCGTACACCTCCGTGCCGCCCAGGGACCGCCACGGACCCCAGCCGCCGTCGGCCCGCTGCTCGCGGGCGGCCAACTGGTGGAGGCTGTCGCGCAGGACCAGGGTGGCCCGGCCGTCGGGGGCCACGGTCACGGCGGGCGCGCTGATGTCCGAGGTGCCGGAGGCGTCGTTCCGTTCGGGAGTGCCGAGCGAGGTCCAGGGGCCGAAGGCGCCGCCGGGCGCCGACTGGACGGTGGTGACCACCTCGCGCCGGTAGTCGGCCGCGGCCGCGCCGAGGATCGTGCGGGTGCCGAAGACGGCTATGCGCCCGTCGGGCAGCGTCACGGAGGTGATGCCGCTGTCGAGGCCGCCGCCGGGCAGCAGCTCCGGGCCCTGCCAGGTCACGGCGTCGGCCGGCTTCCGCCAGGTCGCGAGGCGCCCGTCGAGGACGGAGAAGGCGTGCAGCCCGCCGTCGGGGTCGCGCTGGACCCAGGAGGTGGAGGTGCCCCGGGCGTACCGGACGGTCTTCGTCCAGCCCCGCCCGGTGGGCCGCACGGACACCTTCAGGTCGCCGCAGCCCGCGTCGGCCTCGCAGTCGTGGACGCCGTTCAGCCAGGAGTACGTCTTGAGGGTGTTCAGCTTCGCCTCGGCCGCCGCCGCGTCGAGGGTGTGCGGCAGGACGGTGGTCGGGTAGCCGAGGTAGTTCTGCACGCCGACGTGCGGGTGCCCGGGCAGCTGCTCGTACCGGGCGAGCGCGGTCTGGACGAAGCGCGCCCCGTACAGGTGGTCCTGGTGGTCCCGGAACTTCCCGCTCTTCGGGTACGTGCCGGGGCTCGGGTCCTGCATCCGGACGAAGGTCGGCCGGAACCGCTCCAGGAGCCCGGTCACCGTGGCGACGACCTGCTCCTTCGTGTAGGCGAAGTCGGTGGGGACCGGGGTGCCGGAGGAGCGCTGGGACTCCAGGGTGGTGATCCGGCCGTCCCAGAGGCCGTGGAGACTGTGCGGCCGGTTGCCGTTGGTGGCACCGGCCTCGCGTATCTGCAGCCACACCAGCTTGATCTGCGGCTGGGCACGCAGGGTGTCCAGTTCGGCCCACCCGCCGCCGGCCGTCGGTATCGCCTCCCGGTCCCAGACGCTGGTCCGGCTGCCCGTCGCCATCTCGGCGTACGCGGCGCGTATGCCGTTCTGCCGGGCCTCGGCGTAGCCCGCCTTGTCAGGGGCGACCAGGTGGCGGTCGTGGGGGCGCGAGTTGACCCCGTCGGACTCGCCGGCGGTGAGGTAGATGCCGGTGAGGGGGCTGCCGGAGTGCAGGGACTGGGAGACGTCCGGGTTCATGAAGAACAGGTCGTCGTCCGGGTGGGCCACGATCTGCACCACGGAGACCGCGGAGCCGGGGCCCTTCCCGGGCTGCAGACCCTTCCCGTGCGCCCCGGCCTTCCCGCGCGTCTCGCCCTTCCCGTGCGCCTCGGCCGGCAGGACCTTCACCGGCGGGTGCGTCTCCGGAGGACCCGCCTGCGCCGAAGGTGCGTGCGAGGTCGCGCTCACCGAGAGGAGCCCGACGAAGGTGCCGCCGAGGAGGGCGGCCGCCACCACCGTCGCGGCGGTCCTGCGGCGGGACGGGAGGGCGGGGCGGCGGAGGCGGCGGGGCATGTCTCGGTGGCGTGCTTTCACATGAGGTCGGACGGGCGGGGTGCTCTTGCGGAAAGCAAGACGAACTTTCAAGGAATACGGTTCATCGCCCCCAAAAAGCGACCACTGTGTGAGACGTCACGTGTCATCCGCCGCGGTCCGCCGCGACCGGCCGCCCTGGACGCCCGCACCCCCGGCTGCGGATAGGCTCGATGCCCAAGGTTCGTTCCTGGGGTCGGACCTGCTCGGAGGGAGCGGCGGAATGACGGTGCCGGGACGCAGGAGCAGTACGTTCTCACGTCTGCTGCGGCACGGGTTCACCGACCCCTCGGGCGCCGAGCGGCTCCTCGACGTGCCCGAACTGTCCGCGCTGCGCGACGACCCCGTCCTCCTCGACGCCCTCGGCGCCACCGCCGACCCCGACCTCGCCCTGCGCGGCCTGGTCCGGCTCGTCGAGGCGCAGCCCGAGACCGAGCGGCAGACCCTCACCACCACGCTGCTCTCCGCGAAGCCGTTCCGGGACCGGCTCCTCGGGGTGCTCGGCGCCTCCGAGGCGCTCGCCGACCACCTGGCCCGGCATCCCCGCGACTGGGAGTCCCTCGTCACGTACGAGGCGGCCGATCTGCACCCGGGGGTCGCCGAGTTCGAGCAGGGGCTCGCCGAGGCCACCGACGCGGTGTCGCTGCGGGTCGCCTACCGCCGCTGCCTCCTCGCCATAGCGGCCCGTGACGTGTGCGGCACCACCGACGTCGCCCAGGCCGCCGCGGAGCTCGCCGACCTGGCGACGGCGACCCTGCGGGCCGCGCTCGCCATCGCCCGTTCGGCCGAGCCCGCCGACGCCGCCATGTGCCGGCTCGCGGTGATCGCGATGGGCAAGTGCGGCGGCCACGAGCTGAACTACGTCTCCGACGTCGACGTGATCTTCGTCGGGGAGCCCTCGGAGGGCGCCGACGAGGGCAAGGCCATCCAGGCCGCGACCCGGCTCGCCTCGCACCTGATGCGGATCTGCTCGGAGACCACCGTCGAGGGCACCATCTGGCCGGTCGACGCCAATCTGCGCCCCGAGGGCCGCAACGGCCCCCTCGTCCGCACCCTCTCCTCCCACCTCGCCTACTACCAGCGGTGGGCGAAGACCTGGGAGTTCCAGGCCCTCCTGAAGGCGCGCGCGGTCGCCGGCGACCTGGAGCTCGGCGCCCAGTACATCGACGCCGTCTCCCCGCTCGTCTGGCAGGCCGCCGAACGCGAGAACTTCGTCCCCGACGTGCAGCAGATGCGCCGCCGCGTCGTCGCCAACATCCCGGCCGCCCAGGTCGAGCGCGAGCTCAAGCTCGGCCCCGGCGGCCTCAGGGACGTGGAGTTCGCCGTCCAGCTGCTCCAGCTGGTCCACGGCCGCAGCGACGCCACCCTGCACAGCGGCACCACCCTCGACGCGCTCGCCGCCCTCGCCGCCGGCGGCTACGTCGGCCGCGCCGACGCCTCCCAGCTCGACGAGGCCTACCGCTTCCTGCGCGCCATGGAGCACCGCATCCAGCTCTACCGGCTGCGCCGCACCCACCTCGTCCCCGAGGACGAGGCCGACCTGCGCCGCCTCGGCCGCTCCCTGGGCCTGCGCACCGACCCGGTCGCCGAGCTCAACAGGGAGTGGAAGCGGCACGCCGCCGTCGTCCGCCGGCTGCACGAGAAGCTCTTCTACCGGCCGCTGCTCGACGCCGTCGCCCAGCTCGCCCCCGGCGAGATCCGGCTCAGCCCGAGGGCCGCCGGGCAGCGCCTCGAAGCCCTCGGGTACGCGGACCCCGCCGCCGCCCTGCGCCACCTGGAGGCGCTGGCCTCCGGCGTCACCCGCAAGGCCGCGATCCAGCGGACCCTGCTCCCCGTCCTCCTCGGCTGGTTCGCCGACTCGGCCGACCCGGACGCCGGACTCCTCGGCTTCCGCAAGGTCTCCGACGCCCTCGGCAAGACCCCCTGGTACCTGCGGCTGCTCCGCGACGAGGGCGCCGCCGCCGAGAACCTCGCGCGCGTCCTCTCCGCCGGGCGCCTCGCCCCCGACCTGCTGCTCCGCGCCCCCGAGGCCGTCGCCCTCCTCGGCGACCCGGAAGGGCTCAAGCCGCGCGGCCGGGACCATCTGGAGCAGGAGGTCCTCGCGGCGGTGGGCCGCGCGGACGACGCCGAGCACGCGGTCGCGGCGGCCCGCGGGGTGCGCCGCAGGGAGCTGTTCCGTACCGCCGCCGCCGACCTGATCCGCTCGTACGGCACCGAGGACAACCCCCGCGAGCCGGACCCGGGCGCGCTCGTCGACCGGGTGGGGGAGGCCGTCACCGACCTCAACGCGGTGACGATCGCCGGCGCCCTGCGGGCCGCCGTGCGCGCCGAGTGGGGCGAGGAGCTGCCGACCCGGTTCGCGGTCATCGGCATGGGCCGCTTCGGCGGCCACGAGCTGGGGTACGGCTCCGACGCCGACGTGCTGTTCGTGCACGAGCCGCGCGAGGGCGTCGACGAGCAGGAGGCCGCGAAGGCCGCGAACCGGGTGGTCGCCGAGATGCGTCGGCTGCTCCAACTGCCCACCGCCGACCCGCCGTTGCTGATCGACGCGGACCTGCGTCCGGAGGGCAAGAGCGGCCCCCTGGTGCGCAGCCTGAAGTCGTACGAGGCCTACTACCGCCGCTGGTCGCTCGTCTGGGAGAGCCAGGCGCTGCTGCGCGCCGCACCGATGGCGGGGGACCAGGAGCTGGCGGACCGCTTCATCGAACTCGTCGACCCGCTGCGCTACCCGGCCGAGGGGCTCGGCGAGGACGCGGTCCGCGAGATCCGCCGCCTCAAGGCCCGGATGGAGTCCGAGCGGCTGCCGCGCGGCGCCGACCCGACGCTCCACGCCAAGCTCGGGCGCGGCGGTCTCAGCGACGTCGAGTGGACGGTCCAGCTGCTCCAGATGCGGCACGGCTGGGCCGAACCGGGCCTGCGGACGACCCGTACCCGCGAGGCCCTGGCCGCCGCCCACGCGGCGGGCCTGATCCCGACGGAGGAGGCCCAGACCCTCGACGAGGCCTGGGTGCTCGCCACCCGCGTGCGCAACGCGGTGATGCTGGTCCGCGGCCGCCCCGGCGACACCTTCCCCTCGGACCCGCGTGAACTCGCGGCGGTGGCACGGTACTTGGGGTACGAGCCGGGTCACGTCGGCGAGATGGTCGACGACTACCGCCGGATCACCCGCCGTGCCCGCGCGGTGGTGGAGGAGCTCTTCTACGGGGCCTAGGGCCTGTCCGGTGGAGCAGGGCCGGGCAGGCCCTAGAGCCCCTCGTGCACGCGGAGCAACAGGCCCTGGAGCAGGTCCCGTTCCTCCGGGCTCAGGGGTGCGAGCAGCGTGTCCTGGACGGCTCGCGCCTCGGCGTCGAGCTCCGCGAGGAGGTCACGGCCGGCGGGGGCGAGGGTGACGGAGACCCGCCTTCGGTCCTCGGGGTCGCGGGCCCGCTCGACGTATCCGCCGCCGGCCAGCTGCTCGACCACCTTGGCCATGTCGCTGGGGTCGACGCCGAGCCGGACGGCGAGGTCGCGCTGGGCGTGCGGCCCGAAGTCGGAGAGGGCGGCGAGGACCGCCATGTCCCAGAGGCGCAGGCCGCGTTCGGCCAGCCGGTCCGCCAGTCTGCCCCGGGCCGTCTTGCCGATCCTGGAGAGCAGATAGGTGCTGAGGCCGAGCAGGGCGGGCGGGGTGGATCGCGCGGAAGGCATGACCGAAGTCTAAGGTCCGCTCCTATAGTGGGTGCGGACCTACTATTTTTCGAGGAGCCCGCCGTGGACGTCCCGTACCCCCGCCTGCTCGTCACCCGCTTCGCCGACTGCTTCCGGTTCTACGCATCCGTCCTGCCGCCGCTGACCGGCGCGGACCTCGACAAGGGCGGGCCGGAGGGGCCGTACGCCAACTGGGAGGTGGGCGGCCGGGCCGTCCTGGTGCTGTTCGACCGCGCCGCGATGGCCTCCGTCCTCGGCACCGGGGACCTGCCGGCCCGGCCCGCGCCGGCCCAGGACGCCGCGATGCTCGTGCTGCGGGTGACCGACGTGGACGAGGCCCTCGCCCGCTGCCTGGAGGCCGGCGGGGTTCCCATGCTCGGCGCGGTCGACCGCCCGGAGTGGGGGCCCGGCCTGCGGACCGCCCATCTCCGCGACCCCGAGGGGTACTTGATCGAGCTCCAGTCCTACAGCTGACCCGATTCCAACAGCCCCCGGACATGGCTCAGATAGCCGGTGAGGGCCAGCTCGAAGGCCTGGTCGGTGCGGCCCTCCGTGGCCGCGCCGAGGGCGCGGGCCAGCCGGGGGGTGGCCGTCTCGTCGGCCAGCTCCCACATCGCCTCGGGGGCGGCCATGTCGAGGGCCGAGCCGAGGACGATGTTCTCCAGGGCGATGATCACCGGCATGACGTCCGGCAGGGCGAAGCCCGCGTCGAGCAGGCGGCCGACGGCCCGCTCGTACTGGCCGAGGACCTGCGGCGCGCGCACCGGTGAGGTGGTGAGCAGCGGGATCGCGCGCGGGTGGGCGGCGAAGGCGGCCCGGTAGGAGCGGGCCCAGGCGGCCATGGCGGCGTCCCAGGGCTCCTGGTCGAAGGCCGCGTCGTCGATGGCGGCGGCCACCCGCTCGCGCAGCAGCTCGACGATGCCGTCCCGGCCATCCACGTGGTGGTAGACGGAGGCCGTCTGCACCCCGAGGCGCTTCGCGATCTGCGGGACGCTGAACTCGCCCAGCTCGTCGACGATCTCGAGCGCCGTGGTGGTGATCCGCTCCCGGTCGAGGAGGGGTCTGCGCGGCCGGCCCATGAGTCGTCACTCCCTGTTCAGATGCCCGTCGGGTCTTCCCGAATCGATGAACGCGAGGCTACATTGCGCAAACCGAAAGCCTTTAGGTTTCCTGTCGCGGAAAGGCTTCCCCCGCCATGTCCTCACCCACCTCCGACGAGCCCCCAGGACTGAGAACCGGCACCCTCACCACCGCCGACATCTCCTTCTTCGTCGTCTCCGCCGCCGCCCCGCTCACCGTCATGGCCGGCGTCGCCCCCGTCGCCATCCTGCTCGGCGGCATCGGTGCCCCCGTCGGCTACCTCCTCGCCGGCCTCACCCTCGCCGTCTTCGCCGTCGGCTTCACCACCATGAGCCGCCACGTCCGCAGCGCCGGCGCCTTCTACGCGTACATCACCCGCGGCCTCGGCAAACCCGTCGGCATCGCCGCCGCCCTCGTCGCCATGCTCGGCTACAACGGCATGGAGATCGGCGTCTACGGACTCCTCGGCTCCGCCACCTCCGACACCGCCGCCGCCCTCGGCCACCACATACCGTGGCTGCCCATCTCCCTCGCCGGGCTCCTGCTCATCTGGTACGGCGGCTACCGCTCCATCGACTTCGGCGCCAAGGTCCTCGGCGTCCTCCTCGTCGCCGAGACCGGCATCCTCGTCCTCCTCGCCGGCGGCGTCCTCCTCGACGGCGGGGCCCACGGCCTCTCCCTCGCGGGCCTCGCCCCCGCGCACGTCCTCACCGGCGGCACCGCCGCCGTCCTGGCCTTCGCCTTCGCCGCCTTCACCGGCTTCGAGTCCACCGTCATCTACCGGCGCGAGGCGAAGAACCCCGAGCGCACCATCCCCCGCGCCACCTACATCGCGGTCGCCTTCCTCGGCCTCTTCTACGCCTTCGTCGTCTGGACCGTCATCCAGGCCTTCGGCGAGGACAAGGTCGTCCAGGCCGCCGCCGACGACCCCGGCGGCCTCTTCTTCGCCGCCATCACCACGTACGTCGGAGCCTGGGCCGCCGACCTGATGCACCTGCTCATCATCACGAGCATCCTCGCCTCCCTCCTCGCCTTCCACAACGCCATCAACCGCTACGCCCTCTCCCTCTCCGAGGAGGGCGTGCTGCCGAAGGCCCTCGGCCGGATCCACCCCCGCCACCGCTCCCCGTACCTCGCCGGAGCCGCCCAGACCGCGCTCGGCGCCCTCGTGGTCCTCGCCTTCGCGTTCGCCGGGGCCGACCCGTACCAGCAGCTCCTGCTCTGGGTGAACACGCCCGGGATGATCGGCCTGATGCTCCTCCAGCTGCTCGCCGCGCTCGCCGTGCCCTGCTTCTTCCGGAAGATCGACCACCGGGAGGGCGCGCTCCGCACGGTCGTCGCCCCCGTCGCCGCGTTCGTCCTGCTCGCCGGGGCGATCGGCCTGGTCACCGCCCACGTCGACCTCTTCACCGGGGCCTCGACCACCGTCAACACGGTGCTCGTCTCCCTCGCCCCCGCCGTCTTCCTCCTCGGGCTCCTCCTCGCCCACCGGCTCCGCCGCACCCGCCCCGAGACCTACGCCCGCTTCGCCGCCGAACCGTCCGACCCTGGAGACCCCTCGTGTCCGCACCCGACCTCGTCCTCGTCAACGCCCGCGTCCGCGACCCCGAGCTCACCGGCCACACCGCCGTCGCCGTCCATGGCGGACTGATCACCGCCCTCGGCAGCGACGCCGAGGCCCGCACCTGGACCGGACCCGGCACCGAGACCGTCGACCTCGGCGGCGCCACCCTCACCCCCGGCCTCACCGACTCCCACAGCCACCCCGTCTGGGGCCTGGAGATGTTCACCGGCACCGACCTCTCGGCCGTCACCGACCTCGAAGGACTCCGCGCCGCCCTCCGGAACGCCGAACGCCGCGACGGCTGGATCCTCGGCTTCGGCCTCGACCACAACGTCTTCGGCGGCCGCCCCGTCCACCACGACCTCATCGAGGACGTCCTCGGCGGCGCCCCCGCCCACCTGCGCCTCTACGACGGACACTCCGTCCTCGTCAGCGCCACCGCCCTCAAGGCCGCCGGCATCGAAGGCCCCCGTGCCTTCGCCCAGCACTCCGAGATCGTCTGCGACGCCGACGGCCGCCCCACCGGGCACCTCGTCGAGCACGCCGCCATGGACCTGATGACCCCGGCCCTGCCCACCCAGCCGTACGCCGAGCGCCGCGACCGGCTCGTCGAGCTGCTCTCCGGCATGGCCGCCACCGGCCTCACCGCCGCCCACGTCATGGACCTCGGCGGACACGACGTCCCCGGCCTGCTCGCCGGCATCGAGGAGGACGGCGACCTGCCGGTCCGGCTCCGCCTCGCCCCCTGGTGCATGCCCGGCGCCACCGCCGAGGAGCTCGACGCCTTCGTACGGCTCCAGGAGCGGGCCGGACGCCTGTGGGCGATCGGCGGCGTGAAGTTCTTCATGGACGGCACCGTCGAGGGCGGCACCGCCTGGCTGGAGCACGCCGACTGCCACGGCCAGGGCACCGACGCCTTCTGGCCCGACCCGGCCGCGTACTCCGCCGCCGTACGCCGGCTCCACCGGGCCGGCGTCGGCACCGCCACCCACGCCATCGGCGACGCGGCGGTACGACACGTCCTCGACACCGTGGAATCCCTCGGTACGGGCGGTCCCCGCCACCGCATCGAGCACATCGAGACCGTTCCCGACGACCAGCTCGGCCGCTTCGCCGCACTCGGCGTCGTCGCCTCCATGCAGCCCCCGCACACCGCGTACACCCGCGCCGACCACACCGACGAGTGGTCCAAGCGGCTCGGCGAGGAGCGGGCCGCCCGCGCCTGGCGCTGCCGCGACCTGCGGGACGCGGGCGCGCACCTCGCGCTCGGCTCCGACTGGCCCATCGCCCACTACGACGCCCGGCAGGTCCTCGCCACCGCGCAGGCCCCGCGCGGCGCGGCCTCGGCCCACCACGGGCTCACCGGCCTGATGGCCCTGGAGGGGATGACCACGCACGCGGCGGTCGCCGCGGGGGAGGAGACGGTCGCGGGCCGGATCGCCCCGGGCTTCCGGGCCGACCTCGCCGCCTTCGCCGTGGACCCGGTGGAGGCCCCGGCGGACGAGACGGCGGAGACCCCGGTCCGGCTGACGGTCGCGGGCGGCCGGATCACGTACCGGGACTGACGGGCGGCCGGATCACGTACCGGGACTGACGGGCGGCCGGATCACGTACCGGGACGGCCGGGCGGCCGGATCACGTACAGGAGCTGACCGGAGGCCGGGTCACTTGCCGGAGCCGACCGGCTCCTCGGCCGTTTCCTTCTCACGGTCCGTCCCCGCGTCCGCCGGGGGCGGACCGCTCCGCTGCGGGGTCGACGCCGCCGGCTCCACCAGCTTCGGCAGCCGGTGCGGGCGGGAGCCGTACCAGAAGTAGGAGACGGCGAAGCCGAAGGAGAGGCAGAGCATGCCGCCGACCGCGTCCATCCAGAAGTGGTTGGCGGTGGAGACGATGACGACGAGGGTCGCCGCCGGGTAGAGCAGGCCGAGGATCTTCGCCCAGGGCGCCCGGGCGAGCAGGAAGATGGTCACTCCGCACCAGAGCGACCAGCCGATGTGCATCGACGGCATCGCCGCGTACTGGTTCGACACGTGCTTGAGGTTGCCCGAGGCCATCGAGCCCCAGGTGTGGTGGACCAGCACGGTGTCGACGAAGTTCTGGCCGTCCATGAGCCGGGGCGGCGCGAGCGGGTACAGGTAGTAACCGACCAGGGCCACGGCGGTGGTGGCGAACAGGACCGTGCGGAACGCCGCGTAACGGCCCGGATGCCATCGGTACAGCCACACGAGCACACCGATGGTCACGATGAAGTGCAGCGTGGCGTAGTAGTAGTTCATCGAGACGATCAGCCACGTCACCGAGTTCACGGCATGGTTGACGGCGTGCTCGAAGGCGAGGCCGAGGGACTGCTCGGTCTTCCAGATCCAGTCGGCGTTCCTGAGCGCCTCGGCCTTCTGCTCCGGCACCGCGTTGCGCGTGAGCGAGTACACCCAGTAGCTCACCGCGATGAGCACGATCTCGAACCAGATCGTCGGGCGCCGGGGCGTGTGCGCGCGCAGCCGCGCGAACCGGCCCTCGTCGGCCACGATGGGTGACGACGGGGTCGTCCGGCTGTCCAAGCTCTTCACGGTCGTTTCACCCATAGCGAGAGAGTCTGCCAGATCCCGTTCCCCCGACCGATCATCCCTCGGTCGGGTGCCGGGTGCACCCGCTCCACCTCAGGAAGGAGTGCGGGAGGACGCCGGAGCCGATGCGGTCGAACCGCGAACGACCAGCTCAGGCATGAAGACGAACTCGGAGTGCGGGGCGGGGGTGCCCCCGACCTCCTCCAGGAGCGCGCGGACCGCGGCCTGCCCCATCGCCTGCACCGGCTGCCGGATCGTGGTCAGCGGCGGATCGGTGAACGCTATGAGCGGAGAGTCGTCGAAGCCGACGACCGAGACGTCCCGGGGGACGTCGAGACCCTGCTGCCGGGCCGCCCGGATCGCGCCGAGCGCCATCATGTCGCTCGCGCAGACGACCGCCGTGCAGCCGCGGGAGATCAGCGCCCCGGCCGCGGCCTGGCCGCCCTCCAGGGTGTAGAGGGAGTGCTGGATCAGCGCCTCGGACTCCTCGGGGGCCAGGCCGAGCCGCTCCTGCATGCCCTGCTGGAAGCCCTCTATCTTGCGCAGCACCGGCACGAACCGCTTCGGGCCGACGGCCAGGCCGATCCGGGTGTGGCCGAGCGCGGCCAGGTGCGTCACGGCGAGGCGCATCGCCGCCCGGTCGTCGGGCGAGACGAACGGCGCCTGGACCTTGGGGGAGAAGCCGTTGAGGAGGACGTACGGGACGCCCTTGCCGCGCAGCTGGTCGTAGCGCGTCATGTCGGCGGTGGTGTCGGCGTGCAGTCCGGAGACGAAGATGATGCCGGCGACGCCCCGCTCCACCAGCATGTCGGTGAGCTCGTCCTCGGTGGACCCGCCGGGGGTCTGGGTGGCGAGGACCGGCGTGTACCCCTGCCGGGTCAGGGCCTGCCCGATGACCTGGGCGAGGGCGGGGAAGATCGGGTTGTCCAGCTCGGGGGTGATGAGGCCGACGAGCCCCGCGCTGCGCTGGCGCAGCCGTACGGGCCGCTCGTAGCCGAGCACGTCGAGCGCGGCAAGGACGGACTCGCGGGTGGCGGCGGCCACACCCGGCTTGCCGTTGAGCACGCGGCTGACTGTGGCCTCACTGACCCCCGCCTGGGCTGCGATGTCTGAGAGCCGCGCGGTCATGAACGTGGACTGTACCGGTCACGGGGCGTATTGCCCACTGCCACCCCACGTACCGTCACCGCAGGTCCCTTGCGCAAGCTCTTGCAGTCCTTGCGGGCGCCTTGCGGGGGCATTCGGGCGGGAAAAGGGGCCGACCGCCCCTGTCAAGCGATCCTTCGGCAACCTTCGGGACACGCGAATGTAACGATCGCCGGGTCTTGCAGAAAGTTCTCGCAAGGTCTTTCGGCGCGTTTTCATCCCTGTTACGTTCCTGGCAACCCGGAGCGCCGCGAGGGAGCGGTCGCATGAGGAAGGTTCCAGCCCCTCGTCACCCCCGGGATCATCGAAGGAGTTCACATGCGGCGTGGCATAGCGGCTACCGCGCTGGTCGCGGCCCTGGGCGTGACCCTGGCGGCGTGCGGCGGCAGCGACAGCGGTTCCAGCGGTTCGAAGGGCTCGGGCGAGCTCTCCGGCACCGTGACCTGGTGGGACACCTCCACGGTCGGCTCCGAGGACAAGGTCTTCAAGAAGGTCGCCGAGGACTTCACCAAGGCGCACCCCAAGGTCACCGTCAAGTACGTGAACGTGCCCTTCGGTGAGGCGCAGAACAAGTTCAAGAACGCCGCGCAGTCCGGCTCCGGCGCGCCCGACGTCATCCGCTCCGAGGTCGCCTGGACCCCCGAGTTCGCCGACCTCGGCTACCTCGCCCCGCTGGACGGCACCGCCGCCCTCAAGAACCAGGACGACTTCCTCAAGCAGGCCGCGGCCTCCACCAAGTACAAGGGCAAGACCTACGCCGTCCCGCAGGTCATCGACTCCATGGGCATCTTCTACAACAAGAAGATCTTCAAGGAGGCCGGCGTCCAGGTCCCCAAGACCGTCGACGAGCTCAAGGCCGTCTCCGCCAAGATCAAGCAGAAGACCGGCAAGACCGGCCTGTACCTGCGCGGCGACGACGCCTACTGGTTCCTCTCCTTCCTGTACGGCGAGGGCGGCGACCTGGTCGACGCCCCCAACAAGAAGGTCACCATCGACAGCCCGGCCGGCGTGAAGGCCTTCAAGGTCGTCAAGGACCTGGTGGACTCCGGCGCGGCCAAGACGGACGCGACCGACGGCTGGAACAACATGCAGACCGCCTTCAAGGAAGGCAAGGTCGCCATGATGATCAACGGCCCGTGGGCCGTCGCCGACACCTACGCCGGCAAGGAGTTCGCCGACAAGGCCAACCTGGGCATCGCCCCGGTCCCGGCCGGCTCGGCCGGCCAGGGCGCCCCGCAGGGCGGCCACAACCTCGCCGTCTACGCGGGCTCCAAGAACCTCGACGCCTCCTACGCCTTCGCCGAGTACATGACCTCGGCCGAGACCCAGGCGAAGATCTCCAAGGAGCTCAGCCTCCTCCCCACCCGTGAGTCGGTCTACCTCAAGTCGGACGTCGCGCTGAACGAGCAGATCGCCTTCTTCAAGCCGGTCGTCGACAAGGCCGTCGAGCGCCCCTGGATCCCGGAGACCGGCAGCCTCTTCGCGCCGCTCGTCACCGAGTACACCAAGGTCCTGACCGGCCAGACCACCCCGGAGAAGGGAGCCAAGACGGTCGGCGACGGCTACCGCAAGCTCCTGAAGGACTGGAAGTAACAGGAAGGCAGGCCGGCTGATGGCCGTGGACACCACCGGCCAGTCGGTGGCGAAGGCCGCGGGCGACCACGTCGCCCGCGGCCGGAGCCGCGGAACTGGCAAGTCGCGGGGCGCGGCGAAGCGCTCCCTCTCCACCCACTGGTACGCCTGGGCGATGGTCGCCCCGGTGACCGTGGTGATCGCCGTGATCATCGGCTACCCGCTGGTCCGCGGCATCTACCTGTCGCTGACCGACGCCAACGAGCGGAACGTCGCGCGGTCGATCGGTGTCAACCAGATCCCGGCCACCTACGAGTTCGTCGGTCTGGACAACTACACCGACGCGCTCACCGGCAGCCAGTTCCTCGGGACCCTCGGCTGGACGATCGTCTGGACCGTGTCCTGCGTGGCCCTGACCTTCGCCCTCGGCCTCGGCCTCGCCAACATCCTGAACCGCAGGATCGCCGGCCGCTCCGCCTACCGGCTGCTGCTGATCCTGCCCTGGGCCGTGCCCGGCTTCGTCTCCGTCTTCGCCTGGCGCTTCCTCTACAACCAGGACAACGGCCTGCTCAACAAGGTCCTCGCGGGCGGCGGCATCGACGCCGTCCCGTGGCTCAACGACCCCACCTGGGCCAAGCTCTCGGTCATCGCGACCAACGTCTGGCTCGGCGTGCCGTTCATGATGGTCGCCCTCCTCGGCGGACTCCAGTCCATCCCCGGCGAGCTGTACGAGGCCGCCGAGATGGACGGCGCCAACCCCTGGCAGCGCTTCCGGCACATCACCATGCCGGGGCTGCGGTCCGTCAGCACCACCGTGATCCTGCTGAGCACCATCTGGACCTTCAACATGTTCCCGGTGATCTTCCTGCTCACCCGGGGCGGGCCCGGCGAGGCCACCCAGATCCTCGTCACCCAGGCCTACAAGTTCTCCTTCGAGGTCAGCCCGCGCGACTTCGCCCAGTCGTCCACGTGGGGCGTGCTCATCCTGGTCCTCCTGATGGTCTTCGCCGCGTTCTACCAGCGCGTCCTCCGCAAGCAGGGAGAAGTCTGGTGACCACCACGACCCCCACCCCCCAGGCCCTGAACACCCCGGTCCGGGGGCGTCGCTCCCCGCTCGCCTCGGTCGGCCTGCACGTCACGCTGATCGTGGCGTCCGTGATCGCCGTCTTCCCGGTCCTGTGGGTGCTGCTGACCTCGCTGAAGCCCGCGAAGTTCGCCACCACCACGGACTTCTTCAAAGAGACGACGTTCGAGAACTACACGA
This sequence comes from Streptomyces vietnamensis, assembly GCF_000830005.1. NCBI lineage: Bacteria > Bacillati > Actinomycetota > Actinomycetes > Kitasatosporales > Streptomycetaceae > Streptomyces > Streptomyces vietnamensis. The sequence continues at coordinate 2,468,884 of NZ_CP010407.1, read as the reverse complement.
ACCTGCTGAACGACACCCCGTTCCTCACCTGGTTCGGCAACTCGCTGCTCGTCGCGGGACTCACCACCGTCGTCGGCGTGTTCATCTCCGCCACCACGGGCTACGCCGTCAGCCGCTTCCGGTTCCCCGGCAAGCGCGGCCTGATGTGGACGCTGCTCGTCACCCAGATGTTCCCGGTCGCCGTCCTGATCGTGCCGATCTACAACATCATGGCGTCGATGGGCCTGCTCAACCAGCCGGCCGGCCTGGTCATCACGTACCTGACCATCGCCGTCCCGTTCTGCGCCTGGATGATGAAGGGCTTCTTCGACACCATCCCGCGCGAGATCGACGAGTCCGGCTACGTCGACGGCCTCACCCCCTTCGGCACCTTCTGGCGGCTCATCCTGCCGCTCGCCAAGCCGGGCATCGCCGTCACCGCCTTCTACTCCTTCATCACCGCCTGGGGCGAGGTCGCCTACGCCTCCGCCTTCATGGTCGGCGACGAGAACCTCACGCTCGCCGGCGGACTCCAGAAGTTCGTCAACCAGTACGGCGCCCAGTGGGGCCCGATGTCCGCGGCCTCCGTGCTCATCGCCGTCCCCGCCGCCCTGGTGTTCCTCTTCGCCCAGCGCCACCTCGTCACCGGCATGTCGGCCGGCGCCGTCAAGGGCTGATCCCGGCTGCGTCCGGCCGAACCCCTCCCCATGTCCTTACGACCCAAGGAAGACATGACCCAGCACCTCGCCACCCCCGCCGCCGCCCCGACCACCGGCACGCACACGGGCTGGTGGAGAGACGCGGTGATCTACCAGGTCTACCCGCGCTCCTTCGCCGACGGCAACGGCGACGGCATGGGCGACCTGGAGGGCATCCGCAGCCGGCTGCCGTACCTCAAGGAGCTCGGCGTCGACGCCGTCTGGCTCTCCCCGTTCTACGCCTCGCCGCAGGCCGACGCCGGCTACGACGTCGCCGACTACCGGGCCATCGACCCCATGTTCGGCTCGCTCCTCGACGCCGACGCCCTGATCCGCGAGGCCCACGAACTGGGCCTGCGCATCATCGTCGACCTGGTCCCCAACCACTCCTCCGACCAGCACGAGTGGTTCCAGCGCGCCCTGCGCGAGGGCCCCGGCTCGGTGCTCCGCGAGCGCTACCACTTCCGCCCCGGCCAGGGCGCGAACGGCGAACTCCCGCCCAACGACTGGGAGTCCATCTTCGGCGGCCCCGCCTGGACCCGTACGGAGAACCCGGACGGCACCCCCGGCGACTGGTACCTCCACCTCTTCGCCCCTGAGCAGCCCGACTTCAACTGGGAACACCCCGCCGTCCGCGACGAGTTCCGCTCCATCCTGCGCTTCTGGCTCGACATGGGCGTCGACGGCTTCCGCGTCGACGTCGCCCACGGCCTCGTCAAGGCCGCCGGCCTCCCGGACATCGGCGCCCACGACCAGCTGAAGCTGCTCGGCAACGACGTCATGCCCTTCTTCGACCAGGACGGCGTCCACGAGATCTACCGCTCCTGGCGGCGGATCCTCGCCGAGTACGACGGGGAGCGCATCCTCGTCGCCGAGGCCTGGACCCCCACCGTCGACCGCACCGCCAACTACGTGCGCCCCGACGAGATGCACCAGGCCTTCAACTTCCAGTACCTGGGCACCCACTGGGACGCCGCCGAACTCCGCGCCGTCATCGACGCCTCCCTCGACGCGATGCGCCCGGTCGGCGCCCCCACCACCTGGGTGCTGTCCAACCACGATGTCACCCGGCACGCCACCCGCTTCGCCAACCCGGCGGGCCTCGGCACCCAGCTCCGCGAGGCCGGCGACCGCGAACTCGGCCTGCGCCGCGCCCGCGCCGCGACCCTCCTCATGCTGGCCCTGCCCGGCTCCGCGTACGTCTACCAGGGCGAGGAGCTCGGCCTCCCGGACGTCACCGACCTGCCCGACGAGGTCCGCCAGGACCCGTCGTTCTGGCGGGCCAGCGGCCAGGACGGCTTCCGCGACGGCTGCCGCGTGCCGATCCCGTGGACCGTCGAGGGCTCCTCGTACGGCTTCGGCGACGGCGGCTCCTGGCTGCCGCAGCCCGCGACCTGGAGCGCCCTGAGCGTCGAGGCGCAGACCGGCGACCCCGGCTCCACCCTGGAGCTCTACCGCAGCGCCCTCGCCGTCCGGCGCGAGCGCCCCGAACTCGGTGCGGGCGACGCCGTCGAGTGGCTGGAGGCACCCGAGGGTGTGCTCTCCTTCCGCCGCGACGGCTTCGTCTGCACCGCCAACACCACCGGCCGGGCCATCACCGTCCCGCTGCCCGGCCGGTATCTCCTCTCCAACGAGGAGGTGGACGGCTCCGCCGTGGAGGGGACGGTGGAGCTGCCCGCCGACACCACCGTCTGGTGGGCGGTGTGACGATCCCCCTGCCGCGGGGCGCCGGGAACGGCGCCCCGCGGCTCGCGGACATCGCGGCCCAGTCCGGGGTCAGCGAGGCCACCGTCAGCCGCGTCCTCAACGGCAAGGCGGGGGTGGCCGGCGCGACCCGGCACAAGGTGCTCGCGGCCCTCGACGTGCTCGGCTACGAGCGTCCCGTACGGCTCAAACGCCGCAGCGCGGGCCTCGTCGGGCTCGTCGTGCCCGAGCTGACCAACCCGATCTTCCCGGCCTTCGCGCAGGTCGTCGAACAGGTCCTCGCCGGGCACGGCTACACCCCGGTGCTCTGCACCCAGATGCCCGGCGGCGCCACCGAGGACGAGCTCGTCGAACAGCTCGTGGAGCGCGGGGTGGCCGGCATCGTCTTCCTCTCCGGGCTGCACGCCGACGCCACCGCCGACCCCGCCCGCTACGCCAGGCTGTCGGACCGGGGCGTCCCGTACGTCCTCATCAACGGCTACAACGAGCACATCGACGCCAACTTCGTCTCCCCGGACGACCGGGCCGCGGCCCGGATGGCCGTCCGGCACCTGGTCGAGCTGGGCCACGAGCGGATCGGCCTCGCCATCGGCCCCACCCGCTACGTGCCCTCGCGCCGCAAGGCCGAGGGCTTCACCGCCGAGCTGTACGAGCTCCTCGGCGTCGACCGCACCGAGGCCGAACGGTTCATCAGGCCCACGCTCTTCGGCGTCGAGGGCGGGCACGCGGCCGCCGAGATCCTGCTCCGCGAGGGCTGCACGGGCATCGTCTGCGGCTCCGACCTGATGGCGCTCGGCGTCATCCGGGCCGTCCGCGCCCGCGGCCTCGACGTGCCCGGCGACGTCTCCGTCGTCGGCTTCGACGACTCCCCGCTCATCGCCTTCACCAGCCCCCCGCTCTCCACCGTGCGCCAGCCCGTGCAGGCCATGGCGACGGCGGCCGTCGGCGCGCTCCTGGAGGAGATCGAGGGGAACCCGGTGCAGCGCACGGAGTTCGTCTTCCAGCCGGAGCTGGTCGTGCGCGGTTCCACCGCACAGCCGCCCGGCCGGCTCCCGCAAGTCCTTTCGTAACAAGTTGCGTCGGGGTGTCCGGAGGGTTGACCGGGCGCCGGGGCACTCGTACGGTCACGGCTGAAAACAGTTGCTGAACCTTTCGGCAACTTCTTGCGACAGTGAAGTCAGCAGGAGGAAGCATGGCCAGAAAGACCGTGGCCGCTGCACTCGCCCTCGTGGCGGGAGCCGCTGTGGCCGTCACGGGCAACGCCCCGGCGCAGGCCGCCCCGCCCGGCGTGAAGGACGTCACCGCGGTGATGTTCGAATGGAACTTCGCCTCCGTCGCCCGGGAGTGCACCGACCGCCTCGGCCCCGCCGGATACGGATACGTCCAGGTCTCCCCGCCCCAGGAACACCTCCAGGGCAGCCAGTGGTGGACCTCGTACCAGCCGGTCAGCTACAAGATCGCCGGACGCCTCGGCGACCGCACCGCCTTCAAGAACATGATCGACACCTGCCACGCGGCGGGGGTCAAGGTCGTCGCCGACTCCGTCATCAACCACATGGCGAACGGATCGGGCACGGGAACGGGCGGGACCCCGTTCTCCAAGTACGACTACCCCGGCCTCTACTCGGGCGCCGACATGGACGACTGCCGGGCCACCATCTCCAACTACCAGGACCGCGCCAACGTCCAGAACTGCGAACTGGTCCAGCTCCCCGACCTCGACACGGGCGAGGACTACGTCCGCGGGAAGATAGCCGGCTACCTCAACGACCTGGCCTCCCTCGGCGTCGACGGCTTCCGCATCGACGCCGCCAAGCACATGCCGGCCACCGACCTCGCCAACATCAAGTCGCGCCTGACGAACCCGAACGTCTTCTGGAAGCAGGAGGCCATCTACGGCGCCGGCGAGGCCGTCCAGCCCAGCGAGTACCTCGGCAACGGCGACGTCCAGGAGTTCCGCTACGCCCGCGACCTCAAGCGCGTCCTGCAGAACGAGAAGCTCGCCTACCTCAAGAACTTCGGCGAGGCCTGGGGCTACATGCCCTCCGACCGGTCCGGCGTCTTCGTCGACAACCACGACACCGAGCGCGGCGGCGACACCCTCAACTACAAGGACGGCGCGAACTACACCCTCGCCTCCGTCTTCATGCTCGCCTGGCCCTACGGCTCCCCGGACGTCCACTCCGGCTACGAGTGGACCGACAAGGACGCGGGCCCGCCCAACAACGGTCAGGTGAACGCCTGCTACACCGACGGCTGGAAGTGCCAGCACGCCTGGCGCGAGATCTCCTCCATGGTGGCCTTCCGCAACACCGCCCGCGGGCAGGCCGTCACCGACTGGTGGGACAACGGCAACAACGCGATCGCGTTCGGCCGCGGCTCCAAGGCGTACGTGGCGATCAACCACGAGTCCTCCGCCCTCACCCGCACCTTCCAGACCTCCCTCGCCGCCGGCACCTACTGCGACGTGCAGTCGAACACCCCGGTCACCGTCGGCACGAACGGCCAGTTCACCGCCACCCTCGCCGCGAACACCGCCGTCGCCCTCCACACCGGCGCCATGAACTGCGGCACCACCCAGCCCGCCACCGCCGGCGCGTCCTTCAACGTCAACGCCACCACGGTCACCGGCCAGAACATCTACGTCACCGGCAACCGCGCCGAGCTCGGCAACTGGGCCCCCGCCTCCGCCCTCAAGCTCGACCCGGCCGCGTACCCCGTCTGGAAGCTGACGGTGAACCTGCCCGCCGGAACGGCCTTCGAGTACAAGTACCTCCGCAAGGACGCGGCCGGGAACGTGACCTGGGAGTCCGGTGCCAACCGCACCGCGACCGTGCCCGTCTCGGGCCAGATCGTCCTGAACGACACCTTCCGCAACTGACGTCCCCCGTCCCCCTCTCCAGGGACCTTTCAGGGACTTTCCAGGGAGCACCCCCGTGATACCCAAGAGAACGGCGGTCGCGCTGGCCGCCGCCCTGTGTGCCGCCCTCGTGCCCGCCGTCCCCGCGACGGCGGCACCCCGGCCGCCCGCCCCGCCCTCCGACAAGGCCCTCGCCGCCCAGCCCGCCCGCCAGGACCTCACCCGCGAGCAGTTCTACTTCGTCCTGCCCGACCGCTTCGCCAACGGCGACACCGGAAACGACCGCGGCGGCCTCACCGGCAGCCGCACGGAGACCGGCTTCGACCCGAGCGACAAGGGCTTCTACCAGGGCGGCGACCTCAAGGGCCTCACCGAGCGGCTCGACTACATCAAGGGCCTCGGCACCACCGCCATCTGGATGGCGCCGATCTTCAAGAACCGGCCCGTGCAGGGCACCGGCAAGGACGCGAGCGCCGGCTACCACGGCTACTGGATCACCGACTTCACCCAGGTCGACCCGCACTTCGGGACCAACGAGGACCTGGAGCGGCTGATCGCCGCCGCCCACGCCAAGGGCATGAAGGTCTTCTTCGACGTCATCACCAACCACACCGCCGACACCGTCGACTACGCGGAGAAGAAGTACGGCTACCGCCCCAAGGGCGCCTACCCGTACCTCGACGCCTCGGGCCGCCCCTTCGACGACCGTACGAAGATCGGGAAGGTCGACGCGGACTCCTTCCCGTACACGCCGACGACGACCGGAGGGAAGGTCCCGTCCTGGCTGAACGACCCGACGATGTACCACAACCGGGGCGACTCCACCTGGGCCGGGGAGTCCGCCGAGTACGGCGACTTCGTCGGCCTCGACGACCTGTGGACCGAGCGCCCCGAGGTCGTCGAGGGCATGAAGAAGATCTACGAGAAGTGGGTCCGGGACTTCCGAATCGACGGTTTCCGCATCGACACCGTCAAGCACGTGAACCTGGACTTCTGGACCCAGTGGGCCACCGCCCTGGACAAGTACGCGGCCGAGCAGGGCCGTGAGGACTTCTTCATGTTCGGCGAGGTCTACTCCGCCGACACCGCCGTCACCTCCCCGTACGTCACCCGGGGCCGGCTCGACGCCACCCTCGACTTCCCCTTCCAGGACGCGGCCCGCGCCTTCGCCTCCCAGGGCGCCGGAGCCGACCGCCTCGCCAAGGTCTTCGCCGAGGACTACCGGTACACCACCGACAAGGCCAACGCCTACGAGCAGGTGACCTTCCTCGGCAACCACGACATGGGCCGCATCGGCACGTTCCTGAAGCAGGACAACCCGAACGCCTCCGACGAGGAACTCGTCCGCCGCGACCGGCTCGCCAACGAGCTGATGTTCCTCTCCCGGGGCAACCCGGTGATCTACTACGGCGACGAGCAGGGCTTCACGGGCCCCGGCGGCGACAAGGACGCCCGCCAGACCCTCTTCGCCTCGAAGACCGCCGACTACCTCGACGACGACCAGCTCGGCACCGACCGCACGCACGCCTCCGACGCGTACGACACCACGCACCCCCTGTACCGCTCGATCGCCGCGCTCTCGAAGCTCACGCGGGAGAACCCTGCCCTCCGCGACGGCGTCCAGCAGGAGCGTCACGCCGAGGGCTCCGTCTACGCCTTCACCCGTACGGACCCGAAGACGCGCACCGAGTACCTGGTCGCCGTCAACGGCGCCACCGAGCCGAAGACCGTCACCGTCCCCGTCGACTCCGCCGCCTTCCGCACCCTGTACGGGGGTCAGGGCGCCGTCACGGCCGTCGACGGCAAGGTGACCGTCACCGTCCCCGCCCTCTCCTCCCTGGTCCTCAAGGCCGACGCCCCGCTGCCCGCCCCGGCGGCCCAGCCCACCGTGACGCTCAAGGCCCCGGCCGCCGGCTCCACCGGCACCGTCGAGCTCTCCGCCGACGTCACCGGCGGCGGCCTGAACCGGGTCGTCTTCGCCGCCCAGGTCGGCGACGGCCGCTGGCAGACCCTCGGCACCGCCGACCACACCCCCTACAAGGTCACCCAGCACGTCACCGCCCCCGCCGGCACCGCCCTGCGCTACAAGGCCGTCGTCGTGGACAGCACGGGCCGCACCGCGAGCGCCCTCGCCGCCACCACGGCCGGCGCGCCCCCGGCCCCGGAGAAGCCGGTCGCCGTCGAGCGGGCGTACGCCGTCGTGCACTACAAGCGCGCGGACGGGAACTACGACGGCTGGAAGCTGAAGGCCGCGGGCCAGGAAGCCGCCTTCACCGGCCGCGACGCCTTCGGCGCCTTCGCCTGGGTGAAGGTCCCCGAGGGCGCCTCCACCGTCACGTACACCGTCGAGAAGGACGGCACCGCCGACGGCCCGCAGCGCGGCATCACCCTCGGCCGCACCGGCGAGGTCTGGATCACGCAGGGCTCCGACGGCCAGTCCGACACGAACCCGGCCCCCGCCACCCCGGACAAGACCAAGGCCGTCATCCACTACAAGCGCGAGGACGGCGACTACGACGGCTGGGGCCTCCACCTGTGGACCGGCGCCGCCCAGCCCACCGACTGGTCACGGCCGCTGATGCCGACGCGCGTCGACGCGTACGGCGCGGTCTACGAGGTGCCGCTGGCGGACGGCGCGAGCTCCCTCTCGTACATCCTCCACAAGGGCGACCAGAAGGACCTGCCCACCGACCAGTCCCTCGACCTCTCCACGTACGGGACCGAGGTCTGGCTCCTGGCCGGACAGCCGAAGTACCTCCTCCCCACCACCGGCGGCACCCCGAACCTCGACCTCGGCAAGGCCGAGGCCCAGTGGATCGACCGGAACACCGTCGTCTGGAAGGTGAAGAGCACCGACGCCACCAGCCAGCAGTTGGTGTACGCCGAGGACGGCGGGATCACCGTCACCGACGGCGCCCTCAGCGACGAGGGCCGCTGGCTCCGCCTCACCCCGTCCGCGCTCACCGACGCCCAGAAGGCGAAGTTCCCGCACCTCGCCGCGTACCCCGCCTTCACCGTCGACCCGCGCGACGCCGACCGGGTCCGGGACTCCCTGCGCGGCCAGCTGATCGCCACCCAGCGCGCCGCCAACGGCGCCCTGCTCGCCGCCACCGGCGTCCAGACCGCCGGCGTCCTCGACGACCTGTACGCGGCGAAGGCCACGCAGGCGCAGCTCGGCCCGGTCTTCCGGCACGGCCGCCCCACCCTCTCCCTCTGGGCCCCCACCGCCCGGTCCGTCGCCCTCGAACTCGACGGGAAGACCGTGCCCATGCGGCGCGACGCCGCCTCCGGCGTCTGGTCGGTCACCGGCCCGCGCGACTGGGCGGGCAAGCCGTACCGGTACGTCGTGAAGGTCTGGGCACCCAGCGTCCAGAAGGTCGTCGAGAACCGGGTCACCGACCCCTACTCCACCGCCCTCACCACCGACTCCGCCCGCAGCCTCGCCGTCGACCTCACCGACCCGAAGCTCGCACCCGTCGGTTGGAAGGAGCTGAAGAAGCCCGCCGCCGTACCGCTGCGGGACGCCCAGATCCAGGAACTCCACATCCGGGACTTCTCGATCGCCGATCCCACGGCGAAGGCCGACCACCGGGGCACCTACCTCGCCTTCACCGACAAGAACAGCAAGGGCTCGGAACACCTGAAGGCGCTCGCCGCCTCCGGCACCTCCTACGTCCACCTCCTCCCGGCCTTCGACCTCGGCACCGTCCCCGAGAAGAAGTCGGACCGGACCACCCCCGCCTGCGACCTCAAGGTCTACGCCCCGGACTCGGCGGAACAGCAGGCGTGCGTGACCGCCGCCGCGGCCGAGGACGCCTACAACTGGGGCTACGACCCGCTGCACTACACGGTTCCGGAGGGTTCCTACTCCACCGACCCCGAAGGCACCCGCCGCACGGTCGAGTTCCGGCAGATGGTCCAGGCCCTCAACGGCGACGGACTGCGCACCGTCATGGACGTCGTCTACAACCACACCGTCGCCGCCGGACAGTCCGACAAGTCCGTCCTCGACAGGATCGTCCCCGGCTACTACCAGCGCCTCCAGGCCGACGGCTCCGTCGCCACCTCCACCTGCTGCGCCAACACCGCGCCCGAGAACGCGATGATGGGCAAGCTCGTGGTCGACTCGATCGTCACGTGGGCGAAGCAGTACAAGGTCGACGGCTTCCGCTTCGACCTCATGGGCCACCACCCGAAGGCCAACATCCTGGCGGTGCGCCACGCCCTGGACGAGCTGACCCTTGAGAAGGACGGCGTCGACGGAAAGTCGATCATCCTCTACGGCGAGGGCTGGAACTTCGGCGAGATCGCCGACGACGCCCGCTTCGTCCAGGCCACCCAGAAGAACATGGCCGGCACCGGCATCGCGACCTTCTCCGACCGGGCCCGCGACGCCGTGCGCGGCGGAGGCCCCTTCGACGAGGACCCGGGCGTCCAGGGCTTCGCGAGCGGCCTGTACACCGACCCCAACACGTCGACGTCCAACGGCACCCCGGCCGAACAGAAGGCCCGCCTCCTGCACTACCAGGACCTCATCAAGGTCGGCCTGAGCGGCAACCTCGCCGACTACACCTTCACCGACACCTCGGGCCGTACGGTCAAGGGCAGCCAGGTCGACTACAACGGCGCCCCCGCCGGGTACGCCGCCGCCCCCGGCGACGCCCTCGCCTACACCGACGCCCACGACAACGAGTCGCTGTACGACGCGCTGGCGTTCAAGCTCCCGGCGGGCACGTCTCCGGCCGACCGCGCCCGCATGCAGGTCCTGGCCATGGCGACGGCGACCCTCTCGCAGGGCCCGGCCCTGTCCCAGGCGGGCAGCGACCTGCTGCGCTCCAAGTCCCTGGACCGCAACTCCTTCGACAGCGGCGACTGGTTCAACGCGATCCACTGGGACTGCCGCGACGGCAACGGCTTCGGCCGGGGCCTGCCCCCTGCCGCCGACAACAAGTCCAAGTGGTCCTACGCCAAGCCCCTCCTGGCGAACCCGTCCCTCACGGTCGGCTGCGCCCAGATCGACGGCGCCTCCGCCGCCTACCGGGACCTGCAGAAGATCCGCACCACCGAGCCGGTCTTCTCCCTGGCCACGACCGACCGGGTCCAGGAGGCCCTGTCCTTCCCGCTCTCCGGCCGCGACGAGACGCCGGGCGTGATCACGATGCGCCTGGGTGACCTGGTGATCGTCCTCAACGCGACCCCGGCGAGCACCTCGCAGAAGGTCGCCGACCTCGCCGGGAAGGGTTACCACCTGCACCCGGTCCAGGCGGGCGGCTCGGACCAGGTGGTGAAGTCGTCCACGTACGACTCGACCACGGGCACCTTCACGGTCCCGGCCCGGACGGTGGCGGTCTTCAAGGCCTCGTAGGCCTTCGAGGCGAGCCGGTCACAGGCCCTGGCGTGGCGGTGCTCACGCCAGGGCCTTCTCCATCAGCCGCACCGCGTACACCCGGCCGTCGGCCCCCACCTTCTCCAGGTGCGGGCCGACGGCCGCATACCCGGCCCCCTCGTAGTACGTCCCCAGGACCGGATTGCGCGCCTCGCAGTCAAGGCGCGCCAGCGACCGGCCCGAGGCCGCGATCCGGTCCTCCGCGTGCGCGAGCAGCACCCGCCCCGCACCGGCGGGCGCCGCCTCCCGGTCGGTCATCAGCCGGTGCACGTACCCGGCCACCGGCGGCTGCGGCCCCCAGACCTCCCGGTCCTCCCACCACAGCTCGTACGCGCCGACCGCCCGATCCCCGTGGGACGCGATCCAGACCTCGCCCTCCGCGATCCGCGTACGGAAGTGCTCGGGGCCCCGGGCCCCCGGCTTCCACTGGTCTATCCCGCTGCGCACCATCCAGCGGGCCACCCCGTCGAACATTCCCGCCAGAAGGTCGAGATCGCGTTCGTCCGCCTGCCGGAAGGTCACTTGTGTCGTCATGGCGATCACCGTAAAGGTGTGGCCAGACATCCGACAGAAAAATCCTTTTGGCCAGGAGCGACCCCCATGCCGCAGATCACCGTCGACTACTCCGCGCCCCTCGACCGGCGCGGCTTCGCGCGCGCCCTGCACCCCATCGTCGTGGAGACGGTCGACGCCTCGCTCGACGCCTGCAAGACCCGGTTCCGGGAGGTCGAGGAGTTCGTCGTCGGCGACGGAGCGACCGATGACGTCATCGTGCACGTCGACATCGCCCTGCTGGCCGGCCGTACGGACGAGGCCAAGGCGCGGCTCTCGGACGCCGTTCTCGCCCTGCTGCCCGCGTACCTCAAGGCGAAGGAGGGCGTCCACCTCTCCGTCGAGGTCCACGACCTCGACGGTTCCTACCGCAAGCGCTGATCGGGTACGTGGGGCACGAGGGCCGAGAGCCTGGCCACCAGGTCCCCGAAGGGGCCGTCGGCCGGCTCGTCGGCGAGGATGCCGACCAGGATCTCCGCCATGTCCGGGTCGTACGCGGCACTCACCGCCGCCAGCGCCGCGAAGTCGTGCACGAGCTGGAGCTCCAGCTCGGCGCGCGGCACCCGGCGGCCGTCCAGCCAGAGGAGCGCCGTCGACTCGGCGAGCGACACCCAGGAGCGGACGACCAGTTCGAGCCGAGCGGAGGGCTTCTCGACCTCCAGGTGGGCGAGGATCTGCTCGTACGCGGCCTGCCGGACCTCGTCGATCATCGCGTTCGTCGTGGACGAGCCGACGGCGGGCCCGCCGCGCATCAGCGCCGCGAAGCCGGGCCCGTGGTCGTCGACGAAGTCGAAGAACCGGCCCATCACCCGCAGCAGCCGCGGCCCGAGCGGCCCGCGTGCCGGTTCCACGAACCGGGCCGCCAGTTCGTCCGCCGCCCGCCGCAGCGCGGCCTCGTAGAGGCTCTGCTTGCCGGGGAAGTAGTGGTAGACCAGCGGCCGCGAGATGCCCGCGGCCGCGGCGATCTCGTCGATGGAGACCTCGTCGGGAGAGCGGTGGCTGAAGAGTTCGAGGGCCACCCCGATCAACTGCTGCTTGCGCTCCTCGACGCCCATCCTGCGGCGTACCCCGGTCGTCATACGAACAGCCTAACCGCGTCCGTTACGCTCCTGCCCCATGAGCGCTGCCGACCAGGACATCCCGAAGGCCGAGGCCCCGGAGGCCGATGAGCCCCAGGAGGCCGAAGAGGCCCAGGAAAACCCCGACTCCCTTGAGGCGGAAGAGGAGTCCCCGGAGTCCTCAAAGCCTTCGGAGTCCCCGGAGTCCCCGGAGTCCTCGGAGTCCTCGGAGTCCCCGGAGTCCGAGGCGTCTGCCGGCGGGCTCACCCCGAAGCAGGCGCGGCGGCTGCGCGTCGCCGCCGCGTCCGTGCTCCTGGTCGCCCTGGCCGTGGTGCTGGTCATCCGGCTCGCGAGCCGTACGTCCGTCCTGGTCGTCGGCGTGTACGGACTCGCCATGATCCTCTGCGGGATCGTGATCGAACTCTCCCGCAACGGCCGCACGCGACTGGGCACCTGGCTCCTGGCGGGCGGCCTTCTCACGGCACTGGCCCTGGACTGGCTGGTCCTGCCGTAGCCCTCGTCAGAGGTCTCAGAGGTCTCAGAGGTCGAGGACGAGCCGCTTCCCCGCGCAGCGCGAGACGCAGATCAGCATCGAGTCGTCCCGCTCCTCGTCGGTGAGCAGCTCGTCCCGGTGGTCGATCTCGCCCTCCAGGACCCGCTGTTGGCAGGTCCCGCAGAAGCCCTGTTGGCAGGAGTATGTGATCCCCGGCAGCTCCTCGCGTACGGCCGACAGGAGCGACTGGTCGGCCGCCACCGTCAACGTACGCCCGGAGCGGCGCAGTTCGACCTCGAAGGCGGTGCCGCCGGTCGTCGCGGCGGCGGTGAAGCGTTCGAGCCGGGGCGCCCGGCCCTCGGGCATCGCCGCGCCGACCGCGTCCATCAGACCGTCGGGCCCGCAGCAGTAGACGGCGGTCTCGGCGGGGAGCCGACCGAGGAACTCCAGGTCGGGGAAGCCGGATTCGTCCTCGGCGACGACCGTCACGCGCTCGCCGCCGAGCCGTTCGACCTCCGCCAGGTACGGCATGGTGGCCCGGCTCCGCCCGCAGTACACGAGCCGCCAGTCCGCCCCGGCCGCCTCGGCGGCGCGCAGCATGGGCAGGACCGGGGTGATGCCGATGCCGCCGGCGACGAAGACGTACGCGGGGGAGCCGACGAGCGGGAAGCGGTTGCGGGGCCCCCGGATCTCGATCTCCACGCCCTCGTGGAGCTGCTCGTGCACCTCGCGCGAGCCGCCGCGCCCGTCCTCGATGAGGCGGGTGGCGACGGTGTACGTGTCCGTCGCGGCCGGATCGCCGCAGAGCGAGTACTGCCGGACGAGCCCCGAGGGCAGGACGAGGTCGACGTGGGCGCCCGGCTGCCAGGCGGGCAGACCAGCGCCCTCCAGGCGCAGTTCGACGACGCCCTCGGCGGGTGTGGTGCGGCCGGTGACCAGGACCTTGCGGGGGACGGTGCTGCCCCGCCCGTACCCGGAGACGGGGGTGTCGAGGGCGGGCATCGGCCAGAGCGGGGCGGTGGACATGCGGCTGCGGACGGCGCGGCGGACGAGCAGCGCGGCTCCGGCGACGAGGGCGACGGTGGTGAGGCGGGGCATCAGCGGCCTCCGTTGGCGCCGGGGGAGGAGGCCAGGTAGGCCATGGCCTGCGCGGTGTTCCCCTCCTGGGAGGGGTGGTAGGCGCGGCTGAGGTAGCGGGGTATGGAGCGCAGCATGGCCGGGGTGGAGGGCAGGACGCCCTGCCGCCCCTTGCGGACGAAGTCCGCGAAGGAGGCCTTCGGGTTGACGAGACCGGGGTCGTTCTCCATGAAGAAGCGGATGCCCCGCTGCCAGAGGAAGACGAGCGCGGAGAAGGCGAGCGCCCAGGTGCGGGCGCGGCGCCGGTAGCCGCCGTCGAGGTGCATGAAGAGCTCGAAGGCGACCGCGCGGTGCTCGACCTCCTCGGCCCCGTGCCAGCGCAGCAGGTCGAGCATGGTCGGGTCGGCGCCGACGCGGTCGAGCTCGTCGGCGTTGAGGACCCAGTCGCCGAGGAAGGCGGTGTAGTGCTCGATGGCGGCGATCAGCGCGACCCGCTCCATCAGCCACCAGCGGCGCGGCCGGCCGGGCGGCAGGGTCCGGTCCCCGAGGAGCTTCTCGAAGAACCAGTCGACCTGCGCGGTGTACGGGGTGGGGTCGAGGCCCAGCTTCCGCAGGTGCGGGAGGACGTCGTCGTGGGCCTGGGAGTGGATGGCCTCCTGGCCGATGAAGCCGATGACGTCCTCGCGCAGCCGGTCGTCGGTGATGTACGGCAGCGCCTGCTTGTAGACGTGGACGAACCAGCGCTCGCCGGCCGGGAGCAGCAGGTGCAGCACGTTGATGGTGTGCGTGGTGAAGGGGTCGCCCGGTACCCAGTGGAGCGGCGTCTCTTCCCAGTCGAAGGAGACCTTGCGGGCCTTGAGCTCGACGTGCTCCGACGCCACCGGTGCAGGCTGCGTATTAGACATGACGTCAATGTACTGAGGGGTAAGTCCGGCGAACAGGGGTGTGTGCCGAATTCTTGGAAGTGAGTCGGCCGCTCATGGGTCGGGCCGGTCATGGGCGTGGATGGATCGGCTGCCGAGGAGTGCCATCGAGGGAAGCGGTCGCGCCTGTCGCGGACCTCATGGAGCCGACAAGTCCCCCTGGTTTGAGCGTAGTTGTCGGTAGACCTTCAAATTTCGCTCGTATACCATCCGAGGATGCCGGGGGATCTGTTCGAAAGTGTCATGGGAGCAGCGGGTGACCAGCTGCTTTCGGTGATCGTCGGCGGTGCTGTCACCGCAGTGGTGGCGTACGCACGGTGGCTGGTGCTCCGCCGGTGGCCCGCCCGAAGGATCTGGCGATACGACGACGGCAACAGGCTTGTGGTCGTCGTGGCGGCGTCCGCCGAGATTCACACTGGAGAGTACGCACGGCCGACCACGGGCATCGGTCAGGTGCGAGCCATGTCCCTGCTGGTGCCGCTGCTGGTCCGGGCCTACCGGGGGATCGACCTCGAGCAGGTGCTGCTGTCCTCCCGGACGCCGGGAAGGGATCTGGAGGCGGACATGCTCACCCTGGGCGGACCGAAGAACAACGAGGTCACGTCCATGCTCCTGAAGGCGGTTCCGCAACTGCCCTTCACCGTCGACGGCAGCTCGATCCGATGGCAGGGCACTACCTATGAGGGACGCGCCGTCGGGGAGCAGGTGGTGCACGATTACGGCTACATCGTGCGTGCCCCGAATCCGTTCGCCCAGGACAAGCGGATCGTGGTGGTCGGTGGGTCCCACACCTTCGGCACGGTGGCGGCGGCCCGCTGGCTGGCGGAGAACGGGGACGCCCGGAACCTTCCCGCCGATGTCGCGGTGCTCGTCGAGGCAGAGGTCCTGCAGGATGGCCACGTCGTCAGGCCGAGGATGCTGCACACGGCGGAGATCTGAGCGTTCCCGTCGCGCCTGGACCGTCGCGGGGCATGCCTCCCTTGGGCGGGGGGCAGGTATGCCCGGAAGGGCCGACAAGTGCCATCCTGTTCGACGTGAAGATCCTCGAGCGTTCCGTGACTCCCAAGACCGGCAACCTCGACGCATGCGAGGACGGCATCGTGGTCTGCGACGGGTACGTCGCTGTCATCGACGGCGCGACCGACAAGACCGGGGCGCGTTATCGGGGTCTGACGGGTGGGCGTCACGTGATGCTCGTCCTCAGCGATGCGATTCCACGCCTTCCTCCGTCGGCCGACGCATACGCGGTGGCCGGGGCCCTCACCGACGCCGTCGCGGAGGGCCTTCCCGGCAATCTGTCGCCGGAGTTGCGGCCGAGCGCGTCCGTCACCCTCTTCTCGGCGGCCCGTCGGGAAGTGTGGCAGATCGGGGATGTGGGGTTCTGGTATCAGGGCCTCGCCCAACGACAGGAGCGCAAACAGGTCGATCTGATCAACACGGCCATGCGGGTGGCGCTTCTCAAGGCGGAAATGCTGGATGGCGCCGCAGCCGAGCAGCTTGCGGCACACGATCCAGGTCGTGAGGTGATCCTGCCGCTTCTGACCCGACAGGCACTGTTCGCCAACACTCTCCGGGCCGGGACGCTGGCCTACGCAGCCATTGACGGGCGCCCCGTGCCGCACGAGTTGATCAGGGTGGTCGGCGTCCCCTCACCCATCACAGAACTCGTCCTGGCAAGCGATGGCTATCCCGCGATCCTGCCGTCCCTCGCCGAATCCGAATCCCATCTGAAGACCCTGCTCGCGGCGGACCCGTTGTGCGTTGACGAACTGGCGGGAACCAAAGCCGTCAAACCCGGGCACAGCAGCTACGACGATCGGTCCTATCTGAGATTGGAGATCTGACGACGGCGGGCTCCCCGGTGCTACGGGACGTGCCGGTGGCCTTCGACGAGATGAGCGGCCAGGAATCCGGACACCGTCGATCAGTCTCGGATCCTGCCCGCCTGCCCGCCTGCCCGCGCGTACTAGCGCAGCGCGGCCCTCCGCGTTCCGTCCCGCAGGGTGCCGTCCAGGTCGGCCCGTGCTCCCGTCTTCGCCTTCACCGCCAGAAGCGGTCCGTTCGAGCGGCCCTTCACTCCGCCCGAGGTCTCCAGGGACGCGAAGTCAGGACTGCCCGCCGCCATCACGTACCAGCTCCCGCCCGGCGCCTGCCACAGCACGCCCGCGAGGACCCGGGGATCCCGCACCCCGCAGGCCGGCGAGCCCTCGGAGCGGGCCGCGAGCGCGGCCGGGACCTGGGGCGACGGGACCAGGAACTGGGCGAGGACCCGGCTGCCCGTGCCCCGCCAGGTCTCCGCGCGCGTGCACACCCAGGTGCCGAGCCCGGCGCCCTCCGGCAGCGGCTGCCGGGCGTACCGCCAGGCGTTCACGGAGCGCACCCCGTGCGCCCGTACCGCCGTCAACTGGCAGGCGGTCCGCGCCCAGTCCCCCCGCGCCTCCGGCCCTGTCGCGTCCACGGGCGCGGCGGGCGGCCCCCAGAGCAGCCGGGCGGGCGCCAGCTCGCCCAGGTCGGTGAGGATCCTGACCCCTCCGCGGTCCCGTACCTGAAGGGCGTTCCAGCGGGTGCAGCCGCCGGTCTGTGCGGGGCTCGGCAGGGGAGCGGTCACCCCGTCGGTGTCCCGCGCGAGCGGCCAGGGGGCCTTCGCGGGCGCGAGGAGGTCCCGTACGGCCGTCTCCCGGACCCAGGGGGCCGTCAGATAGCGGACGTTGCCCGCCGCGCGGGAGACGACGAGCGCGGCCGCGTCGGCGGTGTCGGCCGCGTCGGTGCGGGCGAAGTCGAGGGCGGCGCCCGCCGTCCCCTCGACCGGCTCCGCGTACCGCACGGCCCGCAGCCCGTCGTGGAAGAGCACGACCCGCATGGCGTCGACGCGGCCCGCGAACAGCAGCTGCGGCGGCCCCATCGGCGGCCCGACGGGAGTCCCGGGCGTGGCGGACGACCGTACGGAGTCACCGGGCCGGGCCCACACGGCGAGCGCCCGCCGCAGCAGCGCGCTGTCACCGGTCAGCCCGCCGCGCGCGGGCCACACGGAGAAGTCCTGCCGGGTCGCGCCGGGCCACACCGCCGGATCCACCCGCTTGACGGCACCGGGGTCGAGGGCGGCCTCGGCGGCGGGGTTACGGGCGTACGAGGGCGCTGCAGCACCGTTTCTGCCCCAGCCGTCACCGGGCAGCCCGAGCAGCGTCCCGCACACGACGAGCGCCACGACGGCGACGAACGCGGCCCGCGCGTGCTGCCGCCGCCGCATCAGATCGGTCGGCCGCGCCTGCAGGGCACACGGATCGAACTCGTCGGACTCCAGCAGGGCGGCACCACTGAGACGACGGGGGAGACCGGGCCCTCCGGCACCTGTTGGTTTTTCGGGCGCGACGGTCCCGGACCCGCCGTACCCTCCGGTGCCTCCGGCTCCGGCGTCGGCTCCGGGCTCCCGGGCGGCGCCTGCGGCGGCGGCACGGCCACCGGCCCTGCCCGGACCGGCCTGTTCGCCGACCCGGTCGGAGCGGCCGTCCTGGGGGCGGGCCCCGGGGGTGCCGCCGGCTCCGGCCGGGGCGCCGGACCGGCCCGGCTCACCCGTGGCCCCGCCCGGGCCCCCGGCCCCGCCGAGGGGACCAGCCCCACCCGGGACCCCGGCCCCACCCGGACCTCCAGCCGCACCAGGGCCCCCGGCACCACCCGGGCCCTCAGCTTCCCCAGGGCCCCCGGCCCTCCCGGGGCCGTCCTGTTCGCCGACCCTGGCGGGACCGTCCTTCCAGGGCTCCGTTCCGGGGGCGGACCCGGGAGTGGCCCCGGTGGCAGGAGGCTCGGTGAAGCGGTCGGTTTCGGTGAAGGCAGGGTCGTCCAGGGCGTCCGCCTCCGCCAGGGCCGCCGCCGGGTCCTCGACGCCCGCCGCCGCCAGGACGCGCAGGACCTCCGGGTCGCCCTGGCGCTCCAGGCCGCGGAGCACGTACGCCGCGCGGCCGGGGCCGGAGAGCCGGGACAGCCGCTGGTCCAGGGCGAGTTCGTCGGCGCCGCCCACCCGGGGGAAGAGCCGCAGCCCCCACACGTGCGGCAGCAGCGGCGGGAACTGCGCCCGGCGCGGCAGCGCGAGGCGCCGGAGCGGCAGCCCGGCGATCAGCGCCTGCCGCAGCACCTCGCCCCGCACGTACGCGTAGCCCGGGTCCACCGCGTCCTCGGCCTGCCGCGGCCCGGGCACGGCGGGGCCCGGGACCCGGCGGCGCGGCAGCGACCGCTGGACGAGGGCGTGCGCGGTCAGCACCCGGCGGTTGCGGCCGAGGGACGGCGGCAGGACGAGATAGGCGATGCGGACGAGCCGCGGATACCGCTCGACGAGCGCGGCCTCGGCCTGTTCGACGTCGACGGGACCCACGGGCGAGGGAACGAGATCCTGGGTGCTCACGTTCAGCAGAACGAGCGATTCTTCCGATGGTCACCCCGGCCCGCCCCCTCGGGGGGATCAGGCCGCGGTGACCGTCAGCCGCTCGCGGATCAGGTCCGTCACCTCGTCCGGGACGCCGAGCCCCTCCCGTACGTACTTCTCCATCGACCCGTGCCGGACCGCCACTTCGTCGAGCGCCGCGTCCAGGTACTCCGGCAGGACCCCGATCAGTTCGAGCGCGAGCTCGGGGTCGCCGCCCTGGGCCGTGAAGCCCTCGATCATGGGCGCGAAGGCAAGCCGTACCGCCGGGTTGACCGAGAGGTACTCGGCCCGCACGGTCTCCTCGTCCGCGCCGAGCAGCGACAGGACGACCGTCGCCGCCCAGCCCGTACGGTCCTTGCCCGCCGAACAGTGGAAGAGCAGCGGCCCGGCACCCGGGGTGCCGAGCTCGCCGAGCAGGGCGCGGTAGGAGGCGCGGGCGGAGTCGCCGGAGACGAAGGTCCGGTAGGTCCGGGCGAAGGCCGCCCTGACCCGGCCCCCGCCGAGGTGCTCCTCGGCGAGCGCCGGGTCGGCGAGCAGGGCCTTGAGACGCGCGGCGGGCGGCAGTCCGCTGCCGGCCAGGTAGTCGGCGAGGACGTCGGCGACGAGCAGCCGGGCGCCGGGCGGCAGCCGGTCGGGCCGGTCGCCGCGCTCGGTCTCCGTGCGGAAGTCGACGACGGTACGGATGCCCAGGCCGGCCACGGCGGGCTCGGCCGGGTCGAGCCGGTCGAGCTGCGCGGAACGGAGGACGAGACCGTGCCGGACGGAGCGCCCGTCACCGAGCGGCAGACCGCCGAGATCGCGGAGGTTGGCGACGGAGGTGGCGGGGATGGCGGGCATGGCGTCGACTCCTCCGATTCGTACGGGTTCCTCGACGGTAGTGGATCGCCCGGTTTCGGGCAGTTCCACACTTTTCGAGCAATGCCCCGCGCAGGACCCCCCGGGCGCCCCCGTCACCTCACCCCTTCCACCCCTCCTACCCCTTCCACTCCCCCCGCCCCTTTCACTCCTTCGCCAGCGCCGCCAGGACCTCCGCCTCCCGCTCCGGGGTGAGTCCGGCGCCCGGACGGTCCGGGCGCTGGGGTGCGATGCCGCCGAGGGACTCCATCCACGCCCAGGTGTCCGCGACCGTCTCCTCCGCCGGGCGGCAGCGCAGCCCGGCCGCCAGCGCCCGGGAGACGTCGGCGGTGTGCATCGCGTCGTACATCTCGCCCGGCGGCAGCCACACCGGCAGCTCCGTCCAGGGCGCCGCCCCGGCCGCGAGGAGCGCCTCCGGCTCCGTCCAGCGCAGTTCGGCGTCGGCCCCCGTCGCCCGTACGCAGGCGTCCAGCAGTTCGCCCATGGTGGTGTGCCCTGGCGGCGAGACCAGGTTGTACGGCCCCGAGAGCCCCGCCGCCACCGCGTCGAGCGTCCATGCGGCGAGGTCGCGGGCGTCGACGTACTGGACCGGCAGCGTGCGCGGCCCGGGCGCGAGGACCGGCCCGCCGCGCGCGATCCGGCCCAGCCACCAGGGGAGCCGGCCCACGTTCTCGTACGGGCCGAGGATCAGGCCCGCGCGCACGAGCAGCGTCCGGTCGGGCCCGAAGGCGGCGGTGGCGGCGAGCTCGCCGCCCCGCTTGGACTCCGCGTACGGCACCTCCCCGTCGTCGGGCGAGCCCTCCACGAGCGGGCCGTCCTCCGCGAGCCCGGCGGCGGGCGGCCAGGCGTACACGGAGCGGCTCGACACGTACGCGTACCGACCGACCCGGTCCGCGAGCAGCCGGGCCGCGTCCCGGACCGCCGAGGGCGCGGCCGACCAGGTGTCCACGACGGCGTCCCAGGAACCGGTGGCGAGGGCGGCGAGACCGTCGGGGGCGGTGCGGTCCCCGATCAGCGAGACGGCTCCCGCCGGAGCCTCGTGGCGGCCCCGGTGGAAGACCGTCACCTCCCAGCCCCGTTCGAGCGCGTCCTCGACGATCGCGCGGCCGACGAACTCCGTACCTCCGAGCATCAGCAGTTTCATGATCCGAGCCTGCCCGGCGGGGACGGCCGGGGCCAGCGAGTTCCGCTCCGGGAGGATTCCGCCAGGGGAGGAACACCGGCCGGCCCGGCCGGACAGCCCTGTCAGGGCGTGTACTTGTAGCCGACCCGGCGCACGGTCTGGATCGTGTGGCGGTGCTCGGCGCCCAGCTTGCGGCGCAGCCGGGCCACGTGCACGTCGACCGTCCGGCCGTCGCCCACGTGCCCGTATCCCCACACCGTCGTGACCAACTGGTCGCGGGTGTGCACCCGGTGAGGGTGCGCCACCAGGTGGGCGAGCAGCTCGAATTCGAGGTACGTCAGGTCGAGGGCCTGCCCGTCGACGAGGGCGATCCGCTGGACGCCGTCGATGGTCACCGGCCCCTGCTCCTCCGCCGCGACGGGAGCCGGTGCGGGGGCGGGGGCCACGGGCAGGTGCGGCTGCTGGTCGGCCGGGACGAGGACGAGGTACCCGACCATCGGCGGGCGCCCCGGCAGCGTCGGCAGCGTGTGCTGCGGCGCGGGCAGCAGGGTGGCGCCGGGCGGCAGGAAGTCCGCCACCTGGGAGAGGTCGACGACCTCGTTCGGATCGACGGCACGCAGCCGGTGCCGGCCGGAACGGACGGCGGTGAGGGAGGCGGTCTGGGTGTGGGCCATGGCAGGTCAGCTCTTTCGCGCGGGGAACGGACGGAGAGGTCTCGTACGTCGTGCGCGTGCGGCCGAAGGCCGGGATCGGACCGTGTACCGATCGGGGCGTTAGAGGGCCGACGCGTTCCTCACGCGTCGACAGCACCGGTCGAAGTCGTGGTGCGCCCGGGTAGGCCAGAACGGCTCGAGGTCGTGGCGACCCGTCGCGGTGTCGTTCTGCATGATGGCCATATCCCTATTAAACCAGGAGGGAAAAGAGCTGGGCACCCCCTGTCACGTCACACCCACTCCACCGGCTGAAAACGAGCCGCCGATCGCCTCGACGGCTCAACCACTCGACGGCTCGACCGCTCAATCGCTCGATGGCTCAACCGCGCGACCGCTCAACCGATCAGCCGTCTCCGCCAGTCGAGCCCCGTGACCAGGATCGCCTGCCCCGGGTCCCCGTCCCACTGCACGCCCAGCCCCTGCCCGCGCAGCGCCGCGGCCACCTCCTCGCCGACCGCCGCGGTCGTCTCCGCCGAGTCGTCGAACCCGCCGTACAGCAGATACAGCGGCCCGCCGTTCGCCGCGCCCTCGGTGCACTGGGTGTGGAAGAACACGAACCCGCGCGCCCGGTCCGCACCGTCCTCCGCGCCGATCTCCGCCGTGCCGCAGGACCGGCAGCAGGTGAAGTGCTCGCGGGCGACGATCCCGGCCGCGTCCAGCTCGGCGAAGGCGGCGGTGATCCGCTCCGGGTCGGTCGTGCCCTCCCAGCCGGCCATCTCCGCGACCCGCTCCAGCCACAGCCGGTCCACCAGCGCGGCGGCCTGCTCCCGGGTCACCGGGTGCTCGTCCGGGGAGAACACGTCCTCCTGGGCGCTCCGGGTCAGCCGCGCCCGGTCGTCGTACCCGCAGACGATCAGCGAGCGCACCCGCCGCTCGACCTCCTCCCGTACCTCCCCGGGGAGTTCGGGGACGGCCGGCGCGGCCGGGAAGCCCAGGTTCTCCCAGCTCAGCCCGGCGTCCCAGGCGGCCTCGCCGCGTGCCCAGGCCGCCAGGACCTCCGCGACCCGCTCCGGCGTGTCGAGCCGTGTCCCGACGTGCAGTTCGGGCGCGCCGGCCCGGTGCTCCAGCTGGTAGTGCCCGCCGGCTTCGTGCCACACCTGCGCGAAGACGTCCGGCAGGTCCGGTATCCGCTGGAGGACCAGGAAGCGGTCCCCCTCGGCGCCGATGCGCCGCACGAGCCCGGTCAGGTCCTCCTCGGACGGCCGGACGTGCTTCTCCCAGTTCTCGGTCTGCACCGCGATGTCGAGCATGGGCCCACTGTCACAGACCCCACTGACAACGCCGCAGGGGCGCCCACCGTGTGAAACGGCGGGCGCCCCTGTCAGGGTGTGCGCGGGATCAGACCTGGCCGGCCTTCTCCAGGGCCTCGCAGCAGGTGTCCACGATGAGGCGGGTCACCACGTACGGGTCGACGTTCGCGTTCGGGCGGCGGTCCTCGATGTAGCCCTTCTGGTCCTGCTCGACCTGCCACGGGATGCGGACCGAGGCGCCGCGGTCCGAGACGCCGTAGGAGTACTCGTCCCACGGGGCGGTCTCGTGCAGGCCCGTCAGGCGCTCGTCGATGCCGGCGCCGTAGTTCTTGACGTGGTCGAGCGGCTTCGAGCCCTCGCCGAGCGACTCGCACGCGGTGATGATCGCGTCGTAGCCCTCGCGCATCGCCTTCGTGGAGAAGTTGGTGTGCGCGCCCGCGCCGTTCCAGTCGCCCTTCACCGGCTTCGGGTCGAGGGTCGCGGAGACGTTGAAGTCCTCGGCCGTGCGGTAGAGCAGCCAGCGGGCGACCCACAGCTGGTCCGAGACCTCGAGCGGGGACAGCGGGCCGACCTGGAACTCCCACTGGCCGGGCATGACCTCGGCGTTGATGCCGGAGATGCCGAGGCCGGCCTTGAGGCAGTTCTCCAGGTGCGCCTCGACGATCGGGCGGCCGTGGATCTCGTCGATGCCGACGCCGCAGTAGTAGCCGCCCTGCGGGGCCGGGAAGCCGTTGACCGGGAAGCCGAGCGGGCGGGTGCCGTCGAAGAAGGTGTACTCCTGCTCGATGCCGAAGATCGACTCCTGCGCGGCGTACTTCGTGGCGACCTCGGCCAGCGCGGCACGGGTGTTGGACTCGTGCGGCGTCATGTCCGTGTTGAGGACCTCGCACAGCACCAGGACGTCGTTGCCGCCGCGGATCGGGTCCGGGCAGGAGAAGACCGGCTTGAGGACGCGGTCCGAGGCGTGACCCTTGGCCTGGTTCGTGCTGGAACCGTCGAAGCCCCAGATCGGCAGCTCGTCGAGGGCGAGGCCCTCACCCGCGATGATCTTCGTCTTGGAGCGAAGCTTCGCGGTCGGCTCGGTGCCGTCGATCCAGATGTACTCAGCCTTGAAGGTCACGGGTCTCATCCTTTGGCGTGCTGCTGCGGGGTTCCGCTGCGGCTCGCGGCACTGCGAGAAGCTGCGGTCTCAACGCTGACTGCGCTGTTTGTGTTCGACCGCAGCTTGGCAACACGGGATTTCCCGTCGGTTGCCCGAATGTGAACCCCGTGTTACTCAGCTTTCCTGATCTTCGCGGAGCCGCCGTGCGACGGCGTGCGCGTCGAGGAGCCCGCCGAGGCCCGCGCCCCGCACCCGCCGGACCACCTCGGCGTACGAGGTCCCCAGCGCCTCCGCCGTCCGCCCGAGGTGCCAGTCGCAGTCCGCGAGCCGGTTCAGGAGGTACCCCTTCCGGATCTGGTTCTCGGAGAGCCGGAAGGTCTTCAGATAGGCCGCCCGACCCTTCCGGTCGGTGATCACCTCGCCGATGTGCTGCTCCCGCCCGCCCCGCTCGAACGGCGGCAGGAACCGGTACAGGGAGAACGGACCCATCCGGTAGGCCCGCTCGAAGGAGTACGAGGTCTCCCGCAGGTCCCGCGCCATCAGCCCGTCGTGCGCCACCGCCCACGCCCGCTCCTGCTCGAGCGCTGCCGCCCGCAGGTCCGCGAGCCCGCGGATCCCGCCGGCGCCGTCCCGGATCCGCGCCGTGAACTCGGGCACCGGGGCGCCGTAGTACGCGTACTGGTGGACCAGCTCCCCGTACAGGTCCTCCACCAGCGTCGGATGCAGAAGGCGGTAGTCGTCCGCGTGCGGCACCACGAACGCCGAGGCCAGTGCGTCCGCCACGTACAGGAGCAGCCCGCACTGCCCCGGATGCAGCTCGAACACCCGCAGCGCCTCCGCGAGCCCGGGCACCGCCCACCCCGCGTACGCCGCCTCGGCCCGCGGCGAGAGCCCGCGCCGCAGCGCCTCACGCGACCAGTCGTCCCAGACGACGGACGGCCCGCCGAAGTGCAGCGCGAGATAGCCCTCCAGGGCGAGGTGCAGCGGCAGGAACCGCAGCCGGTCCTCACGCCCCCGGCGCTTCGCCATCCGGTGCAGCCGGCGCACGGGCACGGCCGTCGGCTCCCCTTCACCCCCGAGCCGGGTCCCGTACGCGGCGGCCTCCGCCCCCGTCCCCGTCCAGTCGGCGACGAAGCCGTGCGGGATGTACGAGGTGTACGCGGTCCGGTCGCCCAGCGCGACGGAGTCCGCACCCCACCCCTCGTACACCTCCCGGTGCAGCCGCAGCCCGGGCACGGGCTCGTCCCGCACGAGCGGCACGAGCCGCACCCCGCCCCACACCTGCGCGGGCCGCGTGACGAGCCCGCCGAGATCGATCCGGGTCACGGTGCCGCCTCCTTCAGGAACTGCTCCACCCGCCGGTCCAGATACGCCCGCAGCTCCGCGAAGCCCGTCCGTCCCTCCGCGAACTGCGCGATCTCCACCAGGGCCGCCAGGTCCTCCGCGTCCCTGATCCCCGCCGTCGGCACGCTCGGGGCCAGCCGGCGCACGTCGAAGCCCTCCGTGTCGTATACGGGGTTCAGGTGCACGACACTCGTCGCCCGCTCCGGATCCAGCCGCGACCGCCACACCCGCAGCACCTCGCCCGCGAGCCCCGGAGGCGCGTTGTCCCAGCCGTCCGAGACGATCACCAGCCGCTCGGGACCGGTGTCCAGGGCGTCCAGGATCCGCAGGCCGAGCGGGGTCGGGCCGTAGGGGTGGACGAGCAGGGGATCGTCCCGGCCCGAGGTCCACAGCGGGGTGTACGCCCCCGGGGACGCCAGCGCCTCCAGGAGGAAGTGGCAGCCGAGGGCCACGGCCAGCGGACGGCGCCGCTTCACCGCCGAACCGGAGGAGGAGAAGCTGTCGTCGAGCACGGCCGCCACCCGCCCCCAGCTCCCGGCGTACGGCCCCGCCGCCCGCCGGGCCGCCGCGCGCAGCGCAGCCGTCAGCTCGGCCCGCCGCTCCACCCGTTCGGCGAACGGGAGGGCGAGGACGTACAGGGCGAGCCGGGTGAGCGGCATGACCGACAGATCCGCGGCCCGGTCCGTACGCAGCCGTTCGAGCCGCGTCATCCGGGGCGCGATCCGCTCCAGGAACACCGCGCGGGGTATCCCGTGCTTCGCGGCGAACCCCTCGGCGACCGTGAACGGCAACTCGTACAGCGCGCCCTGCTCGTAGTGCGCCCGGCGGTGCGCGTCGAGCGTGGCGTTCTCGTAGCGGACCCGGCGGCCCGGCGCGAAGAGGAAGTCGCCCGTCTCGGGGTCGGCCGGCCGCGCGTGTACGTGCCGGAGGGCGGCCTTGAGACCGGTCCGGTACTTCACCGCGTCGAGCGCAGGGTCGGGGCGGGCCGCGAGCCACGCGCGCACGATCGCGCGCGTGCGGCGGTTGTTGACCCCGGCGGCGCGCAGGGCGCCGAAGAGCCGGTAGACCCGCTGCGGCGGCAGCAGCGCGAGGCGGGCGGCGATCAGCCGGCCCTCGCCCGGCTCCGCCTCCTTCGGGGTGCGGAGCAGGTGCTCGGCGATGAGCGCGGCGTTGTGGTCGTTGATGTCGAGCGCGAGGGCGGCGGCGTACACGGGCCGGTAGTTGACCCGTACGTACTCGTGGAGGAAGGCGAGGGAGAAGCGCTGCTCGGCTGCGGAGGAACGGAACTCGCGCTGGCCGGTGGCGGTCACGGCGGCGTTGACGAAGAGGAGCACGTCCTCGGCGGCGACGAGCTCGGACACGGCACCCTCCCCTTCGTGCGCATGGACGCCGGCCGGGGAATGGGGGCGCGAGCAGCGAAGACGTTGCTGTAGAGGCAGGTTCCGGAAGTCGCACCGGAGTCCCGCGGCCGGCCCGGGAACGCTAACACCGGGCCGGGGGAGGACCGCCAGCGGATTACGGGCAGCGGTCGTTGTCGGTGCCGCCCGGCAGACTGGGGGCATGGCGAAGCAACTGGGCGCGAAGCCCCGTATCGGACTCCTCGGCACCGGCCCCTGGGCCGAACGCACGCATGCGCCCGCGCTCGCGGGGCATCCGGGCGTCGAGTTCAGCGGGGTGTGGGGCAGACGCCCCGAGGCGGCCGCCGCGCTCGCCGCCGCGTCCGGCACGCGTGCGTACGAGGACGTGGACGCCCTCTTCGCCGCGAGCGACGCCGTCGCCCTGGCCCTCCCGCCGGACGTCCAGGCCCCCTTCGCCGTCCGGGCGGCGGCCGCCGGCTGTCACGTCCTGCTCGACAAACCGGTCGCCACGACGGTGGCGCTCGCCCGCGAGGTGACCGAGGCCGTGGAGGCGGCCGGGGTCGCCTCGGTGGTCTTCTGCACCCTGCGGTTCGCCGAGCCGACGGCCCGCTGGATAGCCGAGCAGACGGCGGCGGGCGGCTGGTTCCTCGGCGAGGCCCACTGGCTGGGCTCGCTCTACGGCCCCGGCTCCACCAGCGCGTACGCGGCCTCGCCCTGGCGGCGGGAGAAGGGCGGCCTGTGGGACGTCGGCCCGCACGTCCTCTCCGTCTACCTGCCGGTCCTCGGCGACGTCACCGACGTCACCGCCGCCCCGGGCCCGGACGACACCCACCACCTGGTGCTGCGCCACGCCTCGGGCGCGAGCAGCACGGCCACGCTCACCCTGAGCGCGCCCCCGGAGGCGGCGGAGGCGGCCCTCAGCCTGTACGGCACCGGCGGCCGGGCCGAACTGCCCCGCTGGGGCGGCGCGGTGGGGGCCTTCGCGGCGGCCGTCGACGCCCTCGTCACGGCGGCCCGCACGGGCGAACCCCACGCCTGCGACGCCCGCTTCGGCCTGCGCATCACGGAGATCCTCACGGAGGCGGAGCGTCGTGCGATCAGTGGCTGACGGCCCCGGCCGGCCGGTCCTCCGGGCCGTCGCGCCCGCCGACTGGCCCCTCTGGCGCGAGGCCCGGATCGCCTCGCTCACCGCCTCGCCCGAGGCGTTCAAGGCGCGGCTCGCCGACTGGGAGCGGGGCGGGGAGGAGCAGTGGCGGGCCCGGTTCGACGACCCCGCCGCGTACGGCGTCCTGGCCGTCCTCGGCGCCCGGCCCGTGGGCCTCGCGGCCGGATTGCTCGCGCCCGATGCCGTACCCGAGCTGCGCTCCGTCTGGGTCGCGCCCGACGCCCGGGGCCACGGCCTCGCGGCCCGCCTGATCGCGTCCGTCGAGAGCTGGGCCCACGGGACCGGAGCGGGCGTCCTCCGGCTCTCCGTACTGGCGTCCAACGTCCCGGCGATCACGCTGTACGAGCGCCTCGGGTACGCCCCGGACGGCGGCGCGGGTCAGGAGCTGTTCATGACGAAGGAGCTGAGCGACTGAGGCTCTCGGCGAGGGCGTCCCCCAAGGCATCGAGGGCGGCCCCGTACAGCCGTTCCGGCGGGGTGGCGTAGCCGACGACCAGGCCGTCCGGACGGGCGGGGCCCTCGGCGTCGGGGTGGCGGTAGGAGGCCAGGCCCTCCGTGGCGACCCCGTGCCGGGCGGCCGCGGCGAGCGCCGCCCGTTCCGTGCCGGCGGGCAGCTCCAGGACGGCGTGCAGACCGGCGGCGATGCCCGTCACCCGTACCTCCGGCACACGGGAGGCGAGCACCGCCGTGAGCCGGTCGCGCCGCTCCCGGTGGCGGCGGCGCATGCGCCGGACGTGCCGGTCGTACGCGCCGGAGCCGAGGAAGTCGGCGAGGGTGAGCTGGTCCGTGGCCGAGGCGTACGGCTCGCGTTCCCCCTTCGCGGCGACGACACCGTCCACGAGCGCCGCCGGCAGGCACATCCAGCCGAGCCGCAGTGCGGGGGAGAGGCTCTTGCTGACGGAGCCGAGGAGGACGGTCCGTTCGGGGTCGAGGCCCTGGACGGCGCCCACGGGCCGCCGGTCGTACCGGAACTCCCCGTCGTAGTCGTCCTCCACCACGAGCCCGCCGGAGCGCCGCGCCCACTCCAGGACGCCGGCCCGGCGCTCGGGGTGCAGGGGTCCGCCGGTGGGGAACTGGTGGGCGGGCGTGAGCAGTACGGTGCGGGCCCCGGGCGGGATCTCCCCGGTGCGGGCCCCGTCGCCGTCGACCCCCACCGGCACCGTACGGACCCCGGCCTCGGCGAGGAGGCCCCGGTGGAAGGGCAGGCCGTACGCCTCGACGGCCCAGGGCCCGGCAGTGCCGAGGACCCGCGCGAGCAGCCGGAGGGCGTGGGCGGCGCCCGAGCAGATCACGATCCGGTCCGGCGAGGTCCGTACGCCCCTGACCCGGGCGAGGTACTCGGCCAGGGCCCGGCGCAGTTCGATCCGGCCGTGCGGGTCGCGGCTCCCGAAGGCCTCGTGCGGCGCGTCGGTCAGGGCCCGCCGGGCCGCCGCCAGCCAGGGGCCGCGCGGGAAGACGCCGGGGTCCGGTTTGCCCTGGACGAGGTCGTACGGGAGCGGTGGCGGCGCGGCCGGGCGCACGGGGCCGGGGGCGGGCGCGGCGACCCGCTCGGCGACGCGGGTGCCGGAGCCCTGGCGGGAGGTGAGCCAGCCTTCGGCGACCAGCTCGGCGTACGCGTCGGCGACGGTGTTGCGGGCGATCCCGAGGTCGGCGGCGAGCGACCGGTAGGGCGGCAGCAGGGTGCCGGGGGCGAGCCGGCCCTCGCGCACGGCCTCGCGCAGGGCCCCGATGAGCGCGGCCCGGCGGCTGCCGCCGGCGCCGAGGTCCAGGTGCAGATCGTTCCCGAGCCCGCCGACGCCGCTCACGCCCCTTCTCCTGCCGCGACGCCCCCGGTCCTGGTGCCGTCCTCGCCCCCGGCCCCGTCCCCGTCCCCGTTCCCGGTCCCGGTCCCGGTCCCAGTGCCGGTCCCGTCCCCGTTCCCGGTCCCAGTCCCAGTGCCGGTCCCGTCCCCGGTCCCAGTCCCGTCCCCGGTCCCGTCCCCGTTCCCGGTCCCGTCCCCGTCCCCGCTTCCGTCCCCGGCCCCGCCCTCGCTTCCCTCCATGAGGTCCCGCACCCCGGTCAGGAACCGCCGTACGGCCCGGGTCTCGTGTTCGGTGAAGCCGCCGAGCAGGGCGACCGTCCCGTCGATCAGCGGCCCGAAGTACGCGCGGCCCAGTTCCTTCGCCCGGTCCTCCACGGTCAGCAGGACGCGCCGCCGGTCCCGGGCGTCGCGCGCCCTGGCGACGTGGCCGAGCCGTTCGAGCCGGTCCACGACGGCGGTCGTGCCGGCCGAGTTGAGGCCGAGCCGCTCGCCGAGCCACCCGGCGGTCGCGTCCGTGCCGGCGCGCTCGGCGTCGAGGAGGCAGATCAGGGCCCGTACGTCCGTCGGGTGCATGCCGTTGCGGGCGGCGAACTCGCCCTGGCGCAGGCCGTATTCGACGGTGACCTCGCGCAGCAGGTGAAAGATCCGCATCTCCGGTGACTCGGCCACGACATCCTCCTATTATCTTGCTGAGCGAGATTATTGCCGAGCGAGAGGACGAGCGCGATGCCGCATGCCAGGACCACCGCCGGTACCTACGACGCCGCCTACGAAGCGCTCCTCGCCACGTGGCCCCACCCCACCACCGCCTCGGAACTCCGCACGCCCCACGGCACCACCCACGTCCTCCACCACGGCCCCGAGGACGGCCCGCCGGTCCTCCTGCTGCCCGGCGGCGGGAACACCGCCTGCTCCTGGCGGGCGACGGCCGCCGCGCTCGGCGCGACGCACCGGGTCCACGCCGTCGACCTCGTCGGCGGACCGGGCCGCAGCCGGGCGGACGGCCGCCCGATCCGTACCGCCGCCGACCTCACGGCCTGGCTCGACGCCCTGCTCGACGGCCTCGGACTGACGTCGGCGTCGTTCTGCGGGCACTCGTACGGCGGGTGGATCGCGCTCCGGTACGCCCTGGCGGCCCCCGACCGGACCGACCGCCTCGCCCTCCTCGACCCGACCGGCTGCTTCGCCGGCTTCCACCCCGGCTATCTGCTGCGGGCCCTGCCCCTGCTGCTGCGCCCGACGGCCGCCCGGGCGGAGGCCCTCCTGGCCTGGGAGACCGGCGGGGCCGAGCACGATCCGGCGGTGCGGCGCCTCGACGCCCTGGCGGCGGAGCTGCCCCGGTACCGCCCGGTCACCGGCCCCCGCCCGACCCGCGCCGAACTGGCCGCCCTGCGACCGCCGACGCTGCTGCTCGTCGCCGGGGGGAGCCGCGTCCACGACGCGGCCCGGATCGCCGCCCGGGCGCGGGCGGCCGTCCCCGGGATCGTGACGGAGTCCCTGCCGGCCGCGACCCACCACACCCTCCCGGCGGACCTGCCGCCCGCCGCACTGTCGACGCTCACGCGCTTCCTGGCGGGCTGACAGGCCGAGCGCGGCGGCTCAGCGGGACAGCGCGTCCCGCACGGCCTCCTCGGTCCGGCCGACGACGGCCGTGCCGTCCTCCGCCGTGATGATGGGCCGCTGGATCAGCTTGGGATGGGTGGAGAGCGCCTCGATCCACCGCTCCCGGTCCGCCTCGTCCCGGGGCCAGTCCTTCACCCCGAGCTCCTTGGCGATGTCCTCGCCGGTCCGCGTGATGTCCCAGGGCTCGAGCCCGAGCCGCTTCAGCACCTCCCGGATCTCCTCCGGCGTCGGCACCTCCTCCAGGTAGCGGCGCACGGTGTAGTCGGCGCCCTCCGCGTCGAGGAGCGTGAGGGCGCTGCGGCACTTGGAACAGGCGGGATTGATCCAGATCTCCATGCCCCACACGCTACCCGCACGGCACCCCCCACGGCCCCCTCCACCACCCCCCAAACCCCACCTGGCCAGGGGCGATTGTCAGTGGGGGTCTCTAAAATGGGGGGTGAAGGTGAGGGTCCCGAGGAGGGCCCGCACCCCACCGTTCGCCAGGAGGTAGCCCATGGCTCTCGCCGTGATCCGGACGCCGTCCCTCGAACCCTGGAAGCCGCTCCAGAAGAAGCCGCTCCCCGCGGGCCGACCCCGCGAGTGGTACGTGTCGCACAACCGCCGTCTGAAGGCCATGCGCCTCGCGATCGCCCTGCTCGACGCCGGGGTCTACATCCCGTCGAAGGCCACGGACGCGACGATACGGGACACGGCCCAGAGCATCGGCATCCACCCGCCGTCCGACACCACCTGCCGCATGGTCCGCGCCCTGATCCGCTACGGCCGCTGACACCGCAGGGACGCTGCCCGGGCCCGGGTCCGAGCCCGGGCCCGGGCAGCGTCGTCGTCGGATGCCGGGATCCCGCCTGCTACCAGGCCACCGGCAGCCGCTCGGGGAGCCGCTTCATGAAGTTGGTGCGCCACACCAGCTGCTCGACCGGCACCGCGAGCCGCAGCTCCGGCAGCCGGTCGAGGAGCGTCTCCAGGGCGATCTCGGCGTGCCGCTTGCCGAGCGCCGTCGCCGGGCAGTAGTGCCGCCCGCCGCCGAAGGAGAGGTGCTCGGCGGCGTTCTCCCGGTCCGGCCGGAAGGCCAGCGGGTCGGGGAAGCGCTCGGGATCGTGGTTCGCGGCCTCCACGAGCACGAGGACCAGTTCACCGGCCCGTACGTCGACGTCGCCGAGCCGTACGTCCTCCAGGGCGAGCCGCGGCAGCCCGTCGCCGATCGACAGGTTCACCCGCAGCAGTTCGTCCATCGCCCCGGAGACCCCGTGCGCGCCGCCGGCGGTCAGGGCCTCCCGCACGTCCGGCCGGGTCAGTACGGACACCAGCGCCATCGTCAGGAACCCGGCGGTGGAGATCACCCCGGCCCCGAAGAGGGTCACGCCGACCGTCGCCAGCATCTCGTCCGTCAGATGCGCGTAGTCGGGGTCCTCGCGCAGCGCCGCGAGCTCCGCCATCAGCCCGCCCGTCGCCGGATCGTCCAGGCGCTCGGTCATGTAGGTGATGTCCCGGTCCCAGTTGAGCCGGGCCGCCTCGATCTCGCGCGGTGCGTTCATGAAGGCCACGTCCAGGCTGCGCAGCAGCCGCGGCCCGTCCTCCTCCGGGATGCCCAGCATCCGGCAGTGCAGCCCCGCCGAGTACGGATCGGCATAGCCGCCCCGCAGCTCCCCGGGCGCCCCCTCGGCGACCAGCGCGTCCACCAGGGACCCGGCCCGCGCCCGCAGCCACTCCTCCAGGCCGGGCGCCTTCGGGTTGATCGCCTTCATGACGGCCTTGCGCAGCCCGGCCCCGGTGATGTTGCCCATGTTGTTCACCACGTGCGGCGGGATCGTCAGCGCGTACTGCCGGGGCGCTCCCGGCGCCGAGGTGTCCTTCAGGCTGAACCTCGGGTCCTCCAGGACCTGCTTGCACAGCTCGTACGAGGAGATCAGCCAGGCCTCGGCCCCGGCGATCGTGCGGACCTTCCGGACCGGTTCGGTGCGCAGCGCGGCGACCTCGGAGGGCAGCCGGGTCCCGTCCCAGTCGAAGGGGAAGGCAGGCAGGGTCTCGACGGCGACGCTCATCACGCGGCTCCTTCAACGGTCGTCTCGGCGGCGGTTTCGACGGGGGTGAGGATGCCGTGGCCCTGGTTGCGCGAGGCCCGGAGCCCGGACCCCCGCCCGTACAGCAGATCGGCCAGCGGCAGTGCCTGGTGGTAGCAGTTGAGCGAGGACGGCACCCCGAGGATCGCGGGCGTGTCCAGGAACAGCGGCACCTCGGCGCAGATGTACGCCCGGCACACCTCCCGCTGCCGCTCGTCGGTCACCTGCCCCGGCGCCAGCTTCCCGGCCAGGAAGATCCCGGTCAGCGCATCGCAGGTCTCCCGCACCACCGGGTCCGCCGCCACCGCGTCGAGCACCGTGCGGTGCAGCTCGCGGTAGGCCGGGACGTCCCCGAACTCCGACATCCCGCGGGCCCGTACCCGCACGCCCGTGGGATCGGCCTCCGCCACGGCCGCCCCGACCTTGGCCCGCACCCCCCGCAGGTTCTTGACGGCCTTCCGCCGCGCCTCGTCGGCCCCGTACCCCAGCGCCTCGTACATGTCGGCGACATGCAGATCGGTGTAGACGAGATCGACCTGATCGAAGTGGTCCAAGCCCCAGCGCGTCAGCTCGCGCAGCCGCTGGGCGGTGAAATAACTGTTCCCCGGGGAGACGCCGATGACCACGTGCGCGCCCTCGTCGGCGATGACGCGGCAGTGATCGGTGTACGGCTTGAGTCGGAGCGTCTCTGCAGGGGCGAAAGCCGCCTGAGTCACGTAGGCAGTCCTCATCGCGCCAGCTAGTCCCAGCGGAGCCCTGTGCTCCGGGTGTGGCGGCAGCGACGACGACACGCTATCGATCAGTCGCGGAGCGTGAATCCCCTACTCGTAGGTACGGCCGATAGTTCGTCAGCTGTTCGCATTGCTGTGATCTTGGCGAGAAAACGGCGAGGCCCGCCGTCCCCTCGGAAGGGGGCGACGGGCCTCGCCGGGCAGCGGCCTCGGCTTAGAGGTCGAAGTAGAGCTCGAACTCGTGCGGGTGCGGGCGCAGCTGGATCGGGGCGATCTCGTTGGTGCGCTTGTAGTCGATCCAGGTCTCGATGAGGTCCGAGGTGAAGACGCCGCCGGCCTGCAGGTACTCGTTGTCGTCCTCGAGGGCGTTGAGGACGGCCTCCAGGTTGGTCGGGACCTGCTGGACGTTCGCGTGCTCCTCGGGAGCGAGCTCGTAGAGGTCCTTGTCGATCGGCTCCGCCGGCTCGATCTTGTTCTTGATGCCGTCGAGGCCCGCGAGGAGCAGCGCCGAGAAGGCGAGGTACGGGTTCGAGGACGGGTCCGGCGCGCGGAACTCGACGCGCTTGGCCTTCGGGTTCGAGCCCGTGATCGGGATGCGCATGGCGGCGGAGCGGTTGCGCTGCGAGTACACCATGTTGACCGGGGCCTCGAAGCCCGGGACCAGGCGGTGGTACGAGTTCACCGTCGGGTTGGTGAAGGCGAGCAGCGACGGGGCGTGCTTGAGGATGCCGCCGATGTAGTAGCGGGCGGTGTCCGAGAGGCCCGCGTAGCCCGTCTCGTCGTAGAACAGCGGGTCGCCGTTCGACCACAGCGACTGGTGGACGTGCATGCCCGAGCCGTTGTCGCCGAAGATCGGCTTCGGCATGAAGGTCGCGGTCTTGCCGTTGCGCCAGGCGACGTTCTTCACGATGTACTTGAAGAGCATCAGGTCGTCGGCCGCGGCGAGCAGCGTGTTGAACTTGTAGTTGATCTCGGCCTGGCCGGCGGTGCCGACCTCGTGGTGCTGGCGCTCGACCTGCAGGCCGACGTTCTCCAGCTCCAGGGAGATCTCCGAGCGCAGGTCGGCGAAGTGGTCGACCGGCGGGGCCGGGAAGTAGCCGCCCTTGTAGCGGACCTTGTAGCCGCGGTTGTTCTCCTCCGCACCGGTGTTCCAGGCGCCGGCCTCGGAGTCGATGTGGTAGAAGCCCTGGTTCGCGGAGGTCTCGAAGCGGACCGAGTCGAACACGTAGAACTCGGCCTCGGGGCCGAAGTAGGCGGTGTCGGCGATGCCGGTGGAGGCGAGGTACGCCTCGGCCTTCTTCGCGATGTTCCGCGGGTCACGGCTGTACTGCTCGCCCGTGATCGGGTCGTGGATGAAGAAGTTGATGTTCAGCGTCTTGTCGCGACGGAAGGGGTCCACGCGGGCCGTCGACAGGTCGGCGCGGAGCGCCATGTCGGACTCGTGGATGGCCTGGAAACCGCGGATCGACGAGCCGTCGAAGGCGAGCTCCTCGGACGGGTCGAAGGCCGTCGCCGGGATCGTGAAGTGCTGCATCACACCCGGGAGGTCGCAGAACCGGACGTCGACCATCTTGACGTCGTTGTCCTTGATGAACTTCTGGACCTCGTCGGCGTTCTGGAAGCCGTTCTGGGACATCCAACTCCTCCTACTCCCGGCCCGGGGAGGGGCGGGGTTGCAGCGGTCGTGCGGCCAGTGCGGTGGCACACGCTGGACCCGACCATAGGCAGACGGGATTTCTCAAGCATGACCCGTTTGTTTCGTAGAAGTTAACCGGGCCGGGTGGCGCACCGCCTCTCTTGCACCGTACTCCGACCCGGGCCGAACTGATCAAAAACGGGCACAGTACCGTGGTCGGGTGGACAACAGGCAAGCACTCGGATCTTGGCTCTCCGGCCCCCGCGCGGCGGCCGAGGACGCAGGCGTCGACTTCGGCTACCGCGGTGAGCAGCTCGGGCTGCCCGAGGAGGGCCCCGGCTCGATCGCCCGCCCCGGGCGGCGCCTCGGCGCCCTCGCCGTCGACTGGGCCCTCTGCATGCTGATCGCATACGGCTTGATCACCGACGGCTACAACCAGGCGACGGGCAACTGGGCCCTGCTCATCCTGTTCGTCCTGGGCGTCCTGACGGTCGGCACCGTCGGTTCGACGCCCGGCAAGCGGATCTTCGGCCTGCGGGTCGTCTCCGCGAACGGCGGACGCCTCGGCCTGTTCCGCGTGGCGCTGCGCTCCCTGCTCGTCTGCCTGGCGATCCCGGCCCTCATCTGGGACCGCGACGGCCGCGGCCTCCACGACCGCCTCTCCGGCGCCGTCCAGGTCCGCATCTGAGAATCGAATACGAGAAAGGCCCCGGACCGAGTGGTCCGGGGCCTTTCTCGTCAGGTCGGGTGTCAGCGCATCTTTCCGCCGCGCGGCATCCGCATGCCCTTCGGCATCGGACCCTTCGGCAGCGGCATGTTGCTCATCAGGTCGCCCATCGCCCGCAGCCGGTCGTTGGCCGCGGTGACCTGCGGGCCGGTGAGCACGCGGGGCATCTTGAGCATGGTCGTACGGATCTTCTTCAGCGGCACCTGGCCCTCGCCGTCGCCGACGATGATGTCGTGCACCGGCACGTCCACCACGACGCGGTTCATCCGCTTCTTCTCGGCCGCGAGCAGGGTCTTGACCCGGTTCGGGTTGCCCTCGGCCACCAGGACGATGCCGGCCCGGCCGACCGCGCGGTGCACGACGTCCTGGTTGCGGTTCATCGCGACCGCGGGGGTCGTCGTCCAGCCGCGCCCGACGTTCTGCAGCACCGCCGCGGCCGCGCCCGGCTGGCCCTCCATCTGCCCGAAGGCCGCGCGCTCGGCACGTCGTCCGAAGACGATGGCCGCCGCCAGGAGCGCCAGGACGAAGCCCAGG
This sequence comes from Streptomyces vietnamensis, assembly GCF_000830005.1. Taxonomy (NCBI): domain Bacteria; kingdom Bacillati; phylum Actinomycetota; class Actinomycetes; order Kitasatosporales; family Streptomycetaceae; genus Streptomyces; species Streptomyces vietnamensis. The sequence continues at coordinate 2,431,712 of NZ_CP010407.1, read as the reverse complement.
ATGCCCAGGTAGACCGGATGACCGATGAGGAAGCCGATCCCGAGGAGGACACCGAGTACGACGATGCCCACGCCCGCGACGACCAGACCGACCTTCGGGTCCGCCTTTCGGGTCATCTGGTACGTGAGGGCGATCTGCTTCAGTCGCCCGGGGTTCGCAGCGTCAGCGCTGCCCGTGTTTGCCTTCCTCGCCATGTCCTGAAGTTTACGTGGCCCGGGAAGCCCGGCCGGACGCGACCTCCATCACGTGCTGGGCCTCCACCCGGTCCTTGGCGCGGCGGCGGTCCTCCAGGACGGAGTTCCAGGCGTTGCGCCGGGCGGTGCGCTGGCCGGCGCCCAGGAGTAGGGCCTCCACGGCCTTCAGGGCGTCGGTGACGGACGGGATCGCGGTGACGCGGACGTGCGTCGATGCGGCCGGCATGTCGGGGTCCTCTCTCGATTGCGGGTGAGACGAGGTGGGGGGTCGTGAGCGGGTGGTGGCGGTGAGTGAAACCAGGCTCACAGATCGGTGTTACCAGGGCGTGACCCGGTGGTCAAACACTGATGAAACGTTGATGCGGCCGGTCGGGCGAGTGGGGGAACGACGATGCGGCCCGTACGTCCCCGCTGAGCTGCGGGGTCGTACGGACCGCATCGAATTCGGCCAGTACCGGCCGGTAACTACTTGTGCGCCGATTCACACGGCGGGCGCGTGGAGCGATCAGACCGCCTGCGTGGCGTTGTCCACCGCGCCGCGCTTCTCGATCGCCTGCTGGTACAGCCGGCCCGCGCGGTACGAGGAGCGGACCAGCGGGCCCGACATCACACCGGAGAAGCCGATCTCGTCGGCCTCCTCCTTCAGCTCCACGAACTCCTGCGGCTTCACCCAGCGCTCCACGGGGTGGTGCCGGACCGAGGGGCGCAGGTACTGGGTGATCGTGATGAGCTCGCAGCCCGCGTCGTGCAGCTGCTGGAGCGCCTCGCTGATCTCCTCGCGGGTCTCGCCCATGCCGAGGATCAGGTTCGACTTCGTGACCAGACCGTAGTCGCGGGCCTGGGTGATGACGTCCAGGGAGCGCTCGTACCGGAAGCCCGGACGGATCCGCTTGAAGATCCGCGGGACGGTCTCGACGTTGTGCGCGAAGACCTCCGGGCGGGAGTCGAAGACCTCCTTCAGGAGCTCCGGCACCGCGTTGAAGTCGGGGGCCAGCAGCTCGACCTTCGTACGGCCGTCGGCGCGGTCCGCCGTCTGCTGGTGGATCTGGCGCACGGTCTCCGCGTACAGCCAGGCGCCGCCGTCCTCCAGGTCGTCGCGCGCGACGCCCGTGATGGTGGCGTAGTTCAGGTCCATCGTGACGACCGACTCGCCCACGCGGCGCGGCTCGTCACGGTCGAGGGCCTCGGGCTTGCCCGTGTCGATCTGGCAGAAGTCGCAGCGCCGGGTGCACTGGTCACCGCCGATGAGGAAGGTCGCCTCGCGGTCCTCCCAGCACTCGAAGATGTTGGGACAGCCCGCCTCCTGGCAGACCGTGTGCAGGCCCTCGCTCTTCACGAGGCCCTGCATCTTCGTGTACTCCGGACCCATCTTCGCGCGGGTCTTGATCCACTCGGGCTTGCGCTCGATGGGGGTCTGGGCGTTCCGGACCTCCAGGCGCAGCATCTTGCGTCCGTCGGGGGCGACTGCGGACACATCGGCTCCTGTAGCTTCGATTCTTCGGCGCACACCAGGGTACGCCCGTTGCTTCCATGCCTTGCTCTACGCGTGGCCAACCCGTGGCCAGAGCCCGGCATTCCTCAGGCCGAGGCCCGTACCGCCTGGCCCGCGCCTTCGCGCTCGATCTCCCGCGGCTTCAGGTCCGCGTTCTCCAGGACGTCCCGCAGGTGCCTCTCCACGACCGGGAGCACCTCCTCGATCGTGACGTTCCGGCCCAGCTCGTTCGCGAGCGAGGCCACGCCCGCGTCCCGGATGCCGCACGGGATGATCCGGTCGAACCAGGTGTTGTCCGGGTTCACGTTGAGGGCGAAGCCGTGCATGGTGACGCCCTTGGCGACCCGGATGCCGATCGCGGCGAGCTTGCGGTCCTCGCGGCGCTGGCCGGCGTTGGACGGGGCGTACTCGGGACCGTTGAGGCGCGGGTCGAACTCCTCGTCCGTCAGCCGCGGGTCGAAGTCCAGCGACAGGCCGCCGATCGACGGGCGCTGCTCGACCGGGTCGCCCAGGACCCAGACCCCGCTGCGACCCTCGACCCGCGTCGTCTCCACGCCGAACTCGGCGGCCGTACGGATCAGGGCCTCCTCCAGGCGGCGCACGTGCGCGACGACGTCCACCGGGCGGGGCAGCTTCATGATCGGGTAGCCGACCAGCTGGCCGGGGCCGTGCCAGGTGATCTTGCCGCCGCGGTCCACGTCCACCACCGGCGTCCCGTCCAGCGGCCGCTCGTTCTCCTGCGTGCGCCGGCCGGCCGTGTAGACAGGCGGGTGCTCCACCAGCAGACAGGTGTCGTCGATCTCGTCGGCGAACCGTGCGGCGTGCACTTCGCGCTGCTTGTCCCAGGCCACCTGGTACTCGACGGCTTCCTCGCCGAACCCAAGGCGGACGAATCGCAGCTCACTCACGGCCATGCCTCCTCCTGGGTGCCGGGAACCGGGGACCGGGGATCATCCCGGGCCGGCTCGGCACCATGCGTCATTCGCGCCCATGCCACTGTACGGCGGCGCCGGGGACGCCCCTCCGGCAGGTGGACGGCGGCGCCTACGTCAGCGATGCCGTCAATCCTCACACGATCGGATGAATGTGGGGCGAAGGTGGCGGTACGGGCCGTGGAGACCGCTAAATTCACGCCGTTCCATGAGGGTCCGACGGGGCTGCCGCCCGGACCCGGAAGGCAGGAGACCGCACAGCTGATGACGGAACGACCACCGCAGCGCATCCCGAACCGCCAGCTCGCCGCGCTCATCGCCGAAGCCGGGTTCTCCAACGCGGGGCTCGCCAGACGGGTCGACCAGCTCGGTCTGGAACACGGCCTCGACCTGCGGTACGACAAGACCTCCGTGACCCGCTGGCTCCGCGGACAACAGCCGCGCGGCACCACCCCCGCCCTCATCGCCGAGGTCTTCACCCGCCGCCTGGGCCGCCGCCTCTCCGCCCAGGACCTCGGCCTCGACGCCTGCGCGCCCGTCTACGCGGGCCTGGAGTTCGCCGCCACCCCCGAGGAGGCCGTCGACATCGTCAGCGGCCTGTGGCGCAAGGACTCCGGCAGCCACGCCGAACTCCGCAAGATCGCCTTCACCCCGGCCGGCCTCGTCGTCCCCAGCCGCGACTGGCTCATCGGCCGCGCCGACGACCGGGTCGCCCGCGGCGAACCGGCCCCCGCCGCACCCCGCGCCTCCGCCGGGCCGCCCCCGCACGACCTCCGGGTCCCGCCCCAGGGCCGCTTCTCCGTACCCCGCCAGCGCGGTACGGACCGGGGGCCCGGCCAGCGGGTCTCCAGCGGCGACATCGCCGCCCTCCGCTCCGTCGGCGAACTCTTCCGCACCCTCGACCACGCCTACGGCGGCGGGCACGCCCGGCAGGCCCTCGTCCGCTACCTGGAGCACGAGGCCGAGCCCATGCTGCGCGGCACGTACGGGGAGTCCACGGGCCGCCGCCTCTTCGCCGCGGCCGCCGACCTCACCCGGCTCGCCGGCTGGACCTCGTACGACATCGCCGCCCACGGCCTCGCCCAGCGGTACTTCGTCCAGGCGCTGCGCCTCGCCCAGGCGGCCGGGGACCGGGCCTACGGCTCGTACGTGCTCCTCACCATGAGCTGCCAGGCCGTCTACCTCGGCCACGGGCGCGAGGCCGTCCAGCTCGCCCGGGTCGCCCAGCAGGGCGTCGGGCCCGCCGCGCCGCCCGTCGTCCAGGCGATGCTGCACGCGGTCGAGGCGCGGGGCCACGCGGTCCTCGGCGAGGCGCGGGCCTGCAGCGCCTCCCTGGTCCGGGCGGAACGGGCCCTGGAGGCGGCCCGGCCGGGGGACGAGGTCCCGTACTGGGCCCGCCACTTCGACGAGGCGCAGCTCGCCGACGAGCTCGGACACTGCCACCGGGACCTCCAGCAGTACCGGCCCGCCGCGCAGCACGCGGAACGCGCGCTCCAGCTCCGGGCGCCCGGCTACGCCCGCAGCCGGTTGTTCTGCCGCGTCGTCCTGGCCACGTCGCGCCTGGCCCTCGGCGAACTGGACCAGGCGTGCGCGCTGGGCGCGGAGGCGGCGCAGCAGGCCTCGGAGATGCGGTCGGCCCGTGCGGTGGAGTACGTCCGGGACTTCGAGCGCCGGCTTGAGCCGTACCGCGACGCGGCGGCGGCCCGCACGTACCGCGACCGCGTAGCCGCCCTCGGCTGACGCCCCCGCCCCGTGTGGGCCCGCGCCTGCGCTGGGCGGCGCCCCCCGTGCGGGCGGCGCGGCTCCGGGACCTCCGCGCTGCCTGCGCGCCCCGCGCCCGGCTGGGCTTCGCCCGCCCGGGGCTTCGCCCCCGCCCCCGTGTGGCTCCGCGTTTGGGCGGGCGTCGCCCCGCCGCCGTGTGGGCAATCGTCCCCCAGGGCGGGACGGGTGGGCACACGGGACGGCGCGCTTCAGCGGCGCCTCCGCGTTCCGCGCCTGGACCCGCACCCCGGCGGCGCCGTCACTCGCGGTGCGGGTCGGGGCGCGGGAGCCTCGGGCGCCGGGAGGGCGCGGGTCCGTTGTGCCCACCCGTTCCGCCCTGCGGAACGATTGCCCACAACGGCGGGGCGCCGCCCACAACGGGGGCGGCGGGGGCGCCGCCCCGGACGGGCGCCGCCCGCAACGGGGTGGGCGCCGTTCGGGCGGGTGGGCACCGCCCCAGCGGAACGGGTGGGCACAACGGCGGTGGCACGCGGCGCCCACGACAGGGCGGTCCCGTCAGGCCGCTGCGTCTCGTTCCGGTAGGGGCGTGCGGACGCCCAGGTCCCTCAGGAGGGACGTCGTCGCGCGGTGGGCCGAGGCCAGGGCGCCCCCGACCGTGCTCGCGTCGCGGTGGTCGCCGCACACGTACAGCCCCGCAAGCAGGCGGACCGAGCGGTGGGTGTCGTGCGGGGGCGGCATCGCGGGGACCGCCTCCGGGGTGTGGTGGAGGGCCAGGAGCTCCCAGTCGTCCGTCGAGGTGCCGTAGAGCGTGGCCAGGTGTTTGCGGACCCGGCGTTCCGTGTCGTCCGGCGGGGTGCCGAGGACCGTCGAGGTGATCAGGGCCCGGCCCGCCGGCGCCCGCGTCGGGTCGACCGTGCTCATCACCGCCGTGTGGGCCACCGGACCGCCCGGGTCGGACTCCAGGAGCAGCGTCGGGTCCCCGCACGGCGCCACGGGGGCCGTGTGGTGCAGGACCGTGACCGGGTGGAAGGCGGGGACCCGCAGGCCCGGGAGCAGCCCGGCCGCCGTGCGTGCCCCCGTGGCCAGGAGGACCGAGCGGCAGCCGATGACCCCGTGCTCGGCCGTCGTGACCCGGGAGACCGACACGTCCGTGACCCGGACGCCGGTCCGGACCGTGCCCGGCGGCAGTCCGGCCGCAAGCCGCGAGGGCAGCGCCGCCGAGCCGCCCTCGGGGACGGCCGGCCTGCCGCGGGCGAAGGCCCGTAGCGCCAGGTCCGCCTGACGGCTCGACATGCCGAGGTCCGGATCGGCGAGGAGCGCGGCGAGCAGCGGCCGCAGCACCCCCTGGACCGTACGGGCGGGGAGCCGGGACGTCAGGGCCTCCCTGGCGGTCCGCTCCGGCCGGGTCAGCAGTCGCGCCGTCGGCGTCGCGGCGAGTCGGACGAGGGACGCGCCGAGCCGCGCCTGGTCGAGCGAGGCGGCCGGATTCCGGGGGGCGCTCGCGAGGGCGCGCGCCATGCTGAACGCTCCCCCCACGCCCCGGTGGACCCCGCCGCCCCGCTGGCCGGCCGCCCGGCGCGGGTGCGGGACGCCCCACCGCGCGTACCGCCCGTCGCTGTGCACGAGCACCCCGGGGGCGAAGGGGCGGAGGGCGAGGCCTTCGAGGCCCGGCACGGTCCGCAGTTCCTCGGGCGAGAGGGTGAGCAGCGGGCCCACCCGGTCGAGCAGGAAGCCGTCGACGTCGTCGGTGGCCAGCCGGCCGCCGATCCGCGGTTCCGCCTCCAGGACGGCGACGGCGAGCCCGGCGCCGGTCAGCCGGTGCGCGGCCGCGAGCCCCGCGGTCCCGGCTCCTACGATGACGACGTCGACGGTCTCCACGACGTCCCTGTGCTGTGCGCTGATTGCGGTACTGAGCACGTGCCCCTCCCCAGGTAGGCGCCGCCGGTGGGAGGCCTTATGCCCCCAACGGGCCTCCGGAATGCCCGAGTTCGCGTTCGTATCGAACAGCGGGCATCGAACGGTGGGCGTCGAGCCTAGGAGGCACCCGCACGGAAGTCGGCCCGCGCGCGGCGGGGTGCACGCAGCACGGGGGAGCGCAGACGCACCCGCTAGCGGAGCGCCGCGCGGATCGCGTCGTCGATCGTCGGGAAGGCGAAGTCGAAACCGGTCTCCAACAGCCGCCCCGGCAGCACCCGCTGACTGCCCAGCACGTCGTCGGCGAAGTCGCCGAGGACGACCTTCAGGACGGGCGCGGGGACGGCGAAGAGGGTCGGGCGGCGCAGCACGCGGCCCATCGCCGCCGTCACCTCGCGGTTGGTGACGGGCTCGGGGGCCGTCAGGTTCACCGGACCGGAGAGGGCGGGGGTGTCGACGAGATGGCGCAGGGCGGCCACCTCGTCGTGGAGGGAGATGTGCGACCAGTACTGGCGGCCGTCGCCCATCCGCCCGCCGAGCCCGGCGCGGAAGACGGGGAAGAGCCGTCCCCAGGCGCCGCCCTCGCGGGCCACCACCAGGCCCGTACGGGCGTAGGTGACCCGGATGCCGGCCTCCTCGGCGGGGGCGGCCGCAGCCTCCCACTCCACGCAGACCGAGGGCAGGAAGCCCGTACCGGCGGGGGCGCTCTCGTCCACCGCGCGCGTGCCGGTGTCCCCGTACCAGCCGAGTGCCGTGCCGCAGACCAGCGCCTCCGGCGGGTTCGCGAGCGAGGCGAGCGCCTGGGAGATCGCCGTCGTGCCGAGCACCCGGCTGTCCCGGATCTCCTTCTTGTACGCCTCGTTCCAGCGGCGCTCGCCGACGCCGGCGCCCGCCAGGTGCACGACGGCGTCGACGCCGACGAGCCCGGCGGCGTCCACGTAGAGACGCTCGGGGTCCCACTCGACCTCGTCGGCGGTCCGGGCCGGGCGGCGGACGAGGCGGAGGACGTCGTGGCCGTCGGTGCGCAGGGAGCGGACGAGGGCCGAGCCGATGAGCCCGGAGGCGCCGGTGACGGCGACACGCTTGCGGATGGGGGAACGCTGCATGGTGACCATCCTGCCCTCCCGGAAGGCCGTGTGGTCACCCTCCTGCCCTCCCGGAAGGCGGCCTGGTCGCCCTCCTGTCCTCCCGGAAGGCCGCCCGGTCGCCCTCCTGCCCTCCCCGCCCGCTGCGTGGCACAGTGGCCGCCATGATCGTGCCGGAGACGCAGATGCGCATACGTACCGCCGTGCAGGACGACGACGCCGCGCTCGCGGAGCTCGACCGGGCCACCTGGTCGACGCTTCACGCAGTGCAGCCCCTTCCGGAGCCGGGCGCGCCCTTCTTCGACGAGCGCCACCTGCCCGGGCACTACCTCGTGGCGGTGGACGGGGGAGCGGTCGTCGGTTTCGTCCGGGTGGCGCCGCCGACCCCGCTCGCCGCCACCGCCCACGTCCGCCAGATCCAGGGCCTCGCCGTGGCCGAGTCCGCCCGGGGCAAGGGCGTCGCCCGGGCGCTGCTGCGGGCCGCGATGGACCGGGCCCGGGAGGAGGGCGCCGTCCGGATCACCCTGCGGGTCCTCGGGCACAACGCGCCGGCCCGCGCGCTCTACGCCTCGGAGGGCTTCGCGGTCGAGGGCGTGCTGCCGGGGGAGATCTTCCTCGACGGGGCGTACGTGGACGACGTCCTCATGGGTCGGTCGCTACGGAGCTGAGGAGCTTCGCGGCATCCGCGTACCGCACGGGCCGGTTGCTACGGAGCTGAGGCCTCCCCCGTCCCGTCCCGCAACAGCCGCATCCCGCCCATCAGTTCCCGCAGGCACCGCACCGCGAGGGCGGCCGGTGAGCCCTCTCCGAGCTCCGGGGCGTCCGTCTCGGCCCAGCTCTCCAGGGCGATCCGGATCGCGTCGGTGGCCGCCGCCGCCGCGAGCCGTACCTCCAGCGGGTCGGCGTCCGGCCCCGTGAGCCCGGCGACGACCTCGCGCAGGCGCTCCTCGGACTCCTGGTTGACCCGGTACCAGACGGCCCGGAGGGCGGGGTCCTGGGCGGCGGCCCGCAGCAGCCCGCGCGTCCAGCGCAGGCCCTCCGCGTCGGCCTCGCTCGACGGGGTGAGCGAGGCGGCGATCGAGCGCTCCAGGGCCTCGGGCAGGCCCGCGCCCGGTTCCGTCGCGGCGAGGAGTTCCCGCCAGCGGTCGGCGCCGCCCGCGAGGAGCGGGGCGACGGCGTCCTGCTTGGAGCGGAAGTAGCGGTAGAAGGTGCGCAGGGCGACGCCGGCCCGCTGGGCGATGTCCTCGGCCGTGGTGTCGTCGGGGCCGCGCTCGGTGAAGAGCTCGACGGCGGCGCGGGCGATGTCCAGCTGGGTGGCCGCCTTGCGCCGCTCCGTCAGCGAGGGGAGCGGGGGCGGCGAGGGGGTGGGGGGCGTGGCGCCCTCGGGCTTGGTGCTCACCCACGAAGCGTACGCCCGCGACTGCCGAACGTGCATGACGTGCAGGTGTGGCAAAACGTGCCACTCGGGCGTACGGTGGCAGCACCCCCGGAAAGCTTGACATCGAGAGGTTGCCGACATGAACCAGCTGACCCGTTACGAAGGACGCCGCGCACTCGTCACCGGCGGCGGCTCCGGCATCGGCCAGGCCACCGTCCTGCGCATGCTCGCCGAGGGCGGCCGGGTCGTCGCCGCCGACATCAGCGAGGACGGCCTCAAGGACACCGTCGCCAAGGCCGGCGACGCCGCCGACCGCCTCACCACGATCGTCGTGAACATCGGCGACGAGGCCTCCGTACGGGCCGGCGTCGCCGCCGCCGTCGAGACCCTCGGCGGCCTGGACGTGCTGGTCAACGCGGCCGGCATCCTGCGTTCCTCGCACACCCACGAGACGAGCCTCGACGCCTTCGAGCAGGTGATCCGGGTCAACCTCACCGGCACCTTCCTCATGATCCGCGAGTCGATCCCGGCGCTCCTGGAGGGCAACGACTCCGCCGTCGTGAACTTCTCCTCCACCTCCGCGATGTTCGCCCACCCCTACATGTCCGCCTACGCGGCCAGCAAGGGCGGCATCCAGTCCATGACCCACGCGCTCGCCGCCGAGTACGCCAAGCAGGGCATCCGCTTCACCGCCGTCCAGCCCGGCTCCATCTCCTCCGGCATGACCGACGGCTCCGGCGCCTCCAAGCAGTCGACGGGCCCCGGCCTGCCCGAGGACACCGACTGGTCCCTCTTCGCCAAGCTCGCCCCCGCCCTCGGCCAGGGCTTCGCCGGCCCCGAGACCGTCGCCGGCGTCGTCGCGATGCTCGCCTCCGAGGACGGCAGGTTCATCACCGGCACCGAGGTCCGCATCGACGGCGGGACGCACTTCTGATGACCGCCGCCGAGGTCTTCTCCGGCCGTACGGCCGTCATCACCGGGGCCTCCTCCGGCATCGGCGCCGGCCTCGCCCGGCACTCCAGCCGTGCACGGACATGGTCCTCGGGCAGGAGAACCGTTCCTGGTGACTGAGCAGGAGCGAGTCCTGTTCAGCCGCACGCCCCGAACGGTCTTGGGCGCACTGGTCCCCGGCGTACTCAACCCCTGGGCAGCGACACGCATCGCGTGCGTGGTCCGGTCCAAGGAGGCCAGTTCCCTTACGACCTGGCCAAGTGGGTACGGACAGAAGGCGACGGAGAGGCCCCAGACCTTCTCTCCGGAGGAAAGGGGGCTCCGCACGCTGGCTCCGTTCCCGGTGTCCCAGATCACACCGCCACGTTAACCCGATCAGCCCAGGACGCCGCAAGCCTGCGACCGGACCATCACACGATCGAGCTAACTCGACCTCGCGCACTCCCCGGCGAGCAGTTACCAACCCCCGGCTCCAGCTGGGCTGAACCACCCGGGGGTGCGGATCCCCCATCCGCACCCCCGGTACCTTCCTACGCCGTCCCGAAGCGCTCCCACAGACGGGGGAAGCGGGCCGCGAGCACGTCGTCGTCCTCCAGGTCGAAGGGGGTGCCGAGCGGCTCCCCGCCCGGCATCGGGATGCCCAGATCGGGGGTCTCGGCGCCGGTCAGCGCCTCGTACGCCTCGTCCGCCGCGAAGCCGATCTCCTCACCGTCCCCGTCGATCTCCACGTCGAAGTCGCCGAGCAGCTCCGCCAGCGCGTCCGGATCGTGCACGCCCCCCTCGTACACCTCCCGGCCCTGGCCGATCAGCCAGCAGCGGAACGAGTCGAAGGTCTCCTCGGCCGCCCCGTCGAACAGCACGGCCGCGGCACCCCACAGATCCCAGAGGTACGCGCGGTTGAAGCGGGCCTCGAAATGGCGCGCGTAGTCCAGCACCGAGTCGGGGTCAAGCCGGGTCAGCCGCTCCACGAGCAGATCGGCCTGCTCCTCGGGGTCGCCCTCGGCTTCCTCGCGGGTGGCGTCGATCAGCTCCCAGAACTCGGTCTCGTCCATCACGGCACCAGCATCGTGGCTCGCGGAGTCCGACGCACCCGGAAAGCCCGAAATGAATCCGGATGGAATCCGGGCGGAATCCCGACAGAAGATGTCGTCTTTTCCTGTCAGCCTGGTGATCATGACGACTGAAACCACACCCCTGCGCGGACGGATCTGTCTGGTCGCCGGAGCCACCCGGGGCGCCGGACGGGCCATCGCCGTCCAGCTCGGCGCCTCCGGAGCCACCGTCTACGTCACGGGCCGCACCACCCGCGAGAAGCTCAGCGAGGTGGGCCGCGCCACGGAGACCATCGAGGAGACCGCCGAACTGGTGACGGCCGCCGGCGGCGAGGGCATCGCCGTCCCCACCGACCACCTGGAACCGGAGCAGGTCCGCGCCCTCGTCGACCGGATCGACCGCGAGCGGGGCCGGCTCGACGTCCTCGTCAACGACGTGTGGGGCGGCGAGCACCTCGTCACCTTCGGCAAGAAGACCTGGGAGATGGACCTTGACGGAGGTCTGCGGATGCTCGAACTCGGCGTGAGGACGCACGTCATCACCTCCCACGCGGTCCTGCCGCTGCTCACCCGCAACCCCGGCGGGCTCGTCGTCGAGGTCACCGACGGCACCGCCGCGTACAACGGCACCCGCTTCCGCGAGAACCTCTTCTACGACCTCGCCAAGAACGCCCCCATCCGGATGGCCTTCGGCCTCTCGAAGGAACTGGAGGAGTACGGCGGGACGGCCGTCGCCGTCACCCCCGGCTGGCTCAGGTCGGAGCAGATGCTCGCCGGCTTCGGCGTCACCGAGGAGAACTGGCGCGACGCCACCGAGAAGCTCCCCGACTTCGGCATCTCCGAGTCCCCGGTGTACGTCGGCCGTGCCGTCGCCGCCCTCGCCGCCGACCCCGACCGGCACCGCTGGACCGGACAGTCGCTCTCCAGCGCGCAGCTGGCCGGGGAGTACGGCTTCACGGACGCCGACGGCTCCCGGCCGGACGCCTGGGGCTTCATCCTCGCGAGCGAGACCGGAAAGCCGGACGTGGCCGACTACCGCTAGGACCCCGCCGGAGCCCTACCGCTAGAACTCTGCCGGAGCCCTACCGCTAGAACCCCGCAGCCTTACCGGTAGGACCCCACCGCAGCCCTACCAACAGAACCCCACCGGAGCCCTACCGGTAGAGCTCCGCCATGCCCCGGGCCGCCTCCGCGAACCGCTCCCGGAGCGCGGCCGGGGCGAGGACCTCCACCTCCGGGCCGAGACCGAGCAGCTGGCCGAAGGCGACCTCCTCGCTCTCCACCCGGAGCGTCACGGTCACCCGCCCCCCTTCGGCGTCCCCCGCCGCGAGCGCCTCCTCGGCCGCGGCACGGTCCGTCACGTACGGCAGCCTGCGCGCCCCCGCCTCCGTCAGCCGTACGACGACCTCGGCGCGCAGGATCGACCGGGCGAACTCCGCCGCCCGCTCCTCCCAGAAGACGGGCAGGTCGAAGTCCGGGTCCCGCTCGAACCGTTCCTCGCCCACGGCCACCGCCGTGAACCGGTCCACCCGGTACGTACGGAAGGAGGAACCCGAGCGCGCGCACACGTACCAGACGCCCGCCTTCAGGACGAGGCCGTACGGTTCGAGCTCCCGCTCCACCTCCTCGCCGTCCCCGCGCCGGTAGCGCGCCGACACCCACCGGTCGTCCCACACCGCCTCCGCCACCGGCGCGAGCAACTCCGGGGTCTCCGGCTCCTGGTACCAGCCCGGGGCGTCCAGGTGGAAGCGCCGCGCCGCCGAGACGGGGGCGTCGCGCAGCGAGGGCAGCAGGGCCGCGCTGACCTTCAGCCGGGCCGAGGAGGCCGCGTCCGCGAGCCCCATGTCCCGCAGCGCGCCCGGCAGTCCCGACAGGAACAGCGCCTCCGCCTCGCCGCGCTCCAGGCCCGTGAGCCGCGTGCGGTACCCGCCGACGAGCCGGTAGCCGCCGGCCCTGCCCCGGTCCGCGTACACCGGGACCCCCGCCTCGGAGAGGGCGAGGGCGTCACGGGTGACGGTCCGCTCCGACACCTCCAGCTCGGCGGCGAGTTCGGCGGCGGTCATGGACGGCCGGTTCTGGAGGAGCAGGACCATCTTGATGAGGCGGGCGGCACGCATGGATCCATCATGGAGGCCTCAACCACGCAGGGTGGCGGCGGCCTTGTACGTCCGCAGGACGGGTGCGGTCTCGATGCGCGTGATGGCGTCCAGGGCGATCCGCCGGGTCAGGTAGTGGTGCAGGGCCTCGGCGTCGGTGCACAGGGCGTGCGCCACCAGGTTGGTGGGGCCGGTGGTGGCGGCCACGAGGGCGAGTTCGTCATGATCGGCGAGGGCGGTGGCGACCTCGTCGAGGCGGCTCGGCGCGACCTGCATCCAGAGGAGCGCGGAGACGGTGACGCCGAGCACGGCCGGTTCGATGTCGATGTCGAAGAACAGCGCGCCGCGCGCCCGCAGCGCGGTCAGCCGGCGGGCCACGGTGGCGGGCGTGGACCCGGTCGCGGCCGCCAGGTCCGCGTAGCCGGCCCGGGCGTCCGTGCGCAGTGCGGCGAGCAGGCGGCGGTCGGCGTCGGTGAGGGCGTACGGAGCGGTGTCTGGGGCAGGGGCGGCCTCGGCGCGCAGCCGGGCCTCCTGCTCGGGTGAGAGGGCGCCGAGCCGGCCGCGCCAGGGGGTGGGCCCGCCGAGGTAGGTGTGCAGCAGATAGTGCGCGGAGACGCCGGTGACACCGGCGGTGCGCGGGATGTCGCGCAGCAGCAGGGAGTGGGCGTCCGGGCCGCCGGGCGCGGCATGGACGATCGCGACGATCTCGGTGCCGCCGGAGGTCAGCCGCACCCACGAGGTGTCGGGCCGGCGCGCCAGCGCGGCCGCCAGGTCGTGGGCGGTACGGGTGGCGGCGGTCAGCCGCAGGAACCACTGGTCCGTGTGCGCACTGCGCGGGTTCGGCAGCGCGACCACCCTCAGCCCGGCCTCGGCGTGCAGGCGGCGGTAGCGGCGCGCGACGGTCTGGGTGGAGGACCCGAGCACATCGGCGACGAGGGTGAACGGGGCGCGGGCGTCGACGTGGAGGGCGTGGATGAGAGCGCGGTCGAGCTCGTCGAGGATGAGCATGTTCGGCACGCTAGCGGGTCCGGATGGAAGAGATCGGCGATCTGCGCGCTGAACATGGAACCGGATGAGTGTCGGCCGCCACGGTGGTCCCCATGACACACCAGCCCACGACCCTCGCCCCGGCCCCGGCCCCGTACCGCTCTCGGTGGATCGCCCTGGTCGCGCTCCTCGTCGCGGAGGCCATGAATCTGCTCGACGCCACGATCGTCCAGGTCGCCGGGCCCGTCATCCATGACGATCTCGGCGGGGCCGTCGCCGCGATTCCCTGGTTCAGCGCTGCCTACACCCTCGCCTTCGCCCTCGGGCTGCTCGTCGCCGCCCGGCTCGGGGACATCGCGGGGCGCCGCCGGGTCTTCCGGATCGGCGTCGCGGCCTTCGCGGTCACCTCGCTGGCCTGCGCGCTCGCTCCGGGCACCGGCGTTCTCATCGGGATGCGCGCGGCGCAGGGGCTGGCCGCCGCGCTGATCATCCCGCAGACCCTCGGGCTCATCCGGGCCATGTTCGACGGCGACGAACTGTCCAAGGCGCTGGGCGCCATCGGGCCGGTCATGGGCCTGTCCGCCGTCCTCGGGCCGGTCCTGGGCGGCGTCCTCACGCACGCCGACGTCCTCGGCAGCTCGTGGCGCGCGGTGTTCCTGGTGAACCTGCCGCTCGCCGCCGTTGTGCTGGCCCTCGTCCCGCGGCTGCGCGAGGACCGCGCCCCCGTACGACCGCGTCTCGACCTCCTCGGCACTGCTTTGGCCATGGCCGGCACCGCGCTGCTCGTGGTCCCGCTCGCGGCGGGCACGGGGGTGCCGGGGGCGGGGGCCTGGGCCGCTGCCGGGCTCGGCGCGCTCGTTCTGGCCGGGTTCGTCGCCCACCAGCGCCGGGCGGCCGCCGCCGGCCGCACTCCGCTCGTCGAGCCCTCGCTGCTGCGGGGCCGGGCGTTCCCCTCCGCGCTGGCCACCTCGACGCTGTTCTTCGCCGTCATGAACGGCGTCATGATCACCGTGGTGCTCCAGCTGGAACTCGGCCTCGGCAGGGGCCCGCTCACCGCCGGCCTCACCCTGCTGCCCTGGTCCGCGGGCCTGGCCGTCGGTTCCGGGGCAGCAGGCAGCCGGCTCGTTCCCCGGTACGGCGGGGCCCGTGTCCTGGTCGCAGGCCTCGTCGTCCTCGCGGCAGGACTGGCCGCCGCCGCGCTCGCCCACCGGGCCGTCCCGGCCGGCGATTACCCCCTCGGCCTGCCCTTCGCGCTCGCTCTCGCCGGCCTCGGCGTCGGCCTGTTCACCGCGCCCTTCTTCACCCTGGCCCTGCGCCCCGTCTCCGACCAGGAAGCCGGCTCGGCCGCCGGTCTGCTCAACGCCGTCCAGCAGCTCGGCGGCACCCTCGGCGTCGCCGTCGTCGGCGGCGTCTACCTGACCGCCGCCGACGCCCTTCCGGCCCTGGGCACGGCCGCCGCCCTGCTCGCGGCGACCGCACCCGCCGCCTGGGCGATGCTGGCCCGGCCCCGTACCCGGAACTGAAACGACCGAGGGGCCGCCTCCGTATGTGCGTACGGATGCGACCCCTCGGACGGATGGGAGGCCCTTACAGGCCGTAGCGCTCGCGCGCCTCCTTCACGGCCGAGGCCGGGACCTCGCCGCGGCGGGCCAGCTGGGCCAGGGCCGCGACGACGATCGACTGGGCGTCGACGCCGAAGTGGCGGCGGGCCGCCTCGCGGGTGTCCGAGAGGCCGAAGCCGTCGGCGCCCAGCGAGCTGTAGTCCTGCTCGACCCACTGCGCGATCTGGTCGGGGACCTGGCGCATGTAGTCGGAGACCGCGAGGACCGGGGAGTCGATGCCCTCGAGTGCCTTGCGGATGTACGGCACCTGCTCCTCGCCGCGCAGGAGGGCCGCGTCGGCCTCCAGCGCGTCGCGGCGCAGCTCGGTCCAGGAGGTCGCGGACCACACGTCGGCGGCCACGCCCCACTCGGCGGCGAGCAGCTTCTGCGCCTCCAGGGCCCAGTGGATGGCCGTGCCGGAGGAGAGGAGCTGGATGCGCGAGGCGTTCGCGGGCAGCTCCAGGCCGGCCGACTCGGCCGTGTTGAAGCGGTAGAGGCCCTTGATGATGCCCTCGTCGATGCCGGACGGCTTGGCCGGCTGCGGCATCGGCTCGTTGTAGACGGTGAGGTAGTAGAAGACGTTCTGGTCCTCGCCCTCGGCGGCCTCGCCGTACATCCGGCGCAGACCCTCCTTGACGATGGCCGCGACCTCGTAGGCGAACGCCGGGTCGTAGGTCAGCGCCGCCGGGTTCGTGGCCGCGATGACGGGGGAGTGGCCGTCGGCGTGCTGGAGGCCCTCACCGGTCAGGGTCGTACGACCGGCGGTCGCGCCGACGAGGAAGCCGCGGCCGAGCTGGTCGCCGAGCTGCCACATCTGGTCGGCGGTCCGCTGCCAGCCGAACATCGAGTAGAAGATGTAGAACGGGATCATCGCCTCGCCGTGCGTGGAGTACGCGGTGGAAGCGGCGATGAAGTCGGCCATCGAACCGGCCTCGGTGATCCCCTCGTTGAGGATCTGGCCGTTCTTGGCCTCCTTGTAGTACATCAGCTGGTCGCGGTCGACCGGCTCGTACGTCTGGCCCTTCGGCGAGTAGATGCCGAGGGAGGGGAAGAGGCTCTCCATGCCGAAGGTACGGGCCTCGTCCGGGACGATCGGGACCCAGCGCTTGCCGGTCTCCTTGTCGCGGATCAGGTCCTTGATCAGTCGCACGAACGCCATCGTCGTGGCCATCGACTGCGAGCCGGAGCCCTTGTCGAAGGCGGCGAACGCCTTGTCGGCCGGGGCCGGCAGCGGGGCGAGCGCGTGGGTGCGGCGGGCCGGGGCCGGGCCGCCGAGGGCCGCGCGGCGCTCCTGGAGGTAGCGCACCTCGGGGGAGTCGGCGCCCGGGTGGCCGTAGGGGACCACGCCGTCGACGAACTGGGCGTCCGAGATCGGCAGCTCAAGAAGGTCACGCATGTTCTTGAACTCGTCCGTCGTCAGCTTCTTCATCTGGTGGTTCGCGTTCTTCGACGCGAAGCCCTCACCCAGGGTGAAGCCCTTGACGGTCTGCGCGAGGATGACCGTCGGCGCGCCCTTGAACTCCAGGGCGGCCTTGTACGCGGCGTACACCTTGCGCGGCTCGTGGCCACCGCGGGAGAGGTGGAAGCACTCGAGGATCTTGTCGTCGGACAGCAGCTGCGCCATCGCGACGAGCGCCGGGTCCTTGCCGAAGAAGTCCTGGCGGATGTAGGCGGCGTCGCGGGTCTGGTACGTCTGGACCTGCGCGTCCGGGACCTCGCGGAGGCGGCGGACGAGCGCACCGGTGGTGTCGAGCGCGAACAGCTCGTCCCAGGCGTTGCCCCACAGCGACTTCACGACGTTCCAGCCGGCGCCGCGGAACTGGGCCTCCAGCTCCTGCACGATCTTGAAGTTGGCACGGACCGGGCCGTCGAGGCGCTGCAGGTTGCAGTTGATGACGAAGGTCAGGTTGTCCAGACCCTCGCGGGCCGCCAGGGCGAGGGCCGCGGTCGACTCGGGCTCGTCCATCTCGCCGTCACCGAGGAACGCCCACACGTGCGAGGCGGAGACGTCCTTGATGGAGCGGTTGGTCAGGTAGCGGTTGAAGCGCGCCTGGTAGATCGCGGAGAGCGGGCCCAGACCCATGGAGACGGTGGGGAACTCCCACAGCCAGGGGAGGCGGCGCGGGTGCGGGTAGGAGGGCAGGCCGTTGCCGCCGGACTCCTGCCGGAAGTTGTCGAGGTGGGCCTCGTTCAGGCGCCCGTCGAGGAAGGCGCGGGCGTAGATGCCGGGGGAGGCGTGGCCCTGGATGTAGAGCTGGTCGCCGGAACCGTCGGCTTCCTTGCCCTTGAAGAAGTGGTTGAAGCCGGTCTCGTAGAGCCAGGCCGCGGAGGCGAAGGTGGCGATGTGGCCGCCGACGCCGTGCTTGGAGCCGCGGGTGACCATCGCGGCCGCGTTCCAGCGGTTCCACGCGGTGATCTTCCGCTCCATCTCCTCGTCGCCGCCGAACTCGGTGATCGAGGGCTCGGCGGAGGTGGGGATGGTGTTGACGTAGTCCGTCTCCAGGAGCTTGGGCAGGGCCAGGCCCGCGCCCTCGGCGTGCTGGAGGGTACGACGCATCAGGTAGGCGGCCCGGTGGGGGCCGGCGGCCTTGGTGACGGCGTCCAGGGAGGCCGCCCACTCGGCGGTCTCCTCGGTGTCACGGTCCGGGAGCTGGTCGAGCTCGCTCGGAATCTTGCCTACGGGATCGGTCATGATCGCCGCCTTCCGGACAGATGAGGGTGGAGATAAGGGGGCCTTGTCTGGCAGGACAGGGCGATGGGCCGGGTGGCGGCCCGCCGAAGACTGTAAACCGGCGATCGATGATCGATCAAAGGGTTGAAGGCGAAAACCTCTTCGGATCGAGAAAGTCGGCACAGGGTGCCAAGGAAAAGGGCACCCGGTGCCTTGTTTTCTGTCCTGTTTTCGCAGGTGGGGCTGGTTGTATGAGGGTGCGCGCGCACGAATGAGCGGGCCCGTCGGAGGACGGACCCGCTCACTGTGCGTACATCCGTGGCTCAGGCTCGCGGGGCGCAGCCCAGGACGTGCGCCTTCACCAGGGCACCGATGTTCGGGTCGCCCCGCCGGAAGGCCTCCACGAGCTCCTGGTGCTCCTCCGCGTACGACTTCTGGACCGTGCCGAGCCAGCGGATCGACAGGGCCGTGAAGACCTCGATGCCGAGCGTCTCCCAGGTGTGCAGCAGGACGCCGTTCCCGGCCGCCTTCACCAGCTCCCGGTGGAAGGCCACCGTGTGCCGCACCTGCGCCGTCCCGTCCATGGCCGCGTCCGCCTCGTACAGGGCCGCCACGTGCGGCTCCAGGGCCGAGCAGTCCGCCGCGAGCCGCCCGGCCGCCAGCTCGGCCGCGATCTGCTCCAGACCGGCGCGTACGGGGTAGCTCTCCTCCAGGTCGGCCGCGGTCAGGTTGCGGACCCGGACGCCCTTGTTGGGCGCGGACTCGATCAGCCGCAGCGACTCCAGCTCGCGCAGCGCCTCGCGGACCGGGGTCTGGGAGACCTCCAGCTCGGTCGCGATCCGGCGCTCCACGATGCGCTCGCCCGGCTTCCAGCGCCCGCTGACGATCCCCTCCACGATGTGCTCGCGGATCTGCTCGCGCAGCGAGTGGACGACGGGGACGGTCATGAAGCGGCTCCTCGGGGAGTGTTGACCCTTAGACAATACGGCGGCGCCCCCGTCCGGAAACACTTCCGGGCGGGGGCGCCGCAGGTGAGGCTCGTTACGTTGCCTTATCGGCAGCGTGCCTCATCCGTGCCTTACAGACCGAGGTCGACCTCGAACTCGCCGGCCTCCAGGATCGCCTTGACGGCCGTCAGGTAGCGGGCGGCGTCGGCGCCGTCCACCAGACGGTGGTCGTAGGAGAGCGTCAGGTAGGTCATGTCGCGGACGCCGATGACGGTGCCCTCGGCGGTCTCGATGACGGCCGGACGCTTGACCGTGGCACCGATGCCCAGGATGGCGACCTGGTTCGGCGGCACGATGATCGTGTCGAACAGCGCACCGCGCGAGCCGGTGTTGCTGATGGTGAAGGTCGCACCGGACAGCTCGTCCGGCGTGATCTTGCTGGCGCGGACCTTGCCGGCCAGCTCGGCCGTGGCCTTGGAGATGCCGGCGATGTTCAGGTCGCCCGCACCCTTGATGACCGGCGTCATCAGACCCTTCTCGGAGTCGACGGCGATGCCGATGTTCTCCGAGTCGAAGTACGTGATGGTGCCCTCGTCCTCGTTGATCCGGGCGTTGATGACCGGGTGGGCCTTCAGCGCCTGGGCCGCCGCCTTCACGAAGAACGGCATCGGGGAGAGCTTGACGCCCTCACGGGCGGCGAACGCGTCCTTGGCGCGGGCGCGCAGCTTCATCAGCTTGGTGATGTCGACCTCGACGACCGAGGACAGCTGGGCCTGGCCGTGCAGCGCCTTCATCATGTTGTCGCCGATGACCTTGCGCATGCGGGTCATCTTGACCGTCTGGCCACGCAGCGGGGAGACCTCCAGGGCGGGGGCCTTCGCGGCGGCGGCCGGAGCGGCGGCGACGGGAGCGGCAGCGGCGGCCTTCTTGGCCTCGGCGGCCGCGAGGACGTCCTGCTTGCGGATGCGGCCGCCGACGCCGGAGCCCTTGACGGACGCCAGGTCGACGCCGTTCTCGGTGGCGAGCTTGCGGACCAGCGGGGTCACGTACGCGCCGTCCTCGGCCGGGGCGGCCGCGGGGGTCGCCGGGACCGGGGTCACGACGGCCGGAGCGATGGACGGGGCGGCGGCGACCGGAGCGGCCGGAGCCGGGGCCGGGGCGGCCGGGGCGACCGGCGCGGGGGCCGGAGCCGGAGCGGCCGGGGCGGCCGGAGCCGGAGCAGCGGCAGCCGGAGCGGCGGCGGGGGCCGGAGCAGCGGCGGGGGCCGGAGCGGCGGCCGGGGCCGGGGCGGCGGCGGCCGGAGCGGCACCCGCGGCACCGATGACGGCCAGCTTGGCGCCGACCTCGGCGGTCTCGTCCTCGCCGACGACGATCTCCAGGAGAACGCCGGAGGCGGGGGCGGGGATCTCGGTGTCGACCTTGTCCGTGGAGACCTCGAGCAGCGGCTCGTCGGCCTCGACGGTCTCGCCGACCGACTTCAGCCAGCGGGTGACGGTGCCCTCGGTGACGGACTCGCCGAGCGCCGGCAGGACGACGTCGGTGCCCTGGGCGGCACCGGCGGGGGCGGCGGCCGGAGCCTCGGCGGCGGGCGCCGGGGCGGCGGGGGCCTCGGCCACGGGGGCCGGAGCGGCCGGGGCCTCGGCGGCGGGCGCCGGGGCGGCCTCGGCGGCCGGGGCCGGAGCGGCGGCCGGAGCGCCGGAGCCGTCGTCGATGATGGCCAGCTCGGCGCCGACCTCGACCGTCTCGTCCTCGGCGACCTTGATGGAGGCCAGGATGCCCGAGGCGGGGGCGGGGATCTCGGTGTCGACCTTGTCGGTCGAGACCTCGAGCAGCGGCTCGTCGGCCTCGACGCGCTCGCCCTCGGCCTTGAGCCAGCGGGTGACGGTGCCCTCGGTGACGCTCTCGCCGAGCGCCGGCAGGGTTACGGAAACCGACATGGTTTCAGTTGCTCCTAACGAATTGCGGAAAGTGGTCGTCGCGCCCTGTGATGACGTGAGCGTCAGTCGTGGGAGTGCAGAGGCTTGCCGGCCAGGGCCAGGTGGGCCTCGCCGAGCGCCTCGTTCTGCGTCGGGTGGGCGTGGATGAGCTGCGCGACCTCGGCCGGCAGCGCCTCCCAGTTGTAGATCAGCTGCGCTTCGCCGACCTGCTCGCCCATGCGGTCACCGACCATGTGGACGCCGACCACGGCACCGTCCTTGACCTGGACGAGCTTGATCTCGCCCGCGGTCTTGAGGATCTTGCTCTTGCCGTTGCCCGCGAGGTTGTACTTCAGGGCGACGACCTTGTCCGCGCCGTAGATCTCCTTGGCCTTGGCCTCGGTGATGCCGACGGAGGCGACCTCGGGGTGGCAGTACGTCACCCGGGGCACACCGTCGTAGTCGATCGGGACGGTCTTCAGACCGGCCAGGCGCTCCGCGACGAGGATGCCCTCGGCGAAGCCGACGTGCGCGAGCTGGAGCGTCGGGACGAGGTCGCCCACGGCCGAGATCGTCGGCACGTTGGTGCGCATGTACTCGTCGACCAGGACGTAGCCGCGGTCCATCGCGACGCCCTGCTCCTCGTAACCGAGACCGGCGGAGACCGGGCCGCGGCCGATGGCGACCAGGAGGACCTCGGCCTCGAAGGTCTTGCCGTCGGCCAGGGTGACCTTGACGCCGCTGTCGGTGTACTCGGCGGACTGGAAGAAGGTGCCGAGGTTGAACTTGATGCCGCGCTTGCGGAACGCGCGCTCAAGAAGCTTCGAGCTGTTCTCGTCCTCGACCGGGACGAGGTGCTTCAGGCCCTCGATGACGGTGACGTCGGTGCCGAAGGACTTCCACGCGGAGGCGAACTCGACGCCGATGACGCCGCCGCCGAGGATGATCGCGGACTCCGGGACCCGGTCCAGGGTCAGCGCGTGGTCCGAGGAGATGATCCGGTTGCCGTCGATCTCCAGACCCGGCAGGGACTTCGGCACGGAACCCGTGGCCAGGAGAACGTGACGACCCTCGACGCGACGGCCGTCCACGTCGACGGAGGTCGGGGAGGACAGGTGGCCGGTGCCCTCGATGTAGGTCACCTTGCGGGAGGCGACGAGACCCTGCAGACCCTTGTACAGGCCCGAGATCACGTCGTCCTTGTACTTGTGCACGGCCTTGATGTCGATGCCCTCGAAGGAGGCCTTGACACCGAACTGCTCCGCCTCGCGCGCCTGGTCGGCGACCTCGCCGGCGTGGAGCAGGGCCTTCGTCGGGATGCAGCCGTTGTGCAGGCAGGTGCCGCCGAGCTTGTTCTTCTCGATCAGTGCGACGTCCAGGCCCAGCTGCGCTCCGCGCAGCGCCGCGGCGTAACCGCCGCTACCGCCGCCGAGGATCACTAGGTCGAAAACGGTGCTGGCGTCGTTCGCCACGTCACGTCCTCCATGCATGTGCGCTCGTCGCCGGTCGTCGACGACCGGGCGGCGGCTGGTGTCCGGCCGCTTTATTTCGGCCCTGTGGTGGGGGCCCTGTCCTGCCGAGAACCCATCTTCGCACTTGTTGACGGGCGACGGGACGCGGGGCCGGGCTCTGAGACGGCCGATCGTCCGTACGGCGGGCTCACGAGCACGGACGAACCTACGGATTTCGTCGTCGGCGAACAGGTACGGCCCCGGGCTCGGAGCCCGGGGCCGTACCTGTCACGGGTGCGATCAGAGCTCGCCGGCCGCCGTGCGCTCGGCCAGCTTCACCAGGGTGCGGACCGAGGAGCCGGTGCCGCCCTTCGGGGTGTAGCCGTACGGGGCGCCCTCGTGGAAGGCCGGGCCCGCGATGTCCAGGTGGGCCCAGGTGATGCCCTCGCCCACGAACTCCTGCAGGAAGAGACCGGCGACCAGGCCGCCGCCCATCCGGACGCCCATGTTCGCCATGTCGGCGGTGGGGGAGTCCATGGTCTTGCGCAGGTCCGCGGGGAGCGGCATCGGCCAGGACTGCTCGCCGACCTCCTCGGCGATCTCGTGGATCGCGGTCCGGTAGTCGTCGTCGTTGGCCATGATGCCGAAGGTGCGGTCGCCCAGGGCCAGGACCATGGCGCCGGTCAGGGTCGCCACGTCGACGATCGCGTCCGGGTGCTCCTCGGAGGCCTTGGTGATCGCGTCGGCGAGGACGAGCCGGCCCTCGGCGTCGGTGTTCAGGACCTCGACGGTCTTGCCGCTGTACATGCGAAGGACGTCACCCGGGCGGGTGGCGGAGCCGGACGGCATGTTCTCCGCGAGGGCGAGCCAGCCCGTGACGTTGACCTCGAGGCCGAGGCGGGACGCGGCGACGACGGCGGAGAACACGGCGGCGGCGCCGCTCATGTCGCACTTCATCGTCTCGTTGTGGCCGGCCGGCTTCAGGGAGATGCCGCCCGAGTCGTAGGTGATGCCCTTGCCGACCAGGGCGAGGGTCTTCTCCGCCTTCGGGTGGGTGTAGGCGATGCGGACCAGGCGCGGCGGGTTCACGGAGCCGTTGCCGACGCCGAGGATGCCGCCGAAGCCGCCCTTGGTGAGCGCCTTCTCGTCGAGGACCTGGACCTTGAGGCCGTGCTCCTTGCCGGCGGCCTGGGCGACGGCGGCGAAGGCGGCCGGGGTCAGGTCGTTCGGCGGCTGGTTGATCAGGTCGCGGGCGCGGTTGATCTCCTCGGCGATCGCCTGGGAGCGCTCGGCGGCGGCCTTGTGGGCCTTGTCGCGCGGCTTGGCACCGAGCAGGGCCACCTCGGCGAGGGGCTTCTTCGCGTCCTTGCCGTCCTGGTACGCGGTGTAGGCGTACGCGCCGAGCAGGGCGCCCTCCGCGATGGCGCCGGCGTCCTCGGCGGTGGCGATCGGCAGCGCGAACGCGGCCTTCTTCGAGCCGGTCAGGGTACGGGCGGCGGTGCCGGCGGCGCGGCGCAGGGTCTCCGCGCCGAAGGACTCGCCGTCCTCGGGGGCCGCGCCGAGGCCGACGGCCAGGACGACGGGGGCCTTGAGACCGGCGGGGGCGGGCAGCTTCGTCGCCTCACCTTCGGCACCCGAGGCGCCCAGGGTCTCCAGGACGGCGGCGAGCCGGCCGTCGAAGGCCTTGTCGACGGCCTCGGCGCCCGGGGCGACGACGAGCGTCTTCCCGGACTTCGCGACGCCGACGACGAGGGCGTCGGCGCGCAGCGTCGCCGCGCCGGCAGTGCTGAGAGTGAGAGCAGTCACGGTGGTGAAATCTCGCTTCCATTGAGTTCTGTGGCGGTCGAGGGATGGGCCGACCGTGCCCGCCGCATCGTATTTCGGCCCGAGGAGCGCCGAGAACGAGCCTACGCTCGCTCACCCGGTTCGCTCACGGCGGCGGGGATTCACTCATCCGTGGTGTCTCTTTCATGTTTACCCTTCCGGCCTCTGTCTCCCGGTCACACTCGCCTCATTCACGCAAGGACGACACACCGTCCTTCGCCTCATCTGCGACATCTCCACGCGTTCCGCCGGTTCGGGCGGGGCCCGTCGAGGGGGGACACCAGTCATGGACTCCGGCCGAATCCGTACGCCCAGAACCGCGCCCCGCACCGCCGCCGGCGCCCGTACCGGGGCCCGTACCCGCCCTCGTACCGGCCCCCGCACCGGTCCTCGTACGGGCAGGATCGCGGCCCTCGCCGCCGCCGCGCTGCTCGCCACCGTCGTCCCCTCCGCGCAGGCGGTCGCCGCGACGGCGCCCCGCGTGGACCTCACCGTCCTCGTCGTCGACGACGGCGGCAGCGCGGTCGGGGCGATCACCGCCGAGCTGCAGGGCTCCGGCGTCCCGTACCGCAGGATCGACCTCGACGACCCGAACCGGCCCGTCCTCGACACGGCTTTCCTCAGCGACAGCGTCGACGGGCGGCCCCGCGCCAAGTACCAGGGCATCGTCCTGCCCCACGAGAGCGCCTTCGGCCCCGACTCCGCCGAGGCCACCGCCCTCCAGGCGTACGAGCGGACCTTCGGGATCCCGCAGGTCGACGCCTACACCTGGGCGCACCCCGGCGTCGGCCTCGACTACACCGACCAGGGCGGCTGGTCCGGCGTCCTCGACGGCCACCGGGCCGACGTCACCACCGCCGGACAGGCGGGCCCCTTCCGTTACCTCGCCGGGGCGCTGACCTTCGAGGACAACGACCCCTCGATCTCCGAGAGCTACGGCTACGCGGGGCGTCCCCGCGCCGGCTACACCAGCTACCTCGACGTCCCCGTCGACGGCGGCGGCCGGGCCAGCCTCGTCGGCGAGTACGCCGCCGACGGGCGCCGCGAACTCGTCGTCACCTTCGCCTACAACCAGTACCAGCGGCAGTTCCGGGCCCTGGCCCGCGGCATCGTCGACTGGCTCACCCAGGGCGTCCACCTCGGCCAGAGCCGCAACTACCTCTCCGTCCACGTCGACGACGTCTTCGCCCCCGACGCCCGCTGGGACCCCGCCCTCAACTGCACCCCCGGCGACTTCGACTGCGTCGGTGGCGGCGACGACGCCGTCAACCCGATCCGCATGACGGCCGCCGACGCCGAGTACGCCGCCGCCTGGCAGAAGTCCTCCGGCTTCACCCTCGACATGGTCTACAACGGCGGCCAGGGCGAGCAGTGGAAGACCGAGCACGGCGGCGCCGACGCGCTCACCGACCGGCTCGTCGCCGACCGCGCCCAGTACCGGTGGATCAACCACACCTACACCCACCCCTTCCTCGGCTGCCTCCAGGACAACGCCGTCGTCCCCTGGCAGTGCGCCAAGGACACCGCGGGCAACACCCTGTGGGTCAGCCGCTCCGAGATCTCCGGCCAGATCCGCGACAACCACAACTGGGCCGTCGGCAAGGGCATCTCCGTCGACCGCTCCGAACTCGTCACCGGCGAGCACTCCGGCCTCAAGACCCTGCCCCAGCAGCCCGTCGACAATCCCAACCTCGCCGGCGCCCTCGCCGACAACGGCGTGAAATGGACCGGGAGCGACAACTCCCGCGAGCCCCAGCAGCGGTCCGTGGGCACCGGCACCGTGAAGACCGTGCCCCGCCACCCCATGAACGTGTACTACAACGTGGGCACCGCCGCCGAGATGACCGATGAGTACAACTGGATCTACACCTCCCGCGCCGACGGCGGCAGCGGCATCTGCGAGTCCAACCCGGCCTCCACCTGCCTGCCCGCCCCGCTCCCCACGGCCACCGGCTACGCCGACCACATCGTGCCGCAGGAGGCCCGCACCGCCCTCTCCCACGTCCTGGGCAACGACCCCAGGCCGCACTACGTCCACCAGTCCAACCTCGCCGAGGAACGGCTCCTCTACCCCGTCCTCGACCGCGTACTCGCCGACTACCGGGCCCTGTTCGCGGCGAACGCGCCCCTGGTCAACCCGGCCCAGAAGGACGTCGGCACCGAACTGAACCGCCGCGCCGCCTGGGAGCAGGCCGTCGCCGCCGGAAAGGTCACCGCCTACCGCATCGGCACCACGGTCACCGTCAAGGCGCCCTCCGGCGTCACCGTGCCCGTCACCGCCCCCGAGGGCACCCGCAAGAAGCTCCTCCTCGGCAGCACCGCCTTCGGGACGGCCTACGCGGGCACCCGCTCCGCCTGGACCACGCCCGAACTGCTCCAGACCGCCGTCACCCTCACGCTCCCGACCGCCTGACCGGCACGTCCCGAACAGCACGTCCTGGGGGGAAACCGCACATGCCGAGCAGTGGCCGTCACGTCACCATGCTCACCGAAGGCACCTACCCGCACGTCCACGGCGGCGTCAGCACCTGGTGCGACCAGCTCGTCCGCGGCATGCCCGAGGTCGACTTCGAGATCCTCGCCCTCACCGGCAGCGGCCGCGAACCCGTCACCTGGGAGCTGCCGCCCAACGTCACCCGGCACACCGCCCACCCCCTCTGGGGACCCCCGCAGGGTCCGGCCGTGCGCCGGCCCCTGCGGGGGCGCGAACGCCGCCGCTTCCTCTCCGCGTACGAGAGCCTCCTGCTCGCCCTCCTCGACCCCGAGGCGGGCTGCGACTTCGGCACCGGCCTGTACGAACTCGCCGAACTCGCCCGGCAGGGCCGGCTGACCGCCGCCCTCCGCTCCGAGCCCGCCCTGCGCTCCCTCATGTGGATCTGGACCATGCCGCACCTGCCCACGCTCGCGGCCCGGCCCACCGTCCACGACGCGCTCACCGCCACCGACCTGCTCGAACACGCCCTGCGCCCGCTCGCCGCCCGGATAGCCGACGGCAGCGTGGCCCACGCCGTCTCCAGCGGCCTCGCCACGCTGCCCGCGCTCGCCGCGCAGCACTTCGAAGGGGTGCCCTTCCTGCTCACCGAACACGGCATCTACCTCCGCGAGCGCTACCTCGGCTACCGCACCGAAGCGCAACGCTGGCCCGTCAAGGCCCTCATGCTCGGCTTCTACCGCGAGCTCAACACCCTCGGCTACCGCAAGGCCGACCTCATCACCCCCTGCAACCAGTACAACCGGCGCTGGGAGGAGCGCGGCGGAGCCCCCGCCGACCGCATCCGCACCGTCTACAACGGCGTCGACCCCGCCCTCTTCCCCGAGGCCGGACCCGAACCCGCGACCCCCACCCTCAGCTGGTGCGGCCGCGTCGACCCCATCAAGGACCTGGAGACCCTGATCCGGGCGTACGCGATCTGCCGCGCCGAACTCCCCGAGCTGCGGCTCCGCTTGTTCGGCCCGGTCCCCGCCGGGAACGAGGACTACCTGACCCGCCTGGAGAAACTCGCCGCCGAACTGGGCGTCGCCGACGGGGTGACCTTCGAGGGCCGGATCAGCGACGTCCCCTCGGCCTACGCGGCCGGCAGCGTCGTCATGCTCTCCTCCATCAGCGAAGGCTTCCCCTTCTCCCTCATCGAGGCCATGTCCTGCGGCCGCGCCACCGTGTCCACGGACGTCGGAGGCGTACGGGAGGCCGTCGGCGACACCGGGATCGTCGTCCCGCCCCGCGAACCGGCCGTCATGGCCGCCGCCGTCTCCGCACTCCTCGTGGACGGTGCCCGCCGCGCCGAACTCGGCCGCCGCGCCCGGCAACGGGTCATCGACGAGTTCACCCTGCACCGCTCCGTGGACGGCTTCCGCCGGATCTACCGCGAACTGGCGGGCGCCCGCCCGGCGCGCCCGGTCCCGCTGCCCCAGGAACCCCTGCGCCTCAGGATCCCCGCCCCCCGCCGCACCACCGCGGCCCTCGTGACAGGAGGCACCCGGGCATGAGCGGCTCCCTCTGGCTGAAGCGCCCGGCGACGGGGGCGACCCCTCTGCCGGCGATCCCCCGCCCCCGACGGGAGGCCCCCGCGGGACGCACGACCGCCCCGGGCGGGCCGCCGCCCCGGGCCGCCGCCGGCCACCCGGCCGGACAACCCGCCGCGCAGGCCGTCCCGACCTCCGGCACCCGCCCGACCGGCTCCCCCGGGCAACGGGCCCAGCCGGGCCCCGCCGGGCGACCGGCCCCGCACGACGCCGCCGGGCGACCGGCCCCGCACGACGCCGCCGGGCGACCGGCCCCGACCGGCTCCGCCGGGCAACGGGCCCAGCCGGGCCTCCCCGGGCAACCGGCTCCGCACGGCGCCGCCGGGCGACCCGCCGAGCCCACCCCGCCCCCCGCCGCAGGGGAGCTCGCGAGCGATCCGCTCGACGAACTCGCCGGACGGCTCGACGGGTTCGTCGCCGCCGCCGTGCACCCGGACGAGATCGCCGCGATCCTCGAGTCCGACGGCATGACCGACGAGCACATCCGGCTCACCTACGGCCGCGCCGACTCCTTCTCCCTCGCCGAGGACCTCTACGCGCGCGTGGAGCGGCGCCACCCCGAGCCCGAGGCGCCGCCCGGCGGCGCCTGGTACGGCGAGCTCGCGGGCTGTCTGCTGCGCGGGCTCGTCTTCGCCCTCCCCGGCCTCGCGTACGTCCTCGCCGCACCGCTGCTCGCCGGCGCACACGGCCGGTTCGGGCTCCCCGCCGGAACCGTCCCGCTGCTCGCCGGGGCCGTCACCGGCTGGGTGTGGAACCAGGCCCTCTCCCACCGCGCCTACACCTGGCTCGGGCTCGGCGACCGGCCCGCCGCCGCCCGCGCCCTGCTCACCGGCGCCCCGGCCGGCGCGCTCGCCGGGACGGCCGTCGCCCTCGCGACCGCCGCGCCCGGCGAGACCCCGGCCGCCGTCTTCGCCGCCGGGCAGTCGCTCTACCTCGCCGCCGCGACCGTGCTCCTGGTCCTCGGCCGCGAACGGGCCCTGCTCTGCGCCCTGCTGCCGCTCACCGGCGCCTTCCCCGCCTTCCGCTGGGACCTGCCGGACGCGCTGCGCACCGGACTGCTCCTCGCCTCGCTCACCGCCTCCGTCGCCTTCGCCTCGCTCGTGCTCCGCCCGGGCGTGCGCCGGGGCGCGGGCGGCCGCGGCGGGCCCCCGCGCGCCGCCTCCCTCCCGTACGGCTTCTTCGGCCTCGGCAGCGGCCTGCTCGTGCTCCACGCGGGCGTGGGCGACACGCTGGTGAGCGGGGCGGGGGCGGTCATCGCGCTCACCCTCTCCATGGGGCCCGCCGAATGGCTCCTCCACCGCTTCCGGGGCGAGAGCCTGGCCCGGCTGCGGACCCTCAGCACCGCCCGCGAGTTCCGTCGGGCGGTCACCGGCACCCTCGTGCTCTGCCTCGGCGGCTACCTGACCGTCCTCCTCGCCCTCACCCTCACCGCGACCCTGGCCTGGCCGGGGGCGCCCTGGCCGACGCTCCCGCGCCTGGTCACGCTGCTCCTGATCGGGACGGTGCTCTGGCTCGGGCTGCTGCTCCAGGCCTTCGGCGCGGTGCTCAGCGCCGCCACCGTCTGCCTGCTCGCGGCGGCGGCGCAGACCGTGGAACCGGTGGCGGGCCCGCTGGCCACCGGGGGAGCGGCCGCGGTGCTCGCCGCCCTGACCTGCGCCCTCCTGGTACGACCGACCGCCCACCGCGCCTAGGAAGCCATGACGAACCCCTCCCTCCTGGTGCCGTACTACGAGCACCCGGCCGAACGCCCCGAGGCCTGGTCGGCCCTCGTCGACGCGGCGCCGTCCCTGTACGGCGTCGTCCTCAACCCGGCGAGCGGGGCCGGCGAGGCGCCCGACCCGGCGTTCGCCGAGACCGCCGGGCGGCTGCGGGCCGCCGGCGTCCGGGTCCTCGGCTACGTGGACACCGCCTACGGGCGCCGCCCGCACGCCGAGGTCGTCGCCGAACTGCTCCGCCACCGTGACTGGTACGGCGCCGACGGCGCCTTCCTGGACCAGGTGGCGACCGCGCCCGCCGCCCTCGCCCACTACCGCCGGATCGCGGTCGCCGCCCGGGCCGCCGGGGCCGCGACCCTCGTCTTCAACCACGGCGCCCACCCCGACCCCGGCTACGAGGCCCAGGCCGACCTCCTCGTCACCTTCGAGGGCCCCTGGGACACCTACCGGACCCTGGACCTGCCGGTCGCCGCCCACTACTGCCACCTCGTCTACGCGGCCCCCGCCGGCTTCCGCCCGGCCACCCCGGTGCACTGCGCCGTCCCGGGCACCGGCGCGCACCCCTGGGGCACCCTTCCGCACCTCCTGGAGCCCGCCCGATGAGACGACCGCTGCCCCTGCTCGCGGGGCTGCTGCTGCTCGCCACGGCCTGCACCGGCGTCCCCGGCCCCGACCCGAAGACCACCGAGGAGGGACGGTGGCGGCCCGCCCCCGGCCTCGGCTGGCAGTGGCAGCTCAGCGGCAGGCTCGACCCGACGGTCGATGTCCCGGTGTACGACATCGACGGCTTCGACCACCCGGCGTCGACCGTCGCCGACCTCCACCGCCGCGGCCGCAAGGTGATCTGCTACCTGTCCACCGGCGCCTGGGAGGACTTCCGCCCCGACGCCGACGACTTCCCGAAGACCCTCCTCGGCAAGGGCAACGGCTGGGAGGGCGAGCGCTGGCTCGACATCCGCCGCACCGACCTCCTCGGACCGCTCATGGCGAAGCGCCTCGACATGTGCCGGGACAAGGGCTTCGACGCCGTCGAGCCCGACAACATGGACGGCTACCGGAACCGCACCGGCTTCCCGCTCACCGCCGCCGACCAGCTCCGCTACAACCGCCTCCTCGCGAGCATGGCCCACGACCGGGGCCTCGCGGTCGGCCTCAAGAACGACCTGGACCAGATCCCGAAGCTGCTCCCGGACTTCGACTTCGCGGTCAACGAGCAGTGCGCGGAGTACGACGAGTGCGGCCGCCTCGCCCCGTTCACGGCGGCGGGCAAGGCCGTCTTCCACGTCGAGTACGAACTGACGACGGACCAGTTCTGCCCGCAGGCGAGGAAGCTGGGCCTCGGCTCGATGCGGAAGCGGTACGAGCTCGACGCCTGGCGCGAGCCCTGCTAGCCGGGCTCAGCCCAGCGTCAGCGCGACCAGCGCCGCCGTCGCCGCCGTCTCCTCCACCGCGCCGAACACATCGCCCGTCACCCCGCCGAAGCGCCGCACGCACCGGCGGAGCAGCAGCGCCGCCGCGCAGAGGCCCGCGCCGGCCGCCAGGACGGAGCGGACGGCGTCGTACGGGGAGAGGAGGAGGCCCGCCGAGGCGCAGAGGACCAGGACCAGGGCGGTCGTGAGGGTCGCGGAGCGGGCCGGGACCGTCTCGGCGACGATCGCGCCGAGGCCCTCCGGGCGGGCCGCGGGGACGCCCTGCCGGGAGGCGTGGGTGAGGGCGAGGCGGGCGACGGTGGCGGCGAGGGCGGCGGCGATCGTGCCGTGCGCCCAGTCCTCCCCGTACAGCTCGTACAGCGCGGCGACCTGGGCGAGCAGGACGAGGACCAGGGCGATGACGCCGAACGGGCCGATGTCCGACTGCTTCATGATGCGCAGCGCGTCCTCGGCCGGCTTGGCGCTGCCGAGGCCGTCGGCGGTGTCCGCGAGGCCGTCGAGGTGCAGGCCCCGGGTGAGCAGGGCGGGGACGGCGGTGGCGGCGACGGCCGCGAGCAGCGGGCCCGAGCCGAGCAGCAGGAGGAGACCGCCGGCCGCGGCGGAGCAGAGCCCGACGACGAGACCCGCGAGCGGGGCCGAGAGCATGCCGGCGCGCGCCGCGTCCCGGTCCCAGCGGGTGATGCGGGCGGGGAACACGGTGAGGGTCCCGAAGGCGAAACGCAGGCCGTCCATCCGGGCAGGGTAATCGCCACTCCTGAACGGTAGATTGCGCATACCGCTCAAATCGGATCGGGGTGGCATGGGTCACTGGTTCTCCCGCAACATCGTCGAGCCGGGCAAGCTCCCGATGCTGCTCGCTCTGACCTCCTTCGTCCTGACATTCCTGGTCACCCGCACCGTCACCCGGCTCATCCGGGCGGGGAAGGGCCCCTTCCGGAACGTCTCCTCGGGGGGAGTCCACATCCATCACGTCGTGCCGGGGGTCGTCCTCACCGTCCTCGGCGGCTTCGGCGCGGTGGGCAGCGACCGGCACGGCATCGGCGGGGCCGTCTTCGCGGTCGTCTTCGGGATCGGCGTGGGGCTCGTCCTGGACGAGTTCGCGCTCATCCTCCACCTCGACGACGTGTACTGGTCGGAGGACGGCCGCAAGAGCGTCGAGGTGGTCGTGCTCACCACGGCCCTCGTGGGGCTCGCGCTCAGCGGCTTCTCACCGCTCGGCGTCAACGACATGACGGTGGAGGAGCGCCAGGACCGGGCCGCCTTCATCCTGAGCCTCGCGCTGAACTTCCTCCTCGTCCTGGTCACCCTGGTGAAGGGGAAGCTCCGGATGGCCGTGTTCGGGACCCTGGTCCCGTTCGTGGCGATCGTCGGCGCCGTCCGCCTGGCCCGCCCCGGCTCCTGGTGGTCCAAGCGCTTCTACCGGCGCCGCCATCGGGCCAGGGCCCGCTCCCGGATCCGTACGTACCGCCACGACAGGCGCTGGACCAAGGTGCGGCGGCGTTTTCAGGACTTGATCGGCGGCTTCCAGGAGCGCGTGCCCGGGCGGGGCTCGACACCGTCGTGACGCCGGCCGCGCCAGGCCTGGACCGCGATGAGGACGAGGACGGCGGCGATCGCCGCGATGTGCTCCTTGCCCGCCAGGTTCGCCTTGATCGCCACCTCGATCACCATGGACAGGACGACGAGCGCGCCCGTCCACCGCGCCCCGTACCGCCAGCAGACGTAGACCGCGAGGCCCACCACGGCCGCCGAGGGCCCGGTGTCGACGACCTGCGCGTCGGAGGCGGGCATTCCGATGGGGCTGTCGGGGCCGAGGGCGATGGCCAGGCGCGCGTATAACGTGCCGGCCAGCGTCGCCAGATAGGCGCCGGCGAGCGTCCGCCACCGCCCGAGGCAGATCTCGGCGATCCCGAACACCAGCAGGACCTGCGCGAGGGCGCCCCAGACGGGCAGGTCGAGCGCGGGCACGAACAGCGAGAGCGGGGTCCGCAGCAGCGCGAGCCACAAGGGGTCCTCGGCCCGTACGGAACCGATGTCCTGGACCGGCTGATAGCCCCAGTCCTGGTTCTGCACGATCTGGAACAGGCCGGTGAGACAGACGGCGGCCAGCGTCATCGGGACCGCTCTCCACCTCTTCGTGACGAGCGCCGTCCGTACGGTGGTGAACAGCGGCCCCCACTCGCGCCGGGCGAACTCCCGGACGGCGCGGCTCAACGGCCGCTCTCCAGATGCCTGCGGTGCAGCCACTTCGGCAGCCCGGGGGCCTCCAGGAAGCCCTCGGCGCGCCCTGCGGCGAGGCCGATGCGCAGCAGGTCCGCACTTTTCTCGAAGAGCATGAATCGGGGCTCCCAGATCGGTCGGTACTTGGCGTTGGCGCGGTACAGCGACTCGATCTGCCACCAGCGGGAGAAGAAGCTGAGCAGCGAACGCCACATGCGCAGCACGGGTCCCGCCCCGAGCTTCGAGCCACGTTCGAAGACGGAGCGGAACATCGCGAAGTTGAGCGAGACCTGAGTGATCCCGATCTCCTTGGCGCGCTGCAGGAGTTCGATGACCATGAACTCCATCAGGCCGTTCTCGGAGTCCCGGTCACGGCGCATCAGATCGAGCGAGAGCCCCTTCGGACCCCAGGGGACGAAGGACAGCAGCGCCCGCAACTCACCCGTCTCGTCGGTGCACTCCAGCATCACGCACTTGCCGTCCCGGGGGTCGCCGAGCCGGCCGAGCGCCATCGAGAACCCGCGCTCGGTGGCCCCGTCCCGCCAGTCGTCCGCCTTGCGGAGCAGCTCGGCCATCTCGTCCGCGGGGATGTCCTCGTGGCGCCGGATCCGGACCTCGTACCCGGCCCGCTTCACCCGGTTGAAGGCCTGCCGGACGGTCCGCATGGCCCGGCCGTCCAGGGTGAACTCGTCGGTCTCCACGATCGCCTCGTCGCCCAGCTCCAGGGCGTCGAGACCGTGCCGGCCGTAGATGACCCCGGCCTCCTCGCTCGCGCCCATCACCGCCGGGATCCAGCCGTGCTCGCGCGCCTCGGCGAGCCAGGGCTCGATGGCGCCGGGCCAGGCCTCGGGGTCGCCGATCGGGTCGCCGGAGGCGAGCGAGACCCCGCCGACCACCCGGTAGGCGATGGCGGCCTTCTCGCTCGGCGACCAGACGACGCTCTTCTCGCGGCGCAGCGCGAAGTAGCCGAGGGAGTCGCGGTCGCCCTGCTTGTCGAGCAGGGTCCGCAGCCGCTCCTCGTCCTCCTCGGTCAGCGGGTCGACGGCCCGCCGGGAGCGGAAGGCGGCGAAGAGCACCGCGAAGAGCAGCAGCGTGGACATGACGTTGATGGTGACGTCGACCCAGCCGGGGGGGTGGATCCCGGTGAAGCCGGCGTCGTCGGAGGCCAGCGTGACGAGCCGCAGCAGGCCGTACTTCCAGCGGTCCATGAAGGTGGAGTAGCCGGTGGACTGGTTGGTGACGGTCACCAGGACGGCGGCGAGCAGCGAGGTGACGAGCAGTCCGCCGACCGCCACCCCCGCCGCGAGCTTCGGGTTGGAGCGGTCGCCCTTCGCGTAGAACTCCTTGCGGCCGAGGAGCAGCGCGAGCACGAACGCGGCGGTGAGGACCAGCGAGATCCAGTTCTGGGCGTGCTGCCGGATCTCGGGGAAGAACATCACGAGGGCGAAGAGCAGCAGGAAGAGGCCGCTGAGCACGATGTTGAGGATCCACGCGGCCCGCTTGCGGCGCCGCATGGTGATCGCCAGGAAGAGGGTGAAGACCCCCGAGGCGAAGCCCGCGGTGAGCAGGTACGGGGTGAAGTAGTTGTCCTCGTTGTGGCGGCGCAGGTCCTGCCCGAAGGAGACCCAGACGGCGCCCAGGAAATTGATGAACGTGACGACGCGCAGGTACCAGACGGCGAACGCCGCGCTCCGACGCGAACGGGGGGTGCTGCCCCGGGGGCTGGTGCTCCGGGGTGCTGCTTCGGCAGACAAGCGGACTTCTCCCATGAAAAGCGATCATATGGGGCAGTGTGTGCCGTACGGAGACGCCGAAGGCGGCCACGCGCGCGTCGCACGTGCCCGCCCCGGAGTCGGCCGTTCCCTTCCGCCCGCGCTCAGGCCTCCGCAGCGTCCCCGGCGTCCGGAGTGGTCGGATCCGGACGCTCGGGCAGCTCCGCGGCGAACGCCGCCGCGGCCTGGACGAGGGGAAGTGCGAGCAATGCCCCGGTTCCCTCACCCACATGGACGCCGTGATCGAGCAGCGGGTTGAGCGCCATCCGGTCCAAAGCCTTCGCCTGCGCCGGCTCCCCGCTCACCTGACCCGCCAGCCACCAGTCCGGCGCCCGGAACGCCGCCCGCTGCGCCACCAGCGCACAGGCCGCGCCCACCACACCGTCCAGGATCACCGGCATCCGCCGCACCGAGGCCTGCAGCAGGAACCCGGTCATCGCCGCCAGGTCCGCCCCGCCGACCGCCGCGAGCAGCTCCAGCTGGTCGCCCAGGACCGGCCGGGCCCGCCGCAGCGCGTCCCGGATCGCCGCACACTTGCGCATCCACGCCAGATCGTCGATCCCGGCACCGCCCCGGCCGGTCACCACCGAGGCGTCCGTCCCGCACAGCGCCGCGATCAGCGTCGACGCCGGGGTCGTCCCACCCACGCTCAGATCCCCGAGCACCACCAGATCGGTGCCCGAGTCCGCCTCCTCGTCGGCGAGCGCGACACCGAGCCGGACCGCCGCCTCGGTCTCCTCGACCGTCAGCGCGTCCTCCACGTCGATCCGGCCGCTGCCCCGCCGCACCCGGTGCCGTACCACCTCGGCGGGCAGCAGCTCCGGATCGCAGTCCAGACCGGCGTCCACGACCCGCACCGGCACGTTCATCGAGCGGGCGAGCACCGCCACCGGGCTCGCCCCGTCGAGCACCGCGCGCACCAGCTCGTACGCCGTCCCCGCCGTACGGCCCGACACGTCGAGGGAGGCCACCCCGTGGTCGCCCGCGAACAGCACGACCTTCGGCTGCTCGATCGCCCGCACCTTGACCGAGGCCTGCGCCGCGGACAGCCACTCGCCCAGCTCGTCGAGCCGGCCCAGCGCCCCCGGCGGCACGGCCAGCCGCTCCCGGCGCTCCTCGGCATCACGCCGTATCCCGCCGTCGGGGCGCTCGATCAGATCGGAGAAGTCGTCGAGGTTCAAGGGTTCCGCCTAGTGACAGGTAATTCGGTGATCGCACCCTACCCGCGCAGCACCAGGGCCTGACCCGCGACCACGAGGACGACCTCCTCGCACTCGTCCGCGAAGGCCGCGTTCAGCCGGCCCAGCTCGTCCCGGAAGCGGCGCCCCGCCGCCGTGGCCGGCACCACCCCCGAACCCACCTCGTTCGTCACCGTCACGACCGTGCGGCGCGTCGCCCGCACCGCCGCCACCAGCTCCGCCGTCCGCTCCCGCAGCGCCGCCTGCCCGCCGTCCCGCCACCGCTCGTCGTCCCAGGCGCCCACCCGGTCCATGGCGTCCGTCAGCCACAGCGACAGACAGTCGATCAGCAGCGCCGGACCGTCCTCCGCGAGCAGCGGTACGAGCTCGCAGGTCTCGGCCGTACGCCACGAACCCGGCCGCCGCTCCCGGTGCAGCCCCACCCGCTCCGCCCACTCCGGATCGCCCTCCCGGGTCCCGCTCGTCGCCACGTACAGCACCTCGGGGAAGGTCTCCAGACGCCGCTCGGCCTCCACCGACTTCCCCGACCGGGCCCCGCCCGTCACCAGGGTCCGCCGGGGCACCTCCGGCACCTCGCGGTAGTCGCCGATGTACAGCGTCGTCCCGTCCGGCACCGCCCGCGCCCCCGCCGCCGCGAGCCGCCGGTCCAGCTCGGCCCCCGCCGGTGCGTCGTGGTCCAGATGCACCGCGATCACCTCGGTGGCCGGACCGACGGCCCCCGTCGCCCGCAGCCGCGCAAGCCCGTCCGGCCGCCCGGTGACATCGGCGACGATCATGTCGTACGGCCCGCGGTGATCGTCCGCGATCCCCGCGGGCGCGCCCCCCGGCGGCAGGTACAGCAACCGCTCGCCCTCGGCCGAGGTCACCTCGTACCCCGTCCCGGGGGAGTCCATCGACACGGCCCGCACCCGGTGCCCGCTGATCAGCGTCAACTCGCGTCCGTCCGGCACCCGCCCGGCGTCGGGCAGGCCCGCGGGCACCTCCACGGCCGGCCCGTCATGGGGATGCGTGAGCAGCACCTGCCGCACCCCCACCAACGAATGCCCCGACCGGGCGGCGGCGAGGGCGGCCCCGGGGGTCAGATCGAGCAGCAGGGCCCCGTCCACGAGCAGCGAGGTCGCGGCCCTCGCCCGCTCCCCACGGGACAGCGCGCACACGGCGCAGGGGCAGTCGGGGCGGGGAAGTCCGAGGGGGGCACCGGTGCCGAGCAGAGTCAGTTCCACCCTCAGATCCTCCCGCGCCACCGCAAGCCGTGCGCGCCCGGCTACGCTGCGGGCAGGAAACCGAGGAGGCTTGCATGGCATGGACGTGGCGGTTCGAGAAGTCCGACGGCACCGAGGTCGAGCCGGTGGTGACCCCCGAGGAGTTCACCACCCAGGGCGACGCGGAGAGCTGGCTCGGAGAGAACTGGCGTGACCTCCTGGGCGGAGGCGCGGACCAGGTGACGCTGTCGGAGGACGGGGCGAAGGTCTACGGCCCGATGCCCCTGAACGCGGAGGGCTAGAGCGCCCGGCGGCCCAGACAGGGGTGCAGGACCGAGCCCCCTGCACCCCATCCACCCTCGGGGCGGCGGGCGGTGCCCCCGCCCCACCCCTTGTGGGCCCGCGGCCCCCTCGCCCCCGTTGTGGGCAATCGTTCCGCTGGGGCGGAACGGGTGGGCACAACGGACCCGCGCCCTGCTGGCGCCCGAGGCTCCCGCGCCCGAACCCGCACGTGCGGTGCGGCGCGCTGGTGGTGCGGGTCCAGGCACAGGGGGCGGGGGCGCGGCCAGGCGCGCCGTCCCGTGTGCCCACCCGTCCCGCCCCAGCGGGACGATTGCCCACACGGAGGGCGGCGAAGGCACCGCCCAGCAAGGTGCGGGCCCACACGGGCGCGGGGCGACGCCCAGCCAGGCGCGGGCACCACGCGGGCGTGGGGGCTACAGCTCGCCCAAGGTGACTTCCGTCTTCCGGGTCGTCGTGCCCCGCACGTACGTCACCGTCACCTTGTCCCCCGGCTGCATCGCCGCCAACGCCTCCGACAACGACGTGATCGTCGTGATCTCCGTGTCGCCGAGCCGCGTGATCACATCGCCCGGCTTCAGCCCCGCCTTCCCCGCCGCCCCGTCCGCCGGCGCCTCGACCACCGCCACGCCCGCCGGCTCGTAGTTGTCGTCGAGGACCGTACGGCCGGTGATGTTGAGGGCCGCCCGGCCCGAGTCCGTCACCTTGCCGTTCTTGACGATCTGGCCCGCGACCGTCCGCACCATCGACGCGGGGATCGCGAAGCCGATGCCGGGTGCCGAGCCGCCGCCCAGCTCGGGGTCGGTCGCGGCGAGCGTCGGGATGCCGATGACCTCGCTGTCGAGGTTGACCAGGGCGCCCCCGCTGTTGCCGGGGTTGATCGCCGCCGACGTCTGGACCATGTTCGCGATGGTCGCGCCCGTGCCGCCGCCGTCCCGTCCCTCGCTGACCGTGCGGCCGGTCGCCGAGACGATGCCCTGGGTGACGCTGCCGGACAGGCCCAGCGGGGAGCCCATCGCGAGCACGATCTGCCCCATGTCGACCTCGGCGGAGTCGCCGAACTTCGCGGCCTTCAGCCCCTGCGGCACGCTGTCCAGCTTGAGGACGGCGAGGTCCTGCTCGGGATACGAGGAGACGAGCCGCGCCGTGACGGACTGCCCGCCGGTGGCCGCCGTGACCTTGAAGCTCTTCTCCTGGCCGACCACGTGCGCGTTGGTGACGATGTGCCCCTTGCCGTCGTAGACGACCCCGGAGCCGAGGCTGTTCGACGCCTCGATCTGGACGACCGACGGCAGGACGTTCTTGATCACCCGCTGGTAGTCGTCCTGGAGCTCGTTGGAGACGAGCGGCGCCGCCGCCTGGGTGGAGCGCTCCGGTGCGGACGCGTCCCCGGCGGAGGAACAGCCGCCGACCAGTGCGACGGCGACGAGGGGAAGGAGAACACGACGGGCACGGGATACGTCCATGTCCGGAGTATCCGATTCCGCCCCGCCAGGGGCCCGGCGAGCGCACCCGATCAGGGGTGCGCGACCGTCAGCCCCGTACCCCGCACAGGTGCAGGAGCGCCGCGACCCGCCGGTACGGATCCGTGCGCCCCGCCCGGTCCTCGGCGGCGAGCAGCCGCTCCAGCTCCTCGGCGGCGGGCAGGCCCGCGTCGGCGGGGACGTCGTCGGTGAAGACCCGTACCCCGTACCAGGCGTGCAGCGGCGCCGCGATCCCCGCGAGCGTCGCCGTGAGCGCGTCGAGCCGGTCGGCCCGCACCTTCACGCCGTTGTCGTCCGTGTAGACGTCCGAGTCGAAGGCGGCGAGCGCCCCCGACCAGTCCCCGGCGAGGCCCGGTCGCATGGACAGGGCCTCCGCGTTCCGTACCACCAGGGACAGCAGGCCGCCGGGGGCCAGCATCCGGGCCAGGCCCGCGAGCAGCGCGTCCGGCTCGTCCGCGTACATGAGCACGCCGTGGCAGAGCACCACGTCGAAGCTGCCGGGCAGGAAGTGCACCCCGGTCTCGCGTCCGTCGCCCTCGATCATCCGGACCCGCTCGCGGATCCCGGCGGGCTCCGTCGCCAGCGACTCACGGGCCGTCTTCAGGAGGTCCGGGTCGGCCTCCAGACCGGTCACGGTGTGCCCGGCACGGGCCAGCCGCAGGGCCTGGGTGCCCTGCCCCATGCCCGCGTCGAGGATCCGCAGCCGCTGCCCCACCGGGTAGCGACTGGTTATCTGCTCGTCGAGCTGACGGGCGATGATCTCCTGCCGGATGGTGTCGCGCAGCCCGCCGGGACCGGCGGGCCAGTGGGCGACGACGGGCAGCACCGGGCCGCCCGACTCCGACGTGGCCTCGCCGAACGCGCGCCCGTCGAACTCGGAGCTGTCGGCGCTCAGGGCCGCTCTCCGCGCTTGACCTGCGGCTTCGGCAGACGCAGCCGGCGCATCTGGAGCGTGCGCATCAGGCCGTAGGCGATGGCGCCGCGCTTCGGCTCGTTCGGGAAGCGCTCGTTGAGCTGCTTCCGCAGACGGATCCAGATGCCGATCGAGTCGATGACGATCAGGATGATCACACCGAGCCAGAGCAGCAGGGAGATGTTCTGCAGCGACCGGTTGGCGTTGCCGAACAGCGACAGCACGAGGATCACCACGGCCATCGGCAGGAAGAACTCGGCGATCGCGAACCGGGAGTCGACGAAGTCGCGCACGAAGCGGCGGACCGGACCCTTGTCGCGGGCGGGCAGGTAGCGCTCGTCGCCGCTGGCCAGCGCCTCGCGCTGCCGGGCCAGGTCCGAGCGGCGTGCCTCGCGCTGGCGCTTGGCGGCCTCCTTGCGGTCGGTCGGCACCGTCGCGGCGCGCCGGCGCTGGGTCTGCGCCTCGCTCCGCTTCGGGGTCGGGCGGCCCTTGGGGGCCTCGGGGTCGCGGGGCTGCTTGGTGGAGAGGTCCGCCGTCACCTTGCCGGTGGGGGCCTTCTCGTCCTTCGAACGGCTACGGAACACAAAACCCAAGGGTACGGGGTAGTGGGCATGAACCCCATGCCGGGCGGGAACGATCCGCTAACGGACTGCGTCTTGGGCCGTACGTACGAAGGACGGCGCGGGATCTCCCCGAGATCCGTCTACTCCCTGCGCGGGAGGGGACACCGCGCGCAGTCGTCCTTGGGGAGGAGCGCATCCCGCTCCGAACAGTGCGGTAATGGAGACAGGGCCCGTACTGTGGACCTTGTTGAAGAGCTGGAGCCGAGTCCGTCAGAAGGGGGCGCGCGAAGCCCATGAGCGGTGTCATGAAGCGTATGGGGATGATCTTCCGCGCGAAGGCGAACAAGGCCCTTGACCGGGCCGAGGATCCGCGCGAGACGCTCGATTACTCCTACCAGAAGCAACTGGAGCTGCTGCAGAAGGTGCGGCGGGGCGTCGCCGACGTCGCCACCTCCCGCAAGCGGCTCGAACTCCAGCTGAACCAGCTGCAGGGCCAGTCCGCCAAGCTGGAGGACCAGGGCCGCAAGGCCCTCGCCCTCGGCCGCGAGGACCTGGCGCGCGAGGCGCTGTCCCGGCGGGCCGCGCTCCAGCAGCAGGTCAGCGACCTGGAGGTGCAGCACCAGACGCTGCAGGGCGAGGAGGAGAAGCTCACCCTCGCCGCCCAGCGGCTGCAGGCCAAGGTGGACGCCTTCCGCACCAAGAAGGAGACCATCAAGGCGACCTACACGGCGGCCCAGGCGCAGACCCGGATCGCCGAGTCCTTCTCCGGCATCTCGGAGGAGATGAGCGACGTCGGTCTGGCGATCCAGCGGGCCGAGGACAAGACCGCCCAGCTCCAGGCGCGCGCCGGCGCGATCGACGAGCTGCTCGCCTCGGGCGCGCTCGACGACCAGTCGGGCCTGGCCAAGGACGACATCCAGGCGGAGCTCGACCGGCTGTCCGGCGGTACGGACGTGGAGCTGGAGCTCCAGCGGATGAAGGCCGAGCTGGCCGGGGGTCCCTCGGCGCAGCAGCAGGCCATCGAGGGCGGCTCCGGGACGAACCAGAACCAGGGCCAGCAGCAGTCCCACCCGCGCTTCGAGAAGTAGCTCCGAGAAGCGGCTTCGCGACAGACAGGACGCGTCATGATCGTACGGATCATGGGGGAGGGCCAGCTGGAGCTGGCCGACAGCCACTTCGTCGAGCTGAACCGTCTGGACGACGAGCTGCTCGAGGAGATGGAAGCGGGGGACGAGTACGGCTTCCGGCGCACGCTGGGAGCCCTCCTCGACGCGGTCCGGCGCCTCGGGGCACCGCTCCCGGACGACGCGCTGGAGCCCTCGGAGCTGATCCTCCCGTCGCCGGACGCGACCCTGGACGAAGTCCGAGAGATGCTCTCCGACGACGGCCTGATCCCAGGCTGACGCCCCCGCACCCACCGCGACGTCGCCCCGCCCCGTACGGGCCCGCGCCTGGCTGGGCGGTGCCCCACCGCCGTGCGGGCCCGCGCCGCGCCGGGCGGTGGCCGCCCCCGTGGCGGGCCCGCGCCTGGGCTGGGCGGTGCCCTCCGCCGCCCGCCGTGCGGCCCCGCGCCCGTGCCTGGGCGGCGCCCCGCTGCCGTGTGGGCCCGCGCCCGGCTGGGCGTCGCCCCGCTGCCGTGTGGGCAATCGTCCCGCTGGGGCGGGACGGGTGGGCACACGGGACGGCGCGCCTGGCCGCGCCTCCGCCCCCTGTGCCTGGACCCGCACCACCGCCGCGGCGCACACGGGGTGCGGGTTCGGGCGCGGGAGCCTCTGGCGCCGGCAGGGCGCGGGTCCGTTGTGCCCACCCGTTCCGCCCCAGCGGAACGACTGCCCACAACGGGGCGGGCGCCGCCCACAACGGGGGCGGCGGGGGCACCGCCCCGGTGGAGCGGCTGCCCACAACGGGGGCGGCACGAGGCGCCCACAACGGGCGGGGTGCCGGCCACAACGGCGGGGCGTAGGCCCCATACGGGCGGGGCGCGGCCCGTACCGTTGGGCCCGTGACCCCATCCGGCCCCGCCACCGGCACCCCCCGCGCCCGCCTCCGCGACTGGTTCCACGCGCACCCCCTCGCGTTCGACGCGACGATCGCCGCCGGCGCGCTCGTCGCCATGATCGCCGGGTCCTTCACCGATCCGCACGGCAGCCCGGACGGGCCGACGTTCGGGGACCACGCGCCCGACGCGTGGAGCGTGCTGATCATGATCGCCGGGGCGGCGGCCCTGGTGATGCGCAGGCGCAGCCCCTTCGCCGTGCTCGCCTTCACCGTCACGATCAGCCTCTTCGAGCTGGTCAACGACAACCGCCCCGCCCCGATCGCGATGAGCGCCGTCGTCGCGCTCT
This sequence comes from Streptomyces vietnamensis, assembly GCF_000830005.1. Classification (NCBI taxonomy): domain Bacteria; kingdom Bacillati; phylum Actinomycetota; class Actinomycetes; order Kitasatosporales; family Streptomycetaceae; genus Streptomyces; species Streptomyces vietnamensis. Next base: position 2,388,333 of record NZ_CP010407.1, on the reverse strand, counting down.
ACACGGTCGCCTCCCGCACCGACCGGCCCACCACCTGGCGGGTCGGTCTCGTCACGATGGCGGTGCTCACCGCCGCGGCCATGGTCTTCGGGCCGACCCACTGGTACGCGCAGGAGAACCTCGGCGTCTTCGCCTGGACCGGGATGGCGGCGGCCGCCGGGGACGCCGTCCGCAGTCGCCGGGCCTTCGTCGACGCGATCCGGGAGCGGGCCGAGCGGGCCGAGCGGACCCGCGAGGAGGAGGCGGGGCGGCGGGTCGCCGAGGAGCGGCTGCGGATCGCCCGCGACCTCCACGACGTCGTCGCGCACCACATCGCCCTGGTGAACGTGCAGGCCGGGGTCGCCGCCCACGTCATGGACAAGCGCCCCGACCAGGCCAAGGAGGCCCTCGCGCACGTCCGCGAGGCCAGCCGCTCCGCCCTGGACGAGCTGCGCGCCACCGTCGGCCTGCTCCGCCAGTCCGGCGACCCGGAGGCCCCCACCGAGCCGGCCCCGGGCCTCGCCGTCCTCGACGGGCTGCTCGACAGCTTCCGCAAGGCCGGGCTGCCCGTCGCCCTGGCCCGCGCCGACGAGGGCCTGACGCTGCCCGCGACCGTCGACCTCGCCGCGTACCGGATCGTGCAGGAGGCCCTGACCAACGTCCGCAAGCACGCGGGACCGGACGCCGAGGCCGAGGTGAGCGTCGTCCGGGTGGGCCGTACGGTCGAGATCACCGTCCTCGACAACGGCACGCCCCCGGAAGCACCGCCCCGGCCGGCCGAGCAGCCCCCGGTGGGCGGGCACGGACTGCTCGGCATGCGCGAGCGGGTCGGCGCGCTCGGCGGCACCCTCACCGCCGCCCCCCGCTACGGCGGCGGCTTCCGCGTCCAGGCGATACTGCCGGTGACGTCCCGCACGGGGGAGGACCGCGCATGACCATTCGCGTACTGCTCGCCGACGACCAGGCCCTGCTCCGCAGCGCCTTCAAGGTCCTGGTGAACTCCGAGCCGGACATGGAGGTGGTCGGGGAGGCGCCCGACGGCGCCGAGGCGGTCGCGCTGGCCCGCGCCACGCGGCCCGACGTCGTCCTGATGGACATCCGCATGCCGGGCACGGACGGCCTCGCCGCGACCCGGATGATCACCGCCGATCCCGAGCTCGCCGACGTACGGATCGTCATGCTGACCACCTTCGAGGTCGACGAGTACGTCGTGCAGTCGCTGCGCGCCGGCGCCTCCGGCTTCCTCGGCAAGGGGGCCGAGCCGGAGGAGCTCCTCGGCGCGATCCGGATCGCGCACGCCGGCGAGGCGCTGCTCTCCCCGGCCGCCACGAAGGGCCTGATCGCCAGCTTCCTCGCCCAGGGCGGCCAGGGCGCGGACACCGCGGACGCGGGCGTCGGCGCCCGCTCCGAGCGGCTCGCCGCGCTCACCGCCCGCGAGCGCGAAGTGCTCGTCCTCGTCGCGGGCGGTCTCTCCAACGACGAGATCGCCGAGCGGCTCGACGTCAGCCCGCTGACCGTGAAGACACACGTCAACCGGGCCATGGCCAAGCTCGGCGCCCGCGACCGGGCCCAGCTGGTGGTCACGGCGTACGAGTCCGGCCTCGTACGCCCCCGGGTGGAGTGAGCGCGTACTCCAGACGCGGTATGCGCGGCGTAAAGAAGTGGACCCGGGGGCCGAGGACTTCCGGCCGCGGATGGCAGATCGTATAGGCGGGGGGCATCTCCGGCGGACCCAGCGGGTCCGGGCCGGGGTCTTGGCTGCTCCCGCATGTCGACGAGTACGCCACAGAAGAGAGACCCCATGTCCTGGCTGTCCAGATTCAGCCTCGCGCAACGGGCCCTGATCGGGCTGATGTCCATCGTCGCGATCGTGTTCGGAGCGATCGCGATCCCGCAGCTGAAGCAGCAGTTGTTCCCCTCGATCGAACTGCCGATGGTCTCGATCCTCGCCCCGTACCAGGGCGCCTCTCCCGATGTGGTCGAGAAGCAGGTCGTCCAGCCGCTGGAGAACAGCCTCAAGGCCGTCGACGGCATCAAGGGCATCACGTCCACCGCCTCCGAGGGCAGCGCCGTCATCATGGCCAGCTTCGACTACGGGGACGAGGGCACCAAGCAGCTCGTCGCCGACGTCCAGCAGGCCGTCAACCGGGCCCGCGCCCAGCTGCCGGACGCGGTCGACCCGCAGGTGGTGGCCGGCTCCACCGACGACATCCCGACCGTCGTGCTCGCCGTCACCTCGGACAAGGACCAGCAGGCGCTCGCCGACCAGCTGGACAGGACCGTCGTCCCCGCCCTCGAGGACATCGACGGCGTCGCCCAGGTCACCGTCGACGGCGTCCGCGACCTCCAGGTCTCCGTCACCCCGGACGACCGCAAGCTCGCCGCGGCCGGCCTGAGCCCGATGAAGCTCGCCGAGGCCATCCGGAACGGCGGCGGCACCATGCCCGCCGGCGCCTTCTCCGAGGCCGGCAAGAGCCGCACCGTCCAGGTCGGCGGCGGCTACACCTCGCTGCAGCAGATCCAGGACCTGCGGATCAAGCCCGAGAAGGGCAGGGCGGTCCGCCTCGGTGACGTCGCCGCCGTGAAGCAGGAGGAGGCCACCCCGGTCTCCCTGACCCGTACCAACGGCAAGCCCAGCCTCGCCGTCCTGGCCACCATGGACAAGGACGGCAGCGCCGTCGCCATCTCCGACGCGGTCAAGGACAAGCTGCCGGGGCTGCGCAAGGACCTCGGCGCGGGCGCCGAGCTGACCGTGGTCTCCGACCAGGGCCCGGCCGTCGCCAAGTCGATCTCCGGCCTCACCACCGAGGGCGCGCTCGGCCTCGTCATGGCCGTCCTCGTCATCCTGGTCTTCCTGGCCTCGCTGCGCTCCACGCTGGTCACCGCGGTCTCCATCCCGCTCTCGGTCGTCCTCGCCCTGATCGTGCTGTGGACCCGTGACCTGTCCCTGAACGTGCTGACGCTCGGCGCGCTCACCATCGCCATCGGCCGGGTCGTCGACGACTCGATCGTGGTCCTGGAGAACATCAAGCGACACCTCGGATACGGCGAGGAGCGGCAGGCCGCGATCATCACCGCGGTCAAGGAGGTCGCCGGCGCGGTCACCTCCTCGACCCTCACCACCGTCGCCGTCTTCCTGCCGATCGGCCTGGTCGGCGGCATGATCGGCGAGCTGTTCGGCTCCTTCAGCCTCACCGTCACGGCCGCGCTGCTCGCCTCGCTGCTCGTCTCGCTCACGGTCGTCCCGGTCCTGTCGTACTGGTTCCTGCGCGCCCCCAAGGGCACCTCCGCGGACCCGGAGGAGGCCCGCCGACTGGCCGAGGAGAAGGAGACGAAGAGCCGCCTCCAGCGCGCGTACGTGCCGGTGCTGCGGTTCGCCACCCGGCGCCGCTTCACCAGCGTCGTCCTCGCCCTCGTGGTCCTCTTCGGCACCTTCGGCATGGCGCCGCTCCTGAAGACCAACTTCTTCGACCAGGGCGAGCAGAAGGTCCTGACGGTCAAGCAGAAGCTGGCCCCGGGCACCAGCCTCGCCGCCTCCGACGAGGCCGCGAAGAAGGTCGAGAAGGTCCTCGCCGACACGAAGGGCGTCAAGGACTACCAGGTCACCGTCGGCTCCTCCGGCTTCATGGCGGCCTTCGGCGGCGGCACCGGCTCCAACCAGGCGTCGTACCAGGTGACCCTGGAGGACTCCGCCTCGTACGAGAAGACCCGGGACGCCCTGCACGAGGCGCTCGGCAGGCTCGACGGCATCGGCGACACGACCGTCGCCGCCGGTGACGGCTTCGGCAACCAGGACCTCAGCGTGGTCGTCAAGGCCGCCGACCCGGCGACCCTGAAGAAGGCGGCCGAGCAGGTCACGCAGTCCGTCGCCGAGTTGAAGAACGTCTCCGACGTGCAGAGCGACCTGTCCCAGTCGGTGCCGCGGATCTCGGTCCGGGCCAACGAGAAGGCGGCCGACGCCGGCTTCGACGACGCCGGCCTCGGCATGATCGTGGCTCAGGCGGTGCACGGCACCCCGGCCGCCAAGGCGATCCTCGACGACACCGAGCGGGACGTCCTGATCACCTCGGCCCACCCGGCCACCACGCTGGCCGCGCTGAAGGCGCTGCCGCTCGGCCCGGTGAAGCTCGGCGACATCGCGCACGTCGAGCTGGTGCCCGGCCCGGTCTCCATGACCCGGATCGACGGCGCCCGCGCGGCCACGATCACGGCCAAGCCGACCACGGACAACACCGGTGCGGTGAGCGCCGAGCTCCAGACGAAGATCAACGCGCTGGACCTGCCCGAGGGAGCCACCGCGTCCATCGGCGGCGTCTCCCAGGACCAGTCCGAGGCCACCGGCAAGATGGCCCTGGCGATGCTCGCCGCCGTGGCGATCGTCTTCATGCTGCTCGTCGCGACCTTCCGCTCGCTGATCCAGCCGCTGATCCTGCTGGTCTCGATCCCGTTCGCGGCGACCGGCGCGATCGGTCTGCTCGTGGCCACCGGCACGGCGATGGGCGTCCCGGCGATGATCGGCATGCTGATGCTCATCGGCATCGTCGTCACCAACGCGATCGTCCTGATCGACCTGATCAACCAGTACCGGGCGCAGGGCCTGGGCGTCGTCGAAGCGGTGATCGAGGGCGGCCGGCACCGGCTCCGCCCGATCCTGATGACCGCCCTGGCGACGATCTTCGCCCTGCTGCCGATGGCCCTCGGCGTCACCGGCGAGGGCGGCTTCATCGCCCAGCCGCTGGCCGTGGTGGTGATCGGCGGTCTGATCACCTCGACGCTGCTGACCCTGCTCCTCGTCCCGACGCTCTACGCGATGGTGGAGCTCCGCAAGGAGCGCCGTGCGAAGAAGAAGGCGGCGAAGCGGGAGAAGAAGGCGGGCGGCGACGCCCCGGTTCCGCCGCAGGCCAAGGAGCCGGCCGCGGTCTGATCCGCAAGGCCGGCGGCACAACAGACCCGAAGGGGCGCCCCGCAGCGTGCGGGGCGCCCCTTCCGTGTGTCCGTACGAGGAACCGTTACGGCAGCGCCAGCATCCGCTCGAGCGCGAGCTTGGCGAAGCTCTCCGTCTCCTTGTCGACCTGGATCTGGTTGACGAGGTTGCCCTCGGCCAGGGACTCCAGGGTCCACACCAGGTGCGGGAGGTCGATGCGGTTCATCGTCGAGCAGAAGCAGACCGTCTTGTCGAGGAAGACGATCTCCTTGCCCTGGTCGGCGAATCGATTCGCCAGGCGCCGGACCAGGTTCAGCTCCGTGCCGATCGCCCACTTGGAACCGGCCGGGGCCGCCTCCAGGGTGTTGATGATGTACTCGGTCGAGCCCACGTAGTCCGCGGCGGCGACGACCTCGTGGCGGCACTCGGGGTGGACGAGCACGTTCACGCCCGGGATGCGCTCGCGCACGTCGTTCACCGAGTCCAGCGAGAAGCGGCCGTGCACCGAGCAGTGGCCCCGCCAGAGGATCATCTTGGCGGCGCGCAGCTCCTCGACGGTGAGCCCGCCGTTCGGCTTGTGCGGGTTGTAGAGCACGCAGTCGTCCAGGGACATGCCCATGTCGCGGACGGCGGTGTTGCGGCCCAGGTGCTGGTCCGGCAGGAAGAGCACCTTCTCGCCCTGCTCGAAGGCCCAGTTCAGGGCCCGCTCGGCGTTGGACGAGGTGCAGATCGTGCCCCCGTGCTTGCCGGTGAAGGCCTTGATGTCGGCCGAGGAGTTCATGTACGAGACGGGCACGACCTGCTCGGCGATGCCGGCCTCGGTCAGCACGTCCCAGCACTCGGCGACCTGCTCGGCGGTGGCCATGTCGGCCATCGAGCAGCCGGCCGCGAGGTCGGGCAGGACGACCTTCTGGTCGTCGCCGGTGAGGATGTCGGCAGACTCGGCCATGAAGTGGACGCCGCAGAAGACGATGTACTCGGCCTCGGGCTTGGCGGCGGCGTCGCGCGCGAGCTTGAAGGAGTCACCGGTCACGTCGGCGAACTGGATGACCTCGTCGCGCTGGTAGTGGTGGCCGAGCACGAAGACCTTGTCCCCGAGCTTCTCCTTCGCTGCGCGGGCGCGCTCCACGAGGTCCGGGTCGGAGGGCGACGGCAGATCGCCGGGACACTCCACTCCGCGCTCGCTCTTCGGGTCGGCTTCGCGACCGAGCAGGAGCAGGGCGAGCGGCGTCGGCTGCACATCCAGGGGCTGGGCGGTGGTCACGTCACGCACCCTTTCTTCGGGGTCTTCGGGGAACGCTTTTCGTCGAAATGACGCTATCTATCATAACCGGTTCACGTCAGAATGACGATGGCCATAGTGTCGATGTGACGAATTCGCCGTCCGCGCTCCTGGACATGGTGTGCGAGCATGAAAGAGGGAAGACCCCACTCGGCCCGGAATGAATCCGGGGCACCGGCGGTTGCAACCGTCGGCAAGCAGTCTCCGTACACCACCGGGAGAGAAGCAGATGTCCGTATCGGACGAGAAGACCACTGTCAGCGACGGCATCCTCCTGTCCGACGCCGCCGCGGCCAAGGTCAAGGCCCTCCTCGACCAGGAAGGCCGCGAGGACCTGGCCCTGCGCGTCGCCGTTCAGCCCGGCGGCTGCTCCGGCCTGCGTTACCAGCTGTTCTTCGACGAGCGCTCGCTCGACGGTGACGTCGTGAAGGACTTCGACGGCGTCAAGGTCGTCACCGACCGCATGAGCGCCCCGTACCTGGGCGGCGCGTCGATCGACTTCGTCGACACGATCGAGAAGCAGGGCTTCACCATCGACAACCCGAACGCCACGGGCTCCTGCGCCTGCGGCGACTCGTTCAGCTAAGCCTGTACGTACGTGAGGGCGGCGGCCCCCGGGGATCCTCCCGGGGCCGCCGCCCTCACGCGTACCCGGACGCGCTCAGCGCCGCGGCACGGCCTGCCCGCTCGCCGCGTCCACCACGGGCCGGTCGCCCAGCGGGCCCTGCAGCGTCACGGTCAGCGTGATCTCCTTGGCGATCGCGATGCACGCCCGCCCGGGGTCGGACTTCTCGTCGATCCGCACGGTCACCTTCTCCGGGGTCTCCACGGCCTTCGCGGTGTACGTGCTGCACACCCCGCCCCAGAAGGTGACCGACAGCTTCCGGCCGTCGTCCGCCGTCCGGTACGACTCGACCCGCCGGACCGGCGCCGTGCCCTCGTCCGGCGGCGAGGGCTTCGCGGGCGGCGCCAGGTACTCCGGGGCCACCGCCGTCTCCACCACCGTGTAGGGCGCCGCGTCCACCGGGTCGGCGGTGAACAGCCACGCCGGCACGAGCAGCCGCTCGCCCGCCACGTCCTTGGCGGCCAGGCCGAACACCGCGGCCGTCACGGGGACCTCGGCCGGCGGCACCGTACCGGCGACGGACCGGCAGGGCACGTCGGGGCCGGGCTCGGTGCCGGCCTTGCCGTTCCCGTCGACGCCGGTCGGCTCGTCCTTGCCATTCCCGCCGACGCCGTTCCCGTCGACTCCGGCCGGCGGGTCGGTCGCGCAGCCACCGATGCCGATGGGACCGGTGCCCTTCGAGGCCTCGTTCAGTACGGCGAGGGCCTTCTCCGCCCCGAGCACCGGATACGTGGCGCCCTTCACCGGCTCCTTGAGCATCCCGCTCCCGGCGACCGGCCGGCCGTCCGGACCGATGTGCAACCCCGTCGACCAGCCGTAGGTCGGCAGCCCGCCCACCACCGGATCGGCGTTGACCACCCGCACCGAACCATCCATCACCTGGTTCGCGGTCACCTTCGCGTCGTCCTGGCCGAGCGCCTTCAGGACGGGGACGGCCGCCGCCTTCGCCGCGGCCTCGCTCACCGGCGTACGGCCCGCGGTCGGGGGCTTCACCTCACCCGGGGGCGGGCACGCCGGGCCCTTGAGGCAGGAGTCGCCGGCCGGACCGCCGTCGTACCAGGAGTACGTCCAGCTGCCGGGAGCCTTCCGGGCCACGTCGAGCCGCGGTCCCCGGCCGTCCTTCTCGGGCCCGATCGTCCAGACGTCCCCGACGAGGGAGGGCCGGCCCTCGATCCCGAGTGCTTCGGCCAGCCTGGTCACCTCCGCCGAGGTGACCAGGCCCCCGGGCCGGTGGACCGCGGCCGAGGAGGGCCCTTGGGGGAGGGGGCCCTTGGCTTTGTAGACCGTCCCGTTCGGGTTGCCGCCCGGGTCCGGTTCACCGGGCGCGATCCCGGGACCGCCTCCCGCATCACCCCCGCTGCCGCCTTCGAGGCGCAGGGGCGGCGGCGACCCGGCCGCGTCCCCGGCGGACACCCCGGCGGGCGTCGCCTCGCCGTCCGCCGTCGCCGCGACGGCGAGATAGACGCCACCGCCCCCGGCGAGCAGCACACCCGCCGCCACCGAGGCGGCGATGACGTTCCGTCGCCTCCGTACGTTCTCCGTACCGCTCACCGCAACGCTCCCTCGTCTCGACCGGACGCCGATGGGACGGAGCGGGCGGGCGGGCGGTTCCGTCCGTCAGCCGCCGTACTCGACGGTGGCGTCGATCAGCCGGGCCGAGGCCGCCGGCACGACGACCCCGTGGATCGACGCGGGGGAGACGCGTACGGGCTCGGGGGAGACCGGAGTGACCCAGTGGGGGGCCATCCGAGCACCGTCCCCGCGCAGCTGGGCGAGGCTCAACTCGGACTCGTGTCGCTCCCGGGGAGCGGGGTACAAGGTCATGGGCGCACCGTATGCACCGCAGCGCTCCGGGGAAAAGCCCTACTCTGGGGTAGTTTCCACTGTTCGGCAGGGAGCGCCCCACCCGGTAGCGTGAACTGTCATTACCACCTTCCCGCAGGAGCGCCCCGCCGTGCGTATCGCAGTCACCGGCTCCATCGCCACCGACCACCTCATGACCTTCCCCGGCCGGTTCGCCGACCAGCTCGTGGCCGACCAGCTCCACACGGTGTCCCTCTCCTTCCTCGTCGACAACCTGGACGTCCGCCGGGGCGGCGTCGGCCCGAACATCTGCTTCGGCATGGGCCAGCTCGGCGGCAACCCGATCCTGGTCGGCGCGGCCGGCTACGACTTCGACGAGTACCGCGCCTGGCTCGACCGGCACGGCGTCGACACCGGCTCGGTGCGCATCTCCGAGGTCCTGCACACCGCCCGCTTCGTCTGCACCACCGACAAGGACCACAACCAGATCGGCTCCTTCTACACCGGCGCCATGAGCGAGGCCCGGCTGATCGAGCTCAAGGCCGTCGCCGACCGCGTGGGCGGCCTCGACCTCGTCCTCATCGGCGCCGACGACCCCGAGGCGATGCTCCGCCACACGGAGGAGTGCAAGACCCGGCAGATCCCCTTCGCCGCCGACTTCTCGCAGCAGATCGCGCGCATGGACGGCGAGGAGATCCGCACGCTCCTCGACGGCGCGACCTACCTCTTCTCGAACGAGTACGAGAAGGGCCTCATCGAGTCCAAGACCGGCTGGACCGAGGCGGAGATCCTCTCCCGCGTCGGCCACCGCGTCACCACGCTCGGCTCGCGCGGCGTGCGCATCGAGCGGGTCGGCGAGACGCCCATCGAGGTCGGCTGCCCCGAGGAGACCGCGAAGGTCGACCCGACGGGCGTCGGCGACGCCTTCCGCGCGGGCTTCCTGACGGGGCTGTCGTGGGGCGTGGGGCTCGAGCGGGCGGCGCAGGTGGGCTGCATGCTGGCGACGCTGGTCATCGAGACGTTGGGCACGCAGGAGTACACGCTGCGGCGGGCGAACTTCATGGAGCGCTTCACGAAGGCGTACGGCGAGGAGGCGGCGACGGAGGTCCAGTCCCACCTCCTCTGACCCGCCCGCACCCGACTGGGCGCCGCCCATCCGGGCCTGCCGCCCCCGCGGGTGCCCGCGCCCGGCCGGACGTCGCCCTGCCCCCGCGGGTGCCCGCGCTCGGCTGGACGTCGCCTCGCCCCGTGCGGGCCCGCGCCTGTGCTGGGCAGTGCCCTTCGCCGCCCCCCGTGTGGGCAATCGTCCCGCTGGGGCAAGGGGGTCCCCCCTGCTCGAGCGAAGCCGAGAGCTTGGGGGAGGGTGGGCACACGGGACGGCGCGCCTGGCCGCGCCCCCGCCCCCTGTGCCTGGACCCGCACCCCAGCGGCGCCGCACGACGTGGTGCGGGTTCGGGCGCGGGAGCCTCGGGCGCCGGCAGGGCGCGGGTCCGTTGTGCCCACCCGTTCCGCCCCAGCGGAACGATTGCCCACAACGGGGGCGGCACGAGGCGCCCACAACGGGGGCGGCGGGGGCGCACCGCCCCGGACGGGCGCCGCCCGCAACGGGGTGCGGGTTACGACAGTCGGCGGACCACGTACGCCACGCCACCCCCCGGCGACGGCGACTCCCCCACGTACTCCTGCCCCCGCATCTCGCACCACGCCGGAATGTCCAGCCGCGCCGCCGCGTCGTCCGACAGGACCGTCACCGTCCCGCCCACCGGCACCTCCCCGATCACCTTCGCCAGTTCGATCACCGGGATCGGGCAGCGCTTGCCGAGGGAGTCCACGACGAGCGAGCCCGAGGGCGCGGGGACGGACGGCATGGCTTCGGGGGCGCCGAGCCGTTCCCGTACCTCCGCCACCACCCCCGGGAGGACGGCGAGGAAGCGGTCCACGTCTTCCTCCGACGTTCCCGTCGGCAGGGACACCCGGACGTTCCCCTCGCTCAGCACCCCCATCGCGCGCAGCACATGGCTGGGCGTCAGCGTCGAACTCGTGCACGACGAACCGGACGAAACGGAGAAACCCTCCCGGTCCAGCTCGTGAAGGAGCGTCTCGCCGTCGACGTACAGGCAGGAGAAGGTGACGAGGTGGGGGAGCCGGCGCACCGGGTCGCCCACCACCTCCACGTCCGGCACCAGCTCCGGCACCCGGGCCCGGATCCGGTCCACCAGGGCCCGCAGCCGGGCCCCCTCGGCCGCCGCCTCCGCCCGGACCGCCCGCAGCGAGGCCGCCGCCGCCACGATCGCCGGCAGGTTCTCGAAGCCCGGCGCCCGGCCCGACTCCCGCTCGTCCGACGGGCCTTGCGGGGCGAACCGGACGCCCTTGCGCACCGCGAGGAGGCCGACGCCCGCCGGCCCGCCCCACTTGTGCGCGCTCGCCGCGAGCAGTGACCAGCCCTCCGGCACCGGCCCCCAGCCGAGTGACTGGGCCGCGTCCACCAGGAGCGGCACTCCCGCCGCCCGGCAGGCCTCGGCGACCTCGGCCACCGGCTGCTCGGTGCCCACCTCGTGGTTGGCCGACTGGAGGCACGCCAGGGCCGTATCTGCACCCAGCGCCGCCGCGAAGGCGGCCGCGTCCACCGCCCCCGACCGGTCCACCGGCACCTCGGTCACCGTCCCGCCCGCCGCCGCGTGCGTCTCGCCGGCGTGCAGGACGGAGGAGTGTTCGACCGCGGAGACCACCAGCCGGTTTCCGACACGCCGACGTCCCGCGAGCGCGCCGGAGATTCCGGCGTGAACCGCGCGCGTCCCCGAAGGAGTGAACACGAGCTCGTCCGGGCGGCACCCCACGGCCTCCGCGGCGGCCTCCCTGGCGGCGTCGAGCAGCAGCCGGGCCCGCCGCCCCTCCCGGTAGAGGCGGGCCGGGTCGGCCCAGCCCTCGTCCAGGGCGGCGAGCAGCGCCTGGCGGGCGACGGGGTGCAGAGGAGCGGCGGACGCGGCGTCGAAGTACGGCATCCCTCCACCGTAGAGCGCGGGGGTCCACCGCCCGTGGAGCGGGGAGATCCACGACCGCGGGCCCGGGGGTCCACCGCTCGTGGAGCGGGGAGGCCCACCACCGCAGGCCCGGGGGTCCACCGCTCGTGGAGCGGGGAGACCCACCACCGCGGACCCCGGGATCCACCACCTCCGGCCCGGGATCCACCACCTCCGGCCCGAGGACCCGGACACGTGATGAGCCCTCGTCAGATGCCCGCCCCCGCGCGCCGCCAGACCGCCGAACGGGCGTCCCCCACCCCCTTCCGGAACCCCTGGGTCCACCCCTTCGGGGACTCGGACGGCGCGTTGGGCACCCTCCCCGCGCGACCCCAAATAGCGTCCAGTAGGGTTTGGTCCGCATAAACATCCAAACCCCTGCCCGCGGCCGGGGCGGCGACCGACCAGCGAGACGGACGGCCGTGGCCGACCACTGCGGGCCGAGACTCTCGGGAAGGCGCTACGTGAGTCCCAACGGCTCCGACCGCTCGTCGCGGCGCCCGATGCGGCGGAAGCTGCCGCAGGTGCTGACTGCGGGCCTGATCCTGGCGACAGCCACGGGCTGCTCGTACAACTGGGAAGACTTCCCCCGCCTTGGCATGCCCACCCCCGTCACGGAAGAGGCGCCTCGGATCCTCTCCCTGTGGCAGGGCTCCTGGGCCGCGGCCCTGATCACGGGCATCCTGGTGTGGGGCCTGATCCTCTGGGCCACCATCTTCCACCGGCGCAGCCGGACCAAGGTCGAGGTACCTCCGCAGACCCGTTACAACATGCCCATCGAGGCGCTGTACACGGTCACTCCGCTCATCATCGTCTCGGTGCTCTTCTACTTCACCGCGCGCGACGAGTCGAAGCTCCTCGAGCTCACCCCGAAGCCGGCTCACACGGTCAACGTGGTCGGCTACCAGTGGAGCTGGGGCTTCAACTACGTCGAGAACGTGCCCGGTGTGAAGGGTGACGCCAAGACGGACAAGAACCTCGCCTCGCTCCCGGACAAGTACCTCGCGGACTTCCCGGAGAACGCGGGCGGTGTCTACGACGCCGGCATCCCCGGCGACCGGAACCCGCAGACCGGCAACCCGGGCCCGACCCTGTGGCTGCCGAAGGGTGAGAAGGTCCGGTTCGTCCTGACCTCCCGTGACGTCATCCACTCCTTCTGGGTGGTCCCCTTCCTCATGAAGCAGGACGTCATCCCGGGTCACACCAACTCCTTCGAGGTGACTCCGACGCGGGAAGGCACCTTCCTCGGCAAGTGCGCCGAGCTGTGCGGTGTCGACCACTCCCGGATGCTCTTCAACGTCAAGGTGGTCTCCCCGGAGCGCTACCAGGCGCACCTGAAGGAGCTCGCCGCGAAGGGGCAGACCGGCTACATCCCGTCCGGCATCGAGCAGACGGACCCGGCTAGGAATGCGGAGAAGCACCAACTGTGAGCATCCACAACGAAACCCAGGGTGCCGCCGCAGCTGAGGACTCGTACGAGAACGAGCTGCCCGTACGGCGCAAGCAGCCCGGCAACGTGGTCATCAAGTGGCTCACCACCACGGACCACAAGACGATCGGTACGCTCTACCTCGTCACGTCGTTCGTCTTCTTCTGCATCGGCGGACTCATGGCGCTCTTCATGCGCGCCGAGCTGGCCCGTCCGGGTACGCAGATCATGTCGAACGAGCAGTTCAACCAGGCGTTCACGATGCACGGCACGATCATGCTGCTGATGTTCGCGACGCCGCTGTTCGCCGGTTTCGCGAACTGGATCATGCCGCTGCAGATCGGCGCGCCCGACGTGGCGTTCCCGCGGCTGAACATGTTCGCCTACTGGCTGTACCTCTTCGGCTCGATCATCGCGGTGGCCGGCTTCCTCACCCCGCAGGGTGCGGCCGACTTCGGCTGGTTCGCCTACTCCCCGCTGTCGGACGCCGTCCGCTCGCCGGGTGTCGGCGCCGACATGTGGATCATGGGTCTGGCCTTCTCCGGCTTCGGCACGATCCTCGGTTCGGTCAACTTCATCACCACGATCATCTGCATGCGCGCTCCGGGCATGACGATGTTCCGCATGCCGATCTTCACCTGGAACGTGCTGCTGACCGGTGTCCTGGTCCTGCTCGCCTTCCCGGTCCTGGCGGCCGCGCTGTTCGCCCTCGAGGCGGACCGCAAGTTCGGTGCCCACGTCTTCGACGCGGCCAACGGCGGAGCGCTGCTCTGGCAACACCTCTTCTGGTTCTTCGGACACCCAGAGGTGTACATCATCGCCTTGCCCTTCTTCGGCATCATCTCCGAGGTCATTCCGGTCTTCAGCCGCAAGCCGATGTTCGGCTACATCGGTCTGGTGGCCGCGACCATCGCGATCGCCGGTCTGTCCGTGACCGTGTGGGCGCACCACATGTACGTCACCGGTGGCGTGCTCCTCCCGTTCTTCTCCTTCATGACGTTCCTCATCGCCGTACCGACCGGCGTGAAGTTCTTCAACTGGATCGGAACGATGTGGAAGGGCTCGCTGTCCTTCGAGACCCCGATGCTCTGGGCCGTCGGCTTCCTGATCACCTTCACCTTCGGTGGTCTGACCGGCGTCATCCTGGCCTCGCCCCCGATGGACTTCCACGTCTCCGACTCGTACTTCGTCGTGGCGCACTTCCACTACGTCATCTTCGGCACCGTCGTCTTCGCGATGTTCTCCGGCTTCCACTTCTGGTGGCCGAAGTTCACCGGCAAGATGCTCGACGAGCGCCTCGGCAAGATCACGTTCTGGACGCTGTTCGTGGGCTTCCACGGCACGTTCCTGGTGCAGCACTGGCTCGGTGCCGAGGGCATGCCGCGTCGTTACGCGGACTACCTCGACGCCGACGGCTTCACCACGCTGAACACGATCTCGACGATCTCCTCGTTCCTGCTCGGCCTGTCGATCCTGCCGTTCTTCTACAACGTCTGGAAGACCGCCAAGTACGGCAAGAAGATCGAGGTCGACGACCCGTGGGGCTACGGCCGTTCGCTCGAGTGGGCGACGTCCTGCCCGCCGCCGCGGCACAACTTCCTCACCCTGCCGCGGATCCGTTCGGAATCCCCGGCGTTCGACCTGCACCACCCTGAGATCGCCGCTCTCGACCAGCTCGAGAACAAGCCGCACGAGGCCGCGGCCCTCACGGGCAGCAAGGAGGCCGGCAAGTGAAGATCCAGGGCAAGATGTTCATCTGGCTGAGCGTCTTCATCCTTGCCATGGCGATCCTGTACGGCGTCTGGTCCAAGGAGCCGGTCGGTACGACGGCGCTCTTCCTGGCCTTCGGCCTGGCCATCATGATCGGCTACTACCTGGCCTTCACGGCCAAGCGTGTCGACGCGATGGCGCAGGACGACAAGGAGGCCGACGTCGCGGACGAGGCCGGTGAGGTGGGCTTCTTCGCCCCGCACAGCTGGCAGCCGCTGTCGCTGGCCATCGGCGGTGCGCTCGCCTTCCTCGCCATCGCGATGGGCTGGTGGCTGCTGTACTTCTCCGCCCCGCTGATCCTCGTCGGCCTGTTCGGCTGGGTCTTCGAGTTCTACCGCGGCGAGAACCAGAACCAGTAGCGGTACCCCGCTCCGCACCGGAGCACACCGAGGGGCCCGGACACTTCGTCACCGAAGTGTCCGGGCCCCTCTTTTGCAGCACTCGGCGCGCCGGTCGTGAGAATCGTCCTTAGCGTGAAGTCATGAACGACACGCCGCGCATTCGGACTGTTCTGAGCTGCACTCTTCTGGCCGTCACCGTCACCGCGGGCGCCACCGCCTGCGCGGGCTCGGACAGCCACCCGCTGGCGGAGAAGGCCTACGACGCGGCGGACCAGCTCGCGGTCAACGCCCCCGCCGACGGGGCCAAGGCGGACCCCGAGAAGCCCCTGGAGATCACCACCAAGGACGACGACGGCCGGATCACCGACGTCACCGCCACCGACGCCTCGGGTCACCACCTGGCCGGCGAACTCACCGCGGACGGCCGGCGCTGGCGCTCCACGGCCTCCCTGGCGGCCGGCGCCCGCTACACCGTCCAGGTGGCCACCGAGGACGAGGACGGCGCGCCAGGAGCCCGTACGTTCACTTTCGAGACGGCTCCGGCCAAACGGGCCCTCACCGTGACCTTCGGGCCGGAGGCGGGCACGTACGGCGTCGGACAGCCGATCACGGCGGAGCTCAGCCTTCCGGTCAAGGACCGGTCCCAGCGCGCGATCGTCGAACGGGCCCTCAAGGTCCACTCCACGCCCTCCGTCGAGGGCTCCTGGTACTGGGTGGACGACAAGAAACTGCACTTCCGTCCGGAGGAGTACTGGCCGGCCGGGGCGCTCGTCACGGTCACCGGCAACCTGGACGGCCTCAAGGTCGGCGACAAGCTCTACGGCGGCGCCTCCAAGCCGCTGAAGCTGAAGATCGGCGACCGGATCGAGGCCGTCACGGACGCCGAGTCGCACCAGATGACCGTGAAGCGCAACGGAGAAGTGATCAACACCATTCCGGTGACCACCGGCAAGCCCGGCTTCTCCACCCGCAACGGCATCAAGGTGGTGCTCGGCAAGGAGTACTACGTCCGGATGCGGGGCACCAGCATCGGCATCGCGGAGGGCAGCTCCGACTCGTACGACCTGCCCGTGTACTACGCCACCCGGGTGACGTGGAGCGGCGAGTACGTGCACGCCGCGCCCTGGTCCGTCGGCTCACAGGGCGTCGAGAACGTCAGCCACGGCTGTGTCGGCATGTCGACGGAGAACGCGGCCTGGTTCTACGAGACCGTCCGCCCCGGAGACGTCGTCCGCGTCGTCAACAGCATCGGCGACACGATGGACACCTTCGGCAACGGCTTCGGCGACTGGAACATGGACTGGGCCAAGTGGCGCCAGGGCAGCGCCCTGGTGGAGGCCGCCGGAAGCCCGGTGACCCCCACCGAGAAGGCCAATCTGAGGCCCTCCATCTGACGGGCGCACGCGCCCGTGCCGCCTCAGGCGTCGAGCGACAGGCGTGAGCGCAGCAGGGACGCCAGGGACGCCGCGAACTCGACCGGTTCCACCGGAAGGGTGACCGCGGCGTCCGCACGGCTCCAGGTGGCCAGCCAGGCGTCCTGCGGGCGCCCGATGAGCAGCAGCACCGGCGGGCAGCGGAAGACCTCGTCCTTGATCTGCCGGCAGACCCCCATGCCTCCGGCGGGCACCGCCTCGCCGTCGAGCACGCACACGTCGATCCCGCCCTCGTCCAGGCGCTTCAGGACCGCCGGCAGCGTCGCGCACTCCACGAACTCGACCGGGGGAACGTCGGCCGCGGGCCTGCGTCCGGCCGCGAGCCGCACCTGCGCGCGGGTGTTCGCGTCGTCGCTGTAGACCAGGACCGTGGCACTCGACTGCATCGTTCCTCCGTGGGGAAGTCCGTGGGAAGGTCGTCGATCGATGCGCCGGATGCTACTCCGGTCCACACCCCGTCAACACCCGTTCAGCACCTGTTCGAACGGCGCCCCGGGGCCTCCGCACTGGGCCGTTCGGGCTGGACACGCCCCCCTGACACTCCGAACGGCACCCCCCGGAGTGAGGGCGGGATAAGCGACCGACATAATGTCGGTCGTGGCGACAGTAACGACAGTAGAAACAGGGCACGCGCACCCGTCGGTCAATCGACCGAACCTCACCAGCGTCGGAACCATCATCTGGTTGAGCTCCGAGCTGATGTTCTTCGCGGCCCTCTTCGCGATGTACTTCACCCTGCGATCGGTGACGGGTCCCGAGTTCTGGGCGGAAAAGGCCTCGGCCTTGAACTTCCCCTTCTCGGCGACCAACACCACGATCCTGGTGCTCTCCTCCCTCACCTGCCAGCTCGGCGTCTTCGCCGCCGAGCGGGGCGATGTGAAGAAGCTCCGGACGTGGTTCATCATCACGTTCGTGATGGGTGCGATCTTCATCGGCGGCCAGGTCTTCGAGTACACCGAGCTGGTCAAGAAGGACGGCCTCTCGCTGTCCTCCGACCCGTACGGCACGGTGTTCTACCTGACCACCGGCTTCCACGGCCTGCACGTGACGGGCGGTCTCATCGCCTTCCTGCTGGTCCTCGGCCGGACCTACGCCGCCAAGAGGTTCACCCACGAGCAGGCAACCGCCGCCATCGTCGTGTCCTACTACTGGCACTTCGTCGATGTCGTCTGGATCGGCCTCTTCGCCACGATCTACATGATCAAGTAATCGGCTCCGCCTCCACGGCGGACCGAGACATCCAGCAAGCATCGACGCAGAAGATCCTGACACCGGGGTAATCCGTGAAAAAGCTCTCCGCACGACGACGCCATCCGCTGGCGGCGGTCGTCGTCCTACTTCTCGCGCTGGCGGCCACTGGGGGGCTGTACGCCGCGTTCGCGCCCGCGGGCACGGCGAAGGCCGATGAAACCGCCCAGTCCCTCGCCATCGAGGAGGGCAAGAAGCTCTACTCCGTCGGCTGCGCCAGCTGCCACGGAACCGGCGGTCAGGGCACCTCTGACGGCCCGTCCCTCGTAGGCGTCGGTTCGGCCGCGGTCGACTTCCAGGTCGGCACGGGCCGTATGCCGGCCCAGCAGCCGGGCGCCCAGGTCCCGCGCAAGAAGGTCATCTACTCGCAGGCCCAGATCGACCAGCTCGCGGCGTACGTGGCCTCCCTCGGCGCCGGCCCGATCGCGCCGACCGAGGGCCAGTACAGCCCTGACGGTGCCGACATCGCCAAGGGTGGCGAGCTGTTCCGCACCAACTGTGCCCAGTGCCACAACTTCACCGGTGAAGGTGGCGCGCTGACCTACGGCAAGTACGCCCCCAGCCTCGAAGGCGTGGACCCGAAGCACCTCTACGAGGCCATGCAGACCGGCCCGCAGAACATGCCCTCCTTCCCCGACACCACGATGCCGGAGAAGGAGAAGAAGGACATCATCGCGTACGTCCAGGCCGTCAACAGCGACTCGTCCGAGAGCCCGGGTGGTCTCAAGCTCGGTGGCCTCGGCCCCGTCAGCGAGGGCCTGTTCGCCTGGATCTTCGGTCTGGGCGCGCTGATCGCAGTTGCCATCTGGGTCGCGGCCCACACCGCTAAGGCCAAGAAGTCATGAGTAGCCAAGAGATTCCAGAAGAGACCCTGCCGGCAGGGCAGGACACCGCGCACGGCGCGGTGACGGTCGCCGACGACCCGTTCGCCGACCCGGGCCTCCCGCCCCACAAGCCCCGCATCCAGGACATCGACGAGCGGGCCGCCCGCCGGTCCGAGCGTGCGGTCGCCTTCATGTTCACGCTGTCGATGCTGGCCACCATCGGCTTCATCGCCTCGTACGTGATCTTCCCGGTCGACAAGATCGTGTACATCTGGCCCTTCGGCCACGTGTCCGCGCTCAACTTCGCCCTGGGTCTGACCCTCGGTGCCGCCCTCTTCTTCATCGGCGCGGGCGCGGTCCACTGGGCCCGCACCCTGATGTCCGACGTCGAGGTCGCCGACGAGCGTCACCCGATGCAGGCGACGCCCGAGGTCAAGGCGAAGGTCATGGCGGACTTCGCGGCCGGTGCCGCCGAGTCCGGCTTCGGCCGCCGCAAGCTCATCCGCAACACGCTCTTCGGAGCGCTCGCGATGGTTCCGCTCTCCGGCATCGTCCTGCTGCGTGACATGGGCCCGCTGCCCGAGAAGAAGCTCCGCTCCACCATGTGGACCAAGGGGCTCCAGCTCATCAACATGAACACGCACGAGCCGCTGCGTCCCGAG
Source organism: Streptomyces vietnamensis (assembly GCF_000830005.1). Taxonomy (NCBI): domain Bacteria; kingdom Bacillati; phylum Actinomycetota; class Actinomycetes; order Kitasatosporales; family Streptomycetaceae; genus Streptomyces; species Streptomyces vietnamensis. The sequence goes on along the minus strand of NZ_CP010407.1, from coordinate 2,368,993 downwards.
GACGTCGCGGTCGGCTCGCTGACCTTCGCGATGCCCGAGGGCCTCTCGGAGCACGACGAGCACTTCCAGACCGAGATCGCCAAGGCCGCCCTGATGATCGTCCGGATCCAGCCGGAGGACATCAAGGACAAGCGTGAGCTCGAGTGGTCGCACGAGGGCATCGTCGCGTTCTCGAAGATCTGCACCCACGTGGGCTGCCCGATCTCCCTGTACGAGCAGCAGACGCACCACGTGCTCTGCCCCTGCCACCAGTCCACCTTCGACCTCTCCGACGGCGCCCGCGTCATCTTCGGCCCGGCCGGTCACCCCCTTCCGCAGCTGCGGATCGGCGTGAACGACAAGGGCTTCCTCGAGGCGCACGGCGACTTCGAAGAGCCCGTCGGTCCTGCCTTCTGGGAGCGCGGATGAGCACTGTGACCAACACGCAGAAGAAGGCGCCCGCCGGTGAGCGGGTCGCCGACTGGGCCGACGGTCGCCTGGGGATCTACACGCTGGCCAAGGCCAACATGCGGAAGATCTTCCCGGACCACTGGTCCTTCATGCTGGGCGAGGTCTGCCTCTACAGCTTCCTCATCATCATCCTGACGGGCGTCTACCTGACGATGTTCTTCCACCCGTCGATGAACGAGGTGGAGTACGTCGGACCGTACGTCCCGCTCCAGGGACAGCTGATGTCCGAGGCGTTCAACTCGACCATGCACATCTCGTTCGAGGTGCGCGGTGGTCTGCTCGTCCGGCAGATCCACCACTGGGCGGCGCTGATCTTCCTCGCCGGCATGTTCGTGCACATGATGCGCGTCTTCTTCACCGGCGCGTTCCGCAAGCCGCGTGAGATCAACTGGCTGTTCGGCTTCCTGCTGTTCTTCCTGGGCATGTTCACCGGCTTCACCGGTTACTCGCTCCCGGACGACCTGCTCTCCGGCACCGGTGTCCGCTTCATGCAGGGCGCGATCCTGTCCGTGCCGGTCCTCGGCACGTACCTGTCGATGTTCCTGTTCGGCGGCGAGTTCCCCGGCGGCGACTTCGTCGCCCGGTTCTACTCGGCGCACGTGCTGCTGCTCCCCGGCATCATGCTGGGCCTCGTGGTCGCCCACCTCATCCTGGTGTTCGTCCACAAGCACACGCACTTCGCCGGCCCCGGCCGGACGAACGAGAACGTCGTCGGCATGCCGCTGCTGCCCGTGTACATGGCGAAGGCCGGAGGCTTCTTCTTCCTGGTCTTCGGTGTCATCGCGGTCATCGCGGCGATCGCCTCGATCAACCCGATCTGGGCCATCGGCCCGTACCGCCCGGACCAGGTGTCCACCGGCGCCCAGCCCGACTGGTACATGGGCTTCGCCGAGGGTCTGATCCGTGTCATGCCGGGCTGGGAGATCAACCTGTGGGGCCACACGCTGGTCCTCGGCGTGATGATCCCGCTGGCGATCTTCCCGCTGGTCCTCGCGGCCATCGCGGTCTACCCGTTCATCGAGTCCTGGATCACGGGCGACAAGCGCGAGCACCACATCGCGCAGCGCCCGCGCAACGCTCCGACGCGCACCGCCTTCGGTGTCGCCTGGATCACCGCGTACATGATCATGCTCGTGGGTGGTGGAAACGACCTCTGGGCGACCCACTTCCACCTGTCGCTGAACTCGATCACCTGGTTCGTGCGGATCTTCTTCTTCGTCGGCCCGGTCCTCGCGTTCATCGCCACCAAGCGGATCTGCCTCGGCCTCCAGCGCCGCGACAAGGACAAGGTGCTGCACGGCCGCGAGTCGGGCATCATCAAGCGCCTGCCGCACGGTGAGTTCGTCGAGGTCCACACGCCGCTCAGCCAGGGCGAGCTGCACCGCCTCACGGCGCACGAGCAGTACGAGGCCGCGGAGCTTCCGCCGGCCGTCGACGAGAACGGCGTGGAGCGGAAGATCGGCCGCATGGAGAAGCTCCGCGTCAAGCTCAACAAGGGCTACTACGGCAACGACAGCCAGATCGCCAAGCCCACGGTCGAGGAGTACAAGGAGATCCAGAGCGGCCACGGCCACCACTGATCACCCTTGAACACCTGACCATGTAGGTGTCGCCACGGCGAGAGCCCCGTCCATTCGATGGACGGGGCTCTTTGCCGTCCCCGGAGGTCGATAGGGTGGAACCGTATCCGTCACGTGATCATCACAGGAGCTGCCATGAGCGCTGCGACCCCCGCTGGAGGACCTACGTCGGCGGGCCGCTCCTGGCCCGTCCTGCTGAACGGTCTGCTGGACGGAAACGACCTCACCGCCGACGACACGGCCTGGGCGATGGACCTGATCATGAGCGGCGAGGCGACCGACGCCCAGATCGCCGGGTTCATGGTGGCCCTGCGCGCCAAGGGCGAGACCGTGCAGGAGATCAGCGGCCTCGTACGGACCATGTACGCGCACGCCAACGTCATCGAGGTGCCCGGGCGGACCGTCGACATCGTCGGCACCGGCGGCGACGGCGCCAAGACCGTGAACATCTCCACGATGGCGTCGATCGTGGTCGCCGGGACCGGCGCCAAGGTCGTCAAGCACGGCAACCGTGCCGCCTCCTCCGCCTCCGGCTCCTCCGACGTCCTGGAGAAGCTCGGCGTCAATCTGAACCTGACCCCGCGGCGGGTCGCCGAGGTCGCCGACGAGGCGGGCATCACCCTCTGCTTCGCGATCAAGTTCCACCCCTCGCTGCGGCACGTCGCCGCGGCCCGCGGCCAGCTGGGCATCCGGACCACCTTCAACGTCCTCGGCCCGCTGACCAACCCGGCGAAGGTACGGTCCCAGGCCGTCGGCGTCGCCGACCCGCGCATGGCGCCGGTCGTCGCCGGGGTCTTCGCCGAGCGCGGCAACTCCGCCCTCGTCTTCCGCGGCGACGACGGCCTGGACGAGCTGACCACCACCTCCACCTCCCGGGTGTGGGTGGTCCGGGACGGCGGCGTCACCGAGGAGCGCTTCGATCCGCGGGACGTCGGCATCGACCTCGTCCCCCTGGAGGCCCTGCGCGGCGAGGACGCCTCGTACAACGCCGACGTGGCCCGCCGGCTGCTCGCGGGGGAGACCGGGCCCGTACGGGACGCGGTGCTGCTCAACGCGGCGGCGGCGCTCACCGCCCTGGACCCCGGCACGGGCACCCTGGCGGAGCAACTGGCCGCGGGCATCGCGAAGGCGGCCGAGTCGATCGACTCGGGCGCGGCCCAGCGGTCCCTGGAGCGGTGGATCGCCGCCAGCAACGCCTGAGGGCATGTGAACGCACGATTGCAGCCCCGTCCCGGATGCCGGGACGGGGTTGCGGCGTCGTGATCGTCTGGCATAGGTTTTTCGACAGGTCATGAGTGACAGCTGCAAGGCCCCGGCCGGCTGTCCGGCAACCCTCCGTCCGTGGCGGGGTGCCCCGGGTGAAGACCAGGCCGCACGAGCAGAAGCCTGCGGCAAGCGCGGACCCCTGCGCGCAACCCTGGGGTCCTTGGTCCTCTAGGGAGCGTTGTCTCGTGAGCAAGCGAATGCGTTAGGGCCTCTCGGCCCCTCTTCGACATCACCACCCGTCCGCGGCACCCCCTTCTCTTGCGCGCTGCCGTCGCACGGGCCTCGTACGCCTTTTCGCACCCTTTTTATGCCGGGAGATACCGCCATGTCCGCATACCCGAACGCCGCCGCCACCACCGCCGACACCGCCGCCGAGTCCGCCGACCCCTGCTGCGCCGCCCCGCTGCCGGTCCTCGGCCGGGACGTCACCGTCCCGCTCGTCACCGGCGGCGAGGTGACCTACGCGGCGCTCGACTACGCGGCCAGCGCGCCGGCCCTCCAGCGGGTCTGGGACGACGTCGCCGCGTACGCCCCGTACTACGGCAGCGTCCACCGCGGCGCCGGCTACCTCTCCCAGCTCTCCACCGACCTCTTCGAGAACAGCCGCGCCACCGTCGCCGAGTTCCTCGACTGCCGCCCCGGCGACCAGGTCGTCTTCACCCGCTCCACCACCGACTCGCTCAACCTGCTCGCCGCCACGATCCCGGCGGACTGCGAGGTCTTCGTCTTCGAGACCGAGCACCACGCCTCGCTGCTGCCCTGGCGGGACGCCCGGGTCACCTACCTCAACGCGCCGCGCACCCCGGAGCAGGCCGTCGCGACCCTGGAGCGCGCCCTCGCCGACCGCACTGTGACGATTGAAGGGGGCCACGGCCCGGCCCTCGTCTGCGTCACCGGCGCCTCCAACGTCACCGGTGAGCTGTGGCCGGTGAGGGAACTGGCCGCCGCGGCGCACGCGCACGGCGCCCGGATCGTGCTCGACGCCGCCCAGCTCGCGCCCCACCACCCCGTCTCCGTACGGGAGTTGGACGTGGACTGGGTCGCCTTCTCCGGGCACAAGCTGTACGCGCCCTTCGGCTCCGGCGTCCTCGCCGGGCGAGCCGACTGGCTGCAGGATTCCGAGCCCTACCTCGCGGGCGGTGGAGCGTCCCGCAAGGTAGCCCGTCGGGCCGACGGTGGTGTGGACGTGGAGTGGCACACCACCGCGGCCCGACATGAAGCCGGTTCGCCGAACGTCATCGGCGTCTACTCGATCGCCTCCGCCTGCAAGGCGCTCACCGAGGCCGGCTTCGACTCCCTCGTCGCCCGCGAGCAGCACCTGATCGCGAAGGTCCGCGAGGGCCTGGCCGAGGTGCCCGAGGTGCGCGTGCTGTCGCTCTTCGGCGACGACGCGCCCCGCGTGGGCGTCATCTCCTTCGTCGTGGAGGGCTGGAACAGCTCCCACTTCGCCGCCGCGCTCTCCGCCGAGTACGGCATCGGCGTCCGCGACGGCCTGTTCTGCGCCCACCCGCTGGTCCGCACCCTGCTCGGCAGCGACCCGCAGGACCCGGGGGAGTGCGGCGCCCCCGAGGCCGCGCCCGGCGAGCGGTCACTCAACGCCATCCGGGTGAGCTTCGGCGCCGGTACGCCGGACGAGCACGTGGACCGGTTCGTCGGCGCCGTGAAGGAGCTCGTCCGGGACGGCGCGCAGTGGAAGTACCGCACCGAGGACGGCCGCTGCGTCCCGGATCGCGGCTGATCAGTCACTCGTACGGGTGAAGGGGGCCTCCCGCTCGGGAGGCCCCCTTCAGCCATGCCGCGTGCGCGGCGTCAGGACTCGGGACGGTCAGGACTCCAGACCGATGGCGAAGGCCGCCTCCAGGTCGTGCTGGGAGTACGTGCGGAAGGCGACGTGCGTGTCCGTGGCCTCGACGCCCGGGATCTTGCTGATCCGGCCGGGGATCACGTCCGCCAGGTCGTCGTGGCGCGGCACCCGGACCATGGCGATCAGGTCGTACGTACCGGTGACCGAGAAGACCTCGCTGACGCTGTCGAGCGCGGCGATCGACTCGGCGATCTCGGGGATGCGGTCCACGCTGGTCTTGATGAGCACGATCGCGGTGATCACGGCTGGCTTTCTCCCTCGGTCGCCGCGGCTGGGGCTTTCACTCTATCCCCACCGCGGAAGCGCCCCCAGGCGTAGAGGAAGCCGACGCAGAAGCCCACGACATGGGCCAGATAGGCGACGCCGGGTCCCGCGCCCGCCGCCCGCGCGGCCAGCCACTGGAGGGTGAACCAGAAGATCAGCACGATCCAGGCGGGGAAGCGCAGCGGCAGGAAGAACAGGAAGGGGAAGAGGCTGGTGACCCGGGAGCGCGGGAAGAGGAAGAGGAAGGCCCCGAGCACCGCGGAGATCGCCCCGGAGGCCCCGACCAGGGTCTGCTCGCTGTCCGCGTGCGCCACCGCGTACCCGAGCAGGGCGACGTAGCCGGTCCCCAGGTAGAAGAGGGCGAACTCGACCGGCCCCATGCGTTCCTCGGCCATCGCGCCGAAGACGTACAGGAAGAGCATGTTGCCGAGCAGATGGAGCCAGCTGCCGTGGACGAAGAGTGCGGTCAGCGGGGTGAGCAGCGCGCGCGGATCGCCGCTCGTCAGCTCGGCGGGGACGACGCCCCAGCGGCGGAAGTAGGCGCCCTGGGCGGCCAGGAGCTCGTCGCCCGTGCCGTACGCCGGGCCGATTCCGGAGACCGGGCTGATCACGAAGAGCAGGCAGCAGGCGGCGATCAGTCCGTACGTCACCGTGGGCCCGTTGCGGGTGCCCCGCCAGGCACCGAGGGTCGCGCCTCGCCAGTCGATCATGGACAGATCATGGCGTACCGGGGCCGAAGTGGACAGAGCGCCTCGCCGTGCTCCGGCCTCCCCGCGAGGCCGTAGGGTTACGGGCATCACCACCGCAGTTCGACGGCGCACCGCGGCACCCGCACCTGGCACAGGAAACAGGAAGAAGGACGGCACCGATGACGACGGTTCCCCTGCCGACCGACAAGACCCGCTGGCGCTGCACGCTCTGCGGCAACCTGACCCGCTTCGACGTGACCCGCTCCTCCAAGGTCGTGGAGTACGTCCATCTGGACCTCGCCGGAGAGCCGACGGTCGAGGAGCGGCAGGTGGTCAGTGAGACCATCGAGTCGGTCCGCTGCCGTTGGTGCAACGCGGTGGACCAGATCGAACTGGTGGACAGGCCGGGCGCCGAATCCTGAGGGACGGCGCGGACGACATAGGGGTGACGGATCGTGGAGCAGCCCGCGCACGGTGGTGAGCCGGCCGGCGCGGCAGGTGACGCTGCCGAGACGCTCGACCACCCACTGCCGGAAGGTGTACGGCGGCGGGTCGTCGCGCTGGTCGCGGACGCCTTCGGCGGGCTCACCGTCACGGAGCTGCCCGCCCCCCTTCGGCAGTACGCCCGCTTCACCGCGAGCCGGCGGGCCAAGTTCGCCGGCAACGCGATGGCCGCCGCCCTGGAGAGCGACCCGCTCTTCCGGCAGCGGATCGGCGAACGGTTCAAGCAGGGCCAGCCCGAGCTGGCCGGAGCCGTGGAGACCGGCACCCCGCCCGCGGCCGCCGACCCCGTCGACGTGGCCGCGGCCGCCTATGTGCTGCGCCCGCCCGGCTGGATCAAGCTCGTCGCCGCCGCCGGCGAGGAGGCCCAGCGGGCCGACGCCGAGCGGGCCGACGAGGCCGGCCGGCGCGAGCTGGAGCGGCTGCGCGAGGAGCTGGCCGCCGCCCAGGACCGCTCCCGGGGCGAGACCGAGCAGCTCAGACGCGACCTGGAGACCGCCCGCAAGGAAGCGGAATCGCTTCAGCGCAAGCTGCGCAGCGCCCAGAGCGACGTCAAGCGCGGCGAGGCCGCGCTGCGCAAGGTCCAGGGCGAGATCGAGGCCGCGCGGGCCGAGTCGGCGGCGCAGGTGTCGGCCGCCGAGAGCGAGACGCGGCGGCTCAAGGCCCGGCTCGGCGAGGTCGAGGCGGCCCTGGAGGCCAGCCGCAGGACCGCCCGCGAGGGCCGCTCGGTGGAGGACATGCGGCTGCGGCTGCTGCTCGACACGGTCCTCGACGCGGCCCAGGGGCTGCGGCGCGAACTCGCGCTGCCGCCCGTCTCGGTGCACCCGGCGGACACCGTGGACGCGGTGGAGCCGGGGCGGATGTCCCCGAAGGACATCGCGGCGCGGGCGCTCTCCGAGACGGACCCGGCGCTGCTCGACCAACTGCTCGCGCTGCCGCAGGCGCATCTCGTCGTCGACGGCTACAACGTCACCAAGACCGGCTATCCGACGATGCCGTTGGAGAAGCAGCGGCTGCGGCTGCTCGGCGGTCTCTCGGCGCTCGCCGCCCGCTCGGGCGCCGAGGTCACCTGTGTCTTCGACGGGGCGGAGCTGGCGGCCCCGGTGCTGCTCGCACCGCCGCGCGGGGTGCGGGTGCTGTTCTCCAAGCCCGGTGTCACGGCGGACGAGTTGATCCGTCAGCTGGTCCGGGCGGAGCCGCCGGGCCGGCCGGTCGTGGTGGCCTCCACCGACCGCGAGGTGGCCGACGGCGTCGCGAAGGCGGGAGCACGGCCGGTGGCCTCCGCTTTGTTGCTGAAGCGGCTTTCGCGCCTCTCGTGACACATCGCAACTCCTGGGCGGTATGCCCGAATTCTGGATGGCGCACCGTCAAGTACTCATCACTGCCCGTGTGATGTATGTAAATAAAGTGGTGCGTGGGCGAGATTTTTGCCATCGGGATTTGAACTGATCACAACTTGGTCACTAGGGTCGGGCCTCGAACCTTCGCGCGGTTGATCACCCATCCGGGGTGGCGGCGGAGGAACCGCCTGCCCCTGACCGGTTGGGCGGCTCTGAGGAAGAAGGAGCTCGCCCCCGTGGCGTCCCACCGTCGACCCAAGCAGCCGAGCCGAACCCGTGTGACCGTGCTCACCGTGACCGCGGCCGCCGCCGTTGCGCTCACCGCCCAGTCCGGGGCCCAGGCCGCTCCCGCCAAGCCGAAGATCGACGAGGTCAAGTCGAAGGTCGACCAGCTGAACGAAGAGGCGGAGGTGGCCACCGAGCAGTACAACCTCGCCGACGAGCGGCGGGGCAAGCTGCAGAAGGAGGTCAGCCAGCTCCAGGACAAGGTGGCCCGCGGCCAGCAGGAGCTCAACACCCTCCGCGACCAGATCGGTTCGGTCGCCAGCGCCCAGTACCGCTCCGGCGGCATCGACCCGGCGCTCCAGCTCTTCCTCTCCGCCGACCCGGACACCTACCTCGACAAGGCGTCCGCGATCGACCAGTTGAGCGCCCAGCAGGCCGACGTCCTCACCTCGATCCAGGCCAAGCAGCGCACGCTCGCCCAGGAGCGGGCCGAGGCCACCGCGAAGCTGGCCGACCTCGAGGACGTCCGCAAGACGCTCGGCGAGAAGAAGAAGAAGTTCCAGGGCAAGCTCGCCGAGGCCCGGGAGCTCCTCAACACCCTCACCGCGGCCGAGCGCCAGAAGATGGAGCAGCAGGAGCGGGAGCAGTCGCAGCGCGCCAGCCGCGCCGCCACCGGCTCGCGCCCCGACCTGGGCAACGAGGCCCCCGCGAGCAGCTTCGGCGCCGCCGCGCTCTCCGCCGCCGCCACCCAGCTCGGCAAGCCGTACGTCTCCGGCGCCGAGGGCCCCAACTCGTACGACTGCTCCGGTCTGACCATGTGGTCCTACCGCCAGGCCGGCGTCGGCATCACCCGCACCACCTACACCCAGCAGAACGACGGCGTGAAGATCGGCCGCAGCCAGCTCAAGCCGGGCGACCTGGTCTTCTTCAACAACCTGGCGCACGTGGGCCTGTACGCGGGCAACAACACCGTCCTGCACGCCCCCCACTCGGGCGCCGTCGTCCGCTACGAGTCCATGAACACCATCGGCTCGTTCATGTTCGGCGTCCGCGTGGCCGGCTGACCCTCCCCCGCGACCCGCTCCGGCATGCCGCCCAATCGGGTGGTTCGCCGCGACGCACACTGACCTGACGCCCCGCCGGTGACCTGTGTTCTCCGGCGGGGCGTCACTTTGTGTGCCCGGCACCTTCGTTGGACGAGGGCTGATCAGCGGCTACTGTCTGCCGCGCCAGTCTGCGTCGAGCCGAACGGAGCGCGATTCGTGGCGTCCCACCGCCGACCCGCCCGGGTCACCGTCCTCACCGCAGCCGCCGCGGCCACCGCGGCGGCGTCCCTCGGGGCCGTCCCCGCGAGCGCCGACCCCGGGGCCACCCCGGCGGCCACCCGCGCCACGGTCGACCGCCTCTACGAGGAGGCCGAGAAGGCCACCGAGGGATACAACCGGGCGGACGAGAAGGCGAACGCGCTGCGCCGGACGGTCTCCCAGGCGCAGGACAGCCTCGCCCGCGGCCAGGAACGCATCAACCGCATGCGGGGCGTGCTCGGTTCGGTCGCCGGGGCCCAGTACCGCTCCGGCGGCATCGACCCCGCCCTCGCCCTGCTGCTCTCCTCCGACCCCGACAGCTATCTGGACCGGGCCACCGCCCTGGACCGGGTCACCGCCCGCCAGACCGCCGCGCTCGGCGAACTCCGGCGCGAGCAGCGCAGCCTGAGCCAGAAGCGGAGCGAGGCCCGCGCGGCCCTCGCCGAACTGGAGCAGAGCCGGGCCGAGGTCGCCCGCCACAAGCGCACCGTCGAACGGAAGCTCGCCGAGGCCCGCCGGGTGCTCGCCTCCCTCACCGTCGAGGAGCGCGCCGACTACGACCGCGCCTCCCGCACCGGCGAGCGCGCCGAGGGACCCGACGGCGGGCCCGCCGAGCCGCTGCCGCCGCTCGCCGACCTCGGCCCCTCGCGGGCCGCCGCCGCGGTGATCGCCGCCCGCAGCGCGATCGGCAAGCCGTACGTGTGGGGGGCGACCGGACCCTCGGCCTTCGACTGCTCGGGCCTCATGGTCTGGTCGTACCGGCAGGCCGGGATCAGCCTGCCGCGCACCTCCTCGGCGCAGCGGTACGCGGGCCGGCAGGTGCCGCTCTCGCAGGCGCAGCCGGGCGACCTCGTCACGTATCGCGGCGACGCCAGCCACGTCGCGATCTACGCCGGGAACGGGCAGGTCATCCACGCCCCCTACCCGGGCGCCCGGGTCCGCTACGACCCGGTGAACATGATGTCCCACGTGACGGTGACCCGCGTTTGAACACGTCCCCGTACGGAGGTCCCGCACGACCGTGACCCGCGCCTGAGGGCGCCCCCGTACGATCGGGGGCGTGGCGGGTCGGCGGAGTGCAGCGGCGCGCGGTGCGGCGGCTGGTCTGCTGGCCGCGCTCCTCGCGCTCGGCGGATGCGCCGCCCCCGCCCCCGGGAGACCGGCGTCGGGGGAGATCCAGAGCCTCCTCGACCGGCACGCGCGGGCGCTGCTCGACCGGGACGAGGCCGGCTACCTCGCGGCCCTCGACCCCGCGCTCGTACCGGCCGCGCGCACCGAGTTCGACCGGCTCGCGAAGATCCCGCTCGGCGGCCTGAGCTACCGGGTCACCGACGTCGACCGGACCGGCGAGGGCCGGGTCACCGCCAGGGCCGAGCTCGGCTACCGGATCAAGGGCTACGACTCGGGGCCCGCCACCACCGAGCGGGTCCTCGACCTCGCCGAGCGGGACGGCCGCTGGTACGTCACCGGCGACCGCGCCGCCGAGGGCGCCCCGCAGCAGCTGTGGCAGCAGGGCGAGGTCACGACCGTCACCGGCCGGCGCAGCCTCGTCCTCGGCGTGGGGCAGAGCCGGGAACGGCTGCGGGAGATCGCGACGGCGGCCGACCGGGCGGTGCCCGCCGTCGGGGACGCCTGGCACGGGAACTGGGCGGGCCGGATCGTGGTCCTCGTACCCTCCTCGATCGAGGCGATGGGCCGTCTCCTCGGCGGGCCGGCCGCCTCCTACCGGGGCATCGCGGCCGTCACGACCGGCCGGACGGGCGGCGGCCCGACGGCGCCCGCGGACCGGGTGATCGTGAACCCGGAGGCGTACGCGGTGCTCGGCGCGTTCGGCCGGCAGCTGGTCCTCACCCACGAGACCACCCATGTCGCGACCCGCGTCCAGACCACCGGTGCCACCCCGGTCTGGCTCTCCGAGGGCTTCGCCGACTGGGTCGCCTACCGGGGGACCGAGCGCACCGCCGCCCAGGCCGCCCCCGAGCTGCGCCGCGCGGTCCTGGCGGGCCACCTCCCGGCGGAGCTCCCCGACGACCGGGCCTTCGCCTTCGGAGGCGACTCCGAGGCCCTGGCCCGGGCCTACGAGGGCGGCTGGCTGGCCTGCGAGCTGATCGCGGACCGCTGGGGCGAGGAGAAGCTGACCGCGTTCTACCGGGCGGTGGGCGCGCACCCGGCCCGGGACGGCGCGGTGGAGAAGGCGCTCCGGGAGGTCCTGGACACCACGCCGGAGGAGTTCACCGCAGACTGGCGGACGTACCTGGGGGAGCGGCTGGGCTAGCCCGCCCTCTCGGCGCGAGCCGGACAGGCCGTGGGGCCCGCCCTCTCGGCGCGAGCCGGACAGGCCGTGGGGCCCGCCCTCTCGGCGCGAGCCGGACAGGCCCTGGGGCCCGCTTCCTCAGCGCGAGCCGGACAGGGCCTTCTCGCGCTCCGGCCGAGTCGCCTGCGCGGGGATCTTCCCGGCCTCGGCGAGCCGCGGTTCCGTCACCGTGTGACGCCACAGGATCCGGCAGGCGATGACGGTGGCGGCGATCAGCAGACCGTTCCGGGTGAACAGCACCGCCACGCCCAGCGGATCGCTCCGCGTCACGTGCGAGAACCACACCGGGAACTCGAACTGCGTCACCGCCGTCGCCCACAGCACCAGGTGCGCGGGCTTCCGCATCCGGCTCGACCGGTAGGCGAGGCACACCGCCGCCAGGCCGACCAGCCACAGCATGTACTGGGGGGAGAGCACCCGGCTCGTCGTCGTGAACAGCAGCACCGCCACGAAGGCCGCGTCCGCCACCGTCGAGGAACCGAAGTGGACCGCCCGTATCCGCCACACAAGGAGCCAGCCGAACGCGGCGACCGTGAGGACGAGCGCGGCCGTCGACACCGTGGACACGTACGGGCCGAGGAACTCGATCGAGCCGTAGTTCATCTTCGCCTCGCCCTTCCAGCCGAGGTGCCGGACGACGTGGAAGACCATCGAGCCCAGCGACTCGACCTCGGTGCCCCGGTCGCGCTGGAAACCGAGGAAGGCCAGTGCCCCCGGCATCCACGCCACACAGAACGCGAGCACCGCGGCCGCCGCGCCCACCGCCGTCGACCAGGAGCGGAAGGTCGCCCGCCCCTTCGGGGTGCCCGCGAGCAGCAACACCGGCCACACCTTCAGGACCGCGCCGAAACCGGCGAGCGCGCCGAGCACGCGCGGGCTGCGGCCCGCCGCGAGCAGCCCCGCCACGGCGACGGCGGTGACCATCACGTCGTACCGGGCGTACGAGGTCGGGCCGAGCAGCGGGACGCCCGCCAGCCAGAGCCAGGCGCCGCGCGACGAGCGGCCCGCGCGGCGGCCCGTGTGGAGGAGCAGCCCGAAGACGAGCGCGTCGCAGAGGAAGGCGAGGAGGAAGAAGGCGGTCGCGTAGCCGAGGAACGGCAGCAGACCGGGGGAGAGGATCGCGAACGCGGCGGCCGGCGGGTACTGCCAGGTGATGTCGTCCAGCGGGTACGTGCCGGTCCGCAGGACCTCGTACCAGCCCTGGTAGATGTTCGAGACGTCGAACGTGATGTCCGGGCCGGGGATGACCACGATCTTGAAGACGCAGAGCAGCATGATCGCCCGGGTGAGGCCCCAGAGGCCGATCGGAAGCCGCAGACCCGTGCGTGATCCGTTCCCCACCGCACCCGTCGTCACTGTCGCGTCCTTGTCCTGTCGGCCCGCGGTAGCGGGACAGCCGTGTTGCCGGGCGGTGGATGCGATCGCGTACTGTCGGCCACGATGCACAAGACCCTGATCGTAACCAACGACTTCCCGCCGCGTCCCGGCGGAATCCAGGCCTTCCTGCACAACATGGCGCTCCGCCTGGACCCCGACCGGATCGTGGTCTACGCCTCCACGTGGAAGCGCAGCCGTGAAGGGATCGAGGCGACGGCCGCGTTCGACGCCGAACAGCCTTTCACGGTCGTACGGGATCGCACCACCATGCTGCTGCCGACTCCTCGGGTCACCGCCCGCGCCACCGCGCTGCTCCGCGAGCACGGCTGCGAGTCCGTGTGGTTCGGCGCCGCCGCGCCGCTCGGCCTGATGGCCCCCGCGCTGCGCAGGGCCGGCGCGAAGCGGCTCGTCGCCACCACCCACGGGCACGAGGCGGGCTGGGCCCAGCTCCCCGCCGCCCGGCAGCTCCTGCGCCGCATCGGCGAGGGCACGGACACGATCACCTACCTCGGCGAGTACACCCGCTCCCGGATCGCGAGCGCCCTCACCCCGGCCGCCGCCGGCCGCATGGTCCAGCTCCCGCCCGGCGTCGACGAGAAGACCTTCCACCCCGACTCGGGCGGCGACGAGGTCCGCGCCCGCCTCGGGCTCAGCGACCGCCCCGTCGTCGTCTGCGTCTCCCGGCTCGTCCCCCGCAAGGGCCAGGACACCCTGATCAGGGCCATGCCCGCGATCCTGAGCCGGGTCCCGGACGCCGTCCTCCTGATCGTCGGCGGCGGACCGTACGAGAAGGACCTGCACCGCCTCGCCGCCGAGACCGGCGTGGCCGGATCCGTACGCTTCACCGGCGCCGTCCCCTGGTCCGAACTGCCCGCCCACTACGGGGCCGGCGACGTCTTCGCCATGCCCTGCCGCACCCGGCGCGGCGGCCTCGACGTCGAGGGCCTCGGCATCGTCTACCTGGAGGCCTCCGCCACCGGCCTGCCCGTCGTCGCCGGCGACTCCGGCGGCGCGCCCGACGCCGTCCTCGACGGCGAGACCGGCTGGGTCGTCCGCGGCGAGTCCGCCGAGGAGACCGCCGACCGCGTCACCACCCTCCTCCTCGACCCCGAACTCCGCGCCCGCATGGGCGAGCGGGGCCGGGCCTGGGTGGAGGAGAAGTGGCGCTGGGACCTGCTCGCGGAACGGCTGCGCGAGCTGCTGTAGTCCCCGGAGTACGGGGAGGGGCAGCCCCCGGAGTACGGGAAGGGGCCGGGCGATCGAATCGCCCGGCCCCTTCCCGTTTCCCGTACGCGCCCCTACTTCGTGTAGATGGCCTCGATCTCGTCCGCGAAGTCCTTCGCGACGACGTTCCGCTTCAGCTTCAGGGACGGGGTGATGTGGCCCGCCTCCTCCGTGAACTGGGCCGGGAGGATACGGAACTTGCGGACCGACTCCGCCTTGGAGACCGCCGCGTTGCCGTCGTCGATCGCCCGCTGGACCTCCGCGATGAGTTCCGCGTCGTCCCGGAGGGAGGCCGCCGTCGAACCGGCCGGCTTGCCGTGCTCGCTCGCCCAGCGGCCGAGGAACTCCTCGTCGATCGTGACCAGCGCGCCCACGAACGGACGCCCGTCGCCGACCACCATGCACTCCGCGACCAGCGCGTGCGCCCGGATCCGGTCCTCGATGACCGCCGGGGCGACGTTCTTGCCGCCCGCCGTCACCAGGATCTCCTTCTTGCGGCCGGTGATCGCGAGGTAGCCGTCCTCGTCGAGCGTGCCGATGTCACCCGTGTGGAACCAGCCGTCCGCGAGCGCCTCGGCGGTCGCCGCCTCGTTGTTCCAGTACCGCGAGAAGATGTGCTCGCCGTGCAGCAGCACCTCGCCGTCGTCGGCGATCCGCACCACCGAACCCGGCAGCGGCTGACCGACCGTGCCGATCTTCTGCCGGTCCCAGGGGTTGAACGCGGTCGCCGCGCACGACTCCGTCAGGCCGTAGCCCTCCAGGACCGTGAAGCCGATGCCCCGGAAGAAGTGGCCGAGCCGCTCGCCGAGGGGAGCGCCGCCCGAGATCGCGTACTCGCCGCGACCGCCGAGCACCGCCCGCAGCTTGCTGAAGACCAGCTTGTCGAAGACCTTGTGCTTCAGCTTCAGACCGAAGGACGGGCCCTGCGGGGTGCCGATCGCCCTGCTGTACGCGATGGCCGTGTGCGCGGCCTTGTCGAAGATCTTGCCCTTGCCGTCGGCCTGCGCCTTCGCCCGCGCCGAGTTGTAGACCTTCTCGAAGACGCGCGGCACGCCCAGGATCAGCGTCGGCCGGAACGAGGCCAGTTCGTCCGTGAGGTTCTTGATGTCCGGGACGCAGCCGAGGCGGATCGGCGCCATCACGGACGCGACCTCGACGAGCCGCCCGAAGACGTGCGCGGCCGGCAGGAACAGCAGCACCGAGCACTCGCCCGTACGGAAGAGGGGCTTGAGCCGCTCCACCACGTTGCCGCACTCGGCGAAGAAGGCCCGGTGGGTCAGGACGCAGCCCTTGGGGCGGCCCGTCGTGCCCGAGGTGTAGACGATCGTCGCCGGGTCGTCCGCGTTCGCCGCCGACATGCGCGCGTCGAGCAGCTCGTCGGAGACGTCCGCGCCGGTGGCCGTGAGCTGCGCGACCGCGTCGTGCTCGATCTGCCAGATGCCCTTGAGCTCCGGCAGGTTCGCCCGCACGGACTCCACCGCGGCCTGGTGCGCGGCGCTCTCGACGAGCACCAGCGTCGCGCCCGAGTCGCCGAGGATCCACTGGATCTGCTCCGGCGAGCTCGTCTCGTACACCGGCACGGTCACCGCGCCCGCGCTCCAGATCGCGAAGTCGAGGAGCACCCACTCGTAGCGCGTACGGGAGAGCAGCGCGACCCGGTCACCCGGCTCCACGCCGGAGGCGATCAGACCCTTGGCGACCCCGCGGACCTCGGCGAGGAACTGCTTGGCGGTGACGTCCGTCCAGACGCCGTCGACCTTGCGCCCCATCACGGCGACGTCTGGGTGCTGGGAGGCGTTGCGGCGGATGAGATCCGTCAGGTTGCCGTCCGCGGGGACCTCGTACAGGGCCGGAAGGCTGAACTCGCGCAAGACTGCTGCTCCTCATCGGGCGCCGGCGCCACGGCTCTGTGTGATGCACCGGTGAAGTCCATGATCGGGCAGGTGCTCAGTGGGGGTGAGCACGACTGGACCGCTCGGACGTTACCCACCAGTACATGGTTCCCGATAGGGGGTCCCGGCCAGATGTTCCGTGCGTCACACATGCATGACGGTGCTCTGCGCACAGTAATCCACAGGTTTCACGACTCCCAAGTAACCGCAGGTGACACCCCCTAAGGTGGGCTCATGCGAGTCCATGTGGTCAGTGACGTGCACGGCAACGCCGGCGACCTCGCCAAGGCGGGGGAGGGCGCCGACGCCCTGATATGCCTCGGCGACCTGGTCCTCTTCCTCGACTACGCCGACCACAGCCGGGGCATCTTCCCCGACCTCTTCGGCACCGAGAACGCCGACCGGCTCGTCGAGCTGCGCACCGCCCGCCGCTTCGACGAGGCCCGTGACCTGGGCCGCAGCCTCTGGGCCGGGCTCGACGTCGACCGCGACACCGCCATCGAGGCCGCGGTCCGCCGCCAGTACGCCGAACTCTTCGCCGCCTTCCCCACCCCCACGTACGCCACCTACGGGAACGTCGACATCCCCCAGCTCTGGGCCGACTTCGCCGGGGCGGGGACGAAGGTCCTCGACGGCGAGCGGATCGAGCTCGGCGGGCTCGTGTTCGGCTTCGTCGGCGGCGGGCTGCGCACGCCCATGCGCACCCCGTACGAGATCTCCGACGAGGAGTACGCGGCGAAGGTCGAGGCCCTCGGCGACGTCGACGTCCTCTGCTCCCACATCCCGCCGGACGTGGCGGAGCTGACGTACGACACCGTGGCCCGCCGCTTCGAGCGCGGCAGCCGGGCCCTGCTCGACGCCATCCACCGCGTCCGGCCCCGGTACTCCCTCTTCGGCCACGTCCACCAGCCGCTGGTCCGGCGGATGCGGATCGGCCGGACGGAGTGCGTGAACGTCGGCCACTTCGCCTCGACGGGGAAGCCCTTCGCCCTGGAGTGGTGACGGCGCGGCCACGGGGGCGCGATAGCCTTCCGTCGGCACGTCTGTGCCCCTTTTACTTCCGCCGGACCGCACAGTGGAGGAGCCACCGCGATGGCCGAACACACCAGCTCGAGCATCACCATCGAGGCGGCGCCGGCCGACGTCATGGGCGTGATCGCCGACTTCGCCCGCTACCCCGAGTGGACCGGCGAGGTGAAGGAGGCCGAGGTGCTGTCGGTCGACGAGGCCGGCCGCGCGGAGAAGGTCCGCCTCCTCCTCGACGCGGGCGCCATCCGGGACGACCACACCCTCGCGTACACCTGGACCGGGGACGACGAGGTCTCCTGGACCCTGGTCAAGTCCCAGATGCTCCGCTCCCTGGACGGCTCGTACCTGCTGAAGCCCCTCGGCGACAAGCGCACCGAGGTCACGTACCAGCTGACGGTGGACGTCAAGATCCCCATGCTCGGCATGATCAAGCGCAAGGCGGAGAAGGTCATCATCGACCGGGCCCTGGCGGGCCTGAAGCAGCGGGTGGAATCGGGCGCGTAACGCCCCCACACCCCGCGGGGCCCCGCACCCGGCTGGACCTCCGCCCGGCACCCGTGCGAGGCCGCACCCGGCCGGGCGGTGCCCCGGCCCGCCCCCCCGTGCGGGGCCCGCACCCGGCTGGACCTTCGCCCCGCGCCCGCGTGGAGAGCCCGCACCCGCTGCCGTGTGGGCAATCGTCCCGCTGGGGCGGGACGGGTGGGCACACGGGACGGCGCGCCTGGCCGCGCCCCCGCCCCCTGCGCCTGGACCCGCACCCCAACGGCGCCGCACGACGTGGTGCGGGTCCAGGCGCGGAAGCCTCGGGCGCCGGCAGGGCGCGGGTCCGTTGTGCCCACCCGTTCCGCCCCAGCGGAACGATTGCCCACAACGGGGTGGGCACCGCCCCGTCGGGGCGCAGGCCCGCCACAGGTGGCGGGGGTGCACCGGTAACGTTCCCGGGCATGCGGATCATCCTTGTCACCGGCCCCGGCGGCGCCGGACGCACCACCCTCGCCGCCGCCACCGCCCTCGCCGAGGCGCAAGCGCAAGCGCAGGCGCAGGCCGGCCGTCAGGTCCTGCTCGTCTCCGAGGACGCCGACCCGATGGAGGGCGTGAAGCTCCTGCGCCCCCGCCCCGGGGACGACTTCCGGCGGGAGTTCCTCGCCCTCCAGGCCCGCTCCTCCGCCGCCCTCGACCTCCTCGGCACCGCCCCCTTCGAGGACGCCGAGCTCACCGAGCTCCCCGGGAGCCGGCAGTTCGCCCTGCTCAGGGCCCTGCGCGACGCCGCCGCCGGTGACCACGAGCTCGCCGTCGTCGATCTGCCCCCGCTCCCCGAGGCCCTCGCCCTGCTCGCTCTGCCCGGGCAGCTCCGCCGCTATCTGCGCCGCCTGCTGCCCCCGGAGCGCCAGGCCGCCCGCGCCCTGCGCCCGATGCTGGCCCAGCTCGCCGGCGTCCCCATGCCCGCGCAGTGGCTGTACGAGACGACCGCCCGCTGGGAGGCCGAGCTCGCCGCCGTCCAGGCCGTCGTCGAGGACCCCGACACCACCGTCCGGCTCGTCCTCGAACCCGGCCCCGGCGCCGCCCGCGCCCTGCGCACCGCCCGGCTCGGTCTCGCCGTCCAGCGCCTCGCCCTCGACGCCGTCGTCGCCAACCGGATCCTGCCCGCCGCCTCCGAGGACCCCTGGCTCGCCGGACTCACCGCCGAACAGCACCGGCACCTCGCGGAGCTCCGTACCGCCACCACCGGCGAGCTGTACGAGCTGCCGCATCTCGGCAGGGCCCCGCGCGGGGCCGAGGACCTGGTGCTCCTCTCGCCCGTCCGGACCGAGAAGACGGTCCCCGTACCGGAGTGGGCCGTCGAGGACCGGCGCGAGGAGGACGGCGTCCTCGTCTGGCACATCCCCCTGCCGGGGGCCGTCAAGGAGGAGCTCTCCCTCGTCCGCCGCGGTGACGAACTGCTCCTGACGGCGGGCGCGTTCCGCCGCGGCGTCCCGCTGCCGGGCGCCCTGCGCCGCTGCACCGTCACCGGCGCCGGGCTCGTCGACGGGGACCTCCGGGTGCGCTTCACGCCCGACCCCGGGCTCTGGCCCCGTACCCCCTGAGGCGCGTGTACCGTCGAAGTACGCAGCCACTGAGGAGTACGCCATGAGCGATTCGGACGCCTGGGCCAAGGCCTGTGCCGAGGACCTGGAGGCGGAGAAGGCCCGCCGCCGGGCGCAGCGCGCGGCCGAGCCCGGCTCGCCCGCGGAGGAGTTCCGCAGGCTCTTCGAGGCCGTGGCCGACAAGGTCTCCGGCAGCCTCGGGAACCCGCTCCTCGGCGGCCAGGCCGCGCAGACCGTGCAGCAGCTCGTCAACCAGGCGAAGGCCGTCGTCGAGCCCGTCATCGAGCGCAACCCGCAGGTCTTCGACCACCTCGCCGCCGCCGGCAGCGAGCTGCTCGCCGCCTACCGTTCCGCCGTCGAGGGCCACGAGAGCCGCTGGACCCGCGGCGGCGCCGTACCCGATGCCGACGACCCGCGCCGCGACGCGGATCCGGACACGCCCCGCAAGGACGACGAGGGGCCCGGAACCGGCCAGCACATCGACCTCGACTGAGCGGCGGGCCACCCCCGCTCGGGTACGGTGGGCCTTAGCGGGGCTCGACCGAAAACTGAGGGACACATGGGACTCACCATCGGCGTCGACATCGGCGGCACGAAGATCGCGGCCGGCGTGGTCGACGAGGAGGGCAACATCCTCGACACGCACACCGTGCCCACCCCGCCGACCCCCGAAGGCATCGTCGACGCCATCTGCGCCGCCGTCTCCGAGGCCGGCAAGGGGTACGAGATCGAGGCCGTCGGCATCGGAGCCGCGGGCTACGTCGACGACAAGCGTGCCACCGTCCTCTTCGCGCCGAACATCGACTGGCGGCACGAGCCGCTGAAGGACAAGGTCGAGCAGCGGGTCGGCCTGCCCGTCGTCGTCGAGAACGACGCCAACGCGGCGGCCTGGGGCGAGTACAAGTTCGGCGCCGGCAAGGGCCACGAGGACGTCATCTGCATCACCCTCGGCACCGGCCTCGGCGGCGGCATCATCATCGGCAACAAGCTGCGCCGCGGACGCTTCGGCGTGGCCGCCGAGTTCGGCCACATCCGGGTCGTCCCGGACGGCCTGCTGTGCGGCTGCGGCAGCCAGGGCTGCTGGGAGCAGTACGCCTCCGGGCGCGCGCTCGTCCGGTACGCCAAGCAGCGCGCCAACGCCACCCCGGAGCGCGCGGAGATCCTCCTCGGCCTCGGCGACGGCACCCCGGAGGGCATCGAGGGCAAGCACGTCAGCCAGGCCGCCCGCGCGGGCGACCCGGTGGCCGTCGACTCCTTCCGCGAGCTGGCCCGCTGGGCCGGCGCCGGCCTCGCCGACCTGGCCTCGCTCTTCGACCCCTCGGCGTTCATCGTCGGCGGCGGCGTCTCGGACGAGGGCGACCTCGTCCTCGACCCGATCCGCAAGTCCTTCCGGCGCTGGCTGATCGGCGGCCAGTGGCGCCCGCACGCGCAGGTCCTCGCGGCCCAGCTCGGCAACAAGGCCGGCCTGGTCGGCGCGGCCGACCTCGCCCGCCAGGGCTGAACCCGGTACGGAGCCGTACGACGACCGCCCGCCGCGTCCTCTCGGACACGGCGGGCGGTCGTCGTATGTTGGCCGTCATGGCGATCAGTGAGCTGCCCAACTCCCGCACCGAGAGCGACGGTTCGGCCGTCCTCCGGGTCCTGAGCTACAACGTCCGCTCGATGCGCGACGACGAGGACGCCCTCGCCCGGGTGATCCGCGCCTGCGCCCCGGACCTCGTCTTCGTCCAGGAGGCCCCGCGCTTCTTCCGCTGGCGCAAACACGCCGCCCGGCTCGCCGCCAAGAGCGAGCTGGTCATGCTCAGCGGCGGAGCCACCGCCGCCGGACCGATGCTGCTGTGCTCCCTGCGGGCCACGGTGGAGCGTACGGAGGACGTCCTGCTGCCGCTCACCCCCGGCCTGCACCGGCGCGGCCTCGCGACCGCCGTCGTCCGCTTCGCCGGGGCCCGGGTCGGTCTGGTCAGCTGCCACCTGAGCCTGCGCGAGGACGAGCGGTACGCCCAGGCGGGGATGGTCCTCGACCGGGTCGCCGCCCTCGGCACCCCGTACGCCCTCGTCGCCGGCGACCTGAACGAACGCCCCGGAGGCCCCGCCTTCACCCGCCTCACGGAGGAGCTCCAGGACGGCTGGGCGGTCAGCCCCTGGGGCGGCGAGCACACCTCGACCCCCGCCGACCCGCACCAGCGCATCGACGCGATCCTGGCGACCCCGGGCGTCGAGTTCCTCGGCTGCGGAGTCCCGCCCCACCTCGACCCGGCGGACCTGCGGGCCGCCACCGATCACCTTCCGGTGCTGGCGGCGGTCCGGGTGCCTGCCGCGTCCTGAGGCCGCACCCGGCACGACTTGCCCGGCCACCTGCCCGGCGGCCGGAGGCCGGCGCAGCCGTCCGCAGTGACACATGCGGCTCCGCCGCGTGGCCGGGAGGCGCCCCGGCGCCGAGTGGTGCGAGGGCGGCGTCGAGAATCAGACGACCGCCCCGCGGCCCGGGTCGTCGAAGCCGTCGTCATCGTCGTCGTCGTGCTTCATGCGGGCCACCAGGGTCACGAAGCCGCCCAGGAAGCCGCCCACGCAGAGCGTCGTCAGCCACCAGGTCATGTCCCACTGGAGCAGGACGGCGAGCAGCATCAGGACCGGGCCGCCGACGACCGCGAGCCAGGCGAACTTGGTCGTCGTGTCCGCCTCGGGCAGCGGCGGCGGCTCCGGCGGGACGAAGTGGCCCTCGTCGGCACCGCCCGCCGCGTCGTCCGGCTCGGCCGGCGAGTAGTCGCGGGGGCCGCCGGAGAGCACACCGGGCGCGAACACGATCGAGCTGCCGAGCGCGGGCCGCTCGGGACCCGCCTCCGGCTCCTCGTCCGCCTCGGGGTCCTCGACCGGGGGCTTCGGCCTCGGCTTCCAGGCCGTGCCCTTCACCGGCCGGATCTCCCCGGAGTCCTCGTCGGCCCCGTCTTCGGGCTCCGGAAGCGACAGGTTCTCGACGGGCCGGAACGGCTTCGCCCCCGGAGGGTCCGCGGGCTCCTCGCCGTACCCGGCGACGATCGCGGCCCAGGCCGCCTCCTCGTCGATGGGCTGCGGCTCCCGCCCGTCGCCGTCCTGCTGCTCAGCCACCGCTCCTGCTTCCCTTCCCGTCGACCAGATCCGGGGCCAGACGCTCGACGAAGGCCAGGCTCTCGTCGAAGATCCGCTCTGCATCATGGTCCAACGTCGCCACGTGGTAGCTCTGTTCCAGCAGGATCTCCTTGACGTCCGTCGAGGAGATCCGGGAGAGGATCCGGGCCGAGTCGGCGGGCGGCACGACGTGGTCCTGGGGGCTGTGGAGCAGTACCACCGGCTGGGTGACCTGCGGGAGCTGCGCGTCCACGGTCTGGAAGAGGCGGCGCAGGGAGTGCGCGGCGTGCAGCGGCACCCGGTCGTAGCCGACCTCGGTCACGCCCTCCTTGGCGATGTCGCTGGCGATGCCCTTGGTGGAGGGGACCAGGTGCCGGACGACCGGCAGGGCGTGCGCGGCGAGGCCGTGCACCTTGTTCGCCGGGTTGACCAGGACGATGCCCCGCACCGCGTCGCCGTGCTGGGCGGCCAGCCGCAGCGTGAGGGCCCCGCCCATGGAGAGGCCGAAGACGAAGACGGTCCGGCACCGCTCCTGGAGCTCGCGCAGGGCCCGGTCCACCTCCGCGTACCAGTCGTGCCAGGTGGTGAGCTGCATGTCCTGCCAGCGGGTGCCGTGGCCGGGCAGCAGCGGCACCGACACCGACAGGCCGCGCTCGGCCAGGTACTCGGCCCACGGGCGCATCGACTGCGGGGAACCGGTGAATCCGTGACAGAGAAGGACGCCGACCTCTCCGCCTTCATGGCGGTACGGCTCGGCTCCGGGAAGGACCGGCACCGGGGTCTCCTGTTCGGTTGCGACTCCGGCGTCTGCGGGTGCGCCGGAGCGACGGAAGATGGGGAAGGACCTTCACGGTACGCGACCGGACCGACACCGACCAGGGCCGTAGCGGGGGCCGTGCGTCGGTACGGGATAAAGTCGGGGCGACGGCACACGGAAGGCATGGCGAGTTGATCTACGGCGCAATGAAGTTCTCCATCGGAGGGTCCCTGAAGCTTGCCTTCCGTCCCTGGGTGGAGGGTCTGGAGAACATCCCCGCCGAGGGGCCCGCGATCCTCGCGAGCAACCACCTGTCCTTCTCGGACTCCTTCTTCCTGCCCGCCGTCCTGGACCGCAAGGTCACCTTCATCGCCAAGGCCGAGTACTTCACCACCCCGGGTGTGAAGGGCAAGCTCACCGCCGCCTTCTTCAAGGGCGTCGGCCAGCTCCCGGTGGACCGTTCGGGTGCCCGCGGCGCGGGCGAGGCGGCCATCAAGGCCGGCATCGAGGTCATCGAGGGCGGCGGGCTCTTCGGGATCTACCCGGAGGGCACCCGTTCGCCCGACGGCCGCCTCTACCGGGGCAAGCCCGGCGGTCTGGCGCGCGTCGCCCTGGCCACCGGCGCGCCAGTGATCCCGGTCGCCATGATCGACACCGAGAAGATCCAGCCGCCCGGCAAGGTCGTCCCCAAGCTGATGCGCCCGGGGATCCGGATCGGCAAGCCGCTGGACTTCACCCGCTACCAGGGCATGGAGGGGGACCGCTTCATCCTCCGCTCGGTGACCGACGAGGTCATGTACGAGATCATGAAGCTGTCCGGCCAGGAGTACGTCGACATCTACGCGACCGCCGCCAAGCGGCAGATCGCGGAGGCGGAGAAGGCGGCCAAGGAGGCCGTCAAGGCCGAGATCGCCGCTCGGGAAGAGTCCGGCGCGTAAGTCCCCGCGAGGGGTTTTCCGGGGGTGGGGGAGATGGCCAAGCGCGAGCGTGTCGTGCGCATGTCGGTCGAGCTGCCGCTGTGGCGGGCGCTGACCGGCTACCGCGTCCTGACGATGGTCTACGCGGTGCTGATCTTCGTGTTCGGCCGGGAGCGGTACGAGCGGCCCTGGATCGCCGTCGCCTATCTGGCGGTGCTGGGCGTCTGGACCCTCGCCACCCTCCCCAAGGTGGCGAACGCGGCGAGCTGCACCAAGCGCTTCCTCGGCGCCGACCTCGCCGTCGCCCTCGTCGGCATCCTCCTCACCCCGCTCGTCGACGCCCAGGCCCAGTCGGTCGACGGCCCCACCCTGCCGTCGATATGGACCGCGGGATCCGTCCTCGCGTTCGCGATCAAGGGCGGCTGGCGCTGGGCCGGCGTCGCCTCCTCCCTGGTCGCCGTCGCCAACATCGTCGAGCGCGGGCACCCCACCCGGGACACCTTCCACAACGTGCTCCTGGTCTGGGTCGCCTCCATCGCCATCGGCTACGTCGTCGAGGTCGCCCGCGCCTCCGAGCGCACCCTCGCCCGCGCCCTGGAGATCGAGGCCGCGACCCGGGAGCGGGAGCGGCTGGCCCGCGACATCCACGACAGCGTCCTCCAGGTCCTCGCGATGGTGCAGCGGCGCGGCACGGCGCTCGGCGGCGAGGCCGCCGAGCTCGGCCGGATGGCGGGGGAGCAGGAGGTGGCCCTCCGCACCCTCGTCGCGGGCGGGCTCACCCGGCCCAGCCTGGTCTCCGAGGACGAGTCCGAGGGCGCCTTCGTCCGGGTCGTCGAGGTGGACGACGATCCCCCTTATGGCGCGGGCGACGCGCCCGTCGACCTCCGCGTCCTGCTCGCCCCGCGCGCCGGGGCCAAGGTCACCCTCTCCGAGCCGGGCGCCCCGGTCCTGCTGCCGCCGCCCGCCGCCCGCGAGCTGGCCAACGCCGTCGGCGCCGCCCTGGACAACGTCCGGGTGCACGCCGGCGAGGACGCGCACGCGTGGATCCTGATCGAGGACTGGCCGGACGAGGTGATCGTCACCGTCCGGGACGACGGTCCCGGCATCCCCGAGGGCCGCCTCGCGGAGGCCTGGGGCGAGGGCCGGATGGGCGTCGCCCTGTCCATCCGGGGGAGACTGCGGGATCTGGGCGGCTCGGCCGAGCTGATCTCGGTCCCCGGCCAGGGCACGGAAGTCGAGTTGAAGGTTCCACGGGGGAAGGCAGGGGAGAAGTGAGCGAGCAGCGGATCAAGGTGATGGTCGTCGACGACCATCCGATGTGGCGGGACGCGGTCGCCCGCGACCTCGCGGAGGCGGGCTTCGACGTGGTCGCCACCGCCGGCGACGGCGAGCAGGCCGTGCGCCGCGCCGCCGCGGCCGGTCCCGACGTCCTCGTCCTGGACCTGAACCTGCCGGTCAAGCCGGGCGTCCAGGTCTGCAAGGAGCTCGTCGGCGGCCGTCCCGAGCTGCGGGTCCTCGTCCTCTCGGCGAGCGGCGAGCACGCCGACGTCCTGGAGGCCGTCAAGTCCGGCGCCACCGGCTACCTCCTCAAGTCGGCCAGTACGGAGGAGCTGATCGACGCGGTCCGCCGCACGGCCGTCGGCGACCCCGTCTTCACCCCGGGCCTGGCCGGCCTGGTCCTCGGCGAGTACCGCCGGCTGGCCTCCGAGCCCGCCCCGGCGGCCGGCGCCGACGAGCCGAAGGCCCCGCAGCTCACCGAGCGCGAGACCGAGGTGCTGCGGCTCGTCGCCAAGGGCCTCAGCTACAAGCAGATCGCCGAGCGCCTCGTCATCTCGCACCGCACGGTGCAGAACCACGTCCAGAACACCCTGGGCAAGCTCCAGCTGCACAACAGGGTGGAGCTCGTCCGGTACGCCATCGAGCGCGGCCTCGACGACGCCTGAGGCGGCCGGGGACGACGATGGGCCGTATATTCCGCATATACGGCCCATCGTGATGTTGAGGGGAATCCCGTGGAAATCCTGGCATTCGGCGTGCAGGCGGACGAGCGGCCCCTCATGGAGAAGGCCTTCGAGGGACACCACGACGTCCGCTGCCTGAGCGTCTTCCTCAATGAGGACACCGCCCCCATCGCCGCCGGCTACGAGATCATCTCCACCAGCGTCAACGCCGATCTGAACCACCGGGTCCTGCAGACCCTCGCCGCCGGCGGGACCCGGATGATCGCCCAGCGCTCCACGGGCTTCAACAACATCGACCTGGAGGTCGCCGAGCGCCTCGGCCTCACCGTCGCCCGGGTCTCGTCCTACTCGCCTTACTCCGTCGCCGAGTTCGCCTGGACCCTGGCCCTGGCGGTCAACCGCCGGATCGTCCGCGCCTCCAACCGGACCCGCGACTTCGACTTCCGGCTCGACGGACTGATGGGCCGTGACCTGCGGGGCCGTACCGTCGGCGTCCTCGGCACCGGCAAGATCGGCGAGGCCTTCACCCGGATCGCCCACGGCTTCGGCATGAACCTCCTCGGCTGGGACGTCGCCGAGAACCCCGCCTGCGTGGAACTCGGCATGAAGTACGTCGAGAAGGAGCGGCTCTTCGCCGAGGCCGACCTCATCAGCCTCCACGTCCCGCTCATGGAGGCCACCTGGCACCTCGTCGACGCCGCCGCCCTCAAGGCCATGAAGGACGACGCCCTCCTGGTGAACTCCAGCCGCGGCGGCCTCGTCGACACCGAGGCCCTCGTCACCGAGCTCCGGTCCGGCCGTTTCGCCGGAGTCGGCCTGGACGTGTACGAGGCGGAGGCCGGGCTCTTCTTCCTCGACAAGTCCCTGGAGGTCGTCGAGGACGACACCCTGGCCCGCCTGGTCACCTTCCCGAACGTGGTGGTGACCTCCCACCAGGCGTACTACACGACGGACGCGGTCGGCCAGATCATCGACACGACGGTCCAGAACGTCCTCGACTACGGCGCGGGGCGGCGCAGCGAGAACGTCCTGGTCCCGAGGGCCTCCTAGACCAGCACGCCGGCGAGCAGCGAGGCCGTCAGGGCGGCCCCGTCCGTCGTGAGCACCGACTCCGGGTGGAACTGCACCCCCGCGAAGCCCGGTCCGCGCAGGGCGTGCACCTCGCCGGTCTCCGCGTCCCGGCTCACCTCGATGCGGTGCAGCGCCAGTTCCGTCGCCGTCCGGTCGTCGCAGCGGGCGGTGAAGCTGTTGTAGAAGCCGACCGTCTGCTCCTGCCCGAAGAGGTCGATCCGCAGCTGCGCCCCCTGGAACGGGGTCCGCTTGCGGACGATGTCCAGGCCCAGTTCGGCCGCGATCAGCTCGTGCCCGAGGCAGACGCCGAGCAGGCCGTGGCGGTGTTCCCGTACGAGCTCCGCCGTCAGACCGCGCAGGAAGCGCATCTTCGGGTCGGACGCGTCCGAGGGGTTTCCCGGGCCGGGTCCGAGGACGACCGGGCCCTCGTGGGCGAGCGCGAGCTCCCGCAGGCCCGGCTCGTCGTAGCGGAGCACCGACACCTCGAGGCCCGAGGAGCGCAGGACGTGCGCCAGCATCGCCGTGAAGGTGTCCTCGGCGTCGATCACGAGCGCGTGCCCGGACAGCTCCGCCGACCTGACCTGCATCTTCAGCCAGAACGGCGCGAGGTCCGCACGACGCGCGTCGAGCGCGGCCCGCACCCGGGGGTCGTCGGCGAGGCGGGGCGCCACCGGGGACCCGTCGTGCGGCCGCCCCTCCCGTACCCCGAGCGCGGTGAGCACCCCCGCCGCCTTCGCGTGGGTCTCCGCGACTTCACCATCCGGGTCCGAGTGCCGTACGAGCGTGGCACCCACCGGCACCCGCAGCCGTCCGTCGGCGGCGATGTCGGCGGTACGGATCAGGATGGGCGAGTCCAGCGTCTGCGCCCCGTTCGCGTCCGTGCCGAGCAGGGCCAGGGCGCCCGCGTAGTACCCCCGGCCGCCCTCCTCGTGACGCTCGATCACCCGGCAGGCGTTCTGCACCGGCGAGCCGGTCACGGTCGCCGCGAACATCGTCTCCCGCAGCACCTCCCGCACGTCCAGCGAGGACCGGCCGCGCAACTCGTACTCGGTGTGCGCGAGATGGGCCATCTCCTTGAGCCGCGGACCGACCACCACCCCGCCCATGTCGCCGACCGTGCACATCATCTTCAGCTCCTCGTCCACCACCATGGAGAGCTCTTCGGTCTCCTTGCGGTCGGCGAGGAAGGCGAGCAGGTCCTCGGGGGTCGGGGCGGCCCCGGCCGGGTAGCGGTACGTGCCGCTGATCGGGTTCATCACGACCGTGCCCCCCGACATCCGGACGTGCACCTCGGGGCTCGCCCCGACGAGCGTCCGGTCCCCGGTGTGCACGACGAACGTCCAGTACGCGCCCCGCTCGCCCGCGAGCAGCCGCCGGAACAGGGCGAGCGCGTCGGCGCGCCCGAAGCCCGGGATCTCGCCGGTGTAGGTGCGCCGGATCACGAAGTTCGCGCCCTCGCCGGAGCCGATCTCCTCGTCGATGACCCGCCGCACGGTCTCCGCGTAGTCCTCGTCGGAGACGTCGAACCCGCCGCCCTCCACCCGTACGTCATGGGCGGGCAGCGCGGCGAGGGCCTCGTCGAGCGGCAGCTCGTACGCCTCGTCGGCGACGAGCACGGAGAGCGGGGTGCCGTCGTCCCGCACGTCGAAGCCGCGCTCCCGGATCTGCCGGAAGGGCACGAGCGCGAGCGTCGGCAGCGGGCCCACGGGCAGCTCCGCGAGGCGCTCGGCCTCGTGGACCCGGCCGATCAGCACCTCGACGGTGTCGTGGTCACGGCCGGGGGTGCGGCGGCGCAGCAGGGCGAAGGGAGGGCAGGAGTCGTCGAGGAGACGGGAGAGGTCCATGGGGCGTGTCGTTCCTTCCGAGCGGAGTACGGAGAGGAGGAACGGCCCCGGGTACGAGAAAGGCCGCCCCTCGGGCGGCCTTCGCGTGTCTGTCGGTGTACGCGAGATCAGTGGGCCGCCGGATGAGCGGTCCACCACCAGTTCTGGTTCGAGTGCGCGTACATGCGAGCACTGTAACCCAGCGGGACACGGGAACGGGGTCCGTTCCGCACCGTGGACGGTGCGGAACGGACCCCGCGGCCCTGCGATCAGACCTGCGACCCGATCAGACGATCAGGTTGTAGATCCCCCAGCCGCTGCCGATCGAGACGCGGGTGGCGTACGGGTTCGGGTAGCCGTTGGTGTTCTTGTAGAACCACAGGACACCGGAGGCGTCCCGGGCGATCAGGTCCGGCTTGCCGTCCTTGTCCAGGTCGCTCGGGCCGACCATGACGTTGTAGACGCCCCAGCCGCCGCCGACCTTGGCACGGGTGGCGTACGGGTTCGGGGAGCCGCCCGTGTTCTTGTACAGCCACAGCGTGCCGGTCGTGTCGCGGGCGATCAGGTCCGGCTTGCCGTCACCGGTCATGTCACCGGTGCTGATGAGCTCGTTGTAGACGTTCCAGCCGCCGCCCACCTTGACCCGGGTCGCGAAGGGGTTCGGGGTGGCGCCCGTGTTCGTGTACAGCCACAGGACGCCGGAGGCGTCGCGGGCGATCAGGTCCGGCCGGCCGTCGGCGTTCATGTCCCGCGCGCCGAGCAGCTTGTTGTAGATCCCCCAACCGGCGCCGACCTTGAGCCGCGCCTTGAACGGGGCGGAGGGGTTGCCGCTGCCCTGGTAGTACCAGAGCACGCCGTCCTTGTCCCGGGCGACCATGTCCCCGGTCCCGTCGGCCCGCAGCGCCGTCATCGGCGTGATCGCGTTGTACCCGCCCCACCCGGGCCCGACCCGGTACCGCGTCAGGAACGAGGTGCCCGAACCGGTGCCCTGGTACTGCCAGAGGACGCCGTCCTTGTCGCGGGCGATGACGTTGTAGCGGTCGGTGGTGGCGACGGGGGCGGCGCCGGGCGCCTCCACGATGTCGCTCTGCTTCACCCAGACGATCTTGTGGTGGAAGCGGATCGGCACGAAGAGCACGTTGCCGACGACGTTCTTCTGGGCGGAGCCGAACCAGTCGTCGCCCTTCACCGCGGGACCGGCCTTCACGTAGGCCTGGCCGGAGGAGAAGGTGAACTTCGACAGCGGGTCGTTCTCGTCGCCCGGCGGGGTCAGGCCGGCCGCGGTGTAGGCGGCGGTGTCCGGGAAGGAGCGGCCGAAGACCTTGGTCGAGGCGAGGCCCGACTTGAGCTTCACGGTCGTGGCGCCGGACACCGGCACGGTGTACTGGCCGCCCGGGTTGTAGAACCAGGCCTTCTCACCCGCGTACCAGATCGCCGTCCAGTCGGTGCGGGTCTCGGCGACGACGTAGAGGCCGCCGGCGCGGACCTTGTTGCCGTAGTTCGAGCCCTCGGACCAGCCCGAGCTGTAGTACGGGTCCTTCAGCGTCGTCGCGCTCGTCGAGGGCGACGTGTACAGGTAGCCGAAGTTGGACGGACGCGCCGGGACGGCCGTGCCGCCGGTGGTCAGCGTCGGCTGGTTCGCCGTGGTGAACGGCGGGACCACCCGGACCACCTGGCCGGCGCGGAGCAGACCGCCCGCTCCCTTGTCGCCCTGCGGGGCGCCCAGGAGGGACATGTAGTAGTTCCAGTCCCAGTACGGGCCCGCGTCCCAGTGGAGCGAGTCGACGTTGTCGTCCGTCTGGAGTGCCACCTCGTCGTGGCCGATGATGTGCTCGCGGTCGATCGGCACGCCGTACTTGTTCGCGAGGAACTTCACCAGGGCGGCGGAGGAGGCGTACTGGGACGGGGTGTACCAGCTGCCCTCCTTGATGGCGTAGCCCTCGTGCTCCACGCCGATCGCGTGCATGTTGTGGGTCCAGTTGCCCGCGTGCCACGCCAGGTTCTTGTTCTCGAGCATCTGGGTGACCAGACCGTCCGAGGCGCGGATCAGATAGTGGGCGCTGCCCGACCCGGTCGGGTCGGTGAGCACCTGGAGCGAGCCGTCGTAGCCGCCTTCGGTGTCGTGGATGACGATCTGGCGGATGTCCGTGCCCTGGTTGGGGCGGTCTCCGGCGGTGTAGTTCTTCTTCCCCGCGGAGTTGGGGACGCTCAGCTTGACGTTGCAGTTGAGGCCGGCGGGGCACTCGGGGAGCGTGGTCTCCGTCGTGCTCGCGAAGGTCGCGGCCAGCGGCACGTTCGACGGCTTGACCGGGTCGACCGCAGGGTCGGCCGGCAGGGTGACCTGCTCGCCGTCGAGGGTGAGCTCCCGCTCACCGGTCTTGATCGAGTCGAAGACGCGCTTCGCGAAGAGGTCGGCGCCCTTCTTCTCGGGGGACTGGCTGAACCGCGCCACGGCCGGGTACCAGTCGCCCGGCTCGTCGGACAGCTCGGCGCCGGCCTGCTTCTGGTAATCGGCGAGAAGCGCCGCACCGGCCCGGATGGAGGCCGAGGTGTCGTTCTGGACGGTCTGGGTGGAGCTGTCGATCAGCTCGGCGGCCTTGTCCAGGGTGTGGAGCCGGGGGTCGTCGGTGTCGACGAGCGCCTTCTCCAGGATGCGCCGGACCTTCTCGCGGTCGAAGGTCTTCTCGATCTCCGGCCGGCCGGAGCCGTTGAAGTGATCGATCTGCTCGTCGGTGACCTTCTGGTCCACGTCCTCCGGGTCGACCTTCGTCAGACCCATGACGTTGTACGAGCCGATCGTGCTCGGCTCGCCGTCGTGCGACTCCCACCGGCTCTGCTGGTACGACACCGCCATCAGCACGCTCTGCGGCACATCGAACTCGCGCGCCGCGTTTGCGAACTGCTCCTGGAGGGAAGAGTCGCCTCCGGGCTTGCCGTCGCCCGCCGCGCCGAGGAGGCCCGGTGAGGCGACCGCGATGGTGCCGATGGTGGCCGTGGCGACGACCGCCGCCGCCGCTCCGTACAAGAGTCGTTTCTTCTTGCGGTCCCTGCGGTGCCTCTGGGTCACGCCCACCCCTGTGGTTCGACTGTGTTCTTGTGAAACGCGCCGCAGGGTAACACCACACGAAGGCATGAATGTCACCAGCAGACATTTCCGGCGCGCGTCTCAGCCATTGGGCAGAGGGACAGGACAGGACGAAGAACCCCGTACTGTGGTGCATGTGACCGTGAACGCTGATTCCCACGCCGTCGCCAAGGCGACCTGGCGAGACCTGCCCGCGGCGCAGCAGCCCGAGTACCCCGATGCCGAGGCTCTGCGCGATGTGATCGCGGACCTCGAGTCGTATCCTCCGCTCGTCTTCGCCGGCGAGTGCGACCAGCTGCGCGCCCGGATGGGAGCCGTCGCCCGTGGCGAGGCGTTCCTGCTCCAGGGCGGCGACTGCGCCGAGGCCTTCGACGCCGTGTCCGCCGACCACATCAGGGCCAAGCTCAAGACGCTGCTCCAGATGAGCGCCGTCCTCACCTACGCGGCCTCCGTGCCCGTCGTGAAGGTCGGCCGCATCGCCGGCCAGTACTCGAAGCCCCGCTCCAAGGGCACCGAGACCCGTGACGGCGTGACCCTGCCGACCTACCGCGGCGACTCGGTCAACGGCTTCGACTTCAACGAGAAGGCCCGCATCCCGGACCCCGAGCGGCTGAAGCGGATGTACAACGCCTCCGCCTCCACGCTCAACCTGGTCCGCGCCTTCACCACCGGTGGCTACGCCGACCTGCGCCAGGTGCACGCCTGGAACCAGGACTTCGTGAAGTCGTCCCCCTCGGGCCAGCGCTACGAGGCGCTCGCCCGCGAGATCGACAACGCCCTGAACTTCATGAAGGCCTGCGGCACCGACCCGGCCGAGTTCAAGGCCGTCGAGTTCTACTCCTCGCACGAGGCGCTGCTGCTCGACTACGAGGGCGCCCTGACCCGTACGGACTCGCGCACCGGCAAGCTGTACGACACCTCCGGCCACATGGTCTGGGTCGGTGAGCGCACCCGTCAGCTCGACCACGCGCACATCGAGTTCTGCTCGCAGATCGCCAACCCGATCGGCATCAAGCTCGGCCCGACCACCACGGTGGACGAGGCGCTCACCTACATCGACCGTCTCGACCCGGACCGCGAGCCGGGCCGGCTGACCTTCATCGTCCGCATGGGCGCCGACAAGGTCCGCGACAAGCTCCCCGAGCTGGTCGAGAAGGTCACCGCCTCTGGTGCGGTCGTCGCCTGGGTCACCGACCCGATGCACGGCAACACCTTCGAGGCGGCCTCCGGCCACAAGACGCGCCGCTTCGACGACGTGCTCGACGAGGTCAAGGGCTTCTTCGAGGTCCACAAGGAGCTGGGCACCCACCCGGGCGGCATCCACGTCGAGCTCACCGGTGACGACGTCACCGAGTGCGTGGGCGGCGGCGACGAGATCTTCGTCGACGACCTGCACCAGCGCTACGAGACGGCCTGCGACCCGCGGCTCAACCGCAGCCAGTCGCTCGACCTGGCGTTCCTGGTGGCGGAGATGTACCGCGATCAGTAAGTAGGTTCTTACGGAGATGGGGCACGGATCGCTGTGATCCGTGCCCCATCTCCGTATCGAGGGCTTTTACGCCTCCGAGGCGCCGGGTAAGGTTAGGTTAGCCTTAACGATCTCGGCGGGAGGTGAACCGCGTGTACGTCTGCTCATGCTTCGGTGTCACGGAGAAGCAGGTCAAGGAGCACGCGGACGCGGGCGCCTGCACGCCCCGCCAGATAGCCTCCGCCTGCAAGGCCGGTACGGACTGCGGTTCCTGCGTCCGTCGCATCCAGGCCATCCTCGGGCGCGGCAACTGCCCGCGACGCGAGCTCGTGGACCAGGGCATGCCCGCCCTGACGGCGGAGACGGTCGCCGAGCTCCAGGAAGCCGCCTAGGACCCTCGGGTCCGTCCTAGCTGGGCTGCTCGATGAGCGTCGAGAGGTACAGCGCCTCGCCCAGGGACTCGATCAGCTCCAGCTGCGTGTCCAGGTAGTCGATGTGGTGCTCCTCGTCGGCGAGGATCTCCTCGAAGAGGTTGGCGGACGTGACGTCCCCCTTGGCGCGCATGACCTCGATCCCGCGCCTCAGGCGGTCGATCGCCTCCACCTCGACCTGGCGGTCCGCCTGGAACATCTCGGTGATCGTCTGGCCGACCCGCACGTGGAAGAGCCGCTGGTAGTTGGGCAGGCCGTCGAGCATCAGGATGCGCTCGGTCAGCTTGTCCGCGTGCTTCATCTCGTCGATGGACTCTTCGCGGGTGTACTTGGCGAGCTTCGTCCACCCCTTGTTGTCCTGGATGCGGTAATGCAGCCAGTACTGGTTGATGGCCGTCAGCTCGCCGGTCAGCTGCTCGTTGAGGAACTCGAGGACCTCGGGGTCGCCCTGCATCGCTTCAGGATCCTTCCACGCTACGTGTCCATGCCGTCACCAGGCGGTATGGCCGCATCCTCGCACCCCGAATGGGGGGCGTCCAGTAAGTGCAGGCTTAGTGTGAGTTGCCCGAATCGAGCCGCCCGCATGGTCGCCTGGTCATGACCACCCCTCGCCGTCTGTCACCATGGATGACATGGGTCAGCCGGAGAGCGGAGCACACCGGGAAGCGGGTCAGCCGGATCGTTCGCCGGACCTTCCGCCGGATCTGCCGCCGGGGCAGCGGCTCCAGCGCGGCTGGCCGGTCACCCATTACGGGCCCGTCCCCAAGTTCAAGCCGGACCGCTGGGAGTTCCGCGTCTTCGGGGCGACGGCCGACGGCGACAAGCGGTGCTGGAACCACGAGGAGTTCTCGGCCCTCCCGTTCTCCACGGTCGTGGCCGATCTGCACTGCGTCACGAAATTCAGCATGCTCGGGGCCGAATGGGGCGGTGTCCCCGCCCGCACGATCCTGGAGCTCGCCCCGCCCGCCCCGCATGTGACGCATGTGATGGTCTGGGCCGAGTACGGCTACAGCGCCAACATGCGGCTCGCCGACTTCGCGTCCGACCGTACGATCTTCGCCACCCACAAGGACGGGGAGCTGCTCACCGCCGAGCACGGCTTCCCGCTGCGGCTCGTCGTCCCGCACCTGTACGCCTGGAAGGGGCCCAAGTGGGTCCGGGGCGTCGAGTACATGGCGGCCGACCGCCGGGGCTTCTGGGAGGAGCGCGGCTACCACAACCTCGGTGACCCGTGGACGGAGCAGCGCTACTCGTACCAGGAGGAACCGGGAGACGGCCCGGAGCTGTAGCAGCTCCGGACCGTCTCGGTGGTGGTTCGGCGGTGGCTCAGTGGTGGTACTGGTGGACCACCGCGTGGCCCTTGCCGCGGCCGATCATCCACTTGTTGACCGGTGTGGTCACCACGAAGGCGATGGCGAGCGAGACCGCGAGGGCGACCCAGAAGAGCGCCTCGTCGAGGTGCGCGTCCATGGCGCTGGGCCAGAGGGCGATGACGCCGTTGTCGATGATCTCCATGACGGCGATCGAGAGGGTGTCGGCGGCGAGGGCGACCTTGAAGGCCGTCTTGAAGTCGACGCCGGCGGACAGGATGCCGCGCAGGGTGAGCGCGTAGCCGAAGAAGAAGGCCAGGATGATCGCGAGGACCATCGTCGGCAGGTTGCCCCAGCCGAACGCGGTGCCGATGATCATGCCGAGGATCTCGCCGATGGCGCAGCCGGTGAGGCAGTGCAGCGTGGCCTGGGCGGCCATGGACCAGGAGACCTTGCCGCCGGGGGTGCGGTGGTGACCCGCGTGGGCGTCGTGGCCCGTGTGGGCGTCGTGGCCCTCGTGGCCGACATGACCCTCGTGGCTGGTGTGGGTGCCGTGGCCTTCGTGACCGGCGTGCCCCTCGTGGCCGGCGTGGGTGCCGTGACCGGCGTGGGCGGCGTGGTCCCCATGGCCCGCGTGGCCCGCGTGGGAGTCGTGGTTCTGGTGGTGACCCTCGTGGCCCTGGTGGCCGGTATGACCCTCGTGGCCGGAATGGTCGTGGTGTGCGTGCGCTTCGTGCTGCATGAGGTGCCCCCAGCCTCGGGTATGCGGTTCCGTCGTCGATAGGAACCGTATACCCCCCTAGGGTATTCCTCAACAGGAAATGATCATCCTCGGCGCTCGCGGAGCTTCTTCAGGAGCTCGACGTCGGCGACGTGCCCCTCCTTGCCGCCAGGGGTCTCGATGATCAACGGTACGTTCTCGGTCGCCGGGTGCCGCAGGAGTTTTTCGAAGGCCTCCTCGCCGATGTGACCGGCGCCGATGTTCGCGTGCCGGTCCTTGTGGGCGCCCACCACGTCCTTCGAGTCGTTGGCGTGGATCAGCTTCAGCCGGCCCTCGCCGACCGTGTCCACCAGCAGGTCGAGGGTCTGCGCCGCGCCGTGCGGGCCCGCCAGGTCGTGCCCGGCCGCGAAGATGTGGCAGGTGTCGAGGCAGACGCCCAGCTTGGGGTGGCGGTCGAGCGCGTCGAAGTACGGCCCGAAGTCCCAGGTCCGCGAGCAGAGCGAGGAGCCCTGGCCCGCCGTCGACTCCAGGAGCAGATCCGGATCGTCCTCGTGCGTCAGCTCGTCGAGGAGCGGCAGCATCCGCTCGCGCACCTGGGCGAGGGCCACCTCGCGCGGCCGGCCGCCGGTCGCCGAGCCGGTGTGCACCACCACGCCCTTCGCGCCGATCTCCCGGCCCCGGCGCAGCGAGTGCCGCAGCGACTCCACCGACTTCTCCACCGTGGCCTCGGTGTGGGAGCCGAAGTTGATCAGGTACGGGGCGTGCACCCAGACCGAGATCGACTCGGCCTCGCACTCGGCCCGGAACCGCTCGTCCTGGACCGGGTTGCCGGTCGGGGTCGCCCAGCCGCGCGGGTTGGCGACGAAGACCTGCACGGTCTCGGCGCCCAGCTCGCGGGCGTACCCGAGGCCGACCGTGGCGAGGCCACCGGCCACGGGGACGTGGCCGCCGACGGGGTTGCGCATGAGTCTCTAGAGTCCCTTGATCGTGATGGTGATGGTGGAGCCCTCGGGCGCGGTCTGCCCGCCCTCCACGGACTGGCTCGCGACCTTGTCGCCGAGGTAGGGGAAGGACTTCTTGACCTCCACCTCGAAGCCCGCGTCCTCCAGGGCCGTCCGGGCGTCCTCGGTCGACCGGTCCGTCACGTCCGGGACCTCGACCAGCTTCGGGCCCTTGGAGACGGTCAGGGTGATGACATCGCCCTCGGCGGCCCGGCTGCCCCCGGCGAGGGACTGGGCCGCGACGGTTCCGGCCTCCTCGGGGGAGTTGATCCGCTCCGGGGCGACCTTCACGGTGAGCCCCTCCTCCTGGAGGGCGGCCGTGGCGTCGGCGACGGTCTCGCCGCTGACGTCGGGCACGTCGATCGGAGAGCCCTTGCTGACCACCAGGGCGACGGCCGAGTCGGGGCTGCGCTCGGTGCCGGGCTCGGGGTCGGAGCCGATCACGGAGCCCTGAGCGACGGAGTCGCTGAAGGAGTAGGTGATCACCCCGGGCGCCAGGCCCTCCTGCTCCAGGTCGCGCTTGGCCTCCGCGAGCGGCTTGCCCTTGAGGTTGGGCACCTTCACGATCTGCGGGCCGCGGGAGAGCGTGAGGGTGACCGTGCCGTTGCCCCGGACGCGCTCGCCGGGGGCCGGGTCGACGGCCATGACCGTGCCGCGCTCGTACACGTCGCTGAAGGCGCGCTTCGTGGTGCCGACGTCGAGACCGGCGTCCGTGAGGCGCTTCGTCGCGGCGGCCTCGGACTGGCCGAGGACTGCGGGGACGCGGGTGAACTGGCCGGAATTGATGTACCAGACGCCGGCGCCCAGGCCGAGGGCGAGCAGGACGGCGACGACCGCGAGGAGGGGGCCGCGCGGGGGCCGCCGGCGGCCGGCGCGGGGCGCCTCCGGGGCGGGCAGCCGGTTGGTGTGCTCCACGGGTACGGGCCTGGCGATCACGCTGGTCCGGTCCTCGGCGGTGTCCCGGGCCTCGGAGCGGGCCAGCGGCGGCACCGCGTCCAGCTGCTCGTCGCCGAGCCCGGCGCGGGCCTCCCGGAGCAGGGCGAGCAGGGCGACGGCGTCGTACGGACGGAGCTCGGGGTTCCGGGCCGTGGCCGCCGCGACCAGGTCGTCGAGCTCCGGGGCGAGCCCGGGGACGGTGGCGGAGGGGACGGGCACG
Organism: Streptomyces vietnamensis; assembly: GCF_000830005.1. Taxonomy (NCBI): domain Bacteria; kingdom Bacillati; phylum Actinomycetota; class Actinomycetes; order Kitasatosporales; family Streptomycetaceae; genus Streptomyces; species Streptomyces vietnamensis. The sequence goes on along the minus strand of NZ_CP010407.1, from coordinate 2,330,784 downwards.
TCGGTGTTCAGGTGCTGGTAGAGCACCTGGGCGGGGGTGTCGCCGGAGTGCGGCTTGCCGCCGGTCAGCATCTCGTAGAGGACGACGCCGCAGGCGTACACGTCGGCGCGGGTGTCGGCGGTGCCGTGCTCGATCTGCTCCGGCGCGAGGTACGAGACCGTGCCGAGGACCGCGCCGGTGGTGGCCGTCGCCGAGCCCACGGCCCGGACGAGACCGAAGTCGGCGACCTTCACCCGGCCGTCGTCCCCTATCAGGACGTTCTCCGGCTTCATGTCCCGGTGCACGAACCCGGCCCGGTGCGCGGCGCCGAGCGCGGCGAGGACCGGCTCCAGGATGTCGAGCGCGGCCCGGGGCGAGAGGGCGCCGCGCTCGCGCAGGACGTCGCGGAGGGTGCAGCCGGCGACGTACTCCATCGCCAGATAGACGTACGCGCCCTCGGCGCCCTGGTCGAAGACGCCGACGACGTTGGGGTGCGCGAGCCGGGCGACGGACTTCGCCTCGCGGATGAACCGCTCGACGAAGGCGGCGTCCGTGGCGAGGTCGGGGTGCATCACCTTGAGCGCGAGGACGCGGTCGAGGCGGGTGTCGACGGCCCGGTAGACCGTGGCCATCCCGCCGACGGCGATGCGCGCGTCGACGCGGTAGCGGCCGTCGAGCAGCCGCCCGACGAGGGGGTCCTGAAGGGTCGTGTCCACGGGCCGAGTCTACGAGGGCGGCGCGGGCGGGCGGGCCTGCCGCCCCTGTACTGCAGCGCACCTGTGACGCACCCGGCCCCGACGCGGACCACGGCCCGCTGGGCGGTGCCCGCCCGTGTGCCCGCGCCCGCGCTTGGCGGTGCCCCGCCCCGTGTGGCCCGAGCCCGCGCTGGGCGCCGCCCCGCCGCCGGGTGGGCCCGCGCCCGGGCGGGCGGCGCCCACCCGCCGTGTGGGCAATCGTCCCGCTGGGCGGGACGGGTGGGCACACGGGACGGCGCCCCCAGCCGGGCCTAGGCGTTCCGTGCCTGGACCCGCACCGACCGAGCGCCGTGCACGGGGTGCGGGTCAGGGCGCGGAAGCCTCTGGCGCCGGCAGGGCGCGGGTCCGTTGTGCCCACCCGTTCCGCCCTGCGGAACGATTGCCCACAACGGGGGCGGCGCCGTCCGTGCGGGTGGGCACCGCCCCAGCGGAACGATTGCCCACAACGGGGCGGGCGCGGCCCACAGCGGCGGGCGCGGGTCCGCAACGGGGTCAGAAGGCGGGGCGTTCGGGGTCCAGGTGGGCCTGGCCCGTGGTCGGGGAGGACGCGGAGGCGAAGTGGCGGCGGGGAATGCGGCCGGCACGGTGCGCCAGGCGGCCCGCTTCCACCGCGTGGCGCATCGCCGAGGCCATCAGCACCGGCTCCTGCGCCCGCGTCACCGCCGACGCCAGCATCACCGCCGCGCACCCCAGCTCCATCGCGAGCGCCGCGTCCGAGGCGGTTCCCGCGCCGGCGTCGAGGATCACCGGGACCCCGGCCCGTTCCGTGATCAGCTGGAAGTTGTGCGGGTTGCGGATGCCGAGGCCGGAGCCGATGGGCGAGCCGAGCGGCATGATCGCCGCGCAGCCGACGTCCTCCAGCTTCCGGGCGAGGACCGGGTCGTCGTTGGTGTAGGGGAGGACCACGAAACCGTCGTCGACCAGGGTCTCGGCCGCGGCCAGGAGCTCCTCGCCGTCCGGGAGGAGGGTCCGCTCGTCCGCCACGACCTCCAGCTTGATCCAGTTCGTGCCCAGTGCCTCCCTCGCCAGCCGTGCCGTGAGGACGGCCTCGCCGGCCGTGTAGCAGCCCGCCGTGTTCGGCAGGACCCGGATGCCGAGGCGTTCCAGGACGGAGAGGACCGAGCCCTGGACGGTCGGGTCCAGGCGCCGCATGGCGACCGTCGTCAGCTCCGTACCGCTGGCGACGAGGGAGCGTTCCAGGACGTCGAGGCTGGGAGCGCCGCCGGTGCCCATGATGAGGCGGGAGGCGAACTCCGTACCGCCGAGGGTGAAGACGTCGTCGGACATCGCGGTCAGCCTCCCTGTACTGCCGTGAGGACTTCCACCCGGTCGCCCTCGCCGAGCAGCGTCGTGGCCCACTCGCCGCGCGGGACGACCTCCTCGTTGACGGCCGCGGCCACGCCCGAGGGGGCGGTGCTCAGGGTCGCGACCAGGGCGTCGAGGGCGACGGGGCCCGTCAGGACCCGGGGCTCGCCGTTCACGGACACGTTCATGCGGGCTGCTCCTGACGTACGGGGGAGAAACGGCGGGGGGTGAAGGGGCGCGCCTCGTCGGGGAGGGTGCCCGTGGTGAGCGCCTCGGCCATGACGTCGCCGGTGACGGGGGTGAGCAATACCCCGTTGCGGTAGTGGCCGGTGGCCAGGTGGAGGCCGGGCAGGGCGGTCGGTCCGAGGAGGGGGGCGTTGTCGGGGGAGCCCGGGCGCAGGCCCGCGCACGTCTCGGTGAGCGGCAGCTCGGTGAGACCGGGGACCAGCTCGTGGGCGTCGCGGAGGAGTTCGTACACCCCGCCCGCCGTCACCGTGGTGTCCCAGCCCAGTTCCTCGCTGGTGGCGCCGACGACGAGCTCGCCGTTCTCGCGGGGCACCAGGTAGACGTGGCTGCCGCGGACGACGGCCCGGACGGTGCGGGAGAGGAAGGGGGCGTACGGCGCGGGGACCCGGAGGCGCAGGACCTGGCCCTTCACGGGGCGGACCGGTGGCAGGACCTCGTCGGGGACGCCCGCGAGGCGGCCGCTGAGGCTGCCGGCGGCGAGCACGACCTGGTCGGCCGTCAGCTCCTCGCCGTCGGCGAGCACGGCACCGCGGGCCCGGTCGCGTACGACCGCCAGGCGTTCCGCGAGCGTGCGGTGGAAGACCACCCCGGCCCGCTCGCAGGCCGTCACGAGCGCGGCGGCCAGTCGGCGCGGGTCGACCTGGTGGTCGCCGTCGACCCGGAGTCCGCCGCGGACGCCGGGGGCCAGCATCGGTTCGAGGCGGCGGCACTCGCGGCCGCTGAGCCATTCGGAGACGAGCCCGCAGCGGGTCTGCAGGGCGTGCAGTTCGCGCAGGTGGGCCCGGTCGTCGGCGTCGAGGGCGACGGCGAGGGTGCCGCAGGCCCGGTAGCCGACGTCGTGGCCGGTGGCCTCCTCCAGTTCGGCGGCGAAGGCGGGGTAGCGGGCCGCGGAGGCGAGGTTGAGCCCGAGCAGGGTCTCCTCGCCGTAGTGGAGTTCGGTGACGGCGGCGAGCATGCCGGCCGCGACCCGGGCGGCCCCGCCGCCCGGGTCCGGGTCGACGACGGCGGTGCGCAGTCCGCGCTGCGCGGCTCGCCAGGCCGTGACCAGGCCGATGATGCCGCCTCCGACCACGAGGACGTCGGACACATGGACATCGGAAGAACGCATGGGCGTCCAGCCCCTCCCTTCGCCGGCATGACCCGGATCAGGTTCGTACGGTCGGAGGCCGTCCCAGCCTCCCTCTCAGCCCGGTGCGTCCGGACTCCCGCGAGTGCTTTACGCCCGCCAGACTAGCCCGCGTCTCCGGGGGGCCACAGACCCCTCCCTTCCTGACGGTCCGTCAGATGCGTAAGGTGGTCGGGTGAGCGAGCAGAAGCAGGCCCAGCAGCACGTGGTGATCGTCGGCGCCGGAATGGCGGGCGTCCAGACCGCCGTCGCCCTGCGCGAGCAGGGCTTCACCGGCCCCGTGACCCTCATCGGGGCCGAACCCCACCAGCCCTACGACCGGCCACCGCTCTCCAAGGCGATCCTCCTCGGCAAGGCCGAGGACTCCGCCTTCGAGATCGACTTCGAGGACCTCGACATCGAGCTCCGCCTCGGCCTGGACGTCACCGGCCTCCGCGCCGCCGACCACGAGATCGACACCGAGGCCGGCCCCGTCGCGTACGACACCCTGGTCGTCGCCACCGGGGCCCAGCCCGTCGTCCTGCCCGGCACCGAGGGCGTCCCCGGGGTCCACCTCCTCCGCACCCTGGACGACGCCGTGCGCCTCGGGCCCGTCCTGGAGCGCCGCCACTCCGTCGTGGTCGTCGGCGCCGGCTGGATCGGCGCCGAGTTCGCCACCGCCGCGCGCGAGGCGGGCTGCGCCGTCACCGTCGTCGAGGCCGCCGACCGTCCGCTCGCCGGAGCCCTGCCCGCCGAGGTCACCGCACCCATGGCCGAGTGGTACGGGGCGAACGGCGCCGAACTCCTCACCCACGCGCGCGTGGACACCGTCGAGCCCGGCGCACCGGGCCGCGTCGTCCTCGCCGACGGCCGCGAACTGCCCGCCGACGCCGTCGTCGTCGGCATCGGCGCCCGCCCCGCCACCGGCTGGCTCACCGGCTCCGGCATCGCCCTCGACCCGAGCGGCGCCGTCACCGCCGACGACCGGCTGCGCACCTCGCTGCCCGATGTGTACGCCGTCGGCGACTGCGCCTCCTTCCCCTCCGCCCGCTACGGCGAGCGGCTCCTCGTCCACCACTGGGACAACGCGCTCCAGGGCCCCCGCGCGGTCGCCGCGGCGATCACCGGGACCGCCGACGCGCCCTACGACCCGGTGCCGTACTTCTGGTCCGAGCAGTTCGGCCGCTTCGTCCAGTACGCGGGACACCACGCGGCCGCCGACGAGCTGCTGTGGCGCGGCGACCCGGCCGACGAGGCCTGGTCCGTGCTCTGGCTGCGCGCCGGAGTGCCGGTGGCCCTCCTCGCGGTCGGCCGCCCCCGCGACCTGGCCCAGGGCCGCAAGCTCATCGAGGCCGCCGTCCCCGTCGACCCGGAGCGCGCCGCGGACCCGGCCGTCCCCCTGAAGGCGGCAGTCCGGTAGGGCCCGGCTACCGGCTGTCAGTCCGGGATGGCAGGCTTGTCCTGTGACCGAGATTGACGCAAAGACCGATGCTCTCGTCCCCGCCTGGCTCTTCCTCCCCGACATCGCGGAGGCGCTCGACATCGAGGTGACGCGCGTGCGGCAGCTGGTCAAGGAGGGCCAGCTCATCGCCGTCCGCCGCGAAGTGCGCCCCGGCGAGAAGATCCTCCAGGTGCCCGCCGCCTTCATCGACGGCGACAAGATCGTCAAGGGCCTCGTCGGCACCCTGACGCTCCTGCGGGACGACGGCTTCACCGACGAAGAGATGCTGGAGTGGCTCTTCACTCCGGACCCGACCCTGCCCGGCACCCCCGCGCAGGCCCTGAGTGAGAATCGCGGCACGGAGGTGAAGCGCCGCGCCCAGGCGCTCGCCGTCTGACGCACGCACCACCGAAGACACCACCGCGGGTGCCGGGCCGGCTGATCGAGGCCGGCCCGGCACCGGCACCACCCGACGGGGGGAACACCCATGTCCACGCCTCGTGAGCGGCTCGCCGACGCCCGGCTCTACCTGTGCACCGACGCCCGGAAGCGCCAGGGCGACCTGCCGGCCTTCCTCGACGCCGTGCTCTCCTCCGGCGTGGACATCGTGCAGCTCCGCGACAAGGGCATGGAGGCCGGTGAGGAGCTGGAGCACCTCGCCGTCTTCGCCGAGGCCGCCCGCCGGCACGGCAAGCTCCTCGCGGTGAACGACCGGGCCGACGTCGCCCACGCCATCGGCTCCGACGTCCTCCACCTCGGCCAGGGCGACCTGCCCGTGCCCGCCGCCCGCGCGATCCTCGGCGAGGAGGTGCTGATCGGCCGTTCCTGCCACGCCGAGACCGAGGTCGCCGCGGCCGCCGCCGAGCCGGGCGTGGACTACTTCTGCACCGGCCCCTGCTGGCCCACCCCCACCAAGCCCGGGCGGTACGCGCCGGGGCTCGACCTCGTGCGGTACGCGGCGGGCCTGGCCCAGGACCGGCCCTGGTTCGCCATCGGCGGCATCGACGAGACCAACCTCGACGAGGTCCTGGACGCGGGCGCCCGCCGGATCGTCGTCGTCCGCGCCATCACCGAGGCCGCCGACCCGGCCGCCGCGACGGCCGCCCTCGCCAAGCGGGTCCGCGAGCGCGCCGAAGCCTGAGGAACGGGGACGCCCACCGGCGGCGCGTCCCGACAGTTGTCCGAAAAGTTGTCCAACACTCGGACGGTGTTCACGCGGTTCCCTGGACCCCGTCTAACCTGCCCGTATGGCCCTTGGTACCGCTTCCGTCCGATCGGACCGCGCACGCACCGTGCGCGAGATCCTCGCGTCCGGTGAGACGTCGTACTCCTTCGAGTTCTACGCGCCCCGGACCGAGAAGGGCGAGCAGGTCCTCTGGAACGCCATGCGCCGCGTCGAGGCGGTCGGCCCCAGCTTCGTCTCCGTGACCTACGGCGCCGGCGGCTCCACCCGCGGCGGCACCGTCAAGGCCACCCAGAAGATCGCCTCCGACACCACGCTCACCCCCGTCGCCCACCTCACGGCCGTCGACCACTCGGTCGCCGAGCTGAGGAACATCCTCGGCCAGTACGCCGACGTCGGCATCCGCAACATGCTCGCCGTCCGGGGCGACCCGCCGGGCGACCCGCTGGGCGAGTGGGTCGAGCACCCGGAGGGCGTGAAGTACGCCGCCGACCTCGTCCGGCTGATCAAGGAGTCGGGAGACTTCTGCGTCGGCGTCGCCGCCTTCCCGGAGATGCACCCCCGCTCCCTCGACTGGGACACGGACATCCGGCACTTCGTGGACAAGTGCCGCGCGGGCGCCGACTACGCGATCACCCAGATGTTCTTCGACCCGGAGAACTACCTGCGGCTCCGCGACAGCGTGGAGAAGGCGGGCTGCGAGACCCCGATCATCCCCGAGGTCATGCCCGTCGTGAACGTGAAGACGCTCGACCGGCTGCCCCAGCTGAGCAACGCCGTCTTCCCCGCGGATGTGAAAGAGCGCATCCTCGCCGTCAAGGACGATGCCGCCGCTGTACGCTCCATCGGTATCGAGTTCGCGACGGAGTTCTGCGCGCGTCTGCTCTCCGAGGGTGTCCCCGGACTGCACTTCATCACGCTCAACAGCTCCACCGCGACGCTCGAGATCTACGAGAATCTCGGACTGCACCAGCAGTCGTGACCGGTCGTACCCGCCCCTGACCCGCGGCGGTGACCGTGGAGAGGGGCGGCGGGGCATGGGGTGGACGGTCCTCTACATCGCGTTCGGCGTGGTCGCACTGTGGCTGCTGGGGGAGGTGCTCCTCCAGTACAAGGCGCGGCTGCGCTGGCGCCTGCTCGCCTTCGGCGGCTTCCTCGGCGTGGTCCTGGGCGTCCTGCTGCCCTCCGTCTTCGTCATCATCGCCGGGGCCCTCGCCTTCGCCGTCGGCCAGACCTATGTGACGCTCTCCTTCCGCCGCGGCTTCTCCACCGGCTGGGCGATCGGCGGCAGTCCGGGCGCGAGCCGCCGCCGCAAGGCCGCCGCGCCGGCCGAGGCCGGACCCACCCTCGAGGTCACCGAGCTCTCGTACGACACCGTGGACTCCGCGTACGACACGGAGGACGGGCACGACGCCCACCAGGAGACGGCCGCCGAGACGACGGCGGTCTACGAGCCGCAGCCGATGCCCGAGGACACCGGCCAGTACGGGGTCTACGAGACCGCCGGCCAGGGCACCGGAGCAGCCGGGTACGGGACGGGGTACGACCCCTACGCGTCCGCGTACCAGCAGCCCGGCTACGAGCAGACCTCCTACGAGCAGCCCGGCTACGAGCAGCAGCCGGCCTACGACTACGGCGCCGCCGCCGGACAGCAGCAGTACGCCGCGTACTCCGACCCGTACATCGGCCCGGGCACCGACGGCCAGCAGTACGGCTCGTACTACAACGACCCGTACGCCCCCTCGTACACCTACGACACCCCGCCCGGCGGCGTCTGGGTCCCGCAGCAGCGCGACACCGAGCACGCCCCGCAGCAGCCGCAGGCCCCGTACGGCTACGAGCAGCCGCACCCGGACGACCAGTACCGCTACTAGGCCCCTACCACCTACTGGGAGCCGCGGAAGTCCGCGCCCTCCACGATGAGTCCGGCCACCAGCGCGCCCGACATGCCCGCGTGGGCGAGCCCGCCGCCGGGGTGCGACCAGCCGCCCGCGTAGTACAGGCCGGGCAGCGGGGAACGGTTGGCGGCCGGAAGGAGCCTGCCGTTCGCTCCGGCGAGCGCGGGCCCCGGCACCTCGGCGGCGCCCGTCTCCCGCCGTACGTCCTCCGGCGTCCGGACGTGCCGCCAGAGGAGCCGCTCCGCGAGTCCCGGGACCGCCCGGCCGGACGCCTCGACCATCCGGTCGGCGAAGGCCTCCCAGTCCTGCCCGGAGTCCCTCCGCACGGTCGCCGTGACCGTCACCGACTCGTAGTCACCGTCCGGGCGCAGCGCCGGGTCGTCAGGACGCAGCACGGTCACCGTCGGCCGCCCGCCCTCCGCGTGCACGACGGTCCGGTGGACCGCGTCCGCCTCCCGGGCGCCGCGCAGGGCCAGACAGACCGTCACCCGGCCCGTCCCGTTCACCTGGTGGCGAGGCGGGGCCTGACCGTGGTGCAGCGCCGGGACCGGGGCCCCGGACACCACGTGGTCGGCCTCGACGGTCTCGCCGCTCGCCAGCCGGACCCCGGCCGCCCGGCCGTCCTTCTCCAGGACGTCCTCGACCGGTGTGCCGAACACGAACTCCACCCGCCGCTTCCGGCACCGCTCGTACACCGCGTCGGCGAGCGCCCGCAGGCCCCCGCCCACGTACCAGCTGCCGAAGGTCTGCTCCATGTACGGCAGGACGACCGCCGAGGCCGGGGCGGTCGCCGGGTCGAAGCCGTACGACCACGCGTACGCGTCGAGGAGGGCCGCGAGTCGAGGGTCGCGCAGCTCCCGCGCCCCGACCTGGGAGAGCGTCGTCGTCGGGCGGCGCAGCAGGCCCGCCTTCGGGGCCGGGTACGGCTCACGGGCGAGCGGCGCCGGGTCGGCCGGCTGCGGCTCCTCCAGGAGCGGGCGCCGGGTCCGGTCCCAGGCCTCGCGGGCCCGGGTCAGGAAGTCGCCCCAGCGCTCGCCCGCGCCCGCGCCGAGCGCCGCGTCCAGGGCGGCGACCGTGCCGGCCCGGGAGGCGTTCGGCAGGTCGACGCGGGTGCCGTCGGCGAAGACGTGACGGGCCGCCGGATCGACCTGCGTCAGCGCGACGCACTCCTCGAGGGGTTCCTTGCCGGTCTTCACGAACAGGTCGCGGTAGACGGCGGGCAGGTGCAGCAGCCCGGGGCCGGTGTCGAAAGCGAAGCCGTCGCGCTCGAAGCGGCCGACCGCGCCGCCGTACGTCGACGTCCTCTCGTACACCGTCACCGTGTGTCCGGCGACCGCCAGTCGGGCCGCCGCCGCCATGGCGCCGAGTCCCGCGCCGATCACCACAATCCGTGCCATGCGGACGAGCCTATCCGGCGCCTCCGACACCGCCGGAGGGCAGGCCGGGGCCGGTCAGAAGTGGTCCGAGCCGTCGTCCGGCGGGGCGTGGACCCGTGGGCGGGCCCCCGGGGCCCTCAGCCGTTTCTCCTCCCGCCGCTGGGACCGGCGCCGCCAGAAGCGGCGGATCTGCTGGGCCAGGAAGACCACTATCGCCAGGCCCGCCAGGAGCAGGGCGGCCGCGATGACCGCCGCCGCCACGGGATGGAAGACGGCGAAGGTGACGATCGCCGCCACCCCGAGGTCCTCCGCCAGGCTCAGCGCGATGTTCGAGAACGGCTCGGGCGAGGTGTTGACCGCCATCCTCGTCCCCGCCTTGACGAAGTGACTGAGCAAGGCCGTCGAACCGCCGACCGCACCCGCCGCCAGCTCCGGCAGCGAACCGTTCTGCCCGGCGAGCAGGGCGCCGACCACGGCCCCCGCGATCGGCCGGATCACCGTGTGGACGGAGTCCCATATCGAGTCGACGTACGGAATCTTGTCCGCCACCGCCTCGCACAGGAACAGCACGGCCGCCGCGACGAGGACATCGGTGCGCTGCAGGGACGCGGGCACCTCGTCGGTCAGCCCGGTCGCGCCGAAGACGCCGAACAGCAGGACCACCGCGTACGCGTTGATCCCGCTCGCCCAGCCGCTGGTGAACACCAGGGGGAGTACCGACACGCCCGCGATCGTAACCAGGACTGAGTATCCGTACCTAGAGGGCGAGATGAGTAGGTGCGCGGATGGGGCCGGCACCGGCGGGAGGAGAGAGTGGAGCCCACGGAAGGGGCGCGGCTCCGGTACCGCCGGCACGGGGCTGCGGAACGGGGCCGCGCACCTGCCGGCACGGGGGCGAAGGAAAGAAGCCGGTGCGGCGAGGCTCGGGGGGATCGAGCCTCACCGCACCGGCCTTTCGTGCGCCTGCCCCACTGGCCTTTCGTGCGTCTGCCGCACCGGTCTTTCGTGCGTCTGCCGCACCGGCCTCTCGTACGTGCTTCTCAGCGGCCGCCGACGCGGCCGTGCAGCAGGCGGGACAGCGCCGCGTGCACGTCGTCGAGCGAACGCTCGCTCTGGAAGGCCTGCCAGTCGAGCGCCGCCACGAGCACCATCCCGACCAGCGCCGACGCCGTCAGCTGTACGTCGATCTCGTCGCTCAGCTCACCGGCCGCCACGCCCTCGCGCAGGACGCCCTCCACCACCGCGACGGCTTCCTGACGGACCACCAGGAGGGTCGAGTTCCAGGCGCGTCCGGTGCGCCAGAGCTCGGCCACGTACAGCTGGGTGAAGGCCGGATAGCGGTCGATGAAGACGAGGCCCGCCCGGATCATCGCGTCCAGCGCGTCGACCCGGCTCCCGCCGCGCTCGGCGGTCTCCTCGGCCGCCGAGCGCAGGGAGGCGGCGAGCAGCGACACCCCGTGGCGCAGCAGCTCCTCGAAGAGCTCGGTCTTGCTCTTGAAGTTGTAGTAGACCGTGCCCTTGGCCACGCCGGCCCGCTCGGCGATCTCGTCGACCGTCGTCGCGGAGAAGCCCTGCTCCGCGATGAGGGTGACGGCCGCCTCGTAGAGCTTCGTGCGCGTGGCCCGGCGTCGGGTGCTGCTGCTGTCCATGGCGTCGATTCTCACAGGTTCAGAGCGACAGTTCGGGGTGGAGCCGGTCGAGCGTCCACACCTGCTTCTTGCGCGCCGAGACGGCGGTCAGGGCCAGGGCGCCGACGGTGAAGGCGGCCAGGACCGCGCAGGCCTGCCAGACCGGTCCGAGCCCGCCCCCGGTGATCAGCCGGCGCAGCGCCTCGACCACGTAGCTCATCGGCAGGAACGGGTGGACGGCGTTGAAGAAGGCCGGGCTGGTCTGGACGGGATACGTGCCGCCCGCCGAGGTCAGCTGGAGCATCAGGAACGCGAGCACCAGGATCCGGCCCGCCGCGCCGAAGCGGGCGTTGAGCCACTGGATGATCGCGGCGAAGCAGCAGGTGACCAGGGCGAGGAAGCCGATCGTGCCGGCGGCCCGGGTCATCTGGAGGCCGAGGCCCCAGTGCAGGACCGACATCAGGGCCGCGACCTGGAGGACGCCGATCGCCGCCACCGGGAGCCAGCCCGCGAGCGCGATCCGCCAGGCGGAGCCGCCCGCCGCGAGGGCGCGCCGGTTCAGCGGCTGGATGATCATGTACGCGACCATCGCGCCGACCCAGAGGGAGAGCGGGATGAAGTACGGGGCGAAACCGGTGCCGTAGTTCGGCGCCTTGTGCAGGGACTGGGAGGCCAGCTTCACCGGGTCGGCCATGACCTCCGTGCGCCGGTCGCGGTCCTGCCGGTCGTAGTCGGGGATCTGGTCGACGCCGTCCTTCAGGCCGGTGGCGAGGGTGCCCGAGCCGTCGGCCAGCTTGAACAGACCGCCGTCCAGGGCGCCCGCGCCCTTCTTCAGCTTGCCGACACCGGTGTCGAGGCTGACCGAACCGGTCTTCGCCGCGGTGATGCCGGTGTGCAGCTGGTCCGCGCCCGTCGCGACCTTCTGCGCGCCCGCGTTGAGCTGGTTGATCTTCCTGATGGCGTCCTCGACGTCCTCGTCGAGGTGCGGGGCGCGGGCGGCCAGCTCGTCGGCCTGCTTCTTGAGCTTGACCAGGCGCGCGTCCAGGGTCTTCAGGTCGTCGCTGTTGTCCTTGGTCAGCTCGTGTACGTCGTCGGCGATCGTGGCCACGTCGTCGGCGGTGACCGAGGCCTTCTTGAGCTTCTCGCAGATCTTCGGGTCGAGCGGGGGAGTGGTGGCGGGGGCGTCGACGCAGACCTCGCGGTGGAGCCGGGCGAGATCGTCGTCGGCCCGGTGGGCGGCGGTACGGACCTGGGGCGCGTGCTCCACCAGGTCGGCGAGGTTGTGGCGGGCGGCCGTGGCCGAGTCGGAGACGAGCCGGGCGGTGTCGCGGATCGACTTGCCGTTGTTCGCCAGGTACGGGCGGACCTTGTCCGCCGTGCCGTTCACCTTGTCGGCGAGGCTCTGCGTGCCGTTCGCGACCTTGCGGGAGCCGTTCTCCAGGTCCTTGGCGCCCTTGTCGAGCTTCTTCAGGCCGGAGGCCAGGTCGCCGCTGCCGGTCTTGGCGTCCGTCAGCCCGTCCGACAGGCTCTTGGAGCCCTTCTTCGCCTTGTCCACGCCCTGCTTGAGGTCGGCCGCGCCCTTGGCGGCCTTCGCGGTGGCGTCGTGGATGTCGGAGAAGGAGATGAAGATCTTGTCGAGGAAGCCGCGCGAGGACTTCGTGGAGGCCGCGCTGCGCACCTCGGCGAAGACCGTCCGGGAGATCGAGCCGACGATGTAGTTGTTGGCGTCGTTCGTCCGCACCTGGAGCGCGCCGGTCTCGGGGGAGTCGCCGGAGCTGGAGGCGATGCGGGAGCTGAAGTCGCCGGGCATGGTCAGGGACAGGTAGTACGTCCCGTCCTCCACGCCCGCGCGTGCCTCGGCGTCGCTCACCCGGTGCCACTCGAAGGTGTTGCTCTTCAGGAGGCCCTCGGTGATGTCGTCACCGGCGTGGATCTCCTTGCCGCCGGCGGTGGCGCCCCGGTCCTCGTTGACGAGGGCGACGGGGATCTTGTCGAGCCTGCTGTACGGGTCCCAGAACGAGTACAGGTACAGGGCGCCGTACAGCAGCGGCAGCAGCAGGATCGCGACGAGCGCGGCGCGCGGCAGCTTTCCCCTGCCGAAGCGCTTCAGCTCAAGCGCGGCCAGTTTCGGCGAGCGCATCGGCCGCCCCCTCCTCGGTCGTGGCGTCGGTGGTGTCGTCGGCGGCCGGCTCCCCGACGGCGGCCGTGGTGTCCTCGGCGGTGCCGCCCTCGGCGCCGGTCCCGGCGGGGGCGGTCTTCGCGATGCCGGTCTCGGCGGTCTCGGTCTTCGCGGGATCGGTCTTCGTGATGCCGGTCTTCGCGGGATCGGTCTTCGTGATGCTGGTCTTCGCGGGATCGGTCTTCGTGATGCTGGTCTTCGCGGGGCCGGTCTTCGTGATGCTGGTCTTCGCGGGGCCGGTCTTCGGGACGCCGGTCTCCGCGGGGTCGGTCTTCGCGGGGTCGGCCGGGGCCTCGGAGGCGGTGTCCGCGGTGGTCCCGCCTTCCAGCGTCGTGATGCGCAGGGCGTCCTCGGGGGCCTCGCTGCAGACGGCGAGCACCGTCGTCCCGGAGGCGGCCAGGGAGCGCAGCAGCGCCCAGGCCTCGGCGCGGTCGGCGTCCGAGAGCTTCAGGTCCGTGTCGTCCACGGCGAGCAGCCGGGGGCGCCCGATCAGGGCGAGGGCGATCGAGAGCCGGAGGGCCTCAAGGCGCTCCAGGTCCCGTACGGAGGTCCGCTCGCCCTTCGGCAGGGCGTCGAGGTCGAGGCCCGCGGCCGCCACGGCCTCGTCGATCCGGGTCCGGGCCGTCGCCGCGCGCTCGGCGGGGCGCCGCAGGAGCGCCCGTACGGAACCGTCGAAGCGGCGCTGGAGCAGGGCCCGCTCGCGCAGGTGCTCGGCGACCGTGAAGGCGGGGTCGAGCTCGCTGACGCCCGGGACCTGACCGAGCGCGCTGATCCGGCGCACGGCGGCCATCTTGCGGGGCAGCGGGAGGCCGCCGACCTCGGCGTTCCCCTCCTGGGTCTTCATCCGGCCGGTGAGCGCGAGCAGCAGACAGGTGCGGCCCGAGCCCGAAGGGCCCTCGATCGCCACCAGCGTGCCGGGCTCGGCCCGGAAGGAGACCTTCCGGAAGGCCCAGCCGCGCGGTCCCTTCAGTCCGAAGCCGTCCGCGACGACGGCGGCGCCGTGCGGCTGCTCCTCGGTTTCCGTGCCCACGGTCCCACCCCCCATTCCCCTTTTTGAACTGACCAGTCAGTCTAAAAGTTACCCCTGAGTTGGGTTTCGGGCAAAGCCCCAGGTCAACGCGATTGTCAGTGGGGCGCGACACGATGAACACATACGGCCACAGCGCCGTCACGCGACGACAGGAGGCTCGTCATGGCCAGCCCTTCCGCAGCAGCCGCGCCCCGCCGCCGTCCCACCCCGGGAGAGGCGGGGCCCGCGTCCGACATCCACCCCGTCCCGCGCCGGTCCGCCGCCCCGCCCGCCGCCCTCGACCTCCTCGCCAAGTCCCGCGCCGGACTCGCCGAGGCCGCCGTCCTCGACCGCCCCCACGAGCGGTACGCCACCGCCCACCTCGCCGCCCTGCGCGCCGCGGCCGCCGTGCTCGCCGCCCGGGGCAGGGCCGACGCCCGGCCCCGCCACCGGCAGCGGATAAGGAGCACCTGGGAGCTCCTCCCCGACCTCGCCCCCGAGCTGACCGAATGGAGCGCCCTCTTCGCCGACGGCGCCCCGCGCAGAGCCCGCGCCGAGGCCGGCATCAGCAGCGCCGCCACCCGCCGCGAGGCCGACGACCTGCTCAGGGACGCCGGGCACTTCCTGCGCCTGGTCGAGCGGCTGCTCGCCCTCCCGCCGGCCCTGCCCCGCCGGCCCGGGGCCGACGAGGCGGACGGATGATCCGAAAGCCGGGGGCTAGGCCATAGGGTGGGGAGCGTTCGTACCCGTCACCGAGGAGTCAACAGCCGTGCCGGACCCTTCCCCTGTCTTCGGTCGAGAGGCGTCGTCGCGCCCGTCGCGCGCCTCCCTGCGTACCGCCGTCGTCTGGGACGTCCTCAAAGACGCCCTGGACCGCCGGGTCGAGGCCACCGGGAAGGACAGCCTCGACGTCCTCGACACGGGTGGCGGCTCCGGCAACTTCGCGGTACCGGTGGCCCGCCTCGGCCACCGCGTCACCGTCGTCGACCCCAGCCCCAACGCGCTCTTCGCGCTGGAGCGCCGGGCCGCCGAGGCCGGTGTCGCCGACCTCGTCACCGGCGTCCAGGGCGACATCCGCGGCCTCTTCGACGTCGTCGAGCGCGAGGCGTACGACACGGTGCTCTGCCACGGCGTCCTGGAGTACGTCGACGACCCCGCCGAGGGCGTACGGAACGCGGTCGCGGCGCTCCGCCCCGGCGGCAGCCTCAGCCTGCTCGCCGCCGGGGTCGGCGGCGCCGTCCTGGCCCGCGCCCTCGCCGGCCACTTCACCGAGGCCCGGCACGCCCTCGACGACCCGGCGGGCCGCTGGGGTGCCGGCGACCCCGTGCCCCGGCGCTTCACCGCCGAGCAGCTCGCCGAGCTCGCCGACGGAGCCGGACTCGAGGTCGGCGCCGTGCACGGCGTCCGGGTCTTCGCCGACCTGGTCCCCGGCGTCCTCGTCGACACCGAGCCCGGCGCCGCCGAGGCCCTGCTCAAGCTGGAGGCGGCCGCCGCGGAGCTGCCCTCCTTCCACGCCATCGCCACCCAGCTGCACGTTCTCGGCGAGAAGCGGGCCTGAGCAGCAGGGCCACCCGTTCGGCGGTGCAGGCCGGGGTGCTCCATGGAGTACGCCACAGCCCGCCCGATATGGGGCTCCGCCCCGTATGATCGGGGGACACCATCCGGCATGACGGACAAGGGGCTGGGGAATCAACGCCTCAGCAACCGATCCGCATGGCGGCCCGGATTGGCTATTCGGCATTGAGGGCGGGTTTCACGGGGGCGATTCCCTGCCTATCCTGAAAGGGCCGCAAACCGGTCGCCCCCGCGACCGACGACTAGGAGGACTCCGTGCCGCTCTCGGAGCACGAGCAGCGAATGCTCGAGCAGATGGAGCGAGCGCTGTACGCCGAAGATCCCAAGTTCGCGACAGCGCTCGAGGGAAGCGGACTGCGTACGTACACCCGGCGACGGGTTTACCAGGCAGTCGTCGGCTTCCTGGTGGGTATCGCGCTCCTCATGGCCGGAATGGTCGCACAGCAGATCTGGATCAGCGTGGTGGGATTCCTCGTCATGCTGGGCTGCGCGGTCCTGGCGGTCACCGGATGGCGCAAGGCGCCCAAGCCGGGCGAGCAGCGGGCGGCCGGAGGCCGTCAGGCTCGGCAGCGACGCTCCATGATGGACCGGATCGAAGCGCGGTGGCAGCGTCGCCGCGACGAGCAGCAGGGCGGCGGCCACTGACGGCCCCTGAGCGGTAGCCCCGCCCCCCGAACACACCCCGAGCCCCGCAGGGCCCGCGCCCCTCGACGCGCCCCCTGCGGGGCTCGACGCGTCGGGACCCCCACCGACACGGACCCACACCCGCGCGGCCCGCGCCCTCCTGGGCGACGCCCTTCACCGCCCGCCGCGTGGCCCCGAGCCCGGCTGGGCGGCGCTCCCGCCCGCGCGGGCCCGCGTCCGGCAGGCCGGTGCCCTCCGCCCCCGCCGTGTGGGCCCGCGCCCGGGCTGGGCGTCGCCCCGCTGCCGTGTGGGCAATCGTCCCGCTGGGGCGGGACGGGTGGGCACACGGGACGGCGCGCCTGGCCGCGCCCCGCCCCCTGTGCCTGGACCCGCACCCTGACCGCGCCGCACGACGGGGTGCGGGTTCAGGCGCGGAAGCCTCGGGCGCCGGCAGGGCGCGGGTCCGTTGTGCCCACCCGTTCCGCCCCAGCGGAACGATTGCCCACAACGGGAGCGGCGGGGCGCCGCCCCGGTGGAGCGGCTGCCCACAACGGGGGCCGTCGGCCCGGTGGAGGGGCTGTCCGTAGCGGGCGGTGGGGCGCGGCGCCCGCCACGGTGGCGGTGTCGTCAGTTCGCCTCGCGGGGCCCGCGGCGGAAGACGGCTGTCGCTCGCGCCGTCGCCGCCTGCCGCCACCCCGCCCAGCGCGCCGTCGCCGCGGCCCAGCGGGACGACGCCGCCCAGCGGACGCGGGCCGCCGAGCGCGGGGCCAGGAGGGCGCGGAGCCGGGTGCGGCGGTCGGCGCCCGCGTGGAAGCCCACGCGGACCCGCGCCGCTTCGGAGGCCAGGTCCGCGACGGGCCGCGGCCGGGGCGCGTACAGCACCTCCTCCACCGCCCGCGCCACCCGGTGCACCGCGTCCGCGGACTCGCCCCGCAGCTCACCGAGGCGGACGATCCGCGCCGCCGCCTTCCTCGGCGTGAGGGAGTCGTCCGGCTCGACCCCGTGGTCCCAGGCCGTGTCGTTGATCTCCTCCCAGACCGCGAGGGCGGAGCCGTCCGCGCCGAGCCGCCGGGCCCGCACCCGCCTGCGCCACAGCAGGGGCAGGAAGGGCAGGGCGAGGAGGAGCAGGACCCCTGCCGTCACGAGCGTCACCGTCAGGAGGTCGGGGCCCGAGCCGTCCGAGGCCGCGTCCGCGGCCGCCGCGTCCGGGCCGCACCCGCCGAGCTTCTTCTCCTGCGGGGTGCAGCTCGCCGAGGCGCTCGGCGCGGCGGACGGCTGCGCCGAGGCGCTCTGCTGCGGCTGCGCGGGCCCGGTGGCCGTGCCCGAGGGGGTGTTCTCCCGGGTGTACGCGGGGGTGGAGCCCCGCGAGGGCGTCGGCTCGAACCGTGTCCACCCGGCGCCCTCGAAGTACAGCTCGGGCCAGGCGTGCGCGTCCCGGATGCCGACGGAGACCGAGCCGTCGGTCTGCGTCGTGCCCGGCATGAAGCCCACGGCGACCCGCGCGGGGATGCCGAGCGAGCGGGCCATCGCCGCCATGGAGAAGGAGAAGTGGACGCAGAAGCCCTCCTTGTCCTTCAGGAAGCGGGAGATGGCCTGGACCCCGGTCCCGGACACCACGTCGACGTCGTAGCGGAAGCCGCCGTCCTGGGCGAACCAGTCCTGGAGCTTCACCGCCCGCTCGTAGTCGTTGCGCGCGCCCTTGGTGACCTTCAGGGCCGTCGCCTTCACGTCGCCCGGCAGCGAGGCTGGCACCTTGGTGTACTCGCGGCGCAGCTTCTCGGGGGCGGGTCCTGCGCCGGCCAGCTGCCCGGCCGTCGGCTGCACGTCCAGGCTGGAGACCTGGTAGCGGGCGCCCTTGGTGGTCTGCCGGTCGTCGCCGACGAGCATCCGGCCGGCCGGCTCGTACCGCCAGCGTCCTTCGATGTCGACCCGGCCGGCCGGGTACGGCATCGGCAGCCACTTCTGCTCGTACGCGTCGGAGGCGACGAAGTTGCTGGTCACCTCGGTGATCCGGACGCTCTGGGAGAGGCCGTCGGGCCAGGGCAGCTGCTTGGGCACGTCCTCGATCGGGCGGACCGAGGACTTCCACGAGGTGCCGTCGAACTGGTCGAGCGCGACGAGCCGCAGGTACAGCCCGCTGGTGTCGCGGGCGTTGGTCCGGTAGCGCAGGACCTCCCGGTCCTCCGGCTGGCGCAGGTTGTTCTGGAGGGAGACCAGCGGGTTCACGGCGGAGATCGTGCCGCCCTTGCCGGCGCCCCCGCCCCCCTCGCCGCCGCCTCCGAAGAGGCCGCCGGAGAAGCCCGGCAGCGCGAGCGGTGCCACCAGGGCGACGCCCATGGCGACGGCGCCGATCCGGCGGCCGGTGCGCGCCGGGGCGAAGGCGGGCCCGCCGGCGGCGACGCTGGAGCCGGGGCGGGCGGAGCGCTGGGCGCCGCCGAAGACGCGGCCCCACTGGGAGAGCCGGTCACGGCCCTCGGCGAGGAGCAGCAGCAGATAGCCGGAGGCAGCGAGGAGGAACCAGAGCCAGCCGGCGCCGCCGCCGGAGAGACCGGCGGCCACCGAGTACAGGGCGAGCAGCGGCAGGCCGGCCGGGGCCGCCTTGCGGAAGGTGACCGCGAGGGCGTCCACCAGGAGCCCGATCGCGACGACGCCGCCGACCAGCATGAGCCGGATGCCCTCGGTGTCGGGCGCGGGGATCGCGTACCGGCCGACGTCCTCGGCGCCCGCCCGGAACAGCTCGACGGCGTGGGTGAAGACCTCGGGGCCCGGGAGGAACCACAGGAGGGCCTGCTCGCGGGCGAAGCACACGGTCAGTGCGAGCAGCACGACGACGAGCTGGGCCAGCAGCGTCAGCGGCCGGGCCAGCGGCACCCGGCGGGCCAGTGTGCCCACCCCGCTCACCAGGGCGAGGACGAAGGCCGCCGTGAAGATCCAGGTCGCCGGCTTCACCAGGGGGAGCAGCGCCCCGGCCGCCATCAGGGTGGCGCCCCAGGAAGCGAGCGTCAGCCGTGTGCGGCCGCTCATGACCATCCTCCGTAGGTGTCGGCGGCGGCGGTCTCCGGGCGGAGTCCGGCCGCCTGCTGCCACAGGTCGGCGAGCGAGGCGCCGGGCGGTACGGCGAGGGCCGTCCAGCCCGCCTCCCGCAGCTGCCGCACCCGGTCCTCGACCGCTCCGGTCACCGAGCCGCCGGTGAGCCAGGTGCCGGAGTCCAGGACGAAGGCGACGGCCGCGCCGGTCCGCCCGCGCATCCTGGCGGTGAGGGCCGCCTGCTCCTCGTCGAGGTCGCCGAGGAAGGCGATGAGCAGCCCGTCGCCGCCGCCGCGCAGCACGTCGGAGGCGCGGGAGAGCCCGGCTCCCTCGGAGTGGTCGACGACCGCGAGGGTGTCCATCATCAGTCCGGCCGCCTCGGCCGAGTCCTGTGCCGAGCCGGCGAAGCCCTCGGCGCCCTCGCCGGGGATCGCGCTGCCGGTGTCGGTGAGCAGCCGGACCGCGTAGCCGCGCTCCAGCATGTGGACGAGGGCGGAGGCGGTGCCGGAGACGGCCCATTCGAAGGCGGAGTCGGGGCCCGCGCCCTGGAAGGCGATCCGGCGGGTGTCGAGGAGGACGGTGCAGCGGGCCCGCTGGGGCAGCTCCTCGCGGCGGACCATCAGCTCGCCGTAGCGGGCGGTGGAGCGCCAGTGGACCCGGCGCAGGTCGTCGCCGTGGCGGTAGGTGCGCGGGATGACGTCGTCGTCGCCGGCGAGCGCGAGGGAGCGGGACTGCCCGTCCCCGTACCCGGAGGCCTCGCCGAAGAGCTTCACCGGCGGGAGGGCCTCGGTGCGGGGCACGACGGTGAGGGTGTCGTACGCGCTGAAGGAGCGGGTCAGCTCGCACATCCCGAAGGGGTCGTTGAGCCGCAGCTGGAGGGGGCCCAGCGGGAAGCGGCCGCGCAGGTCGGAGCGGACCCGGTAGGACACCTCGCGCCGCCCGCCGGCCTCGACCCGGTCGAGGACGAAGCGGGGGCGGGGCCCCAGCATGTACGGCACGTGGTCCTGGAGCATCAGGAGGCCGGTGGGCAGCTTGGAGACGTTCTCCATGCGCAGCTGGACCCGGGCCTCGGTGCCGGTCTCGACCCGCTGGGGGGTGAGCCGGCGGGAGGCGGCGACCCGGTAGCGGGTCCGGTGCAGCACGAGGACGCAGATCAGCGGCAGGGCGGCGAGCAGCAGCCCGACGCGCAGCAGGTCGGCCTGGCCGAGGACGTACGCGCAGACGGCGGCGGCCACTCCCGCGGCGAGGAAGGAGCGGCCGCGGGTGGTGAGACCGCCGAGGGCGGCCCGCAGCCCGCCCCGGTCGTCCTCGTCGCCCCGCTGGCCCTCCGGCACGGCGGCGCCACTCATCACAGCCGCCGGGCGCCGGGCTGCTGCTGGCCGTAGATCGGTCCGGCGGGCGGGGCCGCGGCCGGGACGGGGGTGCGCTGCAGGATGTCCTGGACGACCTGCTCGGCGGTGCGGCGGTTCAGCTGGGCCTGCGCCGTCGGCAGCAGCCGGTGGGCGAGGACGGGCGCGGCGAGGGCCTGGAGGTCGTCCGGCAGGACGTAGTCGCGGCCGCTGAGCGCCGCGGAGGCCTTGGCGGCCCGCAGCAGGTGGAGCGTGGCCCGGGGGGAGGCGCCGAGCCGCAGGTCGGGGTGGGTGCGGGTGGCGGCGACGATGTCGACCGCGTACCGGCGTACGGCGTCGGCGACGTGGACCCCGCGCACCGCCTCGATCAGCTTGAGGATGTCGTGGGCGTGGGCGACCGGCTGGAGGTCGTCGAGCGGGGAGACCGAGCCGTGCACGTCGAGCATCTGGAGCTCGGCCTCGGCGCTCGGGTAGCCGATGGAGACCCGGGCCATGAAGCGGTCGCGCTGGGCCTCGGGCAGCGGGTAGGTGCCCTCCATCTCGACCGGGTTCTGGGTGGCGACGACCATGAACGGGCTGGGCAGCTCGTACGTCTGGCCGTCGACCGTGACCTGGCGCTCCTCCATGGACTCCAGGAGCGCGGACTGGGTCTTCGGCGAGGCGCGGTTGATCTCGTCGCCGATCACGATCTGGGCGAAGATCGCGCCCGGCTTGAACTCGAAGTCCCGGCGCTGCTGGTCGAAGATCGACACGCCGGTGACGTCCGAGGGCAGCAGGTCGGGCGTGAACTGGATGCGGCGCACCGAGCAGTCGATGGACCGGGCCAGCGTCTTGGCGAGCATGGTCTTGCCGACGCCGGGGACATCCTCGATGAGGAGGTGTCCCTCGGCGAGCAAGACGGTCAGCGAAAGCCGTACGACCTCGGGCTTGCCCTCGATCACGCTCTCCACCGATCGGCGGACTCGCTCCACAGTGGTGGTCAGATCAGCGAGGCTCGCTCGATCGTCATAGGTCGTCACCCCGGCCCTCCTCGGCCTTTCGGAACTGTCGTCCGAGCATTGTTGTTGCCGTGGCCGGGCCTGTCACTTGCATGCGGACAAGTACAGGGGAAATGCCAGGGTTTGACGGTTTAAGTTGCTGGTTTAAGCCGGGTCGATCTCGCGCAGGAGGCCGGTCGTCACGTCGAAGACGAAGCCGCGGACGTCGTCGGAGTGCAGCAGGAAGGGGGAGGTCCGGACCCGCTGCATCGACTGCCGGACGTCCTGGTCGACATCGCGGAAGGCCTCCACCGCCCAGGCCGGGCGCTGGCCGACCTCGTCCTCCAGCTCGTGCCGGAAGTCCTCGGTGAGGGATTCGAGACCGCAGTTCGTGTGGTGCACCAGCATCACGCTGCGGGTGCCGAGGGCCCGCTGGCTGATGGTGAGCGAGCGGATCACGTCGTCGGTGACCACGCCGCCCGCGTTGCGGATGGTGTGGCAGTCGCCGAGTTCGAGGCCGAGGGCCGCGTGCAGGTCGAGCCGGGCGTCCATGCAGGCGACGACGGCGACGCGCAGCACGGGCCGCGCGTCCATTCCCGGGTCGGTGAACTCGGCGGCGTAGCGTTCGTTGGCCTCGACGAGACGGTCGGTGACCGTGGGGCCGGTGCGTATGGCGTCGGCGGAGGGGTGCGCGGAGGTCGACATGGTTCCGACGGTAATGGTCACGCCCCTTTCCGGCCCGCTGTGAGAGGGGACAAAGAACATCAATGAGTCTTGTTGTGAGCTAACCCACAGATGGGGGCTCTCCGGGTCGCGCGGCACGCCAGTCGGTTGATTGACCGGCGCGTCCCGTGGACTAAAGTGACGCGAAGTTCACGGAGACAACGAGCGATTTCCGCGGTTTCTCCCCCGTGTGTGCGGCGGTACCTACGGCTCGGCCTCTCCCGCGGTACGTGCCTCCGCGCCGGATCTGAGAGGGCGCATTGAGCAACGACCGACACGTCCCGGTGATGCTCCAGCGGTGCCTGGACATGTTGGCCCCTGCCCTGGAGCGCCCCGGAGCGGTCGTCGTCGACTGCACCCTGGGCCTCGGCGGCCACAGCGAGGCCCTCCTGCAGCGGTTCCCCGAGGTGCGGCTCGTCGCCCTCGACCGCGACAAGGAGGCCCTGCGGCTCTCCGGAGAGCGGCTCGCCCCGTACGGCGACCGGGCCACCCTCGTCCACGCCGTGTACGACGAGCTGCCCGAGGTCCTCGACCGGCTCGGCATCCCCGAGGTGGACGGCGTCCTCTTCGACCTGGGCGTCTCCTCCATGCAGCTGGACGAGGCCGACCGCGGCTTCGCCTACGCCCAGGACGCCCCGCTCGACATGCGCATGGACCAGACGACCGGCATCAGCGCGGCCGAGGTCCTCAACACCTACCCGGCGGGCGAGCTGGTCCGGATCCTGCGCGCGTACGGCGAGGAGAAGCAGGCCAAGCGGATCGTCTCCGCGATCGTGCGCGAGCGCGAAAAGGAGCCCTTCACCAACAGCGCCCGGCTCGTCGAGCTCATCCGCGACGCCCTGCCCCAGGCGGCCAAGCGCACCGGCGGCAACCCGGCCAAGCGGACCTTCCAGGCCCTGCGCATCGAGGTCAACCACGAGCTCGAAAGCGTCGAGAAGGCCATCCCGGCGGCCGTGAAGGCCCTCGCCGTCGGCGGCCGGGTCGTCGTCCTCTCGTACCAGTCCCTCGAGGACCGGATCGTCAAGGGCGTCTTCGCGGCCGGCGCGGCGACCACCGCCCCGCCCGGGCTCCCGGTCGTCCCCGAGAAGTACCAGCCCCGGCTGAAGCTGCTCACCCGCGGCGCCGAGCTGCCCACCGAGGAGGAGGTCGCCGAGAACCGGCGCGCCGCCCCCGCCCGGCTCCGGGGCGTCGAGCGCATCCGGAAAGACGTCCCGTGAGCACGGCGAAGGGGCCCCTCAAAGGGCGGGCCGCTCGGCTCGGCCGGCTCATGCCGTCCGGGCCGAGCTCGGCCGCCCGCACCCCCTTCGTCCTGCTCGTCTTCGTGCTGCTCGGCGGCGGGCTCATCTCCCTGCTCCTGCTGAACTCGGCCCTCAACCAGGGCTCCTTCAAGCTGAACGAGCTCAAGGTCAAGACCACCGAGCTCACCGACGAGGAGCAGGCGCTCCAGCGGGACGTCGACGACTACGCGGCCCCCGACGCCCTGGAGCGGCGGGCCCGTCAGCTCGGCATGGTCCCGGGCGGCAGCCCCGCCTTCCTGGGCCCGGACGGCAAGGTCCTGGGCGAACCCTCGGTGGCGGTCGCCCCCAAACCGACCCCGAGACCCAAGCCGAAGCCGACGCCGCCCGCCGGCACCCCGAAGCCCCCGGCGAGCACCCCCGGCGGCCCCGTACGGACAGAGCCCGCAGCCGACCCGACCCGAACCTCCGGCAGGTGACCGAGCAGTGCCCCCCAAGGAGCCCCCGCGCCGTCGCGTCCCCGGTCCCGCCCGGCCCGCGCGCCCCCGGCCCGCCTCCGCCGGAGCCCGCACGCCCGGTGCCCGCCCGTCCCGCCCCGCTCCCCGCCCGGCGGGGAAGCGGCCCCCGGCCCGGCAGCCCCGCACCATCCGGCTCGGCAACCCCCGGCCGCGGCTGCGCCTGGTCGGGCTCGGCCTGACCCTGGTCATGCTGGTCTTCGTGGTGCGGCTGCTCCAGGTCCAGGCCGTCGACGCCTCCGCGTACGCCGCGAAGGCCGACAAGTACCGCTTCCAGGAGTACACGCTCTCCGCCGAGCGGGGCGAGATCACCGACCGCAACGGCATCGCGCTCGCCGCCAGCGTCGACGCGTACGACATCACCGCCGACCCCAAGCTCTTCACCCGCGAGGACGCGAAGATCGCGGACGCCCCCGAGCAGGCGGCCGCGCTCCTCGCCCCGATCCTCGGCAAGGAGCCCGCCGAGCTCGCGAAGAAGCTCCGCACCCCCAAGACCCGCTACATCGTGCTCGCCCGCAAGCAGACCCCGCAGGTCTGGAACCAGATCAAGGACCTCAAGAAGGTCTACGGGCAGAAGGCGCAGGCCGTCGGCGGCAACGGCATCAACCTCCTCGGCGGCATCCTCAGCGAGCCCAGCACCAAGCGCGTGTACCCGAACGGCGGGCTGGCCGCCGGGATACTGGGCTACGTCAACGCCGAGGGCAAGGGAGCGGGCGGCCTGGAGTCCATGCTCGACGGGGAGCTCGCCGGCAAGGACGGCAAGATCCGCTTCACCCAGTCCGGCGGCCGCCAGGTGCCCACCGCGGGCTCCCAGGGCACCCCCGCCGTCCCCGGCTCCGACATCGAGCTGACCATCGACCGGGACATCCAGTGGGCCGCCCAGCAGGCCATCACCGAGCAGGTGAAGAAGTCCAAAGCGGACCGCGGCTACGTCGTCGTGCAGAACACCAGGACCGGCGAGGTCCTCGCCATGGCCAACGCCCCCGGCTTCGACCCCAACGACCTCTCCGCCGCCAACTCGGCCGCCATGGGCAACGCCGCCCTCCAGGACGCCTACGAGCCCGGTTCCACCGCCAAGGTCATGTCCATGGCCGCCGTCCTGGAGGAGGGCAAGGCGGCCCCCGACACGCACGTCACCGTCCCCAACCGGCTCCACCGCGGCGACCGGCTCTTCAAGGACGACATCGACCACATCACCTGGTACCTGACCCTCAACGGCGTCCTCGCCAAGTCCAGCAACATCGGCACCATCCTCGCCACCGGCCAGCTCGGCAAGAACCAGGCCGAGGTCAACCGGGTCCTCCACTCCTACCTGCGCAAGTTCGGCATCGGCAGCCCCACCGGCCTGAACTTCCCCGGCGAGACCCCCGGCATCCTCGCCAAGCCCCAGGACTGGTCCACCTCGCAGCAGTACACGATTCCCTTCGGCCAGGGCCTCTCCGTCAGCGCCATGCAGGCCGCCTCCGTGTACTCGACCATCGCCAACGGAGGCGTACGGATCGAACCGACCCTCGTGCGCGGCACCAAGGGGCCCGACGGACGCTTCACGGCGGCCCCCGCGCCCCAGGAGTCCCGGGTCGTCAGCGAGAAGACCGCCAAGACCCTCGCGCGGATGCTGGAGTCCGTCGTCAAGGACCGGGAGGGCACCGGCACCAAGGCCGCCATCCCCGGCTACCGCGTCGCGGGCAAGACCGGCACCGCCAACCGCGTCGACCCCGAGCTCGGCTACTACAAGGGGTACACCGCCTCCTTCGCCGGCTTCGCCCCCGCCGACGACCCCCAGATCACCGTCTACTGCGCCATCCAGAACCCCACCAAGGGCAGCTACTTCGGCGGCCAGATCTGCGGGCCCATCTACAAGAAGGTCATGGAGTTCGCCCTCAAGACCCTCCACGTCGCCCCCACGGGCACCGCCCCCGCCCGACTGCCGGTCGACTTCGAACCCACCCCGTGACACTCCGGGAGCACCAGTGACAACGATCACCCCACATTCCGGGAACCGGAAATCGAACTCCGGCGAGGCCCCGGGCTCTTTTGGCCCCGCACAGGGTGCGCCCGGTACGCTCACCGCCGTGCCACACGCTGATCAGTACCGAAACGCCCCACCCCGGCCGGAGCAGGCCCGCCCGACACCCCTGGGCGACCTGGCCGCGCAGCTGGGGGTCGACGTCCCCCAGGCCGCCGAGATCTCGGGCATCACGCACGACTCGCGGGCCGTGCGCCCCGGGGACCTGTACGCGGCCCTGCCCGGTGCCCGCCTCCACGGCGCCGACTTCGCCGCCCAGGCCGCCGGACTCGGCGCCGCCGCGATCCTCACCGACCCGGCGGGCGCCGAGCGCGCCGCCGCGACCGGCCTCCCGGTCCTCGTCGTGGAGAACCCGCGCGGCCGGATGGGCGAACTCGCCGCCGCGATCTACGGGCGCCCCGGCGAGGACCTCCTGCAGATCGGCATCACCGGCACCTCCGGCAAGACCACCACCGCCTACCTCGTAGAGGGGGGCCTGCGCGCAGCGCTGTCGGCCAAGGGTGGTGGTGGGCGACGGGTGGGCCTGCGCGGCTCCGGGCGGAAGACCGGCCTCGTCGGCACCGTCGAGATGCGCATCGGCGACGACCGCATCAAGTCCGAGCGCACCACCCCCGAGGCCACCGACCTCCAGGCGCTCTTCGCCGTCATGCGCGAGCGGGGCGTCGAGGCCGTCGCCATGGAGGTCTCCAGCCACGCCCTCGTGCTCGGCCGGGTCGACGGCTGCGTCTTCGACGTCGCCGTCTTCAACAACCTCAGCCCGGAGCACATGGAGTTCCACTCCGACATGGAGGACTACTTCCGGGCCAAGGCCGCGCTCTTCACGCCCGAGCGCAGCCGCCTGGGTGTGATCAACCTCGACGACGCGTACGGCCGCAGGCTCGCCGGAGAGGCGACCGTCCCGGTCGTCACCTTCTCCGCCGAGGGCCGCGACGGGGCCGACTGGCGCGCCGAGGACCTCGTCCTCGGCTCCCACGACTCGACCTTCACGGCCGTCGGCCCCGAGGGCGAGCGGATTTCGGCCACCGCCCCGCTGCCCGGCCCGTTCAACGTCGCCAACACCCTCGCCGCGATCGCCACCCTCGCCGCCGTCGGCCTCGACCCGAAGGCCGCCGCCGAGGGCATCGCCGCCGTGCCCGGCGTCCCGGGCCGCCTGGAGCGGGTCGACGCCGGCCAGCCGTACCTCGCGGTCGTCGACTACGCGCACAAGACGGACGCCGTCGAATCGGTCCTGCGCTCCCTGCGCGAGGTCACCGAGGGCCGGCTGCACGTGGTCATCGGCTGCGGCGGCGACCGGGACACCACCAAACGCGGCCCGATGGGCGCCGCGGCCGCCCGGCTCGCGGACACCGCCGTCCTGACCTCCGACAACCCCCGCTCCGAGGACCCCCTGGTGATCCTCAGCGCCATGCTCGCCGGCGCCGCCGAGGTGCCCGCGGGGGAGCGCGGCGACGTCCTGGTCGAACCCGACCGGGCCGCCGCCATCGCCGCCGCCGTCGCCCGCGCACGGCCCGGCGACACCGTCCTGGTCGCCGGCAAGGGCCACGAGCAGGGCCAGGAGATCGCCGGGGTCGTCCGCCCCTTCGACGACCGCGAGGTCCTGCGCGAGGCGATTCTCAGCCAGCAGAGCCAGCAGGACGCACACCGTCACGAGAACAGTCAGGGATGAAGCAGTGATCGCCCTCTCCCTCGCCGAGATCGCCGAAATCGTCGGCGGGCAGGCGCACGACATACCGGATCCGGCCACCCGGATCACCGGGCCCGTCGTCATCGACTCCCGCGAGGTGCGGGCCGGCAGCCTCTTCGCGGCCTTCGCCGGTGAGCACGTCGACGGCCACGACTACGCGGAGCGCGCCGTCGCGGCGGGAGCGGCGGCCGTGCTCGCCACCCGCCCCGTCGGCGTCCCCGCCATCGTCGTGGACGACGTCCAGACCGCGCTCGGGGCCCTCGCCCGAGCGGTGGTCGAACGGCTCGGCACCGATGTCGTCGCCCTCACCGGCTCGGCCGGCAAGACCTCCACCAAGGACCTGATCGCCCAGGTCCTCGACCGGCACGCGCCCACCGTGTGGACGCCCGGCTCGCTCAACAACGAGATCGGCCTGCCGCTCACGGCGCTCCGCGCGAGCGACGAGACCCGGCACCTGGTCCTGGAGATGGGCGCCCGAGGCATCGGCCACATCCGCTACCTCGCCGGCCTCACCCCGCCCCGCATCGGCCTCGTCCTGAACGTGGGCACCGCCCACATCGGCGAGTTCGGCGGCCGCGAGCAGATCGCCCAGGCGAAGGGCGAGCTCGTCGAGGCCCTGCCGTCCGCCGAGGAGGGCGGAGTCGCGGTCCTCAACGCCGACGATCCGCTCGTCCGCGCGATGGCGAGCCGCACCAAGGCCCGCGTGACCCTGTTCGGCGAAGCGGACGAAGCGGCCGTACGGGCCGAGAACGTACGCCTCACAGCGACCGGACAGCCTTCTTTCAGGCTTCACACACCCACCGGGTGCAGTGACGTGACCTTGCGCCTGTACGGTGAGCACCACGTGTCGAACGCGCTCGCAGCGGCCGCCGTCGCGCACGAGCTGGGCATGCCAGTCGAAGAGATCGCCACCGCGCTCTCCGAGGCCGGCACCCTGTCGCGCTGGCGCATGGAGGTCACCGAGCGTCCGGACGGCGTGACGATCGTCAACGACGCCTACAACGCGAACCCCGAGTCCATGCGAGCCGCCCTGCGCGCGCTCGCGGCCATGGGCCGGGCCGCACAGGCCCGAGGGGCTCGTACGTGGGCGGTGCTCGGCAAGATGGCCGAGCTCGGTGACGCATCGCTCGTCGAGCACGACGCGGTCGGACGGCTCGCCGTCCGGCTCAACGTCAGCAAGCTCGTCGCGGTCGGGGAGAGGGAAGCTTCCTGGCTGCAACTGGGCGCATATAACGAGGGTTCGTGGG
This sequence comes from Streptomyces vietnamensis, assembly GCF_000830005.1. NCBI lineage: Bacteria > Bacillati > Actinomycetota > Actinomycetes > Kitasatosporales > Streptomycetaceae > Streptomyces > Streptomyces vietnamensis. The sequence goes on along the minus strand of NZ_CP010407.1, from coordinate 2,301,698 downwards.
GTGAGGAGTCGGTGCACGTGTCCGACGCGCAGGCGGCTGTCGACCTGTTGCGCAGTGAGCTGCGCCCGGGGGACGTCGTCCTTGTGAAGGCTTCCAGGTCGGTCGGTCTCGAACAGGTCGCGCTGGCGCTCCTCGACACCGAGGGCGAGGTCACCGGCCGATGAGGCAGATCCTCTTCGCGGGGGCCATCGGGCTCTTCCTGACCCTGATCGGCACGCCGCTGCTGATCAAGCTCCTTGCCCGCAAGGGGTACGGGCAGTTCATCCGGGACGACGGCCCGCGCGGTCACGCCGGGAAGAAGGGCACGCCCACCATGGGCGGCATCTCCTTCATCCTGGCCACGCTCATCGCGTACGCGCTGGCCAAGGTCATCACCGGTGAGGACCCGACGTACTCGGGCGTCCTGGTGCTGTTCCTCATGGCCGGCATGGGCCTGGTCGGCTTCCTCGACGACTACATCAAGATCGTCAAGCAGCGTTCGCTCGGCCTGCGCGCCAAGGCGAAGATGGCCGGCCAGCTGATCGTCGGCATCGCCTTCGCCGTGCTCGCGCTGCAGTTCGCGGACCTGCGCGGCAACACCCCGGCCTCCGAGAAGCTCTCCTTCATCACGGACTTCGGCTGGTCCATCGGCCCGGTGCTCTTCGTGGTCTGGGCGCTCTTCATGATCCTGGCCATGTCCAACGGCGTGAACCTGACGGACGGCCTCGACGGTCTGGCCACCGGCGCCTCGGTGATGGTCTTCGGCGCGTACACCTTCATCGGGCTCTGGCAGTTCCAGGAGTCCTGTGCCAACGCGATCACGCTGACCAACCCCAACGCCTGCTTCGAGGTGCGCGACCCGCTCGACCTCGCGGTCGTCGCCTCCGCCCTCATGGGCGCCTGCTTCGGCTTCCTGTGGTGGAACACCTCGCCCGCCAAGATCTTCATGGGTGACACCGGCTCGCTGGCCCTCGGCGGCGCGCTGGCCGGTCTCGCCATCTGCTCCCGTACGGAGCTCCTCCTCGCGCTGCTCGGCGGCCTGTTCGTGCTGATCACGATGTCCGTGGTCATCCAGGTCGGCTCGTTCAAGCTGACCGGCAAGCGCGTCTTCCGGATGGCCCCCCTCCAGCACCACTTCGAACTCAAGGGGTGGTCCGAGGTCCTGGTCGTCGTCCGGTTCTGGATCATCCAGGGCATGTGCGTGATCGTGGGCCTGGGCATCTTCTACGCGGGATGGGCAGCCGAAAAGTGACGGAACAGCTCGACTGGAACGGCAAGAAGGTCACCGTCGCGGGGCTCGGGATCTCCGGCATCCCGGCCGCGCGGGTGCTGCACGGCCTGGGCGCCGTCGTGACCGTCGTCAACGACGGCGACGACGAGCGCTCCCGGGCGCAGGCCGCCGAGCTCGAGGCGGAGGGCATCACCGTCCGCCTCGGCGACGGGGCGACCCTGCCGGCCGGCACCGAGCTGATCGTCACCACCCCCGGCTGGCGGCCCGACAAGCCCCTCTTCACGGCCGCCGCCGAGGCGGGCGTGGAGATCTGGGGCGACGTCGAGCTGGCCTGGCGCCTCCGCGGCCCGGACGCGGCCCCCTGGCTCGCGGTCACCGGCACCAACGGCAAGACCACGACCGTGCGGATGCTCGCCTCGATCCTGGAGGCCGCCGGCCTGCGGACCGCCGCCGTCGGCAACATCGGCGTCTCGCTCCTCGACGCCGTCCTCGGCGAGGAGCGGTACGACGTGCTCGCCGTCGAGCTCTCCAGCTACCAGCTGCACTGGGCGCCCTCCGTCCGCGCCCACTCGGCCGCCGTGCTCAACCTGGCGCCCGACCACCTCGACTGGCACGGCTCCATGGAGGCGTACGCCGCCGACAAGGGCCGCATCTACGAGGGCAATCAGGTCGCCTGCGTCTACAACGTCGCCGACCAGGTGACCGAGGACCTGGTGCGCGAGGCCGACGTCGAGGAGGGCTGCCGCGCGATCGGCTTCACCCTCGGCACCCCCGGCCCCTCCCAGCTCGGCGTCGTCGAGGGCATCCTCGTCGACCGGGCCTTCGTCGAGAACCGGCAGAAGAACGCCCAGGAGCTCGCCGAGGTCTCCGACGTCCAGCCCCCGGCCCCGCACAACATCGCCAACGCCCTTGCCGCCGCCGCCCTCGCGCGGGCCTTCGGCGTCGAGGCGAAGGCCGTACGGGACGGGCTCAAGGCCTTCCGGCCCGACCCGCACCGCATCGAACTGGTCGAGGAGGTCCAGGGAGTCACGTACGTCGACGACTCCAAGGCCACCAACACCCACGCCGCGGAAGCCTCGTTGGCCGCCTACGACCCGATCGTCTGGATCGCCGGCGGCCTCGCCAAGGGCGCGACCTTCGACGAGCTCGTCCAGCGGTCGGCCAAGCGCCTGCGCGGAGCCGTCCTGATCGGCGCCGACCGCGCCCTGATCCGCGAAGCCCTGGCGCGACACGCCCCGGAGGTCCCGGTGGTGGACCTCGACCGGACCGACACTGGGGCGATGTCCGAGGCGGTCCGCGAGGCGGCCCGGCTCGCCGCCCCGGGGGACACGGTCCTGCTCGCCCCCGCCTGCGCCTCGATGGACATGTTCACGAACTACAACAAGCGGGGCGAGGCCTTCGCGGACGCCGTCCGCGCCCTCGCCGCCACCGGGGACGCCTGACCCGACCAGCGGGAGGGTCCGGCCGGACCGGGCACGACTGGAGGGGACAGCGACCATGCCGAGCAAGATCGCCGGGACACGCCGGCCTTCCGCCGCACGCGGCGGAGGGCGGGCCCCCGCGACCCCGCGGCGGCCGCGCGGCGGAGGCGTACGGGGGGCGTACGAGCGGCTCCGCAAGGCCTGGAACCGGCCCCTCACGGCCTATTACGTGATCATCGGCGCGGGGCTGCTCATCACCGCGCTCGGCCTGGTGATGGTCTACTCCGCCTCGATGATCACGGCGCTCCGCTACGACCTGGTGCCCTCCTACTTCTTCCGGAAGCAGTTCTTCGCCGCGCTCCTGGGCACCGGACTGCTCCTGGTCGCCTCACGGATGCCGGTGAAGCTGCACCGGGCGCTCGCCTACCCGATCCTGGTCGGCGCGGTCTTCCTGATGGTCCTCGTGCAGATCCCCGGGATAGGGCACGCGGTCAACGGCAACCAGAACTGGATCTCGCTCGGCGGCCCCTTCCAGCTCCAGCCCAGCGAGTTCGGCAAGCTGGCGCTGATCCTGTGGGGGGCCGACCTGCTCGCCCGCAAACAGGACATGCGGCTCCTGACCCAGTGGAAGCACATGCTGGTGCCGCTGGTCCCGGGAGCCTTCATGCTGCTCGGACTGATCATGCTCGGCGGCGACATGGGCACCTCGATCATCCTCGCGGCCATCCTCTTCGGCCTGCTGTGGACGGCCGGAGCGCCCACCCGGCTCTTCGTCGGCGTGCTCACGGTGGCCGGCGCGATCGGCGTGCTGCTCATCAAGACGAGCGCGAACCGGATGAGGCGCTTCGACTGCATCGGCGCGACCGACCCCGGCGGCGAGGGAGCCCCCTGTCTGCAGGCCGCGCACGGAATCTATGCTCTGGCCTCGGGCGGATGGTTCGGTTCCGGACTCGGTGCGAGCGTCGAGAAATGGGGCCAACTCCCCGAAGCGCACACCGACTTCATCTTCGCGGTCACCGGTGAGGAACTGGGTCTCGCGGGGACGCTGTCGGTACTCGCCCTGTTCGCGGCTCTAGGCTATGCGGGTATCCGCGTGGCCGGAGGCACGGAGGACCCCTTCGTGAGGTTCGCCGCGGGAGGTGTGACCACCTGGATCACGGCTCAGGCCGTGATCAACATCGGTGCGGTGCTCGGCCTGCTGCCGATCGCCGGTGTCCCGCTCCCGCTGTTCTCCTACGGAGGGTCGGCCCTGCTGCCGACCATGTTCGCCGTCGGGCTCCTCATCGCCTTCGCGCGACAGGAACCCGCCGCGAAAGCGGCCCTGGCCATGCGTCGCCCCGGCTGGGGCAAGCGGGCCGGGAAGAGATGGAAGTCGATGCGACGGCGCGTGAAGAAGCGCCCGTCCGGAGAGCGGTGAATTTCGGTGCATGTCGTACTCGCCGGTGGGGGGACCGCCGGCCACATCGAGCCCGCGCTCGCCCTCGCGGACGCCCTGCGCAGGCAGGACCCCAGCGTGGGGATCACGGCGCTCGGCACGGAGAAGGGTCTGGAGACCCGGCTCGTGCCCGAGCGGGGCTACGAGTTGGCGCTCATCCCCGCCGTGCCGCTGCCCCGCAAGCCCACCCCCGAGCTGATCACCGTCCCCGGGCGGCTGCGCGGCACGATCAAGGCGGCCGAGCAGGTCCTGGAGCGCACCAAGGCGGACTGCGTGGTCGGCTTCGGCGGCTACGTGGCCCTGCCGGGCTATCTCGCGGCCAAGCGCCTCGGGGTGCCCATCGTGGTCCACGAGGCCAACGCCCGGCCCGGCCTGGCCAACAAGATCGGTTCGCGGTACGCGGCCGGGGTCGCCGTCGCCACCCCGGACAGCAAGCTCCGCAACGCCCGTTACATCGGCATCCCGCTGCGGCACACCATCGCGACCCTCGACCGGGCGCGGGTGCGGCCCGAGGCGCGCGCCGCCTTCGGCCTCGACCCGAACCTGCCGACGCTGCTCGTCTCCGGCGGCTCCCAGGGCGCCCGGCGGCTCAACGAGGTGATCCAGCAGATCGCCCCGGTGCTCCAGCGCTCCGGCATCCAGATCCTGCACGCGGTCGGCCCGAAGAACGAGATGCCGCGCGTGGACAACATGCCCGGTATGCCGCCGTACGTGCCGGTACCGTACGTGGACCGGATGGATCTCGCGTACGCCGCGGCCGACATGATGCTCTGCCGCGCGGGCGCGATGACCGTCGCCGAGCTCTCCGCCGTCGGGCTGCCCGCCGCGTACGTCCCGCTGCCCATCGGCAACGGCGAACAGCGGCTCAACGCCCAGCCGGTGGTCAAGGCCGGCGGTGGACTCCTCGTCGACGACGCGGAGCTGACGCCGCAGTGGGTGCAGGGCAACGTCCTGCCCGTACTGGCCGATCCGCACCGGTTGTACGAGATGTCCCGCGCCGCCGCCGAGTTCGGCCGCCGGGACGCCGACGACCTGCTCGTCGGCATGGTGTACGAGGCGATCGCCGCCCGCTAGCGCAGCGGCTGAAGGCAGGAGGCGCCCGGTGGCAGCCGGACCGACGACCGCGGAGAAGAGCGGCACGAGCAAGTCGAAGGGGTCGTCGGGGCGGTCGTCCGGCGCGGGTACCCGGAACCGGCGGTTCCGGGTACCCGCGCCCCGGGTGCTCCTCGTGGTGTTCGGTCTCGTCGTGCTCGTGGCCGGCGGGGTCTGGGCGCTCTACGGATCCACCTGGTTCCGTGTGGAACATGTGAAGACTTCCGGCACCCGGGTTCTGACACCGGCGGAGGTCGAGACCGTCGCCGCCGTCCCGATGGGCGCCCCGCTCGTCACCGTCGACACCGACGCGATCGAGGCCCGGCTCCGGCAGAGACTGCCGCGCATCGAGTCGATCGACGTGGTGCGGTCATGGCCGCACGGAATCGGGCTGAAAGTGACGGAACGGCAGCCTGTTCTTCTTGTCGAAAAGGGCGGAAAGTTCACCGAAGTGGACTCGACGGGCATGCGGTTCGCCACCGTCGACACCGCTCCGCGCGGCGTCCCCCGGCTCGTCCTCGACAGCGCCTCCTCGCCGAGCCTCCGCCGCTTCGGCGCGGACCGACTGCTCCAGGAGGCGGTCCGCGTCCGGGGTGAACTCCCGGCGGAGATCGCCCGGGACGCTCGTGTCGTACGCATCACCTCGTACGACTCCGTCACTCTGGAGCTGACCGGGGGCCGAACGGTCTTCTGGGGCAGCGGTGAGCACGGCCCGGTCAAGGCCCGGGTGCTGACCGCCCTCATGAAGGCCACTCCCAAAGCGGGGCACTTCGACGTAAGTGCCCCCACGGCGCCCGCCTCGTCGGGAAGTTGACGGGCATCTTCGCCGGTCAGCACCCTGGGTTGGCCACCGCTACGGGTGATCACATAGGGTGAAAAGAAAAACGGGAGGTTCGGCGTGTTCGTTGAACGTGCGCCACTTGTCGACTTAGTGTCCTGTTCGGAAGAGTCCTACGAACAGAGACACTGGTAACCCTAAACTTCAACGTTAGGGTTCGGGTCGGCGTTTCGGACCGTCCCAATCGGCATCCGTCGGAGCGGCGCGACCAACCGCGCAGCGACGACACGTAACTCGAGGCGAGAGGCCTTCGACGTGGCAGCACCGCAGAACTACCTCGCAGTCATCAAGGTCATCGGTGTCGGCGGCGGTGGTGTCAATGCCATCAACCGAATGATCGAGGTCGGCCTCAAGGGCGTCGAGTTCATCGCGATCAACACCGACGCACAGGCGCTGTTGATGAGCGACGCCGACGTCAAGCTCGACGTCGGCCGTGAACTCACCCGCGGCCTCGGGGCCGGGGCCAACCCGGCCGTCGGTCGCAAGGCGGCAGAGGACCACCGTGAGGAGATCGAGGAGGTCCTCAAGGGGGCCGACATGGTCTTCGTCACCGCCGGCGAAGGCGGCGGCACCGGCACCGGCGGCGCGCCCGTCGTCGCCAACATCGCGCGCTCGCTCGGCGCCCTGACGATCGGCGTGGTCACCCGCCCGTTCACCTTCGAGGGCCGCCGTCGCGCCAACCAGGCGGAGGACGGCATCGCCGAGCTCCGCGAAGAGGTCGACACCCTCATCGTCATCCCCAACGACCGGCTGCTCTCGATCTCGGACCGCCAGGTCTCCGTGCTCGACGCCTTCAAGTCGGCCGACCAGGTCCTCCTGAGCGGTGTCCAGGGCATCACCGACCTCATCACCACCCCGGGTCTGATCAACCTCGACTTCGCCGACGTCAAGTCGGTCATGTCCGAGGCCGGTTCGGCGCTCATGGGCATCGGCTCCGCCCGCGGCGACGACCGCGCGGTGGCGGCGGCCGAGATGGCGATCTCCTCGCCGCTCCTGGAGGCCTCCATCGACGGCGCCCGCGGCGTGCTGCTCTCCATCTCCGGCGGCAGCGACCTCGGCCTCTTCGAGATCAATGAGGCCGCGCAGCTGGTCAGCGAGGCGGCCCACCCCGAGGCCAACATCATCTTCGGCGCCGTCATCGACGACGCCCTCGGCGACGAGGTCCGGGTCACCGTCATCGCGGCCGGCTTCGACGGCGGCCAGCCGCCGGCCCGCCGGGACAACATCATCGGCTCGGTCTCGGCCAAGCGCGAGGAGCCGGCCCCGGCACCCCGCATCACCGAGACCCCCCGCCCGCTGGGCGGCCTCGGCACGGTCGCCCCGCGCGAGGAGCCGGCCCCGATCCCGGTCGAGCCCGCCCCGGTCGTCAACGAGGTCCCGCCGGCGCCCGTACCGCCGGTCGTCCCGCCGGCCCGTCCGTACGCGGACAGCCAGGCCGAGGAGCTGGACGTCCCGGACTTCCTGAAGTGATAGGACAGCGCTTCGACGCGAACGGCGCCCACTTCGCCTTCACCGACCGGTGGGGCGGGGTGAGCGCCGTTCCGTACGAGGAGCTCAACCTCGGCGGAGCGGTCGGGGACGAGCCCGCGGCCGTCCTCGCCAACCGGGCGGCGGCCGCCGGAGCCCTCGGGCTCGACCCGGCGCGGGTGGTCTGGATGAACCAGGTCCACGGCGCCGAGGTCGCCGAGGTCGACGGCCCGTGGGGGGACGCGGAGATCCCGTCCGTCGACGCGATCGTCACCGCCAGGGCCGGCCTCGGTCTCGCCGTCCTCACCGCGGACTGCGTGCCCGTCCTCCTCGCCGACCCCGTCGCCGGAGTCGTCTCGGCCGCCCACGCCGGGCGGCCCGGCATGGTCGCCGGAGTCGTCCCCGCCGCCGTCGCGGCGATGGTGAAGCTCGGTGCCGACCCCGCCCGGATCGCCGCCCGCACCGGACCCGCCGTCTGCGGCCGGTGCTACGAAGTGCCGGAGGAGATGCGCGCCGAGGTCGCCGCCGTCGAACCGGCCGCGTACGCGGAGACCTCCTGGGGCACCCCCGCCGTCGACGTCGCCGCCGGAGTGCGCGCGCAACTGGAGCGGCTCGGGGTCCGGGACGTCGAGGACGCCGGGGTCTGCACCCTGGAATCGCGCGACCACTACTCGTACCGCCGCGATCGCACCACAGGGCGACTCGCGGGATATGTCTGGTTGAACCGAGAAGAGACATGACGGATCGCAAGTCGGAACTCGCCGCGAACCTCGCCGCGGTGGAGGAGCGCATCGCCGCCGCGTGCGCCGCCGCCGGACGCGCGCGGGAGGAGGTGACCCTGATCGTGGTCACCAAGACCTACCCCGCGAGCGACGTGAGGATCCTGCACGAACTCGGTGTGCGGCACGTCGCCGAGAACCGGGACCAGGACGCCGCCCCGAAGGCGGCGGCCTGTGCCGACCTCGATCTGAGCTGGCACTTCGTGGGTCAGTTGCAGACCAACAAGGTCAGATCCGTGGCGGGTTATGCCGATGTGGTGCAGTCCGTCGACCGCTTGAAGCTCGTTTCCTCTCTCTCCGCGGCCGCGGAGAAGGAGGGGCGCGAGCTCGGCTGTCTGATCCAGGTCGCGCTCGACGCCGAGTCCGGCGAGCGGGGCGACCGCGGCGGTGTCGCGCCGGACGGGATCGAGGAGTTGGCCGCGGCCGTGGACGCCGCGCCCGGGCTGCGGCTCGACGGACTGATGACCGTCGCCCCGCTCGCCGGGGAGTACGCGGGCCGGCAACGCGCCGCCTTCGATCGGCTGATGGATTTGTCGACTGCCCTGCGCGCGACCCGTCCGGCTGCGAACATGGTGTCAGCAGGGATGAGTGCGGACCTCGAGGAGGCCGTCGCTGCCGGGGCGACACACGTACGCGTCGGTACGGCGGTACTCGGCGTCCGCCCGAAGCTCGGGTAACGTCGCGAAGCAAGTCGGACCACAGCAGAAAATATGGTCATTCCGCAGAACGGCGGAGTGGCCCGTGGATCGCCGGCACTTGGTGACAAGGCCGATCCACCACAGAGCGGAGGACTCAGAGAATGGCCGGCGCGATGCGCAAGATGGCGGTCTACCTCGGCCTCGTGGAGGACGATGGGTACGACGGCCGGGGCTTCGACCCCGACGACGACTTCGAACCCGAGCTGGAGCCGGAGCCCGAGCGCGACCGGCGCCACACCCCCCCGCGTCAGGTGGAGCGCGAGGAGCCGGTCCGAGTGGTGCAGCCTCCGGCCCCCCGGGAGCCGATCGCCCACTCTGTCCCGGTACTCGCCGAAAGCGGACGTCCGGCCCGAATTGCCCCCGTGGCATCCATCACACCCGAACGCCCGAGCCTGGAGAAGAACGCACCGGTGATCATGCCCAAGGTCGTGTCCGAGCGGGAGCCGTACCGCATCACCACGCTGCACCCGCGGACCTACAACGAGGCCCGTACCATCGGGGAACACTTCCGTGAGGGCACCCCGGTGATCATGAACCTCACGGAGATGGACGACACGGACGCGAAGCGACTTGTCGACTTTGCCGCCGGACTCGTCTTCGGGCTCCATGGCAGCATTGAGCGCGTGACGCAGAAGGTGTTCCTGTTGTCGCCTGCTAACGTCGATGTCACGGCGGAGGACAAGGCCCGGATCGCAGAGGGCGGATTCTTCAACCAGAGCTGAGAACACGAGAACCGGACGGACCGGTCGCGAAGCGGCCGGACAAGCGAGAGCACGAAAGCCAGGGGAGAGGGAAGCGCGGGATGGGCGTCGCACTGCAGGTGGTCTACATCGTGCTGATGTGCTTCCTCGTCCTCCTGATCGTCCGGCTTGTCATGGACTACGTCTTCCAGTTCGCCCGTTCATGGCAACCCGGTAAGGCGATGGTGGTCGTCCTTGAGGCCACCTACACTGTCACCGATCCACCGCTCAAGCTTCTGCGGCGACTCATCCCGCCGTTGCGTCTCGGGGGCGTGGCACTCGACCTGTCCTTCTTCGTTCTGATGATCATCGTCTACATCCTGATCTCCATCGTGAGCAGCTTCGCGAGGTGATGGTGGAGGAACGAGTGGACGATACGGTCTTGCCGACTGCCGACGACTACGTAGAGGTGAAGAAGAGATGCCGCTGACCCCCGAGGACGTGCGGAACAAGCAGTTCACGACCGTCCGCCTTCGAGAAGGCTATGACGAGGACGAGGTCGATGCCTTCCTCGATGAGGTCGAAGCCGAACTGACCCGCCTGCTCCGCGAGAACGAGGACCTGCGCGCCAAGCTGGCCGCCGCGACGCGTGCCGCCGCGCAGAACCAGCAGCAGGGCATGCGCAAGCCCCCGGAGCCGCAGGATCGTCCCGTCGGTCCCGGCGCGCCCGTGCCCGCCGCCATATCCGGACCGCCGGCCCCTCAGCAGCAGCAGCCGCAGATGGGTCCGCCGCAGCTGCCGTCCGGTGCCCCCGCGCTTCCCGCCGGCCCCATGCAGGGCGGCCCCATGCAGGGCGGGCCCATGGGCCCCGGCCCGATGCAGGGCGGCCCCATGCAGGGCGGACCGATGGGTCCCGGCCCGATGCAGGGCGGCCCCATGGGTCACCCGCAGCAGCAGCAGATGCAGCCGCCGCAGATGCAGCAGCCGCAGCAGGGCCCCGGTGGCGACAGTGCCGCGCGTGTCCTCTCGCTCGCCCAGCAGACCGCCGACCAGGCGATCGCCGAGGCGCGCTCCGAGGCCAACAAGATCGTCGGCGAGGCGCGCTCCCGCGCCGAGGGCCTGGAGCGGGACGCCCGCGCCAAGGCGGACGCTCTTGAGCGGGACGCGCAGGAGAAGCACCGCGTCGCGATGGGCTCCCTCGAGTCCGCCCGCGCCACGCTGGAGCGCAAGGTCGAGGACCTGCGCGGCTTCGAGCGCGAGTACCGCACGCGTCTGAAGTCCTACCTGGAGTCCCAGCTGCGTCAGCTGGAGACCCAGGCGGACGACTCGCTGGCCCCGCCGCGCACCCCGGCCACGGCCTCGCTGCCGCCGGCCCCGTCGATGGCCTCGGCGGGCGCGAGCGCGCCGTCCTACGGCGGCAACGGCGCGATGGGCGGTGCGCCGTCCATGGGCGGTGCCCCCTCCTACGGCGGCCAGCAGCAGATGTCCCCGGCGATGACCCAGCCGATGGCTCCGGTCCGGCCGCAGGCGCCCCAGCCGATGCAGCAGGCGCCGGCGCCGATGCGGGGCTTCCTGATCGACGAGGACGACAACTGAGGCGGCGGGCGCACGCGTGCTGAGCACGTAGCCGTCGGCAGTCTTGAAGGGCCGGCTCCCCTGGAGGAGCCGGCCCTTCGGCGTCCCGGCCCCCGCCCGGCACGGCCCCACCCCCACCTGCGCCTACGCCCCGCGCCCGCGCGGACCCGCGCCGGGCCGGGCCTGCGCCCCGCCCCCGCGTGGGGCCCGCACCCGCTGCCGTGTGGGCAATCGTCCCGCTGGGGCGGGACGGGTGGGCACACGGGGCGGCGCCCTTCAGCGGCGCCTCCGCGTTCCGCGCCTGGACCCGCACCCCAGTGGCGCCGCACGACGTGGTGCGGGTTCGGGCGCGGAAGCCTCTGGCGCCGGCAGGGCGCGGGTCCGTTGTGCCCACCCGTTCCGCTCCAGCGGAACGATTGCCCACAACGGGCGGGCGCGGCCCGCAACGGCGGGGGTACGGCGAAGGGCCCGGCACCGGGGTTGGTGTCGGGCCCTTCGGGGGGGTTACGCCTTGCGGAGGGCGAAGGTGAGGGTCAGGCCCTCGTCTTCGAAGGCGGGACCGTACGCGGCGTCGGGCTCGCCCTGCGCGTAGTCCGTCGCCAGGACCTCGTCCGCGATCAGGGACGCGTGGGCCGTCAGGGCCTCCGTCGTCTCCGGAGACGTGGACGACCACCGCAGCGCGATGCGGTCCGCGACGTCCAGGCCGCTGTTCTTGCGGGCCTCCTGGATCAGGCGGATCGCGTCACGGGCCAGGCCCGCGCGACGGAGCTCCGGGGTGATCTCCAGGTCCAGGGCGACCGTCGCGCCCGAGTCCGAGGCGACCGACCAGCCCTCGCGGGGGGTCTCGGTGATGATGATCTCCTCCGGGGTGACGGTGATCTCCTCGCCGTTCACCGAGAGCGTCGCCTCGCCGGAGCGCAGGGCCAGCGAGAGGGCCGCCGCGTCGGCCGCGGCCACCGCCTTCGCCACGTCCTGGACGCCCTTGCCGAAGCGCTTGCCCAGGGCCCGGAAGTTCGCCTTGGCCGTCGTGTCGACGAGCGAGCCGCCGACCTCCGACAGGGACGCCAGGGACGAGACGTTCAGCTCTTCCGTGATCTGGGCCTGGAGCTCCGGTGACAGCGCCGCGAAGCCCGTCGCCGCGACCAGCGCGCGGGACAGCGGCTGGCGGGTCTTGACGCCGGACTCGGCGCGGGTGGCGCGGCCGAGTTCGACCAGGCGGCGGACCAGGAGCATCTGCTCCGAGAGGGTGCCGTCGATCAGCGTGGCGTCCGCCTCGGGCCAGGTGGCCAGGTGGACCGACTCCGGGGCGTCCGGCGTCACCGGCGCCACCAGGTCCTGCCAGACCCGCTCGGTGATGAACGGGGTCAGCGGGGCCATCAGGCGGGTGACCGTCTCGATGACGTCGTGGAGCGTGCGCAGCGCGGAGGCGTCGCCCTGCCAGAAGCGGCGGCGCGAGCGGCGCACGTACCAGTTGGAGAGGTCGTCGACGAAGGCCGAGATCAGCTTGCCGGTGCGCTGGGTGTCGTACGACTCCATCGCCTCGGTCGTCTCGGCGACCAGCGTGTTCAGCTCGCTCAGGAGCCAGCGGTCCAGGACCGTGCGGTCGGCCGGCGCCGGGTCCGCCGCGCTCGGCGCCCAGCCGGACGTACGGGCGTACAGCGCCTGGAAGGCGACCGTGTTCCAGTACGTGAGGAGGGTCTTGCGGACGACTTCCTGGATCGTGCCGTGGCCGACGCGACGCGCCGCCCACGGGGAGCCGCCGGCCGCCATGAACCAGCGGACCGCGTCGGCGCCGTGCTGGTCCATCAGCGGGATCGGCTGGAGGATGTTGCCCAGGTGCTTGGACATCTTCCGGCCGTCCTCGGCGAGGATGTGGCCGAGGCAGACCACGTTCTCGTACGAGGACTTGTCGAAGACGAGGGTGCCGACCGCCATCAGCGTGTAGAACCAGCCGCGGGTCTGGTCGATGGCCTCGGAGATGAACTGCGCCGGGTAGCGGCTCTCGAACAGCTCCTTGTTCTGGTACGGGTAGCCGTACTGCGCGAACGGCATCGAGCCCGAGTCGTACCAGGCGTCGATGACCTCCGGCACGCGCGTGGCGGTCTTCCCGCAGCCCTCGCTCGGGCACGGGAACGTGACCGCGTCGATGTACGGGCGGTGCGGGTCGAGCTCCGACTGGTCGGTGCCCGTCAGCTCCGTGAGCTCGGCGCGCGAGCCCACGCAGGTCAGGTGGTCGTCCTCGCAGCGCCAGATCGGCAGCGGGGTGCCCCAGTAGCGGTTCCGGGAGAGCGCCCAGTCGACGTTGTTCGTCAGCCAGTCGCCGAAGCGGCCGTGCTTGACCGAGTCCGGGAACCAGTTGGTCTTCTCGTTCTCCGCCAGCATGCGGTCCTTGACCGCGGTCGTACGGATGTACCAGGACGGCTGCGCGTAGTAGAGCAGGGCCGTGTGGCAGCGCCAGCAGTGCGGGTAGCTGTGCTCGTACGCGATGTGCTTGAAGAGCAGGCCGCGCGCGTCCAGGTCGGCGGTGAGCGCCTCGTCGGCCTTCTTGAAGAAGACGCCGCCGACCAGCGGCACGTCCTCCTCGAAGGTGCCGTCGGGGCGGACCGGGTTCACGACCGGCAGGCCGTACGCCTTGCAGACCTTGAGGTCGTCCTCACCGAAGGCGGGGGACTGGTGGACCAGACCCGTACCGTCCTCGGTGGTGACGTACTCGGCGTTGACGACGTAGTGCGCCTCGTCCGGGAAGTCGACCAGCTCGAAGGGGCGCTGGTAGGTCCAGCGCTCCATGTCCTTGCCCGTGAAGGACTCGCCCGTGGTCACCCAGCCCTCGCCGAGCGCCTTCTCCAGGAGCGGCTCCGCGACGACCAGCTTCTCGTCGCCGTCCGTGGCGACCACGTAGGTCACCTCGGGGTGGGCGGCGACCGCCGTGTTGGACACCAGGGTCCACGGGGTCGTCGTCCAGACCAGGAGCGCCGCCTTGCCGGCGAGCGGGCCGGAGGTCAGCGGGAAGCGGACGTAGACCGAGGGGTCGACGACCGTCTCGTAGCCCTGCGCCAGCTCGTGGTCGGAGAGGCCGGTGCCGCAGCGGGGGCACCAGGGGGCGACGCGGTGGTCCTGGACCAGGAGGTCCTTGTCGAAGATCTGCTTGAGCGACCACCAGACCGACTCGATGTACGAGGGGTCCATGGTCCGGTACGCGTCGTCGAGGTCGACCCAGTAGCCCATGCGGGTCGTGAGCTCGGCGAAGGCGTCGGTGTGACGGGTCACGGACTCGCGGCACTTCGCGTTGAACTCCGCGATGCCGTATTCCTCGATGTCCTTCTTGCCGGAGAAGCCGAGCTCCTTCTCGACGGCGAGCTCGACCGGCAGGCCGTGGCAGTCCCAGCCGGCCTTGCGGGCCACGTGGTAGCCGCGCATGGTCCGGAAGCGGGGGAACACGTCCTTGAAGACGCGGGCCTCGATGTGGTGGGCGCCGGGCATGCCGTTGGCGGTGGGCGGGCCCTCGTAGAACACCCACTCGGGGCGTCCCTCGGACTGCTCAAGGGTCTTCGCGAAGACCTTGCTCTCGCGCCAGAAATCGAGCACGTCGTGCTCCAGCGCGGGCAGGTCGACCTGGGCGGGCACCTGGCGGTACTGCGACATCGATCTTCCTCCGGCGGACGGTTTCTCTTCCGTCGGAGGGACGAGAGCACTGCTCCCGCGGTACCACCCTCCTTGGCCCCGGACGTGATCGTCCTGAGCCCCCTCATTGGGGTCGCGACGCCGGGTCTAGTCACCGCGCTGTCGTGCGGCTTTCTTCCGACGGCTCCGGGGTGATGCTTCACATCGGGCTCGCCCCCGGGCTCTCACCGTCCCCGGGTCGCTCATGGCTGCTTGCGACGCTACTCGTCCCCATCCAAGCCTTTCGCTCCTCCCCCAAGCTCTCGGCTGCGCTCGAGCGAGGGGGCACCCCCTTAGTGTACGGGGCGCGGCGCAGGGTGGCAGACCGGTTTTCGCGTGACCCGAATGGCCATACGGGGCGGGCCGGAGTTCCGTTGCGGCCATGTGGGGGAGGGGCGGGACGGATAACCGGGCGGGGAGCTGGGCACAACGGAGGCAGGCCCGCCCCGTGGGGAGCGGGGGCGGGTGGGAACGGCGGCGTGCCCCGTTGCCGCGGGCCTTGGGCCGATTTATCGTCCCAGCACGATTCGCGAGCAAGATCACAAAATGTGAAGGGGCCGCGACATGGTGGCGAAGAAGACCGCCGCGAAGAAGACCTCGGTCGCCGGTTCCACCGGTGCGGCCGGGGTCGCCAAGGACGTGGCCGGCAAGAAGTCGGCGGTCGACGGGAAGTCGGTCGCGAAGAGGGCGCCGGCCCGGAAGACGGTCGCGAAGAAGACGCCGGCCAAGAAGGCCGTGGCCCGGAAGACGGTCGCCGAGGACGCGGCCCCGAAGGACGCCGCCCCGGAGGACGCGGCCCCGGGAGACGCCCCGAAGGACGCCGTCGCGAAGAAGGCCGTCGCGAAGAAGGCCGTCGCGAAGAAGGCCGGTGCGGCGGACCCCGCCGACGAGGCCTCCGCCCCGAAGACGCCCGCCAGGAAGGCCGTGGCGAAGAAGGCGGCCGCCAGGAAGGCGCCCGCCGCGAAGAAGCAGACAGGAGCCAGGACGGTGGCAGCGAAGAAGACCGCGGGTGGCGTCACGACCGTCGGCGACGAGGCGGCGGTGCCCCCGGCGCGGGCCGGTGAGCTCGCGGTGCGTCCCGGTGAGGAGCCGTGGACGCCGGAGGAGGTCGCGGAGGCCCGCAGCGGGCTCCAGTCGGAGGTGCTGCGGCTGCGCAGCGAGCTCGTCCACTCCCAGGAGGAGCTGACCGGCCTGATGCGGGACTCGGGAGACGGCGCCGGGGACGACCAGGCCGACACCGGCACCAAGAACATCACGCGCGAGCACGAGCTGGCCCTGGCGGCGAACGCCCGGGAGATGCTGGAACAGACCGAGCACGCCCTGGAGCGGCTCGACGCGGGCACGTACGGCCTGTGCGAGGTGTGCGGCAAGCCGATCGGCAAGGCGCGGATGCAGGCCTTCCCGCGGGCCACGCTCTGCGTCGAGGACAAACAGCGGCAGGAGCGGCGCGGCTGACGATCTCGGCTGCCGGTCCCGTACGCCTGTGCCGTACGCTCGGGGCACGGTCAGGCATCGAGGTCGAGGGACTCACTCACGTGGCAGAGGCGGAGCGCATCATCGGTACGCCGGATTCAGCAGGGGCCGACGAGACGGCCGCCCCCGACGGCACGGCCGCTCCCGAGGAGCGGCCGAAGGGCAGGCGCAGGATCGTCGCCCTCTTCGTCGTGGCCGTCCTCGCCTATCTGCTCGACCTCGGCAGCAAGATGCTGGTGGTCGCCAAGCTGGAGGGCCACGAGCCGATCGAGCTGGTCGGCGACCTGCTGCGGCTGGACGCCATCCGGAACCCGGGCGCCGCCTTCGGCATGGGCGAGGCCTTCACGATCATCTTCACCTGCATCGCGGCCACCGTGATCGTCGTGATCATCCGGCTCGCGCGGAAGCTCTACAGCCTGCCCTGGGCGATCGCGCTCGGCCTGCTGCTCGGCGGGGCGCTCGGCAACCTCACGGACCGGATCTTCCGCTCGCCGGGCGTCTTCGAGGGCGCGGTCGTGGACTTCATCGCCCCCGCGCACTTCGCCGTCTTCAACCTCGCCGACTCGGCGATCGTCTGCGGCGGCATCCTGATCGTCCTGCTGTCGTTCCGGGGCCTGGACCCCGACGGCACCGTCCACAAGGACTGAGCCCGACCCGTGCGGAAGACAAGCTGTCTTCCGCACAAGGCATACTCGACGGGTGAGCACGAGTCCCGAGATCCGCACGCTGCCCGTTCCCGATGGCCTGGAGGGCGAGCGCGTCGACGCCGCCATCGCCCGTATGTTCGGGTTCTCCCGTACGAAGGCGGCCGAGCTGGCCGCCGCAGGGAAGGTCCAGGTCGACGGCTCCGTCGTCGGCAAGTCCGAGCGGGTCAGCGGCGGCGCGTGGCTCGAGGTCGAGATGCCGGGCGCGGCCGCGCCCGTGCAGATCGTCGCCGAGCCCGTCGAGGGCATGGAGATCATCCACGACGACGACGACATCGTCGTGATCATGAAGCCGGTCGGCGTCGCCGCGCACCCCAGCCCCGGCTGGACCGGCACCACGGTCATCGGCGGCCTCGCCGCCGCCGGCTACCGCATCTCCACCTCCGGCGCCGCCGAGCGCCAGGGCATCGTGCACCGCCTCGACGTCGGCACCTCCGGTCTGATGGTGGTCGCCAAGTCGGAGTACGCGTACACCTCGCTCAAGCGCCAGTTCAAGGAGCGCGTGGTCGACAAGCGCTACAACGCGCTCGTCCAGGGCCACCCGGACCCGATGAGCGGCACCATCGACGCGCCGATCGGCCGGCATCCGAACCACGACTACAAGTGGGCGGTCACCGCCGACGGCAAGCCCTCCGTCACGCACTACGACCTCATCGAGGCGTACCGGTCGGCCTCGCTGCTCGACATCAAGCTGGAGACGGGCCGCACCCACCAGATCCGGGTGCACATGTCCGCCCACCGCCACCCCTGCGTCGGCGACCTCACCTACGGCGCCGACCCGACGCTCGCCAAGCGCCTCGGCCTGACCCGGCAGTGGCTGCACGCCGTCCGCCTCGGCTTCGAGCACCCGGGCGACGGGTCCTGGGTCGAGTTCTCCAGCACCTACCCCGAGGACCTGCAGAAGGCCCTCGACCGGATCGCCTCGGAGAGCCAGTGACCGCCGCGTACACCGTCCGTGAGGCGGTGGGTCACGAGGACCGCGACGCCTGCTTCGAAGTGCGCCGCGACGTGTTCGTCCACGAGCAGGGCGTGCCGCGTGAGCTGGAGTACGACACGTACGACGAGACCGCCGTGCACGTGCTCGCGATCCGCGCGGACGGCGTCCCGCTGGGCACCGGGCGCCTGCTGCACGGGGCGGACGCGACCGGCAAGACCGGCGCCGACGCCTCGGTGGGCTCCCTCGGGCGGCTCGCGGTGACCAAGGCCGCCCGCGGCCTCGGGGTCGGCGCGGCGCTCGTGCGGGCCATCGAGGACGCGGCCCGCGAGCGCGGGCTCGCCGCGGTCGACCTGCACGCGCAGACCCACGCGCTGGGCTTCTACGAGCGGCTCGGGTACGTGGCGTACGGCCCCGAGTTCCCGGACGCGGGGATGCCGCACCGGGCGATGCGAAGGGTCCTGTAGGCCCCGGGGGCGATGCCCTCGGACACCGGGGGCGAGGCCCTCAGACACCGGGGGCGATTGCCTCCAAAACGGGCGTACGTGACAGGGTGGGGCCGTGGATCAATTGGCCCTGCTCTTCCTGCTGCTCCTCGGCGCCCTGCTCACCGTGCCCCTCGGCGAACGGCTCGGACTGCCCGCGCCCGTCCTGATGACCCTCGTCGGGATCGTGCTGGCCTTCCTGCCCTTCGTACCGAACGTCGAGGTCCCGCCGGAGTTCATCCTCCCGCTGGTGCTGCCGCCGCTCCTGTACGCCTCCGTGCAGCGGACCTCCTGGCGGCAGTTCGCGGCCAACAGGCGGCCCATCTTCCTGCTCGCGGTCGCCCTGGTCTTCGTCACCACGGCCGCCGTCGGCGCGGTCGCCCACTCGCTGGTGCCCGGCCTTCCGCTGGCCGCGGCGCTGGCGCTCGGTGCCCTCGTCGCGCCGCCGGACCCGGTCGCCGCGACCGCCGTGGCCGGCTCGCTCGGGCTGCCCCGCCGGCTCGTGTCGATCCTGGAGGGCGAGGGGCTCTTCAACGACGTCACCGCGATCGTGCTCTACCACGTGGCGATCGCCGCCGTCGTCAGCGGCTCCTTCTCCTGGCCCGAGGCGCTCGGCGAGTTCGTGCTGTCCGCCGTGGTCGCCGTGCTCGTCGGCCTGGCCCTCGGCTGGCTCTCCAACAAGCTCATCGGACTCCTCGGCGACGCCACCCTGCAGACCGGCCTCACCCTCCTCGTCCCCTTCGTGAGCTACGTCCTCGCCGAGGAACTGCACGGCTCCGGCGTCCTCGCCGTCCTGGTCACCGCGCTCTTCCTGGCCGAGCACGCGGCCGACGCCGACGACGTCATGGGCCGGCTCGCCGGGCAGACCTTCTGGCAGATCGTCGACACCCTCGTCACCGGCATCGCCTTCGGCCTCATCGGCCTGGAGCTCATTCACGTCTTCGGGGTGGCCGAGGGGCGCGGCTGGGAGATGCTCGGCTGGGGCGCCGCCGTGGTCGGCGTGGTCGTCGGCGTCCGGCTGCTCTGGCTGCTCCCCGCCACCTGGCTGGCGAAGAAGCTGCACACGCTCCGGGACGTCGACGAGGAGATCCCGATGAGCTGGCGGGAGACCGTCGTCATGTGGTGGGCGGGGATGCGCGGGGTGGCCTCCGTCGCGCTGGCCCTCGCCATCCCGTTCACCACCGACGACGGCGCGCCCTTCCCCGGCCGCGACGAGATCGTCTTCATCGCCTTCTGTGTGATCATCGCCACTCTCGTCGTCCAGGGCCTCACCCTGCCCTGGCTGGTCAGGCGGCTCGGGGTGCGGGCCGACACGGAGACCGAGCGCGCCCTGGAGCGGGAGCTCGCGATCCGGGCCGCGAAGGCGGCCAAGCGCCGGCTCAAGGAGATCGAGGAGTTCGAGGAGCTGCCCGAGGAGGTCCAGGAGCGGCTGCTGCGCGGGGCGTACGACATCGGGGCGCGGATCAGCCCCGACATGGTGGACGACGAGCGGCGGGCCGCCTTCGTGGAGCGGACGAAGCGGTTCAAGGCGGTGCAGCGGATCCAGCGGGAGCTGATGTCGGCCGCCCGCCACGAGGTCCTCGCGGCCCGCAGCGAACCCGGCGCCGACCCCGAGGTGGTGGACCGGGTGCTGCGCCACCTGGACGTGCGCAGCATGCGCTGACGCCTCCGGGGCCTGCCCGGTCCCGTCGGTGCCGGGTGGCAGGATGGGACGCATGGACATCATGCTCTTCCACTCGGCCTACGGGCTGACCCCTTCCGTCGAGGCGGCCGCCGAGCGGCTCCGTGAGGCCGGGCACCAGGTCTGGACGCCGGACCTCTACGACGGCCGGACGGTCAAGACCGTGGAGGAGGGCGTGGCGCTCCGGGACGAGATCGGCAAGGACGAACTGCTGAAGCGGGCGGTCCTGGCCGCCGCGCCGTACTCCGAGCGGGGCCTGGTCTACATGGGCCTCTCCCTCGGGGCCTCGATCGCGCAGACCCTGGCGCTCGGCGACGAGAAGGCGCGCGGGCTGCTGCTGCTCCACGGCACCTCGGACATCGCGGAGTCCGCCTCGGTGGACGAGCTGCCGGTGCAGCTGCACGTGGCCGAGCCGGACCCCTTCGAGACGGACGACTGGCTGTCCTCCTGGTACCTGCAGATGCGCAAGGCCGGGGCGGACGTGGAGATCTACCGCTACCGGGGCGCGGGGCACATCTACACGGACCCGGAGCTGCCGGACTACGACGCGGAGGCGGCGGAGCGGACCTGGTCGGTCGCGCTGTCCTTCATCGACAGCCTGTAGGGCGCACGGGCGTACGGGCGTACGGAAAAGGGGTGTGGCCCCGGGGAACTCCCCGGGGCCACACCCCTTTTCGCGCGGACGGGCCGTCAGGCGCGGTACGCGGTCCAGGCGTCGTTCATGCGGGTCACCTGGCCCGCGGTGAACTGGTACATGCAGGAGTCGTACGTGTAGTCCATGAAGTTGTGGATCGGGTCCACACCGGGCTTGGAGGTGCAGGAGTCACGGCCGGTCGGGCACTCGAAGGCGGCGCTCTTCTCGGCCGGGGTGTCGGAGACGTAGTCGCCGTTGCCCGTGCAGCCGCCCTGGAAGGTGTGGTAGAGGCCCATCCAGTGGCCGACCTCGTGGGTGGCGGTGTCGCCCTCGTTGTAGTTGGCCGCGGAGCCGCCCGGGAGCGAGGCGTCGAGGATGACGACGCCGTCCATGTTCGGGGCGGACTTGTACGAGGACGGGAAGGTCGCCCAGCCGAGCAGGCCGCCGCCGAGGTTGGCGGTGTAGATGTTCAGCGCGTTGGCGCCGCCCTTGCGCAGGGCGGTCTTCATGTCCTTCTCGGCCTGGGTGCCGTCGGAGAGGTTGTACCAGGTCGCGTTGTCCGTGTAGTCCGTGCCGGCCAGCGAGAACTGGAAGCCCGTGTTCACGTTGCCGGTGCCCTGGCCCGCGTAGGCGGCGTTCAGGACGGCCAGCTGGTTGTTGATGGCCGTGGCGCTGAGCTTGCCCGTCGTGCCGCTGTGGATCACGTGGAAGTAGACGGGGATGGTGGCGCCGGCGGTGAGGGAGGAGGAGCCGATGCGGCCGGAGTTCCGGGCGGCGGCGACCTTCTTCTTCAGGTCGTCGTCCATGGCCTTGGCCTGGGCGGCGGTGAGGGCGTTGGGCTCGGCCTTGGTGGAGTTCCCCTTCGCCTTGCGGGCGCCGGACAGGGCGGTGGCGCCGTCCGCGCACTTCTCGGCCGAGGCCAGCGTGGTGGTCGACGGGGTGGCCGCCGGGGCGGACAGCGGGGCCAGGGCCAGGGTTCCGGCCATCACGGCGGTGCCGAGCATACGACGGGACATGCGCGGCGATATACGGACAAGAGCACGCACGGGTGACTCCTCGCGGGGGGTGGTGGGGGAGGAACTTCCTCGCCACGCCGGGGAGATTACGCGTCCATGTCAGAGGTCGCCGAGAAGCGATCAAGCCAAATCATTCATGGGGCAATTCGGGTCATCGGGAAGAAAAACTTCTGCCACTTCCAGGGTTTGAGACGTGGAGGTAACGAAGGAGGTGGCAGAGGCGGGTGGTGTGTCCGGATTCGATCTCCGGAACCCGCCACCCGCCGTAGCGATGTGATCCCCTGTTAACAAAGGGGATCATGGCTGAAAATCGCCGTTGAGATGTCGATCAGAGAACCGGCTGGTACACCCGCTCGACGCGCTGCGTTCCGCTCAGCGTCCGGTACGAGCGCGCCCAGGCCGTCGTCGCGGCCGGATCCCGCTTGTCGGAGACCGTGTAGTAGTCCATCTGCGAACGCGCGGCCGTCACGTCGAGCACTCCGTACCCGTGGTGGTCCATGTCCACCCACTTCACATGGCGGTTGGCGGCCTTCACGGCGCCCGCGGCCACCACCGAGAGCGTGCCCGGGGCCACGTGCAGCAGGTCGTCCAGGTTGTCCGAGGTCACCGAGGTGACGACGAACTCGGTCGCCGCCGAGGCCGAGAGCGGATACGTCGCGGCCTTCACCGGCACGTCGTTGGCCCAGGCCATGTGGATGTCACCGGTCAGGAAGACGGTGTTGCGGATCGCCCGCTCGGTCAGGTGCGCGAGCAGCTCCTTGCGGTCGTCCGTGTAGCCGTCCCACTGGTCGACGTTGACCGCGATCCCCTCCTTCGGCAGGCCGAGCAACTCGGCCAGCGGCTCCAGGAGATACGCCGGCAGGGAGCCGAAGGCGACCGGCGAGATCATCACCGAGGTGCCGACCAGCTGCCAGGTCGCGTCCGAACCGGCCAGACCCGCCTTCAGCCAGTCCAGCTGCGCGCGACCGGTGATGGACCGCTCCGGGTCGTCGACCGTGCCGCTGCCCGCCTTCGCCTGCGCGGACCGGAAGGACCGCAGGTCGAGCAGATGCAGATCGGCCAGCTTGCCGAAGCGCAGACGTCGGAAGACCGTGCCCTCGGTGGAGGTGCGGACCGGCATCCACTCGAAGTACGCCTGCTTCGCGGCGGCCACCCGGGCCGCCCAGTCGCCCTCGGTGCCGGGGGTGTGGTTCTCGGCCCCGCCCGACCAGGCGTCGTTGGCGAACTCGTGGTCGTCCCAGATGGCGACGATCGGGTGCGCCGCGTGCATCGCCTGGAGGTCGGGGTCCGTCTTGTACTTCCCGTGCCGGGTCCGGTAGTCGGCGAGGGACACGATCTCGTGGCGCGGCTCGTGCTGCCGGACGACGTACTTCGCCTCGGGGTAGGCGCCACTGGCGTACTCGTAGATGTAGTCGCCGAGGTGGAGGACCGCGTCCAGGTCGGAGCGGGCCGCGAGATGGCGGTACGCGGAGAAGTGGCCGGACTCCCAGTTCGAGCAGGAGACCACGCCGAAGCGGACACCGGGCGCGGCGGAGTCGGCGGCCGGCGCGGTGCGGGTGCGGGCGCTCGGGGAGACGGCGTCGCCCGCGGTGAAGCGGAACCAGTAGGCGGTGGCCGGGCGCAGGCCCCGGACGTCGGCCTTCACCGTGTGGTCGGAGGCGGCGCTCGCCGTGGTGGTGCCGGAGGCGACGACCCTGGCGAAGGCGCGGTCCTCGGCGAGCTCCCAGCCGACCTGGACGTCGGGACCGAGACCGGATCCGGGCACGGCCTCGGGGGTGGGGGTGACGCGCGTCCAGAGCAGGACGCCGTCGGGCAGCGGGTCGCCGGAGGCGACGCCGTGGAGGAAGGCGGGTGCCCCGGAGTCCGCGAGCGCCGGGGAGGCCGCGCCCAGCAGGGCGGGCGTGGCGACGGCGGTGACTGCGGCGGCCTTGACGACGGCGCGCCGCGTGGGGGCGGCGGATATGAAGCGACTGGTCACGGGCAGTCAGATTACTGACGAGTATGCCCGAGGGGCAGCCCCCAGCCGGAAGTTCGCCCACTCGTCGCCCCCCGGACGCCTGCGCCGGGTACGCCTCGGCCCCGGACCGAAGCGGTCCGGGGCCGTCGCGGAGCGATGGGGCGTCAGGCCTTGAGGGCCGCGTCGATCGCCGTGTCGAACTCGGCCACCGTCATCGGCGGGTTGGTCGTGCCCGGCGTCGTGACCGCCTTGCCGTCCATCTTCAGCGTCGGGGTGCCCTTCACCCCGCTGGCGTCGAAGGCCTTCGACATCTTCATCGCCCATGCGTCGAAGGTGCCGTCCTCGACGTCCTTCTTGAACTCGGCGTTGCCCTTGAGGGCCGGGACGGAGTCCGCCACCTCCAGGAGGTAGGAGTCCTTGGCGAACTTGTCGTCCTTCTCCTCCGGGTGGAACTTCGCGGAGTAGAGCGCCGCCTTGTACTTGAGGAAGGCCTCCGGGCTCACGTTCAGCGCGGCGCCGAGCGCCGACAGGGCGTTCCTCGAGCCCTCGCCCGGGATGCCGTTGTCGATGAAGGTGGCACCGACGTACCGGATCTTGTACTTGCCGGCCTCGACGTCCTTCTCGACCGTGGAGCCCACGGTCTGCTCGAAGGTCGCGCAGACCGGGCAGCGCGAGTCCTCGTACAGCTCGAGGGTCTTCTTCGCGGAGTCCTTGCCGATGACGACGGTCGTGCCGTCCGTGCCCGTGGTGTTCTTCGGGGCCGTCACGTTCTTCGCGTCGGCCGCCGCCTCCCACTGGGTGGGCTTGTTCGACTGGACGACCGCGTAGCCGATGCCGCCGGCGGCGGCCAGGACGGCCACGGCCGAGACGCCGACGATCAGCTGCCGGCGCGCCCGGTCCTTCTTCGCCTGGCGCTCGCGCTCCTCGCGCAGTCGCTCGCGGGCGGCGGCCTTGTTGGCGTGGCTGTTGCGTGCACTCATGATCGTGTTCTCCGTGGAAGGTGGGGAAGGGCAGGGGGACGCGTCGGGGCCCGCTCAGACGAGAGCGAGCACCGGACGCGGCGGCCCCCGCCGCCCGACGGAGTGCACGAGGAGCCGGGCACGGGAGGAGCGGGGCCGGTCGGCGGGCCGGCCGGCCCGCCGCGGCGCCGGACCCGCGGCCCGGAAGAAGGCCGCCACCAGGAGCAGCGGCCGGAACGCGAAGGACTCCACCGCGCGGAGCAGCCGGGCGAGCGCCCGCTCCCCGCCGCGCAGCCAGCAGGCCGCCGAGAGCCCCACGCCCACATGGGCCAGGAGCAGCAGCCACGGCAGCGCCGGGTCGGGGGAGTCGAGCAGGGCGGCGGCGCTCCCGCTCTCCGGGGTCACCACGCCGGGCAGCGGCGTGCCCACGGCGCCGCCGCAGAACACGTCCACGCCCACCGAGCGCAGCGAACCGGCGACCGGGCCGCCGGCGGGGCCGTAACAGACCGCCTGACCGCTGGTGAAGAGCGTGTCGGCGGCCAGTTCCAGCGGGACGAGGAGCCCGGCGATCGGGCCGAGGCCGCGCTCGCGGCCGGCCAGCGCGTACGCCACGGCGAAGACGCCGACCGCGACCGGGACGACCGTCCCGAGCGGCAGCGACACGCGGGAGAGCAGCACGTGGGACGCCACGGACAGCGTCACGACCAGTGCCGTGAAGAACGCCGCCCGCAGCGCCCTCAGCTGCGTCCCTGCCATGTCCATCGTCGTGGAGTGTCCCATGCCGACCCGTAAGAGGTCTCTAAGGACAAGCTGTGCGTCCTGCTAGAGCCCCGGGATCCGGCCGTTGCGGAACAGGTCCACGAAGATCTGGTGGTCCGCCCGCGCCCGCGCCCCGTAGGAGTGCGCGAAGTCGACCAGGAGCTGGGCGAAGCCCTCCTCGTCGGCGGCGATCGCCGCGTCGATGGCCCGCTCCGTCGAGAACGGGACCAGGGAGTGGCCGCTGGAGTCGTCCGCCGCCGCGTGCATCGTGGCCGTCGCCCGGCCCAGGTCGGCGACGGTGGCCGCGATCTCCCGCGGGTCGTCGATGTCCGACCAGTCCAGGTCCACCGCGTACGGCGACACCTCGGCGACCAGCTGGCCCGCCCCGTCCAGCTCCGTCCAGCCGAGCCACGGGTCGGCGTGCGCCTGCAGCGCCCGCTGCGAGATCACGGTGCGGTGGCCCTCGTGCTGGAAGTACTCCCGTACCGCCGCGTCCGTGACGTGCCGGGAGACCGCCGGGGTCTGCGCCTGCTTGAGGTAGATCACGACGTCGTTCTCCAGGGCGTCGCTGTTGCCCTCCAGGAGGATGTTGTACGAGGGGAGGCCGGCCGAGCCGATGCCGATCCCGCGCCGCCCGACGACGTCCTTCACCCGGTACGAGTCGGGGCGGGCCAGGCTCGACTCCGGCAGGGTCTCCAGGTAGCCGTCGAAGGCCGCGAGGACCTTGTACCGGGTGGCCGCGTCCAGCTCGATCGTGCCCGCGCCCGCCGAGAAGCGGCGCTCGAACTCGCGGATCTCGGTCATGGAGTCGAGCAGCCCGAAGCGGGTCAGTGCCCGGGCCTCGCGCAGGGCGCCGAGCAGCGCCCCGTCGGCGGTCTCCAGGGTGAAGGCGGGGACGTCGTCGCCCTTGGCGCCGGTCGCGAGGGCGTGTATCCGCTCCCGGTACGCGCCCGCGTAGATCCGGACGAGCTCGGTGATCTGCTCGTCGCTGAGCGCCTTGGCGTAGCCGATGAGGGCGAGGGAGGCGGAAAGCCGCTTCAGGTCCCAGGTGAAGGGGCCGACGTAGGCCTCGTCGAAGTCGTTGACGTTGAAGACGAGGCGTCCGTTGGCGTCCATGTACGTGCCGAAGTTCTCGGCGTGGAGATCGCCGTGGATCCAGACCCGGCCGGTCTGCTCGTCCAGGTACGGGCCGCCGTGGGTCTCCCGCTCCAGGTCGGAGTAGAACAGGCAGGCCGTGCCCCGGTAGAAGGCGAAGGCGGAGCCGGCCATCTTCCGGAACTTGACGCGGAAGGCCGCGGGGTCGGCGGCGAGGAGCTCGCCGAAGGCGGTGTCGAAGACGGCGAGGATGTGCTCACCGCGCTCGGCTGCGGTGGGCTGCGGGACCGACATCGAGGGTGCCTCCTGGTGCAAGACTGCTTATGACAAATGGGACAGGTGTTCCCGGTCCTCCAACGCGCGACCGTACTCCTGAGTGCCCGCGTTCTGTCAGTCGGCCGACGTAGACTTCCACGCTGTCCCCCCAGAAATTCATCGGGGGCCTGGGGGTCGCTCCCCAGAGGACCACAGCATCGTCGGAGGCATCCCCACTGTGACCAGGCCGCCCTTCACGCACCTCCACGTCCACACCCAGTACTCGCTGCTGGACGGTGCCGCGCGGCTGAAGGACATGTTCAACGCGTGCAACGAGATGGGCATGACCCACATCGCCATGTCCGACCACGGCAACCTGCACGGGGCGTACGACTTCTTCCACAGCGCGAAGAAGGCCGGTGTGACGCCGATCATCGGCATCGAGGCGTACGTGGCGCCCGAGTCCCGGCGCAACAAGCGGAAGATCCAGTGGGGCCAGCCGCACCAGAAGCGGGACGACGTCTCCGGTTCCGGCGGTTACACCCACAAGACGATCTGGGCGGCCAACTCCACCGGACTCCACAACCTCTTCAAGCTCTCCTCCGACGCGTACGCCGAGGGCTGGCTGCAGAAGTGGCCCCGGATGGACAAGGAGACCATCTCCCAGTGGTCCGAGGGCCTGATCGCCTCCACCGGCTGCCCCTCCGGCGAGCTGCAGACCCGCCTCCGCCTCGGCCAGTTCGACGAGGCCCTGAAGTCCGCCTCCGAGTACCAGGACATCTTCGGCAAGGACCGGTACTTCCTGGAGCTGATGGACCACGGCATCGAGATCGAGCACCGGGTCCGCGACGGACTCCTGGAGATCGGCAAGAAGCTCGGCATCCCGCCGCTGGTCACCAACGACTCGCACTACACGTACGCGCACGAGGCCACCGCCCACGACGCCCTGCTGTGCATCCAGACCGGCAAGAACCTCTCGGACCCGGACCGCTTCAAGTTCGACGGCACCGGCTACTACCTGAAGTCCACGGACGAGATGTACGCCGTCGACTCCTCGGACGCCTGGCAGGAGGGCTGCCGCAACACCCTCCTGGTCGCGGAGCAGGTCGACACCACCGGCATGTTCGAGGCCAAGAACCTCATGCCGAAGTTCGACATCCCCGAGGGCTACACCGAGGTCTCCTGGTTCCGCGAGGAGACCATGCGCGGCATGCACCGCCGCTTCCCCGGGGGCATCCCCGAGGACCGGCTCAAGCAGGTCGAGTACGAGATGGACACCATCATCTCGATGGGCTTCCCCGGCTACTTCCTCGTCGTCGCCGACTTCATCATGTGGGCGAAGAAGCAGGGCATCGCCGTGGGCCCCGGCCGAGGCTCCGCGGCCGGCTCGATCGTCGCGTACGCCATGGGCATCACCGACCTCGACCCGATCCCGCACGGCCTGATCTTCGAGCGCTTCCTCAACCCCGAGCGCATCTCGATGCCCGATGTCGACATCGACTTCGACGAGCGTCGGCGCGTCGAGGTGATCCGGTACGTGACGGAGAAGTACGGCGCCGACAAGGTCGCCATGATCGGCACGTACGGAAAGATCAAGGCGAAGAACGCCATCAAGGACTCCGCGCGCGTCCTCGGCTACCCGTACGCCATGGGCGACCGGCTCACCAAGGCCATGCCCGCCGACGTCCTCGGCAAGGGCATCGACCTCAACGGCATCACCGACCCCTCGCACCCGCGCTACAGCGAGGCCGGCGAGATCCGCGCGATGTACGAGAACGAGCCGGACGTCAAGAAGGTCATCGACACCGCCAAGGGCGTCGAGGGCCTGGTCCGCCAGATGGGCGTGCACGCCGCCGGCGTGATCATGTCCAGCGAGCCCATCGTCGACCACGCCCCGATCTGGGTGCGGCACACCGACGGCGTCACCATCACGCAGTGGGACTACCCGAGCTGCGAGTCGCTCGGCCTGCTGAAGATGGACTTCCTCGGCCTGCGCAACCTCACGATCATGGACGACGCCGTCAAGATGGTGAAGTCCAACAAGGGGATCGACATCGATCTCCTGGCGCTGCCGCTCGACGACCCCAAGACCTTCGAACTGCTCCAGCGCGGTGACACCCTCGGCGTCTTCCAGTTCGACGGCGGCCCCATGCGCTCGCTGCTGCGGCTGATGAAGCCCGACAACTTCGAAGACATCTCCGCCGTGTCCGCCCTGTACCGGCCGGGCCCGATGGGCATGAACTCGCACACGAACTACGCCCTGCGCAAGAACGGCCAGCAGGAGATCACCCCGATCCACCCCGAGCTGGAGAAGCCGCTCGAAGAGGTGCTCGCGGTCACCTACGGCCTCATCGTGTACCAGGAGCAGGTGCAGAAGGCCGCCCAGATCATCGCCGGCTACTCGCTCGGCGAGGCCGACATCCTCCGCCGCGTCATGGGCAAGAAGAAGCCCGAGGAGCTGGCGAAGAACTTCACCATCTTCCAGGCCGGAGCCAAGAAGAACGGCTACAGCGACGAGGCCATCCAGGCCCTCTGGGACGTCCTGGTCCCCTTCGCCGGCTACGCCTTCAACAAGGCGCACTCCGCCGCGTACGGCCTGGTCTCCTACTGGACCGCCTACCTCAAGGCCAACCACCCCGCCGAGTACATGGCGGGACTGCTCACCTCGGTCAAGGACGACAAGGACAAGTCCGCGGTCTACCTCAACGAGTGCCGCCGCATGGGCATCAAGGTCCTGCCGCCCAACGTGAACGAGTCCGAGTCGAACTTCGCCGCCCAGGGCGACGACGTGATCCTCTTCGGCCTCTCCGCCATCCGGAACGTCGGCACCAACGTCGTCGAGTCGATCATCAAGACGCGCAAGGCCAAGGGGAAGTACTCCTCCTTCCCCGACTTCCTCGACAAGGTCGAGGCCGTCGTCTGCAACAAGCGGACCGTCGAGTCGCTGATCAAGGCCGGCGCCTTCGACGAGATGGGCCACACCCGCAAGGGCCTGGTCGCCCACCACGAACCCATGATCGACAACGTGGTGGCGGTCAAGCGCAAGGAGGCCGAGGGGCAGTTCGACCTCTTCGGCGGGATGGGCGACGAGGCGAGCGACGAGCCCGGCTTCGGCCTGGACGTCGAGTTCTCCGACGTCGAGTGGGAGAAGTCGTACCTGCTCGCCCAGGAGCGCGAGATGCTCGGCCTCTACGTCTCCGACCACCCGCTCTTCGGCATCGAGCACGTCCTGTCCGACAAGACGGACGCGTCGATCTCCCAGCTGACCGGCGGCGAGCACGGCGACGGCGCGGTCGTCACCATCGGCGGCATCATCTCCGGCCTCCAGCGCAAGATGACCAAGCAGGGCAACGCCTGGGCGATCGCCACCGTCGAGGACCTGGCCGGCTCCATCGAGTGCATGTTCTTCCCGGCCACGTACCAGCTGGTCTCCACCCAGCTGGTCGAGGACACGGTCGTCTTCGTCAAGGGACGGCTCGACAAGCGCGAGGACGTGCCCCGCCTCGTCGCCATGGAGCTGATGGTCCCCGACCTGTCGAACGCCGGGACCAACGCGCCGGTGGTCCTCACCATCCCGACGGTGAAGGTGACCCCGCCGATGGTCAGCAGGCTCGGCGAGATCCTCAAGCACCACAAGGGCAACACCGAGGTGCGGATCAAGCTCCAGGGCCCCCGCACCACCACCGTGCTGCGGCTCGACCGGCACCGGGTGACCGCCGATCCGGCGCTCTTCGGCGACCTGAAGGTGCTGCTCGGCCCGTCCTGCCTGGCCGGCTGACCCGGTTCCACAACCGTGCCGGGGCTTTAACCGCGCCGGCCTTCACGAACCGCACCGGCCTTCACGCACGCGCAAGGGGCGCGCCCGTCGTCACGGGCGCGCCCCTTTGCCGTGCAGTCCGGTCGCGTCAGTTGTGACCGAAGCGCTTCTGGCGACCCTTGCGGGCCATGTCACCGGGGGTGACCTGGCTCGCGCGCTGCTCGGCCTGCGACTCCATCGCCGACTGCTGCGCCTGCTGCTGACCGCGCTCGGCCGGCGACTGCTGCTTCTGACTGCGGTTCTGGTTGCGGTTCTTGGCCATGGGGATGCCTCCTCAAAGGGACTAGGGGCCAGGGCCGCTGTCAGACTCACATACGGCACGAACCGCCGCATGTTGGATCATTACGGAGCGTAGAGGTCGAGCGGGCGTGACACTCGCCACGCCGATGATCCAGTTCCGGACGTCAAGCACCTGGCCGTCGGGCAGACTCGAAGGAACCCGAAGCACCCTTTCGAACCCGAGGCTCCCGAAAGAGGGTGGAACACGTGGACCGCTGCGTCGTCCTGGTGGACGCCGGCTACCTGCTGGGCGCCGCCGCCAGTCTCCTCGCCGGGGAACCGGCCCGCTCCAGGATCACCGTCGACCACGCCGGCCTGATCCAGCAGTTGCGGCAGCGCGCCGAGGCCGAGACCGGGCTGCCCCTCCTGCGGATCTACTGGTTCGACGGCGCGCCCGACCGGGTGCCCCAGCCCGAGCACCGCAGGCTGCGCGTGATGCCCCGGGTCACCGTCCGGCTCGGCGCCCTGACCAGGAGCGACGGACGCTGGGCGCAGAAGGGCGTCGACGCGGCCATGCACACCGAGCTGACCGAGCTCGCCCGGAACAGGGCCTGCTCCGACATCGTGCTCGTCACCGGCGACGGCGACCTGCTGCCCGGCCTCATGTCGGCCAAGGAGCACGGCGTCGCCGTCCACCTGTGGGCCGTCCAGGCCGCCGACGGCGACTACAACCAGTCCGAGGACCTCGTCGCCGAGGCCGACGAACGGCGGGTCCTCGACCGGGCCTGGATCACCCGCGCCGTCCGCGCCAAGGACCTCACCGGCATCTGCGCCCCGCCGCCCGCCCCGCGCCCCGAGATCGCCGCCATCCTCTCCGCGCCGCTGCCCGAGACGGCCCTCGCCGCCTCCGCCGAACGGGCCGCCGAGGCGGCCGCCGCCGTGGCCCCCGCCGACGCGAACGGCGACGGCGGCCACGACCACCTGCACACCAACGGTCACGTCCGCACCAACGGTCACGCGGGCGACGACGCGCACGCCCACGGCGCGGGCGTCCCCTCCCCGGCGACGGGCAAGGGCGTCCCCACCCCCAAGGACCTCGCGGGACTGCGCGGACCCGGCACCCAGGCCACCCCCGTCCCGCAGGGCGCGAGCGCGCTCCGCTGGTCCTCCGACCGGGGCTGGATCGAGCGCCCCGCCCCCGCCTTCGGCGAACCGGCCGAGACCGCCACCCTGCCCACCCTCGCCACGCTCACCAGCGCGGAGCAGCGCTGGGCCGACCGCGAGGAGGACATCACGACCGTCGGCGGCGACCCCTTCGAGGTCGGACAGGTGTTCGCCCGCCGCTGGATGGAACGGCTCCCCGAGCAGAGCCACGTCCAGAAGCTCTCCACCCTCTACCCGCGCATCCCGCACCGCATCGACGGAGAACTCCTCCGCTACGCCGCCCGTTTCGGACTTCTCGCCCACAAGGACGACCAGATCGACGAGCACGACCGGTACGCGATCCGGGCCGGATTCTGGCGCGAGATCGACGTCCGGACCGCCGCCGAACACGCCCCCGCGCCCGGAGCGGGCCCGGCGACCCCGTAATCTCTTTCTCCGTGAGTACGGTGTGCGTGGTGCGGGATCTGGTCAAGACGTACCCCGCCACGCGCGGCCGGCGCGGCGCGCCCGCGACCCCCGAGGTGCGGGCCACCGACGGGATCAGCCTCGACGTGCGCGGCGGCGAGATCTTCGGCCTGCTCGGCCCCAACGGTGCCGGCAAGTCCACCCTCGTCCGCCAGCTCACCGGCCTCATGCGCCCCGACTCCGGCACCGTCGAACTCCTCGGCCACGACCTCGTGCGCCACCCCGAGCGGGCGGCCCGGCTCCTCGCCTACCTCGGCCAGGAGTCCACCGCCCTCGACGAGCTGACCGTCTCCCTCGCCGCCGAGACCACCGGACGGCTCCGCGGCCTCACCGCCCACGACGCCCGCGCCGAGCGCGACGCCGTCCTGGACGAGCTCGGCCTCGGCGAGATCGCCGGCCGTCCCCTCAAGAAGCTCTCCGGCGGACAGCGGCGCCTCGCCTGCTTCGCCGCCGCGCTCGTCGGCCGCAGGCCCGTCCTCGTCCTCGACGAACCCACCACCGGCATGGACCCCGTCGCCCGGCGCGCCGTCTGGGCCGCCGTCGACCGGCGCCGCGCCGAACACGGCACCACCGTGCTCCTCGTCACCCACAACGTCATCGAGGCCGAGACCGTCCTCGACCGGGTCGCCGTCATCGACCGCGGCCGGGTCATCGCCTGCGACACCCCCGCCGGACTCAAGGAACGGGTCGCCGGCGAGGTCCGCGTCGAGCTGGTGTGGCGCGACGCGCCGCCGCTCCACCTGCCCGAGGTCGCCGCCCTCCGCGGCCTCGCCCAGGAGACCGGACGCCGCTGGAACCTCCGGCTCGCCCCCGACGAGGCCCGCGCGGCCGTCGCCACCGTCACCGGCGGGGCCGCGTTCGCCGCGCTCGACGACTTCACCCTGGCCACGCCCAGCCTGGAGGACGTGTACCTCGCCCTGGGCGGCGCGACCGAAGGACTGGTGAAGGCGTGACCCCGGACCGACCGCACGTGACCTTCAGGAGCCGTACGCAGTGAGCACCCTGCCCGCCGAGGTCCTGCCGACCGGCGCGCTCCCCGCCGCGAGCCGGGACGCGGACGACGGCGCCGCGCCCCTCGCCCCCCGCGCCCGGGTCCTCCCGGCCCTGGCCGCCGTCTACCGCGCGCAGCTCTCCCGCGCCCGCGTGGCCCGCATCCCGCTGCTCTTCGTCGCCACCTTCCAGTCGATCGGGATCATGGTCCTGATGCGCGGGGTCGTCGACGGCGGCTCCGAGGCGCGCGCCGTCGTGGCCGGCTCCACCGTCCTCGTCGTCGCCTTCGTCGCGCTCAACCTGCTCGCCCAGTACTTCGGGCAGCTGCGGGCCGGCGGCGGCCTCGACCACTACGCCACCCTGCCCGTGCCGCCCGCCGCCGTCGTGCTCGGCGCGGCCGGGGCGTACGCCTCCTTCACCGTGCCCGGGACCGCCGTCACCGCCGTCGCCGGCTCCGTCCTCTTCGGGCTGCCGCTCGGCCACCTGTGGATCCTCGCCGCCGTCGTCCCGCTCGCCGGGGCGGCGCTCGCCGGGCTCGGCGCGGCCCTCGGGCTCCTCGCACCCCGCCAGGAGCTGGCCACCCTCCTGGGCCAGCTCGGCATGTCGGCGGCCCTGCTCCTCGGGGTCCTCCCCGCCGAGCGGCTGCCGGGGCCGATCGGCTGGGCGCGGGACCTGCTGCCGTCCACGTACGGCGTGGAGGCCCTGGCCCGCACCTTCGACCCGCATCCCGACTGGGCGGCCGTCGCCGTCGACCTCGCCGTGTGCGGGGCGGTCGGCGTCGTCTCGCTCGCCGTCGCGACCTGGGCCTACCGGCGGGCCGCCGTCCGCTGAGGCGGGCCACAGGGACACCTGGCACGATGGCGGGGTGACCGCACCTCTGACTCCGCCTCACCAGCCGCCGCACGATCCCGACCGGCCCCCGCCGCCCCCGCCGCCGGCGGGCCCGGCCGGGGACCCGATCACGGCGGCCGAGGTCGTACAGGGCCTGCTGGTGACCCTCGTCTCCGCGCTCGCGGGGGCGCTGCTCGGAGTGCTGTGGCTGAACCTGGCCCCGCGCGTCCTGCTCATCTCGGACGGCAAGGGCGTCTACCTCCGGAACTCGGAGGGGGAGCAGGCGATCGGCGCCGACGGAACGTTCGTCCTCCTCGCCCTTGCCTTCGGCGCGGTCGCCGCGCTCGTCGTCTTCCTGCTGCGCCGCAAGGGCGGCGTCCCGCTCGTCCTCGGCCTGGCGCTCGGCGGCGGCCTGGGCTCGCTGCTCGCCTGGTGGATCGGGACGAGCTTCGGCCCCACCGACGACGTGGTCGCCCACGCGAAGGCGGTCGGCCCCAACGTCACCTTCGAGGCGCCGCTCGAACTGAACCTGGCGGCCGCCGCGATGCTGGCCTGGCCGCTCGCCGCCATGATCGTGCACCTCGCGCTGACGGCCGTCTTCGGACCGCGCGACCCGGAACCGGAGCACTGGGGACAGCCGAAGCCGTACACGCAGGGCCCGGGCACCCACTGACGACCCGGCAAGGCCGCGCCCAGGGCCCGTCCCTCGGATCGTGCCGGGCTCGCGGAGCCTGATCCGGAAGACGGGCCCTGGCGTCAGGCGCGGCCGATCGGGGCCACGACCGCCGAGGTGAGGGCGGCCAGGTCCGCGGGGGAGAGCTCCACCTCCAGGCCGCGGCGGCCCGCCGAGATGCAGACGGTCGCGTGCTCCGAGGCCGAGGAGTCGAGGACGGTACGGAGCCGCTTGCGCTGGCCCAGCGGGGAGATGCCGCCCCGGACGTACCCCGTGGTGCGCTCCGCCGCCGCCGGGTCGGCCATCGCGGCCCGCTTCCCGCCGACCGCCGAGGCGAGGGCCTTCAGGTCCAGCTGGCCCGCCACCGGGACCACCGCGACCGTCAGCTCGCCGTCGACGTCCGCGACCAGCGTCTTGAACACCCGGTCGGGGGAGACGCCGAGGGCCTCCGCCGCCTCCTCGCCGTACGAGGGGGAGGCCGGGTCGTGCTCGTACGCGTGCAGGGTGAACGGGGTGCCGGCCGCCGCCAGGGCCACCGTCGCCGGAGTGCCCCCGCTGTTCTTCTTCTGCTTCTTCGCCACGCGCTCTTCCTCGACTCGGTCGGCTCGGTCCGTCCGGCCGGGGCCGGGGCGGTTCGGTTACGTCGGGGGCCCGCTCAGTTCGGGTACGTCGGGGCCTTCGTCAGGTCCACCGCCGGCAGCGACGGCAGATGCCGCAGCACCGCGGTCTCCGCGCGCAGCAGCGTCAGCTCCTCGCGCAGCCGGGTCGCCGTGTCCGGCGCCTGGAGCAGCCGCTGCTTCGACGGGGTGTCGAGCACCGCCGCAGCCGCGACCAGGTACGAGACCACGGAGGGCTCGTCCGGCAGCTCACTCGTCGTCAGCGAACGCTCCCGGGCCCCCGCGAGGCGCTTCTGATAGCTGCGGAAGGCCCGCAGCACGCCCTCGGCGAGCGTGCCCGCCTCCTCGCCCTGCTCCTCGGGGATCTCCTCGACCTCGGCCGTCAGGAACGGCCCGCTCGCGTCGACCGACAGCAGCTTCACCCGGGTCGTCCCGGTGGCCATCACCTCGAAGCTGCCGTTGGCGCGCTCCCGGATCGACGCCGCGTCGGCGATGCAGCCCACCCGGTGGAAGGACTGGATGGGATCGGAGCCGAAGCCCGCCGCCGGGCCCTTCTCCGGCAGCGCCGTCTGGTCCGGCATGCCCGGAGCCGTCGGCGCGACCTCGCGGCCGTCGCGGATGGCGACGACGGCGAAGCGGCGCGGCTCCGAGGCGTCGATCGTGAGCAGCTCGCGCATCATGGCGCGATAACGCTCCTCGAAGACGTTCAGCGGCAGCACGAGGCCGGGGAACAGCACCGCGTTGAGCGGGAAGAGAGGCAGGCGAGCGGTGGTCACAGCCGCCAAGCCTAATGGCCGACGGGCCCGCCCCGTCCGGCCCTTCCGGGACCGGTGCCCCTCAGCGGTGTCCGACCCCGGTCCGCCGGACGGGCCCCAGCGGTGTCCGGCGGGCCAGTTCGCCCCGTACCCGGTCCCGCGCGGCCAGGAACCGGAGAAGGGGATCCGCAGGGGCGGCACCCCGCGCGGCACCCCAGGGGAACGAGGTCGCGTACGGGCCGATCCGCCCGAACTCCCCCCACGCCTCCTCCCAGCGCGCCCGCTCCACGAGCACGTACGCGAGCAGGTTGCGGACCTCGGCCGGCCACGGGTCGCCCGCCGGGAACGCCGCCGACAGGGCCAGGGCGCGGGCCACCGCCCGGTCGACCCTGGCGATGGGCACGAACCTGTCGGGACCCGTCGGCGCCCGGAGCACGTCGTACGCCGCGCGGACCGGCAGCGCCCCGACGAGCGAGCCCGGGGCGGCGTCGTCGGCGGCCTGCTCGGCGAAGTCGAACGCGGCGCGGTGCGAGCCGTACCACTGCGCGGAGAGGTACTTCAGGGCGGCGACGTGGCAGCCGTAGTGGTGCGGGGAGCGGCGCACGGCCTGCTCCCACAGCGACTCGAACACCCCGGGCCCGGCGTGCGTCCCGCGCGCGTGGTCCAGGGCGAGGCGCCACGGCACCGGATCGTGCGGAGCCTCCCCGGCGATCTCCTGGACCAGCGGGGCGAGCTCGCGCAGCCGCTCGGCCCGCGCCGGGGACTCCCAGGCCCTGCGGACGGCGAGCTGCGCCGTGACGAGGAGGGCGTCGGGATCCCGGGACGCGGCGGAGACCCACCGGGTGAGCCAGTCGCCCCTGTTGTACGCGAAGGTGGCGAGCCGGGTGACGTACCGGTCGCGGTCCTCCCACTCGCCGGCGTCCCGGGTGGTGGCGAGCAGCTTCGCCGCGGGCTCCGGATCGCCGAGGGCGGCGGCGACCAGGGCCGGGGCGAGCCGCTCGTCCGGGGCGTCGAGCAGCACGGCGTCGTCCGGCACGAGCGCCGCGGCGAGCCGTGGTGCGTGCCGGGCCGAGCGGAGGGTGCCGACCAGGGCGCGGAGCATGGACATGGTGCTGTGCATTGTCTCTCGGTCCGGCCCGCCGCGGCAGCCGCATCACCAGGTCGCGACAGCACCCTCACCCGGCGGTGACAGCACTCTCACCCCTTCTGCGGGAGCACGGCCCACACCCTCTCCGCGGGAGCACCGCCCGCACCCTCTCTGCGGGAGCACGGACCTCACCCCTTCTGCGGGAGCACCGCCCTCACCCCCTCCGCAGCAGTCGGGTCGCACCCGCCGCCACCGTCGTCGCCAGGATCCAGCCGAGGAGGATCAGCACCGCCGCCACCCACTGCCAGATGCCCTCGAGTCGCCAGTAGCCGTCCTGGCCCAGGGTGATCACGGGCAGCAGCAGGTCGAGCGCGTACAGCGTGCCGTTCCACTCGGGTCCCTCGTCCGCCTTCATCGGTATCGGGCGGTAGTGGGAGAAGACCACCGTGCCCGCCGCCCACAGCACGGCCATCCACAGCGCCGCCCGGCCCGGCCGGTAGCCGTACGCCACGGTCCAGTCCTGGAGGTACCCCCACAGCTTCCCCGCGATCGGCAGGGTCTCCCGTCTGCGCCGCTGCTTGGCGAGCAGCACCTCGCGGGCGTCGGCGTCCTCCCCGCTGTTCCGCAGGACCGTCGCGAGCCGCTCGTACGGCTCGGGGGCGTACTCCGGGGTCGCCGCCGCCACCCACTCCAGGCGCCGGGCCAGCGGGAAGTGCCCGTACGGCACGAGGTTCTCGTAGACGAAGCCGCCCATCGCGAGCCCGCCGGGCCCCGGCCAGCTGGTCGACAGGTCGATGAGGGTGATGACCTTCGCGCCGTTGAGCACCACCCGCCCCTCCTCCGGGCGCTCGCCGTTGAACCGCAGCTCCGGGGTGACGATCCGGCGCAGCGACAGCTCGTCCCGCCGCGCGCCGTTCAGCAGGAAGCGGGCGCTGTGCAGGTCCACCGCGTCACCGAACCGGCCGTCGTCGAGCCGCACCCCGCCGTGGCACTCCACCGGCTTGCGGCGGGTGCCCTGGGCGGGCGTCACCCCGTACGGCGGGGTGGCCGTCGTGTGCCCCGCCCGGCCCGAGCCCGCCGTCCCCTCGTACACCCAGGCAGCGTTCAGATAGAGCGAGCGCTCCACCGTCAGCTGCGGGGCGTTCAGCGCGCGGCGGCCCTGCGCGCCGCGCAGCACGCTGCCCCGCAGGCTGAGCGAGACCCCCACCTTCGCCCCGCGCAGGCTCAGCTCGCCGTGGGCCTCGATCAGCTCGGCCTGGAGGTCCTGGGCGACCACCATCCCGTCCGCCGTGATCGCCCGCCCCCGCCGGTCCGGCCACACCTGGATCTGGTTGAGCAGCAGGTCCGTGCCGATCTGGGCGTCCGTCAGCCGGATGCCCCGGCGCACCCGGCAGCGCGGCAGGTGCAGGTCCCCCTCCGTGTGCAGCCGAGCCGCCTCCAGGCGCGGCAGCGCGCACTCGACCATCCGCAGCGTGCCGAACCGGGCCTCGGGCAGCACCACCTCGCCGTCGAACCGGCAGCCCTGCAGCTCCACGTACGGCCCTATCGTCCCGCCCGCCAGGTTCAGCACGCCGGTGATCCTGACCCCGCGCAGCTTCAGCGCGGCCACCCGCCCGGACCGCGCCGGCGGCCCGTCGAGCAGCAGCAGCGCCACCACGTCGGCGCGGACACTCCGCTCCTCTCCCCACTCCCGTCCCCCGAAGGGGTCGTCCCGCTCCGCGGTCCCCTCCGTCAGATCACAGGTCCTGCCGATCCGGAACGCCCGCCACATGGCCCGCTCCGGGCCCGTGAGACCGTCCGGCATCCCGTCCTCGTGCGGCTCGGTCACTGCCGCCCCCTCGCTCTCCCCGATGCGCTCCCACGATTCCGCTTCCCGGGACTCGTGGATTCGTACAGTCGTTCTTCCCGCAGTGTGACGGGCTGAACGCTAACGGTCAGGAGTGGCGAGGAGACGCCACCGTGGCGTGTATCAGCCAGTGATAGCCATGTATCAGCTGCTGATACGGGCGACCGGCGTTGTAGGCCGTCTGCGAGAATTGACCCGTGATCTCTCGAATCGATCTGCGCGGTGAGACCCTCCCCGAGGGTTCCGCCCTGCGCGACCTGCTGCCCCGTGCCGAGTTCGACGTGGAAGCCGCCCTGGAGAAGGTGCGGCCGATCTGCGAGGACGTCCGGCATCATGGCGCGGCGGCAGTGATCGACTACGGGGAGAAATTCGACGGCGTCCGCGTCCCGAGCCTGCGCGTCCCCGCCGAGGCGATCGCTCGCGCCCTCGACGAGCTCGACCCGCCCGTCCGTGCCGCCCTCGAGGAGTCCATCCGGCGCGCCCGCATGGTCCACCGCGAGCAGCGCCGCACCACCCACACCACCCAGGTCGTCCCCGGCGGCACGGTCACCGAGAAGTGGATCCCCGTCGAGCGCGTCGGCCTGTACGTGCCGGGCGGCCGCTCCGTCTACCCGTCCTCCGTCGTGATGAACGTCGTCCCTGCCCAGGAGGCCGGCGTCGAGGGGGTGGCCGTCTCCTCCCCGCCGCAGAAGGAGTTCGGCGGCCTTCCGCACCCGACGATCCTCGCCGCCTGCGCCCTCCTCGGCGTCGACGAGGTCTACGCCGCCGGCGGCGCCCAGGCCATCGCCATGTTCGCGTACGGCACGGAAGGCACCGCCGACGAGCCCGGCTGCGCCCCCGTCAACCTGGTCACCGGCCCCGGCAACATCTACGTGGCCGCCGCCAAGCGCCTCCTCAAGGGCCGCATCGGCATCGACGCCGAGGCCGGCCCGACGGAGATCGCGATCCTCGCGGACTCCACCGCCGACCCCGTGCACGTCGCCGCCGACCTCATCAGCCAGGCCGAGCACGACCCGATGGCCGCCTCCGTCCTCGTCACCGACTCGGACGAGCTGGCCGCCGCCACCGAGGCCGAGCTGAAGACCCAGGTCGCCGCCTCCAAGCACGTCGACGACCGGATCGTCCCGGCCCTCGCCGGCAGGCAGTCCGCGATCGTCCTCGTCCACGACCTCGCCGACGGCCTCAAGGTCGTCGACGCGTACGGCGCCGAGCACCTGGAGATCCAGACCGCCGACGCCGCCGCCGTCGCCGACCGCGTCCGCAACGCGGGCGCGATCTTCGTCGGCCCCTGGGCGCCGGTCTCGCTCGGCGACTACTGCGCCGGCTCCAACCACGTCCTGCCCACCGGCGGCTGCGCCTGCCACTCCTCGGGCCTGTCCGTGCAGTCCTTCCTGCGCGGCGTGCACATCGTGGACTACACGCGCGACGCCCTCGCCGACGTCGCCCACCACGTCGTCACCCTCGCCGAGGCCGAGGACCTGCCCGCCCACGGCGCCGCGATCAAGGCCCGGTTCGGATGGAAGGTCCCCGAGAGCAAGTGACCGAGAACGGCATCATCCAGATCGACGACCTGCCCGTCCGGGACGAGCTGCGCGGCAAGTCGCCCTACGGCGCGCCCCAGCTCGACGTCCCCGTCCAGCTGAACACCAACGAGAACCCCTACCCGCTGCCCGAGCCCCTGGTGGCCCGGATCGCGGAGCGGGTCGCCGAGGCCGCCCGCGGCCTCAACCGCTACCCCGACCGGGACGCGATCGAGCTCCGCACCGAGCTCGCCGCCTACCTCACCCGGACCGGCGGGCACCGCGTCGGCGTCGAGAACGTCTGGGCGGCCAACGGCTCCAACGAGGTCCTCCAGCAGCTGCTGCAGACCTTCGGCGGCCCCGGCCGTACCGCGATCGGCTTCGAGCCCTCGTACTCGATGCACGCGCTGATCGCCCGCGGCACCGGCACCGGCTGGATCTCGGGACCGCGCAACGAGGACTTCACGATCGACGTCGAGGCGGCCGTCCAGGCCATCGCCGAGAACGCGCCGGACGTCGTCTTCATCACCTCGCCCAACAACCCCACCGGCACGGCCGTGAGCGCGGGCACCGTCCTCGCCCTGTACGAGGCGGCCCAGGCGGCCAAGCCCTCCATGGTCGTCGTGGACGAGGCGTACGTGGAGTTCAGCCACCGCGACTCGCTGCTGCCCCTCATCGAGGGCCGCCCGAACCTGGTGGTCTCCCGGACCATGTCCAAGGCCTTCGGCGCCGCCGGACTCCGCCTCGGCTACCTCGCCGCCCACCCGGCCGTCGTCGACGCCGTCCAGCTGGTCCGCCTGCCGTACCACCTCTCGGCCGTCACCCAGGCCACCGCGCTCGCCGCCCTGGAGCACACCGACACCCTCCTTGGGTACGTCGAGCAGCTCAAGGCCGAGCGCGACCGCCTCGTCACCGAGCTGCGCGCCCTCGGCTGCGAGGTCACCGACTCCGACGCCAACTTCGTGCAGTTCGGGAAGTTCCCCGACGCGCACGAGGCCTGGCAGTCGATCCTCGACCGGGGCGTCCTGGTCCGGGACAACGGCGTACCGGGATGGCTGCGGGTCACCGCCGGCACCCCCGAAGAGAACGACGCGTTCCTCGACGCGGTCCGTGAACTGATGAAGGAGCAGAAGCGATGAGCCGCGTAGGCCGCGTTGAGCGCACCACCAAGGAGACCTCCGTCGTCGTCGAGATCGACCTCGACGGCACCGGAAAGGTCGACGTGTCGACCGGGGTCGGCTTCTACGACCACATGCTCGACCAGCTCGGCCGGCACGGACTCTTCGACCTGACCGTCAAGACCGACGGCGACCTGCACATCGACTCGCACCACACCATCGAGGACACCGCCCTCGCGCTCGGCGCCGCCTTCAAGCAGGCCCTCGGCGACAAGGTCGGCATCTACCGCTTCGGCAACTGCACCGTCCCGCTGGACGAGTCGCTCGCCCAGGTCACCGTCGACCTCTCCGGCCGCCCGTACCTCGTGCACACCGAGCCCGAGAACATGGCGCCGATGATCGGCTCGTACGACACGACGATGACCCGGCACATCCTGGAGTCCTTCGTCGCCCAGGCGCAGATCGCCCTGCACGTCCACGTGCCGTACGGGCGCAACGCCCACCACATCGTGGAGTGCCAGTTCAAGGCCCTCGCCCGCGCGCTGCGCTACGCCTCCGAACGGGACCCGCGCGCCGCCGGAATCCTTCCCTCCACGAAGGGCGCGCTGTAACCGTGACGGGCCTCTCCACCATCCTGATCCTCGTCGGGCTCTTCCTGCTCGGCGGCATCTACTCCTTCGTCAAACAGCAGATGCCCAAGGGCCTCATCGTGCTCCTCTCCATCGGCGCCGCGATGTGTCTCTCCGCCGGCGTGCTGCGTCTGGACGTGTGGTCATGAGCACGAGTTCTCCCAAGAAGGTCGTCGTCTTCGACTACGGCTTCGGCAACGTGCGCTCCGCCGAGCGCGCGCTCGCCCGGGTCGGCGCCGACGTCGAGATCACCCGCGACTACGACAGGGCCATGAACGCCGACGGGCTCCTCGTCCCCGGCGTCGGCGCCTTCTCCGCCTGCATGCAGGGCCTCAAGGAGGCCCGCGGCGACTGGATCATCGGCCGCCGGCTCTCCGGCGGCCGCCCGGTCATGGGCATCTGCGTCGGCATGCAGATCCTCTTCGCCCAGGGCATCGAGCACGGCGTGGAGACCGAGGGCCTCGACGAGTGGCCCGGTACGGTCGAGCCGCTGAACGCCCCCGTCGTCCCCCACATGGGCTGGAACACCGTCGACGCCCCCGCCGGCACCCAGCTCTTCGCGGGGCTCGACGCCGACGCCCGGTACTACTTCGTGCACTCCTACGCGGTGCGCGAGTGGACCCTGGAGATCGGCAACCCCAACATCCGCGCCCCCAAGGTCAGCTGGGCCACCCACGGCGAGCCCTTCGTCGCGGCGGTCGAGAACGGCGCCCTCTGGGCGACCCAGTTCCACCCCGAGAAGTCCGGCGACGCCGGCGCCCAGCTCCTCACCAACTGGATCGGAACCCTGTGAGCACTCTCGAACTCCTCCCCGCCGTCGACGTCCGCGACGGCCAGGCCGTCCGCCTCGTCCACGGCGAGTCCGGCAGCGAGACCTCCTACGGCTCTCCGCTCGAGGCCGCCCTGGCCTGGCAGCGCGCCGGCGCCGAGTGGCTCCACCTCGTCGACCTGGACGCCGCCTTCGGCACCGGCGACAACCGTGACCTGGTCCGTCAGGTCACCGAGG
The DNA here is from genome assembly GCF_000830005.1 of Streptomyces vietnamensis. Taxonomy (NCBI): domain Bacteria; kingdom Bacillati; phylum Actinomycetota; class Actinomycetes; order Kitasatosporales; family Streptomycetaceae; genus Streptomyces; species Streptomyces vietnamensis. The sequence goes on along the minus strand of NZ_CP010407.1, from coordinate 2,258,154 downwards.
CCATGGACATCAAGGTCGAGCTCTCCGGCGGCATCCGCGACGACGCCTCGCTCGCCGCCGCCCTCGCCACCGGCTGCACCCGGGTCAACCTCGGCACCGCCGCCCTGGAGACCCCCGAGTGGGTCGCCAAGGTCATCGCCCAGTACGGCGACAAGATCGCCGTCGGCCTCGACGTGCGCGGCACGACCCTGCGCGGCCGCGGCTGGACCCGCGACGGCGGCGACCTGTACGAGACGCTGGCCCGCCTCGACTCCGAGGGCTGCTCCCGGTACGTCGTCACCGACATCGCCAAGGACGGCACCCTCCAGGGCCCCAACCTGGAGCTCCTGAAGAACGTCTGCGCGGCCACCGACAAGCCCGTCATCGCCTCCGGCGGCGTGTCCTCCCTGGACGACCTGCGGGCCCTGTCCGGCCTGGTCCCGCTGGGCGTCGAGGGCGCGATCATCGGCAAGGCGCTGTACGCCAAGGCGTTCACCCTCGAAGAGGCGCTCGCGGCGGTGGCGTCGTGACCTCCGAGGTCCGCAAGGTCGTCACCGGCGCTCCCTGGGAGGAGCAGTTCGGCTACTCCCGCGCGGTCGAGCTCCCGAACGGCACGGTCCTGGTCTCCGGCTGTACGTCGGTGGTCGGCGGAGCGATCGCCGACGGCGGCCCGTACGAACAGGCCATCAACTCCTTCAACGTGGCCTTCGACGCCCTGAAGCAGCTGGACCTCGGCCCCGAGGACGTCGTCCGCACCCGGATGTACATCACCCACGCCCGGGACGTGGACGAGGTCGGCCGCGCCCACAAGGAGCTGTTCGACGCCGTCCGTCCCGCCGCTTCCATGATCATCGTCTCCGGCTTCGTCGACCCGCGACTGGTCGTCGAGGTCGAGATCGAGGCCTACAGGGGAGATGCCGCATGAGCCTCGCCGTACGCGTGATTCCCTGCCTGGACGTGGACAACGGCCGGGTCGTCAAGGGCGTCAACTTCCAGAACCTGCGCGACGCGGGCGACCCCGTCGAGATGGCCAAGCTGTACGACGCCGAGGGCGCCGACGAGCTGACCTTCCTCGACATCACCGCCTCCTCCGGCAACCGGGAGACCACCTACGACGTGGTGCGCCGCACCGCCGAGCAGGTCTTCATCCCGCTCACGGTCGGCGGCGGCGTCCGCTCGGCCGAGGACGTCGACAAGCTGCTGCGGGCCGGTGCCGACAAGGTGGGCGTCAACACCGCCGCCATCGCGCGCCCCGAGCTGATCCAGGAGATCGCGGAGCGCTTCGGCCGCCAGGTCCTCGTCCTGTCGGTCGACGCCCGCCGTACCTCCACCGGCTCCTTCGAGGTGACGACGCACGGCGGCCGCAAGGGCACCGGCATCGACGCCGTCGAGTGGGCGCACCGGGCCGCCGAGCTCGGCGCGGGGGAGATCCTGCTCAACTCGATGGACGCCGACGGCACGAAGGACGGCTACGACACCGAGATGATCGCGGCCGTGCGCAAGCACGTGACGGTCCCGGTGATCGCCTCCGGCGGCGCCGGCAAGCTCGCCGACTTCCCGCCGGCCGTCGCGGCGGGCGCGGACGCGGTGCTCGCGGCCTCCGTCTTCCACTTCGGCGACCTGCGGATCTCGCAGGTCAAGGAGACGCTGCGGGAAGCCGGTCACCCGGTTCGCTGAGTCGTCGTTCCGCTTGTGGGAAGGGCCCCTTCGGGGGCCCTTCTTCTTGCCCGGATGTGCAGGATCAGTTGCGCAATTTTTGTTGTGCAAGTTTTCTTTCGCATCTAAGGTCGGTGTCATGACCTCGTCGGAGAACCGCCGGATCACCGATCTCGGCACCCTCAAAGCCATCTCGCACCCGCTGCGGATGCGCCTCTACCGCGCCCTCTTCGTGGCCCGTACCGCCACCGCGTCCCAGCTCGCCGAGCAGGTCGACGAAGCCGTCTCCCTCGTCAGCTACCACCTGCGCAAGCTCGCCGAGCACGGCCTCATCGAGGAGGCCGAGAACCGGTCGACGGACGGACGCGAGCGCTGGTGGCAGCCGAGCTCGTACGGTTTCAGCGTCCACGACGAAGACCTCCGCGACGCTCCCGAACTCGCCGCCGCGAGCGTCGCCTTCGGCCGTACGGTCGACGAGCAGCGCAAGCAGATGTACGCCCGCTTCCTCGACGAGCGGCACACCTGGTCCGACGAGTGGCGCGCCGCCTCGATCAGCTCCGAATGGCTGCCGCGCCTCACCGCCGCCGAACTCGCCGCCCTCGGCAAGGAACTCGACGCGCTCCTCGAGAAGTACGACCAGCGGGCCCGCGCCGCCGAGGAAGCCGGCGACACCGAGGGCCGCGAGAACGTCGCCGTCCACCTCCACGGCTTCCCCTACAGGGGATGAGATGACCACCCTCGCGAGCACCCCCGACACCACGGCGGCCCCCGCCCACCGCAGCCCCCAGGTCCTGCGCTGGCTCGGCGCCTACACCGCCTCCACCCTCGGCGACAGCGTCTTCTACCTCGCCCTCTCCTGGACCGCCGTGAGCAGCGGCACCCCCGCCCAGGCCGGGCTCGTCATGGCCGTCTCCGCCGTGCCCCGCGCGCTGCTCCTGCTCGTCGGGGGAGCGATCGCCGACCGCCTCGGCCCGCGCCGGGTCGTCATCGCCTCAGACACCGTCCGCGCCCTGGTCGTCCTCGGCCTGGCCGCGACCCTCTTCCTCGCCTCGCCCGGCCTGTGGGCGCTCGCCGCCGTCGCCCTCGTCTTCGGCGTCGTCGACGCCGTCTTCCTGCCCGCCGTCGGCGCCCTGCCGCCCCGCATCGCCGAACGCGACCAGCTCGCCCGCGTCCAGGGGATGCGCGGTCTCTCGTACCGCCTCGGCGCCGTCCTCGGTGCCCCGCTGGGCGGCCTCGCCGTCGCCCTCGGCGGCTCCGCCACCGCCTTCGGCGTCGCCGGGATCCTCTTCGCGCTCTCCCTGCCCCTGCTCGGCGCGCTCAAGCTCCGCCCGCTGCCGCAGGAGGACGAGGCGTCCGACCGCACCGCCCTGCGCGACCTCGCCGACGGCCTGCGCTATCTCCGCGGCCACAAGGCGCTCGGCCCGCTGATGATCGTCGTCCTGCTCGCCGACCTCGGCTTCGCGGGCCCCCTCAACGTCGGCCTCGCGGTCCTCTCCGACCAGCGCGGCTGGGGCGCCTCCGGCATCGGCTGGGTCCTCGCCGGCTTCGGCATCGGCGCCGGCGGCGCCTCCCTGCTCCTGACCGTCAAGGGCTGCATACCCCGGGCCGGGGTCGTCATGGGCTGGACCATGGTGCTCGGAGCCGTATCGATCGGCGCCCTCGCCTACGTCCCCCAGCTGCCCCTCGCCGCCCTCGTCGCGGTCTCCATCGGCCTGCTCGCAGGGCTCTCCGGAGCCCTGTGCAACGCCCTCGTCCAGACCGAGTGCGACCCCGCCTACCTCGGCCGGGTGAGCGCCGTCTCCAGCCTCGGCAGCCTCGGCATCGCCCCGCTGAGCTTCCCGGTCACCGGCGCGGCCATCGGCCTCTGGGGCCCCGGCCCGGTCTTCGTCGTCAGCGCGGCGGTCTGCGCCCTGTCCGGCGTGTACGCCCTCGTGGTCCCGGCCCTCCGCCGCGCCGAACTGCCCCGCTAGCTCAGATCCCCAGCTGCTTCGTCTCCCGCAGCCGCTCGATCGCCTCCGGCTCGCCCTCCAGGGCCACCTTCGCCGAGTCCTGGCGGCCGTACAGGTACATCATCAGCTCGCCCGGCTCCCCGGAGGCCGTCACCACCGGGGTGCCGCGGTGGGCGACCGCCGTCTGGCCGTTCGGACGGCGCAGCACCAGGCCCACCGGGGCCTTGCGGCCGAGCAGCCGGGCCGTCCGCTCCAGGCGGGACCAGAGGGCGTCCGCGAAGACCGGGTCGAGCTCCCGCGCCGACCAGTCGGGCTGGGCACGGCGTACGTCCTCCGCGTGGACGTAGAACTCGACGACGTTCGCCCCCTCGTCCACCTGCTTGATGGTGAACGGCGAGAACTTCGGCGGACCCGTACGGATGAGCCGGATCAGCTCCTCGTACGGCTTGTCGGCGAACTCCGCCGTCACCCGGTCCATCCGCTCCTTGAGCGCCGGTACGACCGCACCCGCCGCCGCGTCCGGACGCCGCTCCCGCACCACCACATGGGCCGCGAGGTCCCGGGTCCGCCAGCCCTCGCAGAGCGTGGGTGCGTCGGGGCCCGCCGCCTCCAACAGATCGGCGAGCAGAAGCCGTTCACGTTTCGCATGGGTCGACATGCCCGCCAGCGTACGACCGGGGGCTCCGGTCCGCCCAGTGGACGCCCCGCCGGACACCGCTCCGGATCGCGGCACAATGGCGCCATGACCAGCACGCCCCGGACCCCCAGCGACCTCGACCCGGCCATCGCCGCCCGCCTCAAGCGCAGCGCCGACGGGCTCGTCCCCGCCATCGCCCAGCAGTACGACACCGGTGAGGTGCTGATGCTCGGCTGGATGGACGACGAGGCCCTCCACCGCACCCTCACCACCGGCCGCTGCACCTACTGGTCCCGCAGCCGGAACGAGTACTGGGTCAAGGGCGACACCTCCGGGCACGTCCAGCACGTCAAGTCCGTCGCCCTCGACTGCGACGCCGACACCCTCCTCGTCAAGGTCGACCAGGTCGGAGCCGCCTGCCACACCGGCACCCGCACCTGCTTCGACACCGACGTGCTCCCCGTCTCCCAGTAAGGTCCGGTGCCATGGATCTCGAGACCTTCCGCAAGCTGGCGGCCGACCGCCGCGTCATCCCCGTCAGCCGCAGGCTCCTCGCGGACGGCGACACCCCGGTCGGGCTCTACCGCAAGCTCGCCGCCGAACGCCCCGGCACCTTCCTCCTCGAATCCGCGGAGAACGGCCGCAGCTGGTCCCGCTACTCCTTCATCGGAGTCCGCAGCGACGCCACCCTGACGGTCAAGGACGGGCAGGCGCACTGGCTGGGCACCCCGCCCGTCGGCGTCCCCGTCGACGGCGACCCGCTCGCCGCCCTGCGCGCCACCGTCGAGACCCTCCACACCCCCCGCGACCTCGCGTCCGGGATGCCCCCGTTCACCGGCGGCATGGTCGGCTACCTCGGCTACGACATCGTCCGCCGCCTGGAGAAGATCGGGGACTCCACCCGCGACGACCTGAAGCTCCCCGAGCTGACCATGCTCCTCACCAGCGACCTCGCGGTCCTCGACCACTGGGACGGCTCGGTCCTGCTGATCGCCAACGCGATCAACCACAACGACCTGGAGACCGGCATCGACGAGGCGTACGCGCACGCCGTCGCCCGCCTCGACGCCATGGAGGCCGACCTGGCCCGCCCGGTCGCGACCGTCCCCGCCGCCCTCCCGCCCTCCGAGCTGCCCGAGTTCTCCGCCCTCTGGGGCGGCACGGCCTACCAGGACGCCGTCGAGGACATCAAGGAGCGCATCCGCGCCGGCGAGGCCTTCCAGGTCGTGCCCTCGCAGCGCTTCGAGACCCGCTGCACCGCCTCCGCGCTCGACGTGTACCGGGTCCTGCGGGCCACCAACCCGTCCCCGTACATGTACCTCTTCCGCTTCGAGAACGGCTTCGACGTCGTCGGCTCCTCGCCCGAGGCCCTCGTCAAGGTCGAGGACGGGCGGGCGATGCTCCACCCCATCGCCGGCACCCGGCACCGCGGCGCCACCCCGCAGGAGGACCACGACCTCGCCGAGGAACTGCTCGCCGACCCCAAGGAGCGCGCCGAGCACCTCATGCTCGTCGACCTCGGCCGCAACGACCTCGGCCGCGTCTGCACGCCCGGCTCGGTGGAGGTCGTCGACTTCATGTCGATCGAGCGCTACTCGCACGTCATGCACATCGTCTCCACCGTCACCGGCGAGGTCGCCGACGGCCGCACCGCCTTCGACGTCCTCACCGCCTGCTTCCCCGCCGGCACGCTCTCCGGCGCGCCCAAGCCCCGCGCCATGCAGATCATCGAGGAGCTCGAACCCTCCCGGCGCGGCCTCTACGGCGGATGTGTCGGTTATCTCGACTTCGCCGGGGACGCCGACACCGCCATCGCCATCCGCACCGCTCTGCTCCGCGACGGAACGGCGTACGTGCAGGCCGGAGCCGGTGTCGTCGCCGACTCCGACCCGGTCGCCGAGGACAACGAGTGCCGCAACAAGGCCGCGGCCGTACTCCGCGCCGTCCACACCGCCAACCGGATGAACGGCGACTGAGCACGTAGGGGATAGTGGGGTACGTGAGTGCCGTACCCGTACCCCAGCCCCGGGCCGCCCGCGCGGCCGTCCCCACCGGCGGCCGCCGCAGCCTGGCGACGGCCCTCCTCCTCGGCGCCCTCGGCGCCACCGTCGTCCTGCTCTCCGCCGGCCAGATCTGGGCCGAGGGCACCGCGTCCGTCGGCGGCGGCAGCGTCCCCGTCGAGGCCGCCGGCAGTGCCGTCACCGGCGTGCCGACCGCCCTCGCGATCGTCGGCCTCGCCGCGCTCTTCGCCGTCTTCGCCGTCCGCCGCACCGGCCGCACCCTCGTCGCCGCGCTCCTCGCGCTCAGCGGCGCGGGCGCCGCGCTCGCCGCGGTCCTCGGCGCCTCCGACAGCGCCGCGCTCGACGCCGAGGCCGCCCGGATCAGCGGCGACACCGCCGCCGCCGTCGCCGGCCTCACCCACACCATCTGGCCGTACGTGACCGCCGCGGGCGCCGCCCTCATCCTGCTCGCCGGCCTCTTCGCCCTCCGCTTCGGCAAGAACTGGCCGGCGATGGGCGGCCGCTACGAGCGCTCCGGCACCCCGCGCACCGGCCGCAAGGCCCCCACGACCGACCCGGACCGGCCCGAGGACCTGTGGAAGGCCCTGGACCGCGGCGAGGACCCCACCCAGGGCGGATGACCGGTTCCGTCCGCGACGCGTGCCGGGGTCCCGTTCGCGACGCGTGATCGTCCGGGCACCCCCGATTCATCCTCGCGCGCCCGCGTGCGGGACAATGAGCGCCGAGTGTCCGCGCACGCGAGACCTCACCATCGAGCAACTGCAACGAGGAGCAACTCATGGCGGGCAGCGCCCACGGACACACCCCGGCCGCCTGGACCGGTGTCATCATCTCCTTCATCGGCTTCTGCATCGCCGGCGTCTTCATGGTGGCCGCCAACGTGGCCGGTTTCTGGGCCGGCGTGGGCGTCATCTTCCTCGGCGGCATCATCGGCGGCGCGATGAAGGTGGCGGGCCTCGGCATGCCGAAGGAGTCGGAGGCCGTCGTCGCCGCCCGCGAGGCCGCGACCGAGACCGCGAAGGCCCGCGTCTGACGCGGCACGACGCATCCGAGGGCGCAGTCCGGCCGTGCCGGGCTGCGCCCTCGCGCGTGAGGGGCGAGAATCACCGGGTGGACGCGCAGCCGACGGCCGGAGCCGTGACCGACGATTCCCTCACCCACCCGGGTGAACCCGCCCACCCGAACGCCACACCGCCGACCGCGGACACCGCACCGGGCCCTGGCGTCCTGCCGGGCGCCGCCGCGCCGGGGGCGTACGTACGGGCCGGGCACGCGTCCTGGGCCGGGGCTTACGCACCGGCACCGCCGCAGCAGCCACCGCGGTCGCTCGTGCGGCGGCTGTCCGTGCCGGTCGGCATCCTCGCCGGGGTCGCCGCCGCGTTCGCCTACGTCGGGACCGTCGACCCCAACGAACCCGGGCACTACCCCGTCTGCCCGCTCCTCCGCTTCACCGGCGTCTACTGCCCCGGCTGCGGCGGACTCCGCAGCGCCCACGCCGTCGCCCACGGCGACCTCCCGGCCGCCCTCGGCTCCAACGCCCTCGCCGTCGTCGGCTACGGGATCTTCGCCGTCGTCATGGTCGTCTGGCTGATTCGCGCCGTCCGCGGGGTGCCCATGCGCCTCGCGGTCTCCCCGGTCTGGTGGTGGGGGATCGGGGCCGTCCTCGCCCTCTTCACCCTGGTCCGGAACCTTCCCTTCGGCGCAGCCCTGGCCCCCTGAGCGCCCGTCGGGAGTCCCAGCAGGTGGGACGCCGCTCGGGCCGATGCGAGTCCGGGGCCGTCCTGCGGATAGGATCGAAGTGGCTGAACCTGGTTCTTCATCACCGTCACCGTCCCGGAAGGGGGCCCCTCGCGTGAGTGTGCTCGACGAGATCATCGAAGGCGTACGCGCCGACCTCGCAGAGCGACAGGCGCGGGTCACCCTCGACGAGCTCAAGGAGCGCGCCGCCAAGGCGCCGCAGGCCAAGGACGGCGTCGCCGCACTGCGCGGGGACGGCGTCAAGGTGATCTGCGAGGTCAAGCGCTCCAGCCCGTCCAAGGGCGCGCTCGCCGCGATCGCCGACCCGGCCGGTCTCGCCGCGGACTACGAGGCGGGCGGCGCCGCCGTCATCTCCGTCCTCACCGAGCAGCGCCGCTTCGGCGGCTCGCTCGCCGACCTGGAGGCCGTCCGCGCCCGGGTCGACATCCCCGTGCTGCGCAAGGACTTCATCGTCACCGCGTACCAGCTCTGGGAGGCGCGGGCGTACGGAGCGGACCTCGCGCTCCTCATCGTCGCCGCCCTGGAGCAGGAGGCGCTGGTCTCCCTCATCGAGCGTGCCGAGTCCATCGGTCTCACCCCGCTGGTCGAGGTCCACGACGAGGAGGAGGTCGAGCGCGCCGTCGACGCGGGCGCCCGCATCATCGGCGTCAACGCGCGCGACCTCAAGACCCTCAAGGTCGACCGCTCCACCTTCGAGCGCGTCGCCCCCGAGATCCCCGCGCACATCGTCAAGGTCGCCGAGTCCGGCGTCCGCGGCCCGCACGACCTCATCGCCTACGCCAACGCGGGCGCCGACGCGGTCCTCGTCGGCGAGTCCCTCGTCACCGGCCGCGACCCGAAGGCCGCCGTCGCCGACCTCGTCGCCGCCGGCGCCCACCCGGCCCTCCGTCACGGCCGGAGCTGACCGAGCCGTGACCGTCCGCCGCGCCACGCCGACCGCCCTGGGCTCCGCCCCGGGCGGCCCGGTCGTGCCCGCGGACGCCTCGGGCCGTCGCGGCCGGCTCCGTACCGCCGCCGCCCCCGTCTCCAAGCACGCCCCCCTGGCCAGGGGCTGCCGTCCGCGCGGCTGCCGCGCGCCCGCCCGCCGTGTCCACGGCCGCCGGGTGCGGTACGTCATCGGCTCGGAGCCGGGCCAGGTCAACGGCATGCGATGGCGCCGGCGCCTCGCGCGCACCTTCACGTAGAGCAACGCCCAGCCCTCCAGCCCTGGCCCTTCGGCCCACCGCAGTGCGGGCAATCGTTGTGTACCCACCCGCCCACCCCCGTTGTGGGCAGTCGTTCCGCTGGGGCGGAACGGGTGGGCACAACGGACGGCGCCCATAGCGGCGCCCGAGCTCCCCGCGCCTGAACCCGCACCGGGAGCGCGCCGCGCGGTCGGTGCGGGTCCAGGCGCGGGAGCCTGGGCCCGGCTGGGGGCGCCGTCCCGTGTGCCCACCCGTCCCGCCCTGCGGGACGATTGCCCACACGGGGCAGGGTGCGGCGTTGCCGTAAACGTGACCGGTCGCGCGCATACCGTGACCATCAACCCCACGTATCCCGGGGCACACCCGCCCCGCGAGGAGCATCCGCATGTCCAGCGAGTTCTTCATCCCGGACCTGGAAGGCCAGGTCCCCAGCCCCGAGGGCTACTTCGGTGCCTACGGCGGCAAGTTCATCCCGGAGGCCCTCGTCGCCGCCGTCGACGAGGTCGCCGTCGAGTACGAGAAGGCCAAGGCCGACCCCGAGTTCGCCCGCGAGCTCAACGACCTGATGGTCAACTACACCGGCCGCCCGAGCGCCCTCACGGAGGTGCCCCGGTTCGCCGAGCACGCCGGTGGTGCCCGGATCTTCCTCAAGCGCGAGGACCTCAACCACACCGGCTCGCACAAGATCAACAACGTGCTCGGGCAGGCCCTCCTGACCAAGCGCATGGGCAAGACGCGGGTCATCGCCGAGACCGGCGCCGGCCAGCACGGCGTGGCCACGGCCACCGCCTGCGCCCTCTTCGGCCTCGACTGCACCATCTACATGGGCGAGGTCGACACCCAGCGCCAGGCCCTCAACGTGGCCCGGATGCGGATGCTCGGCGCCGAGGTCGTGGCCGTGAAGTCCGGCAGCCGCACCCTCAAGGACGCCATCAACGAGGCCTTCCGCGACTGGGTCGCCAATGTGGACCGGACGCACTACCTGTTCGGCACCGTCGCGGGCCCGCACCCCTTCCCCGCCATGGTCCGCGACTTCCACCGGGTCATCGGCGTCGAGGCCCGCCGCCAGCTCCTGGAGCGCGCCGGGCGCCTGCCCGACGCGGCCATCGCCTGCGTCGGCGGCGGCTCCAACGCCATCGGCCTCTTCCACGCCTTCGTCCCGGACGCGGGCGTGCGCCTGATCGGCTGCGAGCCGGCCGGCCACGGCGTCGAGACCGGCGAGCACGCGGCCACCCTCACCGCCGGCGAGCCCGGCATCCTCCACGGCTCCCGCTCCTACGTCCTCCAGGACGAGGAGGGGCAGATCACCGAGCCGTACTCGATCTCCGCCGGACTCGACTACCCCGGCATCGGCCCCGAGCACGCGTACCTCAAGGACAGCGGGCGCGGCGAGTACCGGGCCGTCACCGACGACGCCGCCATGCAGGCGCTGCGGCTGCTCTCCCGTACCGAGGGCATCATCCCGGCCATCGAGTCGGCGCACGCCCTCGCCGGGGCCCTGGAGGTCGGCAAGGAGCTCGGCAAGGACGCCCTGCTCCTCGTGAACCTCTCCGGGCGCGGCGACAAGGACATGGACACCGCCGCTCGCTATTTCGGCCTGTACGAAGCCGACGCCGAGGTGGCCGCGAACGCCGCCGACATCGCAGAGATCGAGGGGGACGCCAAGTGACCACCGGAAACATCCAGCTGCTCGGCGACACCCTCGCCAAGGCCAAGGCCGAGAACCGGGCCGCGCTCATCGCGTACCTGCCGGCCGGCTTCCCGACCGTCGACGGCGGCATCGCCGCGATCAAGGCCGTCTTCGACGGCGGCGCCGACGTCGTCGAGGTCGGGCTTCCGCACAGCGACCCGGTCCTCGACGGCCCGGTCATCCAGACCGCCGACGACATCGCGCTGCGCGGCGGCGTGAAGATCGCCGACGTCATGCGGACGGTCCGCGAGGCCCACGAGGCCACCGGCAAGCCGGTCCTCGTCATGACGTACTGGAACCCGATCGACCGGTACGGCATCGAGCGCTTCACCGAGGAGCTCGCCGAGGCCGGCGGCGCGGGCTGCATCCTGCCCGACCTGCCGGTCCAGGAGTCCGCGGTCTGGCGCGAGCACGCCGACAAGCACGGTCTCGCGACCGTCTTCGTCGTCGCGCCCAGCAGCAAGGACGAGCGCCTCGCCACCATCACGGCCGCCGGCTCCGGCTTCGTCTACGCCGCCTCGCTCATGGGTGTCACCGGCACCCGCGAGTCGGTCGGCGAGCAGGCCGCGGACCTGGTCCGCCGCACCCGTGCGACCTCCGAGTTCCCCGTGTGCGTCGGGCTCGGCGTCTCCAACGCCACGCAGGCGCGTGAGGTCGCCGGCTTCGCCGACGGCGTCATCGTCGGCTCCGCCTTCGTGCAGCGCATCCTCGACGCCGACGGCGACGAGGCGGCCGGGCTCATCGCCGTAAGGGAACTGGCGGCCGAACTCGCCGAGGGCGTCCGCCGCGTTTCGTAGCCCATTCGGGTGGATCTGGGACCGGGGAGGCGCGGATGTGCCTCCCCGGTTCGTTGCCAGGGGCGTGAGCGAGAACAAGCGGAACGGTCCGCACAGTGCCCGGGAGCGGCTCAAGGAGCAGCGCGAGCGCGACAAGGCCCGCGAGAAGCAGCGGCGCGTCCTGATCGTGTCGGCGGCGGTGGTCGGTGTCCTCGGCCTGGCCGCGGTCGTCGGCGTGATCGCCGCGGGCGGCGACAAGAACAGCGGATCCGACAAGGCGGGACCGGTGGTCGCGCCGACCGGAGCGACCGACGAGGACGCCAAGCCCGCCATCCCCACGGGCAAGGCGGACGCCCCCTCGACGCTCGCGGTCTGGGAGGACTTCCGCTGCCCGGCGTGCGCCCAGTTCGAGAACGTCATGCGGGACTCGATCCACGAGCTCGAGGCCTCCGGCGCGCTCAAGGTCGACTACCACCTCGCCACCCTCATCGACGGGAACATGGGCGGCAGCGGCTCGCTGCGCGCGGCGAACGCGGCCGCGTGCGCCCAGGACGCGGGGAAGTTCACCGCGTACCACGACACGCTCTACATCAACCAGCCGCCCGAGACGGACGACGCCTACGGGAAGAACGCCAAGCTGATCGAGCTGGCCGCGAAGGTGCCCGGGCTCGACACGCCGGCCTTCCGCAGCTGTGTGAACGACGGCACGCACGACAGCTGGGTGAAGAAGTCGAACGAGGCCTTCCAGAACGGCGGCTTCCGCGGCACCCCGTCCGTCCTCCTCAACGGAGAATCGATCTTCCCGACCAAGGGGAACGAGCAGATCTCCCCGGACAACCTGAAGAAGTGGGTCGCCGAGGCCAACAAGGGCAAGAAGGCGGGCACCGCCTCCCCGTCGGCGGGTTAGCCGGCAGCATATTCGGAGGATTGGTTACCCAGAAGTTGCCGGGTGGGCTGCCGTCCCGCCCGCCCGGCAGGGTAGCGTCGGTCCTGCCATGGACCTTGCCTACATTCCCAGCCCGTCGACCGGCGTGATCCACCTCGGACCGATCCCGCTGCGCGGCTATGCCTTCTGCATCATCATCGGTGTCTTCGTCGCCGTCTGGCTCGGCAACAAGCGCTGGATCGCCCGGGGCGGCACAGCCGGCACCGTGGCCGACATCGCCGTCTGGGCGGTGCCCTTCGGCCTCGTCGGCGGACGCCTCTACCACGTGATCACCGACTACCAGCTGTACTTCAGCGAGGGTGAGAACTGGGTCGACGCCTTCAAGATCTGGGAGGGCGGCCTCGGCATCTGGGGCGCCATCGCGCTCGGCGCGGTGGGCGCCTGGATCGGCTGCCGTCGGCGCGGGATCTCCCTGCCCGTGTACGCGGACGTCATCGCCCCCGGAATCGCCTTCGCCCAGGCCATCGGCCGCTGGGGCAACTGGTTCAACCAGGAGCTCTACGGCAAGCCGACCGACGTGCCGTGGGCGCTGAAGATCACCGAGGGCCCCAACCGCGAGGCCGGCCTCTACCACCCGACCTTCCTGTACGAGTCGCTGTGGAACGTCGCCGTCGGCTTCCTGGTCATCTGGGCCGACCGCCGCTTCAAGCTCGGCCACGGGCGGGCGTTCGCCCTGTACGTCGCCGCGTACTGCTCGGGCCGCGTCTGGACGGAGGCGCTGCGCGTCGACGAGGCGCACCACATCATGGGCCTCCGGCTCAACGTGTGGACCGCGATCTTCGTCGGCCTGGCGGCCGTGATCTACCTGATCGTCTCGCCCCGCTTCCGGCCGGGCCGTGAGGAGATCGTGGAGCCGAGGGCCGCGGAGAAGGCCGCCGAGAAGGCGGACGGCGCCGAGGGCGCGGAGGCCGCCGACGCCGAGGCCGCGGACGCCGTCGAGGACAAGACCGACGGGCCCGGGGACGAGGACAAGGAAACCGAAGGCAACGGCGCCGATCACGGCGCCGGGTCGGCCGCCAAGAGCTGACCGGCACGGACATCACGAGGGCCGCCGGGACCGAGAGGTTCCGGCGGCCCTTTCGCATGCGGGGGTACGGGGCAGCCGGCGCGGGCCGCGAGGGCGAGGACCCGGTGGGCGCCCTCCACCACCGCCGCGTCGACGAAGCGGCCGTCCGGGAGGGCGAGGGCGCCCCGCTCGGTCGCGGCCGCCGCGACGACCTCACGGGCCGCGTCGACCTCCGCGGGGGTGGGGAGATAGGCGCGCTCGATGACCGGGAGCTGGCGGGGGTGGATGGCCGCCCGGCCGAAGAAGCCCATGGACCGGCCCCGGGCGCAGCCGGCGGCCAGCGCGTCCAGGTCGCGGATGTCCGGATGGACGGACTGGGCCGGCGGGGGGAGGGCGGCCGCGCGGGCCGCGACCACCACCCGCCCGCGCGGCCAGTCGAGGCCGCTGTCCTCCCGTACCCCCAGGTCGGCGCGGAGATCGGCCTCGCCGAGGGCGATGCCGCGCACGGAGGGATGGGCGGCGGCGATGGCGTAGGCGTGCTCCACGGCGAGGGCGCTCTCCAGGAGCGGATAGAGCGCGAGGCCCGGGGCGAGCCGGGCGATCCGGTGGATGTCAGTGGCGTGTGTCACCTTGGGTACACGGAGACCGCAGAGGCCGGGGAGGGGGGCCAGGGTGGGGATGTCGCGCGGGGTGTGGACGCGGACGTGCACCGGGACGGGGTGGACGTCCGCGAGGAGATCGGCCGTGGCGTCGAGGGCGTACGCCTTGCGGTCAGGGGCGACCGCGTCCTCCAGATCGACGATCACGACGTCGGCGCCGGAGGACATGGCCTTGCACACGACGTCGGGGCGGTCGCCGGGGGCGTACAGCCAGGTGAGGGGCGCGAGGGGGTGTGCGGGGGCGCCCCCGGCACCCGGCTGCGGGCCCGCGCCCGTCCGTTTCCCCTCGTCGGGGCCGCTGAGGGGGCTCATACCGCTCCTTGCTCGCGGAGGGCGTCGATCTCGGCGGGGGTGAGGCCGAGTTCGGAGAGGACGGCGGTGGTGTCGGCGCCGTGCGGGCGGCCGGACCAGCGGATGGCGCCGGGGGTCTCGGAGAGGCGGAAGAGGACGTTCTGCATCTTGATCGGGCCGAGTTCGGGGTCCTGCACCTCGGTCACGGTGCGGAGCGCCTGGTACTGCGGGTCGGCGACGACGTCCCGGACGTCGTAGACGGGGGCGATGGCCGCCTCCGCCTTCTCGAAGGCCGCCATCGCCTCGTCGCGGGTGTGGCGGGCGATCCACGAGCCGACCGCCTCGTCGAGGACGTCCGCGTGCTCGGCCCGGCCCGTGCCGTCGGCGAACCACGGCTCGTCGATCAGCTCCGGGCGGCCGACGAGCCGCAGCACCCGCTCGGCGATCGACTGGGCGGAGGTGGAGACGGCGACCCAGGAGCCGTCGGCGGTCCGGTAGGTGTTGCGCGGGGCGTTGTTGCGGGAGCGGTTGCCGGTCCGGGGCTGGACGTAACCGAGCTGGTCGTACCAGAGGGGGTGGGGTCCGATGACGGAGAGCATCGGTTCGATGATCGCCATGTCGACGACCTGGCCGCGGCCGGTCGCCGTCCTCGCGGTGAGCGCGGTCATCACCGCGTACGCCGTGGCGAGGGCGGCGATCGAGTCGGCGAGGCCGAAGGGCGGCAGGGTCGGCGGGCCGTCCGGTTCGCCGGTGATCGCGGCGAAGCCGCTCATCGCCTCGGCGAGGGTGCCGAAGCCGGGGCGGTGGGCGTACGGGCCGAACTGGCCGAAGCCGGTGACCCGGGTCAGCACCAGACGCGGGTTGACGGTCGACAGCTCCTCCCAGCCCAGACCCCAGCGCTCCAGGGTGCCCGGGCGGAAGTTCTCCACGATCACGTCCGCGTCGGCGGCGAGCGCGAGCAGCGTGTCGCGGCCGCCCGGCGAGGACAGGTCGAGGGTGATCGCCCGCTTGTTCCGGCCGAGGACCTTCCACCACAGGCCGATGCCGTCCTTGGCGGGGCCGTGGCCACGGGACGGATCCGGCTTGCGGGGATGCTCGACCTTGACGACGTCGGCGCCGAAGTCGCCCAGCATCATGGCCGCGAGCGGGCCGGCGAAGAGGGTCGCGAGATCCAGGACGCGCAGCCCGTGCAGGGGCGCCGTGGACGTCTCGGTGGTCATACGGCGTTCGCCTCCAGCGAGTCGGGGGAGCGGAAGGCGGCCTCGATCTCGACGCGGTACGGCATCGAGGTCGACGCGCCCTCGCGCCGGACGGAGAGCGCGGCGGCCGTCTGCGCCCAGGCGAGCGCCTCCGGGGCGGGACGGCCCTCGCCGAGGGCGACCGCGAGGGCGCCGACGAAGGTGTCGCCCGCTCCCGTGGTGTCCACGGCCCGGACCCGGGGCGCGGGGACGGCGACCGGTTCGGCGCCGCGCACCGCGTACAGGCTGCCGGCCGCGCCCAGGGTGACGACCACCTCGGGGACGTCCCGCAGCAGGGCCTGAGCGGCTTCGCGCGGGTCGGTGAGTCCGGTGAGCGCGGCGGCCTCGTGCTCGTTGGGCACCAACAGATCGGTGGCGGCGAGCAGTTCCGGCGGGAGGGCTTGCGTGGGGGCGGGGGTGAGGACCGTGCGGACACCGAGCCGGCGGGCGGTGACGGCGCCCTCGACGACGACGGAGAGGGGGAGTTCGAGCTGGAGGAGCAGGGTGTCGGCGGTGCCGATGAGGGCCTCGTCGCCGTGGGTGAGGGAGGTGACGGTGCCGTTGGCGCCGGGGACGACGACGATCGCGTTGCCGCCCTCGTCGTCGACGACGACATGGGCGGTGCCGGAGGGGCCCTCGGAGGTACGCAGCAGATCGGTGTCCACCGCGCAGTGCTCCAGGGTGGCGCGTAGCTGTGTCCCGAAGCCGTCGGCGCCGACCGCGCCGATCATCGCCACCTCGCCGCCCGCGCGGGCGGCGGCGACGGCCTGGTTGGCGCCCTTGCCGCCGGGGACCGTACGGAAGGAGCGGCCGGTGACCGTCTCGCCGAGGGCGGGGGCCCGCGGCACGTAGACGACGAGATCCATGTTCGTGCTGCCGAGCACGACGATGCTGGTCATGGGCGTACTGCCTCCGTGTGTGTCAGTTCGGCCAGGGTGTCGAAGCCGATGCCGTCGAAGGACGGCACCGAGGTCGCCAGACGGTTCTTGAGGGGGGAGGTCCAGCGCTCGGGCAGCCGGTCCGGGTGCCCGGCGAGCAGCCCGGCGACCGAACCGGCGGTGGCGCCGTTGGAGTCGGTGTCCCAGCCGCCCGAGACCGCCGCGCAGACGGAGCGCGAGAAGTCGCCGTCGGCGTGGGTGAGGGCGGCGGCGAGCAGGGCGGCGTTGGGGACGGCATGCACCCAGTGGTACCCGCCGAGTTCGGCGTGCAGGCGGTCGACGACGGTGTCGAAGTCGGGCTCCGTGGTGGCGTACGCGATGCCCCGCCGAACGGCCTCCGCGAGGCGCGAGCGCGGCGGGACCACGCCGAGACCGGCGGCGAGGGACTGATGGACGTCCGCCGCCCCGGTCGCCGCGGCGGCGAGGACGGCGGCGACGAACATGGCGCCGTAGACGCCGTTGGCGGTGTGCGTGAGCACCGCGTCCCGGTACGCCTGCGCGGCGGCGGCCACCGGGTCGCCCGGATGGGTCCAGCCGTGGACGTCGGCCCGGATCTGGGCGCCGATCCACTCGCGGAAGGGGTTGCGGCGGACGGCGGTCAGCGGGGGTTCGACGCCGTCGAGGAGGTTGCGGTAGGCGACGCGCTCGGCCGTGAAGGTGCGGCCGGCGGGGAGCTCGTCGAGCCAGAGGCGGGCGACGTCGGCGGTGGTGAAGTCGCGGCCGTACCGCTGGAGGAGCAGCAGGTTGAGGAGGGGGTAGTTGAGGTCGTCGTCCTCGGGCATGCCGTCGATGTTCTCGGCGAGGGAGGTGGCGGCGGAACGACGGTTCCAGGGATGGGCGGCGAGCAGCTCCGGCGGGACGCCGCGGGCGGTGAACCAGGTGGCGAGGGGCCAGTTGCCGGCGGCGCGGGCGAGGGCGCGGATGGCGGGGAGGGGGAGCTTCTCGACGGGCTTGCCGAGCAGGCACCCGACGGCCCGTCCCAGCCAGGCGGCGTGCAGCCGGTCCCGGAGGGCGGCGCCCTCGCCGGACCGGACCGTTGTGGGCAGTCGTTCCGCTGGGGCGGAACGGGTGGGCACAACGGACCCGCGCCCTGCCGGCGCCAGAGGCTCCCGCGCCTGGACCCGCACTGCCGGTGCGCCGCTGCTGGGGTGCGGGTCCAGGCCCGGGAGCCTGGGCCCGGCTGGGGGCGCCGTCCCGTGTGCCCACCCGTCCCGCCCTGCGGGACGATTGCCCACACGGGGGTGGACGGGGGCGCCGCCCAGCGCGGGCGCGGGCCCCCAACGGGCGGGGGCGCCGCCCGCCTTGATGCGGGCCCGCGCGGGGGCGGGCGGGGGTTCGGGGGCGGAGCGCCCGGTCTCGCCAGAGTTTGGGGGAGGGGCGGTGTGGGGGGCCGTCAAAGCCTGGATCGAGGGGAGGTCGGTGGGCTCGTGGGCCGACAGGGGGGACGGGAGGGACGTCAGGGTGTCCAGGAGTTCTTCCGCCAGGGGGCGGAGGTCCGGGCGGGGGACCGGGGACGCGCCGGCCGTCTCCGGGGACGGCGGGCCGCCCGCTGCCGTCCAGCGGGCCGCCAAGGCCCTCGCGTCGCGGCCGTCCTCCGACGCCTGGCGGAGTTCGTGGCCCACCAGGTCCTCCGGTTGGACCCAGGTCACGCGGAGGGTCATCGGCCCGCGCTCGTCAGGGTCGCGAAGGCCGATTCGTGGGACCGGCGGGCGGCGGTGTCCGCCGCGAAGATCTCGCGGGCCACCGCGGCCAGCGTTCTCGCCGGGGCGTGGAGGTCCAGGCGGCTCGCCTCCGCCACCTGCTTGGCCCATTCCGGGGGGACCGCCGACTCGCCGTGCAGCGCGCCCACGATCGCGCCCGCCATCGTGGCGATCGAGTCGCAGTCGCGGCCGTAGTTGACCGCGCCCAGGACCGTACGGCGGAAGTCGCCCTCGCCGACCAGGAGCATGCCGAGGGCGATCGGGAGTTCCTCGATCGCGTGCAGGCGGGAGGGGCGGCGGGCGCCCAGGGAGGGGGCGCGGTAGTCGGGGCCGACCGTGTCGAAGGGGGCCACCGCCCTGCGGAGGGGGACGAGGGCGGACTCGAAGTCCCGTTGTCCGGACGCCACTTCGGTGACCGCCTCGATCGCCGCGCGCGTCCCGTCCTTCGCCAGGGACAGGGCCTCCTCCACCACCGACGTCGGCGTCGCGCCCGGCGCGCAGGCCGCCGCGACCGCCGCCGCGAAGACACCCGCCGCCTCCCGGCCGTACGAGGACTGGTGCGCGCCCGTCAGGTCGATCGCCTCGGCGTACGCGGCCGCCGGGTGGGCGGCGTTGACCAGGCCGACCGGCGCCATGTACATCGCCGCACCGCAGTTGACGACGTTGCCGTTGCCGGCCTCGCGGGGGTCGGCGTGACCGTAGTGGAGGCGGGTGACGATCCACTTCTCGGCCAGGAAGATCCGCTGGAGGGGGAGTGCCTCCGACTCCAGCTCCGGGATCCAGACGATACGGCCCATGAGCTCGGGGACGAGGTGGTCCGCGACCGCGTACGCGTCGAGGTGGCCGCGGACCTTCTCGTACACCCGGATCAGCGCATGGGTCATCAAGGTGTCGTCGGTGACGTGCCCGTCGCCCTTGTGGTACGGCGCGATGGGCCGGGCGGTGCGCCAGTCGCCGCCGTTCCAGGGGCCGACGATCCCGGTGACGCGGCCGCCGTGGCGCTCCAGGATCTGCTCGGGGGTGTAGCCCTCCACGGGGCCGCCGAGCGCGTCGCCGACGGCGGCCCCGAGGAGGCTGCCGGTGATCCGGTCATCCAGTGTGGGTGTCATGTCGGAATTGTCCACCTGGGGTGGCCGGTTCCGTGGCTCCGAGCAGCCCGGCGAGTTCCACCAGGTCCGTACCCGCGAGCCGGGGCAGCGCGCAGCCCGCGAGCGTCCTGCACGCCTCGCGCCAGCTCGCCGGGACCGAACGGCCGCCGCCCAGCGCGCCGGTGAGCGCGCCCGCGAGCGCCGGGGCCGAGTCGGCGACCCGGGAGAGGCAGGCGGCGGACGGTACCGCCGCCGTCATCTCGCCCCGGGCGGCGGTGGCGAGGGCCAGGGCGACCGGGAGGGTCTCGGCGGCGGCGATGCCGTAGCTGTAGACGTGGTCCACGATCTGGTGCTCCAGGAGCGGGACCAGTTCGAAGGCCGAATCGGCGGCCTGGGCCAGCTTCACGGCGTGCCGGGCGTTGCGGCCGATCTCGGTGACGGGCGGGAGTTCGGCGAGCGCCGCCTCGACGGCCTCGTCGACCGTCGCCCCGCCGAGGGCCGCGGCGACGGCCGCCGCCGTCGCACGGGCGCCGTGCACGCCGTCGCCGTCCTGGGTGTACCGGGCGTCGAACTCGGCGAGTTCGGCGGCCGCGCGGGGGTCGCCGGGGTGGACGACGGCGAGGACCGCGGCACGGACGCAGGCCGCGTCGTCGAAGAAGTGCGGGTTGTCGTGGCCCGTCGCGGGCGGACGCAGGCCGGTGGCGAGGTTGCCGAGGCCCGCGCGGACCGAGATCCGGGCGCGGAGCGGCAGTACGGCCGACTCGACCTCGGGGGCGCGGTCGGCGGCGGCGGCGACCTGGCCGGCGAGGGCGTTCCAGGCGAGGTCGACGGCGGCGCGGAGACGGCGGTCCGGGGGGAGGTTGGCGAACACCGGGCCGTCGGCGGTGAGGATCGCCTCGGCGGTGAAGACCGCCCACTCGGCGTCGTCGGAGGGGCCGAGACGGAGGGGCTCCGGGGGCTGGTTGAGGGCGATGGGGACGGGGAGGGTGGTCGTCGCGTTCTGCTCGGCGAAGGTGTCGAGTTCGCGGGTGAGGCGGCGGGTCCATTCGGGCATGCGGGCGGCGCGGTGCCGGGCGGCGGGCCAGCCTGCGGCGTCGCCTGCGGCGAGCCCGAGGAGGAGGCCCTCGACGGCGTCGCGCCCGGCCCTGCGAGGGGCGTCGGGCTGCGGGACCTCTTGGGCGCCGCCGCCCCAGGAGCCGGTGGCCCGCACCGGGACGGGGCCCTGCGGGGCCAGGCCCAGCTCGTCCGTGCCCGGCACCGGCGGCATCTGGTCCCGCGGGTCACCGAGCAGGGGGCCGGAACCCGGCATCGGGGGCTGTGCCCACCCTCCCCCAAGCTCTCGGCTTCGCTCGAGCAGGGGGGACCCCCCTCGCCCTGCGGAACGATTGCCCACAGCGGTGGTGGCGGCAATGGTGTCCGTCCCGAGGGCCTCGCCCACGGCGGGGGCGGCAGCGCCCGCAGCGCCCGCGAGGCCCGCGGCGTCCGTGAGGCCCGCGGCGCCCCCGGCGGTGTCGGTCGCGGTCGTCGTCACGTCCGCGCTCATGCCGCCTCCTCCGGGGTCAGGAGGTCTGCCACGTCCAGGACGTGGTAGCCGCGCATCGACGGGAGGCAGCTGCCCGTCACCGGGGCGATGGCCTTGGCCCAGTCGGGCGGGATCGCGTCCACGCCGCCCGCCGCGCCCGCCAGGGCGCCCGCCACCGCTGCCGTCGTGTCGGCGTCGCGGCCCATGTTGACGGCCGTCAGGACCGCCGTGCGGAAGTCGCCGCGGGCCGCCGCGAAGGCGCCGAACGCCAGGCCCACCGCCTCCGGGGCCAGGTCCGTCCAGGGATAGCCGCCGATGACGACCGCCGAGCGGACCTGGCGTTCGCGGGTGAGCGGGTCCGGCTGGACGCGCTGGGCCGCGACGACCGCACGGCGCAGCGAGCGCGCCGTCCAGGAGTCCATGGGGACGACCGACAGGGCCGCTGCGATCACCGAGGTGACCGTCGCTCCCGTCATCGCCGCCGCCACGCCCGCCGCCACCGCCTGGCCCCCGTAGATGCCCTCCCCGTCGTGGCTGACGCTGCCGTCGATCGCGACGAGGCGCGCCGCCTCCGCCGGGCGTCCGGCGGCGAAGACCCCGAAGGGTGCCGCGCGCATCGCGAGGCCGTCGCTCCACGCGTGGCGGTGCTGGGCCGAGATGGGGGCCGCCAGGCCCCGGCGGAGGTTCTCCAGGGTGCCGCGCTCCGAGAAGCCCGCGCCGCGGAAGGGGCCTTCGTCGAGGTCGGCGATCCAGTGGTGCCAGGCCCGTTCGACGTGGTGGACGGTGAGGGCCGAGCCGTGCCGGGCGAGGAGCAGCCCCGAGAAGATCGCGTACTCCGTGTCGTCCGTGCCCGCCGGACTGTCCGTCACGAAGCCCTCGATGCGGCCCCAGCGGCGGCGGATCTCGGAGGGCTTCATGTTCTCGGCGGGGGCGCCGAGCGC
Source organism: Streptomyces vietnamensis (assembly GCF_000830005.1). Classification (NCBI taxonomy): domain Bacteria; kingdom Bacillati; phylum Actinomycetota; class Actinomycetes; order Kitasatosporales; family Streptomycetaceae; genus Streptomyces; species Streptomyces vietnamensis. The sequence goes on along the minus strand of NZ_CP010407.1, from coordinate 2,236,175 downwards.
GTCGCCGACGGCGAGGCCGAGGAGCGCCCCTCTCGCCCGTTCACGCGTGTCGCAGGCCGTGCTGTTCACCATCTCGCGCCCCTTCCTCGGTGGGGGCGCCGACGGCGGCGCCCCGATGCCTGGATCTGTGCCACCACGGGCCGCGAACTCGCCGAAGAAACGTCTCTGTCACCCGGCTGACACCTCGCCAGGTTGGGTTGCCCTCACTGAGGCGGGCCTTAGTAAGTACGGCCTACCTTGCTGGCGCGCCCCTTACATCGGGCGTATTTTCGACGTGTTGGGGGCGGCGGGTGCATCCCGGCCCGCCGGAACGAGGGGAGAACCATGTCCATCATCGAAGCCCAGGCGCCACTGCACGAGGCCCACCGCGACAACCACACGCACCGCGACGTGAACGGCGGTTGGCTGCGCCCGGCGGTGTTCGGCGCGATGGACGGACTCGTCTCCAACCTCGCCCTGATGACCGGTGTCGCCGGTGGCGCGGTCTCCTCGGGGACCGTCGTCATCACCGGCCTCGCGGGTCTCGCGGCCGGCGCGTTCTCCATGGCGGCCGGCGAGTACACCTCCGTCGCCTCGCAGCGCGAGCTCGTCCAGGCGGAACTGGACGTCGAGCGCCGTCAGTTGCGCAAGCACCCGATCGACGAGATGGAGGAGCTCGCCGCGCTCTACGTCTCCCGCGGTGTCGAGCCCGCGCTCGCCCGCGAGGTCGCGATGCAGCTGTCGAAGGACCCCGAGCAGGCCCTGGAGATCCACGCCCGCGAGGAGCTCGGCATCGACCCGGACGACCTGCCGTCGCCGCTGGTCGCCGCCGTCTCCTCCTTCGGCTCCTTCGCGCTCGGCGCGCTCCTCCCCGTCCTGCCGTACCTGCTCGGGGCGACCGCGCTCTGGCCCGCCGTGCTGCTCGCGCTCCTCGGGCTCTTCGCCTGCGGCGCCCTGGTGGCCCGGGTGACCGCCCGCGGCTGGCTCTTCAGCGGCATGCGCCAGCTCGTCCTGGGCGGTGCCGCCGCGGCCGTCACGTACGGGCTCGGCATGCTCTTCGGGGCCGCGTTGTAGCCCGGCGGAACCGGTACGGATTTCGTACTTCGGCGGTACGGATTCCGTACCGCCGCACAAGACCGAGAGGCCCTCAAAAGGGGCCTCTCAGTCATTTCGGGGTCCCTTTTCTGGACATAGGCCACGGAGCGGCTGTGACGTATATCCCTGGTCCATTCCACCGTGGCGATGAGACACTATGCAGGACGTCACATATGTAGCCGGTTACCCGGCGGTTTCGAACCCGTGACCAACGGGAAAGAGGCCTGAGCGTCATCGGGCAATGAAGCCCACTCTCAGTGGCGGGTCACCGGAGACCCGAAGATCCTCCGGGCCCTCGATCCGTCCCCGCGGGACAGCCTCTGTCGCCGCACCCCACAGGTGAACCCACACCACCGCTCCGTATCGGTGATGTCCGCATGCTGGAATGAGCTATCCACTTCGCGAGAAGCCAGCCATCATGTAACCTGCACGAAATTTCGCGGAGGGCCAACGTCGTCCCTCGGCAGTTGCATATGCCACGACGACGACGGGAGAGCCGATGCGTTCCGACGCCTGGTCGCCCATGGACGGTCGCCCCGCTCCGCAGGGGATGTACGACCCCCGTAACGAACACGACGCCTGCGGTGTCGGGTTCGTGGCCACCCTCACCGGTGTAGCCAGCCACGCGCTGGTCGAGCAGGCGCTGACCGTACTGCGCAACCTCGAACACCGCGGCGCCACCGGCTCCGAGCCCGACTCCGGCGACGGCGCCGGCATCCTGCTCCAGGTCCCGGACGCCTTCCTCCGTGAGGTCGCCGGATTCGCGCTCCCCGAGGCCGGCGCCTACGCCGTCGGCATCGCCTTCCTCCCCGAGGACGGCACCGACGAGACCGCCGCGAAGATCGAGACGATCGCCGCCGAAGAGGGCCTCACCGTCCTCGGCTGGCGCGAGGTCCCCGTCGCCCCCGAGCTGCTCGGCGCCTCCGCCCGCGCCACCATGCCGGTCTTCCGCCAGCTCTTCGTCGCCGACGGCGAGCACACGGGCATCGCGCTCGACCGCAAGGCCTTCGTGCTGCGCAAGCGCGCCGAGCGCGAGGCCGCGACGTACTTCCCGTCGCTCTCCGCCCGCACCATCGTCTACAAGGGCATGCTGACCACCGGCCAGCTGGAGCCCTTCTTCCCGGACCTGTCGGACCGCCGCTGCGCCACCGCCGTGGCCCTGGTCCACTCCCGGTTCTCCACCAACACCTTCCCGAGCTGGCCGCTGGCCCACCCGTACCGCTTCGTCGCCCACAACGGTGAGATCAACACCGTCAAGGGCAACCGGAACTGGATGACCGCCCGCGAGGCGCAGCTCGACTCCACCGTCTTCGGCGAGGGCTCCCTGGAGCGGATCTTCCCGATCTGCACCCCGGACGCCTCCGACTCGGCCTCCTTCGACGAGGTCCTGGAGCTCCTCCACCTCGGCGGCCGCTCCCTGCCGCACGCGGTCCTGATGATGGTCCCGGAGGCGTGGGAGAACCACGAGACCATGGACCCGGCCCGCCGCGCCTTCTACCAGTACCACTCCACGATGATGGAGCCCTGGGACGGCCCGGCCTGCGTCACCTTCACCGACGGCGTCCAGGTCGGCGCGGTCCTCGACCGCAACGGTCTGCGCCCCGGCCGCTACTGGGTCACCGACGAGGGCCTCGTCGTCCTCTCCTCCGAGGTCGGCGTCCTCGACATCGACCCCGCCAAGGTCGTCCGCAAGGGCCGCCTCCAGCCCGGCAAGATGTTCCTCGTCGACACCGCCGAGCACCGCATCGTCGAGGACGACGAGATCAAGGCCGCCCTCGCCGCCGAGCACCCCTACGAGGAGTGGCTGGAGACCGGCGAGATCGAGCTCTCCGACCTCCCCGAGCGCGAGCACATCGTGCACACCCACGCCTCGGTCACCCGCCGCCAGCAGACCTTCGGCTACACCGAGGAAGAGCTCCGCGTCATCCTCGCGCCGATGGCCCGCACCGGCGGCGAGCCCCTCGGCTCCATGGGCACGGACTCGCCGATCGCGGCCCTTTCCGCCCGCCCGCGGCTGCTCTTCGACTACTTCACGCAGCTCTTCGCGCAGGTCACGAACCCGCCGCTCGACGCCATCCGCGAAGAGCTGGTGACCTCGCTGCGCTCCTCGCTCGGTCCCCAGGGCAACCTGCTCGAGCCGACCGCCGTGTCGTGTCGCAGCGTCACCCTGCCCTTCCCGGTGATCGACAACGACGAGCTGGCCAAGCTCATCCACATCAACGCCGACGGCGACATGCCCGGCATGAAGGCCGCGACCCTCTCCGGCCTCTACCGGGTCTCCGGCGGCGGCGAGGCCCTCGCCGCCCGCATCGAGGCCATCTGCGCCGAGGCCGACACCGCCATCGAGGGCGGCGCCCGCCTGATCGTGCTCTCCGACCGGCACTCCGACGCCGAGCACGCGCCGATCCCCTCGCTGCTGCTCACCGCGGCCGTCCACCACCACCTCATCCGCACCAAGCAGCGCACCAAGGTGGGCCTGCTGGTCGAGGCCGGCGACGTCCGCGAGGTCCACCACGTCGCCCTGCTCATCGGCTACGGCGCCGCGGCGGTCAACCCGTACCTGGCGATGGAGTCCGTCGAGGACCTGGTCCGCGCCGGCACCTTCATCGAGGGCCTGGAGCCCGAGCAGGCCATCCGGAACCTGATCTACGCGCTCGGCAAGGGCGTCCTCAAGGTCATGTCCAAGATGGGCATCTCCACCGTCGCCTCCTACCGCGGCGCCCAGGTCTTCGAGGCCGTCGGCCTCGAAGAGAGCTTCGTCGCCACGTACTTCAACGGCACGGCCACCAAGATCGGCGGCGCCGGCCTCGACGTCGTCGCCAAGGAGGTCGCCGCCCGCCACGCCAAGGCGTACCCCGTCTCCGGCGTCCCCTCGGCGCACCGGGCCCTGGAGATCGGCGGCGAGTACCAGTGGCGCCGCGAGGGCGAGCCGCACCTGTTCGACCCGGAGACCGTCTTCCGCCTGCAGCACGCCACGCGCACCAAGCGGTACGACATCTTCAAGAAGTACACGGACCGGGTGAACGAGCAGTCCGAGCGCCTCATGACGCTCCGCGGACTCTTCGGCTTCGCCACCGAGGGCCGCACCCCGATCTCCATCGACGAGGTCGAGCCGGTCTCCGAGATCGTCAAGCGCTTCTCCACCGGCGCCATGTCGTACGGCTCCATCTCCCGCGAGGCGCACGAGACGCTCGCGATCGCCATGAACCAGCTGGGCGCCAAGTCCAACACCGGTGAGGGCGGCGAGGACCCGGAGCGCCTGTACGACCCGGCGCGCCGCTCCGCGATCAAGCAGGTCGCCTCCGGCCGCTTCGGCGTCACCAGCGAGTACCTGGTCAACGCGGACGACATCCAGATCAAGATGGCCCAGGGCGCCAAGCCCGGCGAGGGCGGCCAGCTGCCCGGCCACAAGGTCTACCCGTGGGTCGCCAAGACGCGTCACTCGACGCCGGGCGTCGGCCTCATCTCGCCGCCGCCGCACCACGACATCTACTCCATCGAGGACCTGGCCCAGCTGATCCACGACCTCAAGAACGCCAACCCGGTCGCCCGCATCCACGTGAAGCTGGTCTCCGAGGTCGGCGTCGGCACGGTCGCCGCCGGTGTCTCCAAGGCCCACGCGGACGTCGTCCTCATCTCCGGCCACGACGGCGGTACGGGCGCCTCCCCGCTGACCTCCCTGAAGCACGCGGGCGGCCCCTGGGAGCTCGGCCTCGCCGAGACCCAGCAGACGCTGCTGCTCAACGGCCTGCGCGACCGGATCGTCGTCCAGACCGACGGCCAGCTGAAGACCGGCCGCGACGTGGTCATCGCCGCGCTGCTCGGCGCCGAGGAGTTCGGTTTCGCGACCGCGCCGCTCGTCGTCTCCGGCTGCGTCATGATGCGCGTCTGCCACCTGGACACCTGCCCGGTCGGCATCGCCACCCAGAACCCGGTCCTGCGCGACCGCTTCTCCGGCAAGCCCGAGTTCGTCGTCAACTTCTTCGAGTTCATCGCCGAGGAGGTCCGCGAGCTCCTCGCCGAGCTGGGCTTCCGCACCCTCGAAGAGGCCGTCGGCCACGCCGAGCTGCTCGACACCAGCCGCGCGGTCACGCACTGGAAGGCGCAGGGCCTCGACCTGGCCCCGCTCTTCTACGTGCCGGAGCTGCCCGAGGGCGCGGCCCGCCACGCCCTGGTCGAGCAGGACCACGGCCTGGAGAAGGCCCTCGACAACGAGCTGATCGAGCTCGCCGCCGAGGCCCTGAACGCCGCCTCCGCCGAGGAGGCCCAGCCGGTCCGCGCCCAGGTCCCGATCCGGAACATCAACCGGACCGTCGGCACCATGCTCGGCCACCAGGTGACGAAGAAGTTCGGCGGCGCCGGCCTCCCGGCCGACACCATCGACATCACCTTCACCGGTTCCGCGGGCCAGTCCTTCGGCGCCTTCCTGCCGGCCGGTGTCACCCTCCGCCTGGAGGGCGACGCCAACGACTACGTCGGCAAGGGCCTCTCCGGCGGCCGCGTCATCGTCCGCCCGGACCGGGGCGCCGACCACCTGGCCGAGTACTCGACCATCGCGGGCAACACGATCGGCTACGGCGCCACCGGCGGCGAGCTGTTCCTCCGCGGCCGCACCGGCGAGCGCTTCTGCGTCCGCAACTCCGGCGCCCTGGTCGTCTCGGAGGGCGTGGGCGACCACGGCTGCGAGTACATGACCGGTGGCACGGCGGTCGTCCTCGGCGAGACCGGCCGCAACTTCGCGGCCGGCATGTCGGGCGGTGTCGCCTACGTGATCGACCTCGACCGGGACAACGTCAACTCCGGGAACCTGGAGGCGATCGAGGCCCTGTCGGACACCGACAGGACCTGGCTGCACGACGTCGTGCGCCGCCACTTCGAGGAGACCGGCTCCACGGTCGCCGAGAAGCTCCTCGCCGACTGGGACGCCGCGGCGGCCCGGTTCAGCAAGATCATCCCCACCACGTACAAGGCAGTGCTCGCCGCCAAGGACGCCGCTGAGCTCGCCGGTCTCTCCGAGACCGAGACCACCGAGAAGATGATGGAGGCTGCGTCCCATGGCTGACCCCAAGGGCTTCCTGACCACCGGGCGTGAAGTCGCCCAGACCCGACCGGTGGGCGAGCGCGTCAGGGACTGGAACGAGGTCTACGTCCCCGGATCCCTGCTCCCGATCATCAGCAAGCAGGCCGGCCGCTGCATGGACTGCGGCATCCCGTTCTGCCACAACGGCTGTCCCCTCGGGAACCTGATCCCCGAGTGGAACGACTACGCCTACCGCGAGGACTGGTCGGCGGCGCAGGAGCGCCTGCACGCCACCAACAACTTCCCGGAGTTCACCGGCCGCCTGTGCCCGGCTCCGTGTGAGTCGGCGTGCGTGCTCGGCATCAACCAGCCGGCCGTCACCATCAAGAACGTCGAAGTCTCCATCATCGACAAGGCCTGGGACGCCAACGACGTCAAGCCGCAGGCGCCCGACCGCCTCTCCGGCAAGACCGTCGCCGTCATCGGCTCGGGACCGGCCGGTCTGGCCGCCGCCCAGCAGCTGACCCGGGCCGGCCACACCGTCGCCGTCTACGAGCGCGCGGACCGCATCGGAGGCCTCCTCCGCTACGGCATCCCCGAGTTCAAGATGGAGAAGCGGCACATCAACCGCCGCATCGAGCAGATGCGCGCGGAGGGCACCAAGTTCCGCACCGGCGTCGAGATCGGCCGCGACATGCCGGCGACGGCGCTGCGCAACCGGTACGACGCGGTCGTCATCGCCGCCGGCGCCACCACCGCCCGCGACCTGCCCGTCCCGGGCCGGGAGCTGAACGGCATCCACCAGGCGATGGAGTACCTGCCGCTCGCCAACAAGGTCGTCGAGGGCGACTTCGTGGCCCCGCCGATCACCGCCGAGGGCAAGCACGTCGTCGTCATCGGCGGCGGCGACACCGGCGCGGACTGCGTCGGCACGGCACACCGCCAGGGCGCGGCCTCGGTCACGCAGCTGGAGATCATGCCGAAGCCGGGCGACGAGCGGAACGCCGGCCAGCCCTGGCCGACCTTCCCCATGCTCTACAAGGTCACCTCGGCGCACGAGGAGGGCGGCGAGCGGGTCTACTCCGTCTCCACCACCCACTTCGAGGGCGACGAGGACGGCAACGTCCAGTTCCTCCACCTCGTCGAGGTCGAGTTCGTCGACGGCAAGCTGACCCAGAAGCCGGGCACGGAGCGCAAGATCCCCGCCCAGCTGGTCACGCTCGCGATGGGCTTCACCGGCACGGACGTGGAGAACGGCCTGGTCGCCCAGTTCGGCCTGGAGCTCGACGAGCGGGGCAACATCGCCCGCGACGCGGACTTCGCCACCAACGTCGACGGCGTGTTCGTCGCCGGTGACGCCGGCCGCGGCCAGTCCCTCATCGTCTGGGCCATCGCCGAGGGCCGCTCCGCCGCCCGCGGCGTGGACCGCTACCTGACCGGAGCCAGCTCCCTGCCGGCCCCGATCCGCCCGACGGACCGTGCCCTGACGGTCTGACCGGCCCCCGAGAACGTCCCGTACAACGACGTACGGAACTGAGCGCAGCGCCCCCCGAATGTCCCCGACCGGACGACTGGGTGGGCGCTGCGGCGCGTGTGGTGCGGGTGCGCGAAGGTCCGTCGGGGGAGATGCCGGTGCCCGTCGGTGCGCGTTGGGCTGCCGCACGGTCGAAGGGTCCCGGCCGATGGGCGCTTCCGCGTGTTCGTCGGTGCGGGGCGTGTCCCGCGGGGAGAGGACGCGCTCACCGCGGCCGACGACGACGGGGAGGCTCCTGGTCTAGTTCGGGCTGTTCGCGGACGCCCTGTCCGAGGTGGTGACCGCATCCGGGGCGGTGGAACGTCCCAAGCCCGCGGAGTCTTCCGCGGGCTTGGACCTCGCCAGCCACAGGCCGGTGAACACGGCGGTGGCCAAGGTGATGGCACCGGCCGCGACGAAGGCGCTGTCGAGGCCGGCCCCGAAGGAGGCGCCGCCGGATTCCCGGGCGCGGACGACTGCCCCGAGCACCGCCACGCCGAGCACCGCACCGATCTGCCGGGTGGTGCTGCTGATGCCCGAGGCGAGGCCGCCTTCCTGCGGGCTGACCGCCTGGATGGCAGCTCCCGTCAGGGGGGACATGGTCAGGGCGAAGCCGGTGCCGACGACTCCCAGCCGCCACCACACGTTCCCGTAGCCGGTGTCGGCGTGCACCGTGCCGAGCGCGAGCAGCCCCAGGCCGGCCAGGGCCAGGCCGGTGGTGACCACGACGCGGAAGCCGTACCGGGCGGCGAGCCGGCCCGCGTACGGGCTGACGATCACCATGGCGAGGGACAGCGGCAGGGTCTGCAGGCCGGCGCGCAGGATCGAGCTGCCCTGGACGTACACGAAGAACTGGGAGAAGAAGAACGACGAGCCCATGAGCGCGAACCCCACCACGACCATGGCGGTGTTGGACACGGTGAACAGGCGCCGGCGGAACAGCCGCAGCGGCAGCACCGGTGCGGAGCGACGCGCTTCGACGGCGACGAAGGCGGCGAGGAGGACCACCGCGGCGGCGAAGCTTCCCAGGATCACCGGTGACGTCCAGCCGCGGGCACCACCCTCGATCAGCCCGTAGGTCAGCACCCCCACCCCGAGAACGGACAGCACCGTCCCCGGGACGTCGATCGCGGGGGCGCCCGGATTGCGGGTCTCATCGAGGCTGCGCAGACCGACCAGCAGAAGGACCACGCCGATGGGCAGGTTGACCAGGAAGATGGCGGGCCAGCCGAAGGCGTCCGTCAGCACTCCGCCGGCCACGGGGCCCGCGGCCAGGCCGATTCCGCTGAGTCCGGCCCACAGCCCGATCGCCTTCATCCGTTCTTGCGGTACGGGGTGGGCGGCGGCGAGCAGGGCGAGCGAGGCAGGGCTCAGCGCCGCGGCCCCGATGCCCTGCAGCACCCGGCCGACGACCAGCCAGCCGAGCGAGGGCGCGAGGCTGCACAGCGCCGACGCGGCGGTGAACACCACCACGCCGGTCAGGTACACCCGCTTGCGGCCGAACCGGTCGGCGAAGACACCGCCCGACAGCAGCAGCATGGCGACCAGCAGGACGTACGCGTCGACGATCCATTGCAGACCGGTCAGTCGAGTGTGCAGCCGGTGCTGCATGTCGGGCAGCGCCGCTCCGACGATCGTGTTGTCGAGCAGGACCATGAACTGGCCCAGGCAGGTCACCGCGAGCAGCACGGCCCGGTTTCGTCCACTGCCTGAGACCGCGGCCGATGCAGCCATGGGGATTCCTCTCCGTCGTCGGTCGCGCCTCTCCGTGCCGGCGCGGTCAGCCCCCTGAATGCTCTAAAGCAGTCGGTGGCTGCGTTAGGTGACTGTAGGGAGGGTCGCCTCACAAACGCAAGTTCCGGCTGCGTTAAGGTGGGGGCATGAACGAGCGAGAGCGAGCCCGGCGGCCCGGAGGGCGCAGCGCCCGCGTCGGCGCGCAGGTGCACCAGGCCGTCACCGACCTGATCAGCGAGCGCGGCCACGGCAACTTCACCGTCGGCGAGGTCGCGGCCCGCGCGGGCGTGGCCGACAGCAGCATCTACCGCCGGTGGGGCAGCCTGGAGGCCCTGCTCACCGACGTGACGCTCGCCCGCCTCAACGCGCGGTCGCCGATGCCCGACACCGGGAGCCTGGCCGGCGACCTGCGCACGTACGCGGCCCAGGTCGCCCGCGAGATCACCGGACCCGACGGTCTGGCGGTGGTGCGCCTGGCCGTCGCCCTGTCGAGCAACGGTCCGGAGGGCCTGCAGGCGGCTGAGGCCCTCCGCGCCGAACGCACCCGGCAGCTGCAGGCCATGCTCGATCGTGCCCGCGAACGCGGCGAGTGCGCACTCGACGCGTCCGACGTGCTGGACCACATCATGGCCCCGATGTACATCCGCGTCCTGTTCGGCATGGTCCCGCTCGCCCCGGACTGGGTCGACGGGCTGGTCGACCGACTGCTGTGACCTCGACCCGGTTCCCGCGATCGACCCTCGGACGCGGTGCCGGGGCTCCGTGAGGCGCTCGCCGACACGCGTCCGAGGGTGCGGTCTCAGGCGGAGCCCGGTGCGGACGCCCGCGGTGCGCGGAAGTGCGGGATGACGTGCTCGCCCCACTGCCGGATCGTCTCCAGACAGACCTCCTGCGGCACCGTGCCCATCTGGATCAGGCACATCACCTCGTCCACGCCGATCTCCCGGAGCCGCTCGACGTAGGCGATCGCCGTCGCCGCGTCCCCGTAGGCGTGGTCGGTGTTGTACGTGCCCGTGTCGACCGGGCGGGCGGGGATGTCCGCCTCGTGCAGGCGGGCGATCAGCTTCTGCCGCTGCTCGTCGAGCGCCCCGCTGTGGTCCTCGTCCTCCGCGTAGCCCGTCGGGGCGGGCGCGCCGCCGTACCAGTGGGCGATCGACTCGGCGAAGAAGCGCTGGCCCCGGGTGCCGAGCCGGAGCGCGCGGGCGGCGTCGTCGAGGACGATCGTCGGGCAGAGGGCGGAGAAGTGGTCGTTGACCTCCGTGGAGACGAACCGGGAGCCGTCCCTGGAGGCGAGGGCCTGGTCGTACACCGCGCGCATCGCCCGCACGTCCTCGGCGCCCGCGAAGCCCATCACCAGGGCGCCGATGCCGAGTTCGGCGGCCTGCCGGAGGGAGTCGTGCTGCGAGCAGGCCATGAAGAGCGGCGGATGCGGGGTCTGTACGGGGCGGGGGAGGACCGCGCCGGGCCCGATGTCGAGGGTGCCGTGCCACTCGAACTCCGGCTCCCGCCAGGCCGAGGCGAAGATCCGCAGGGCCTCCTCGGTCTGCGGGCGGGTGTCCTCCGGGCGCACCCCGAACATCCGGGTCTCCTGGCGGGTCGCGCCCCGGCCGGCGCCCACGTCGACCCGGCCTCCGGAGAGCACGTCGAGCATGGCGGCGCGCTCGGCGACCCGGACCGGGTGCTGGTAGCCGAAGGGCATGGTGACGACGCCGTGGCCGACGCGGATGGTCCGGGTGCGGGCCGCGACCCAGGTCAGGAAGATCTCGGACGCGCTCATGTGGGCGTACTGGACGAGGGAGTGGTGCTCGACCGCCCAGATCCGGTCGAAGCCCATCTCCTCGGCGAGGACGGCCTGTTCGACGCAGTCGTGGAGGACCTGGTGTTCGCGGGCGGGGGTCGGGTCGACGAGCTGTGCTTCGAAGATCATGGAGAACTTCACGGGACGCTCCTCCCGGGGAAGACCGGCTTCTATGCCTAATCGAAATACTTCTAGCAGGCATGGTCACCAGGGGGAAGGGCCGTAGACTTCCGTCCGTGGTGGACCGAGAGAGCGTGCCAGGGCTTCCCGCGACCAGCTGGGCGGTGCTCGGACTGCTCTCCCACGGACGGGAGTTGTCCGGCTACGACGTCAAGAAGTGGTCCGACCGGTCCCTCGGCCTCTTCTACTGGAGCCCTTCCTTCAGCCAGATCTACAGCGAGCTCAAGCGCCTGGAGAACAGCGGCTACGCCACCTCGCGGCTCGTCGCCCCCGAGGCCGGCACCCGCGACAAGCGCGTCTACCGGATCACCGACGAAGGCCTCGACGCCGTCCGCACCTGGGCCCGCACGGCCCCCCTCGACCCGCCCGTCCTCAAGCACGGGCCGATGCTGCGGCTCTGGCTCGGACACCTCCTCGAACCCGAGCGGATGCGGGAGATCCTGGCCGCGCACCGGGAGTACGCCGAGCGCATGCGGCAGCGCGCCGAGGCCGACGTGGCGGACGCGGGGGCGGACGAGGCCTGGGCGTACCCCCGGCTCACCCTCGCCTGGGCCGAGCGGTACTACACGGCCGAACGCGACCTGGCCGACGCCATGCTCGCGGACATCGAGGAGTTGGAGGGGGAGCGGTAGATGGCACTGAACCTGCGCAAGGTCGAGGAGACCGCGCCCGCGCTCGTGAGCCTCTACAAGGAGGCCGGGGCCTCCCTCGAACGGCACGGGATCAGCGGGCAGCGGGTCGCCGTCTACCTCGTCGTCGACTACTCGGGCTCCATGAAGCCCTATTACGCCAACGGCACCGTGCAGGCCCTCGCCGACCGGGTGTTGGGGCTCTCCGCGCACCTCGACGACGACGGGCGGGTGCCGGTGGTGTTCTTCTCCACCGACATCGACGCCGAGACCGACATCCGGCTCGACGACCACGTCGGCAGGATCGACCGGATCGTCGCCGGACTCGGCCACATGGGGAAGACGAGCTACCACCTCGCCATGGACGCCGTCATCGACCACTACCTGGACAGCGGCTCCACCGCCCCCGCGCTCGTCGTCTTCCAGACCGACGGAGGGCCGATCAACAAGCTCGCCGCCGAGCGGTACGTCTGCAAGGCGGCCCGGCTGCCCATCTTCTGGCAGTTCATCGGCTTCGGCGACCCCGGAAGCCGGCAGTTCGAGTTCCTGCGCCGGCTCGACGAGCTGGACGTGCCGGCGAAGCGGCCCCTCGACAATGCCGGCTTCTTCCACGCGGGCCAGGACCCGAGCCGGGTCCCGGACGCGGAGCTGTACGACCGGCTCGTCTCCGAGTTCCCCGCCTGGCTCGCCGCGGCCCGCGCCCAGGGCGTCGTACGGTCATGAGACCTCTCGGGCCAGTCGGGCGAACTGCTCCTCGGTGAGCGCGACGTCGAGCGCGCCCAGGTTCTCCACCAGGTGGGCCGCCGAGGACGTACCCGGGATCGGGAGGATGTGCGGGGCCCGGTGGAGCAGCCACGCCAGGGCCGTCTGGGACGGGGTCGCCCCGACCTCGCGGGCCACCCGGGCGACCGGACCGTCCGGACCCGCGTGCCCGCCCATGGCGACCGGGAAGAAGGGGACGAACGCGATCCCGCGCCCGGCCGTGTGCTCGACGACCGGCTCGTGGTCGCGGGTCGCCAGGTTGTAGAGGTTCTGCACCGCCGCGATCGGGGCCGTCGCCTCGGCCTCGGTGAGCTGCTCGACCGTCACCTCCGAGAGCCCGATGTGCCGGACCTTGCCCTCCTCCTGGAGCCGCTTCAGGGCGCCGACCTGCTCGGCGACCGGGACGTTCTCGTCCAGACGGTGGAGGTAGAGGAGGTCGATCCGCTCCGTACGCAGCCGGCGCAGGCCCAGCTCGGCCTGCTGGCGCAGATAGGCGGGGTGGCCCAGCGGCACCCACTCGGTGGGGGAGGGCCGGACCACGCCGACCTTGGTGGCCACCGCGACCCCGTCGCCGTACGGGTGCAGCGCCTCGGCGAGCAGCTCCTCGCCGGCTCCCAGGGCGTACGCGTCGGCCGTGTCGAAGAGGGTGACGCCCGCCTCGGCGGCCGTCCGGAGCAGGTCCACCGCCGCCGCCCGGTCGGCCGGGGCCGTCCAGATGCGGGCCTCCGGGCCGGTCGGATCGCCGGGACCGTCGGCGAGTCGCATCGTGCCGTACCCGACACGCCGGACCGGCAGGTCCCCGCCGAGCTGGAATATCGTCGTATCAGTGGACGGAGTCGTGTTGTTCGTCATGCTCGGAACCGTAGGAGCTCACACGGATGTGAGGTTCAAGCGCGGACGGGCCGATGTGAGGGGGGTCACATGAAGATCGGTGAGCTGGCGCGCGAGACCGGGGTGAGCGTCCGGCTGCTCCGCTACTACGAGGAGCAGGGCCTCCTCGACTCGGAGCGCACCCCCGGCGGGCAGCGGGTGTACGGCCCCGACGCCCCCGCCGTCGTGCGCCGCATCCGCGCCCTCCTCGGCGCCGGACTGCCGACCCGGGTCATCGCCGAGGTCCTCGACTGCGTCTGCGGCAGCGAGGCGGAGATCGAGCCCTGCCTCAACCCGATGCTCGTCGCCCGGCTCGACGCCATCGACGAGAAGATCCACGACCTCCAGGGCACCCGCTCCTCGCTCGCCGCGCTCGTCGCGGTCACCGAGGGCAGGCAACTCGCCACCGCGGACTGATCGTTGGGGAATTCGGTGGCCCCCGGTCGTCGGGGCGCGCGATCATGGCACCCATGACTTCTCTCGTACGACACGTGACCATCGACTGCGCCGACGCCCACGCCCTGGCGAGCTTCTGGGCCGCCGTTCTCGACGCGAAGCTCGCCGACGACGACTTCCCCGGCGACCCGGAGGCCACGGTCGAGTCGCCCGGCGCGAACCTCCTCTTCATCCAGGTGCCCGACACGAAGTCGGTGAAGAACCGCGTCCACCTCGACCTCCAGCCGCAGGACCGCACCCGGGACGAGGAGGTCGAGCGGCTCCTCGGCCTCGGCGCCACGCTCTTCGAGGACCACCGGAACCCGGACGGCACCGGCTGGGCGACCATGAAGGACCCGGAGGGCAACGAGTTCTGCGTGGAGCGCAGCAAGGCGGAGCGCGCGGCGACCGCCTGACCCCGACCGGGCCGCCGCGCGGGGGACCAGAATGGGCACGTGCCGAACACTGCAAGCAAGAAGAAGACCACCCAGGCGAGCGGGGGGCCCGAGCGGCGCCGTGAACTCCTCGACACGGCGGCCGAGGTCTTCGCCGCCCAGGGGTACAACGCCACCACCGTCCGCAAGATCGCGGACGCCGCCGGGATGCTCGCCGGCAGCCTCTACTACCACTTCGACTCCAAGGAGTCGATGCTCGACGAGATCCTCTCCACCTTCCTGAACGAGCTGTGGGAGGGGTACGACGCCGTCCTCGACGCCGACCTCGGCCCCCGCGAGACCATCGAGGCCCTCGTCACCGAGTCCTTCCGGGAGATCGACCGGCACCGCGCCGCCGTCGCCATCTACCAGAAGGAGTCGCAGCACCTCGTCGACCAGCCCCGCTTCGGCTACCTCGTCGACTCGCAGCGCAAGTTCGAGAAGGCCTGGCTCGGGACCCTGGAGCGCGGCGTCGCCGCCGGGGTCTTCCGCGCCGACCTCGACGTCCGCCTCACCTACCGCTTCGTGCGCGACACCGTCTGGGTCGCCGCGTCCTGGTACCGGCCGGGCGGACAGCACAGCCCGGAGGAGATCGCCCGCCAGTACCTGTCCATGGTCCTGGACGGCATCGCCGTACGCGGTCCCGGGGCGCCCGGGGAGTCCGGGGAGCGGGGGGTCGGGGCGGGAAGGTCCTGAGGCGCACTATTGTTCCGGTAGACATCCGGGACCTGTATCGCGAGTCCCGGGAGAGACAGCCGGGGTCGCATCGCGTGCTCCGGGAGAGACAGCCGGGGCCCGTATCTCGTGTTCCGGGTAGAGACAGCCGGGGCCCGCATCGCGCAGGTGCGGGCCCCGGCTGTGCCGCGCACCGGCCAGGAAGGCACGAATGACCCGCTCCGAACGCCCCCACAAGCGCGGCCCCCGCACCGCCCAGGCGAAGTCCACGTCCCAGCCGAAGGGCCCCCGCGGCGGCCGTCGTCCCGCCGCGCCCCCGCCGCCGCAGGAGTTCACTCCGCCGGAGACGGTGACGCCCGCGCTGCCGCCCGTGGCCTCCTTCGAGGACCTGGACATGCCGGCCGCGCTGCTGCGGACGCTCACCGAGCAGGGTGTGACCGAGCCCTTCCCGATCCAGGCCGCGACCCTGCCGAACTCGATCGCCGGGCGCGACGTCCTCGGCCGGGGGCGTACCGGCTCCGGCAAGACCCTCGCCTTCGGGCTGGCGCTCCTGGCCCGCACCGCAGGCCGCCGCGCCGAGCCGACCGCGCCGCTCGCACTCGTCCTGGTGCCGACCCGTGAGCTCGCCCAGCAGGTGACGGACGCCCTCACCCCGTACGCCGGCGCGCTGCGGCTGCGGATCACCACGGTCGTCGGCGGCATGTCGATCACCCGGCAGTCCTCGTCCCTGCGGCGCGGCGCCGAGGTCCTCATCGCCACGCCGGGCCGGCTCCACGACCTCATCGAGCGGGGCGACTGCCGTCTCGACCAGGTCGCCGTCACGGTCCTCGACGAGGCCGACCAGATGGCCGACATGGGCTTCCTGCCGCAGGTCACGAAGCTGCTCAAGCAGGTCGAGCCGGGCGGGCAGCGGCTGCTGTTCTCCGCGACCCTCGACCGGAACATCGACAAGCTGGTCAAGATGTTCCTGGACGACCCGGTCGTGCACTCGGTCGACCCGTCGGCCGGTGCGGTGACCACGATGGAGCACCACCTGCTCTACGTGCTCGACGAGACCGACAAGAAGGCCGTCACGCTGCGGATCGCGGCCCGCGAAGGCCGGACGATCCTCTTCATGGACACCAAGCGGTCCGTGGACCGGCTGGTCAAGCGGCTCCTCGCCAACGGCGTGCGGGCCTCCGGGCTGCACGGCGGCCGCTCGCAGCCGCAGCGCAACCGGACCCTGGACCAGTTCAAGACCGGCCAGGTCACCACGCTCGTCGCGACGAACGTGGCGGCCCGCGGCATCCACGTCGACGACCTCGACATGGTCGTGAACGTCGACCCGCCGATGGACCACAAGGACTATCTGCACCGCGGCGGCCGCACGGCCCGCGCCGGCGAGTCCGGCAGCGTCTTCACGCTGGTCCTGCCGGAGCAGAAGCGGGACATGGGCCGGCTGATGTCGAACGCGGGCATCAGCCCCCGTACGGCGCAGGTCAAGTCCAGCGACGAGGAGCTCGCCGAGCTCACCGGCGCCCGGGAGCCCTCGGGCGTCCCCGTCGTCATCGAGGTCCCGCAGCCGACCCCGGCGCGCAAGCCGGCGGGAGCCGGTGGCGCGGGCACGGGCGGCCGCCGCCGTCGCCGTCCGTCCGCCTCCGGAAGCGGTGGTACGGGCACGGCCGCACCGGCCTCGGGCCGCACCCCCGGCACGTCCACCGGCCGCGGGTCCGCCACCCCCGCCGGAAGCCGGACCTCCGGCACCGCGACGGGCACGGGCCGGGGCTCCGGCGCCGCGGGCGGCTCCGGGCGCGGGACGGCCGGTTCGGGGCGCGGCTCCGGCACCGGCCGGGGTTCCGGCGCGGGCGCCGGGCGCGGCGCGGCGGCCGGTGCCGGCCGGGGCGGGCGTCAGGCGTCGGCCACCAGCCGTTCGCGGAGCGCCGCGAGCTCGCGCAGCTCCAGGCCGAGGCCGACCGACACGTAACGGAAGAGGCTCCCGTACGAGGTGCGGACCTGGTCGAGGGCGGTGTCCAGGTACTCGGTCCGCACCTCCTGGAGCGGCACGATCAGCTCCGGGTTCTGCATGAGCCCGCCCTGCTTCAGGCCCTCCCGCACCCGCGCGTCGTAGGCGGCGCGGAAGGTGTTGGAGGCCAGGTAGTCCGCGCGGGCGGAGGTCTCGGGCACCCCGAGCAGGGTGAGCAGGAGCCAGCTCGTCCAGCCGGTGCGGTCCTTGCCGGAGGTGCAGTGGAAGAGCAGCGGCCCCCGGCGGGGATCGGCCAGGTCCCGCAGGGTGGCCGCGAGCGCCGCCCGGTTGGCGGGGTCGGTGACGAAGGTGCGGTAGACCTCGCGCATGAAGGCGGCGGCCCGGCCGTCGCCGAGCATCTCCTCCTGCCGGACCGGGTCGCGGGAGCCGATCGCGGCCATCAGCTGACCGAAGAGGCCGTGGTCGGTGATGGGCCGGGCGACCGGGACCGGCCCCGCGGGCAGCCGGTCGGCGCCGTCGTACCCGACCTCCAGCGGGATCCGCAGGTCGACCACCGTGCCGAGGCCGAGCCCGGCGAGGGTGGTGAGGTCGGCGTCGGTGAGCTTGGCGAGGTGGTCGCTCCGGTAGGCGAGGCCGTGCCGGACCCGGGCGCCGTCGTAGGTGACGTACCCGCCGAGATCGCGGACGTTGACCGCGCCCTGGAGCGGGATCCGGCGGATCGCGGTGGCGGTGAGGGGGCGGGGGCGGGCGTGCGCCTGCGTGGGCAGGGCCGAGAGCAGGGCGGCGGCACCGGTGGTGGTGAGCAGCGCACGTCGGGACAGGGGCATGGCTGGGCTCCCTTGCGGACTGACGGACGTACGGCAGGGCCGTACGGCTGACGGACTCGGGTGGGACAGCCGTGGGCGGACGGGCCCGCGGAGCGAGCGGGAAGGCCACCGTTCCATCAAACGTTAGTTAGGTGACCTGGCGGCAAGGAAGGTAGCAGCCGGAAGGGCCGAAAGGGAGGGGTCTGCGGCACGCGGCCGCGCGGAGCTACTCCGTGAGGCGCTTGGTGGCGGCGCGCTGACGGTCGGTCGCGCCGGTCAGGAAGCGGGTGATCGTCGCCAGCTCCTCGGTCGTGAACTCCTCGTAGAGCTCGTGCACCTCGCGCGCCCAGTCGTCGAAGAGCGGGGCGAGCTCGGCCAGCTTCTCGGGGCGGGGCTCGACGAGCACCCGGCGCTTGTCCGTCGGGTGCTTCACCCTGCGCACGAAGCCCTTGCGCTCCAGGCGGTCGACGAGCCCGGTGACGGAGGCGGGGGCCAGGCCCGAGTGCTCGGCCAGCTCCTTGGCGGTGAGGGGGCCGTGCCGTTCGAGCAGGTCGAGCGTCTTGGTCTCGGTGGCACCCAGGTCCTGCTGGGCCGCGATCGCCGAGTGGAAGGCGACCGAGGCCGCGCTGGAGTCCCGGCCGGCGGCGGTGAGGGCGGCGATGACCGCGCCCCGCTCCAGGTCCCGTCCGCCGTCCTGCTCGCCGCCCCGCTCCCTGCCCTGCTCGTTCATGGCGGCAGCCTAGCAAAATTCATTTCGTTCGACCGAACGAAAGACTTGTGATCAGAGGTGGGTTCCTGGCATCTTTTATTTCGTTCGGGCGAACGAAATAAATCGAGGAGGACCCCGTGTCACCCACCCCGCACCGCTGGGCCGCCGCCGTCGTCATGATGGTCGCCGCCCTCATGGACCTGGTCGACGTCACCATCGTCAACGTCGCCCTGCCCTCCCTCGGGCGCGGCCTCGGAGCCTCCGAGAGCACCCTCCAGTGGACCGTCTCGGCCTATCTGCTCGGCTTCGCCGCCACCCTCGTCGTCGCCGGACGGCTCGGCGACCGCTACGGTCGCAAGACGCTCTTCCTCGCCGGCACCGCCGGATTCGGCCTGGCGAGCCTCGCCTGCGGCCTCGCGCAGACCCCCGGCCAGCTGATTGCCGCGCGTGCTGTGCAGGGCGTCGCGGCCGCGGTCCTCATGCCGCAGGTGCTCGGGTCCTTCCACAGCCTCTTCCGGGGCGAGGAGCGCGGCAAGGTCTTCGGCCTGTACGGGGCGGTGGCCGGCTTCGCCTCCGCGATCGGACTGCTGCTCGGCGGCGTCCTCACCGACGCGGACCTCTTCGGCCTCGGCTGGCGGAGCGTCTTCCTCGTCAACGTCCCCGTCTCGCTCCTCACCCTGATCGCGGCCGTCGTCCTCGTCCCCGCCACCCGTGAGCGGGCCGCCACCAGGCCCCCGGTCCCCGGCAGCCTCGTCCTCGCCGCAGGTCTCGTCGCCGTCGTGCTCCCGCTGGTGCAGGGCCGCGGCTGGGGCTGGCCGCTGTGGGGCTGGGGCCTGCTCGCCGCGGGCGTCCTCGCCGTGGCGGGCGTGGCGGCGCGCGGCTCGGTGTTCCCGGCCGGCACGTTCCGGGTGCCCGCCTTCTCGTACGGCCTCGCCGTCCAGCTGCTCTTCGCCCTCGGCATGCAGGGCTTCTTCCTCGTCTTCGCGATCTGGCTCCAGGGCGGCCAGGGCTACACCCCCACCCAGGCCGGCGTGCTCATGGCCGCCTTCTCGGTCGGCGGCTTCCTGACCGCGCCCGCGGCCGAACCGCTCGCGGTCCGGCTCGGCCGGTACGTCCCGACGGCAGGCGCGGTCCTCATGGCCGCCGGCTACGGCTGGGTCTGGTACGCGATGGAGGGCGCCGCCCCCGCCCACACCGGCGCCTGGCCCCTGGTCCCCGGCCTCGTGATCGCGGGCGCCGGACTCGGCTTCCTCGTCGTGCCGCTCGTGAACATCGTCCTGTCGGCCGCCCCGGCCGAACTCGCGGGCAGCGCCTCCGGGGTCTTCTCGACGGCCCAGCAGTTCGGCGGCGCCCTCGGAGCGGCGGCGATCGGCACCGCGTACTTCGCCGACCTCTCCCTCGCGGCCGCGATGCCCTGGGTGCTCGGCGCGTACCTCCTCACCGCCCTGCTGAGCCTGCGACTCCCGGCCTCGGCGACCTCGTCGACCGCGGCCGCGGCGGTGACCGAGGGGGTGTGAGCGGCGGCCTGACGGACGCTCACCCCGCCCAACGGGACCGGGCCGCCGAACCCTCGGCGGCCCGGTCCCCCTGTGCCGACTGATCGACCACGCCTGCCGGCACCCCACCGGGAACGGCGTCAGCCGCGGCGCGGAGTCGTCCACTCCAGGCGGGTCCTGACCCGCGGGTCGCGGACGTGCTCCAGGGCGGCGAGCGCCGTCTCGCGCGGCGCGCCGTCCGCCTCCCCGTCCGCCAGGATCGACGCCAGCGCGTCGACGGCGCGCGGATCCTGACGGATCGCAAGCCCCCGCGCCGCCTCCGCCGCAGTCTCCGGATCGGCGTCGCCGAGCCGCTCCGCGAGACCCTCCCGTACGAGCGGGGTGTCGTCGGGCAGCTCGGCGAGCGCGAGGGTCGCCCAGTCCCGCACCCGGGGATCGCCGTCCCGGCTCAGCGCGAGCAGCACCCCGAGCGCCTCGACGTGCCCGGCCGGCACGATCCCGGCGAGGGCCGCCGCGGCCGCCCGGCGCACCACCGGGTCCGGATGCCCGGCGGCCGCGAGCAGTTCGGGCACGGCGGCCGCGTCTCCGCACTCCCCGAGCGCGAGGACCGCCGAGAGCAGCGGCTCCCGCGCCGGGGGCACCGCCTCCGCCGCCAGACGCCGCAGGACCGGCACCGCGCTCGGGCCGAAGCCGGGCAGCGCGCCGAGCACCCGCGCGCCGAGGGCCCGGCGCAGCGGATCCCGGTAGGCGCACCAGCCGGCCGCCGCCACGAAGGTCTCCTCGTCGGCCCGGCCCGCCAGTTCCGCCACCGCCGTCGTCCAGTCGTCGAGCTCCGGGTCGCCGCAGCGCAGCGCCCGCGCCGCGAGCTCCTCGTGCGGGGTGCGCAGACCGAGCACCGCCTCCAGGAGCGTCGCGATCGCCGCGTGACCGGTCCCCCGGTCGTCGCCGCGCCCCGGGGCGCCGTTCTCCCGCAGCAGTTCGACGCAGACCGTGATCCCGCCGTCCTCCCGGATCCGCCGGACGACCGCCTCGTACGTCTGCCCGCCCTCGTTCCCGGCGACGAGCCCGCGCCGCAGCTCGGCGGCGATGTCGGCGCCGATCCACCGCCGCGCCTCCCGCAGCGCCGCCTCCCGGGCCTGCGCCCCGTGGTCGAGGAGCGCCCGTACGCACGCGGACGAGCCGCGCCGGGCGGCGGCGACGAGCGGGAGGAGCCCGTCGGGTCCGGGCCGGTCCGGGTCGGCTCCGTGCTCCAGGAGCACCCGGGCCGTGTCGGCGTAGCCGAGGCGGAGGGCCCAGGCGAGGGCGGTGAAGCCGAACTCCTCCTCCTGGTCGGCCGCCGCGCCCGCCGCGAGCAGCGCCCGCACCACCTCGGTGTGCCCGCCGCAGGCCGCCCCGCACAGCGGCAGGTCGCTGTCGTTCTCCCCGCTGAGCCGGCCCGGGTCGGCCCCGGCGGCCAGCAGCACCCGTACGATCCCGGCCTCGTCGCCGACGGCCGCCCGGTACAGGGCGGTCTCCCCGTCCTCCGTGCCCTCGGGGTCGGCCCCGTCCCGCAGGACCCGTACGGCCCCGTCCTCGTCCCCGGCCCGGATCGCGTCGAACAACGTGCTCATGCCCCGACCCTGACGCGCCGTCGGCACGCGGCGCAAATCCGTGCGTCAGGAGGCGCACTCCAGGACCGAGCCGCACACCCCGCACCGGGCCCGCAGCGTCCGTCCCGCCGGGATCCGCAGGCGCTGGAGGCAGACCGGGCAGGGGAAGGAGACCCCGGTCGCCGGGGCCCCGCCGTCGAAGGCGTACGGGGCGTCCTCGGAGGCCCGGCCCCGGCGCCGCTCCCATCCGTACCGGCGGCGCTCGGCCCAGCCCGCCCCGGCGAGCGGCGGCGCGGTCCGCTCGCGCGCGGCCTCCGCCCGGCCCCGTACCCACGCCTCGTACGCCACCGCGCTGGTGAACCACGGCGACGGGTCCTCGCCGAAGACCTCGGCCCGCTTGGCGAGGACCCAGCCGAACTCCTCCGGGGTCAGATAGCCGAGCTTCTGGCTCTCGACGCCGTCCCGCCGGTACGCGTCGAGCAGCAGCCAGCCGGCGCCCAGATAGGTGGTCACCACGTCGGTGAGGACCTCGTTCTCGGCGGTGGAGGGGAGGCCGAGGCCGAGCCGGTGCAGCAGGACGTGGGTGATCTCGTGGGCGAGGGCCGCGCCGATGTCCCTGCGGCGGGTCCGGAAGCGGTCGTTGAGCTCGACGAAGTACTCGGGTCCCGCCGTGAGCTCGACGGCCGCCGCGTACTCCATGGGCCGGAAGCTCACCACGATGCGCGCCTCGGGCAGTTGCAGGTGCCGGACGAGGGCGTGGGCCACCCGCTGGGCGCCGAGGTGGAGGTCCTCGTCGTCGCCGAAAGTCACGTCGGCGGCGGTCACGCTGGTCGGGTAGCGGCGCACTCCGTCGGGGGAGAGGCGGCGGTAGAGCGCGGTGAGCGAGGCCCGCATCGTGGCGCGGTGCGGGAAGCCGTGGATGACACGGTCGGCCTCATGTCGGTTCGGCATGCCGGATCCCCCCTCCCGTCCACTGTACGGTCCCCCCATCGGATCTGGCCGAAAAGGCTTTCTTGTGGCGCTGGTTGGGCGCTGTTCATAATCCGGACAGGCCTTGACGAGCGCATGTCATCGCGTTCATGTCATCCCTCCGTCGAGGCCGACCCCCCACGAGAGAAGGAAGACACGTGAAGCAGAACCGCATGGTCCGTGCCCTCCAGAAGCTGGCCGCCGCCGGCGCCGTCGTCCTGGCGGCCGTCAGCCTCCAGCCCACCACCACCGCCTCCGCCGCCCCCGCCCCCGTCGTCGGCGGCACCCGCGCCGCCCAGGGCGAGTTCCCCTGGATGGTCAGGCTCTCCATGGGCTGCGGCGGCTCCCTGATCACCCCTCAGGTCGTCCTCACCGCCGCCCACTGCGTCAGCGGCTCCGGCGCCAACACCAGCATCACCGCCACCGCCGGAGTCGTGGACCTCCAGTCGAGCAGCGCCATCAAGGTCAGGTCGACCAAGGTCCTCCAGGCCCCCGGCTACACCGGCCAGGGCAAGGACTGGGCGCTGATCAAGCTCGCCAGCCCGATCACCTCGCTGCCCAACCTGAAGATCGCCGACACCACCGCGTACAACAACGGCACCTTCACCGTGGCCGGCTGGGGCGCCGCCCGCGAGGGCGGCGGACAGCAGCGCTACCTGCTCAAGGCGAACGTCCCGTTCGTCTCCGACGCCTCCTGCCAGGCCGCCTACGGCAGCGACCTCGTCCCCAGCGACGAGATCTGCGCCGGCTACAGCCAGGGCGGCGTCGACACCTGCCAGGGCGACTCCGGCGGCCCGATGTTCCGCAAGGACAACAACGGGGCCTGGATCCAGGTCGGCATCGTGAGCTGGGGCGAGGGCTGCGCGCGGCCCGGCTTCCCCGGCGTCTACACGGAGGTCTCGACCTTCGCCTCCGCCATCACGTCCGCCGCGGCCACGCTGTAGCGGACCCGTCGCCGCCGTCACGCCCGGCCCACGGGGCCCGGACCCGGCGGCAACCGTGAACGGGTGCCCCGGAGCGGCCTCGGCTCCGGGGCACCCTCACGTGCGTGAGCCGGTTATTTATTTTGATTCCTCAGAGGACGTCCAGCTCCACCGAAGACGGCGCCCCGCCCTCCAGCTCCAGGACCCACACCTCGTTCGCGCCCTCCCGCAGCACCGGGCCCGGCACGAACAGCGCCT
This sequence comes from Streptomyces vietnamensis, assembly GCF_000830005.1. Lineage (NCBI taxonomy): Bacteria > Bacillati > Actinomycetota > Actinomycetes > Kitasatosporales > Streptomycetaceae > Streptomyces > Streptomyces vietnamensis. The sequence goes on along the minus strand of NZ_CP010407.1, from coordinate 2,212,338 downwards.
CCTGCGGGCCCGCCGACCAGTAGCGGCCCAGGCAGAAGCCGTTCACCCACACGAAGCCGCGGGTCGAGCCCGGCAGCCGCAGCCACGCGTCGCCGGCCCCGGCCACATCGAGCGCCCCCCGGTAGAGGCCCGGCCCTGCGGAGACCGGACCGAACGGCACCTTGCCGACCGCCGCCGCCTCGAAGGCGTCCAGACGCAGCGCCCGGGCCCGTACCCCGTGCAGATACTGCCGCTCGTGCCGTACGCCGCCGGTGATCCCCTTCGGCTCCGAGACCCGCGGCCCGTAGTTGACCCGGCCGAGCGACTCCACCCACAGGTCCACGAGCGCGGGACCCGCCACCGGCTCGGGAAGGAAGCAGTCCTCCTCGTCGAGCACCCCCGCCCGCAGCCCGTCGACGTACACCACCGCCCGGTCCCGCAGCCCCGTCACGCTCAGCGGGTACGGCTGCCGCGGGCCCGGCACCGCCACCCGGTAGCGGACCAGACCCCGGCCCACGTCGAGCTCCTCGAAGGTCGGCGGCACCGGCGTCACCGTCTCCTCGCCGCCGAGCACCTCCAGGACCCCGCCCAGCGGCGCCCAGCCGTCGAACGTGCCCGACACCGGCGCCCCGAGCCGGGCCGGCGGCTCCGGCACCTCCGGCAGCGGCCCCTCCGCGTACTCCGCGAGGACCTCGCGGAAGGCCCAGTACTTCTCCGTCGGCCGCCCCGCCTCGTCGACCGGCGCGTCGTAGTCGTACGAGGTCACCGTCGGCCGCAGCGGACCGTCGTGCAGCTCGCCGTCCCGGTTCGCGCCCGCCCAGCCGCCGAAGTTCGTCCCGCCGTGCGCCATGTACACATTGACCGAGGCCCCGCACTCCAGGATCTCCCGCAGCGCCGCCGCCGCGTCCGCCGCGTCCCGTACGGAGTGCTCCGTGCCCCAGTGGTCGAACCAGCCGCACCAGAACTCCATGCACATCAGCGGACCCGACGGCTGGTGGCGGCGCAGCGTCGCGAAGCCCTCCCGCGCCCCCGAGCCGAAGTTCGCCGTCGCGAGCACCCCCGGCACCGAACCGCCCGTCAGCATGTGGTCCTCGGGCCCGTCCGAGGTGAACAGCGGCACGCTCACCCCGCAGCCCCGCAGCAGCTCCGCCACCCACTCCAGATAGCCCAGGTCGCTCCCGTAACTCCCGTACTCGTTCTCCACCTGCACCAGGACCACCGGACCGCCCCGGTCGACCTGCCGCTCCACCACCTGCGGGAGCAGCCGCCGGAACCAGGACTCCACCGGCGCCAGGAACTCCGGGTCGAGGCTCCGCACCCGCCGCCCGAGCGGCCCGGTCAGCCAGTGCGGAAGCCCGCCGTTCTCCCACTCGGCGCAGATGTACGGACCCGGGCGCACGATCGCCCGCATCCCGGCCCGCTGCACCGCGTCCAGGAACCGGCCGAGCGCCTCCACGTCCGCGTACCGGCCGGGCTCCGGCTCGTGCAGGTTCCACGGGACGTACGTCTCGACACAGTCGAGGCCCATCGCGCGCAGCATCCCGAGCCGGTGCTCCCAGTGGCCCTCGTGCACCCGGAAGTAGTGCAGCGCCCCCGAGAGCAGCCGCACCGGCCGCCCGTCGAGCAGAAAGTCCTCGTCACCCACAGCGAACGCGCTCATGGCCTCACCCTGACCCCCTGGCGGCGGCGCGGTCCATGGACAAAGATCGTCGCAGTTTGGACGTTAGAGAGAGCGGGCCGCGCGATGTACCACACCTGGATGCGTTACTTCACGCCCAGCCCCGTCCACCACCGCCTCGGCCTCGTCTGCCTCGGCGTCGGACTCCAGCACGGCACCCTGCCCACCGTCGGCCCGCGCACCCTCGACCACCACGTCGCCGTCGTCGTCTCCGCAGGCAGCGGCTGGTACCGGGGCGCCGACGGGCGCCGCACCACCGTCACCGCCCCCGCCCTCCTCTGGCTCACCCCCGGCACCCCCCACCACTACTCCGCAGACCCCGGCACCGGCTGGGACGAGGCCTTCGTCGACTTCTCCGGACCCGCCACCACCACCTACACCGAACTCGGCTACATCGAGCCCGACCGGCCCGTCGTCCCCCTCTCCGACGCCGCCCCCGCCCGCGCCGCCATCGCCCGGATCGCCCGCGCCGCCCGCCCCGGCAACCCCCTCCTGGAGGTCGAGACCGCCGCCGCCGTCCACGAACTGCTCGTCGCGCTCCGCCGGGCCCGCGCCGACACCAACGCCGACGGCGACCCCGTCCTCGCCGCCCTCGCCCGCGACGCCTTCCAGCCGCTCTCCGTCGCCGACCACGCCGCCCGGCACGGCATGACCCCCACCGAGCTGCGCACCGCCGTCCGCCGCGCCGCCGGATGCAGCCCCAAGGACTACCTGCTCAGCGTCCGCCTCGGCCGCGCCAAGGAGCTCCTCGCCGCCACCGAGCTGCCCGTCGCCGCCGTCGCCCGCCGCGTCGGCTACGACGACCCCGCCTACTTCTCCCGGCTCTTCACCCGCCGGGTCGGCACCGCGCCCATCCGTTTCCGCGAGCAGCAGGGGCGGTCCGTGCACGGCGGCTGGAGCAACGTCGTTCCGGATCCCGAACACCCGCCCACGATCCACCCGAGATCCGTCTAAGCTCGCAGATCATGAGCGACACCAGCGACACCAGTGCCATCGACCCGACCGTCATCGCCGAGCTGACCCGGCTGCGCGAAAGCATCGACAACATCGACGCCGCGGTCGTGCACATGCTCGCCGAGCGCTTCAAGTGCACCCAGCAGGTCGGCGTCCTCAAGGCCGAGCACCAGCTCCCGCCCGCCGACCCGGCCCGCGAGGCCCGTCAGATCGCCCGGCTGCGGGAACTCGCCGAGAGCGCGAAACTGGACCCGGCCTTCGCGGAGAAACTCCTCAACTTCATCATCGCCGAGGTCATCCGGCACCACGAGACGATTGCGGACGGAGCACGCTGATGGGCCGCGTCACGGTCTTCACCCTCGGAGGGACCATCTCCGCACGAGGCGGTGACGCAGCCCGCATGACCGGTCAGGAGGTCCTCGCCGAGCTCGGCGCCCCCGAGGACGTCGTCCTGCGGGACTTCCGCCGCGTCCCCAGCTCCACCCTCTCCTTCGAGGACCTGGCGGCCCTCGCCGACGAGGTCCGCAAGGCCGTCGCCGACGGCTCCGGCGTGGTCGTCGTCCAGGGCACCGACACCCTGGAGGAGACCGCCTTCCTCCTCGACCTGCTCTGCACCACCGAGCAGCCGATCGCCGTCACCGGCGCCATGCGCCGCCCCGACCTGCCCGGCGCCGACGGCCCCGCCAACCTCGCCGCCGCGCTCGCCGTCGCCGCCGACCCCGCCTGCCGGAACCTCGGCGTCCTCGTCGTCCTCGCCGACGAGATCCACGCCGCCCGCCTCGCCCGCAAGACCCACACCACCTCGATCGCCACCTTCGCCTCACCCGGCGCCGGACCGATCGGCACCGTCGTCGAGGGCGAACCCCGGATCCTGCTCCGCCCCGCCGCCCCCACCGCGCTCTGCGCGCTGAAGTTCGACCCGTCCGTACGCGTCGCCCTGGTGACCCTCTCCCTCGGCGACCGCGGCGAACTCCTCGACGCCGTCGACGACCGCTTCCAGGGCCTCGTCGTCGCCGCCTTCGGCGCCGGACACGCCCCCGCCCCGCTCGTCGAACCCCTCGCCGAGATCGCCCGGCGCATCCCGGTCGTCCTGGCCTCCCGCACCGGCGGCGGCGCGACCCTCTCGGACACCTACCGGAGCCCCGGCTCCGAGTACGACCTGCTGCACCACGGACTGATCCCGGCCGGCCCGCTCGACCCCGCCAAGGCCCGGATCCTGCTCCACACCCTGATCTCCAGCGGTGCCGCGGGCCCGACCGGCTACGACCGCCCCCGCATCACGGCCGCCTTCACCCACCTGAACGGCTCCGGCCTCGCCTGAGGTCCGTATACCCCCTGCCCCGGACCGGAGCGATCGGGCAGCATAGGGCCCATGTCCGTACTGACGCGCGACGAAGCGCAGACCCGTGCCCAGCTCCTCGACGTCCACCACTACCGCGTGGACCTCGACCTCACCACCGGCGACGAGACCTTCGAGTCACAGAGCCTCATCCGCTTCACGGCCCGCGCCGCGGGGGACACCTTCGTCGAGCTCAAGCCCGAGACCCTGCACTCCGCCCTCCTCGACGACGAGCCCCTCGACGTCACCGCCCTCGACGGCAACCGGCTCCCGCTGACCCTCACCGAGGGCGAGCACACCCTCCGCATCAGCACCACCATGCGGTACTCCCGCACCGGCGAGGGCATGCACCGCTTCACGGACCCCACCGACGGCGAGTCGTACGTCTACACCCAGCTGTTCATGGAGGACGTCCAGCGCGTCTTCGCCTCCTTCGACCAGCCCGACCTGAAGGCCGTCTTCGAGGTGGGCGTCACCGCCCCCGAGGGCTGGACCGTCCTGGCCAACGGCATCACCGAGCAGCAGCCCGACGGCCGCTGGCAGGCCGCCCCCACCCCGCTGCTCTCCACCTACTTCGTCTGCGTCGCCGCCGGCCCCTTCCACAGCATCCGCACCGAGCACGCCGGCCTGCCCTTCGGCATCCACTGCCGCCGCTCCCTCGCCGCCCACCTCGACGCCGACGCCGACGAGATCCTCGCCGTCACCAAGGCCTGCTACGACCGCTACCACGAGAAGTTCGACGAGCCGTACCCCTTCGACTCGTACGACCAGGCCTTCGTCCCCGAGTTCAACGCCGGCGCCATGGAGAACCCCGGACTCGTCACCTTCCGCGACGAGTTCGTCTTCCGCTCCGCCGTCACCGTCACCGAGCGCCAGACCCGCGCCATGGTCATCGCCCACGAGATGGCCCACATGTGGTTCGGCGACCTCGTCACCCTGCGCTGGTGGGACGACATCTGGCTGAACGAGTCCTTCGCCGAGTACATGGGCTACCAGACCGTCAACGAGGCCTGCTCCGACCTCTTCCCCGACACCTGGATCGACTTCGGAGTCACCCGCAAGGCCTGGGGGTACGAGGCGGACCAGCGGCCCTCCACCCATCCCGTCGCCCCCGACCCGGAAGCCGTCCCCGACACCGCCTCCGCCCTCCTCAACTTCGACGGCATCTCCTACGCCAAGGGCGCCTCCGCCCTGCGCCAGCTCGTCGCCTGGCTCGGCGAGAAGGACTTCCTCGCCGGCATCAACATCCACTTCAAGCGCCACAAGTTCGGCAACGCCACCCTCGCCGACTTCATCGACAACCTGGCCGCGGCCACCGACCGCGACGTCCACGCCTGGGCCGAGCAGTGGCTGCGCACGACGGGCGTCGACACGCTCAGGCCGCGCCTCGAAGGCGAGGGCACCCACTGGCAGCTCACCGTCGACCGCGACGGCAGCCGCCCGCACCGGATCGCCGTCGGCGTCTACGACCGGGACGCCCTGGACGCGCCGGTCCTGCGCGAGCGCCGCGAGATCGACGTCCCGCAGGAGGCCCCCGCCGAGCTGGCCGGCCCGCGCCCCGCCCTCGTCGTCCTCAACGAGGGCGACCTCACCTACACCAAGGTGCGGTTCGACGAGACCTCCGAGGCGACGCTCCTGTGGGCGCTCTCCGCCGTCCCCGACGCGGTCACCCGCGCCGTCGTCTGGAACAGCCTGCGCGACATGGTCCGCGACGGGGACCTGGAGCCCACCACGTACCTGGAGGCCGCCCACGCCCACCTGCCGCAGGAGACCGAACTCGCCCTCGTCCAGGGCGTCCTCGGCTTCGCCCGCACCCAGATCGCCGACCGGTACGTCACCGAGGAACAGCGCCCCGCCGCCCTCGCGAAGATCGGCGACATCGCCCGCGCCCTGCTGCGCCGCACCGAGGACGGCGAGGAGCCCGGACTGCGCCTCACCGCCGTCCGCGCCTGCATCGACAGCGCCACCACCCCCGACAAGATCGCCTCCTGGCTCGACGAGGGCACCGTCCACGGCGGCCCGGAGCTCGACCCCGAGCTGCGCTGGCGGATCCTCGCCCGCCTCGCCGTCCTCGGCGCCGTGGACGAGACCGTGATCGCCGCCGAGCTGGAGCGGGACCCGAGCGCCACCGGCCAGGAAGGCGCGGCCCGCTGCCGGGCGTCCCTCCCGGACCCGGAGGCGAAGGCCGCCGCCTGGTCGTCCCTCTTCGACTCCGACGACCTGTCCAACTACCTGTTCACCGCCACCGCCCAGGGCTTCTGGCAGCCCGAACAGGCCGATCTCGTACGGGAGTACGTGCCGCGCTTCTACGAGGCGGCCGTCGCGCTCGGCGACCGCCGGGGCCCCGCGATGGCCGAGGCCGCGGGACGCTACGCCTTCCCGGTGTACGCGATCGACGCGGACTCCCTGGCCCTGGGCGAGTCCCACCTCACCGCCGACACGATGATTCCCGCCCTCCACCGCAAGCTCGTCGACCAGCTGGACGACCTGCGCCGGGCGCTGCGCGTGCGCGGCTGAGGGTGCTAGACGGGACCTGAGGTCCAGTCCCATTCGGTGAGCGCGGAGCGCAGCAGCCGCGCGGCACCGGAGAGCCGGCTGTCGGCGCCCCAGAGCAGGGTGAGGGTGCGCCGGCAGTCCGGTCCGTCGACGGCGATCCAGGCGACGGGCGCCCGGGTGGCACTGCGCCGGGCCATGTCGGGGATGAGGCCGATGCCGAGTCCGGCGGCGACCAGGATCGCGGTCGCGCTGGGCTCGTCGCCCTCGCAGACGACCCTCGGCGACCCCAGGCCGCCCAGGGCGAACAGCCGGTCGAGCAGCCGGCGCTGCCAGTGCCCCTCGCGGGTGCAGACGAAGGGCTCGTGGGCGAGTTCCTCGACGTGCACCGAGCCGCGGCCGGCCAGGGGGTGGTCGAGCGGGGTGACCACCCACACCGGCTCGTCGAGCAGCTGGGCCGCCTCCAGGCCCTCGGGCGGGACCGGCTGCGAGGCGACGCACAGGTCCACCTCCTGCGCACGGAGGGCGCGGGCCATCTCCGCGGCGGCCAGCTGGTGGAGCTCGACCTCGACCGCGGGATGCGCCCGTTTGAACGTCCCGAGCGGTCCGGTCAGGGTGAGGAAGGTCTCCGAGGCGAGCCGTACCGAGCCCAACTGGCCGACCGTGACGGCGGCGACGGCCCGGCGCCCCGCGTCGAGCTCCCCGAGGGAGCGCTCGACGTGCCGGAGGAAGACCTTCCCGGCGTCGTTGAGCCGGAGCCGGCCGGCCCGGTCGAACAGCGGCGTGCCGAGCTCGGCTTCAAGGCGTGTGATGGTGCGGCTCAGCGAGGGCTGGGCCACGCGGAGCTCCTCGGCGGCGCGGCTGAGGTGTTCGAGGCGGGCCACGACGACGAACTGCCTGAGCGCGTGGAGATCCATCATGCCCCCCGGGGCATGGCCCCATAGCGATATTGATCTTGGACAGGATATCGGCCACGTCATAGCGTCGTTTCTGCCATCGCACCGAGCAACAAGGGGGGTGACGCCCCATGTTGAGGGGTGTCTGGAAAGCAGTCGTCACGGCGCACGTGGTGGCGGTCTTCGGACAACCGGTGTTCGCCGGCGTCTATCTGAGCGGCGACTTCGACGGTCTCGCCATGCACGGGGCGGGCGCCGACGTCGTCACCTCGCTCTGCCTCGTCCAACTGGTCGTCGCGATCGTGGTCTGGGCGCGGCTGCGCGTGTCCTGGCCCTTCCACGTCACCCTCGCGCTCGCGGTCGCCGAGACCGCGCAGTACTTCGCCGGGACGGCCGGGGCGCTGTGGCTGCACATACCCCTCGGGGTGTTCACCGTCGCCGCCGTCATCATGCTGTTCGCCGCGGTCTGGCTCCGGCCGCTGGAACGCCGGGAGACCACCGAGCAGCAGACCACCGAACGGGAGGCCGTCGATGCCTGACCTGACCAGGCGCCGGGTCCTGGCCGTCGGCGGGGCGCTCGGGGTCATGGCGGCCGGCGGGCTGGGCGTCGCGGCCGGGCTGTCCCGCCGCCCGGCCGCCACCGGTGCCGAACTCCGCAGCGCCGTACCGCTGCCGCCCCCGTTCGAGGTGCCGCTGCCGCTGCCCGCCGTCCTCAAGCCGGTGAGCAAGGGCGCCCGGGAGGACCGCTACGAGATCGTCCAGCGCGAGACGACGGCGGAGATCCTGCCGGGCCTGCGGACCCGCCTGTGGACGTACGGCGGGACCTTCCCCGGCCCCACGATCGAGTCGCGGCGCGGCCGCCCGGTCACCGTGACCCACCGCAACGAGCTGCCCGTGCCGACCGTGGTGCACCTGCACGGCGGCCGCACCCCGGCGGAGTCGGACGGCTACCCGACGGACCTGGTCACGCCGGCGGGCTGGCCGACGACGGCGCACGGCGGCGACACGGGACACGGGGGCCACACGGGACACGGATCCGGTGGTCCCGCGGGACACGGATCCGGCGGGGCCATGCACGACCCGAAGGCCGTCACGACCGCCCTCACCCGGGAGTACACCTTCCCGCTGGACCAGCGGCCGACGATGCTCTGGTACCACGACCACCGGATGGACTTCACCGCCCCGGCGATCTGGCGGGGCCTCGCCGGACTGCACATCGTGCGCGACGACGCCGAGGAGGCCCTCGGCCTGCCCGCCGGGCCGCGCGAACTGCCGCTGATGATCGCGGACCGGGCCTTCGCCGCCGACGGCAGCCTCGACTACCCGTCCCTCGACCCCACCCTGAGGGACCGCCCGGGCGTCCGCGAGCCCTACGTCGCGGGGGTGCTCGGCGACGTGATCCTCGTCAACGGCGCCCCCTGGCCGGTGCACGAGGTCGACGCGGCCCGCCACCGCCTGCGCCTCCTGAACGCCTCCAATGCCCGGCACTACGAGCTCGAAGCGGTCACCGAGGACGGGCGACGCCTCGACCTCGTCCAGATCGGAGCCGACCAGGGCCTGCTCGCGGCACCGGTGAAGCACGGGACGCTGCCCGTCGCCCCGGCCGAACGCTACGACGTGGTCGTCGACTTCGCCGGAGTACCGGTCGGCGGCCTGGTCAAGCTGGTCAACCGCCTGGGCTCCGGCCGTACGCGTGACGTGATGGCCTTCAGGGTCGTACGCAAGGCGGCCGACGACAGCCGCGTCCCATCCGTCCTGTCGACCGACCTCCCGACGTGGCGGCGCTCGGACGCGGTCCGGGTACGCGACTTCTCCTTCCGCGCGGGACGCATGGGCGAGGACGACGGCCACGGCTGGCTGATCGGCGGGCAGCCCTTCGACCCGACTCGCTCGGACGTCACGGTCCGCCTGGGCGACGTGGAGATCTGGCGCCTGGTCGCCGACGTCCACCACCCCGTCCACCTCCACCTGACGGGCTTCCGGATCCTCTCCCGAGGCGGCGACGAACCCCTGCCGCACGACGGGGGCCTGAAGGACACGGTGTCCCTGCGGCCGGGGGAGTCGGCGGAGATCATCACGCGCTGGGAGGGGTATCGGGGGCGGTACCTCTTCCACTGCCACAACGCGGAACACGAGGACATGGGCATGATGGCAAACCTCCAGGTGACCTGACGCCCCCGCGGCCGCGCCCGCCCCGTTGTGGGCAGTCGTTCCGCTGGGGCGGAACGGGTGGGCACAACGGACCCGCGCCCTGCCGGCGCCCGAGGCTCCTGCGCCTGAACCCGCACCACGTCGTGCGGCGCCGCTGGGGTGCGGGTCCAGGCACAGGGGGCGGAGGCGCCGCCGAGGGCGCCGTCCCGTGTGCCCACCCGTCCCGCCCTGCGGGACGATTGCCCACACGGGGTGCGGCGAAGGGCACCGCCCGCCCGGGCGCGGGTCCAGCAACGCGGGGCGCAGGACCCGTGGCGCGTCGCTCGTTCGGGTCATGCACCCGCACTCCCCGGACAGGCCCCGCCCGCGCCCGGCACCCTGTCGTCCATGCGTGCCGCACCCCCACCCCTCGCCGTCGACCCCACCGCCCTGAGCCGTCTGCTCGGCATCGCCCTCGACGCCCTCCGCGAGGGGGCGCAGGCCAGGGGCGGTCCCTTCCCGGCGGGGGGCCCGGGGGCCGTGGCCCGGAGGATCGCGGCCCTCGGAGCCGTACTCCCGGAGACCGGCACCGGCCCCGACGAGGCCCTCCGGACCCTCGCCCGGGTCCTCGCGGAGGGCGCCGCGGACCCCGCCCACCCCCTCTGCGCCGCCCATCTCCACACCCCGCCCCTCGCGCTCGCGGCGGCCGCCGATCTGGCCGCGTCCGCGCTGAACCCGTCGATGGACTCCTGGGACCAGGCGCCCGCGGCCTCCGCCCTGGAGGCCGAGGTCACGGCGGCCCTCGCCGCCGAGGTCTTCCCCGACGCGAAAACCCCCGACGCGCTCGTCACCACCGGCGGCACCGAGTCCAACCAGCTCGCCCTGCTCCTCGCCCGGGAGCGCCACGGCGCAGGACTGAGGACCGTCGTCGGGGCCAACGCCCACCACTCCTTCCGCCGCGCCGCCTGGCTCCTCGGTCTGCCCGAGCCGGTCGTCGTGCCCGCCCCGCACGGCACGATGGACCCGGCGGCCCTGGCGGAGGCCCTGGACCAGGACGGGCCCACCCTCGTCGCCGCCACCGCCGGCACCACCGACGAGGGCCTGATCGACCCGCTCCCCGAGATCGCCGACGTCTGCGCGGCCGCCGGCGCCGAGCTGCACGTGGACGCCGCGTACGGCGGCCCCGTTCTCTTCAGCCGTACCCACCGCCGTCTCCTCGACGGCCTCGACCGGGCCCGTACCGTCACCGTCGACCTGCACAAACTCGGCTGGCAGCCGGCCGCCGCGGGACTCCTCGCCGTACGCGACGCCGCCGACCCGGCCGTCCTCGGTCACACCGCCGACTACCTCAACGCCGACGACGACACCGAGGCGGGCCTGCCCGACCTCCTCGGCCGTTCCCTGCGCACCACCCGCCGCCCCGACGTCCTCAAGACCGCCGTCACCCTCCGGGCCCTCGGCCGCAGCGGCCTCGGCTCGCTCGTCGACACGTGCATGGAGCTCGCGCGGGACTTCGCCGATCTGGTGGAGAAGGCCCCGGGGTTCGACCTCCACGCCCGCCCCACCCTCACCACCGTCCTCTTCCGCCCCACCGGCGCCGAGGACGAGACCGTGGCCGCGATCCGCCGCACCCTCCTCGCCGAGGGCCGCGCCGTCCTCGGCCGGGCGACGGCCGACGGCCGCCTCTGGCTGAAGGCCACCCTGCTCAACCCCCACACCACCCCCGCGGACCTGGCAGACATCCTCACCCTCGTGGAAGGCAGCACGCACCGATGACCGGCAGCACCCCCCAGCAGGACCTCGACCAACCCCACGACCTGGTGGGCGTCGGCATCGGCCCCTTCAACCTCTCGCTCGCCGCCCTCGCGCACGGCGTCCCCGGCGGCCTCGCCGCCACCTTCTACGAGCAGCGGCCCGCCTTCCACTGGCACCCGGGACTGCTCATCGAGGGCGCCACCCTCCAGGTTCCCTTCCTCGCCGACCTGGTGACCCTCGCGGACCCGGCCAGCCCCTGGACCTTCCTCAACTACCTGAAGAGCCGCGAGCGCCTCTTCCCCTTCTACTTCGCCGAGAAGTTCCACATCCAGCGCGCCGAGTACGACGCCTACTGCCGCTGGGTCAGCGAGCGGCTCCCCGGACTCCGCTTCGGCCACCAGGTCGACTCGGTCCGCTGGAACCCCGAACGACGCCTCTTCGAGGTCGACTTCACCCAGATCGACCCGGACGGGGAGGCCGAGGCCCTGGGCCGCGCCTACACCCGGAATGTCGTCCTGGGCGTCGGCACCGAGCCGTACGTCCCCGAGCCGCTCCGTCCGCTCGCCGACGCCCCCGGCGTCCCGGTGTTCCACTCCGCCGACTACCTGACCCACCGCGAGACGCTGCTGCGCGCCGGGCACGTCACCGTCATCGGCTCCGGCCAGTCCGGCGCCGAGGTCTTCCTCGACCTGCTCCGGGCCCGCCCCGCCGGAGCCGAGCGCATCCACTGGCTGGCCCGCACCGAGGCCTTCGCCCCGATGGAGTACTCCAAGCTGGGCCTGGAGCACTTCACCCCCGACTACACCCGCTACTTCCACGCCCTGCCCGAGCCCGTGCGCGGCGAACTCATGCCCCGCCAGTGGCAGTTGCACAAGGGCATCGACGCGGAGACGATCGCCGCCATCCACGACGAGCTCTACCGCCGCACCCTGCACGGCGGCTGGCCCGACGCCGTCCTCACCCCCGGCGTCCGGGTCCGCACCGCCGGGCGGGTCGCCACCACCCAGGTCGAACTGCACCTGGAGCACGTGCAGCAGTCCACCCGCTCCCGGCTCACCACCGACGCCGTCGTCCTCGCGACCGGCTACCGGGAGCGCCCGGTGGACCGGATGCTCGCCGGGCTCGATCCGTACCTGCGGCGCGACTCCTCCGGGCGCCCCCGGGTCGACGAGCGCTACCGCCTGGTCCTCGACCCCTCCGTCACCGGCTCCGTGTACGTCCAGAACGCCGAGCGCCACACCCATGGCGTCGGCGCCCCCGACCTGGGCCTCGCGGCCTGGCGCAGCGCGACCATCCTCAACGCGGTCAGCGGCAAGGAGCCGTACCCGCTGCCGCGTCGCACCGCCTTCACCAGCTTCGGCCTGGAGACGCGAGAGGCGCCGAGCATCCCGTCCCAGGACCGGAAGCTGACGCCCCTCGTGCAGCACTAGGCGACTAGAAGACCGGCACGCCGTCCCGGGTCAGCTTCCAGTCCACCGACGCGAAGGTGCCCGGGTCGACCGTCCCCTTGGCCTTCACCCACTGGATGATGGTGTTGCGGATCTCGTCCGAGTTCGCCCACAGCTGCGGGGCGGCGGCGACGTGCGGGAACGCGCCGCCGCCGTTCGCCCGGTAGTTGTTGACGGCGAGCACGAACTGCGCCGCCGGGTCGATCGGCGCGCCCCGGAAGGACAGGTTCACGATCCGCGAGCCGGCCGGCTTGGCGATGTCGATCTCGTACGTCAGACCCGACAGCGCGTCGTAGTTGTAGTCCGGGGTGTTGTCCGCGTTGGTCAGCTTCGCGGTGTCCACCGGCACACCCGCCGGGGTCTGGACGTAGTACTTCGCCGAGTACTCCAGGTAGTCCTTCAGCTGGGCACCCGTCATCAGGCGGGCCTCCAGGGTGTTCTCGAAGACGTAGAGCCCGGCGGCGTCCTTGATGGAGATCTCACCGGCCGGGATGCGGGCGGTCCGGGAGAAGCAGGACGCCTGCGAGACCACCGGAAGGTTCGCGTACTGGCCGCCCGCGAGGGCCGCCTTCACCGTCTCGGCCTGGACGACGTTGATCAGGTCGATGATCGGCTCGTCCTTCCACGGCGCGTCGGCCGTGGTCATGGCCGCCGTGGAGGTGCCGATGACCTGGTTGACGTACGCGACGACCTTCTTGTGCTCGTCGGCGAGCAGCCCGGTGATCTCCGGGTCCTCGGCGACCGTGTTGGAGTTGAGGACCTGCGCGCCGGCCTTCTCGACCACCCAGCGGCCCTTCTCCCACACCAGGTCGAAGGAGAAGAGGGTGAGGCGCTGGCCCCACTTCAGCGGCTCGGACAGGACGACGTCCTTGCCGGTCTCCTTGTTCTTCACCCGGTACTCGGGGATCTCGGTGTGGGCGTGCCCGACGAGGATCGCGTCGATGCCTGGCACCTGCTCGGCGACGAGCCCGGCGGCGTTCTCGATGTACGGGAGCTGGTCGCCGTACGAGGAGGTGCCGGAGGAGCCGGAGTGCGCCGAGACGACCACGACGTCGGCGCCCATCGAGCGCAGCTTCGGCACCCACTTCGCGGCCTGCTCCTCGAGACCGGGGAAGACCATCCTGCCGGTGACGTTCGCCTTGTCCCAGATGGCGATGCCCGGGTTGGTCAGGCCGAGGACGGCGACCTTGACGTCCTTGCCGTGCGGGGTGCGCAGGCAGTGCATGCTGTACGGGGCGAAGGCCGGGCGCAGGGTCTTGGCGTCGAGCGCGTTGGCGCCGAGCAGCGGGAAGTCGCACTGCTCCTCGAACTTCCGCAGCACCGGGATGCCGTAGTTGAACTCGTGGTTGCCGAGCGCGGCGGCGTCGTAGCCGATGGCGTTCATGGCCTGGGCCATCGGGTGGACGGGGCCGCCGGCCTGGGTGATCGGGTCGACCTTGGCGTAGTAGTAGGACAGCTGGGTGCCCTGGATGGTGTCGCCGGCGTCGATGAGGAGCGTGTTGCCCTCGCCCTTCTCGGCGCGCACCTGGTTCACCAGGGTGGAGATCTTGGCGAGGCCGACGTCGTTGTGGGCCTTGTCGTCGAACTCCTTGTCCGTGAAGTAGTCCCAGTTGAAGACGTTGCCGTGCAGGTCGGTGGTGCCCATCACGGTGAACGAGTACCGCTTGGCCGGCCGGGGGCGGGCTTCACGGGCCTCGGCGGGGGCGGCGACCCCGGCGGTGAGAGCGACTCCGGCTCCGACGGCGGCGGAGCTCTCCAGGAAGGCCCGGCGGTTCAGCGGCATGTGTTTCTCCCCTTGATACGGCGCCTGCCATGGCGCACAACGCGCGTAGATTCTGGCCTGGAACGCACTGTCGCAACAGACCTTTCGGGTTACGGAGTGGGAAAGTGTTCGGTATGACACACCCGCACCCCACCCCCGAGGCGCCCCAGGTGACGGTCCGTGGCGAGGGCCGTCTGGAGGTGGAGCCGGAACTGGCCCGGATCGGCGTGTCGGTACGCGCCAGGGGCACCGACCGGGCCTCGGTGCTCGCCGCGCTGACGAGCCGCAACGCCGAGGCGATCGCCCTGGTGAAGTCGTACGGCGAGGCCGTCGCCGCGCTGGAGACGGGCGCCCTGTCCGTCACCCCGGAGCCGGCCCGGCACGGCCGCGGCGAGCGGGTGCGCGGCTACCAGGGCTGGGTGCACCTGTCGGTCGAGCTGACCGATGTCACCGCCCTCGGCGAGCTGGTCACGCGCCTCGCCGACCTGGAGTGGACCCGGGTGGACGGCCCCTGGTGGTCGCTGCGCCCGGACTCCCCGGCGCACGCGGAGGCGCGCCGGCAGGCCGTACGGGACGCGGTGCGCCGGGCGCGCGAGTACGCGGAGGCGCTCGGCACCTCCCTGGTGGCCCTGCTCGAACTCTCCGACACCGGACTCGCCCCCGGCGCGCCGGCTCCGGCCGGCGGGATGCGCATGGCCTTCGCCGCCGAGGCGGTGGAGGCACCCGCTCCGCTGGACCTGGAACCCCAGCGGCAGACGGTCACCGCGGAGGTCGCGGCGCGGTTCACGATGGCGCCGCCCGCACTCTGAGACGAACGGCTTTTCGGCCCGTAACCCGCTCATCGGAGCAAGCCGCCGCACAGATTCAAGACTTGTCAACAACCTTTCATGGAAAGGTTGTTGGCTTGTCATGGTGGGCGCCTTCGCTACCCACTGGTAAGCCCTAGGCTCGCCTCATGCGCCGAGCGAAAATCGTTTGTACCCTTGGGCCCGCCACCGAAACATACGACCAGATCAAGGCGTTGATCGAGGCCGGAATGGACGTGGCCCGCTTCAACCTCAGCCACGGCAGCTATGCCGACCACGAGAAGCGCTACCAGCACGTGCGTGAGGCCGCCGACGAGACCGGCCGCAGCGTCGGCGTCCTCGCCGACCTTCAAGGCCCGAAGATCCGCCTCGGCCGCTTCCGCGAGGGCCCCGTACTCCTTGAACGCGGCGACGAGTTCACCATCACCGTCGAGTCGATGGAGGGCGACCGC
Source organism: Streptomyces vietnamensis (assembly GCF_000830005.1). Taxonomy (NCBI): domain Bacteria; kingdom Bacillati; phylum Actinomycetota; class Actinomycetes; order Kitasatosporales; family Streptomycetaceae; genus Streptomyces; species Streptomyces vietnamensis. The sequence goes on along the minus strand of NZ_CP010407.1, from coordinate 2,196,646 downwards.
CACGGCTGCGGGACGACCTACTCCGGCCTCGCCGGGGACGTGACCGCGGGCGAGCGCATCCTCGTCGACGACGGTCGCGTCACCCTGGAGGTCACCTCCGTCGACGGCCCGCGCGTGCACACCCGCGTGATCGAGGGCGGCATGGTCTCCGACCACAAGGGCCTCAACCTGCCCGGCGTCGCCGTCTCCGTCCCCGCCCTCTCCGAGAAGGACATCGAGGACCTGCGCTGGGCGCTGCGCATCGGCGCCGACGTCGTCGCCCTCTCCTTCGTCCGCAGCGCCCGGGACATCGACGACGTGCACCGGATCATGGACGAGGAGGGCCGCCGGCTCCCCGTCATCGCCAAGATCGAGAAGCCGCAGGCCGTCGAGAACATCGAGGAGATCGTCGCCGCCTTCGACGGCATCATGGTCGCCCGCGGCGACCTGGGCGTCGAAATGCCCCTGGAGCAGGTGCCGATCGTCCAGAAGCGCGCGGTGAAGCTGGCCAAGCGCAACGCCAAGCCGGTCATCGTCGCCACCCAGATGCTCGACTCGATGATCGACAACTCCCGCCCCACGCGCGCCGAGGCGAGCGACGTGGCGAACGCGGTCATCGACGGCACCGACGCCGTGATGCTCTCCGGCGAGACCAGCGTCGGCCGCCACCCGATCGAGACGGTCCGCACCATGAGCCGGATCGTCGAGGCCGCGGAGGAGGACGTCCTCGCCAAGGGACTCCCGCCCCTCACCGAGCGGAACAAGCCCCGCACCCAGGGCGGCGCCGTGGCCCGCGCGGCCGCCGAGATGGGCGACTTCCTGGGCGCCAAGTTCCTCGTGGCCTTCACCCAGTCCGGAGACACCGTCAAGCGGCTCTCCCGCTACCGCTCGCCGATCCCGCTGCTCGCCTTCACCCCGGACCCGGCGACCCGCTCCCAGCTCAACCTCACCTGGGGCGTCGAGACCTTCCTCGGCCCGCAGGTGGACTCCACGGACGCGATGGTGGCCCAGGTCGACGAGGAGTTGCTGAGGATCGGCCGCTGCAGGCCGGGCGACATCGTGGTCATCACGGCGGGCTCCCCGCCCGGCGTCGCGGGCTCCACGAACCTGGTCCGTGTCCATCACATCGGAGAACCACTCGCCTAGAGCCCAAGGTCTCAGTCCTTGGAATCGAAGGTAAAGTGCCCCGGGTGGGATTCGAACCCACGCTGTATGGTGTTTGAGACCACTGCCTCTTCCGCTGGGCTACCGGGGCATCCTTCAAAACGAAGGTCGGTGATCACCCGCCGTGCCCCTACCTTACAGGAGGTAGGTAGGCTCATGGGGAGCTGTATCCGCCTCGGAACGAGGCCATGGAACGAGGAGCCCGCGTGACCGCCCCCGAGTCGCCCCAGCCCGCCGACGCCGAGGCGTCGCACGTCCCGCCGCTGACGACCCGCGTCGTCATCGCCGAGGACGAGGCCCTCATCCGCCTCGACCTCAAAGAGATGCTGGAGGAAGAGGGCTACACGGTCGTCGGCGAGGCCGGAGACGGCGCCACGGCCGTCGAGCTCGCCCGCGAGCACCGCCCCGACCTCGTCATCCTCGACGTGAAGATGCCCGTCCTCGACGGCATCTCGGCCGCCGAGAAGATCGCCGGCGAGTCCATCGCCCCGGTCCTCATGCTGACCGCCTTCTCGCAGCGCGAGCTCGTCGAGCGGGCCCGGGACGCCGGCGCCATGGCGTACCTGGTGAAGCCGTTCAGCAAGAGCGACGTGGTGCCCGCCATCGAGATGGCCGTCTCCCGCTTCGCCGAACTCCGCGCCCTGGAGAAGGAGGTCGCCGACCTCTCCCAGCGCCTGGAGACCCGCAAGCTCGTCGACCGCGCCAAGTCGATCCTGCAGACCCAGTACGGCCTGACGGAGCCGGCCGCGTTCCGCTGGATCCAGAAGACCTCTATGGACCGCCGCATGTCGATGCAGCAGGTCGCCGAGGCCGTCATCGAGGACGCCGAGGAGAAGAAGGCGGCCAAGGGGCAGTAGCCCGCGGCCTCCCCGTACGGAAGAAGGCCCGCCCCACGTCGCTGTGGGGCGGGCCTTCCGTCTGCGGTGCTCAGTCCTCGCCGAGGTACGCCTTGCGGACGGACTCGTCGTGGAGCAGGTTCTGCCCCGTGCCGGAGAGCACGATCTTGCCGATCTCCATGACGTGACCGTGGTCCGCCAGGGCGAGCGCGGCCTGGGCGTTCTGCTCGACGAGCAGGATCGTGGTGCCCTGGGCCTTCAGCTCGGCGATCGTCGCCATGATCTTCTGCATCATGATCGGTGAGAGGCCCATGGAGGGCTCGTCGAGCATGAGCAGCTTCGGCTGGGACATCAGCGCCCTGCCCATGGCGAGCATCTGCTGCTCACCGCCGGAGAGCGTGCCGGCCGCCTGCTTGCGACGCTCGCCCAGGATCGGGAAGAGGTCGTAGGCGCGCTGGACGTCCTTGGCGATGCCGGCGCTGTCCTTCCGGAGGAAGGCGCCGAGGAGCAGGTTCTCCTCGATCGTCATCCGGGGGAAGATGTGCCGGCCCTCGGGGGAGTGGGCCAGACCCAGCGAGACGATCTTGTGCGCGGGGATCTTGCGGAGGGACTTGCCCTCGAACTTGATCTGGCCGCCGACCGGCTTGAGGAGCCCGGAGAGGGTCCGCAGGGTGGTGGTCTTCCCGGCGCCGTTGGTGCCGATGAGGGTGACGACCTCACCGGCGTCGACGGAGAAGGAGATGCCCTTGACGGCCTCGATCTTTCCGTAGGCGACGCGCAGGTCCTCGACTTCGAGCAGTGCGGTCATGCGTCGTTCTCCTTGCCCGAAGCAGGGTCGTGCGGGGTGTCCTCCGAGGGCTCCTCGTCGGCGCCTTCGGCGGCCGGGGCCTCGGCGGCCGGAGCCTCGTCCGAGGGGGCGTCGTCGGCCTCGTCGGCCTCGTCGGTCTCTTCGGCCGGGGCGTCTTCGGTCTCGTCGGCCTCTTCGGCCTCGGGGGCCGCGTCAGCCTCGGGGGCCTCGTCGGTCCCGTCAGCCTCGTCGGTCTCGGCGGCCTCGGAGGCCTCGGAGGCCTCCTCGTCCGCCGGAGCCGACGCCTGTGCGGGGCCCGTCTCCGAGGCGACCGGCTCGCCCAGGTACGCGGCGATGACCCGCTCGTCGCCCTGGACGGTCGCGCTGTCGCCCTCGATCAGCTTCTGGCCCTGGACGAGCACGGCGACCCGGTCGCAGAGGTTGAAGATGAACCGCATGTCGTGCTCGATGACGAGCACGGCGATGCCCATGTCCCGGATCTTGAAGATGAGTTCCTCCGCCGCCCGCGTCTCCTGCGGGTTCATGCCGGCGGTGGGCTCGTCGAGCAGGATCAGACCGGGGTCGCTCGCGAGGGCGCGGGCGATCTCCAGCTTGCGCTGCTCTCCGTACGGGAGGTTCTTGGCGAGGTGCTGCGCCTTGTCCTGGAGGCCGATGAACTCCAGGAGCTGCATGGCCCGCTCGGCGGCCTCGGCCTCGGCCTTCTTGAAGCCCGGCAGGCGGAGCAGCGCGGACCAGAGGCCCTGCTTCATCCGGGTGTGGCGTCCGACGAGGACGTTCTCCAGGACGGTCATGTTGTGGAAGAGCCGGATGTTCTGGAACGTCCGGGCGATGCCCGCGTCGGTGACCTTGAAGGACGTGGGCGGCAGGACCGTGCCCTTGTACCGGACTTCGCCCTCGGTGGGGACGTAGAGACCGGTGAGGCAGTTGAAGAAGGTGGTCTTTCCGGCGCCGTTGGGGCCGATGAGACCGACGATCTCGCCGCTGTTCACCGTGAGGTTCACATCGCGCACGGCGGTGAGGCCGCCGAACCGCATGGTGACCCCGCGCGCGTCGAGGACGGTCTCGCGGGCGGCCGGCTCGGTGGTGGCCTCGGCCTTGTTGGTGGTGGTCGTCATGGTTCAGGCACCTGCCTTGACGGGCGTGGCGGGCGTCTCGTCGTTCTCGTGGAACTCCAGCTGGTTGCGCCGGTTGGCGATCATGCCCTCCGGGCGGAAGCGCATGAGCAGGATCAGCGCGACGCCGAAGGCGAAGAGCTGGTAGCTGCCCATGAACTGGAGCTTGTTCGGGATGAGGAAGAGCAGGGACGCGCCGACCAGGGGACCGCTCATGGTGCCCATGCCGCCGAGGACGACGGCCGCGAGCAGGAAGGCGGAGTTGGGCGGGATGGGACCGGCGAAGAGGTACTGCTCCGGGGTCACCGTGTAGGTGACGTGGGCCTGCACGGTGCCGGCGAGGCCGGCGAGCGAGGCGCCGAGCGCGAAGGCGATGAGCTTGACCCGGAAGCCGTTGATGCCCATGGCGAGCGCGGCGGTCTCGTCCTCGCGGATGGCGACCCAGGCGCGGCCGATGCGGGAGTCGCCGCTGCGCCGGAAGACCAGCACGACGACCGCCATGATCAGCAGCATCAGGAAGAAGTAGTTCGCGAAGCGGCCGATGGTGAAGCCGGCGATCGAGTGCTCGGCGCCGAAGTCGAACCCGAGCATGTCGAGGTTCGGGATGGACGAGATGCCGTTGGAGCCGTTGGTGATGTCGGGGCCGGAAGTGCCGTCGGTGTTCATCACCGTGATGCGGAAGATCTCACCGAAACCGAGCGTGACGATGGCGAGGTAGTCGCCGCGCAGGCGCAGGGTCGGGGCGCCGATGAGGACACCGAAGACCAGGGAGGCTCCCGCGCCGACCAGGACGGCGGCCCAGAAGGGGAAGTGCACGCCGAACGGGGAGGTCGGGGCGCCCGAGACGAGGGCGGCCGCGTAGGCGCCGACGCCGAGGAAGGCGACGTAACCCAGGTCGAGGAGACCGGCGAGGCCGACGACGATGTTCAGGCCCAGGGCGACCGTGGCGAAGATCAGGATGTAGACGCCGAGCGTCGCGTACTGGTCGTCGGTCTGGGTGAAGGGGAAGAGCGCCGCGGCGATGAACGCGCCCGCGATGGACAGGTTCTGGTGCTTTCCGGTGAGCTGCGTGGCCTGGGCCATGAGGCCCGCCTTGTTGACCGCGGCGAAGCCGAGGCCGGCCGTGATCAGGAAGCCGATGAACAGCTCGTCGTACTCCGTGCCGACGCCGTAGGTGAAGACGCCGAGCGCGACGGCGAGGACGCCCGCGATGATCAGGATCTCGACGGCGGAGTTCATGGCCGGCAGCTTGCGGACGGGACCGGTGGTGGCGAAGGCGCCCTTGAAGTTGGTCCAGCCGTTGCCGGCACGGTGCTTGAACTGGTCCCAGCCGGTGTCCTCGGGGTCCACGGGCAGCGTCTTCGGCCGCTCGTAGGGGAGGGAGAGGGCGCCGAGCAGGGCGAGCAGGGTGGCGAGCGCGACGACCGCGCCGCCCGGCTCGAGGTTGATCGGACCACCGAGCGTGATGCTGATGGCGGCGACCGTGTACCAGGCCGTGGCGAAGGCGGCGAGCGCCGCGAGCTTGACGGCAGCGTCGGCGCCGGCCGGGGTCAGCCAGCGGGTGCCCTTGACGCCGTACGAGGAGAGGGCGAAGAGGGTGGTGAGCAGGCCCGTGACCAGGACCTGGAGCTGGAGGCCGCCCGGGTAGCCGTAGACCGTGAGGTCGCCGGGGAAGGTGCGGGTCCAGGTCCAGGCGAGGAAGCAGCTGGCGACGGTGAGGACGCCGCCGCCCAGGGTGAGGGCGCGGGCGACCCGGACCGGGACGAAGCCGATGAGACCGGTCGCCTCGGCCGGCGCGGGCTCGGCCGCGGGTGCCGTGGGGTTCTCGGAGATGGTGGTCATGGTGCTCACGCCCTGTCCGCGACGCGCTCGCCGAGCAGGCCTTGTGGCCGGGCGAGGAGTACGACGATGAGGAGTACGAAGGCCCAGACATCGGCCCAGGACTGGCCGCCGAGCTGCTGCATGCCGGGGATGTGGGCGATGTAGGCCGTCGCCAAGGTCTCCGCGATGCCGAGGACGACACCGCCGATCATGGCTCCGTAGATGTTGCCGATGCCGCCGAGGACCGCGGCGGTGAAGGCCTTGAGACCGAGGAGGAAGCCCATCTTGTAGTCGACGACGCCGTACTTGAGGCCGTAGGCGACGGCGCCGACCGCGGCGAACGCGGCGCCGAGCGCGAACGCGATCGTGATGATCCGGTCGGTGTTGACGCCCATGAGCTTCGCGGTGTCCGGGTCCTGCGCCGTGGCCTGCATGCCGCGACCGGTGCGGGTGCGCATGACGAAGAAGGCGAGGAAGCCCATGCAGATGGGGGCGGCGATCAGGAGGAAGACGTCACCGGTCTGGATGGTGACCGGGCCGAGCTCGATCGGGCCGCCGGGGATCTGCGGGAAGGTCCGGGCGGACTTCGCCTCGGGGTACCAGGCCCAGACGGCCTGCTGCAGGGCGAGGGAGAGACCGATGGCCGTGATGAGGGGGGCGAGACGGGGGCCGCCACGGAGCGGACGGTAGGCGAACCGTTCCGCCCCCACGGCTATGGTGGTCGCGACCAGCACGGCACCGATGATCATGAGGGGCAGGGCGACCCACAGGCTCGTGCCGCCGGGCAGGATGAGCCAGACCGTGAGCGCCCCGAAGCCGCCGGTCATGAAGATCTCGCCATGGGCGAAGTTGATGAGCTGGACGATGCCGTAGACCATCGTGTAGCCGACGGCGACGAGCCCGTACATGGATCCCAGTAGCAGGCCGTTGACCAGCTGCTGCGGCAGTTCGTTCACCGCATTGTCCTCCGAGACTTTCGACGGATGTGACACCGCGCGGGGAGCCTGGTGTGGCCGGCGCCCCCGCGCGGTGAAGGTGGTGCTGAGAGATGGGACTGCTGAGGATCAGCCGCCGAAGGTGCCGGACTTGACGGGCTTGAAGGCGCCGCCCGTGACCTTGTAGACGGTCAGCTGCTTGTTGGTGGTGTCACCGAACTCGTCGAAGGCGACCGAGCCGGTCACGCCCTCGAAGGAGACGCCCTGCATGGCCTCGACGACCTTGGCGCGCTCGGGGAGCTTGCCACCGTTGCCCTCGACGGCCTTCTTGACGGCCTCGATGATCGCCCAGGTCGAGTCGTAGGCGTAGCCGCCGTAGGCCTCGTAGGCCTCCTTGTAGTTCTCGGCCTTGTAGTTGGCCAGGAACTCCTTGGCGGAGGCGAGGGACTCGATCGGCGCGCCGACCGAGGTGGCGAAGTCGCCCTCGGCCGAGGCCGGGCTGGCGAGCTTCACGTACTCGGGGCTGAAGATCGCGTCGCCGCCGACGACGGTGACCTTCGCACCGGCCGCCTTGATCTGCTTGGCCAGCGGGCCGCCGGCCGGGTACTCGCCACCGTAGTAGACGACGTCGGCGCCGGAGCTCTTGACCTGGGTGGCGACCGCGGAGAAGTCCTTGGTGTCCGGGTTGATGTGCTGGGTGCCGACGACCTTGCCGCCGAGCTTCTCGAACTCGCCCTTGAAGGTGCCCGCGAGACCGGCGCCGTAGGTCTTCTTGTCGTCGATGATGAACGCCTTGGTCTTCTTGGCGTCCTTGAAGACGTACTGGGCCGCGAACGGGCCCTGGATGGCGTCGGTGGTGGCGGTGCGGAAGTACGACTTGTAGCCGCGCTTCTTGTCGCCGGAGGCCCAGTTCGGGCCCTGGGACAGCGCCGGGTTGGTGTTGGCCGGGGAGACCTGCACCAGCTTCGCGTCGTCGAAGACCTTCTGCATGGACTCGGCGACGCCGGAGTTCAGCGGGCCGACGACGCCGAGGACCGACTTGTCGGCGACGAACTTGGTGGCGTTCTGCTGGCCGGAGGAGGGCTGCGCCTGGTCGTCCAGGGACTCCAGCTTGAAGGTCACGCCCTTGACGTAGGCCTTCTTGTTGGCCGTCTTGACCGCGAGGTCGGCGGAGTTCTTGATGCCGAGGCCGAGGGCGGACAGCTCACCCGTGAGCGGAGCGTCGAGACCGATGGTCACGGTGACGTTGCCGTTGTCGCCGTTCTCGGCGCCGCCCTTGTCGTCACGGGAACCACAGGCAGTGAGCGTCAGCGCTCCCGCGGTGACCGCGGTGGTGAGTATGAGCAACGAACGGTTTCGCACGAAGGGTCCTTTCCCTGGCGCGGCCCCCTCGGAATGAGGCGGTGCCGTGAAGCTGCAAAGCGAGGGGTGCCGTTTTGGAACGCCGGGCCGTACTGGGGGTTGGTACAGGGCCGTGCACTAGGACGCGCCCGGCGGCGCGGTGACTGGCGGTGACTCTAAGCGCAGGTGGGGAGGGTCGGGGAGCGGCGAGGTCAGGATGTGACTGTCTTGTTATGCCGACGGGGAAAGAGTGTGCGCACCGAGTGGGAAAACCGGGGCATTAGGGTCTGTAATGCAGTGTTCACATACTGAGAACGCGCAGTTCCGCTAAGGGGCTTGAGTGAATCTTGCTCCTGTCGCACCCTCCGTTCGACTCTCCGGATATCGGACAGTGGCAGAAAGCTGAGCGGACGAAACCGTTCGCCCGCTCGGCTCGATTCCACATCGTGCGAAGATCACGGAGAGTGACGCGGCCTGGGGTCGGGGCGTCAGGGAAGCTGCACGTACGGCTTCAGGAAGTCACGCGCACCGGGAGTGTCCAGCCGATAGACCACATTGGTCGCGTAGCACGGCGTATCGCCGGTGATCGTGGTGGCCACCAGGGTCGACCTGCCCTTCAGCGTCGCGAAGTTGGGGCCGCCCGAGTCGCCGTAGCAGGCCCCGCCGTTCCCCTGGGGCGCGGTCATGCCGAGCCGGATCCAGGCGCTGTTGAGCGCGTTGAAGGTGACCGGCGCCTTCATGCGGACGCCGCCGCCGGGGTGCGTCTGTCCGCCCGGACCGCGCTCCGCCTCCTCGGTTCCGTAACCGGCGACCACGAAGGACGTGTCGTTCAGCCCCTGCGGACCGAGCGCGTCGAGGGCGCCGGCCTGGGGGAGGGCGGCGGGGGTGAAGGACCAGCGGGCCTTCACGGCGGAGGCGGGCAGCTCGATCACCGAGATGTCATGGGTGTCGGAGGCCGGGCCGGGGTACGCGGGGTGGGTGTGGGCCGTGCCCTCGACGGCCACGCTGCGGGCCTGGGCGGCCGGGTCGCCCGGGTGGGCGGCCGCCGCCCGGTCCAGGCCGGCCTGGACGTCCTGGTCGAGCGAGACGTAGAAGCGGACGTTCGCCGGCCAGTCGGTGGTGCAGTGCGCGGCCGTCAGGAAGGTGTTCGCGTCGATCATGGTGCCGGAGCAGACCCAGTCGACGCGGTCGGGCGTCGCCGGATCGTCGTCGTTGTCCCAGGTCGCGACGAGCGCACCGACCTCGGTGCGCTCGGGGGCCGGGGTCGCGTTGTACGAGTTGATCGCCGTGGCCGGGATCGCGGTGGCGAGGACGGCGGCACAGGCGGCGGCGGTGACGGTGGTCAGCGCGTAGGTGGTGCGACTGGCGGTCACGAAGAACCCCTCGGTGTGTGAGTGGAACGGGTGTTCTCCTGCGGGGGGAGGTTCGCCAGTGAAGCGTCTGCGGGCGCACGGGGCAAGAGGGTCCGGAGACAAGGGAGTTGACACACGAACGGCGCGGCGCAGGACGATGATCCGTCCTGCGCCGCGCCGCTGGTGCCGACTCGGGTCACTCGGCTCGGGTACCGGTGGTGTCGGTCCGGGTCACTCGGCTCGGGTACCGGTGGTGTCGGTCCGGGTCACTCGGCTCGGGCGCCGGCGATGTCGGTCCGGGTCGTTCGGCTCGGCTCGGGCGCCGGCCGTGCGGGCGAGTGTGGCCCGCACGGATCCGGCGCGGCCGGCTCCGTGGGGCCTCCCCGCGCGGCCTCCCCGCGCGGCCCGCACCGCGGGGTGCGGGCCGGTCAGGCCTCCGTGCGGCCCGCCGTCGGCAGGTCGCCCGCGTCCTTCGGGGCGACCTCGCGCAGCAGGCAGGTCAGCCGGGCCGAGCACACCCGCTTGCCCTGCTCGTCGCTGATCACGATCTCGTACGTGGCGGTGGTCCGCCCGCGGTGGACCGGGGTCGCCACGCCGGTCACCAGACCGCTGCGCACCCCGCGGTGGTGGGTGCAGTTCAGGTCGACGCCGACGGCGATCTTCGAGACCCCGCCGTGCAGCATCGAGCCGACGGAGCCCAGCGTCTCGGCGAGCACCGCCGACGCGCCGCCGTGCAGCAGCCCGTACGGCTGGGTGTTGCCCTCCACCGGCATGGTGCCGACGACCTTCTCGGCCGAGGCCTCCAGGATCTGCACACCCATCCGGTTCCCGAGGTGTCCGGCCGAGAAGAGCGCCGGGAGGTCGACGCCGAGCGCCGCGTACTCGTCGATGACCTCCTGCGGGAACTTCACGTGCTGCTGCTCACCCATGGGCCCGGCTCCGTTCGTCTTCGTACGGCTGCTTGTCGCATCGTGGTCGCCTGAGCAAACGCTTAGGCGGACTGCGATTGTTCCAGACGCACGATCACGGACTTGCTGGCGGGGGTGTTGCTGACGTCCGCCGTCGACTCCAGCGGCACCAGGACGTTCGTCTCCGGGTAGTAGGCCGCCGCGCACCCCCGGGACGTCGGGTAGTGCACGACCCGGAAGCCGGGCGCCCGCCGCTCGGTGCCGTCCGTCCACTCGCTCACCAGGTCCGCGTACGCCCCGTCCGCGAGGCCGAACGCCGCCGCGTCCTCGGGGTGCACGAGCACCACCCGGCGGCCGCCCTTGATCCCCCGGTAGCGGTCGTCGAGACCGTAGATCGTGGTGTTGTACTGGTCGTGCGAGCGCAGCGTCTGCAGCAGCAGCCGGCCCTCGGGCACCCTCGGGTACTCGACGGGCGCGGCCGTGAAGTTGGCCTTGCCGGTCTTCGTGGGGAAGCGGCGCTCGTCGCGCGGGCCGTGCGGCAGCGCGAAGCCGCCCGGGTTCGCCGCGAGACGGGCGTTGAAGTCCTGGAAACCGGGCACCACGCGCGCGATGCGGTCCCGGATCCGGGCGTAGTCCGCCTCGAACTCCTCCCAGGGCGTGGCCGATCCCTCGCCGAGGACGGCACGGGCCATCCGCGCCACGATCGCCGGCTCGGACAGCAGGTGCGGGCTCGCCGGCGGCAGGTTGCCCCGGGAGGCGTGCACCAGGCTCATCGAGTCCTCGACCGTCACGAACTGCTTGCCGCTCCTCTGCACGTCCTTGTCGGTGCGGCCGAGCGTCGGCAGGATCAGCGCGCGCGTGCCCGTGACCGCGTGCGAGCGGTTCAGCTTCGTCGAGACGTGCACGGTCAGGCGCGCGTTCCGCATGGCCGCCTCCGTCACCTCCGTGTCGGGCGTCGCCCCCACGAAGTTGCCGCCCATCGCGAAGAAGACCTTCGCCTCGCCGTCGCGCAGCGCCTGGATCGAGCGCACCACGTCGAAGCCGTGGTGGCGCGGCGAGACGATCCCGAACTCCTTGTCCAGGGCGTCGAGGAAGGCGGGCGCGGGGCGCTCGAAGATGCCCATCGTGCGGTCGCCCTGCACGTTCGAATGGCCGCGCACCGGGCACACCCCGGCACCCGGCCGGCCGATGTTCCCGCGAAGGAGCAGGAAGTTGACGACCTCGCGGATCGTCGGCACGGAGTGCTTGTGCTGGGTGAGGCCCATCGCCCAGCAGACGATCGTCCGCTCCGAGGCGAGCACCATCTCCAGGGCCCGCTCGATCTCCGAGCGGCTCAGACCGGTCGCGGCGAGCGTCTCGTCCCAGTCGGCCGCCTTCGCCGCCGCCGCGAACTCCTCGTACCCGTGGGTGTGTTCCCGTACGAACTCCTCGTCGACCGCCCCGGCCGTCTCCAGGACCAGCTTGTTGAGCAGCCGGAAGAGGGCCTGGTCGCCGCCGATCCGGATCTGCAGGAAGAGATCGGTGAGCGCCGCGCCCTTGAGCATGCCCTGCGGGGTCTGCGGGTTCTTGAAGCGCTCCAGGCCCGCCTCCGGCAGCGGGTTCACCGAGATGATCTTCGCGCCCGAGGCCTTCGCCTGCTCCAGGGCCGAGAGCATGCGGGGATGGTTCGTCCCCGGGTTCTGCCCGGCCACGATGATCAGGTCCGCCCGGTGCAGGTCCTCGAGGGAGACGCTGCCCTTGCCGATGCCGATCGTCTCCGTCAGCGCCGAGCCCGAGGACTCGTGGCACATGTTGGAGCAGTCCGGCAGGTTGTTCGTGCCGAACTCGCGGGCGAAGAGCTGCAGCAGGAACGCCGCCTCGTTGCTCGTCCGCCCCGAGGTGTAGAAGAGCGCCTCGTCGGGCGATGCCAGGGCCCGCAGCTCCTCCGCGATGATCGCGAACGCCCGCTCCCAGCTCACCGGCTCGTACCGCTCGCCGCCCTCGGGGAGCAGCATCGGCTGCGTGATCCGGCCCTGCTGGCCCAGCCAGTACCCGCTGCGGGTCGCCAGGTCCGCCACCGGATGCGCGGCGAAGAACTCCGGGGTCACCCGGCGCAGCGTCGCCTCCTCGGCGACCGCCTTCGCGCCGTTCTCGCAGAACTCCGCCACATGCCGCTTGTCACCCTCCGGCCAGGCGCAGCCGGGACAGTCGAAGCCGTCCTTCTGATTGACCTTGAGCAGGGTCCGCGCGGTGCGCCGCAGCCCCATCTGCTCCTGCGCGATCCGCAGGGTGTGCCCGATGGCGGGCAGGCCGGCTGCGGCGTGCTGCGGCGGCGTGACCTGCGGGGCGTCCTGGACCGGGTCACCGGCCGGCGGCTTGCTGACCATCGCGCTCTCCCTTGAGCGGTATACCTGTGGCGTACGTCTCCGATCCTGTCACGCGGCACCGACAACCCGGCACCCCGACCGCTGCCGACGGGATCGTCCGGCCGGTGTGGACGGGATTGTCAGTGGACCGTGGCAGGATCGTCCCGTGGCCGAGACAGCATCGAAGAACCCCGCAGACACCCGCCCCCGCCTGCTCCTCATGGACGGGCACTCGCTCGCGTACCGGGCGTTCTTCGCGCTGCCCGCGGAGAACTTCACCACCGCGACCGGACAGCCGACGAACGCGATCTACGGGTTCGCCTCGATGCTGGCGAACACGCTCCGCGACGAGGCCCCCACCCACTTCGCGGTCGCGTTCGACGTGTCCCGCAAGACCTGGCGGTCCGAGGAGTTCCCGGAGTACAAGGCGAACCGCTCGAAGACCCCCGACGAGTTCAAGGGGCAGGTCGAGCTGATCGGCGAGCTCCTCGACGCGATGCACGCGCCGCGCTTCGCCGTCGACGGCTTCGAGGCCGACGACGTCATCGCCACCCTCGCCACCCAGGCCGAGGCCGAGGGCTTCGAGGTCCTCATCGTCACCGGCGACCGGGACTCCTTCCAGCTCGTCACCGACCACACCACCGTGCTCTACCCGACCAAGGGCGTCTCCGAGCTCACCCGCTTCACCCCGGAGAAGGTCCAGGAGAAGTACGGCCTGAGCCCCTCGCAGTACCCCGACTTCGCCGCCCTGCGCGGCGACCCGTCCGACAACCTGCCGGGCATCCCCGGCGTCGGCGAGAAGACCGCCGCCAAGTGGATCACCCAGTTCGGCTCCTTCGCCGAGCTCGTCGAGCGCGCCGAGGAGGTCAAGGGCAAGGCCGGCCAGAACTTCCGCGACCACCTGGAGTCGGTCAAGCTCAACCGCCGCCTCACCGAGATGGTCCGGGACGTCGAGCTGCCGAAGACCGTCGCGGACCTCGCCCGCGAGCCGTACGACCGCGCGGCCGTCGCCCTCGTCCTCGACACCCTGGAGATCCGCAACCCCTCGCTGCGCGAGCGGCTCCTCGCCGTCGACCCGGGCTCCGCCGAGGAGGCCGCGCCCGCCCCCGCCGCGGGCGTCGAGCTCGACTTCACCGTCCTCGGCGCCGGCGAGCTCGCCCCCTGGCTCGCCGAGCACGGCACCGAGCCCCTCGGCATCGCCACCGTCGACAGCTGGGCCCTCGGCACGGGGAACGTGAGCGAGATCGCCCTCGCCGGGGCCGACGGGGCCGCCGCCTGGTTCGACCCCAGCACCCTCGACGAGGCCGACGAGCAGGCCTGGGCCGCCTGGATCTCCGACCCCGACCGGCCGAAGGTCATGCACAACGCCAAGGGCGCCATGCGGGTCTTCCCCGAGCACGGCTGGTCCATCGCGGGCGTCACCATGGACACCGCCCTCGCCGCCTACCTGGTCAAGCCCGGCCGGCGCTCCTTCGCCCTCGACGCGCTCACCGTCGAGTACCTCGGCCGCGAGCTCGCCCCGGCCGCCCCCGCCGACGGCCAGCTCGCCTTCGGCGCCGACGACACCGCCGAGGCCGAGGCCCTCATGAGCCAGGCGCGGGCCGTCCTCGACCTCGGCGACGCCTTCGACGAGCGGCTCGCCGAGGTCGGCGCCCGCGAGCTCCTCCACGAGGTCGAGCTCCCCACCTCCGCCCTCCTCGCCCGCCTGGAGCGGCACGGCATCGCCGCCGACCGCGACCACCTGGAGGCCATGGAGCAGCAGTTCGCCGGCGCCGTGCAGCAGGCCGTGAAGGAGGCCCACGCCTCCGTCGGCCACGAGTTCAACCTCGGCTCGCCCAAGCAGCTCCAGGAGGTCTTCTTCGGCGAGCTGAACCTCCCGAAGACCAAGAAGACCAAGACCGGATACACGACGGACGCCGACGCGCTCGCCTGGCTGGCCGGTCAGACCGAGCACGAACTGCCCGTGATCATGCTCCGCCACCGCGAGCAGGCCCGCCTGCGCTCGACGGTCGAAGGCCTGATCAAGACGATCGCGGCCGACAACCGGATCCACACCACCTTCAGCCAGACGGTGGCCGCGACCGGCCGCCTCTCCTCGACCGACCCCAACCTGCAGAACGTGCCGGTGCGGACGGACGAGGGCCGCGCCATCCGGCACGGCTTCGTCGTCGGCGAGGGCTTCGAGGCCCTCATGACCGCCGACTACAGCCAGATCGAGCTGCGCGTCATGGCCCACCTCTCCGAGGACGAGGGCCTCATCGAGGCCTTCACCTCCGGCGAGGACCTGCACACCACCGTCGCCTCCCAGGTCTTCGGCGTCGAGCGGTCCGCCGTCGACGCGGAGATGCGCCGCAAGATCAAGGCCATGTCGTACGGCCTGGCCTACGGCCTGTCGGCGTTCGGCCTCTCGCAGCAGCTGAACATCGACCCGGGCGAGGCCCGCGTCCTGATGGACACCTACTTCGAGCGCTTCGGCGGGGTACGGGACTACCTGCGGCGCGTCGTCGACGAGGCCCGCGCCACCGGGTACACCGAGACGATGCTGGGCCGCCGCCGCTACCTCCCGGACCTCAACAGCGACAACCGCCAGCGCCGCGAGGCCGCCGAACGCATGGCCCTCAACGCCCCCATCCAGGGCACGGCCGCCGACATCGTCAAGGTCGCCATGTTGAACGTCGACCGCGCCCTCACCGACGCGGGCCTGGCCTCCCGGATGCTCCTCCAGGTCCACGACGAAATCGTCCTCGAACTCGCCCCCGGCGAGCGCGAGCAGGTCGAGTCCCTGGTCCGCACCCAGATGTCCGCGGCAGCCGACCTTCGAGCCCCCCTGGACGTCTCGGTAGGCGTAGGCCCGAACTGGGACTCAGCAGCCCACTGACCCCACCGCGGACACCGCCCCCGCTGCGGGCGGCGCCCGTCTGGGGCGGTGCCCCCGCCGCCCCCGTTGTGGGCCTGCGCCCGCCCCCGTTGTGGGCAGTCGTTCCGCTGGGGCGGAACGGGTGGGCACAACGGACCCGCGCCCTGCCGGCGCCCGAGGCTTCCGCGCCTGAACCCGCACCGCAGGTACGGCACCGTCGGGGGGCGGGTCCAGGCGCGGAACGCCTAGGCCCGGCTGGGGGCGCCGTCCCGTGTGCCCACCCGTCCCGCCCCAGCGGGACGATTGCCCACACGGCAGGCGGCGAAGGGCACCGCCCCGGCGGGCGCGGGCCCACACGGGGCGGGGCGAAGCCCCGGGCGGGGCACCGGCCTGCCGGGCGCGGGCCCACACGGGCGCGGGGCGCGGCCCGCACGTGGGGCGGTGTGCGCCAGGTGGACCAGTCCCAAGGGGCGCCCCTGGCGCACGGCTCCCGAAACTGGGGAGCATGATCCCGCGCCGCCCCTCCCGCCTCCCCACCTGGGCCCTCCTCGGCGCCCTCCTCGGCGCGGCGGCCACCGCCTCGCCCCACCCAGCCGAGGCACACGCCGCCGAGGCGCACCCCGCGCCCGCCCTCTGCACCTCGCCCCGCGAACCGGCCCTCGCCGCCCGCCTGTCCCAGGACATCGCGGCGGCGCTCAAGGGCCGGGAGAGCACGGTCTCCCTCGCGGTCCACGACCCCGGGCGCGGACTGCGCTGCCGGCTCGCCGACACCCTCGCGTACGACTCCGCGAGCATCGCCAAGGTCCTGATCATGCAGGCCGTCCTCGGGCGGGCGGAGGAGCTGGGCCGCGCGCCCACCCGGCTGGAGGCGCGGCGGCTGAAGGCGATGATCACCCGCTCCGACAACAAGGCCGCCACCGAGCTGTGGGACGGCCTGTCCCGCGCCCGGCTGAACAGGGTGCTGCGGGAGGCCGGTGCCCGGGACACCGTCCTCGGCCGCGGCCGCTACTGGGGCCTCACCCGTACCACCGCACGCGACCAACTCGCCCTCCTCGCCGCGGTCTCCCACCGCCCCGAGGCCCTGTCCCTCATGGGGCAGGTCGTCCACCAACAGGCCTGGGGGGTCACGGCGGGCGCGCCCCGCACGGTCAAGGTCCACCTCAAGAACGGCTGGCTGCCCCGCGCGACCCACGCCTGGCGCGTCCACAGCGTCGGCATCGTGCGCCCGGCGACGGCCGCGGCGGACACGGGCACGGACCCCGACACAGGCGCAGGCACAGGCACAGGCACAGGCACGAGTACCGACACCGAAACCGACACTGCCCCAGGAAGCCCCGCCGTCGACTACCGGATCGCCCTCCTCAGCCACGACAACCCCACCATGCGGTACGGCGTCCGCACGCTGGAGCGCATCGCCCTCGTCGTGCACCGCAGGCTCTCCGGCAGCGCGGCGGCCCGCGACTTCACCCCGCCGGAGCGGATCAGCGAGATCCCGGACGGGAGTGTTCCGGCCGAGGGGCCGGGTCGGGGAGGTCCCGGGGGACCGGCGCGACCGGGGTCGTTCGAGCCCGCCGTGACCGGAGGAGCCGCGCCCCCGTCCCGTACAGCACGAGCCCGACGGCGAGCCCCGCGCCGGCGCCGAAGCAGGCCGTCGGAATGACGGCGAGGGGCGTCTCGACCCGGCCCCAACCCCAGTACGCGGCCCAGCGCAGCACCCGGTGGGCGACACCGGCGAGGACGCAGCCGGCGATCAGACCGGCGGCGAGGAGGCGCCCGCGCCGACCCGGCACGGGGATTCGGGCCGGCAGCTCCACCCCGGGGAGGGAGGAGCGCAGGGCCCGCGCAGCGCACCAGCCGAGGAGTACGAGGGCCAGCGCCGAACCCCCGTACTGCGCATAGAGATAGACCGGGAACCCGGCCACGATCTCGCCGAGGAAGGGGATGGAGCGGGTGCCCCAGCGGTCGAGGTGGGTGAAGGAGTCCCACACCACGTGGGTCGTGGCGCCGATGACCGCCGAGAGGCAGAACCATCCGGCGAGCGCGGCCGGGTGCCGTTCCCGCCAGGGCCGGCCCCGTACGAGCCCGTACACCCGACCGCGCCACCGGGCGGGCAGCAGCGCGACGAGCGGCTCGCGCACGGTCAGCCACAGGGCCACGAGCGCGGCGGTGATCAGTACGTCCGCCGTGACGATCCCGACGGGGGAGTGGGTGACGTTCCCGAGGACCATCGCCCCGGGGAACGCGGTCGCCGCGAAATAGGTCATGTCGGGCGAGAAGGACCCGGCGACGAGAGCGGAGGCGACGAGCGGCCCGCGCGCGGTGCCGTTCCGGCGCAGCGCGGGCAGCACGGCGGCGGCGTGGCTCAGCGTGAACGGCAACGGGAGTTCCCCCAGGATTTTCGGTGGTGACGGCGGCCGGAGTGCGTGATCGACCGGAGTGCAAGAGGGCCGGGACGCTCCGGTCGGTTCCCGGACTCACCTGGTCGGCAGGCGGCCAAGAGGTGACGAAACCGTGAAACACGGTCAGGGGCCGGTATCAGGTGGTCCGGAGTTGGCATAGGGTCGCCAGAGGTCTCGCGCGGGGAGCGCGGGACCGCGTCGATGGGGAGGGACGACGGACATGGCAGCGCACATGGGCCACCGGCTGCGCAAGGGAGCCACTACTGGTGTGGTGATGGCCGCGGCGGTCGCCGCGCTCGCCGCCTCGCAGGCACCGGAAGCGGTCCAGCCGCCCGTGGACAACGCCGGCGGCGACCACGCCATCGGCGCCGGTGACACGACGCCGCCGTCCGGAAGGGGCTCCGCGACGGGCGATTCCCCGTACTACACGGCCCTGCCGCCGCTGAACACGCCGAACAAGCCCGGGGCGAGCAGCAATCTGCCGGTGATCACCGGCCCCGCCGAGGCCGGCATACCCGCGTCCGTCTACTCCGCCTACAAGCGCGCCGAGCTGTCGATACGCTCGACCGACCCCAACTGCAACCTGCCGTGGCAGGTGCTCGCCGGCATCGGCAAGGTCGAGTCCGGTCAGGCGCGCGGCGGCCGGGTCGACGCCAACGGCACGGCATCGCCGCGGATCCTCGGCCCCGCCCTCGACGGCAACGGCTTCGCCCTGATCACCGACACCGACGACGGTGCCTACGACGGCGACACGAAGCTCGACCGGGCCGTCGGCCCGATGCAGTTCATCCCGTCCACCTGGGCCACCTGGGGCCAGGACGCCAACAGCGACGGGAAGAAGGACCCGAACAACATCTACGACGCGGCGCAGGCCGCCGGCCTCTACCTCTGCGCCAACGACCGCAACCTCGCGCTCAAGGCCGACCTCGACAGCGCCATCCTCAGCTACAACCACTCGACGGAGTACCTGAACACGGTCCTGTCCTGGGTCACGTACTACCAGCGCGGCACCCACCAGATCCCGGACGGCACGGGCGTGCTGCCGGTCGACCGCAGCGACGACGTCGGCAGGGGCAACCGCCCCCACCCCACCACGCCGCTCCCGACCGTCCCCACGACTCCGGCGCCGACGCCGCGCACCCCGGAGCCGAAGCCCTCGGAGACCCGCCCCGGAACGGTCAAGCCGCCGACCGTTCCGACCAAGCCCCCGGTCACCCCGCCGGTGACGCCGCCCACCGTCCCGGCGGCCGTCAAGGTCGCCCAGCTCGCGATCGTGGCCAACCAGAAGCTGACCACGACCACCGGCAGCGCCTTCACGGGAGCCCCCCGGGTCGCGGCGCTCGACGCCGCGGGCAAGCCGGTCGCCGGCGTGGCCGTCCGCTTCGAGATCACCGGCACCACCGACACCCGCTTCGCCGGCGGCGGCACCACGGCCACCGTCACCACCGGTTCGACCGGCCTCGCCGCCTCTCCCGCCCTCCGGGCCGGCGCGAAGACGGGATCCTTCACCGTGCGGGCCACCGTCGTGGGACGGACCCTGCACGCGGCCGAGTTCGCCGCGACCGTCACGGAGCGCCAGGCGGACACCCTCACCCGGGTCGCCGGCGACCCCCTGTCGGCCACGACCGGCACCTCCTTCACCCAGCAGATCCAGGTGAAGGCCACCGACAAGGGCGCCCTCGCCCCCGGCGTGCGGGTCACCGCGGTGATCGTCACCTCGAAGACGGACCCCAAGGAGAGCACCGAGGGCCCGTCCTTCAAGCGCGCCGACGGCACGTCCGTCCGTACCGTCACCCTCGAGACCGGGACGAACGGACTGCTCACCTTCGCGTCGGGCGACCTCCTCGCGGGCGACAAGGCGGGCACGTTCTACCTCCAGCTGACCGCGCCCGGCGGCGGCACCACCTTCATCGACCTCACGGTCACCGCGCCCCCGACGACGCCCCCGGCGACGGATCCGACGCCGACCCCGGAGCCGACGCCCTCCGGCAGCGGCTCGCCCGAGGCCACCCCCTCGCCCAGCGCCTCCCCTTCGGCCTGACGGCCTGACGGCCTGACGGCCTGACCGCCTGAGCCTCCGCGCTGAGTTCCTCCGCGCCGTCCCTCCGTCCGCACCGGGCGGGAGGGGCGGCGCTTCGCGTTACCCGGGTGCAACGTGTTCTCATCTCGCGGCCGCGTTGCTACGGTGCCCCCGCCCTGACGACCTATCAGATCGCACCCGGGAGGCCGACCATGCGCGCCCTCGTCGCCGCCGCCATCGGACTCGCCCCAGTCCTCCTCTTCGTCCTGCTCCTCTCCGTGGTCGATCTGCCGCCCGACGGCCCCACTTCGCCCAAGCCCCTGCTGACCGCCGATCCCGGCCCCAAGAAGTAGGGGGCCGACCGTGCGCCGCCGAGCCAGCCTCGTCCTCCTCGCCCTCGCCGTCTTCTGCGCCGCGATGGCCCCGACCCTGCGCTGGTACGCCTTCCCCCGCCTGGCGAAGATCCCGGCGAACCAGTACCAGGACACCGTTCTGGAGGCGCGGCCCGCGACCCTCCTCAACTACTCCACCCTCAAGGCCGAGAAGGTCGACAAGATCACGATCATCCAGACCCTCAAGGGCAACGTGGAGGAGTCGCGCCGCATCGAACGCGACGCCGGACGCGACGTCGTCGTCTGGGACGCCCTCGCCTACGTCACGGGACCCGACGGCAAGATGGTCTCCAAGGTCCCGGAGCGGTACGTCTTCGACGCCCACACCCAGGACCCGGTCCACGCCACCGGCGAATCCGTCGACGGCGACCCGGTCCGGCGCGAGGGCATCGAGTTCAAGTTCCCCTTCCTGACCGAGAAGCGCGACTACCAGTACTTCGACGCCCAGACCCGCACCGCGGCCCCCATCCACTACAAGGGCACCCGCACCTTCCGCGGCATGGAGGTCTACTACTTCGAGCAGACCATCCCCTGGACCAAGGTCCCCATGCCCAAGGCCATGCCGGTCAAGGGCATCACCCCCAAGATCCTCGCCGACTCGGGCCTCACCCGCTGGTACACGACCAAGCGCATGTTCTGGGTCGAGCCGGTCACCGGAGCCCCCGTCAACGGCGAGGAGATCCACAAGGAGGAGCTCCGCAACGCCAAGAAGCTGATGGGACAGGACACCCTCACCGTCTTCGCGGGGCACGTGAAGATGCGCGAGGACTACCTGGAGAGCATCGGCGCGATGGTCTCCTCCAACCGCCTCATGGTCCTCATGCTCGTCTCCTACGTCCCGTGGAGCCTCACCGTCCTCGCCCTCGTCCTCCTCTCCCTCGCCCTCTGGCTGGAGGCCCGCTCGCGCCGCCCCCGGCCGGAACCGCCCGCCGCCCCCGCCCCGACCCCGGTCAGCGCTCCTGTCTGAGCCGTGCGCTGGTGTGCCGGGTCGGCACCGCCGCGGACGGATCCTCGGGCCACGGGTGCTTCGGGTACCGCCCGCGCAGCTCCGCCCGCACCGCGCGGTAGCCGTCCCGCCAGAACGACGCCAGGTCGGCCGTGACCGCCGCGGGCCGGCCGGCGGGGGAGAGGAGATGGACGAGCACCGGGACCCCCGCCACCCGGGGCGTCTCGGCCAGGCCGAACATCTCCTGGAGCTTCACCGCGAGCACCGGCCGCTCGCCCCCGTACTCGACCCGTATCCGCGAACCGCTCGGGACCTCGATCCGCTCCGGCGCCAGCTCGTCGAGACGCACCGCCTCGCCCGACGCCCACGGCAGCAGCCGCCGCAGCGCCTCCCCGGCGTCGATCCGCCCCAGATCGGCCCGGCGCGACGCCCGCGACAGCTCCGGCTCCAGCCACTCGCCGGCCCGGTCGACCAGCGCCCCGTCCGACACGTCCGGCCACGGCTCCCCCAGCTCCCGGTGGAGGAAGGCCAGCCGCTCGCGCAGCTCCCCGGCCTCCCGGCGCCACCGCAGCAGCCCGAGCCCCTCGCGCCGCAGACCGTCGAGCAGCGCCTCCCGCACGAGCGCGGGCTCGGCCCCGGCCCCCAGGGGCCGGACCGTCAGCTCGACCGCCCCCAGACGGTCCACCGATCGCGCGACGACGTCCCCGTCCTCCCAGTGGACCTCCTCGCCGGTGCTCCGCAGATGCCCGGCCGCCCGGCAGGCCATGGACTCGTCCACCACGGCCGCGAGCCGCACCCGCGCCGTGGCGTCCCGTGCCGTGCGGTCCGCCACCGCCACCGCGAGCCACCGACTGGACCGCAGCCGGGAGCCCTCGGCAAGCCGCGCCCCGCTCCCCGACACCATCAGATAGCCACCCTGCTCCCGAGCCCTGGCCACCCGCTCCGGAAACGCCAGCGCCGTCACGAGACCGGCCACGGCATCGTCCCCGGCCTCGCCCCCAGCCCCGGACCCGACCTCAGACCCAGCCCCGGACCCGATCCCAGCCCCGGTCTCGGCCCCAGCCCCGGACCCGCCCCCGGCGCCCCCGCCCGCCGCCTCGCCGGCCGACCGTTCCAGGCGGCGCGCCTCCGCCCGCCACCGGGCGCCGTACCCGTCGGAGCCCTGGCGGGCCGCCCGCCAGGCCGATGCCAGATCGTCCCCGTACTCGCGCGGCGGCTCCTCGCTCAGCAGCGCCACCACCTCCGCCGCCCGCCGGACCCCGACCTCGGGCGCCCCGTCGAGGAGCGCCCGCCCCAGCCGGGGGTGCAGCCCGAGCCGGGACATCCGTACCCCCCGCTCCGTGGCCCGGCCGTCCCCGTCCACGGCCCCGATCGACCCCAGGACCGCGCGGGCCGCCGCCATCGCCCCGGCCGGCGGCGCGTCGAGCAGTGCCAGCCCCTCCGCCGTCGGGTCGCCCCAGCAGGCGGCCCGCAGGGCGAAGTCCGCCAGGTCGGCGATCCTGATCTCCGGCGACGGGTACCGCGCCCGGCTGCCGTCCTCCGCCTCCGCCCAGCAGCGGTAGACCACACCGGACTCCTCACGACCCGAGCGCCCCGCCCGCTGGGTCGCCGCCGCCGTCGACACCGGCACCGTCGCGAGGGACCCGAGACCCCGGGCGTGGTCCGTCCGGGGCTCCCGTGCGAGCCCCGAGTCCACGACGATCCGCACCCCCGGAACCGTCAGGCTCGACTCCGCCACCGACGTCGAGAGCACCACCCGCCGCCGCCCGCCGGGCCCGGCGCCCCGCAGCACCGCGTCCTGCACGTCGGCGGGAGCCCGCCCGTGCAGCTGGAGCACCTCCGCGTCCACCCCGGCGAGCAGCCCCGCCGTCCGCGCGATCTCCCCCGTACCCGGCAGGAAACACAGGACGTCGCCCTCGTGCCGCTCGAGCGCGAGCCGGACCGTCGCCGCCACGTGACGCAGCAGGGCCGGATCCACCCAGGTGCCGTGCGCGGGCCTGATCCCGGCCGGCGGCGCGGCGAACTTCACCGCGTACCCGTGGCCCTCGCCCTTGCTCCACACGATCGGCGCGGGCCCGCTGCCGTCCAGGACCGTGAGCAGCTCCGCCCAGGCCTCGGCGTCGCTCGTCGCGGAGGCCGCGATCAGCTTCAGCTCCGGCCGCAGCGTCGCCCGTACGTCCACCAGGAAGGCCATCGCCGTATCGGCGTCGAGATGCCGCTCGTGGCACTCGTCGAGGAGCACCACGTCCACGCCCGCCAGCTCCGGATCGCGCTGGAGCCGCTGCAGCAGGATGCCCGTCGTCACCACCTCGACCCGGGTCGCGGGGCCGGCCCGCCGCTCGCCGCGCACCGAGAAGCCGACCGCGCCGCCGACCTCCTCGCCGAGCAGCCAGGCCATCCGCCGGGCCGCCGCCCGCACCGCCATCCGCCGCGGCTCGGCCACCAGCACCCGGCGCACCGGTCCCTCCCCTATGAGCCCCGCCAGCGCCAGCGGGACCAGCGTCGTCTTGCCGGTGCCGGGAGGAGCGGACAGCACCGCCGTGCCGCGCTCCGCGAGTGCGGCGAGCAGTTCGGGGACGGCGTGGCGGACGGGGAGACGGTCGATTGCGTCGTTTCGGATCACGCACTCAGTCTCGTACGTGCGAAGAAAAGGGAGGGCCCTGTTATCCACAGGGCCCTCCATAAGTAGGACTAACCAG
This sequence comes from Streptomyces vietnamensis, assembly GCF_000830005.1. Taxonomy (NCBI): domain Bacteria; kingdom Bacillati; phylum Actinomycetota; class Actinomycetes; order Kitasatosporales; family Streptomycetaceae; genus Streptomyces; species Streptomyces vietnamensis. The sequence continues at coordinate 2,172,732 of NZ_CP010407.1, read as the reverse complement.
TCGAGCAAGTAGGACCGACCGGTCGAGCAGGAGCTGCTAGTCGTCCCGCTCGCAGACGAAGATCGCCGTCCCCGGGATCAGGTTCCCCCGCAGCGGGGACCAGCCGCCCCACTCCTGGCTGTTCCAGGCCGGCCACTCCGGCTCGACCAGGTCCACGAGCCGGAAGCCGCCGGCCACCACGTCCCGCACCCGGTCCCCGACGGTCCGGTGGTGTTCCACGTACACCGCCCGCCCCTGCTCGTCCTGCTCGACGTACGGCGTGCGGTCGAAGTACGAGGCGGCGACCGAGAGGCCCTCGGGCCCCGGCTCGTCCGGGAACGCCCAGCGGATCGGGTGCGTCACCGAGAACACCCAGCGGCCGCCCGGCCGCAGCACCCGGCGCACCTCGCGGAAGACCCGCACCGGGTCGGCGACGAACGGCACCGCGCCGTACGCCGAGCACGCCAGGTCGAAGGAGCCGTCCCGGAAGGGCAGCGCCCCCGCGTCCGCCTCCACCAGCGGCACCTCCCCGCCGATCCGCAGCGCGTGCTGCAGCTGCCGGTGCGAGAGGTCGAGGGCCACCGGCCGCGCCCCCTGCGCCGCCAGCCACCGCGAACACTGCGCCGCGCCCGCGCCGATCTCCAGGACGGCGAGGCCCTTCAGCGAGGCGGCGGGTCCGAGGAGCCCGGCCTCGGCCTCGTCGAGCCCCTCGGGGCCCCACACGAACCGGTCGTCGCCCAGGAAGGACCCGTGCTCGCTCTGGTACTCGTCGGCGTTCCGGTCCCACCAGCCGCGGCTCGCCCGGCTGCTCTCCGCGTCCCCCGCGTCACGCCGGGTCGCCTCGGCCTCGTCGGCGTCCCCGTCGACCGCGTCTTCGTGTCCGTACTCTTGGTTCATCTCGCCCGCCGATGTAGTTTGCGCTCAGTGCCGCCGTGCGGCGGACCCCCGCCGTGGTGGCGCAAGGGCCGTGAGTCGTGCCGGAATTGAGCAGAACTGCCCCGGGTGCGCGCTTCGCGCATTGACCCTGTCCGGCCGCCCCCGTATGCTAAAGGTTGCGCTGCGGGCCTGCGCGCCTCAGACGGAGCAGGCCGTGCTCGCACCTGTTGTATGTCCCCTCGGTTTTCGAGGTTCCCTCCCGTTCGCGGAAGGGCGCTTCATTGGCTGTCCGGCTTCTTGGTGCGATACGGGCTCTCGGCGTAGCAGTACCTACGACTTTCTGTCCGTAACCGGAGCCCTTTCCCACATGACGAGCAGCACCGAGACCACCGCCACCACCCCGCAGGTTGCGGTCAACGACATCGGTAACGAGGAAGCCTTCCTCGCCGCGATCGACGAGACGATCAAGTACTTCAACGACGGCGACATCGTCGACGGCGTCATCGTGAAGGTCGACCGGGACGAGGTCCTGCTCGACATCGGTTACAAGACCGAAGGTGTCATCCCGAGCCGCGAGCTCTCGATCAAGCACGACGTCGACCCGAACGAGGTCGTCAAGGTCGGCGACGAGATCGAGGCCCTGGTTCTCCAGAAGGAGGACAAGGAAGGCCGCCTGATCCTCTCGAAGAAGCGCGCCCAGTACGAGCGTGCCTGGGGCACCATCGAGAAGATCAAGGAAGAGGACGGCATCGTCACCGGTACCGTCATCGAGGTCGTCAAGGGTGGTCTCATCCTCGACATCGGCCTCCGTGGCTTCCTGCCGGCCTCCCTCGTCGAGATGCGTCGTGTCCGCGACCTCCAGCCCTACGTGGGCAAGGAGCTCGAGGCCAAGATCATCGAGCTGGACAAGAACCGCAACAACGTGGTCCTGTCCCGCCGCGCCTGGCTCGAGCAGACCCAGTCCGAGGTTCGCCAGACCTTCCTCACGACCCTCCAGAAGGGTCAGGTCCGCTCCGGCGTCGTGTCCTCGATCGTCAACTTCGGTGCCTTCGTGGACCTGGGTGGCGTCGACGGCCTCGTGCACGTCTCCGAGCTGTCCTGGAAGCACATCGACCACCCGTCCGAGGTTGTCGAGGTCGGCCAGGAGGTCACCGTCGAGGTTCTCGACGTGGACATGGACCGCGAGCGCGTCTCCCTGTCGCTGAAGGCGACGCAGGAGGACCCGTGGCAGCAGTTCGCCCGGACCCACCAGATCGGTCAGGTCGTCCCGGGTAAGGTCACCAAGCTGGTTCCGTTCGGTGCGTTCGTCCGCGTGGACGAGGGCATCGAGGGTCTGGTCCACATCTCCGAGCTGGCCGAGCGCCACGTGGAGATCCCGGAGCAGGTCGTCCAGGTCAACGACGAGATCTTCGTCAAGGTCATCGACATCGACCTCGAGCGTCGTCGCATCAGCCTCTCGCTGAAGCAGGCCAACGAGTCCTTCGGTGCCGACCCGGCCTCGGTCGAGTTCGACCCGACCCTGTACGGCATGGCCGCGTCCTACGACGACCAGGGCAACTACATCTACCCCGAGGGCTTCGACCCCGAGACCAACGACTGGCTCGAGGGCTACGAGGCTCAGCGCGAGGCCTGGGAGACCCAGTACGCCGAGGCGCAGGCTCGCTTCGAGCAGCACCAGGCTCAGGTCATCAAGTCCCGCGAGGCCGACGAGGCCGCCGCTGCCGAGGGCGCTGCCGCCCCGGCCGCCGGCAACGCCGGTGCGGGCATCTCGGGTGGTTCGTACTCCTCGGAGTCGGACGACAACTCCGGCGCCCTGGCGTCGGACGAGGCGCTCGCCGCCCTCCGCGAGAAGCTCGCCGGCGGCCAGAGCTGAACAGGCTCTCCGCTGAGCGCTAGTCGCTGGTGAATCGAGGCCCGTTCCCCTTCGGGGGAGCGGGCCTCGGTCGTTTCCGTACTCGTTCTCCGGAAGATCGCGCGACCCGGGAATGGCCGTGCCGCGCCCGGCGTTTCCAGAGAGAACACGAGGAGGAGCGGTAATCGTGCTTGATCCCCAGGATTTGTACGAATGGGACCCGAAGGGCGTGGCCGTCGTCGACCTGGCCCTGGCGCAGGAGTCGGCCGGGCTGGTCATGCTGTACCACTTCGACGGCTACATCGACGCGGGCGAGACCGGTGAGCAGATCATCGACCGGCTGCTCGACACCCTCCCGCACCAGCTGGTGGCCCGCTTCGACCACGACCGGCTCGTGGACTACCGGGCCCGCCGCCCGCTGCTGACCTTCCGGCGCGACCGCTGGACCGCGTACGAGACGCCGTCCATCGAGGTCCGCCTCGTACAGGACGCCACCGGCGCGCCCTTCCTCGTCCTCTCCGGCCCGGAGCCGGACGTGGAGTGGGAGCGGTTCGCCGTCGCCGTCCGGCAGATCGTCGAGCGCCTCGGCGTGCGCCTCTCCGTCAACTTCCACGGCATCCCCATGGGCGTGCCGCACACCCGCCCGGTCGGCCTCACCCCGCACGGCAGCCGCACCGACCTCATGCCCGGCCACCGCAGCCCCTTCGACGAGGCCCAGGTCCCCGGCAGCGCCGAGTCCCTCGTCGAGTACCGGCTCACCGAAGCCGGCCACGACACCCTCGGCGTCGCCGCCCACGTCCCGCACTACGTGGCCCGGTCCCCGTACCCGGACGCGGCCCTGACCGCCCTGGAGGCCGTCACCGCCGCCACCGGCCTCGTCCTCCCCGGCGTCGCCCACTCCCTGCGGACCGAGGCCCGCCGCACCCAGACCGAGATCGACCGCCAGATCGGCGAGGGCGACGAGGAGCTGGTCGCGCTCGTGCAGGGCCTCGAGCACCAGTACGACGCGGCTGCCGGCGCCGAGACGCGCGGCAGCCTGGTCGCCGAGCCGGTCGACCTGCCGTCCGCCGACGAGCTGGGCCGCGAGTTCGAGCGCTTCCTCGCGGAGCGGGAGGGCGACTCCTAGCCCCACCGGGGCAGGCCCTAAGCTGCCGCTCATGCTGAAGGTGGGCCTGACCGGCGGGATCGGCGCCGGCAAGAGCGAAGTGTCACGGCTGCTCGTCTCGTACGGAGCCGTACTGATCGACGCGGACCGGATCGCGCGCGAGGTCGTCGAGCCCGGGACCCCGGGGCTCGCGGCCGTCGTGGCGGCCTTCGGGGACGACGTCCTCACCGCGGAGGGGACGCTCGACCGGCCGAAGCTCGGCTCCATCGTGTTCGCCGACGCCGACCGCCTGGCCACCCTCAACGCCATCGTGCACCCCCTGGTCGGGGCCCGGTCGGCGGAGCTGGAGAGCCGCGCGGGCGCCGGCGACGTCGTCGTCCACGACGTACCCCTGCTCACCGAGAACGGGCTCGCGCCGCTGTACGACCTGGTCGTGGTCGTGGACGCGTCCCCGAAGACCCAGCTCGACCGGCTCGTACGGCTCCGGGGCATGGCGGCGTCCGAGGCCGAGGCCCGGATGGCGGCCCAGGCCACGCGCGCGCAACGGCTGGCCGTCGCGGACCTCGTGATCGACAACGACGGGCCGCTCGACGCGCTCGAACCCCAGGTGCGGAAGGTCTGGGAGGACCTGGAGCGCCGCGCGAAGGCCGCCGCCGGGGAGTAGCGGCGGAATGCGGTCCCCTCGATCCGGTGTTCAACCACCGGATCGAGGGGAAGGATGCCATCGTGGCCGACAGCAACCCGGAAACGCACGTCATCGACTTCCGCGCCGCCGAGCACCTGCTGGCCGTGCGGGACCCTCGCGGGGCCGTGAAGCTGCTGGACTCGGTGATCGCCGCCCATCCCGAGAACACGGCCGCGCGCCTGCTGCGCGCCCGCGCGTTCTTCGCCGCCGCGCAGCTCCGCCCGGCGCAGCTGGAGTTCGAGCTGGTCCTGGAGCGCGAGCCGGACAACGCCTTCGCCCACTTCGCGCTGGCCCGCACCTTCGAACGCTCCGGGAAGACCGCCCAGGCCATGCGGCACTTCCGGCTCGCCGCCGCGCTCGACCCCAAGCCGGAGTACCTCCAGGCGGCGGGCTTCGACACGCAGAACTGAGCGGGGGCGAGGCGGGGCGTCAGCGTCGCGGGTTGCCGTGATCGGGTTCGTACGGGGGGATGCTCCGGCCCGGCTGCCAGTGCGGGCCCTGGTGGATGTGGTGCAGCACCACCGCCAGGTCGACCGTGACCACCAGGAACAGCACTCCGCAGGCCGCCGCCCAGCCGGGGCGTCCAAGCAGGGAGAACACGGTCGTCCCGAAGACCGCCCAGAGCAGCCCCCACACGCTCAGCCAGAACCGCAGGCGCAGAGCGCTGCGCGCGGTCGCCGGCTCGTTCCCGGTACGCATGACGGTCGCATCTCCCCTCGGAGCCCCGAGGTCACATCCAGCATGTACCCGGGGTGGGGGAAACGGAACGCCCGCCGAAGGGCGCTTGTCGCCTAGTGGACGACGCTGTAGCTGCGCCAGGGCAGGGTGTCCGGAGCGATTTGGTTCCCGGTCTTGGTGGGCACGTAGATGGAGTTCTTCCCCTGACAGTTGCGGGTCCGGTACATCACGATGTCGACCAGGGAGTTGTTCTCGACCTTGGTGACACCCGACGGCGCGAGGAGGTGGCAGCCCTTCACCGAGGGGCTCGTCACGGTCACCAGCAGCTCGCGTTCCGTCTCGTACGAGATCGTGCCCACGGCGCTGCGGCCGAGGCCCGAGCAGCCCGCGACGGCGAGAGTGAGCAGCACGGCCCCGGTGGCGGTCGTGAGACGCCGGCGAACGGACATGGCGGAATCCTCTTCTGTCGTGTCGTTTCAGGCCACCATGCCGCCCGCGGGCACGGCTGTCATCCGTTGTTGGGCCGCCCGGGGGAACCGCCCGGCATCCGTTGTCAGACCCCACCCGTAAGGTCGGAGATCCAGTCGGGACACGACACGGAGCACGACACAGAGGGGGAGGAGAGCGGAGCCGTGGCACACACCTGGATGACCAGCGCCGCCGTCTTCCTGCCGGCCGCCCTTCCCCGTGACGGCCGGGTCGCCTTCTGGGCCCCCGACGGCGGTGCGCTGCCGGACCCGGCGGCGAGCGGGGCGGAGCGGGTCGAGCTGACCGTGGCCCGGCGCCACGGCAGCGGCGCCCGGGGTCGTGCCGTGCCCGCCGTGACCCTGCCCGTCGAGGCCGCCCTGCCGCACCTCGTCGCGGCCCGCCACCACCCTGCCGCGCACCCCGCCACCGCCGGCTGGGGCGCCGCCGCCCTGCACGCCCTGCACCTCGCCGCGCGCGGGCGGCTGCTGCCGGGGCTGACCGCCGACGACCTGGACGCCTGGCGGGCCGGCCCCCTGGACGCCGAGGACATCGCCCATCTGCGGGCCGTCGCCGCCGCCCTGCCGTACGAGGGGTACGCCGTGCCGGTGCCGGGGCGCGGTCCGCTGCGGCTGCCCGAGCCCGAGGCCCTCGTGCGCTCCTTCCTCGACGCGGTCGCCGACACGCTGCCCCGCACCCCGGCCGCCGCCCACGCGGTCGGCGCGCCGTTCGCGGCGCGCGCCCCGCAGCACCTGCCCCGCGCGCGTGCCTGGGCCGCCGAGGCGGCGGCCGGGATGGACGCGGGGGTGCGGGTCTCGCTCCGCCTCGATCTGTCGCCGTACGAGCTCTTCGACGCCCCGGACCGTGAGGGGGAGGGCGGGGACCGTCACGCCGCCGCCGCGCTCCTCCAGATCCACAGCCTCGCCGACCCGACCCTCGTCATCGACGCCGTGGACCTGTGGGCGGGGGACGGCGAGCACTTCGGGCCCCGCGCCCGGATCGACGCCGTCCTCGCCCTGCGCCGGGCCGCCCGCGTCTGGCCCCCGCTCTCCCGGCTCCTGGAGCGGGACGTGCCCGACGTCCTCGCCGTCACCGAGGACGAGCTGTACGAACTGCTCGGCCCCGCCGCGGCCCGGCTCGCCGACGCCGGGGTCGCCCTCCACTGGCCGCGCGAGCTCGCCCGCTCGCTCAGCGCCTCCGCCGTCGTCCGCCCCGCCCAGGCCGCGCCCGGCTCCGCCACCGACGGCACCTCCTTCTTCGACAGCGAGGAGCTCCTGCGCTTCAACTGGCAGCTGGCCCTCGACGGCGATCCGCTCACCGAGCGCGAGATGGACCTCCTCGCCGAGGCCCACCGGCCCATCGTGCGCCTCCGCGACCAGTGGGTCGTCGTCGACCCCGCCCTCGTCCGCAAGGCGCGCAAGCGCGAACTCGGCCTGCTCGAACCGGTCGACGCCCTCGCCGCCGCGCTCACCGGCACCGCCGAGGTGGACGGCGAGTCCGTCCCCGCCGTCCCCGTCGGGGCGCTCGCCGCGCTCCGCGACCGGCTCCTGGCCGGCCCCGAGGACGTGCAGGCCCCGCCCGGCCTCACCGCCACCCTGCGCGACTACCAGCTCCGCGGCCTCGCCTGGCTGGACCTGATGACCTCGCTCGGCCTCGGCGGCTGCCTCGCCGACGACATGGGCCTCGGCAAGACCGTCACCCTCATCGCGCTCCACCTGCGCCGCGCCCGCCGCGCCCCCACCCTCGTCGTCTGCCCGGCCTCCCTCCTCGGCAACTGGCAGCGGGAGGTGCGGAAGTTCGCCCCCGACGTGCCCGTCCGGCGCTTCCACGGCACCGACCGGGACCTCGGCGGCACCGAGGGCGGCTTCGTCCTCACCACCTACGGCACCCTGCGCACCAGCGCCGCCCGACTGGCCGAGCGGGAATGGGGGATGGTCGTCGCCGACGAGGCGCAGCACGTCAAGAACCCGTTCTCCGCGACCGCCAAGGCGCTCCGCGAGATCCCCGCCCCCGCCAGGGTCGCCCTCACCGGCACCCCCGTGGAGAACAACCTCTCCGAACTCTGGGCGCTCCTCGACTGGACCACCCCCGGCCTCCTCGGCCCGCTCAAGGCCTTCCGCTCCCGCCACGCCCGGGCCGTGGAGAACCACGAGGAGATCGAGCACGAGGAGGCCGTCGAGCGGCTCGCCCGGCTCGTGCGGCCCTTCCTGCTGCGCCGCCGCAAGTCCGACCCCGGCATCGTCCCCGAACTCCCGCCCAAGACGGAGTCCGACCATCCCGTCGCCCTCACCAGGGAACAGGCCTCGCTCTACGAGGCGGTGGTCCGCGAGACCATGGCGCGGATCGAGGGCGCCGAGGGCATGGCCCGCCGGGGCCTCGTCATGAGCCTGCTGACCTCCCTCAAGCAGATCTGCAACCACCCCGCGCAGTACCTCAAGGAGCAGTCCCCGCGCGGCAGCGGCACCGGGCGCCTGGCCGGCCGCTCCGGAAAGCTCGCCCTGCTCGACGAGCTCCTCGACACGATCCTCGCCGAGGACGGGTCCGTCCTCGTCTTCACCCAGTACGTGTCGATGGCGCGGCTCCTCGCCGACCACCTGGCCGCGCGCGGCATCCCGGCCCAACTCCTGCACGGCGGCACCCCGGTGGCCGAGCGGGAGCGGATGGTCGACCGCTTCCAGGCCGGCGAGGTCCCCGTCTTCCTGCTCTCCCTCAAGGCCGCGGGCACCGGCCTCAACCTCACCCGGGCCGGCCACGTCGTCCACTACGACCGCTGGTGGAACCCGGCCGTCGAGGAACAGGCCACCGACCGGGCCTACCGCATCGGGCAGACCCAGCCGGTGCAGGTCCACCGGCTCGTCGCCGAGGGCACCGTCGAGGACCGCATCGCCGAGATGCTCCGCGCCAAGCGGGCCCTCGCCGATGCCGTCCTCGGCTCCGGCGAGGCCGCCCTCACCGAACTCACCGACCGGGAGCTCGCCGACCTGGTGTCCCTGAGGAGGCCCTCGTGAACCGCGCAAGGGGCGCTCGAGGCGCCGCCCCCCGCCACGACGACCGCCGACGCAGCTTCCCGCAGGTCGCGCCGCGCTCGGCCCCCGACGGCCGGTTCGCCGCCACCTGGTGGGGTAACGCCTGGGTCGCGGCCCTGGAGGACACCGCCCTCGACCCGGCCCGGCTCGCGCGCGGCAAGGCGTACGCGGGGCGCGGCCACGTCGACGCGATCACGGTCACCCCCGGCCGGGTCGTCGCCTACGTCCACGGCACCCGGCCCCGCCCGTACCGCACCGAGATCAGGATGCGGACCCTCGGCGACGACGGCTGGGAGCGCTTCCTCGACGAGGCCGCCGCCCGCCCCGACCACATCGCCGCCCTCCTCGACAAGGACGTGCCGCACGCCCTGGAGGCGGTCACCGGACTGCTGCCCGCGCCCGGCGACCTCGTCCCCGACTGCTCCTGCCCGGACGACGGTTACCCCTGCAAGCACGCCGCCGCCCTCTGCTACCAGGCCGCCCGGCTCCTCGACGAGGACCCGTTCGTCCTCTTCCTGATGCGCGGCCGCGGCGAGCAGGAGCTCCTCGCCGAACTCACCCGGCGCAATGCCGCCCAGGGCGCCGCCGAGACGGGCGCGGCCGCCCCGCCGATGCCCACGGTCCCCGCCCGGATCGCGCTCGACGCGGCCACCGGGGCCGGGCTCCCGCCGCTGCCGCCCGAGCTGCCGGTCCCGGACCGGCCCGGCCGGCCGGCCGTCTTCCCGCCGGACCCGGCAGCCCCCGATCCGCTCGCCCTCGACCTCCTGGCCACCGAGGCCGCCGCCCGTGCCCACACCTTCCTCGCCACCGGCCACGACCCGGTCGCCGCGCTCAGCCCCTGGCAGGACGCGGTCCGGCTGGCCGCCGCGCACCCCGGGTCCGGACTCACCGCCTCGTCCCGTGCGCTCTACCGCGACCTGGCGCACGCCCTCGACCGCACGCCCACGGACCTCGCCCGCGCCGTCGCCGCCTGGCGCCAGGGCGGCGCCGCCGGCCTCGCCGTCCTCGAAGAGCCCTGGGACCCGCCGGCCGGGCCGTTCGACCGGGCCAGACCCGCGCTGCTCGCCGCCGACTTCCCGGCCTTCCGACCCTGGCGCAACCGGCTCTCCGGGGAGTCCCTCCAGCTCCGGCTCGGCCGGGACGGCCTCTGGTACGGGTACGAGTCGGACGCCGGCCGTGAGGACTGGTGGCCGCGCGGCACCCCCGACCCGGATCCGGTCGGCGCCCTCACCGATCTCCTGGGCCGCTGACGGGCGTTGGGAGATACGAACAGGCGTCGACCGGTGTTGACCCGACACCCGAACGGAGTCCCACTCGATGGAGTGAAACCCGTCAACGGCTGGATCCGGCACCCACGTTTGTCGCGTTGATTCCGGTACGGGCACTTGCCCGTGTACACCTCCGGAAGGCAGGAAGCCATGAGGCAGATTCGCCGAAGTGGTCTGGCCACACTGTTGGTCACGGGCGGAGCGCTCGCCCTCTCGGCGGGCGCCGCGCACGCCGACGCCGGCGCCCAGGGCGCCGCGGTCGGTTCACCGGGAGTCGGCTCCGGCAACACGCTCCAGCTGCCGGTGCACGTGCCGGTCAACGTCTGCGGCAACACGGTCAACGTCGTCGGGCTGCTCAACCCGGCCTTCGGAAACGGCTGTGCCAACCGTTCCGCCGCGCCCGAGACCGGGGGCTACGGGGACGAGGGCGGCAGCCACTCCCACAAGGACCAGCCCGGCACCCCGCGCGGCGGGGAGCAGGCCGGCGGCTCCCAGACCGGCGGCTCCCACGGGGGCGGCTCCTCCAACGGCGGTGGCTCCACCGCCGAGACCCGCGCCGAGGGATCCCCGGGCGTGCTCTCCGGGAACGGCCTCCAGCTGCCCGTCGACCTGCCCGTGAACATCAGCGGGAACTCGGCCAACGTGGTCGGCATCGGCAACCCGGTCTTCGGCAACACCTCGGTCAACGGCCCCGCGAAGCCCGAGCAGCCGATCGAGACGCCGACGCCGCGCCCGCAGACCCCCGTGCGGAACGTACCGGCGCCGCACGCCGAGTCCGTGACCCCGGCCGCCCCGGTCGCCCCGGCCCCCGTGCCGCTGGGCGAGACGAGCACGGCCTCGCTGGCCGCCACGGGTTCGGACGCCATGGGCTACGCCGCTCCCGCGAGCGCCGCGCTGCTCCTCGGCGGCGCCCTGCTGTACCGCCGCGCACGCCGCGCCGGCGACCAGGCCTGAGGGTCCGCCCCACGCGGCCCGGCCGACACGGCTGACGCCCGAGCCGTCAGCCGTGTTCCAGGCCGCTCGCGGCCCCGCCGCCCTGACGCCAGGTCCGGAGCACCGCCTCGATGGCGGGTGCGATCCTCGTCCGGGCCTGGTGCCGGGGAACCCCTTGCATCAGCAGGGAGTCGTACGGCGTGTCGACATGCCGTACGGAGGCTCGTACCGCGGCGGTGACCGCGCCGCGGTCGAGCGAGCGGCCCGCGGCCGTGCGCCCCACCCGTCCGCTGCCCTTCGCCGAGGCGTGGACGGCGATCTCCGTGGCCCGGTCCGCCGGGATGGACGGGAAGAGCCGCAGGATCTCCGCTCGGAGGACCTCGGTGATCTCGGCGTCCAGGGCCGCGCGCCGCACCGCGTCCCGGGCCCGCCGCGCGGCCCGCGCGTCCGCGTCCGCCAGGCAGGCCCGCTCGGCCTCGGCGAGGGCGGCCTCCTCGACGAGCAGGCCCTGGCGCTCGTACCGGGTACGGCGCCGGTTGTGCCGTACGACCACGGCCCAGAGCGTGCTGGCCTCGCGGGCGCGGCGGGTGAGCGCCGTGTCGCCCCGGCGCAGGAAGACCAGATGGCCGAGATCGGCGCAGTCCAGGCAGACCGGCGCGTTGAACTCGAGGATCATCCGCTCCAGCGGCCCCCGGTGGCATTCCGAGCAGCGGCGGCGCTTGAGCGGTTCGACGACGACGGGTGCGACGAGGTCCACGGCCGGTCTCCGATCAGCGGATGCCGGGCGCGGCGGCGGCGATGAACACGGCGAGCGCCTCCTTCGCCTGTTCGGAGCGGCGGGCGCGGTCCGCCTCGTCGACCGCCTCGTGCATGCAGTGGGAGTCCACGAAGGCCGCCTCGGCGAGGCGGCGGACCTCCGGGTCGTCGCACACCAGCTGGACGCGGAAGAGGGCCTGCCGGGCGGCGGTGCGCTGCCGGTAGGAGGCGTGCCGGGACTCCTCCGCCTCCTCCGAGCCGGGCTGCCGGCGCGCCCGGAACCAGCGGTCGTTCTGGCTGTGCCGGTAGTCGACGACCGCGCCCGCGAAGGCGCTGTAGGTCGCGATCCGTTCCTGCCGGAGCTGTTCGGTGCGGGCGAGCGCGGCCGTGCGCTCGGTGGCCCGCCCCTGGAACCAGTGCGTGAAGACGACGCCCAACAGGGTTCCCGCCACGGCTATCAGCGCCGCATCCATGACCGGCCGCCCTCCCCATCTCCCTCGGCCTTCAGACCTCTAGATCATGACAGCAGAAGGGGCCGGACGTCACTGCCGGTAGCCGCTCAGGAAGCGGCCGATGCGGCTGATCGCGGCGTCGAGGTCGTCGGCGTACGGCAGGGTCAGGATGCGGAAGTGGTCCGGGCGCGGCCAGTTGAAGCCGGTGCCCTGCACGACCTGGATCTTCTCCCGCAGCAGCAGGTCGAGGACGAACTTCTCGTCGTCGTGGATCTTGTGCACGGCGGGATCGAGGCGCGGGAAGGCGTACAGGGCGCCCTTCGGCTTCACGCAGGAGACGCCCGGGATCTCGTTGAGCTTCTCCCAGGCCCGGTCGCGCTGTTCGCGCAGCCTGCCGCCCGGGGCGGTCAGCTCGTGGATGGACTGCCGGCCGCCGAGCGCGGCCTGGATGGCGTACTGGGCGGGGGCATTGGGGCAGAGCCGCATGGAGGCCAGCATGGTGAGGCCCTCCAGGTAGTTCTTCGCGTGCTGCTTGGGGCCGGTGACGACCAGCCAGCCGGAGCGGAAGCCCGCGACCCGGTAGGTCTTGGAGAGGCCGCCGAAGGTGAGGACGACCAGGTCGGGGGCGAGGGAGGCAGCCGGGTGGTGGACGACCTCGTCGTAGACGATCTGGTCGTAGATCTCGTCGGCGAAGACCATCAGGCCGTGGCGGCGGGCGAGTTCGAAGATCCCCTCCAGGACCTCCTTCGGGTAGACGGCGCCCGTGGGGTTGTTCGGGTTGATGACGACGATGGCCTTGGTGCGGTCGGTGATCTTCGACGCCATGTCGTCGAGGTCCGGGTACCAGTCGGCGGACTCGTCGCACAGGTAGTGCACGGGCCTGCCGCCCGCGAGCGTGACCACGGCCGTCCACAGCGGGTAGTCCGGGGCGGGTACGAGGACCTCGTCGCCGTCCTCCAGGAGGGCCTGCACGGCCATCGAGATCAGCTCGGACACGCCGTTGCCGAGGAAGATGTCGTCGACGTCCACGTCCGGCAGGCCCATGGACTGGTAGCGCTGGGCGACCGCGCGCCGGGCGGAGAGGATGCCGCGCGAGTCGGTGTAGCCGTGGGCCTTGGGGAGCATCCGGATCATGTCCTGGACGATCTCCTCGGGCGCCTCGAAGCCGAAGAGCGCCGGGTTGCCGGTGTTGAGGCGCAGGACGCTGTGGCCCGCCTCCTCGAGCGCGTTGGCGTGCTCGATGACCGGGCCGCGGATCTCGTAGCAGACCTCGTTCAGCTTGCTCGACTGCCGGAACTCCATGTCCGACCTCCCCAGGTCCCCGGAATCAGTGTTGCTTGGTTTTACCAAGTTCGAGCTTGGAAAGTCCAACAACATGTCTAGACTGCGTCGCATGCCACGTCAGCCACGCCGCCGCAGCTACGACCAGCACTGCGCCGCCGCGCGCGCCCTCGACCTCGTCGGCGACCGCTGGACCCTGCTCGTCGTCCGCGAACTCCTCGCCGGGCCGCGCCGTTACACCGACCTGCACGCCGACCTGCCCGGCGTCAGCACCGACATGCTCGCCGGCCGCCTCAAGGACATGGAGGGCGCCGAGCTGGTCACCCGGCGCCGACTGCCCCCGCCCGCCTCGGCGTACGTGTACGAGCTCACCCCGCGCGGACGCGAGCTGCTGCCCGTCCTGCGCACCCTCGCCGCCTGGGGCGCACCCGACCTCGGGGAGCCCCGGCCCACCGACGCCGTCCGCGCCCACTGGTACGCGATCCCGCTCCTCGGGGCGCTGGCCGAGCTCGGCGCGGGGACCGTCCAAGTGACCCTCGACGAGGGCGAGTTCCACGTACGGACCGGGGCCGACGGGGACGTGGCCTACGGGGACGGAGGAGTGGAGGCCCCGGACGCCCGGCTGCGGACCGACGCGGCGACCTGCCGGGCCCTCGCGGCGGGCGAGCTCACGCTCGGGGAGGCGGTCGAGTCGGGACGGGCGGCGCTCGAACGACCGGTGCGGGCAGGGGCGTCGGCCTGAGCCGAGGCCGTCGCGCAGGCCGTTGCGCCGGCTGTCGGGTCGGGCGTTGCCCGGGGCGTCGCGCAGATCCTCGTGTCGGGCCGGGTGCAGGACCGCGCGACGAGGGGGCGAGCTCAGGAGGACTGCGCGGCCAGCGCCTTCGCCAGCCGGTCGCGGGCCGCCGTCTGCGCCGCGATGCGAGCGTCGATCACGGCGAGGCGCTCGCGGGCGATCTCCAGGGCGCGGGCGGACGGCGGGGCCGCCGAGACGTCCCCGTCCAGACAGGTGCGGAACGCGGCCACGTCGTCCAGCGTGAACCCCGCGTCCAGCAGGTACCGGATGTTCGACACCCGCGCGACGGCGATCTCCTCGTACACCCGGTACCCGTTGGCCGCGCGGGCCGACGTGATCAGCCCCGCCTGCTCGTAGTGCCGCAGGGCGCGGGCCGACACCCCGGTCCGCCGGGCCAGTTCACCGATGCGCAAGGACGCCACCTCCTCGCGCAGTCGTATCACGAGACCAGCGCGCCCCCGTCGACGGGCAGGACGGTGCCGGTCAGGAAGGCGGCGTCCGGAGCGGCGAGCGAGGTGATCGCCCAGGCGACCTCCTCCGGCCTGCCGACCCGCCCCAGCGGGGTGTGCGCGAGCTGCCACGCCCGTACCGCCTTCCGCTGCTCCGGGGTGAGGCCCATGTGGTCCGCGATCGGGGTCTCGATCGCACCGGGCGCGACCGCCACGACCCGGACGCCGGCCGGCGCGAGCTCCACCGCCCAGCAGCGGGTCAGGGTCTCCAGGGCGCTCTTGGTCGCCGGATAGACGGAGTTGGCGGGCCAGCCGCGCTGACCGATCGTCGTCGTCACGTTCACCACGACGCCCCGGGACTCCCGGAGCGCGGGGACGGCCGCCTGCGTGAGCAGGACCGGGGCGACGAGGTTCGTCTCCAGGAGCGGGGTGATCACGGAACGGTCGAGGGTGCCGAGCGGGCCGCCGGCGGAGATCCCGGCGTTGTTGACGAGGACGTCGATCCGGCCGTGGTCCGTCAGCGCGGCGCGCACGATCTCCTCGGCCGCGCCCTCCGCCGTGACGTCGGCGGCGAACGGGTGGATGCCCGGATGTCCCTCGGCGGTCTCCCGCAGCGGCTCCGTCCTGCGGCCGACGGCGACGACCGTCGCCCCCTGCCCGGCGAAGGAACGCGCGGTGGCCCGGCCGATGCCGGTGCCCGCACCGGTGACGACGACGACCCTGGTGGGTGTGGTGGTGTCCATGGACCGATGGTCGAACCCTGACGCCAGTGACAAGGTCAAGCCGACCCCGGCAGGTCACTTCTCGGGGCAGAGGAATTCGAGCCGGTTCCCGTGGCAGTCGGCGACGTAGAAGCGGCGGTGGCCCGGGAAGTCGTCGTCCCACGTCACCTCGGTGCCGAGGCCGGTCAGCCGCTCGGCCAGGTCACCGTACGGCCGAAGACGTCGGCCGGTACACGTCAGGGGCGGGTGTGACAGGCAGGATGGGCGGCATGCGATACGAGGCGATCACCTGGGACCGGCTGGCGGAGACGCTCGCCGGTCACCTCGACGCGTCCCCCGCCGCTGCGGGCGACGACTGGCTCAAGGTGGGCATCGACGGTCCGCCCGCCGCGCCCGGCGGCGAACTCGCCGGGCTCCTCGCCGAAGCGCTGCGCTCGCGCGGGCGGGCGGTCCAGGTCGTGAGCACCGGCGGCTTCCTGCGACCCGCTTCCCTTCGGTACGAGTACGGGAGGCAGGACCCCGACGCGTACTACAGCGGGTGGACCGACACCGGGGCCCTGTGGCGGGAGGTCTTCGGGCCGCTGGACCCCGGCGGCACCGGGCGCGTGCTGCCCGACCTCTGGGACCCGGTCACGGACCGCGCCACCCGCAGCCCGTACGTCACGCTGCCGCCGCGCGGGGTGCTCGTGCTGCACGGGCCCTTCCTGCTCGGCCACTGGTTCCCCTTCGACCTCACCGTGCACCTGCGCCTCTCGCCCGGCGCCCTCGCCCGGCGCACGGAGGAGTCCTGGACCCTGCCCGCCTTCGCCCGGTACGAGATGGAGGTCGGCCCCACCGAGGCGGCGGACGCCGTCGTGCGCGCCGACGACCCGCGCCACCCGGCCTGGACGGGCCTGCGGACGTAGGGGGTTCCGGGGTTTCCCGCCGGTCAGGCCGGGTCGATCAGGCCGGGCCGATCGGGCCGGCCGGGGGTCTGCCGCCCACCGTGGTGACCGCCTCCGCGCCCGCGCGGCAGCCCTCCTCCGCGGCCCGCACCGGGTCCGCGCCCGCGAGCCGCGCCGCCAGGAACGCCCCCGTGAACGCGTCGCCCGCGCCCGTCGAGTCCACCGGCCGCACCGGGGGCGCCGCCACCCGTGCGGTGACCGCGCCGCCCTCGGCGACCAGCGCGCCCGCCGCCCCGAGCGTGACCACGACCAGCGGGAAGCGCCGGCTCAACTCCGCGGCCGCCGACTCCGGTTCGCCGCGGCCGGTGAGCGACCGGGCCTCGTCCGCGTTCGGCAGCAGCGTCTCGGCGCCCTCCGCCGCCGCGAGGAACCGGTCCGCCCCCAGCTCCGCCAGGAACCCCGCCGACGCCGGGTCCACACTCACCGGGACCCCCGCCTCCCGCGCGTCCCGCAGCGCCCGGCAGGCCGTCTCGCGGCTCGGCGCGGCGAAGAACAGGTACCCCGAGAGGTGCAGCCGGGCCACGCCGTCGAGCAGTCCGGGCGACCAGTCGGCGGGGGAGAGGCGCAGCGCGGCGCCGCTGTCGGTCAGGAAGGTGCGCTCCGCCGAGCCGTCCACGAGCGCGATCACGGTGGCCGTCGCCGCGTCCGCGTCCGGCACGAGCAGGGGGCGCACGCCCGCCCTCCGCAGCGCCCGCTCGTGCCAGTCGGCCGCGTCCGTCCCCACCCGGCCGAGCAGCCGCACCTCGTCGCAGCCGGAACGCACCGCCCAGCAGGCCGCGTTGGCCCCGGCGCCGCCCGGGAGGGTCCGGATCTCCGCCGCCGTGTCCGTGGCGGGAGCGAGCGGGGTCCGGTGCCGGGCGACGACGTCCGTGACCACGTCCCCGACGACGAGCAGCGCGCCCCCGGTCACCGGCCGTCGGCGCCGGTCGCTGCCGAGCCCGCGGAGTCAGGCTCCTGGGAGCCCTGCCCCGCCCCCGACGCGTACGCTCCCGCGATGCGCGCCGCGAGGCGCACATTGCCCCGTACCGCCGCGAGGTTGGCCTCCAGGGACGCCCCTTCCGTGTGCACCATCAGGTATTCGAGGAGGAACGGCGTCACCGCCTGGCCGGTGATCCCCTTCTCCTTCGCCGCCGCGAGGCCCCGCGCGAGCACCCGGTCGTGCAGCGCGGGATCCAACTGCTCGGCCTCCGGCACCGGGTTGGCCACGACGAGCGCGGACCGGGGGCCGGTCAGTGCGTCCTGCGCCCGTATCACCCCCGCCACCTCCTCCGGGGTCCGCAGGGTCCAGTCGACGGGCTCGCCCGAGGAGGAGAGGTAGAAGCCGGGGAAGCGCTCCGTGCCGTAGCCGACGACCGTCACGCCCAGGGTCTCCAGGCGCTGGAGCGTCGCGGGCACGTCGAGGATCGACTTGACCCCGGCGCACACCACCGTGATCCCGACCCGGGCGAGCAGCCGCAGGTCGGCGGACTCGTCCTGCGTCTCGCTCCACTCCCGGTGCACGCCGCCGAGCCCGCCCGTCGCGAACACCCGTATGCCGGCCGCGTCCGCGAGCCAGGCCGTCGCCGAGACCGTCGTCGCCCCCGTCGCACCGGTCGCCAGGGCCGGGGCCAGGTCGCGGTGGCCCAGCTTCCGCACCGAGGGGTCCTCGGCGATCCGGGTCAGGGCCGCCCGGTCGAGGCCGATCCTGGCCGTGCCGTCGACGACCGCGATCGTGGCGGGGACGGCGCCCCCGGCCCGCACCGACTCCTCCAGCTCCGCCGCCACGGCGAGGTTGCGCGGGCGCGGCAGACCGTGGGCGATGAGCGTCGATTCCAGCGCGACGACGGGCCGGCCCTCGTGGAGCGCCTCCCGCACCTCTTCGGACACCTGTGTGGACATGTCCCATTCCTTGGCGCGCTCACCGGCCCCGCAAACCTCCTTGGCGACCTCCTGCCACACCCCGGCGGGCGCCTGCGGAATCCGTGACGGGCCGCCGGACCGGGGTGGCGGGGACGGCCGTGACGCCCTTGGGGCGCCGCGCCGGAGGGCCGGTGCGGATTTCGTCGCCGTCGTGCGTCCCTGGTATCGCGCCTGGTGGGGGCCGAAACGGAGGCTGTTCTTCCATCCGGTCCCGGCCTCGGAACGCCCCCGGACCCCCGCTACAGTCACCGCCCATGACCACTCATGACCTCCCCTCCTTCGCCGTGCACATCCCCGACGCGGAGCTCGAAGCCGAGCCCCTCGACCCCGGCCAGATCGTCTCCGGCACGCCCGAGGTGACGGGCAAGGTGCTGTGGGAGTCGGCCGACGGCAAGCAGCTGCGCGGCATCTGGCAGATCACGCCCGGCGTCGTCACCGACACCGAGGCCAACGAGCTCTTCGTGGTGGTCTCCGGGCGCGCGACCGTCGCCGTCGAGGGCGGTGACACCCTGGAGATCGGCCCCGGTGACGTGGCGGTACTGCGGGAGGGCGACCGGACGACCTGGACCGTCCACGAGACCCTGCGCAAGGCGTATCACATCAGCCTCTGAGGCCCCTCAAGTCGGGGCGGGGAACGGGGAGTCGGGAGTCTGGTAGGAAACCTTCCTGTCCGCTATTCTCCCGGGCAGCGGCTCGGCGCGGCGCCCCACCCCAAGCCCCATCCAAGCCCCACCCGGGGGCGTGACGCGCTCAGCGAGAGCTCTGACCCGGCCGCCGAGCACCACCCCGCCGCGTGGCGCCCCGAATCGCCACCCGGCCGGTCGCCCGTGCCCGCACCACGCGGCACGGGCGGCCCGGTCCGTGCCGCCCGGCGCGGTCGTGGTGCCCCGCACCGGTGTCCAGCTCTCGCCGACCCCTCAGGCCAGGGAGCCCGGGTATGCGCCTGTTCGCCTCCGCCCCACCTCGCCGCACCACCGACCGACTGCCCCTCGTCCTCGCCGCCGTGCTGCTGCTCGTCGGCGGACTCCTGCTCGCCCTCCCGGATCGCGCCGGAGCCGCCGCCGACACCCTGATCTCCCAGGGCAGGCCGGCCGCCTCCTCCTCCGTCGAGGACGGCACCTTCGGCCCGGAGAAGGCCTTCGACGGCGACTCCACCACCCGCTGGGCCAGCGCCGAAGGCGTCGACCCCCAGTGGATCAAGGTCGACCTCGGCCCCTCGGCCACCGTCTCCCGCGTCAAACTCGTCTGGGAGGCCGCCTACGCCAAGGCCTACCGCGTCGAGATCTCCGCCGACGGCACCACCTGGACCCGGCTCGCCACCGAGACCGCGGGCAACGGCGCCACCGACGACTGGACCGGACTCACCGGCACCGGCCGCTACCTCCGCGTCTACGGGACCGCCCGCGGCACCTCGTACGGCTACTCGCTCTGGACGGTGGAGGTCTACGGCACCACCTCCACCACGCCCCCGCCCACCGGCGCCTTCACCGTCGTCGCGGCCGGCGACATCGCCGCCCGGTGCACCGCCTCCAGCAGCTCCTGCGCCCACCCGAAGACGGCCGCCCTGGCCCAGCGCATCGCACCGTCCTTCTACCTGACGATGGGCGACAACCAGTACGACGACGCCCGCCTCTCGGACTTCCGGAACTACTACGACAAGACCTGGGGCGCCTTCAAGACGAAGACGCGGCCCGTGCCCGGCAACCACGAGTCCTACGACCCGGCCGGCGCGTTCTCCGGCTACAAGTCGTACTTCGGCGCCATCGCCTACCCGCAGGGCAAGCCGTACTACAGCTACGACCAGGGCAACTGGCACTTCGTCGCCCTCGACTCCAACACCTTCGACGACGCCGCGCAGATCCAGTGGCTCAAGGACGACCTCGCACGCAACACCAAGGGCTGCCTCGCCGCCTACTTCCACCACCCGCTGTACTCCTCCGGCGGCCACGGCAACGACCCCGTCTCCAAGCCCGTGTGGCAGATCCTCTACGCGGCCGGGGCGGACCTCGTCCTCAACGGACACGACCACCACTACGAGCGCTTCGCCCCGCAGGACCCGAACGGGCGGGCCACCGCCGACGGCATCGTCGAGATCGTCGGCGGCATGGGCGGCGCCGAGCCCTATCCCATCGAGACCGTCCAGCCGAACAGCCAGAAGCGGATCAGCGGAACCTACGGCGTCCTGAAGCTGGACCTCACCGACACCACCTACACCTGGCAGTACGTCGGCACCGACGACCAGGTCAAGGACTCCGGCCCGACCTACACCTGCCACTGATGTACCTCGCGACCACCGGTCGCCGCGACGCGCCGCCCCGTCCCACCGGGACCCGGCGGCGCGTCCCCGGCACCGTCCTCGCCCTCGGCGCGGTCAGCCTCGTCACCGACGTCTCCTCGGAGATGGTGACCGCCGTCCTGCCGCTCTACCTGGTCCTCGGACTCGGCCTGTCCCCGCTCCAGTTCGGGCTCCTCGACGGCCTCTCCACCGGCGCCACCGCGCTCGTACGGCTCCTCGGCGGGGCCGGCGCCGACCGCGGCGGCCGCCACAAACAGATCGGCGGACTCGGCTACGCCCTCTCCGCCTGCTCCCGGCTCGGCCTCCTCCTCGCGGGCGGGGCGACCGGCGGGATCGCCGGGGCGCTCGCCGCCGACAAGCTGGGCAAGGGCGTCCGCACCGCCCCGCGCGACGCGCTCATCACCCTGCACAGCCCGCCCGAGGACCTGGGCCGCGCCTTCGGCACCCACCGCGCCATGGACACCACCGGCGCCCTCCTCGGGCCGCTCGCCGCCTTCGCGCTGCTGTGGGCGACGGCCGAGACGTACGAGGCGGTCTTCGCCGTCAGCTTCTGCGTCGGCGCGTTCGGCGTCCTGCTCTGGCTGCTCTTCGTCCCCGGGCGGCAGCGGGACGAGCCGCCGAGGGAGACGGCGGCACCACGCGCGCGTGGCGGGCTCCTCACGGCCCTGCGACGCTCGCCCGCGTACCGCAGGATCGTGCTCTGCGCCGCCCTCCTCGGCGCCGCCACCGTCGGCGACTCCTTCCTCTACCTGCTGCTCCAGCGGCGCCTCGACCTCGACGCCACCTGGTTCCCGTTCCTGCCGCTCGGCGCGGCCGGCGTCTATCTGCTGCTCGCCGTCCCGGCCGGCCGCCTCGCCGACCGCCTCGGGCGCCGCGGGCCGCTCCTGTACGGGCACGGAGCCCTGCTCCTCGCCTACGGGCTGCTCCTCGCCCCCGTGCCCGGAGCGGCGGCCCTCGTGGGCGTCCTCGTCCTGCTCGGGGTCTTCTACGCCGCCACCGACGGCGTCCTGATGGCCCTCACCGGGCCCTTCCTCGCCGAGGGCCGGCAGGCCGGCGGCCTCGCGGTCGTCCAGACCGCGCAGGCGCTCGCCCGGCTCGGTGCCGCCGTCGCCTTCGGTGCCCTCTGGACGGCGAGCGGACCGGAGACGGCCCTCGTGGCCGCGCTCCTGGCCCTCACGGCGGCCCTGTGCTGCGCCGCCCGGCTGCTGCCGTCCGTGCCGACCCCCGAAGGGAGCACGACATGAACACCACCGCCTCCACGCGCGCGCGTGCGGCGATCCTCGTCCTCGCCCTCCTGCTGCTCGGCGGCGGCGCCACCGCCTACACCCTGCGGGCCGCCTCCGGACGGGCCGCCGCCACCGGGACCGCCGACCCCGGCTTCACCCTCGACCGGGGCGCCGGGACGCTCTACGTCCGGGACACCGCGAGCGGGCGCGTCGCGCGCGTGGACCCGGCCGCGCCCGGCGGCCGGGTGGCGGGCGGCCCTTCCTGCGACCGCTTCCACGCGGCCGGTCCCACCGCCCTCTGCCTCCAGCGGCGACCGGGCGTACCGGCCCGCTCGTACGTCCTCGTGCTCGACCGGGAGCTCCGCGAGGTCCGCCGCATCGCCCTGCCGGGCATCCCCAGCCGGGCCAGGGTCTCCGCCTCGGGACGCATGCTGTCCTGGACGATGTTCGCCACCGGCGACTCGTACGCGCGCTCGGCCTTCGCCACCCGCACCTCGATCCTCGACCTGCGCACCGGCTACCTGGTGAAGAACATCGAGCAGATCCCGCTCACCCTCGACGGCCGCCGCCACCACGCCCCCGACGTCAACTACTGGGGCGTCACCTTCGCCGCCGACGACAACCGCTTCTACGCCACCGTCTCGACGGGCGGCCGCACCCACCTCGTCGAGGGCGACATGCGGAACTGGTCGGCCCGGGCCCTGCGGGAGAACGTCGAATGCCCCTCGCTCTCCCCGGACGGGACCCGGATCGCCTTCAAGAAGCGGGTGTCCGACGGCCCGCGCGAGCCGTGGCGGCTGTACGTGTACGACCTGCGCACCGGACGCGAGCACCCCGTCGCCGAGCGGCGCGGCATCGACGACCAGGCGCTGTGGACGGACGCGGAGACCCTCGCGTACGGGTACGGGGGAGCGGTCTGGTCGGTCCCCGCCGACGGCACGGGCACCCCACGGCAGCTGGCCGCGGATGCCTCCTCCCCGGCGGTGCCGGGTTAGGGGGTGTCTTGTCGATCAGGCCTTGCGGAGGGCGCCCCGCAGCGCGAGCGCCGCCATCGGCAGCAGCAGGCACGCGGCGATCGCGTTCAGCGGCCCGTAGCCCGCCTGCGAGACGATCAGGCCCGCCGCGAGGCCGCCGAGGCCGGCGGCGGTGTTCATGACGAAGTCGGACAGTCCCTGGACGGCGGCCCGCGCCGCCTGCGGCACCGAGTCGGTGAGCAGCGCCGAACCGGACACGAGCCCCGCCGACCAGCCGAGACCGAGGAGGAAGAGGCCCAGGGCGGTCCGGCCGTGGGACGGTCCCGCCGTGCCCGCGACGAGCGCCGCCGTACCGATGAGACCGACCGCGAGCCCGATCACCGACAGCCGGCCGAGCCGGTCGGACAGCCAGCCCATCACCGGCGAGAAGGCGTACATGCCCGCGATGTGCCCGCTGATCACGAGGCCGATCAGCTGGATGTCCGCGCCGTGGTGGGTGAGCGCCACCGGCGTCATCGACATGATCGACACCATGGCGGTGTGCGAGCCGGCGACGGTGACCAGGGCGAGCCGGGCCCTCGGCGACTCCCGTACCGCCCGCATCCCGGCCCGCAGCGAGCGGCCCTCCGTCGCCTCGCCCGGCCCGGCGGCCGACAGCGCGCGGGCGGTGAGCAGCGGGTCCGGGCGCAGCAGCACGGCCACCACGAGGGCCGCGACCACGAAGACACCGGCGGCCCAGACGAACGGACCGGCCGTGGCCGGTATGCCCAGGCCGGAGACGCTCTTCCCGGCGGGCGCGGCGACGTTCGGGCCGAGGACCGCCCCGATCGTGGTCGCCCACACCACCGTGGAGATGGCCCGGGCCCGGTGGTCCGGTTCGGCGAGGTCGGCGGCGGTGAAGCGGGCCGCCAGGTTCGCCGAGGACCCGGCGCCGAAGCCGACGAGCCCGACGAGCAGCACGGGGAAGCTCCCGACGACCGCCCCGAGCACCACCACACCGGCGCCGAGAGCCCCGAGCAGATACGCGAGGACGAGCCCCGCCCGGCGCCCCCGGGACGCCATCAGCGCGGCCAGCGGCATGGCCAGCAGCGCGGGACCGGCCACCGTCGCGGTCGACGCCATACCGGACAGCGCCTCGGTGCCGCTCACGTCCCTGGCCAGGACGGCGGCGAGGGCGACGCCGATGGCGATGCCGAGGCCTCCCAGGATCTGGGTGGCGATCAGCACGGCCTGCACGCGCCGACGGAGCGCCGGCAGCCCGGCGGGGGCGGATATGCCCTCGGGCAGGATGGCGTCAGGGGCACTGGGGGTTTGAGTCACTTACGTGAGTCTGCCAGCCGTCCCATCAGATGGGAACGCCCCCTCCTTCCCCGACGGCCTCCGGCGCTCAGAACAGCGGCGCAGGCAGCACGCCCTCCAGGGCCAGCAGCTGTCTCTTCGTCTCCAGACCGCCCCCGAAGCCGCCGAGACCGCCGTCGCTCTCCACCACCCGGTGGCACGGCACCACCACCGGCAGCGGGTTGGCGCCCATCGCCGCGCCCACCGCCTGCGCCGCGCCGGGCTGCCCGACGCGCCTCGCCAGCTCCCCGTACCCGACGACCGTGCCGTACGGGACGCCCGCCGCCAGCTCGCGCAGCACCTGCCGGTTGAAGCCGGTCGTCAGGCTCCAGTCCAGCGGCAGGTCGAAATCGAGCGCCTCGCCCGCGAAGTACCGGTCGAGCAGGCGTATCGCCTCCGCGAGCCGCCCCGAGGCGCGCTCCACCGGCTCCGCGCCGAGCCGACCCGCCAGCCGGTCGAGCATCCGCTCCCGGCGCGCCGCGTCGGCGTGGAACCCGACCTGGACGAGCCCCCGCCCGGTCGCGGCGAGGAGGAGCGGCCCGATGGCGCTCTCCACGACCGTCCACTCCACCGTGTCGATGTCCATGCCGCCCACGGTACGACCCGCCACCGACAACGGGTCCCGATCGGGCAACGGGGTCAGGGCCGGGCGACGGGGTCACGATCGGGGCCGCGACCGTCACGGAGATCACGGACCGGTCTCGCTCCGGTCTCGCGAACGGAAATTCCCCGGTCACGTGGTCGCCGGGCCCCCGGCGCGCCATAATCTCGCCCCGGTAGTACTACCCAGCGGTACCGACTGTTTTCGGACGACGTTGCACCAGGGGTGGAGGACACACGCTCATGCAGGGCACGGTCGACGGATTCAGCTACGGGCTCGTCACGCCGGTGGCCGCCTTTCTCATGGCCTGCCTCGGCGGCGCCCTCGGTCTGAGGTGCACCACCAGATCGCTCCGCCACCGCGACACCTTCAAGGCGGGCTGGCTCGCCCTCGGCGCCACCTCGATCGGCACCGGCATCTGGACGATGCACTTCATCGCCATGATGGGCTTCTCCGTCGAGCAGGCGCCCATCGAGTACGACCGGCCCATCACCTTCGCCAGCCTGGGCGTCGCCGTCCTCATGGTCGGCATCGGCATCTTCATCGTCGGCTACCGGGGGGCGACCACCCTGACCCTGGTCACCGGCGGCACCATCACCGGCCTCGGCGTCGCCACCATGCACTACCTCGGCATGGCCGGGATGCGCCTCCAGGGCCGGATCGAGTACGACACGCTCACCGTCGCCCTCTCCGTGGTCATCGCCGTCGTGGCCGCCACCGCGGCCCTCTGGGCGGCCGTCTCCGTACATGGATTTCTGGCCAGTCTCGGTGCGAGCCTGGTGATGGGCGGAGCCGTGAGTGGTATGCACTACACCGCCATGGCCGCCGTCAGCGTCCACCTGCACGGCACCGAGACGCGCACCGGGACCGGCGACGGCGCCACCTCGCTCCTGCTGCCCATGCTGATCGGCCCCGCGGTCTTCCTGATCCTGGCCGCCGTCGTCGTCATGTTCGACCCGCTGCTCGTGATGGGCGACCCGGACTGGCAGCGCCCCGCCCGGACCCCGCACCGCCCCGGCGTGCCCGCCCCGCGCCACGTGCCGTCCTACGGTGAGCCGGCCAACTGGAGCGCCCGCCCCGCGGGCCGCCCCGCCGGACGGGCCGCCCGCAGGAGCGTCGCGCGCGGCGGACACCGCTCCCAGGACTGGTGACGGGACGCCCGGCGACCGGGCGGTGAACCGATCGCCGCCCGAGTGTCAGTGGCGGGTCGTACGGTGGTTGCATGCGGCCCGTTTCCAAGATCGAACGTTCGGTGGCGCCCTTCGAGGTCGTCAGCGAGTACAAGCCCAGCGGCGACCAGCCGACCGCCATCGCCGAGCTCGAGCGGCGCATCCGCGCGGGCGAGAAGGACGTCGTGCTCCTCGGCGCCACCGGCACCGGCAAGTCGGCGACCACCGCGTGGATGATCGAGAAGCTCCAGCGCCCCACCCTGGTGATGGCGCCGAACAAGACGCTGGCCGCTCAGCTGGCGAACGAGTTCCGCGAGCTCCTGCCGAACAACGCGGTGGAGTACTTCGTCTCGTACTACGACTACTACCAGCCCGAGGCGTACGTCCCGCAGTCGGACACCTACATCGAGAAGGACTCCTCGATCAACGAGGAGGTGGAGCGGCTCCGCCACTCCGCGACGAACTCCCTGCTCACCCGCAGGGACGTCGTCGTGGTCGCCTCCGTCTCCTGCATCTACGGCCTCGGCACCCCCCAGGAGTACGTGGACCGGATGGTCCCGCTCAAGGTCGGCGAGGAGATCGACCGCGACCAGCTGCTGCGCCGCTTCGTCGACATCCAGTACACGCGGAACGACCTGGCGTTCACCCGCGGCACCTTCCGGGTGCGCGGCGACACCATCGAGATCTTCCCGGTGTACGAGGAGCTCGCCGTCCGCATCGAGATGTTCGGCGACGAGATCGAGGCCCTCTCCACCCTCCACCCGCTCACCGGCGAGGTCATCAGCGAGGACCGCGAGCTGTACGTCTTCCCCGCCAGCCACTACGTCGCGGGCCCCGAGCGCATGGAGCGGGCCGTCAACGACATCGAGCGGGAGCTGGAGGGCCGCCTCGCCGAGCTCGACAAGCAGGGCAAGCACCTGGAGTCCCAGCGCCTGCGCATGCGCACCACGTACGACATCGAGATGATGCGGCAGATCGGCTCCTGCTCCGGCATCGAGAACTACTCGATGCACTTCGACGGCCGCGAGCCCGGCTCCGCGCCCAACACCCTCCTCGACTACTTCCCCGAGGACTTCCTCCTCGTCATCGACGAGTCGCACGTCACCGTGCCGCAGATCGGCGCCATGTACGAGGGCGACGCCTCCCGCAAGCGGACCCTGGTCGACCACGGCTTCCGGCTCCCGTCCGCCCTCGACAACCGCCCGCTGAAGTGGGAGGAGTTCCAGGAGCGGATCGGCCAGACCGTCTACCTCTCCGCGACCCCCGGGACGTACGAGCTCTCGCGCGGCGACGGCTTCGTCGAGCAGATCATCCGCCCCACCGGGCTCGTCGACCCCGAGGTCGTGGTCAAGCCCACCGAGGGCCAGATCGACGACCTGGTCCACGAGATCCGGCTGCGCGCCGAGCGCGACGAGCGGGTCCTCGTCACCACCCTCACCAAGAAGATGGCCGAGGACCTCACCGACTACTTCCTGGAGCTCGGCATCCAGGTGCGCTACCTGCACAGCGACGTCGACACCCTGCGCCGCATCGAACTCCTCCGCGAGCTGCGCGCCGGCGAGTACGACGTCCTCGTCGGCATCAACCTCCTCCGGGAGGGCCTCGACCTGCCCGAGGTGTCCCTCGTCGCCATCCTCGACGCCGACAAGCAGGGCTTCCTGCGCTCCGGGACCTCCCTCATCCAGACGATCGGCCGCGCCGCGCGCAACGTGTCGGGACAGGTCCACATGTACGCGGACCGGATCACCCCGGCGATGGAGCAGGCCATCGAGGAGACCAACCGGCGCCGCGAGAAGCAGATCGCGTACAACACGGAGCGCGGCATCGACCCGCAGCCGCTCCGCAAGAAGATCAACGACATCGTCGCGACCATCGCCCGCGAGGAGCTCGACACCGAGGAACTGCTCGGCACCGGCTACCGGCAGCCGAAGGAGGGCAAGGGCGCGAAGGCCCCCGTGCCCTCGCTCGCCGCGCACGGCCCCACGGCCAGGGGCAAGGGCAAGGGCAAGGGCAAGGCAGGCTCCACCGTCGAGCTCGGCGACCGGCCCGCCACCGAACTGGCCGCGATCATCGAGGAGATGACCGACCGGATGCGCGCCGCGGCGGCCGAGCTGCAGTTCGAGGTGGCGGCCCGGCTCCGCGACGAAGTGGGGGAGCTGAAGAAGGAGTTGCGCCAGATGAAGGAGGCGGGACTCGCCTGATCGGACGAGGGCGGAGGGCGGTCCGCTGTGTTGCAAGACCGACACAAAACCGGACCGTGCCTCCGCGCCGTCGGTGCCGCTGCGTAGGGTGCTCGACAACTGCACGCACCGGACAGCGGGCGCGGGGAACGCTTAACGAGAGGGGCAACGCGTGTCGGTCAACATGACCAAGGGTCAGGCCATCAGCCTGGAGAAGCGGGGCGGGGGCAGCCTCAGCCAGGTGCGGATGGGGCTCGGCTGGCAGGCGGCGCCGCGCCGCGGTCTCTTCGGCTCGCGCACCCGGGAGATCGACCTGGACGCCTCGGCCGTCCTCTTCGCCGAGAAGCAGCCGGTCGACGTGGTCTTCTTCCGCCACCTGGTCAGCGACGACGGCTCGGTCAAGCACACCGGCGACAACCTGGTGGGCGGCGCGGGCCAGGGCGGCGACGACGAGGCGATCCTCGTGGACCTGGAGCGGGTGCCGGTCCACATCGACCAGATCGTCTTCACGGTGAACTCCTTCACCGGCCAGACCTTCCAGGAGGTGCAGAACGCCTTCTGCCGGATCGTCGACGAGACGAACGGGCAGGAGCTCGCGCGCTACACCCTCGACGGCGGCGGCAACTACACCGCGCAGATCATGGCGAAGGTGCACCGGGTCGGCTCCGGCTGGCAGATGACGGCCCTGGGCAACCCGGCCAACGGCCGCACCTTCCAGGACCTGATGCCGGCGATCCTGCCGCACCTGTAGAAGGGCCCGGCACGGCACACCCACAGCTCCCGGAGGCACCAGGCCACCGGGAGCTGTCCCGCATGATCCGCACCTGTGAGAACGCCGCCTGTGAGAACGCCGAGGGGACAGAGACGATGACGGCCGAGCTGGTCCGGGGGCAGAACCACCCCCTGCCCGAGACCCGACTGGAGATCCGGGTGTCGGCCGGTCACCCCGTCCTCGCCGGAGCCACCCTCGGCGACGAACAGGGCCGGGTCGCGGGCGCGGAGTGGATCGCCCACCCCGGCGCGCCCTCCCTCCCCGGTGTCGACGTGCCCGGACGCTCCGCCGCCGACCACCGCCTCGCCGTCGACCTGGACGCGGTCCCCGGTGCCGTCCACCGCGTCTCGGTCCTCCTCGCGCTGACCGGCGGAGCCGCCCGCTTCGGGGCGCTCGCCGCCCCGTTCGTCGCCGTCACCGGCCCCGACGGCACCGAGATCGCCAGCTACACCATCACCGGCCTCGACCGCGAGTCCGCCCTCGTCGCCCTGGAGCTGTACCGCCGTCAGGGCGCCTGGAAGGTCCGGGCCATGGGGCAGGGGTACGAGGGCGGGCTGGCCGCCCTGCTCGGTGACCAGGGCCTGGAGCGCCCCGCGGATCTGGCCGCCACGATCCTGGCGACCGTGACCCCGGAAGCCCAGGACGCCGTCCCCTCGCGCGTCCCCGAGCCGGAGCGCGTACGCCACACGGCGCCGCCGACCGCCCCGGACCCGGCACCGGCGACGCCGCCGCCCACCCCCGCGGCGGGCATGGGTGCCGGCGGTCCCATCGACTACTCCCACCCCCGGCGCCAGCCCGCCCCCACCCCCGCCCCCGAGCCGCGGCAGGCCCCGCCCGTGCCGGTCGCCGGGGACGCCTCGGGCTGGTCCATGGACGAGCGGCTCTACAACCAGGTGTGGGGCATGTTCGAGGACCTGGCCCGTACCGCCGCCGCCTACCGCAGCGCCTGCGACTTCGCGGAGTCCCGGCTCGACCGGGAGCTCGACGAGGCGCTCACCGACTACCGCGCCCGGGCCGGCGGCGCGAACGACGCCGCGCGGGCCGCCGCCCGCGCCCGGCACGACGAACTCGTGGGGCGCGCCCGGGAGGTCCTGGACCGGGACCTCGCTCAGCTCGCCGCCGAGTCCGAGGTCGTCGAGCCGGCGCTGCCCGTCGCCTACGCCCGCTGGGACAACCCTGTCTGGCACGCCTACCGCGTCCCGGCCGAGGAGCCGATGGCCGTCCGCCTCGGCGACCTCCACCTCCCCGAGCGCACCGACCTGCGGATCCCCATGCTCGTCCGGCTGCCCCTCGAGCGCGGGCTCTGGGTGGACTCCGGGCGCGGCCACTCCGAGGCCGCCGGGCTCCTCGACGAGGTCGAGCTGCGGCGGCTCGCCCTCGACTGCGCCGTCGCGCACGCGGCGCGGCTGCTCGCGGCGCACCCGGCGGGCGGGTTCACCGTCCACCTCGTCGACCCGGCGGGCGCGGGCGCCGCGGCCCTCGCCCCGCTCGTGGAGACGGGGGCGGCCGCCCCGCCGGCCCGGGGCGCGGCCGGTGTCTCGGCGGTCCTCGAGCAGCTCACGGAGCGGGTCGACCTGCTCCAGATGGCACTGCGGGGCGGGGCGGCCGACGCGCTGCCGCCCGGCCTCGACACGGCCCGGCAGCTGCTGATCGTGCACGACTTCCCGCACGGCTTCGACGACCGGGCGGTCACCCGGCTGCGGTACCTCGCCGACGAGGGGCCCTCGGTCGGCGTCCATCTGCTGATGGTCGCGGCCCGGGAGGACGCGGCCGCGTACGGGCCGCTGCTCGACCCCCTGTGGCGCTCGCTGCTGCGGCTCACCCCCGTGCCCGACGACCACCTCGCCGATCCCTGGGTCGGTCACGCCTGGTCGTACGAGCCGCCGCTCCTTCCGCCGGGCAGCGCGATCCTCCGCCAGGTCCTCACACAGGTGGCGGCCGCCCGCCATGGAAAGCAGCCCTGACCTGCCCTTTTGATGGTCCTTTACCCTCTCCTTTACCTTCTCTTGGTCTTTCGGGTAGTCTTCTTGGTGCGGAGGGGAGTACTCCCCTATGTGCGGCGTACCCGTCAATACGGACGGATCATCATGATCCGATCCCGGGGCGTCGGCCCGGCGGCCCGTCAGCCGCCCGGGTGGAAGAGACCTCCGGCAGCGACGACGTGATCAGTAGCCGTACGACGCCGGAGGCGCAGTGGACGTTTCGATGACCCTGTGGGTCCTGACCATTCTCGGTCTGGGTGCCCTGATCGGTGCCGACTTCTTCATCGGGCGCAAGCCCCATGACGTGTCGGTCAAGGAAGCCGGAATCTGGACGATCGTCTGGATCGTGCTCGCCGCGCTCTTCGGCCTCGGCCTGCTGTTCTTCGGCAACGGCCAGGCGTCCGGGGAGTTCTTCGCGGGCTACGTCACCGAGAAGTCGCTCAGCGTCGACAACCTCTTCGTCTTCGTCCTGATCATGGCGAAGTTCTCGGTCCCCTCCCACCTCCAGCAGCGGGTGCTGCTCGTGGGCGTGCTGATCGCCCTGGTGCTCCGCGCGATCTTCATCGCCGCCGGCGCCGCGATCATCGCGAGCTTCTCCTGGGTCTTCTACCTCTTCGGCGCCTTCCTGATCTACACCGCCTGGAAGCTCATCCAGGAGGCGCGCTCCGACGAGGAGGAGGACGACTGGGAGGAGAACCGTCTCCTCAAGACCGTCGAGAAGAAGTTCGGCGTCGCCGACCGGTACCACGGCACCAAGCTCTTCATCCGCAACAACGGCAAGCGGGTGCTGACCCCGCTGATGGTCGTCATGCTCGCCATCGGCACCACCGACGTCCTCTTCGCCCTCGACTCCATCCCGGCGATCTTCGGCCTCACCCAGGACCCGTACATCGTCTTCACCGCCAACGCCTTCGCCCTCATGGGTCTGCGGCAGCTGTACTTCCTGATCGGCGGCCTGCTCAAGAAGCTGGTCCACCTCAGCTACGGCCTGTCGGTGATCCTCGGCTTCATCGGCGTGAAGCTGGTGTTGCACGCCCTGCACGAGTCCGGGGTGCACGTACCGGAGATCAGCATCCCCTTCTCGCTGGCGGTCATCGGCGGTGTCCTGGCCGTCACCACCGTCACCAGCCTGATCGCCTCCAAGAAGCAGGCGCAGCGCGAGGCGGCCGAGACGGCCGACGTGGAGGCGAAGGACAGCGTCGAGGCCTGACGCCCCTCCGAACACGCCGACGGCCGACCGGGTCCCTCCCGGTCGGCCGTCGCCGTTGTCGCACCCCGGAACCGCTCAGGCGGCCGCGGGCTCGGGCGTCTGCCGTTCGGAGCGGCCCGGGAGGGTCTCCGGGAGCAGGGCGAAGCAGCCGAGGCTCACCAGGGCGATCAGGGTGAGGTAGGCCGCGACGCCCCAGGGCGGGCCCGAGCCGCCGTCCGAGAGGGTGGTGGCGACGATCGGCGTCAGCGCACCGCCCAGGACGCCCGCCAGGTTGTAGCCGACGGCGGCGCCCGTGCAGCGGACGCGGGGCTCGTACAGCTCCGGGAGGTACGCGGCGATCACCGCGAACATCGTGATGAACGCCAGCAGCGAGCCCAGGAACCCGAGGAACATCAGCAGCGGCCGCCCGGTGTGCAGCAGGGCCGCCATCGGGAACGTCCAGAGCGCGGAGGCCGCACACCCCGCCAGACAGAGCGGGCGCCGGCCCCAGCGGTCACCGAGGAGCGCCACGAACGGGGTGACCGCGCCCATGACCGCCACCGCCGCCATCACACAGGTCAGCATCACGGTGCTGCTCACCCCGAGCCGCTCGGTGCCGTAGGCCAGCGCCCAGGTGGAGACCGTGTAGAAGACGGCGTACCCGACCGCGAGCGCCCCCGCCGTCAGCAGGACGAGCCGCCAGTGGTCGCGGAGGACCTCCGTCAGTGGGGCGCCCGCGCGCCGCCCGGAGGCGGACAGCTCCTCGAACTGCGGGGTCTCCGCCAGCGAGGAACGCAGCAGCAGTCCGACGAGGGCGAGCAGCCCCGCCGCCCAGAACGGCACCCGCCAGCCCCAGGAGCGGAACTCCGCGTCGCTCAGCCCGGCGGTGAGCGCCAGCATCACCCCGTTCGCCAGGAGGAAACCGATTGCCGGGCCGACCTGCGGGAAGCTCGCCCACAGCGCACGCCGGCGCTCGGGGGCGTGCTCGGCGGTGAGCAGCACCGCCCCGCCCCACTCGCCGCCCAGGCCGAGCCCCTGCAGGAAGCGGAGGGTGAGCAGCAGCACCGGGGCGGCGATGCCGAGCGTCGCGTACGTCGGGACGCAGCCGACCGCGACCGTGGCGCAGCCGGTCAGGAGCAGCGAGGCGAAGAGGACCGGCCGCCGGCCGTACCGGTCGCCGACGTGCCCGAAGAGGACCGAGCCGAGGGGGCGGGCGAGGAAGCCGGCGGCGAAGGTGCCGAAGGCGGCAAGCGTCCCGGCCAGCGGCGAGAAGGTGGGGAAGAAGAGCGGCCCCAGGACGAGGGCGGCGGCCGTCCCGTAGACGAAGAAGTCGAAGAACTCGATGGCGGTGCCGACGAGCGAGGCGGCGGCGAGCCGTCCCATCGAGGGGGCCGAGGGCGGCCGGGACGGCGACGGAGGGTGACTTTGGCGCATGTCGCGCCAACTACCCCGCCGCCGTCCGGGTTACGGGGGCGTACGGAGGTGCGCAGCTCGGGGGCCGCGCGCCCGGTGTCACCAGCCGCGCTCGTGCCACTCCGCGAGGTGGGGGCGCTCGTCACCGAGCGTGGTGTCCCGGCCGTGGCCGGGGTAGATCCAGGACTCGTCGGGCAGGACCGCGAAGAGCTTGGTCTCCACGTCGTGGATCAGGCTCGCGAAGGCCTCCGGGTCCTTCCAGGTGTTGCCCACGCCGCCCGGGAAGAGGCAGTCGCCGGTGAAGACGTGGGGGTGGCCGTGCGGGTCGTCGTAGACCAGGGCGATCGAGCCCGGGGTGTGCCCGACCAGGCGGCGCGCGGTCAGCTCGACCCGGCCCACCCGGATCGTGTCGCCGTCCTCCACGGGCACGTCGGTCGGGACCGGGATGCCCTCCACGTCGTACGCGCCCGCGTAGGTCCGGGCGCCGGTCGCCGCGACGACCTCCTCCAGGGCCTGCCAGTGGTCGCCGTGCCGATGGGTGGTGACGACGGCGGCGATGCCGTCGTCACCGATCAGCGTGAGGAGCGTCCCGGCCTCGTTGGCCGCGTCGATCAGCAGCTGCTCGCCGGTCGCCCGGCAGCGCAGCAGATACGCGTTGTTGTCCATCGGGCCGACCGCGACCTTCGAGATCATCAGGTCCGTCAACTCGTGCACGTCCGCCGGGCCGCCGACCTTCACCACTCCGCTGTACGTCATGGCCTCAGACTAGCCCCGGAGGGTGACGGTGGCCGCTACAGCGGGGGGAGCTCCGGGAGCGGGCCGCCCTCGGTCTTCAGGGCGGAGCCGTCGCGGCGGCCGGCGAGCCAGCCGAGGAGCTCGGGGGCGGGGCCGCTCACGGTCACCTCGGAGCCCTCCGCGGAGCCGGTGGTCCAGCTGCCCGGGCCGTCCGTGGCCAGGACCCGGGTCGGCGGCACGCCCGCGTTGCCCGTGAACCGCTCCGCGAGGAAGTCGATCTCCCGCTGGACGAACTCCTCCGGCAGGTCCTCCAGCTCGTAGCCGACGCCCAGGTCGACGTGGTGCAGGGCCACCTCCACCCAGCGGCGGAAGGGGATCCGGGAGGCGCTGTCGGTGACCCCGTTGCGGAGCTCGACGGTGCGGCTCCAGTCGGCGGGCTCGGCGCCCGCGGCCTGGAAGCGGTCGGCGCTCTCGCGCACGTCGGCGAGCTGGACGTCCAGCGGCCGTCCGGCGTCCCGCTCGATGTCGGCGTCCCGGGTCGCGGCGTCGGCGTACATGGGACGGCCCTGGAGGACGTTCACGAGGGCGTCGGCGTTACGGGCCACGTGGGCGAGGACATGGCCGCGGGTCCAGCCCGGGAGCCGTGACGGCTCGGCCGTCGCCGCGTTGTCCCAGGAGGAAGCGGCGGCAAGGAGACGGTCGGTCGCCTCGCGCACGGAAACAAGGTCGAGTTCGTGGTCGATCATGGCGCCGACCCTAGGGGGTGCCGGGCCGGTCGGGCCAGGTCCGATCAGGCCCGACCGGCCCGGCACCCCCCCCTGCGCCGCCACTCGTTCGGGTGAAGCGGTCTCGGGACGGCCGGAAATCGAATGTGCGTGCTATAGGCTCGATGGAAGCATCCGGCATCCTTGGTTGTTGGGTGTTCAGGCACATCCCAGGCATATCCGCTCTCTCCAGAAAGGTGCGGACCGGCGTGGCCGACCGTCTCATCGTCCGTGGCGCTCGCGAGCACAACCTCAAGAACGTCTCGCTCGACCTCCCGCGTGACTCCCTCATCGTCTTCACCGGGCTCTCGGGGTCGGGCAAGTCCTCCCTCGCGTTCGACACGATCTTCGCCGAGGGGCAGCGCCGGTACGTCGAGTCGCTCTCCTCGTACGCCCGGCAGTTCCTCGGCCAGATGGACAAGCCGGACGTCGACTTCATCGAAGGTCTCTCGCCCGCCGTCTCCATCGACCAGAAGTCGACCTCGCGCAACCCGCGCTCGACGGTCGGCACCATCACGGAGGTCTACGACTACCTCCGTCTGCTCTTCGCCCGCATCGGCAAGCCGCACTGTCCCGAGTGCCGCCGCCCCATCTCCCGCCAGTCGCCGCAGGCCATCGTCGACAAGGTCCTGGAGCTCCCCGAGGGCAGCCGCTTCCAGGTGCTCTCCCCGCTCGTGCGCGAGCGGAAGGGCGAGTTCGTCGACCTCTTCGCCGACCTCCAGACCAAGGGCTACAGCCGCGCCCGCGTCGACGGGCAGACGATCCAGCTCAGCGAGCCGCCGACGCTGAAGAAGCAGGAGAAGCACACGATCGAGGTGGTCGTCGACCGCCTCACCGTGAAGGACAGCGCCAAGCGCCGGCTCACCGACTCCGTCGAGACCGCGCTCGGACTCTCCGGCGGCATGGTCGTGCTCGACTTCGTCGACCTCGCCGAGGACGACCCCGAGCGCGAGAAGATGTACTCGGAGCACCTCTACTGCCCGTACGACGACCTGTCCTTCGAGGAGCTGGAGCCGCGCTCCTTCTCCTTCAACTCGCCCTTCGGCGCCTGCCCCGACTGCACCGGCATCGGCACCCGCATGGAGGTCGACCCGGAGCTGGTCGTCCCCGACGAGGAGAGGTCCCTCGACGAGGGCGCCATCCACCCCTGGTCGCACGGGCACACCAAGGAGTACTTCGGCCGGCTCATCGGCGGCCTCTCCCAGGCCCTCGGCTTCCGCACGGACATCCCGTACGCGGGTCTTCCGCAGCGCGCCAAGAAGGCCCTGATGTACGGCCACAAGACCCAGGTCGAGGTCCGCTACCGCAACAGGTACGGCCGCGAGCGGGCGTACACCACCCCGGCCTTCGAGGGCGCCGTCTCCTTCGTCAAGCGGCGGCACAGCGAGGCCGAGAGCGACTCCAGCCGCGAGCGCTTCGAGGGCTACATGCGCGAGGTGCCCTGCCCCACCTGCGAGGGCACCCGCCTCAAGCCGATCGTCCTCGCGGTCACGGTCATGGAGAAGTCCATCGCCGAGGTCTCCGCGATGTCGATCAGCGACTGCGCCGAGTTCCTCTCCCGCCTCACGCTCAACGCCCGCGACAAGAAGATCGCCGAGCGGGTCCTCAAGGAGGTCAACGAGCGGCTGCGCTTCCTCGTCGACGTCGGCCTCGACTACCTCTCGCTCAACCGGGCGGCGGGCACGCTCTCCGGCGGCGAGGCCCAGCGCATCCGGCTCGCCACCCAGATCGGCTCCGGCCTCGTCGGCGTGCTGTACGTGCTCGACGAGCCGTCCATCGGCCTCCACCAGCGCGACAACCACCGGCTCATCGAGACCCTGGTCCGGCTCCGGGACATGGGCAACACGCTCATCGTCGTCGAGCACGACGAGGACACCATCAAGGTCGCCGACTGGGTCGTCGACATCGGCCCCGGCGCCGGCGAGCACGGCGGCAAGGTCGTCCACTCCGGCTCCCTGAAGGAGCTCCTCGCCAACGAGGAGTCGATGACCGGGCAGTACCTGTCCGGCCGCCGGTCGATCGCCACCCCGGACATCCGCCGCCCGGTGGACCCCGGACGCCGGCTCACCGTGCACGGGGCCCGCGAGAACAACCTGCGGGACATCGACGTCTCCTTCCCGCTGGGCGTCCTCACCGCCGTCACCGGAGTCTCCGGCTCCGGCAAGTCGACCCTGGTCAACGACATCCTCTACACCCACCTGGCGCGCGAGCTGAACGGCGCCAAGTCGGTGCCCGGACGGCACACGCGCGTGGACGGCGACGAGCTCGTCGACAAGGTCGTGCACGTCGACCAGTCCCCGATCGGCCGCACCCCGCGGTCGAACCCGGCGACGTACACCGGCGTCTTCGACCACGTCCGCAAGCTCTTCGCCGAGACGATGGAGGCCAAGGTCCGGGGCTACCTGCCCGGCCGCTTCTCCTTCAACGTCAAGGGCGGCCGCTGCGAGAACTGCTCCGGCGACGGCACGATCAAGATCGAGATGAACTTCCTCCCGGACGTGTACGTCCCGTGCGAGGTCTGCCACGGCGACCGGTACAACCGGGAGACCCTGGAGGTCCACTACAAGGGCAAGTCCATCGCCGAAGTCCTGAACATGCCGATCGAGGAGGCCCTCGACTTCTTCGAGGCCGTCCCGACCATCGCGCGCCACCTGCGCACGCTCAACGAGGTCGGCCTCGGGTACGTCCGGCTCGGCCAGTCCGCGCCGACGCTCTCCGGCGGCGAGGCGCAGCGCGTGAAGCTCGCCTCCGAGCTCCAGAAGCGCTCGACGGGCCGCACGGTCTACGTCCTGGACGAGCCGACCACCGGTCTCCACTTCGAGGACATCTCGAAGCTGATCAAGGTCCTGTCCAACCTGGTCGACAAGGGCAACTCGGTGATCGTCATCGAGCACAACCTCGATGTCATCAAGACCGCGGACTGGGTCATCGACATGGGTCCGGAGGGCGGCAGCGGCGGCGGTCTGGTGATCGCCGAGGGCACGCCGGAGGAGGTCGCCTCGGTCCCGGCGAGCCACACCGGCAAGTTCCTCCGCGAGATCCTCGGCGCCGACCGGATCAGCGACGCCGCGACGATCCCCGCGGCGCGCGGGACGAAGAAGGCGGCCGCGAAGAAGACGGCGGCGAAGACGGTCGCGGCGAAGGCCCCCGCCAAGAAGGCGGCCACGGCCAAGGTCGCGGCCCCCGCGAAGAAGGCGGCCACGGCCAAGAAGGCGACGGCCCGCGCCCGCAAGGCGTGAGGTCCCGGCAGGGCCCCCGGCGGGGGCCCTGCCCCCCAGGTCAGGCCCGGCCGACGGTCCGGAGGAAGCCGCCGGTATCGTCGGTTCGGTCACCCCTGGGGCGTCTTGTCCCCGATCTCACCGTGGAGCGCTCATGTCCGGCCAGTCCAGCCGCCGCACCGTACTGAAAGGCGCGGCCCTCGCCGGAGCCGCCGGGCTGGGAGTCGCCGCCTGCTCCACCGAGTCCAAGCTCGGCCACGCCGGGGTCCCGACCCCGACCGCGCCCGTCCCGCTCGGCGCCCCGGACGAGGTGCCGGTCGGCGGCTCCAAGCTCTACCGCGAGCAGCGGCTCGTGGTGAGCTGCCCGGCCAAGGGCCAGTACAAGGCCTTCAGCGCCCAGTGCACCCACGCCGGCTGCGTCCTCGACAAGGTCGAGGAGAACGAGGGCAACTGCCCCTGCCACGGCAGCCGCTTCGACGTGACGACCGGCAAGGCGATCCAGGGCCCCGCCACCGTCCCGCTCCCCGAGGTCCCGATCCGCGTCGAGGACGGCAAGCTGGTCGCCGGACCCGAGGCCGCCCCCAAGGCCTGAGGCCTCACGCCCAGTCCCAGTCGATCCCCAGGATCCCCGGGCGCACCCCCTGCTCCACGAGGTGCACCGTGCGGTGCCGGCCGCTCAGGGTCAGCTCCGCACGGCCGCCGCGCGGCGCCCCCGTCGAGGCCTGCGCGAACCTCCGGCACCGCACCGGAAGCGCGGCCTCGTCGAAGCGGACCTGGAGCACGTACTGCCCGCCCGCGAAGCTGAACCCGCGCACGTACTCCCCGCTCGGCCCCGCCGTACCGTCCTCGAAGCCGTACGAGAACAGGTACGTGTCCCCGGCCCGCAGCCGCGCGTCGAAGAGCAGCTCCGCGACGAGCACGCCCGTCCCGGCGTGCCACCGCACCCGCCCCGTCCGACAGTTCTCCACCGCCCGCACCACCACCCGCGACGGGTCGCAGCCCGGGTCGCCGTGGTGGATGGCGAGATAGCGGTCCACGCCGTCCCGGTGCGCCCGCACCACGTGCTGCGACTCGCGCCCCACCAGCTCCCGCCCCGCCCCGATCCGTACCCGCTCGTGGTGCCCCACCGTGTGCAGCCCGCCGTCCGTCGGGGACTCGAGCTCCGCGAGCAGCCCCTCGACCGAGCCCGAGGCCTCCACCAGCGAGCGGTACGAGCGGGCCGCCGGGCGCTCCACCTCGGAGCGGGCGGCCGCGTCCTCCGCCAGGAGCCGCAGCAGCGAGTTCCCGGGCAGCTGGAGCACCTCCTCCAGGGCCCGGACGGCCTTCAGGGACTCCGGCCGCTGCGGGCGGCGGGCGCCCTGCTGCCAGTAGCTCAGACTCGTCACCCCGACCTTGACGCCCCGGTGCGCGAGATGGTGCTGGACCCGCTGGAGCGGCAGCCCGCGCACGGCCAGCGCGGTGCGCAGCGCCAGGTGGAAGGGGCCGGTGTGCAGCAGCTGCACCAGATCGGCCTCGGTGTGGCTCACGAGGACTCCTCCGTGAACGTTCACGACGGGGGCACGGACCGTCGCGCCGCGAGGGGTGGGCGGGCAGGTGGGCCACGGGTGTCCGTTCACACCCGGGCCACACCGTTCACAGTCCGATGTCACCCCGCATTGAAGCGTGTTGACCCGGCCCGGACAACGGCCGATGCTCCTGACCAGCGTCCGGACGCGCTCCTCCGACTCCCCACATCCCCACCCCCCACCCTGGGAGGAACGCGATGCGCAGAAGACTGCTCGACCTCGCGGCACTCGCCGCGGCCGCCCTCTTCCTCGTCCCCGCCACCTCGGCCTCGGCCTCCGCCGCGCCTTCGGACGAGGGTGTCTCCGTCCTCGCCTCCAAGCGCCTGAACATCACCATGCAGGCCCAGCAGAAGACCAACTGGTGCTGGGCGGCGAGCGGCAACACCATCGCCACCTGGTACGGCCGGAACTACAGCCAGAACCAGTTCTGCAACGCCGCCTTCAACCGCCAGCAGGGCTACGACTGCCCCAACTGGCAGGCCGACCTGGGCAACGTCCAGAACGGGCTCAGCTGGGCGGGCATCAACCCCGGCTCGTACGTGACCGGCTGGCTGCGGTACTCGACCGTCCAGACCGAGATCAACGCCGACCGGCCCGTCGAGACCCGCATCCAGTGGTCCAGCGGCGGCGGCCACATGCACGTGATCTACGGCTACGACGACACGAACAGCTGGGTCTACTGGGGCGACCCCTGGCCCTCCAGCGACCGCTACAACTGGGCCTCGCACGCCTGGTACGTCAACAACGGCTCCTTCTCCTGGACCCACTCGCTCTACCGGATCGGGGCGTGACGACGATGAAGATACGTGCCGCTGGTTTCCTCGCCGCCGCCCTGGTGGCCCTCGGGGCGCTCCCGGCGGTCGCCGCCGAGGGCCTCCCGCCCGCGCCGACCCCCGAACAGGCCGCCTCCGCGCCGGGGACCCTGGACACCCTGTCCCGGTTCTTCGCCCGCGACGGGGCCCTCGCCCGCACGGCGGCCGCGCCGCGCGTCGAGGGCGCCTCCGTTCCGGTGCGGCTCCTCTCCCCGGACTTCGTCGCCGGGAAGCCCGGGGCGCCGGTCGCCCGCGTCGAGTTCCGCGCCAGCCGTGCCGTGGCCTCCGACGGGCAGAAGGCCTCGCTGTGGACGGTCGAGCAGGCGGGCGGCTGGCAGGTGGTGAACATCGCCACCGGCGACGACGAGATCCGGTACGCGGAGATGGGCCGCGGCGGCCTCGTCTTCCGCGAACCGCAGATCGACGCGTGGTACGTCCAGAAGGGGACGAAGGTGCTGCCGCTGGACGAGGACGCGGTGCGGGCCGTGGGGCGCGGGGGGACGAGCCTCGCGGCCTATCGGGAGCGGGTGGCCCGAGCGTACGGCGACAAGCTGCCGGGCTCGTCGTACGCGAGGAGGGGCGCGGCGGGGGGTTACGACGCGGCGCCCACGGCCGAGGCCGGGCCGGGCGTCGTGGTGGCGGTGGGGGCGGGGGCGTTGCTGGCCCTGGCCCTGACGGCCGCGGCAACGATACGCCGCCGCGCCAATCGTTCCGCTGGGGCGGCGCCCACCCGCTAGGGCTGCGCCCCGCCGCCTCCGTTGTGGGCGGCGCCCGCCCGGGGCGGTGCCCCCGCCGCCCCCGTTCTGGGCGGTCGTTCCGCCGGGCCGGCGCCCACCCCGTCGTGGGCCGGCGCCCACCCCGTCGTGGGCCTGCGCCCCGCCGTTGTGGGCGGCGCCCACCCCGTTGCGGACGCCTCGTGCCGCCCCCGTTGTGGGCAGTCGTTCCGCTGGGGCGGAACGGGTGGGCACAACGGACCCGCGCCCTGCCGGCGCCAGAGGCTTCCGCGCCTGAACCCGCACCCCCGTGTGCGCCGCGCGGTCGGTGCGGGTCAGGGCGCGGAAGCCTAGGCCCGGCTGGGGGCGCCGTCCCGTGTGCCCACCCGTCCCGCCCCAGCGGGACGATTGCCCACACGGGCGCGGGGCGCCGCCCAGCCCGGGCGCGGGCCCACACGGCGGCGGGGCACCGCCCAGCACGGCGCGGGCCTACACGGGGCGTGGGCGCCGCCCACCGGGGCGTGGTCCCGCACGGGCGCAGGGCGCGGGCCCGGGCGGGCGAGGGGCGGCGCCTCGCACGGGCAGGGGGGCGCCCCCCAGGGCCCCGCGGCGTGGGCCTCAGCGGGCCAGGTAGCCGCCGTCCACCGGAAGGATCGCGCCCGTCACGAACGACGCCTCGTCCGACGCCAGGAAGAGGATCGCCGCCGCCACCTCCTCCGGCGTGCCGAAGCGGCCCATCGGGTGGGCCCGGACGATCTCCGTGAGGTACTCGGGCCCGCCCGGCTCCACGCGCGCGGCGGCCACCCGCTCGGTCTCGATCGTGCCGGGGGCGACCGCGTTGACGCGGATGCCCCGCTCCGCCCACTCCACCGCCAGGTGCTTGGTCAGGCCGGTCGCGACGAACTTCGCCGGACCGTACACCGCCTGCCTCGCCTGGCCCGCCACGCCCGAGATCGACGAGGTGCACACGATGGCCCCGCCGCCCGTGACGAGCATGGCCTCGATCGCGTACTTGCAGGTCAGGAACATGCCCCGGCCGTCGACGGCCATCACCCGGTCGAAGTCCGCCGCCTCCGCCTCGGTGACGGAGAGCAGCGGGATCACGCCCGCGTTCGCCACCAGCACGTCCAGCCGGCCGAAGTGCTCCACCGCCGTGTCGATCATCCGCCGCGCGTCCTCCTCCCGGGAGACGTCCCCGACCACCGGGGTCACTCCGGGAAGACCCGCGAGACGGTCCGCGTCCACGTCCGTGGCCACGACCCGCGCGCCCTCCCGTACGAAGCGTTCCGCCGTCGCCCGCCCGATTCCGCTCGCCGCGCCCGTGATCACGCACACCCGGTCCGCCAGCCGTCCTGAAGTCTCCTGAGCCATGTCCGGCCAACGAGCGGGCCCGCCCTGAGTGTCGGTCCCCGCCAGTAGGGTGGTGAGCATGGCAGACCCCTCCAGCTACCGCCCCAAGCCGGGTCAGATCCCCGACTCCCCGGGGGTCTACAAGTTCCGCGACGAGCACCGCCGGGTGATCTACGTGGGGAAGGCGAAGTCCCTGCGCCAGCGGCTGGCGAACTACTTCCAGCCGCTCACGAGCCTGCACCCGCGCACGGCCACCATGGTGACGACGGCCGCCTCCGTGGAGTGGACCGTGGTGTCCACCGAGGTCGAGGCGCTGCAGCTGGAGTACTCCTGGATCAAGGAGTTCGATCCCCGGTTCAACGTGAAGTACCGGGACGACAAGAGTTATCCGTACCTCGCCGTCACCATGAACGAGGAGTTTCCGCGCGTCCAGGTCATGCGCGGGCACAAGAAGAAGGGCGTGCGTTATTTCGGGCCGTACACGCACGCGTGGGCGATCCGCGAGACCGTCGACCTGATGCTGCGGGTGTTCCCCGTGCGGACGTGCTCGGCGGGCGTGTTCCGCAACGCCGCCTCCGCCGGACGGCCCTGCCTCCTCGGCTACATCGGCAAGTGCTCGGCGCCCTGCGTCGGCCGGGTCACGCCCGAGGAGCACCGCGAACTGGCCGAGGACTTCAGCGACTTCATGGCCGGCCGCACCGGTACGTACATCCGTCGGCTCGAGAAGCAGATGATGGTCGCGGCCGAGGACATGGAGTACGAGAAGGCCGCCCGGCTCCGCGACGACATAGAGGCCCTGCGCAAGGCCATGGAGAAGAGCGCGGTGGTCCTCGCCGACGCCACCGACGCCGACCTGATCGCCCTCGCCGAGGACGAGCTGGAGGCCGCCGTCCAGATCTTCCACGTGCGCGGCGGACGCGTCCGGGGCCAGCGCGGCTGGGTCACGGACAAG
The DNA here is from genome assembly GCF_000830005.1 of Streptomyces vietnamensis. Lineage (NCBI taxonomy): Bacteria > Bacillati > Actinomycetota > Actinomycetes > Kitasatosporales > Streptomycetaceae > Streptomyces > Streptomyces vietnamensis. The sequence goes on along the minus strand of NZ_CP010407.1, from coordinate 2,129,320 downwards.
GTCGAGGCCGTCGACACGGCGGGGCTCGTCGAGCACGCGCTCCAGCAGCTGTACGGCGAGGAGAGCGGCGAGGCCGTCCCCAAGGAGGTTCTCGTCCCCGCGCTGCCGGAGGACGCCGAGGCCGTCACCGCCTGGTTGTCCGGCCGCCGCGGCTCCCTCGTCTCGCTGCGGATCCCGCAGCGCGGCGACAAGAAGGACCTGATGGAGACCGTCGCGCGCAACGCCCAGCAGGCGCTCGTGCTGCACAAGACCAAGCGCGCCAGCGATCTGACCACCCGCTCCCGGGCCCTGGAGGAGATCGCCGAGGCCCTGGACCTGGACTCGGCGCCGCTGCGGATCGAGTGCTTCGACATCTCGCACCTCCAGGGCGAGGACGTCGTCGCCTCGATGGTCGTCTTCGAGGACGGGCTGCCCCGCAAGAGCGAGTACCGCCGCTTCCAGATCAAGGGCTTCGAGGGGCAGGACGACGTCCGGTCCATGCACGAGGTGATCAGCCGGCGCTTCAAGCGCTACCTCGCCGAGAGGGACCGTACGGGGGAGTGGGACGCCCTCGCCGAGAGCGAGGTCGGCGGCGAGGTCCCCGCCGACGGCGCCCAGGACGACGGGCGGCCCAAGCGCTTCGCGTACCCGCCGCAGCTCGTCGTCGTCGACGGCGGGCAGCCGCAGGTCGCCGCGGCCCGCCGCGCCCTCGACGAGCTCGGCATCGACGACGTCGCCGTCTGCGGGCTCGCCAAGCGCCTGGAGGAGGTCTGGCTGCCCGGCGACGACGACCCGGTGGTGCTGCCCCGCTCCAGCGAAGGGCTCTACCTCCTCCAGCGGGTACGTGACACGGCTCACGACTTCGCCATCCGCTACCAGCGGTCCAAGCGGACCAAACGCCTCCGGACCAGCCCGCTCGACGCCGTCCCCGGCCTCGGAGAGTCGCGCAAACAGGCCTTGATCAAGCATTTCGGCTCGGTGAAGCGGCTGAAGCAGGCGACAATCGAGCAGATCTGTGAGGTCCCCGGCTTCGGCCGGAAGACCGCGGAGGCGGTCGCCGTGGCCCTGGCCCAGGCGGCCCCCGCCGCACCCGCCGTGAACACGGCCACAGGAGAGATCATGGAAGACGACGGGGGCACCACCGCATGAGCGAGCGCCACACGCACCACGAGCACGACCGAGAAGACGGAGCAGGACACGTGAGTACGGGCACGAAGGAGACCCCCGGCGACAACGGCGCCGAGGCGGCCATTCCCGAGCTGGTGATCATCTCCGGCATGTCCGGAGCCGGCCGGTCCACCGCGGCGAAGTGTCTGGAGGACCTCGGCTGGTTCGTCGTGGACAACCTGCCGCCCGCGCTGATCCCCACCATGGTGGAGCTCGGCGCCCGCTCCCAGGGCAACGTCGCCCGGATCGCCGTCGTCGTGGACGTCCGCGGCCGGCAGTTCTTCGACAACCTCAGGGAGTCCCTCGCCGACCTGGACGCCAAGCAGGTCACCCGCCGCATCGTCTTCCTGGAGTCCTCCGACGAGGCCCTCGTCCGGCGCTTCGAGTCGGTCCGCAGGCCGCACCCGCTCCAGGGCGACGGCCGCATCACCGACGGCATCGCCGCCGAGCGCGACCTGCTGCGCGAGCTGCGCGGCGACGCCGACCTGGTGATCGACACCTCCAGCCTCAACGTCCACGAGCTGCGCGCCAAGATGGACGCCCAGTTCGCCGGCGACGAGGAGCCCGAGCTCCGGGCCACCGTGATGTCCTTCGGCTTCAAGTACGGCCTGCCGGTCGACGCCGACCTCGTCGTCGACATGCGCTTCCTGCCGAACCCGCACTGGGTCCCCGAGCTGCGCCCCTTCACCGGCCTCAACGAGGAGGTGTCGAACTACGTCTACAACCAGCCCGGCGCCAAGGAGTTCCTCGACCGCTACACCGAGCTGCTCCAGCTGATCGCCGCGGGCTACCGCCGCGAGGGCAAGCGGTACGTGACCATCGCCGTGGGCTGCACGGGCGGCAAGCACCGCTCCGTCGCCACCGCCGAGCGCCTCGCCGCCCGCCTCGCCGCCGAAGGGGTCGAGACCGTCGTCGTCCACCGGGACATGGGGCGCGAGTGAAGCCGTACCGTCGGCGTACCTCCACCCTCGCGGTGCGGCGTACGCTCCGCAGGCGCGGCACCCAGCCCAAGGTGGTCGCCCTCGGCGGCGGCATGGGCCTGTCGGCCTCCCTCGCCGCGCTCCGCCGGATCACCGGCGACCTCACCGCCGTCGTCACCGTCGCCGACGACGGGGGCTCCAGCGGCCGGCTCCGGGAGGAGCTCGGCGTGCTGCCCCCGGGCGACCTGCGCAAGGCGCTCGCCGCGCTCTGCGGCGACGACGACTGGGGCCAGACCTGGGCCCGGGTGATCCAGCACCGCTTCCAGTCCAAGGGCGAGATCAACGGCCACGCCGTCGGCAACCTGCTGATCGTCGCCCTCTGGGAGCAGCTCGGCGACCCCGTCCAGGCCCTCGACCTGGTCGGCCGGCTGCTCGGCGCCCAGGGCCGGGTGCTGCCCATGTCCGCCGTGCCCCTGGAGCTCCAGGCCCTGGTCAGGGGCCACGACCCGGAGCGCCCGGACGAGGTGGACACCGTGTGCGGCCAGGCGACCGTGGCGCTCACCCCCGGCGAGGTGCAGTCCGTGCACCTCGTGCCGCACGACCCGCCGGCCGTGCCCGAGGCGGTCGCCGCGGTCCTCGACGCGGACTGGGTGGTGCTCGGTCCCGGCTCCTGGTTCTCCTCGGTGATCCCGCACCTCCTGGTCCCCGAACTCCTCGACGCCCTGGCCGAGACGAAGGCCCGGAAGGTGCTCTCGCTGAACCTCGCGCCGCAGCCCGGAGAAACCGAGGGCTTCTCCCCGCAACGTCATTTGGAGGTTTTGGGACGACACGCCCCTAAACTCGCCCTGGACGTGGTGCTGGCCGACGAGGCCGCCGTGCCCGACGTGTCAGCCAGAGAGCCCCTCGCCGACGCCGCCAAGCGGCTCGGTGCAGCGGTCGAGCTGGCGCCGGTGGCCCGGCCCGACGGCTCCGCGAAGCATGACCCGGAGCTGTTGGCCGCCGCGTACGACCGTATTTTTCGGATGCATGGAAGGATCGGCCCATGGCGATGACGGCAGCGGTGAAGGACGAGATCTCCCGGCTTCCCGTCACCCGGACCTGCTGCAGGAAGGCAGAGGTCTCGTCGATCCTGCGGTTCGCGGGCGGGCTGCACCTGGTGAGCGGCCGCATCGTGATCGAGGCGGAGCTCGACACCGCGATGGCGGCCCGCCGCCTCAAGCGGGACATCCTGGAGATCTTCGGGCACAGCTCGGAGCTGATCGTGATGGCCCCCGGCGGGTTGCGGCGCGGCTCGCGCTTCGTGGTGCGGGTGGTGGCGGGCGGCGACCAGCTGGCCCGGCAGACGGGTCTCGTGGACGGCCGCGGCCGCCCCATCCGGGGCCTCCCCCCGCAGGTGGTCTCCGGTGCGACCTGTGACGCCGAGGCGGCCTGGCGCGGCGCGTTCCTCGCGCACGGCTCGCTGACCGAGCCCGGCCGCTCCTCCTCCCTGGAGGTGACCTGCCCGGGTCCTGAGGCCGCCCTCGCCCTGGTCGGCGCGGCCCGCCGGCTCTCCATCGCGGCGAAGGCCCGCGAGGTACGGGGAGTGGACCGGGTCGTCGTCCGCGACGGCGACGCGATCGGCGCCCTCCTCACCCGGCTCGGCGCGCACGAGTCGGTGCTGGCCTGGGAGGAGCGGCGGATGCGGCGCGAGGTCCGCGCCACCGCCAACCGCCTGGCCAACTTCGACGACGCCAACCTGCGCCGTTCGGCCCGCGCCGCGGTCGCCGCCGGGGCCCGGGTGCAGCGCGCCCTGGAGATCCTCGGCGAGGAGGTGCCCGAGCACCTCGCCGCCGCCGGCCGGCTCCGCATGGAGCACAAGCAGGCCTCCCTGGAGGAGCTGGGCGCGCTCGCCGACCCGCCGCTGACCAAGGACGCGGTGGCCGGCCGGATCCGCCGGCTCCTCGCGATGGCCGACAAGCGGGCGCAGGACCTGGGCATCCCCGGGACCGAGTCCAACCTGACGGAGGAGCTGGACGACAGCCTCGTCGGCTGACGTACCCGCTGCCGTACGGAGCCCGTACGGAACCCCGAACTCCGCGCTGCCGGTGCCTTTCTGAGGCACCGGCAGCTTTTTCGTACACCCCGCGAGGCACCCTTGACAGTCCCATGAGCGCCCAAGAGCCTGGCGTCTGTTCACCTTCGTGACCGACAACAGCAAGGGGGGCTCATGAGACGCAGAGCGAGATCGATCCTCGCCGCGGCTTCACTGCTGATCGCCGGAGTGGCGGCGGCACCCGTCGCCGGAGCGCAGCCGAACGACCGGGACGGCGGAGACGCCCTCTCCGTCTGGCGCGCCGAGGTCACCCAGGCGCAGATCCCGCTGCTCCTCGACGCCGGCGCCGACGCCCATGAACTCACCGAGCAGGTCCCGGCGAAGGGCTCCGCGACGGTCGAGCTCTTCCTCACCGGCCGTCAGGCCGGGAAGCTGCGCGGCCAGGGCATCGAGATCGCCGAGCACAGCCTCACCGCCCAGGCCGAGAAGCGGGTCGCCGCGGCGGGCGACGGCGTCTTCCGCCCGTACGGCGGCCCGAACGGCCTCAAGCAGGAGATCCTCGACACCGCACGGGCCAATCCCGGGCTCACCAAGGTCGTCTCCATCGGCAAGACCCTCAAGGGGCAGGACATCCTCGCCCTCAAGCTGACCAAGGGCGCGAGGAAGACCGAGGACGGCTCGAAGCCCGCCACGCTGTACCTGTCCAACCAGCACGCGCGCGAGTGGATCACCCCCGAGATGACCCGGCGGCTGATGCACCACTACCTCGACAACTACGGCAAGGACGAGCGGATCACCCGCATCGTCGACTCCACCGAGCTGTGGTTCGTCCTCTCCGCCAACCCGGACGGCTACGACTTCACGCACGCCGACCCCGCCAACCGGCAGTGGCGCAAGAACCTCCGCGACAACGACGGCGACGGGAAGATCGGCCCCGGCGACGGCGTCGACCTCAACCGCAACTTCGCCTACAAGTGGGGCTACGACAACGAGGGCTCGTCCCCCGACCCGGCCGACGAGACCTTCCGCGGCAAGGGCCCCATGTCGGAGCCCGAGACGAAGGCCCTCGACGCCTTCGAGAAGCGCATCGGCTTCGCGTACGGCGTCAACTACCACTCGGCCGCCCAGCTCCTCCTTTACGGTGTCGGCTGGCAGGTCGCCACCGACACCCCCGACGACGTGGCCCTCAAGGCCCTCGCCGGCACCCCGCAGAAGTCCGCCGTGCCCGGCTACCGGCCACAGGTCTCCTCCGAGCTGTACATCACCAACGGCGAGGCGGACGGACACGCCGCCAACGTCAACGGGATGCAGATGTTCACCCCGGAGATGTCGACCTGCGCCACCGCCTCCCGCGTCGACCCGAACGACGCCTGGAACCCGGCCGACTGCGCCTCCGTCTTCACCTTCCCGGACGACGAGAAGCTGATCCAGGCCGAGTTCGCCAAGAACATCCCCTTCGCGCTCGCCGTCGCCGAGACCGCCGCCCACCCGGACCGGCCCGTCTCCCCGGTCGGCATCGACGCCCCCGACCTCACCCCGAAGACCTTCACCACCTCCTACGCCCGCGGTGCGGAGCAGGAGGTCGCCGTCACCGCCCGCAAGTCGCTGCGCGGCAAGACCCTGAAGTACCGGATCAACGGCGGTCGCACCCACAGCGAGGAGCTGGAGGCCTGGGAGGGCGGCGAGACCTTCGGCGGCAAGGACAACCTCTACTTCGACGAGTACCGCGCCGAGGTCGAGGGAGCCCGCCCCGGCGACTCCGTCGAGGTCTGGTTCACCGCCCGCACCCGTGAGGGCCGGGCCACCGCCTCCGCCCCCTTCACGTACAAGGTGGCCGAGCGCCCCCGCGGCGACGTGCTCGTCCTCGCCGACGAGGGCGGCACCGCCGCCGCGCAGCACACCGCCGCCTACGTGAAGGCGCTCGCCGACAACAAGCGCGGGGCCGCCGTCTGGGACGTCGCCACCCAGGGCGCCCCGGACGCCCTCGGCGTGCTCTCCCACTTCCGCACCGTCGTCTGGTACACCGGCGCCGAGCGCCCCTCCGGCGCCGCCCAGCTCGCCGTCCGCGCCTACCTCAACGAGGGCGGCAAGCTGATCAACGCCGGTGAGAAGTCCGGCGGGCTCACCGAGATCGGCAGGGCCGAGTCCAACGACTTCGCCCAGTACTACCTCGGCGCCTACCACCGCGCGGGCCTCAAGAACCCGCCCGCCTTCGCCGGCACGGGCGCCTTCGCGGGCGTCGGCGCCACGCTCGGCGCCGCCGCCGACAACCCGCTGGACAACGCGGGCGCGTACACCGTCACCTCGGACACCCTGAAGCCGGAGCAGTTCCCGCAGTTCGCGAGCAGCGCCTCCGCCGGTGACTACCCGGGCATCCGGACCCCCTTCGAGCCCGCCGAGGGCTCGACCTTCGCGGCCGTCAAGCACGCCGACGACACCTGGGCCCGGCTCGCCAGGACCGTCGACCTCACCGGCGTCGTCGCCGGGTCGAAGCCGCGCCTGGACTTCCAGGTCAGCTACGACACCGAGCCCGGCTACGACAACCTCGTCGTCGAGGCCCACACCGTCGGCCAGGACGACTGGACGACCCTGCCGGACGTCAACGGCGGCACCTCCACCACGCCCCCGGCCGACTGCGGCGAGGGCTTCTACGTCCGCGGCCACCCCTTCCTCGCCCACTACCTCACCGTCGGAGAGGACGGCTGCGCGCCCACCGGCACCACCGGCGTCTGGAACGCCTTCACCGGCCCCTCCAACGGCTGGCGGCAGGCCTCCGTCGACCTGAGCGCCTGGGCCGGCAAGAAGGTCGAGCTCGCGATCTCGTACGTCTCCGACCCCGGTACGGGCGAGATGGGCGCCTTCGTCGACGACACCCGGCTCGTCACCGGGACCACCACCGAGGCGGAGGGCTTCGAGACCTCCCTCGGCGCCTGGTCCACCCCCGGCGCCCCGGCCGGCAGCCCCGGCAACGCCTCCGACTGGACGCGCTCCGCGGCGCTCTTCCACTCCCAGGCCGCCGTCACCACCCGTGACACCGTCCTCCTCGGCTACGGCCTGGAGCACGTGCCCGGCACGGCGGAGCGCGCACGGCTCATCGGCCGCGCCCTCGGGGCGCTCCGACGCTGACGGAGAGTAGTGGGGACAAAGGTCCCATGACGGCCCGTACCCGTCGGTAAGTGCGGGCCGTCGGCCGTTTTACCCCACTTTTCGGGCGCGTACGGCTGCGCACGATGTCACTCACCGGCGGCTGGAGGGGTAGGGTCGTAAGCGGTCGGGGACATCCCAAAAAACAAAAATCTCGCCGGCGTCGAGAACTCCGGCGTTAGCTGACGAGGAGATCGGTTCGTGACGATCCGCGTAGGCATCAACGGCTTTGGCCGCATCGGCCGGAACTATTTCCGAGCGCTCCTTGAGCAGGGTGCCGACATCGAGATCGTGGCTGTCAATGACCTGGGTGACACCGCGACCACCGCACACCTGCTGAAGTACGACACCATCCTGGGCCGCCTCAAGGCCGAGGTGACCCACACCGCCGACACCATCACCGTCGACGGCCACACCATCAAGGTGCTGTCCGAGCGCGACCCGGCCGACATCCCCTGGGGCGACCTGGGCGTCGACATCGTCATCGAGTCGACCGGCATCTTCACCAAGAAGGCCGACGCCGCGAAGCACCTCGCCGGCGGCGCCAAGAAGGTCCTCATCTCGGCCCCGGCCACCGACGAGGACATCACCATCGTGATGGGCGTCAACCAGGACAAGTACGACCCGGCGCGGCACGACGTCATCTCGAACGCGTCCTGCACCACCAACTGCGTCGCGCCGATGGCCAAGGTCCTCGACGAGAACTTCGGCATCGTCAAGGGCCTGATGACCACGGTCCACGCGTACACCAACGACCAGCGCATCCTGGACTTCCCGCACAAGGACCTGCGCCGCGCCCGCGCCGCCGCGGAGAACATCATCCCGACCACGACCGGTGCCGCCAAGGCCACCGCCCTGGTCCTCCCGCAGCTCAAGGGCAAGCTCGACGGCATCGCCATGCGCGTCCCGGTCCCGACCGGCTCCGCCACCGACCTGGTCGTCACCCTCGACCGCGAGGTCACCAAGGACGAGGTCAACGCCGCGTTCAAGAAGGCCGCCGAGGACGGCGACCTCAAGGGGATCCTGTTCTACACCGAGGACCCGATCGTCTCCTCGGACATCGTCAGCGACCCGGCGTCCTGCACCTTCGACGCCTCCCTGACAATGGTCCAGGACGGAAAGACGGTCAAGATCCTCGGTTGGTACGACAACGAGTGGGGCTACTCCAACCGTCTCGTCGACCTCACCGTCTTCGTCGGCGGCCAGCTCTAAGCTCTAGGGTTCAGGGCAGGCTTTCGATGTGAGCAGGGCTCGGGCAGCGCAATGCCGCGCTGTGCGAGCCCTGTTTGTGTGCTCCACCGCGTACCAAGGAGTCTGTTAACAGATGAAGACGATCGACGAGCTTCTCGAAGAGGGCGTCGAAGGAAAGCGCGTGTTCGTCCGCGCCGACCTCAACGTGCCGCTCGACGGCACCACCATCACCGACGACGGCCGCATCCGCGCCGTCGTCCCCACGGTCAAGGCGCTCGCCGACGCCGGCGCCCGCGTCGTGGTCGCCTCGCACCTGGGCCGCCCCAAGGGCGCCCCGGACCCGGCCTTCTCGCTCGCGCCGGCCGCCGCCCGCCTCGGCGAGCTGCTCGGTGCCGAGGTGGCCTTCGCGACCGACACGGTCGGCGAGTCCGCCACCGCCACGGTCGCCGGTCTCGGCGACGGCCAGGTGGCCGTCATCGAGAACCTCCGCTTCAACGCCGGCGAGACCTCGAAGGACGACGCCGAGCGCGGCGCCTTCGCCGACCAGCTCGCCGCCCTCGCCGACCTGTACGTCGGCGACGGCTTCGGCGCCGTGCACCGCAAGCACGCCTCGGTCTTCGACCTCCCGGCCCGGCTGCCGCACTACGCCGGCCACCTCATCGCCACCGAGGTCGGCGTCCTGAAGAAGCTCACCGAGGACGTCCAGCGGCCGTACGCCGTGGTGCTCGGCGGCTCCAAGGTCTCCGACAAGCTCGGCGTGATCGACCACCTCCTGGAGAAGGCCGACCGCATCCTCGTCGGCGGCGGCATGGTCTTCACCTTCCTCAAGGCCCAGGGCCACGAGGTCGGCAGCTCGCTGCTCCAGGAGGACCAGATCCCGGTGGTCCAGGAGTACCTGAAGCGGGCCGAGGCGTCCGGCGTGGAGTTCGTGCTCCCCGTCGACGTCGTGGTCGCGCCCGCGTTCCCCGACATGAAGACCAAGGCCCCGACCAACCCGGAGACGGTCGCCGCGGACGCCATGCCGGCCGGCCAGATGGGCCTGGACATCGGCCCCGCGACCTCCGAGCTCTACGCCTCGAAGCTCGCCGACGCCGCCACCGTCTTCTGGAACGGGCCGATGGGCGTCTTCGAACACCCCGACTACGCCGAGGGCACCAGGGCCGTCGCCCAGGCGCTCGTCGACTCCCCGGCCTTCACGGTCGTCGGCGGTGGCGACTCCGCCGCGGCCGTCCGCACCCTGGGCTTCGACGAGAACGCATTCGGCCACATCTCGACCGGTGGCGGCGCCTCCCTCGAATACCTCGAGGGCAAGACGCTCCCCGGCCTCGCCGCACTGGAGGGCTGAACACCTCATGACCACCCGCACCCCGCTGATGGCGGGCAACTGGAAGATGAACCTCAACCACCTCGAGGCCATCGCCCACGTCCAGAAGCTCGCCTTCGCCCTGACCGACAAGGACTACGACGCCTGTGAGGTCGCCGTCCTCGTCCCCTTCACCGACCTGCGGTCCGTCCAGACCCTGGTCGACGGCGACAAGCTGAAGATCAAGTACGGCGCCCAGGACATCTCGGAGCACGACTCCGGTGCCTACACCGGCGAGATCTCGGGCCTGATGCTGTCCAAGCTGAAGTGCGCCTACGTCGCCGTCGGCCACTCCGAGCGCCGCCAGTACCACGCCGAGAACGACGAGGTCTGCAACGCCAAGGTGAAGGCCGCCTTCAAGCACGGCGTGACCCCGATCCTCTGCGTCGGCGAGGGCCTGGACATCCGCAAGGCGGGCAACCAGGTCGAATACACCCTCGCGCAGATCGACGGCGGGCTGAAGGACGTCCCGGCCGAGCAGGCCGAGACGATCGTGATCGCGTACGAGCCGGTGTGGGCCATCGGCACCGGCGAGGTCGCCACGCCCGAGGACGCCCAGGAGGTCTGCGGGGCGATCCGCGGCCGCCTCGCCGAGCTGTACTCGCAGGAGCTGGCCGACAAGGTCCGCATCCAGTACGGCGGCTCGGTCAAGGCCGGAAACGTCGCCGCGATCATGGCGCAGCCGGACGTCGACGGCGCCCTGGTGGGCGGCGCGGCGCTGGACGCCGACGAGTTCGTCAAGATCGTGCGCTTCCGCGACCAGTGAGTATGCGGTAGCGGCGTTACGTCGTACCCTTGCGGGGGTCGGGCAGGTGCCCGGCCCCCGTCCGTATAAGTCCGAGGAAGTTGGTCCAGCCGTGGTTATGGGGTTCTCGATCGCCCTGATCGTCTTCAGCGCGCTGCTGATGCTGCTCGTGCTGATGCACAAGGGAAAGGGCGGCGGCCTCTCCGACATGTTCGGTGGCGGCATGCAGTCCTCCGTCGGCGGCTCCTCGGTCGCCGAGCGGAACCTCGACCGGATCACGGTCGTGGTGGGTCTGTGCTGGTTCTCCTGCATTGTGGTACTTGGTCTTCTGATGAAGTTGGACCGGTAACTCCAATCACTGGACGCGCGTTGGGCCTTACGTAGACTGGGGCATCTTCGAGCACCATCACGCAGGGAGTTACGACCGTGGCAAGTGGCAACGCGATCCGGGGAAGCCGGGTCGGAGCGGGGCCGATGGGGGAGGCCGAGCGGGGCGAGTCGGCACCGCGCCTCCGCATCTCCTTCTGGTGCTCGAACGGGCACGAGACGCAGCCGAGCTTCGCCAGCGACGCGGCGGTCCCGGATACCTGGGACTGCCCGCGCTGCGGCTTCCCGGCGGGCCAGGACCGGGACAACCCGCCGGACCCGCCGCGCACGGAGCCGTACAAGACCCATCTCGCCTATGTGCGTGAGCGCCGCAGCGACGCGGACGGCGAGGCGATCCTCGCCGAGGCGCTGGCCAAGCTGCGGGGCGAGATCTGAAGCGTGGTGTGACGGTGTGACGAACGGGCCTTGCCCGCGAACCAGGTTCGCGGGCAAGGCCCGTTCGTGCGTCACCGGCGGTTGTCCGCCCCGTACGCGGTGGGCGCGGGGGAAGATCCGGGTACACCGAACCAGTGGAGGCCCCGCCATGTCCGCCGCCCTGCCCCGACCCGACCTCGGCGCCGCGCGGTTCGCCGACCACGCCCGGGACGCCGTCGAGCGCGCCGTCGCCGCCAACGAGGACGCCGTCCCGCGCGCGGCCCGGCTCCTCGCCGACTGCGTCGCCGCCGACGGCGTCATCCACGCCTTCGGGACCGGCCACTCCCAGGCCGCCGCCCTGGAGATCGCCGGCCGCGCCGGCGGCCTCGTCCCCACCGATCGCCTCTCGCTCGCGGACCTCGTCCTGCGCGGCGGCGAGGACCCCGCCCTCCTCGCCGACCCGCTCCTCGAACGCGCCCCGGGCCTCGCCGAACGGCTCTACGCCCTCGCCGACCCCCGCCCGCAGGACCTGTTCGTGATCGTCTCCAGCTCCGGCGTCAACAACGCGGTCGTCGACCTGGCGCTGAAGGCGACCGGCGCCGGACACCGGCTCGTCGCCCTCACCTCGCTCGAACACACCCGTGCCGTCCCCGCCCTCCACGCGAGCGGCAAGCGGCTCGCCGACCTCGCCGACGTCGTCCTCGACAACTGCGCCCCCACCGGCGACGCGGTCCTCCCGCTCCCCGGCGGCGGCGCCCTGTGCGGGATCTCCACCCTCACCTCCGCGCTCCTCGTCCAGATGACCGTCGCCGAGACCGTCGCCCTCCTCCTCGCCGAGGGCCGCGAACCGCCCGTGTACGTCTCCGCCAACATCCCAGGCGGCCACGAGCACAACGCCCTCCTCGAAGCCCGCTACGAGGGCAGACTGCACCGCGGCGCCCACTGAGAGCCCCGTTGTCAGTGGCGTCCTCTACGGTCGGTCGGGCAGGGGATCACCGACGCGAGGGGGCGCCGTGGCGGCGACGGAGGCAGTGGGCGGGACCAGGGCCGTGCCCGCCTGGCGGGGCGGCTTCGGGCGACTGTGGACGGCCGCGGTCGTCTCCCGGTTCGGCGACTCGCTCCGTACGGCGGCGCTGCCGCTGCTCGCCGCCTCGCTCACCGACGACCCCCTCCTCATCGCCTCCGTCACCGCCTGCGGCTTCCTGCCCTGGCTGCTCTTCGGACTCCTCGGCGGGGCCGTCGCCGACCGCGTCGACCAGCGGCGGGCCATGTGGGCCGTCGACCTCGTCCGCGGCGGACTCGTGGCCGCCTTCGCCGCCGCCGTCGCCCTCGGACACGCCACGATCGCCCTGCTGCTCCTCCTCGCCTTCGCCCTCACCACCCTGCAGACCCTCTTCGACAACGCGGCCACCGCCCTGCTGCCCGCACTCGTCCCCGCCGAGACCCTCGCCGGGGCCAACGCCCGCCTGATGACCGGTCAGCAGCTCGCCGGGGGCCTCCTCGCCGGACCCGCGGTGCCCGCCCTGCTGCTTGCCGGACCCGCCGTCCCGTACGCGGCCGACGCCGTCACGTACGTCCTGGCCGCGCTCCTCGTCGCCTCCCTGCGGACCGGGGCGCCCGAGCGGCCGCCCCGCCCGGCCGGATCCACCCTCCGCGCCGAGATGGCCGAAGGGCTCGCCGTCCTCCGCGCGGACCGCTCCCTGCGGTGGCTCTGCACCGCCACCACCCTCTGCAACATCGGCATGGGCGCCCTCATCGCCACCCTCGTCGTCCATGTGACGGACGGTCACCCGACGGGAACGGCGGGGAACACGGCGTACGCCGCCACCATCACCGCCTACGCCCTGGGGGCCGTCGCCGGCGGCTTCCTCGCCCGGCGGATCGCCGAGCGGACCGGACGGATACGCGCCGTGTTCCTCGCCGGCGCCGTCCAGACCGGCTGCCTCGTCCTGATGGGGACGCTGCCCGTCCTCGCGGTATCGATCGGGGCCATGGCGGTGTTCGGCTTCATGGGGACGGTGTGGAACGTCCAGCAGACGACCCTCATGCAGGAGCGCGCCCCCGAGGGGATGCTCGGCCGCATCGCCGCGGCCTTCCGCACCCTCGCCGTCGCGGGCGCGCCGCTCGGGGCCCTCCTCGGCGGCGCCGCGGCCGCCGGCCCGGGACCGCACACACCCGCCCTGCTCGCGGCGGCGCTGTTCGCGCTCGCCGTCGCGTCGTTGGGCCCCCTGATCAATTAAGTTGGGGGTGCAGCGGGGCAGACAAGCAGTATTGAGAAGAAATGGGCGATGTCCGAGATGAACAGCGAAGGCCGTACCAGGCTCAACCGGCTGCCCGAGTGGGCGGCCCTCGGCAAGCACCGTGAGCAGCTGGGCGAGACCCATCTGCGCGAACTGTTCGCCGCCGACCCGGAGCGGGGCACCCGCCACACCCTGCGCGTCGGCGACCTCTACCTGGACTACTCCAAGCACCTCGTCACCGACGAGACGCTGACCCTGCTGCGCGAACTCGCCGCCGTCACCGGCGTCGCCGAGCTCCGCGACGCCATGTTCCGCGGCGAGAAGATCAACACCACCGAGGACCGCGCCGTCCTCCACACCGCGCTGCGCGCCCCCCGCGGGGCCGTGATCGAGGTCGACGGGGAGGACGTCGTCCCCGGCGTCCACGCCGTCCTCGACAAGATGGGCGCCTTCGCCGACAAGGTCCGCGCGGGCGAGTGGACCGGCCACACCGGCAAGCCGATCAAGAACATCGTGAACATCGGCATCGGCGGCTCCGACCTCGGCCCCGCCATGGCCTACGAGGTCCTGCGCTCCTACACCCGGCGGGACCTGACGTTCCGTTTCGTCTCCAACGTCGACGGCGCCGACCTCCACGAGGCCGTCCGCGACCTCGACCCCGCCGAGACGCTGTTCATCGTCGCCTCGAAGACCTTCACCACCATCGAGACGATCACCAACGCCACCTCCGCCCGCAACTGGCTCCTCACCGAACTGCGGGCCGGCCAGGAGGCCGTCGCCAAGCACTTCGTGGCCCTCTCGACCAACGCCGAGAAGGTCGAGGAGTTCGGCATCGACACCGCGAACATGTTCGAGTTCTGGGACTGGGTCGGCGGCCGCTACTCGTACGACTCCGCCATCGGCCTCTCCCTGATGATCGCCATCGGCCCGGAGCGCTTCCGCGAGATGCTCGACGGCTTCCACCTCGTCGACGAGCACTTCCGCACCGCCCCGCCCGAGGAGAACGCACCGCTGCTCCTCGGCCTCCTCGGCGTCTGGTACGGCGCCTTCTTCGACGCCCAGTCGCACGCCGTCCTGCCGTACTCCCACTACCTGTCCAAGTTCACCGCCTACCTCCAGCAGCTCGACATGGAGTCCAACGGCAAGTCGGTGGACCGCCAGGGCAACCGGGTCGACTGGCAGACCGGACCCGTCGTCTGGGGCACCCCCGGGACCAACGGGCAGCACGCCTACTACCAGTTGATCCACCAGGGCACCAAGGTCATCCCCGCCGACTTCATCGGCTTCGCCCGGCCCGTCGACGACCTGCTGCCCGGGCTCGTCGCCCAGCACGACCTGCTCATGGCCAACTTCTTCGCCCAGACCCAGGCGCTCGCCTTCGGCAAGACGCCCGAGGAGGTACGGGCCGAGGGCGTCGCCGAGGAACTCGTCCCGCACAAGACCTTCCAGGGCAACCACCCGACCACCACGATCCTCGCCGACGCGCTCACCCCGTCCGTCCTCGGCCAGCTGATCGCGCTCTACGAGCACAAGGTCTTCGTCCAGGGCGCGATCTGGAACATCGACTCCTTCGACCAGTGGGGCGTCGAGCTCGGCAAGGTCCTCGCCAAGAAGATCGAGCCGGTCCTGACGGAGGGCGAGGGCGGCGAGCAGCTCGACAGCTCCACCGCCGGGCTCGTCTCGGCCTACCGTTCGCTGCGCGGACGGTAACCGGATGACGGGGGAGGACGCGGTGCGGCTGCGGCCGCCCAGGAACGCCGTCGACGAGCGGGCCGTCACCTGGTGGCGGGGCCGGCTGCTCGTGACCACGGCCGTCCCGGTGACGGTCCTGGCCGTGCTCGGCGCGCTGATCGGACCCGCCCGGTCCTGGCTGCTGTTGGCGGCCGGGGCCGTGGCGGCCCTGGGCCTGGCCTGCACCGCGTTCTTCCCCGCCTGGTGGTTCCGGGTGCACCGCTGGGAGGTCACCGACGAGGCCGTCTACGTGCGCACCGGCGCCCTCTGGCAGGAGTGGCGGATCGCCCCGATGTCCCGGATCCAGACGGTCGACACCGTACGCGGCCCGCTGGAGCAGGCGTTCCGGCTCGCCACCGTCACCGTCACCACCGCCTCCTCCAAGGGGGCGATCCGCATCGAGGGCCTCGACCACGAGCTCGCCGCCGAGCTTGCCGAACGGCTCACCGCGCTCACCCGGGCCACCCCCGGGGACGCCACATGAGCGAGGGGGAGTGGCGGCGGCTCGACCCGCGCACCCTGCTCGCCGGCGCCGCCGTCCTCTGCGGGGTGGCCGGCGGCGCGGCCCTCCCGGCCGTGGCCGGCCTCTCGGGCGGCAGGCCCCTGTGGCAGGCCGTCGCCTGGGTCCTCGCCGGTGCCGCGCTGCTCGTCCTCGCCGGCACGGCCGCCGACTGGGTCCGGCTGCGCCGCACCCGGTACCGCGTCGGCCCCGAGCGGGTCGACCTCCACACCGGGCTCCTGCTGCTCAAGCGCCGCTCCCTGGCCCGCGAGCGGATCCGCAGCGTCGACCTCACCGCCAACCCCCTCCAGCGCGTCCTCGGCCTCGTCAAGGTCCGCATCGGCACCGGTGAGAGCACCGGCGGCGAGTCCAGCCTCGAACTGGACCTGGTCACCCGCACCGAGGGCGAGCGGCTCCGCCGCGAACTCCTCGCCCGCGCCACCGACCCCGAGGAGCCGGGCCACGACGACACCCTGGCCACCCTCGACCCGCGCTGGATCCGCTACGCCCCCGTCTCCTTCCTCGCCCCCGCCCTCGGCGGCGCCGCGATCGGCGCCGTCCTGCAGGTCAGCGAGTGGTTCGACGCCCAGGCGGAGGTCATCGACTGGATAGGGGACCGCTTCCGGGACACCTCCCTGACCTGGACCGTCGTCGACCTGGTCCTGCTCGCCACCGCCGCCGGGACCGTCGGCGCCCTCGGACTCTGGATCGAGATGTGGTGGAACTACCGCCTGGAGCGCGAGCCCGGCGGGACCCTCCGCGTCCGCCGCGGCCTGTTCACCGCCCGGTCGGTCACCCTGGAGGAGCGCAGGCTGCGCGGGATCGAGCTCGTCGAGCCGCTCGGCGTACGGCTGTTCGGGGCCGCCCGCGTCGACGCCGTCGCCACCGGCCTCGCCCAGGACGACGACGACAAGCACGCCGACCTGAAGAACCTGCTGCCCGCCGCACCCCGGGAGCGCGCCGAGCGGGTCGCCGCCCTGGTGCTGCGCGAGCCGGAGCCGCCGACCGGGGCGCCCCTCGCCGCCCACCCCCGGGCCGCCCGCACCCGGCGGCTGCGCTGGGCGCTGTGGAGCGTCCTCGTGCCCGTCGCGGTCCTCGCCCTCCTCGGCCGGCTCCTCACCCCTGTCCTGCTGTACGTGGCGGCCGGCTGCGCCCTCGTCCTCGGCCCGGTCGCCGGGCTGCTCGCCCTCGGCGCGTACCGCGCCCTCGGACACGGCGTCAGCGGCGGCTATCTGGTGACCCGTTCGGGCACCGTCCGGCGCACGACGGTCGCCCTCCAGCGTTCCGGCGTCATCGGCTGGACCGTCAAGCAGTCGTACTTCCAGCGCCGCGCCGGCATCCTGACCGTCACCGCCACCACGGCGGCGGGCGAGGGCGCGTACGACATCCTCGACGCGGGCGAGAGCCAGGGCCTGGCCTTCGCCGCCGAGGCCGTACCGGGACTCCTCGCGCCCTTCCTGGAAACGACCGGCCCGGAAACGACCGGCCCGGAAACGACCGGCCCGGAAACGACCGGCCCGGAAACGACCGGCCTGGAAACGGCCGACCTGGAAACGCCGGAGGCCCGGCTCACCGACGGGTGAACCGGGCCTCCGAACAGGTGAATCAGGCCGAAGCCGGCGGATACAGGCTCCGCGGAAGCTCCGACGCGGCCGCAGCGTCGAGCAGCCACAGCGTGCGCGAGCGGCCGTAGGCACCGGCCGCCGGGGCCTGCACCTCACCCGCGCCCGACAGCGCGATCGCCGCGGCCTTCGCCTTGTCCTCGCCGGCCGCGAGCAGCCAGACCTCCTTCGCCGCCCGGATCGCCGGAAGCGTCAGCGAGACGCGGACCGGCGGCGGCTTCGGAGCGCCGTGCACCCCGACCACCGTCCGCTCGGTCTCGCGGACCGCCGGCAACTCCGGGAAGAGCGAGGCGACATGGGTGTCCGGGCCGACGCCCAGCATCAGCACGTCGAAGGTCGGCACCCCGCCGTGGTCGCCGGGACCCGCGGCGGCCGCGAGCTCGGCCGCGTAGGCCTCGGCCGCCGCGTCGACGTCGCCGTACGGCCCGTCCGAGGCCGGCATGGCGTGCACCCGCGCCGGGTCGAGCGGCACCCGGTCGAGCAGCGCCGCACGGGCCTGGGTGACGTTCCGCTCGGGGTCGCCCTCGGGCAGGAACCGCTCGTCGCCCCACCACAGGTCGAGCCGCGACCAGTCGATCGCGTCCCGGGCGGGCGCCGAACCGAGCGCCGCGAGCAGGCCGTTGCCGTTGCGGCCGCCGGTCAGCACGACCGAGGCGGAGCCACGGGCGGCCTGGGCGTCCACGACCTTGGTGATCAGCCGGGCCGCGGCGGCCTCGGCCATCAGCTCCTTGTCGCGGTGGACGACCAGCTGAGGGGTGCTCACTTGGCCGCCGCCTTCTTGGCCGGGGTCTTCTTCGCGGCGGGCTTGGCGGCCGGAGCCGGCTCCGCGGCAGGCTCCGGAGCCGTCTCCGCGACGGTCTCCACGACCGTGTCCACGACGGTCTCGGGGGCGGTGACCGCCGCCTCCTCGTCGAGCCGCTCCAGACCGAACCTGAGCGCCGTCGCGTAGGTGTCGTCCGGGTCGAGCCGGCGCAGCTCCTCCGCGATCAGCTCGGACGTGTCACGGCGCTTGAGCGCCACGGCACGGTCCGGCTGGCCCTCTATGGAGAGCGTCGCGAGCGAGCCGTCCGGCCGGTCCAGCACGATCGGTCCCGCACTGGTCTCCATCCGTACGGAGGTGAGACCGGGGCCCGCCGACTTCGAGCGCCGCACGGGCACCTTCAGCCGGTCGGCCAGCCACATCGCGAGCAGCTCGACGCTCGGGTTGAACTCCTCGCCCTCCACCTCGGCGGAGGTGACCTCGCACACGACCTGGTCGAGCGCGGCGGCCAGCATCGAACGCCACGGGGTGATCCGGGTCCACGAGAGGTCCGTGTCGCCCGGGGTGTACGCGTCCGCGCGCGCGGTCAGCTCCTGGATGGGCTGCTCGGCGGCGTACGTGTCGGTCACCCGGCGCTGGGCGAGCGCGCCCAGCGGGTCGTTCGCCGGGTCGGACGGCGCGTTCACCGGCCACCAGACGACGACGGGGGCGTCCGGGAGGAGCAGCGGCAGCACCACCGACTGGGCGTGGTCGACGACCTCGCCGTACAGCCGGAGCACCACCGTCTCGCCGGTGCTGGCGTCGGCGCCGAGGCGGACCTCGGCGTCGAGCCGCGCCTTGGCGCGGTCCCGCGGGGAGCGCGAGACCCGCTTGATGACGACGAGGGTCCGCGAGGGGTGCTCGCGGGACGCCTCGTTGGCCGCCTTGAGCGCGTCGTAGGCGTTCTCCTCGTCGGTGACGATCACGAGGGTGAGCACCATGCCGACGGCCGGCGTGCCGATCGCCCGCCGCCCGAGCACCAGCGCCTTGTTGATCTTGGAGGACGTGGTGTCCGTCAGGTCGGTCTTCATGGCCGGCGCCAGCTCCTGCCGTCTCGTGCGAGCATCTCGTCCGCCTCGACCGGACCCCAGGTTCCCGACTGGTACTGCGCGGGCTTGCCGTGCTTGTCCCAGAACTGCTCGATCGGGTCGAGGATCTTCCAGGACAGCTCGACCTCCTCGACCCGCGGGAAGAGGTTGGAGTCGCCGAGCAGGACGTCGAGGATGAGCCGCTCGTACGCCTCGGGGCTGGACTCCGTGAAGGACTCGCCGTACGCGAAGTCCATGGACACGTCCCGGATCTCCATCTGGGTGCCGGGCACCTTGGAGCCGAACCGCACCGTCACGCCCTCGTCCGGCTGGACCCGGATCACGATGGCGTTGCGGCCGAGCTCCTCGGTCGCGGTGTGGTCGAAGGGGGAGTGCGGGGCGCGCTGGAAGACGACCGCGATCTCGGTGACGCGGCGGCCCAGGCGCTTGCCGGTCCGCAGGTAGAACGGGACGCCCGCCCAGCGGCGGTTGTCGATCTCCAGCTTGATGGCCGCGTAGGTGTCGGTCTTCGACTGGGGGTCGATGCCGTCTTCCTGGAGGTAGCCGACGGCCTTCGCGCCGCCCTGCCACCCGGCCGCGTACTGGCCGCGGACCGTGGACTTGCCCAGGTCCTTGGGCAGCTTCACCGCGCCGAGGACCTTGGTCTTCTCGGCGGCCAGCGCATCGGCGTCGAAGGAGGCGGGCTCCTCCATCGCGGTCAGCGCGAGCAGCTGGAGCAGGTGGTTCTGGATGACGTCACGGGCTGCGCCGATGCCGTCGTAGTAGCCGGCGCGGCCGCCGATGCCGATGTCCTCGGCCATGGTGATCTGCACGTGGTCGACGTACGACCGGTTCCAGATCGGCTCGAAGAGGGTGTTGGCGAAGCGGAGCGCCAGGATGTTCTGGACGGTCTCCTTGCCGAGGTAGTGGTCGATCCGGAAGACCGCCTCGGGCGGGAAGACCTCGTGGACGACCTCGTTGAGCTCCTTGGCGGAGGTCAGGTCGTGCCCGAAGGGCTTCTCGATGACCGCGCGGCGCCAGGAACCGTCCTTCTGGTCGGCCAGGCCGTGCTTCTTGAGCTGCTGGACGACGAGCTCGAAGAACTTCGGCGGCACGGACAGGTAGAAGGCGAAGTTGCCGCCCGTGCCCTGTGCCTTGTCGAGGTCCTCGATCGTCGACTTGAGCTGCTCGAAGGCCGTGTCGTCGTCGAAGTCGCCCTGGACGAACCGCATGCCCTGGATCAGCTGCTGCCACACCTCCTCGCGGAAGGGGGTGCGCGCGTGCTGCTTGACGGCTTCGTAGACCTCCTGCGCGAAGTCCTCGTCCGCCCACTCGCGGCGGGCGAAGCCGATGAGCGAGAAGCCCGGCGGCAGCAGGCCGCGATTGGCCAGGTCGTAGACGGCAGGCATCAGCTTCTTACGGGACAAATCGCCCGTGACGCCGAAGATCACCAGGCCCGACGGCCCCGCGATGCGCGGGAGCCGTCGGTCTGCGGCGTCACGGAGCGGGTTGGCTCCGTGGACTGCGCTCAAAGTGCTTACGCCTCCGAAGGTGCGAGGCGCTGAAGCTCCGCCTCGGTGGACTTGAGCAGGTCGTTCCAGGACGCCTCGAACTTGTCGACGCCCTCGTCCTCCAGGAGCTGGACGACGTCGTCGTAGCTGATGCCCAGCTTCTCGACGGCCGCCAGCTCGGCGCGGGACTGGTCGTACGTGCCGCGGATGGTGTCACCGGTGACCTCGCCGTGGTCGGCGGTGGCCTCCAGGGTGGCCTCCGGCATGGTGTTCACCGTGCCGGGCGCGACCAGGTCCACGACGTACAGCGTGTCCTTGTACGCCGGGTCCTTGACGCCGGTCGAGGCCCACAGCGGACGCTGCTTGTTGGCCTGCGCCTTGTCGAGGGCGGCCCAGCGGTCCGAGGAGAAGACCTCCTCGTACGCCTCGTAGGCCAGACGGGCGTTGGCCAGGGCGGCCTTGCCCTTGAGCGCCTTGGCCTCGTCGGTGCCGAGGGCGACCAGGCGCTTGTCGATCTCCGTGTCCACGCGGGACACGAAGAAGGACGCCACCGAGTGGATCTTCGACAGGTCGAGGCCGCGCTCGCGGGCCTTCTCCAGACCCGCCAGGTAGGCGTCCATGACCGCGCGGTAGCGCTCCAGCGAGAAGATCAGCGTGACGTTGACGCTGATGCCGAGGCCGATGACCTCGGTGATCGCCGGGAGACCCGCCTTGGTGGCCGGGATCTTGATCAGGGTGTTGGGGCGGTCCACCAGCCAGGCCAGCTGCTTGGCCTCGGCGATGGTGGCGGCCGTCTCGTGGGCGAGACGGGGGTCGACCTCGATGGAGACCCGGCCGTCCTGGCCGTCCGTCGCGTCGAAGACCGGCCGCAGGATGTCGGCGGCGTCACGGACGTCCGCCGTCGTGATCATGCGGATGGCCTCGTCGACGGTCACCTTGCGGGCGGCGAGGTCGGCCAGCTGCTGGTCGTAGCCGTGCCCCTCCGAGATGGCCTTCTGGAAGATGGACGGGTTGGTGGTGACACCGACCACGTGGCTCTGGTCGATCAGCTCGGCCAGGTTGCCGGACGTGATCCGCTGGCGCGAGAGGTCGTCCAGCCAGATCGCGACGCCTTCGTCGGAGAGGCGCTTGAGAGCGTCTGTCATGAGAATTGCATCTCCAATTAAGTCGTACGTATGGACGTCAGCGCGCGGCGGCGGCCTGGGATTCCCGCGCGGCGGCGACGATCGCCTCCGGCGTGAAACCGAACTCGCGGAAGAGGACCTTCGCGTCCGCCGAGGCACCGAAGTGCTCCAGCGAGACGATCCGGCCGGCGTCACCGACGTACTTGTGCCAGGTGAGACCGATACCGGCCTCGACCGCGACCCGGGCCTTGACCGACGGCGGCAGGACCGAGTCCTTGTACGCCTGGTCCTGCTCCTCGAACCACTCCACGGACGGCATCGAGACCACACGGGTCGGGACGCCGGCGGCCTGGAGCTGCTCACGGGCCTCGACGGCCAGGTGCACCTCGGAGCCGGTACCGATCAGGATCACCTGAGCGTCGCCGCCCTCGGCCTCGAACAGCACGTAGCCGCCCTTGACCGTGTCCTCGTTCGGCGCGTACGTCGGCACGCCCTGGCGGGTGAGCGCCAGACCGTGCGGGGCGCCCTTGCCGAAGACCTTGGTGTGGCGCTGCATGATCTCGCGCCAGGCCAGGGCCGTCTCGTTGGCGTCGGCCGGACGGACCACGTTCAGACCCGGGATCGCACGCAGCGAGGCGAGGTGCTCCACCGGCTGGTGCGTCGGGCCGTCCTCGCCCAGACCGATCGAGTCGTGGGTCCAGACGTACGTCACGGGCAGGTGCATCAGCGCGGACAGACGCACCGCGTTGCGCATGTAGTCGGAGAACACCAGGAAGGTGCCGCCGTAGATGCGCGTGTTGCCGTGCAGCGCGATGCCGTTCATCTCCGCGGCCATGGAGTGCTCGCGGATGCCGAAGTGGATCGTGCGGCCGTACTTGTCGGCCTCCGGCAGCGGGTTGCCCTCGGGCAGGAACGACGAGGTCTTGTCGATCGTCGTGTTGTTCGAGCCGGCGAGGTCGGCCGAGCCGCCCCACAGCTCCGGGATGACCGCGCCGAGCGCCTGGAGGACCTGGCCGGACGCGGCACGGGTGGCGACACCCTTGCCGGCCTCGAAGACCGGGAGCTTCTCGGCCCAGCCGGCCGGCAGCTCGTTCGCCTGGATGCGGTCGAACTCGGCGGCGCGCTCCGGGTTGGCCGTACGCCACTCGGAGAGCTGCTTCTCCCACGCGGCGCGGGCCTCGCGGCCACGGTCGCCGAGCGCGCGGGTGTGCGCGATGACCTCGTCGCCGACCTCGAAGGTCTGCTCCGGGTCGAAGCCCAGGACGCGCTTGGTGGCCGCGATCTCCTCGTCGCCGAGCGCCGAGCCGTGCGCGGCCTCGGTGTTCTGCGCGTTCGGCGCGGGCCAGGCGATGATCGAGCGCATCGCGATGAACGACGGACGCTCGGTCTCGGCCTCGGCGGCCTTGATCGCCGCGTACAGCGCGG
The DNA here is from genome assembly GCF_000830005.1 of Streptomyces vietnamensis. Classification (NCBI taxonomy): domain Bacteria; kingdom Bacillati; phylum Actinomycetota; class Actinomycetes; order Kitasatosporales; family Streptomycetaceae; genus Streptomyces; species Streptomyces vietnamensis. Next base: position 2,106,059 of record NZ_CP010407.1, on the reverse strand, counting down.
CCGGGTCCAGGTCGCCGTTGGCCTGCGGCTCGACGCGCTGGACGTGCCAGCCGTACGCCTCGTACCGCTTCATCGTGTCCTCGGACACGGCCGTCTCGGTGTCGCCCTCGATCGAGATGTGGTTGTCGTCCCACAGCATGATCAGGTTGCCGAGCTTCTGGTGGCCGGCGAGCGAGGACGCCTCCGCCGAGATGCCCTCCTGCAGGCAGCCGTCACCGGCGATCACGTAGATCCGGTGGTCGAACGGGGAGGCGCCGGTGGCGGCCTCCGGGTCGAACAGACCGCGCTCGAAGCGGGCGGCCATCGCCATGCCCACGGCGTTGGCGACACCCTGGCCCAGCGGGCCCGTGGTCGTCTCGACGCCGGCGGTGTGGCCGTACTCCGGGTGACCCGGGGTCTTCGAGCCCCAGGTGCGGAAGGTCTTCAGGTCGTCCAGTTCGAGACCGAAGCCACCCAGGTACAGCTGGGTGTAGAGGGTCAGGGACGAGTGCCCGGCGGAGAGGACGAACCGGTCGCGCCCGACCCACTCGGGGTCGGAGGGGTCGTGCCGCATCACCTTCTGGAAGAGGGTGTACGCGGCGGGCGCCAGGCTCATCGCCGTACCGGGATGGCCGTTGCCGACCTTCTGTACGGCGTCCGCGGCCAGGATGCGGGCGGTGTCGACGGCCCGCTGGTCCAACTCGGTCCACTCGAGGTCTGTGGTGGTCGGCTTAGTGCTCACCCTGGGTCAGGGCTCCTCTCCACATGTCTTGAGCCGGTGACTGAGGGTGTACCGGCGTTGTCGAGCCTACCCCCGCAGAACGCCCGTCTTTCCGTGTCCATGCCCCTCATATGAGCGGAGAAAAGGAGGGACACAGCAAGACTGCCGGTGGTCGTGGGAGTTCGCCTCCCGAGCCGCGCCCGAGCCGCCCCCGAACGGTGTCCACCCCTTGGGACGTACCGCACCAACACGACCCCACCCCCGCGAAGATCGGCGTCTGGGCAACGTCTACAGTGGCGTGGTACGCGCAAGCTTTACCCCGTCTTCACTCGGGGAGCTTGCTGGGAATTTCTCTGTCAGGGGTGTGCGTGACGGCCGTCGAGTCCCGACCCGCAGGGGTCGTCTTGACTCCCAGCCCGGGGGGCCATCGGCCGTTCGGGGCCCGCGTCAAGGCATTCGTGGCGCTGACCAAGCCGCGGATCATCGAACTGCTGCTCATCACGACCGTTCCGGTGATGTTCCTCGCCGAACAGGGCGTGCCGGACCTGTGGCTGGTGCTCGCCACCTGCTTCGGCGGCTATCTGTCGGCGGGCGGCGCGAACGCGCTGAACATGTACATCGACCGCGACATCGACGCCCTGATGGACCGCACCTCCCAGCGGCCGCTCGTCACGGGCGTGCTCACCCCGCGCGAGGGCCTGGTCTTCGGGCTCACCCTCGCCGTGGTCTCCACGCTCTGGTTCGGCCTGCTGGTCAACTGGCTGTCCGCCGCCCTCTCGCTCGGCGCGCTCCTCTTCTACGTCGTGGTCTACACGATGATCCTCAAGCGGCGCACCGCCCAGAACATCGTCTGGGGCGGCATCGCCGGCTGTCTGCCGGTGCTCATCGGCTGGTCGGCCGTGACGAACTCGATGTCGTGGGCCGCGGTCATCCTCTTCCTCGTCATCTTCTTCTGGACGCCGCCGCACTACTGGCCGCTGTCGATGAAGGTGAAGGACGACTACGCACGCGCGGGCGTGCCCATGCTGCCGGTGCTCGCCTCCAACAAGGTCGTCGCCAAGCAGATCGTGGTCTACAGCTGGGTCATGGTCGCCGTCTCCCTGCTGCTCACCCCGCTGGGCTACACCGGCTGGTTCTACACCGCGGTGGCGCTGCTGACCGGCGGCTGGTGGCTCTGGGAGGCGCACGCGCTCCTCAACCGAGCCAAGGCCGAGGTGACGGGCGCCAAGCTCAAGGAGATGCGCCTCTTCCACTGGTCCATCACCTATGTCTCGCTGCTCTTCGTCGCGGTCGCGGTGGACCCCTTCCTGCGCTGAGAGCAGCCGTGGGCGCGCTCATCTGAAACCGCGCCCATCCGAAAAAATTTGTTCGGCCGACGGCCGGGTCACGTGGGACAGCCCACATGGCCCGGCCGTCGCCACTGGATCTACCCCTCGGTAGCATCCGTGTCATGGCAGAAACGAAGCAGGAAGAGCGCAGGGCGGCCAGGCTCGCCAAGGAGATCAAGGCCTTCTCCAAGGCGCACGGCGGCGCCGAGGGACACCTCGCGCACATCGGCCAGGCGGGCACCCGGATCGTCCTGGTCGGCACGGACGGCGGCTGGGGCGACCTCGTCGCGAAGTCGTACGCGATCGCGCAGCAGGCCGCCGAGAAGGCCGGTCTGACCCTCCACGAGGAGTTCGACGGCGAGTTCGCCGCCAAGGTCGCCACCGGCCCGTACGAGTGGACCCGGATGGCCGGCATCCAGATCGGCGGCCCCTCCAACGGCTGACAACGGCTGAGGCAACAACCTCGCGCGGGGCTCACCCGTTAGGACGTGTGGAGACACGTCCACACAGGGAGCCCCCCGAGATGATCGACACGCCGGACCTGGTGGACCAGTACTGCCACGGGGTGCTCCGAACGGAGCTCGGCCTCGGCACCTTCGAGGCCCACCTCGGCGCCCACCTGGGCGGGGCCGCCGTGCTGCCCGCCCCGGGCACCACCTTCTTCGACACCCAGACCGGCTTCGCCGTGCGCCGCTGGTGCCCGCCGCTCCTCGGTCTGGAACCACACTGCCCGCCCGCCCGCTACCTCGCCCGCCGCCGGGAACTCGGCGCCGCCGAGGCCGGCCGCCGGCTGCTCCGGGCCTCCGGGATCTCCACCTATCTGGTCGACACCGGGCTCCCCGGCGACCTCACGCCCCCCGCCGAGCTCGGCGCCGCGGGCGCCGCCGAGGCCCACGAGATCGTCCGCCTCGAACGCCTCGCCGAACAGGTCGCCGGCACCTCGGGCACCGTCGAGGCCTTCCTCGCCCACCTCGCCGAGGCCGTCCACGGGGCCGCCGCCGGCGCCGTGGCCTTCGCCTCCGCGGCCTCCGCGTCCGCGAGCGCGCCCGAACCGCCCGGCCCCGGAGAGGTACGCGGCGCCGCCGGGCGCTGGCTGGCCGCCCGCCCGGTCGGTGGCCGGCTCAGCGACCCCGTCCTGCTGCGCCACCTGCTCTGGATCGCGGTCACCGCCGGGCGCCCCCTCCAGCTGCACACGGAGGATCCGACCGCCCTGAACGGCTTCGCCGCCGCCACCGCGGGGCTCGGCACCGACCTGGTGCTGCTGCACCGCTACCCGCACCACCGCGCGGCCGCCCACCTGACCGGACTTCACCCGCACGTGTACGCCGACCTCGGCCCCGTCCTCGCCCACACCGGGGCCCGTGCGGCGGCGGTCCTCGCCGAGGTCCTGGAGCGCGCGCCGTTCGGCAAGCTGCTGTTCTCCAGCGGCGCCCAGGGGCTGCCCGAGCTCCACGTGGTCGCCGCGAGCGCGTTCCGCTCGGCGCTCGTCCGGGTGCTCGGGGAGTGGGTCATGGACGGCGCCTGGACCCGTACGGACGCGCAGCGGGTGGCGACGATGATCGCGGCGGACAACGCGAAACGGGTCTACCGGCTCGCGGGGAGCCGATAGACCCGTCGGGATCTTGGATCCAGAATCCGGGATCTTGGATCCAGGATCCGCATTCAGGATCGTGGATCCAGAATTCTGGATCCAGAGGCCGTCAGGCCGTGGCCGCCAGTTCCGGGTCCGCCTGGGCCGGGATGTCCGGCACGGCGAGCGGGCGCTCGCGCAGGCTCAGGGCGAGCCGCAGGACCGCGATCCACATCAGCGAGGAGCCGAGCATGTGGACGGCGACCAGGAGCTCCGGGACGCCCGTGAAGTACTGCAGATAGCCCACGCCGCCCTGGGCGAGCAGCACGATCAGCAGGTCGCGGGCGCGGGCGCGGGTGTCGTCCGGGGCGTCCACCACGCGCAGGACCAGCCACATGGCGACCGCGAGGGCGCAGACGACCCAGGCGGCGATCGCGTGGACGTGGGCGGCGTTCGTCCAGTCCCACGGCATGCGCGGGACGTCGCTGCTGTCACCGGCGTGCTTGCCGGCGCCCGTGACCGTCGTGCCGAGCACGATCAGCAGGGCGGAGACGAGCGTGATCGCCCAGGACAGCTTGCGGACCGGGCGCGGTACGCGCGGGCGGGGTGCGGTGTCGCCCTCGCCGGTGCGGTGCCAGGTGATGACGGCGACCGTGAGCAGGGAGTTCGCGGCGAGGAAGTGGCCGGCCACCGTCCACGGGTTGAGGCCCATCCACACCGTGATGCCGCCGATGACGGCGTTGCTCATCACGATCCAGAACTGGGCCCAGGCGAGCCGGGTGAGCCCGCGCCGCCAGGGCTTGGTGGAACGGGCGGCGACGATCGCCCAGCCGACCGCCGCCGACAGGACGTACGTCAGCATCCGGTTGCCGAACTCGATCGCGCCCCGGTAGCCCTGCTCGGGCGTGACGATGAGGCTGTCGTCCGTGCACTTCGGCCAGGTGTCGCAGCCGAGACCGGAACCGGTCAGCCGGACCGCGCCGCCGGTGACGATGATGAGCACGCTCATCACGACGGCGGCGAGCGCGGCGCGCCGGAGCGTCCGGGGGGACGGGGTCCAGCGCTGGGCGATGAAGGCGAGGGGGGTCTGCACGGGCCTTATCGTAGGGCGGCGCTTGTGCGCGCTTTCACGAGGGGGGCGTATATGGCGGAACGGAACCTTACGGTTACTCCCAGCGGAAGAACCTCGCCGCCGCCCCGAGCCCCAGGACCGCCCAGACGGCCAGGATCCCCGCGTCGCCCCACGGCATCGAGGCCCCGTCCCTGAGGACGTCGCGCAGGCCGTCCGAGAGGGCCGAGATCGGGAGCAGCGCCAGCACGTCGCCCGCGGCGCCGAACTTCTCCAGCGGGACGATGACCCCGCCGCCCACCAGGAGCAGCAGGAAGACCAGGTTCGCGGCGGCGAGGGTGGCCTCGGCCTTGAGGGTGCCGGCCATCAGCAGGCCGAGCCCGGAGAAGGCGGCCGTGCCGAGGACCAGGAGCAGCAGGACCGAGAGGGGGTTGCCGTGCGGGGACCAGCCGAGGGCCAGGGCGATCGCCGTCAGGAGCACGATCTGCAGGACCTCGGTGACCAGGACGGAGAGCGTCTTGGCGGTCATGAGCGCCCAGCGGGGGAGCGGTGAGGCTCCGAGGCGCTTGAGCACCCCGTACCGCCGCTCGAAACCGGTCGCGATGGCCTGGCCGGTGAAGGCGGTGGACAGCACGGCGAGGGCGAGGACGCCCGGGGCCAGGAAGTCGACGGCCTTGTCGGTGCCCGTGTCCACGATGTCGACGGTGGAGAAGAGCACCAGGAGCAGAGAGGGGATGATCACCGTCAGGAGCAGCTGCTCGCCGTTGCGCAGCAGCATCCTGGTCTCCAGGGCGGTCTGCGCGGCGATCATGCGCCCGACGGGGGCGGCCCCCGGCTTCGGGGAGTAGGTACCGGCGCTCATCCGCGCAGCTCCTTGCCGGTCGGTTCGAGGCTGTGCTTGCCCGGGGGACACTGCGCCCGATTGCGGCTGCGCCGCGGGCCGGACCCCCGGCGGATCCGCGTGGTGTCCGACTTCATGACCTCAGCTCCTTGCCGGTGAGCTCCAGAAAAACGTCTTCGAGGGTGTGGCGTTCGACGGAGATGCCGTCGGGCATGACGCCGTGCTGGGCGCACCAGGTGGTGACCGTGGCGAGCAGCTGGGGGTCGACGGTGCCGGTGATCCGGTACGTGCCGGGGAGCGGTTCCGCGGCGGCCGAGCCGTCCGGCAGCGCCTTGAGCAGGGAGCCCAGGTCGAGTCCTGGCCGGCCGGTGAAGCGGAGGGTGTTCTCGGCGCCGCCGCGGCACAGCTCCTCGGGGCTGCCCTGGGCGGCGACCCGGCCGGCGTCGACGATGGCGACGTCGTCGGCGAGCTCCTCGGCCTCGTGCATGAAGTGGGTGGTGAGGACCACGGTCACGCCGTCGGCGCGCAGCTCGCGGACGAGGTCCCAGGTGGCGCGGCGGGCCTGCGGGTCGAGACCTGCGGTGGGCTCGTCGAGGAAGACGAGCTCGGGGCGGCCGACGACGGCCATGGCGAGCGCGAGGCGCTGCTGCTGGCCGCCGGAGAGGCGTCGGTAGGTGGTGCGGCCGCAGGAGCCGAGGCCGAGCCGCTCGATGAGGGCGTCGACGTCCAGGGGGTGGGCGTGCAGTTTCGCCATGTGGCGGAGCATCTCGTCGGCGCGGGCGCCGGAGTAGACGCCGCCGGACTGGAGCATCACGCCGATCCTGGGGCGCAGGGCGGCGGCGTCGGCGATCGGGTCGAGGCCGAGGACGCGGACGGTGCCGGCGTCGGGCCTGCGGTAGCCCTCGCAGGTCTCGACGGTGGTGGTCTTGCCGGCCCCGTTGGGGCCGAGGACGGCGGTGACGGTGCCCGCGCGCACGTCGAGGTCGAGGCCGTCGACGGCGGTCTTGCTTCCGTACCGCTTGACCAGACCGCGGACGCGGACGGCGGTGTCGGCGGATTCACTCGGTGAGGGCTTCCCGTGCATGCCGGGAAGTCTAAGGACCCGCCGGTACGGGACGGGCCGCGCCCCCGGCGGGGGTGCCCGGGACGGAACCGGGCGGCGCCGGATGGGCGGCCGCGGACGGGGCAGGGGCTCCGTATGACGGTCTTCGTGGGCACTTCGGGGTGGCAGTACAAGGACTGGCGGGGCACGTTCTACCCCGAGGGCGTGCCGCAGCGGCTCTGGCTGGAGGAGTACGCGCGCCGGTTCGCCACCGTGGAGAACAACAGCGCCTTCTACGGGCTGCCCGAGCGCGACACCTTCGCCACCTGGCGGAAGCGGACGCCCGAGGGCTTCGTGATGGCGGTCAAGGCGAACCGCCGGCTGACGCACGTCGAGCGGCTGCGGGAGCCGGAGGGCATGGTGGCGCAGCTGATGGAGCGGGCGGAGGGGCTCGGGGACCGGCTCGGGCCGGTCCTGCTCCAGTTCCCGCCCTCGCTGCGGGCCGACCCCGGGCTGCTCGACGCGGTCCTCGCCTGTTTCCCGGCGGGGGTGCGGGTCGCCGTCGAGCCCCGGCACGCCTCGTGGTGGACGGACCGGACCGAGGCGGTGCTGGTGGGGCGGGGTGCCGCGCTCTGCTGGGCGGACCGGCGGTCGAGGCCGGTGACGCCGCTGTGGCGGACGGCGGACTGGTGCTATCTGCGGCTGCACGAGGGCCGGGCCCGGCCCTGGCCCGCGTACGGCCGCCAGGCGCTGGAGGGGTGGGCCGGGCGGATCGTCGAGGGCTGGCCGGAGGGGGCCGACGCGTACGTCTATTTCAACAACGATCCGGGCGTGGAGGCGGTCCGTGACGCGGCCTCCTTCCGGCGTCTGATGAGCGGGGCGGGCCGGACGGTGGCCGTGCCGGCCGAGCCGGTCGAGGGCTGGGAAACCGCTGGTCGGGGCGGTCGCGATTCATCCCACGAATGATCGTTTCCGCAGCTCAGGTAAGCCTTACCTGCGTGATGCACGCCATCGTCACCGGTCAGGACGCCGCTTGTCACTCCCCGATTAATTACGCAACAATGGCGTTGTGAAAAACGTTGGCGCGGCTCCGGTGGAGGAACTCGCGACCCGAGAGCGTTCCACGCGCAACCGGGTCGCGCGGTCGATCCTGGACCACGGTCCCTCGACCGTCGCCGACCTCGCCGGGCGGCTCCGCCTCACCCAGGCCGCCGTCCGCCGCCACCTCGACTCGCTGGTCGCCGAGAACGTCGTCGAAGCCCGCGAGAAACGCGTCTACGGGACCCGGTCCCGCGGCCGCCCCGCGAAGGTCTTCGCGCTCACCGACTGCGGCCGGGACGCCTTCGACCAGTCGTACGACTCCCTCGCCGTCGAGGCGCTCCGCTGGATCGAGCGCAACGCCGGCGGAGAGGCGGCCGTCGCCGCCTTCGCCCGCGACCGGATCGAGGCCCAGGCCGGGGCGTACCGCGAGGCCGTCGAGTCGGCCGAGCCCGCCCAGCGGACCGAGGCCCTGGCCAAGGCCCTCACGGCGGACGGGTACGCTGCCACTGCGCGGAACGCGCCGGTCGGCGAGCAGCTCTGCCAACACCACTGCCCGGTCGCCCACGTCGCCGAGCAGTACCCCCAGCTGTGCGAGGCGGAGACGGAATTCTTCTCCCGCCTCTTGGGAACGCACGTCCAGCGTCTGGCCACCATCGCGCATGGTGACGGCGTCTGCACCACGTTCATCCCGCACGGCGCCCCACAGACCACCGAATCAGCATCCGCAAGCACGGCCGGGAGGAACCCCGCATGACCACCGAGATCAGCCACCCCGAGCTCGAGGGCCTGGGTCGGTACGAGTACGGCTGGGCCGACTCCGACGCGGCCGGCGCCGCGGCCAAGCGCGGACTGAACGAGGACGTCGTCCGCGACATCTCCGCGAAGAAGAACGAGCCCGAGTGGATGCTGAAGCTGCGTCTCAAGGGTCTGCGCCTCTTCGACAAGAAGCCCATGCCGACCTGGGGCTCCGACCTCTCCGGCATCGACTTCGACAACATCAAGTACTTCGTGCGGTCCACCGAGAAGCAGGCCGAGTCCTGGGAGGACCTGCCGGAGGACATCAAGAACACGTACGACAAGCTCGGCATCCCGGAGGCGGAGAAGCAGCGCCTCGTCGCCGGTGTCGCCGCCCAGTACGAGTCCGAGGTCGTCTACCACCAGATCCGCGAGGACCTGGAGGAGCAGGGCGTCATCTTCGTCGACACCGACACCGCGCTGAAGGAGCACGAGGAGCTCTTCAAGGAGTACTTCGGCACCGTCATCCCGGTCGGCGACAACAAGTTCGCCTCGCTGAACACGGCCGTCTGGTCCGGCGGCTCGTTCATCTACGTGCCGAAGGGCGTGCACGTCGAGATCCCGCTCCAGGCCTACTTCCGCATCAACACGGAGAACATGGGCCAGTTCGAGCGGACGCTGATCATCGTCGACGAGGACGCCTACGTCCACTACGTCGAGGGCTGCACCGCCCCGATCTACTCCTCCGACTCGCTGCACTCCGCGGTCGTCGAGATCATCGTGAAGAAGGGCGGCCGCTGCCGCTACACGACCATCCAGAACTGGTCGAACAACGTCTACAACCTGGTGACCAAGCGCGCCGTCGCCTACGAGGGCGCCACCATGGAGTGGGTCGACGGCAACATCGGCTCCAAGGTCACCATGAAGTACCCGGCCGTCTACCTCATGGGCGAGCACGCCAAGGGCGAGACCCTGTCCATCGCCTTCGCGGGCGAGGGCCAGCACCAGGACGCCGGCGCCAAGATGGTCCACATGGCCCCGAACACCTCCTCCAACATCGTCTCCAAGTCGGTGGCGCGAGGCGGCGGCCGCACCTCCTACCGCGGTCTCATCGAGATCGGCGAGGGTGCCCCGGGCGCCAAGTCCAACGTCCTCTGCGACGCGCTGCTCGTCGACACGATCTCCCGCTCCGACACGTACCCCTACGTGGACGTGCGCGAGGACGACGTCTCCATGGGCCACGAGGCCACCGTCTCCAAGGTCTCCGAGGACCAGCTCTTCTACCTGATGAGCCGCGGCCTCACCGAGTTCGAGGCCATGGCGATGATCGTCCGCGGCTTCGTCGAGCCCATCGCCAAGGAGCTCCCGATGGAGTACGCCCTGGAGCTCAACCGGCTGATCGAGCTGCAGATGGAGGGTGCGGTCGGCTAAGGCCGGCCCCGCCCCGCAGCGACCGACTTTTCTTTACGTACGCAGGAAGAGAGCAACACGACAGCCATGGCTGAGGCTCAGAACATCCCGGCGGGCTCCACCACCGCCGGCTCGATCGCGGTGGCCGCCGAGTCCACCGTCGCCACGCGCATGAGCGCGCCCCCGTCCTTCGACGTCGCGGACTTCCCCGTCCCGCACGGCCGCGAGGAGGAGTGGCGGTTCACCCCGCTGGCGCGTCTGCGCGGCCTCCACGACGGCACCGCCGTCGCCTCCGGCGAGGGCGTCAAGGTCGAGGTCGAGGCCCCCGAGGGCGTCACCGTGGAGACCGTCGGCCGCGACGACGAGCGCCTCGGCAAGGCCGGCACGCCCGTCGACCGCGTCGCCGCCCAGGCGTACTCCTCCTTCGAGAAGGCCGGCGTCGTCACCGTCGCCAAGGAGGCGGTGCTCACCGAGCCGATCCGCATCTCCGTGCACGGCCAGGGCGGCGTCGCCTTCGGCCACCAGGTCATCGAGCTCGGCGCCTTCGCCGAGGCCGTCGTGGTCATCGACCACACCGGTGACGCGGTGCTCGCCGCCAACGTGGACTACGTCCTCGGCGACGGCGCCAAGCTGACCGTCGTCTCCGTCCAGGACTGGGACGAGAAGGCCGTCCACGTCGCCCAGCACAACGCGCTGGTCGGCCGCGACGCCTCCTTCAAGTCGGTCGTCGTCACCTTCGGCGGCGACGTCGTCCGCATCCACCCGCGCGTCCAGTACGCGGGCCCCGGCGGCGAGGCCGAGCTCTTCGGCCTGTACTTCACCGACGCCGGCCAGCACCAGGAGCACCGCCTCCTCGTCGACCACAACACCCCGCACTGCAAGTCCAACGTGGCCTACAAGGGCGCGCTGCAGGGCCAGGACGCGCACGCGGTGTGGATCGGTGACGTGCTCATCCAGGCCAAGGCCGAGGGCACCGACACGTACGAGCTCAACCGGAACCTGGTCCTCACGGACGGCGCCCGGGTGGACTCCGTGCCGAATCTGGAGATCGAGACCGGCGAGATCGCCGGCGCCGGTCACGCCTCGGCCACCGGCCGCTTCGACGACGAGCAGCTCTTCTACCTGATGGCCCGCGGCATCCCGGAGGCCGAGGCCCGCCGCCTCGTCGTCCGCGGCTTCTTCGCGGAGCTCGTCCAGCAGATCGGTCTGCCGGACGTCCAGGAGCGACTCCTCGCCAAGATCGAGGCCGAGCTGGAGGCCTCCGTCTGATGGCCTTCGTCCGAGTCTGCGCGCTGAGCGAGCTGGAGGCCGACACCCCGAAGCGGGTCGAGGTCGACGGCACGCCGGTGTCGGTCGTGCACACCGAGGGCGAGGTGTTCGCGATCAACGACATCTGCTCGCACGCGAACGTCTCCCTCTCGGAGGGCGAGGTCGAGGACTGCGCGATCGAGTGCTGGCTGCACGGCTCCAGCTTCGACCTGCGCACCGGCAAGCCCTCCGGCCTTCCCGCGACGCGCCCCGTCCCCGTATACCCCGTAAAGATCGAAGGGGACGATGTGCTCGTCTCCGTCACCCAGGAGTCCTGAGTCACCCATGGCTACGCTTGAAATCCACGACCTGCACGTCTCCGTCGAGGCCGAGAACGGTCCGCGCGAGATCCTCAAGGGTGTCGACCTGACCATCAAGCAGGGCGAGACCCACGCCGTCATGGGCCCCAACGGCTCCGGCAAGTCGACCCTGGCGTACTCGCTGGCCGGCCACCCGAAGTACACGGTCACCGGCGGCACCGTCACCCTCGACGGCGAGGACGTCCTGGAGATGTCGGTCGACGAGCGCGCCCGCGCCGGCGTCTTCCTCGCCATGCAGTACCCGGTCGAGGTCCCCGGCGTCTCGGTCTCCAACTTCCTGCGCACCTCCGCCACCGCCGTCCGCGGCGAGGCGCCCAAGCTGCGTACCTGGGTGAAGGAGGTCAAGTCCGCGATGGAGCAGCTCCAGATGGACCCGGCCTTCGCCGAGCGCAACGTCAACGAGGGCTTCTCCGGCGGTGAGAAGAAGCGCCACGAGATCCTCCAGCTGGAGCTCCTCAAGCCGAAGATCGCGATCCTCGACGAGACCGACTCCGGCCTCGACGTCGACGCCCTGCGCATCGTCTCCGAGGGCGTCAACCGCGTCCGCGAGACCGGTGAGGTCGGCACCCTGCTGATCACCCACTACACGCGCATCCTGCGCTACATCAAGCCCGACTTCGTTCACGTGTTCGCGAACGGCCGCATCGTCGAGTCCGGCGGCGCCGAGCTGGCCGACCAGCTGGAGAACGAGGGCTACGACAAGTACGTGAAGGGTGGCGCATCCGCGTGACTTCCGCCCATATGGGGCTGACCGGCCTCCTCGACACCGAGGCGATCCGCAAGGACTTCCCGCTCCTGGATCGCGTGGTCCACGACGGCAAGAAGATCGTGTACCTCGACTCCGCGGCGACCTCGCAGAAGCCGCGCCAGGTCCTCGATGCGCTCAACCAGTACTACGAGCGTCACAACGCCAACGTCCACCGCGGCGTCTACACGGTCGCCGAGGAGGCGACGGCGCTGTACGAAGGCGCCCGTGACAAGGTCGCGGCCTTCATCAACGCGCCGAGCCGCGACGAGGTGATCTTCACCAAGAACGCCTCCGAGTCGCTCAACCTCGTGGCCAACATGCTGGGCTGGGCCGACGAGCCCTACCGCGTGGACCACGAGACCGAGATCGCCATCACGGAGATGGAGCACCACTCCAACATCGTGCCGTGGCAGCTGCTCTCGCAGCGCACGGGCGCGAAGCTGAAGTGGTTCGGCCTCACCGACGACGGCCGTCTCGACCTCTCGAACATCGAAGAGGTCATCACCGAGAAGACCAAGATCGTCTCGTTCACGCTGGTCTCGAACCTGCTGGGCACGATCAACCCGGTGGAGACGATCATCCGCCGCGCCCAGGAGGTCGGTGCGCTCGTCTGCATCGACGCCTCCCAGGCGGCCCCGCACATGGTCCTGGACGTGCAGGCGCTCCAGGCCGACTTCGTGGCCTTCACCGGCCACAAGATGTGCGGCCCGACCGGCATCGGCGTGCTGTGGGGACGGCAGGAGCTCCTGGAGGACCTCCCGCCCTTCCTCGGCGGCGGCGAGATGATCGAGACCGTCTCGATGCACTCCTCGACGTACGCGCCGGCCCCGCACAAGTTCGAGGCGGGTACGCCCCCGATCGCCCAGGCCGTCGGCCTCGGCGCGGCCGTGGACTACCTGTCGGCGATCGGCATGGAGAACATCGCGCGCCACGAGCACGCGATCACCGAGTACGCCGTCCGGCGCCTCCAGGAGGTCCCGGACCTGCGGATCATCGGCCCCACCACGGCCGAGGACCGCGGCGCGGCGATCTCCTTCACGCTGGGCGACATCCACCCGCACGACGTGGGCCAGGTCCTCGACGAGCAGGGCATCGCGGTCCGGGTCGGCCACCACTGCGCGCGGCCGGTCTGCCTGCGGTACGGAATTCCTGCGACCACGCGGGCGTCGTTCTATCTGTACTCCACTCCGGCCGAGGTCGACGCCCTGGTCGAGGGTCTGGAGCACGTACGGAACTTCTTCGGCTAGGGGACGGCTCGTGAAGCTCGATTCGATGTACCAGGACGTCATCCTGGACCACTACAAGCACCCCCACGGGCGGGGTCTTCGGGACGGCGACGCCGAGGTGCACCACGTCAACCCGACGTGCGGCGACGAGATCACGCTCCGCGTGAAGTACGACGGCTCGCGCATCGAGGACGTGTCGTACGAGGGCCAGGGCTGCTCCATCAGCCAGGCCTCGGCCTCCGTCCTCAACGAGCTGCTCGTCGGCAAGGAGCTGGCCGAGGCGCAGAAGATCCAGGGCACCTTCCTGGAGCTGATGCAGTCCAAGGGCCAGATCGAGCCGGACGACGCGATGGAGGAGGTCCTGGAGGACGCGGTCGCGTTCGCCGGGGTCTCCAAGTACCCGGCCCGTGTGAAGTGCGCGCTGCTCAGCTGGATGGCGTGGAAGGACGCGACCGCCCAGGCACTGGGTGACGCGGAGAGGAAGTCGGCATGACCGAGAACGCCGAGGCCACGATGAAGCCGGCCTCCGAGGAAGAAGTCCGTGAGGCGCTGTACGACGTCGTCGACCCCGAGCTGGGCATCGACGTCGTCAACCTGGGCCTGATCTACGGCATCCACATCGACGACTCGAACGTCGCGACGCTGGACATGACCCTGACGTCGGCGGCCTGTCCGCTGACCGATGTGATCGAGGACCAGGCGAAGTCCGCGACGGACGGCATCGTCAGCGAGCTGAAGATCAACTGGGTCTGGATGCCCCCGTGGGGCCCGGACAAGATCACGGACGACGGCCGCGAGCAGCTGCGCGCGCTCGGCTTCAACGTCTGATCGGTCCGCCGGTACCTGTACGAAGGGCCGTGCCCGCCGGGATTCCCCGGTGGACACGGCCCTTCGGCGTACCCGGCGCCTTGGGCGTCCCGGGTCCCGGGTCAGAAGCCGGGGGCGGCGGGTGGCTGCGGGGGCAGGCCGGCGCTCTCGGCCAGGACCGGGGCGAGGTTCTCGTTGCGGATGCGCTGGTCGACGTAGATGAGGCCGTTGACCAGGGGCGGGAAGGTGGTCTGGATCAGGTAGCCGATCAGCTGGCCCACCATGGTGATCACGATGTAGACCGAGAAGACCGACAGGACCTCCGAGAACTCCGGGTCCGTGCCGAGATCCGCGGCGGCCGCCATGGCGGGGAAGATCCCGGCCACGCTGAGCACCTGCTGGATCAGCCCGGCCGTGACCCCGGCGATCAGGGTGGCCAGCATCGAGATGCCGAGGACCGGCCACCAGCGCCCGCGCACCAGCTGCGAGGAGCGCTGCATCGCCCGGATCGGGCCCTGCTTCTCGAAGACCACGGCCGCGGGGGCCAGGCTGAACTTCACCCAGAGCCAGATCGCCGGGACGAAGGCCACCAGGAAGCCCAGCATGCCGAGGCCGATGTAGGCGCCGGCGACCTCGTCGCTGTCGTCGCCGGCCGACGCGCCGACCATGCCGATCGAGAAGAAGACCAGGGCCAGCAGCACCGGGACCATGGCGATCAGCCCGGTGAGCAGGCTCGTGCCGATGAGGGCGGGCACCCGGGGGAGCGTCCTGCGCCACACGGAGCCGAAGGTCGCGGGGCGGCCCAGGACCGCGTCCTGGAGGACGGTGAGCATGGCCGCCTGGACGGTCGCGACGGCGAGCACGTATCCGATCAGGGCGACGGCCGCGACGATGACGAAGGCGATGATGAGGGGCCGGATCTCGTGCCACTCCGGTTCCTGGGTGCCGGGCCGGTCGGCCAGGTCGGCCAGTTCGCCGAGCTCCTCGGCGACCCCGGACAGGGCGACGGCGATGGCGATGCCGATGAGCAGCGTGTACGCCCCGAAGACCGCCGCCGCCAGACCCATGACAGGTCCCTTGTACCGCCCGATCGTCGACATCGCGCCGCCGAGGATGTCGCCGAGGCCGAGCGGCTTCAGCGGGATCACCCCGGGCTTCGGCGCCGGTGGCGGCATCCAGCCGCCCCAGCCGGGCATGCCGGGCCCCCCGGGACCGGCCGGACCTCCTCCTGCTGCGCCGCCGTACGCGTCTCCGTACGGCCCCCACCCCGCGTTGTGCGACATTCCCCGCTCCCTGTGTCCTGTTTCTCGCCCCCGACCGGTGACCGGAACACGGTATAGGGACGGGACATGCCAAGGACATCGAGTTGAAGTGTACGGGCGTACGCATCGTTGTGTACGCTCGTACGCATGGGTTACGGACTGCTCGCGGGCGCCATCGCGGCGGAGATACTCGCCACCACCTCGATGAAGTACAGCGAGGGCTTCAGCAGGCTCTGGCCCTCCCTCCTCACCGGTGCCGGCTATCTCGTCTCCTTCGTGCTCCTCGCCCGGGCGCTCAAGACGCTCCAGGTCGGCACCGCCTACGCCATCTGGTCCGGGGTCGGCACCGCCGTCGTCGCCGCGATCGGCTACCTCTTCCTCGGCGAGAGCCTGGGCGTCGCCAAGATCGCCGGGATCCTCCTCATCATCGCCGGGGTCGTCGTCCTCAACCTCGGCGGCGCGCACTGATGGCACGGCCCCGCAGGCACGACCCCGACCGGCGCGAGCGGATCGTCGACGCCGCGCTCACCGTCGTCGGCCGCGCCGGGATCGCCGGCCTCAGCCATCGCACGGTGGCCGCCGAGGCCGACGTGCCGCTCGGCTCCACCACGTACCACTTCGCCTCCCTGGACGAACTCCTCGTCGCGGCGCTCCACCGGGTCAACGGCACCTTCGGCGCCCGCCTCCGGCAGGGGCCCGAGATCGCCGCGCCCGATCTGGCCGCCGGTCTGGCCGCGCTCATGGGGGAGTGGCTGTCCACCGAGCGCACCGGCGTCGAGCTGGAGTACGAGCTCTACCTCGCCGCCCTGCGCCGCCCCGCCCTGCGCCCCGTCGCCGCCGAATGGGTCGACGAGGTCGTCTCCGTCCTCGCCCCGCGCACCGGACCCGTCACCGCCCGCGCCCTGGTCGCCCTCATGGACGGCATCAGCCTCCAGGTGCTGCTCACCGGCGCCCCGTACGACGAGGGGTACGCCCGGGAGATGCTGGCCCGGATCCTGAACGAAGACCCGAAACGGCAGGCCGGGACCTCGTCGGAACCGCCCACGGACCCGACCGACACCTGAGACCGGTTGGCCCGGGCCGGGGCCCGCCCGTTAGGTTTTCCGTCATGACCACTGCTCCTCGCACCACCGGCGCCGTCGCCGCCGGCCTCGCCACCATCGCCGGCGACGGCACCGTTCTCGACACCTGGTTCCCCGCCCCCGAGCTGACCGAAGCGGCCGGCCCCGCCGGCACCGAGCGCCTCACCCCCGACGAGGCCGTCAACGCCCTCGGCGAAGGCGCCGCCAAGGCCCTCGGCGTGGACGCCCGCCGGGGCGTCGAGGTGGTCGCCGTCCGCACCGTCATCGCCTCGCTCGACGAGAAGCCGCTCGACGCCCACGACGCCTACCTGCGCCTCCACCTGCTGAGCCACCGGCTGGTCAAGCCGCACGGCCAGAGCCTGGACGGCGTCTTCGGCCTGCTCGCCAACGTCGCCTGGACCTCGCTCGGCCCGGTCGCCGTCGACGACATCGAGAAGGTCCGGCTCAACGCCCGCGCCGAGGGCCTGCACCTCCAGGTGACCTCGATCGACAAGTTCCCGCGCATGACCGACTACGTCGTGCCCGCCGGGGTCCGCATCGCCGACGCCGACCGCGTCCGCCTCGGCGCGCACCTCGCCGCCGGCACCACCGTCATGCACGAGGGCTTCGTCAACTTCAACGCCGGCACCCTCGGCACCTCGATGGTCGAGGGCCGCATCTCCGCCGGTGTCGTCGTCGGCAACGGCTCCGACATCGGCGGCGGCGCCTCCACCATGGGCACCCTCTCCGGCGGCGGCAACGTGATCATCTCGATCGGCGAGCGCTGCCTCATCGGCGCCGAGGCGGGCGTCGGCATCGCGCTGGGCGACGAGTGCGTCGTCGAGGCCGGTCTGTACGTCACCGCCGGCACCCGGGTCACCATGCCCGACGGGCAGATCGTGAAGGCCCGTGAGCTCTCCGGCGGCGACAACATCCTCTTCCGCCGCAACTCGGTCACCGGCGCCGTCGAGGCCCGCCCGAACAACGCGGTCTGGGGCGGGCTGAACGAGATCCTGCACAGCCACAACTGATCCGGCGACTCCGCGGGTCAGCAGAACGCGGAGTCCGCCCGGAGCAGCGCCTCGTGCGCCGTCCGCAGCCCGTCGGCCGTCTCCCGGTCGGCGGGCTGCAGCGGTTCGCGCACCGGGCCGCCGAGCAGCGCCTTCGCGGTCACCGTGCCCGGCAGGCCCGAGGCCATCATCAGCTCGACCAGCGGCAGGAGTTCGGCGTTGAGGCGGGCCGCGCCCGCGGTGTCGCCCGCGTCGAAGGCGTCCAGGACCGCCCGCAGCCGGCGCGGCGCCACGTTCGCCACCGTACTGACGTAGCCGGCGCCGCCCACCGCGTACAGCGGCAGGTTCAGCTCCTCGCTGCCCGAGTAGTACGCGAGCCCCGTCTCCGCGATCAGCCGGGCCGAGCCGAGCAGGTCGTTCGCGCAGTCCTTCACCGCCACGATCCGAGGATGCGCGGCGAGCCGCCGCATCGTCGCGGGCTCGACCCGGGTGCCGGTGCGGCCGGGGATGTCGTAGACCATCACCGGAAGCCCGGTCGCGTCCGCGACCTTCAGGAAGTGCGCCTCGACGGCCGCCTGCGGGGGACGGCTGTAGTACGGGGTGACGACGAGCAGTCCGTCCGCCCCCGCCTCCTCGGCCTGCCGGGCGAGCTCCGCGGTGTGCCGGGTGTCGGCGGTGCCGACGCCCGCGACGACCGCCGGGCCGGGGCCGACCGCGTCCCGCACCGCGCGGATCAGCGCGGCCTTCTCCGCGTCCGTGGTGGTCGGGGACTCTCCCGTCGTGCCGTTGAGGACCAGACCGTCGCAGCCCTCCGCGACGAGCCGGGCGGCGAGCTCGCGCGCCGCGTCCAGGTCGAGGCCGCCGGTGGCGTCGAACGGGGTGACCATCGCGCAGAGGGCGCGCCCGAAGGGGCGTTCAGTGTTCATTCGAGAAGTCTGTGCGCGAGCGACCGTGAAGGTCCACTTAGATCTGCTTGGTTCGAGAATTCAGTTTCTGTGAACGATGGCCGTCTGGCATGATCGGCCGGGCGCGACAGGGGGACATGGAGAAGAACGCACATGAGCGAACAGCGCGTCGCACTCGTCACCGGCTCGTCCTCGGGCATCGGAGCGGCCGTCGCCCGACGGCTCGCCGACGCCGGCTACCGGGTCGTCGTCAACTCCGGGCGCTCGGTCGAAGCGGGCAAGGCCCTCGCCGCCGAACTGCCGGACGCCGTCTACGTCCAGGCCGACGTCTCCGACGAGGCCCAGGCCGCCGGGCTCGTCGCGGCCGCCGTGGAGGCGTACGGCCGCCTCGACCTCCTCGTCAACTGCGCGGGCACCACCCGGTTCATCCCGCACGACGACCTCGAAGCCGCCTCGCCCGAGGTGTGGCGCCACCTCTACGACGTCAACGTCATCGGCGTCTGGCAGACCGTCACCGCCGCCGTCCCGCACCTGCGGAAGACCCGCGGCAACATCGTGACGATCTCCTCCCAGGCCGGCGTCCGGCCGGGCGGCAGCTCCATCCCGTACTCCGTCTCCAAGGCCGCCGTCAACCACATGACGAAGCTCCTCGCCAAGACCCTCGGCCCCGACATCCGCGTCAACGCGGTCGCGCCCGGCCTCATCGACACCCCCTGGTTCGACGGGGTGGAGGGCGCCGACGCCGCCAAGGAGCACGTCGCCGGGGTCGTCCCGCTGCGCCGCGTCGGCCGCCCCGAGGACATCGCCGGGGCCGTCTTCGACCTCGCCCACGCCTCGTACATCACGGGAGAGGTCCTCCTCGTCGACGGCGGTGGGCACCTGCTCGGCTAGGGGCCGGGCGCCTCTTCGGTCAGAGGCCCAGCTTGAAGCCGTCGTGGCTGCGGGCGAAGCCCAGCGAGGCGTAGAAGCGGTGGGCGTCCGTCCGCCGCTTGTTGCTGGTCAGCTGGACGAGCGCGCAGCCGCGCTCCTTCGCCCGCGCCACGGCCCGCTCCATCAGCTCCCGGCCGAGCCCGCCGCCCCGCCGGTCGGCCCTGATCCGGACCGCCTCGATCAGGGCCCGCTCGGCGCCGCCCTTGCCGAGTCCCGGGATGTACGTGGCCTGGAGGCAGCCCAGGACGAGATCCCCGTCCACCAGGACGAGCATCTCGTTGCGCGGATCGGCCTCGATGTCCGCGAAGGCCCGCTCGTACGCCTCGGTGACGACGACCGAGCCGGGGTCCACGACCCCGTCCTCGTCGGCGAGCAGGGCGAGGACGGCGGGCAGTTCGGCGCGGGTGGCGGGGCGAAGGATCATGAAAGCAGTCTCCCACGGCGAATCCCCTTGACCTCAACCATGGTTGAGGGAGGACGGTGGAGCCATAGCCCCTCCGAGGAACAGGAGACCCTCCATGAACGCCGTCGCCCGCCCCGATGCCCGCCCCGACCTCCACCGCCCCGGCGTCGGCGCCGTCCTGGCCAGCACCTGGCGGGTCGCCACCCCCGAGCGGCAGCGGGCGGCCGTCGAGGCCATCCGCAAGGCCTGGGAGAGCCGGGAATGGCCCGACCTGGGGCTGCTCTCGTACAGCGTCTACATCGGCACGGACGGGGACACGCTGCTGCACTACTCGCAGTGGACGGCCCCGGAGGCCTACGACGACTTCGTCCGCACCCACCGCGACGACCGGAACGCCGAGATCGACGCCGCCGTCCCCGGCATCGAGCGGGTGGAACTGCGCCGCTACGCGCCCCTGCTGCGCTCCGCCGTCCTCGACGAGGAGAGCGCCGGGGCACTGCCCGGGGCGATCGCGGTCGTCGAGGTCGACTTCGACGGGCCGGACGCGGAGCGGCAGGAGGCCTGGGTGGAGGCCGTGTTCACCGCCATGGCCGACGACGCGGGGAAGCGGGCGGCGCACGGCGGGATCGGCGCGCACTTCCACCGGTCCCTCGACGGCACCCGCGTCCTGAACCTCGCCGAGTGGGAGACCGAGCAGGCCCACGTCGAGTGGCAGGCGGAGTACGCCCCGCTCGGTGAGGCCTGGCGGCGGGTGCACGCGTACCCGGGGCTCGTCGGCAGCCGGGTGCGGAGGTACACGCCCGCGCTGAGTCTCGACGCGGGCGTGTGACCGGGTTTCCCGCTACGGGCGGAAGCGCAGGACCTGCGGGTCGTGGTCGCTGTTCTGGTCCGCGAACTCCGCGTTGATGTGCACGGAGTCGTACTCGAAGTGGTGGACGCCCGGGCTGGTCAGGATCTGGTCGAGGACCTGGCTGTTGCCCTGGTACACGTACGAGTAGCGCTCGCTCTCCGGCAGCGACGTGATGGCCGGGTACAGCGCGCCGCCGTCGGTCATCGCCTCCGTCGTCCCGGAGAACTCGAAGTCGTTCATGTCGCCGACGACGAGCACGTCCGCCTGCTTGTCGACGGCCTCGATCTCCTTGACGAAGGCGTTGACGGCCTGCGCCTGGAGCAGCCGCTTGGCCTCGGAGGAACGGTTCGGCGGCTGGTGGTGCGAGACGATCGACTCGTCGCCGCCCTTGGAGGTGAGGTGGTTGGCGATCACGAAGACCGTGCGGCCGCGGAAGACGAACTCGCCCGCGAGCGGCTTGCGGCTGGCCTCCCAGGCGGTGTTCGCCGGGTCGATGCGGCCGGGGGAGAGGGTCAGCGCGGCACGGCCCTTGGTGCCCGTCACGGCGGTGGCGGTGGTCGCGTCGCCGCCCGCGCGGTCCGTGAAGGAGACCCGCTCGGGGTTGAAGAGGAAGACCTGACGGATGTTGCCGCCGGGCTCGCCGCCGTCCTTGCCGTTCTGCGGGTCGATCGAGCGCCACTCGTACGCCGGACCGCCGGCCGCCACGATCGCGTCGGTGAACTTCTTCACCGTCACGTCGGCGGCGACCGTGCCGTCGTTCTTGGCGCCGTTGTTGTCCTGGATCTCCTCCAGGGCGACGATGTCGGGCGAGGCGAGGTTCTCGACGACCGCCTTCGCGAGCGCGTCGAACTTCTCCTGCGGGTCGGTCGGGTCGAGGTTCTCGACGTTGTACGTCGCCACGGCCAGCTCGTTCTTGTGCTGCTTGTCCGTGGTCTCGCGCTCCAGGCCGTTGTCCTCCAGAGTGCCCAGGGTGCGCGCGGTCAGCGTGTAGCCGCCGAACTGGTTGAAGTCGAGCGGGCCCTCGGTGGTGCCGGTCAGCCGGTCGCCCACGTTCGCCTTGGGGAAGGGCTGCTGGGCCAGCGGGGTCAGCGACTGGATCTGGAGCCGGCCGGTGTTCTGGGACTCGTACGAGCCGTAGACCGTGCCGCCGCGCTCGTTGTCGTTCTCCCAGGGCTTCACCGTCACCCAGAGCTCCGCGTACGGGTCGGTGGCGCCGACCACCCGCGAGGAGTCGATCCGGACGTTGGTGCCCTCCAGGGACTCGTAGTAGTCCAGGGCGTACGTCTCGGGGTCGAGCGTCAGGCCGTTGATCGAGCCGCCCGCGGCCGGGTCGCCCTCGGGGGCGTACTCGTCCGGGACCGACCACGCGGAGATGGTCACGGGGGCCGGGACCGGGTTGCCCTTCGAGAGGACCGTGATGACGGGCTTGGAGATCTGGGTGAGGGACTGGTTGCCCGAGTTCAGGCCGCCGGGGACGTACTCGGTGACCGTGCCGTTCAGGCTGACCGCGTCGCCGACGGCGACGGTCGGGACGGAGCTGGTGAAGACGAAGATGCCCTCGCTGGTGGCCGGGTTGTCGTCGGCGTTCGGATCCTGGATCCAGAATCCACGCGAGCCGTACGTACGGACGCCGGTGACGATGCCCGTGACGCCGGTGACCTGCTTGCCGACGAGGGGGGAGACGCGCGTCGTGCCCTGGATGTCGTGGATGCGGACGCCGGCGGCGGTGGTGTCCGCGGCGGCGCTCTCCGTGGCGGCGATCTCCGCGGCGGCGCTCGACGGACCCGCGAGCAGGCCGGCGGCGAGGGCGGAGGCGACGACGGCGGAGACCGCGGCGAATCTCGGTATGGAGGAAGACATCAGAGGCTCCGAGGGTGCTTGGAGGATCGGCAGATGAATCTACGCGCGTCAATCTCTTGTGAGAGCAGTGCACTTGTCAAGAGTCGACGGGTGTACGAAGGCTGACGGATCCGTGAACCGGCGGAAGGGCCCCCGGATGCGTCTACCCTGAGGACCGCTCTCCGAGCCCCTTTCACCTTCACCCCCGCACGCGCCGAGGAGACCCCACCGATGTCAGAGCACCCCACCCTTCCCCCCGTTCGGCTGCGTGCGGACGCGGAGCTGGCGCGGGACGCCCTGGCCGCCCCCCTCCTCGCCCAGGCCGTACGGCTCGCCCGCTGGGCCGGGCCCGAGACCCGGGTCGACGCGGGCGGCGAACTCGTCGACGAGCAACTCCCCGAAGCCGCCGAGGTCCTCGGCCTCGCCGACGACGAGGACGGCCAGACCTGGGCCGGCGACGCCTGGCGGCTCGCCGTCGACACCGGACTCGTCGCCGTCGAGGACGGACAGGCCGCGGAGGGCGCCGAGGACGAGGACCTTCCCGGGCGGGCCGGTCCCGGCGAGAACCTCGCACTGGTCACGGGCGGTTCGCCGCAGGACGTCCTCGGCCTCTGGCTGGACGGCTTCGACGCCGTCTTCGCCGACGCCGTCGCCCCCGTCCTCGACGACCTGGACGCGATCGTCGGCGAGGACGGCGAGATCGACTTCGAGGCGCTCGACTGGGACCCCGAGGTCGAGGCCGACTTCCTGGAGGGCGTCCTCGGCAACCTCTACCTGCTGACCGTCAGCGAGGGCGGCGCCGGCGAGGGCCCCGTGCCGCTGCCCGCGCTCGCCGCGTCGATGGTCGTCCCCGACGACATGGGCGAGCCCACCGACGACGTCCTGGAGCAGGTCTCCGACGCGATGATGCGGCTCGACGAGCAGTTCCGGCTCCTCGAACCCATCGGACTCGTCGAGTACCAGCCCGTCGACGAGGCCCTGATGGCCGAGGAGGGCGAGGAGCCCGCGCCGCCCGTCGACGACGAGGACGTCACCCGCTACGGCATGGTCCGGCTCACCCCGCTCGGGCTCTACGGCGTCCGGGCCCGGATGCTGGAGGCCGGCGTCGACGCGCCCGCCGTCGGCGACCTGACGGACAAGGGCGCCGACGCCCTCCTCGACGGGATCGCCGGCTATCCGGAGGCCGCGGCCCGCGAGGAGACCGCCGCGTGGCTGGCCGGCCGCGACGCGCTCGACGCGGCCCGCGAGCTGCTGCACGCCGCGCGGGGCGCCGACGCGGGCTCCCCGCTCCGCCGCCTCCACTGCCAGCAGACCCTCTCCCTGGTCGGCGCCGAGGCGGAGCCCGCCGTCCGCGAGGTCCTCGACGACGCCGAACTCGGCGGCCTCGCCCGGGTCTGGCTCGCGGAGCGCGGCGCGGCGGACGTGCCCGCGCCGCCGGAGTCGATGATCTTCTGGCTGGCGATCGACACGATCGCGGCCCAGCTCGACTCGGCCGGAGACCTGGAGGAGCTCCAGGAGCTGATCGAGGGCCTCACCGGCCGCCACAGCGGCTTCTTCGAGGCGGCCTGGCGGGTGGAGCACCCGGCGACGGCGGAGGTCCTGGAGGCGATGGGCCGCCTGCACCGGGACAAGTCCGCGGCGAAGGAGGCCCGCAAGGCCGCCTTCAAGGCCCGCTCCCGGTCGGGGGCTTCGGGTTCCTGACGCGGGGTCACCGATGCCGGGGGCGGTCTCGGCGCGGCGCGCGCCCGGCGGGGCAGCTGCCCGGGCGCGGTACTCCGGACCGGGAGCTCGCTGCGGAGAGGCGCCCTGGCGGTGCCCGCCGTGGTGCGGCGCCCCCGACAGCGCCTGCTGGGGGCGTGGCGGCCCCCGGTGGTACCCGCCGGAGCGGTCCCCGGCGGGGGCGGGGACGAGCGATGCTCGGGCCGGTGCGGGAGCGCCCCGCGGGGCCGCCCGGGCGGGATGCCCGGTGGTGTTCCCGTGGCGTTCAAGCGGTGTTCGTGGGGGCGCGGGAGGGTGGCGCGCGAGATCCGGCCACCACAGGGAGACCCCACCACCATGCCGATCAACCGCAGAGAGTTCGCCAAGCAGTCCGCCGTCGCCGGTGCGGGCCTCGCCCTCACCGGTGTCGTCGGGGCTCTCGCCACCGCCCCCGAGGCGCTCGCCTCCGACGAGCCGGAGGCGTACGGGGCAGGCCACGGTCACGGCCACGACCTCGGGTACGGCCCGCTCGTCGCCGACCCCGACGGGATGCTCGCCCTGCCCGAGGGCTTCTCGTACCGCGTCGTCACCCACAGCGGCGTGACCCGCCTGGAGTCCGGCGAGTTCACGCCCTCCAACCACGACGGCACCGCCGCCTTCGACGGCCCGCGCGGCGCCACGTACCTCGTCAACAACCACGAGCTCAAGGGCCCCCGCGCCAAGTGGGAGCACCCCGTCCCGCTCACCGAGGGCCTCGTCTACGACCCGGCCGCGGCCGGCGGCTGCACCGTCGTCGAAGTGCACCGCGACGGCACCGTCGCCGAGTGGGTCGGCGTCGCCGGCACCTCCACCAACTGCGCCGGCGGCCGCACCGCCTGGGGCACCTGGCTGACCGGCGAGGAGACCGAGGACCTGGCCGGCAAGAACGGCATGACCAAGGACCACGGCTACATCTTCGAGGTCGACCCGTACGACCGCCGCGCCAACCTCGAACCCAAGCCGATCAAGGCCTTCGGCCGCTACGCCCACGAGGCCGTCGTCGTCGACCCCAAGCACGGCCACGCCTACCTCACCGAGGACGCCTCGGGCCCCAATGGGCTGCTCTTCCGCTGGGTGCCGCCGCAGGACTTCGAGCACGGCCGCGGCAAGCTCCGCACCCTCGCCGACGACGCCGGCGCGCTCCAGGCCTTCAAGTGCATCGACTCCTCGGGCCGCTTCGTGGACGACCTGTCCCGCGCCACCCGGATCGGCACCGTCTACGGCGTCGACTGGGTCGACGTCCCCGACCGCGACGCCCGCACCACCTCCGTCCGCAAGCAGTTCACGGACGGCCAGGTCACCCGCGCCCGCAAGCTGGAGGGCATGTGGTGGGGCGACGGCGGCGCGTACATCGTCTCCTCCTACGCGCGCGAGGAGAGCCCCGGCGCCGCGCACGACGGCCAGGTCTGGTTCTACGACCCGAAGCGCCGCACCCTCACCCTCAAGGTGCTCCTCGGGGTGAACGCCACCCCGGACGAGGACGGCGCCTTCGACGGCCCCGACAACATCACCGTCTCCCCGTACGGCGGGCTCGTCATCGCCGAGGACGGCGAGGGCGTCCAGCACCTCTTCGGCGCGACCGACTCGGGCCGCACCTACCCGATCGCCCGCAACGACCTCAACGACAGCGAGTTCACCGGCGTGACCTTCTCGCCCGACGGCGACACTCTGTTCGCCAACATCCAGACCCCGGGCATCATGGTCGCGATCACCGGCCCCTGGCGCCGCCAGCCCCGTCGCTGAGGGCCGCTGAGGCCGAAACTGATCTATGGTCAGCTCCATGGACTGACATCTAACATGTCAGTCCATGGACGCACTGCGGCCCGTGGGCCGGACCCTGCTGCGTGACCGGGCGTACGAGGCGCTGCGCGAGGCCATCGTGCGCGGGGACCTCGCCCCCGGCGCGCCGCTGAAGGACGCCGATCTCGCCGAACGGCTCGGGCTCTCGCGCGCACCCGTGCGCGAGGCCCTGGCCCGGCTCGGCGACGAGGGGCTCGTCGAGTCCAAGCCGCAGAGCTACACCCGGGTCACCCGGCCGGTCAGCCGGGTCGTCCGGGACGCCGCCTCGGTGGTGCGGGTGATGCACGAGCTCGCCGCCAGGACCGGCGTGCCGCTGCTCGGCCCCGAGGGCATCCGGACCATGCGCGAGGCCAACGAGCGCTTCGCGGCGGCCGTCCGCGCCTCCGACGTGGAGGCCGCGCTCGACGCCGACGACGAGCTCCACCAGGTCCTCGTCGTCGCCAGCGGCAACCACGCCGCCGCCGCCACGATCGCCCGCTACACCCCCCTGATCCGCCGCGTCGAGCGGCGTCTCTTCGGCGACGCCGGGAGCTGCGGATCGGCCGCACTGCACGCCCGGCTCATCGAGGCGTGCGCGGCGGGGGACGCGGAGGAGGCGGTGCGGGTCACCACGGAGATCTGGGCCGCCCTGGAGCACCTCGCGGACGACGCCATCGAGGTGGCCGAGGTCACCGGCATCCCCGCGACGCCGACCCCGGGGGCCGGGGAGACCGCAGGCGGAAGGCCCTCCGCGGGCCGTGAGCCCGGCACCGGGGAACCCGCGCCCGAGAGGCCGGTGCCCACGGAGCTCGCGCCCGAGAGGCTGGTGCCCACGGAGCCCGTGCCTGAGAGGCCCACGCCCACGGAGCCCACGCCCACGGAGCCCGCACCCGCGGAGCCTGCGCTCGCGGAGCCCGTGCTCGCGGAGCCCGTGCCCACGGAGCCTGCGCCTACGGAGCCCGTGCCCACGGAGCCTGCGCCTACGGAGCCCGTGCCCACGGAGCCCGTGGCCGTGAAGTCCCCGGCCCCGTAGGGCCGCCGCGCGTCCAGGACCGTCGAACCGTCGCCGTCACCCACCGGGAGCCGCTTTGCCGATCACCGACTTCGACCGCTACCCGCTCCTCTTCGGGCCCTCCCCGGTCCACCCGCTCGAACGGCTCACCCACCACCTCGGCGGCGCCGCCCTCTGGGCCAAGCGCGAGGACTGCAACTCCGGTGTCGCGTACGGCGGGAACAAGACCCGCAAGCTGGAGTACCTGGTCGCCGACGCCCTCGCCCAGGGCTGCGACACCCTCGTCTCCATCGGCGGCGTCCAGTCCAACCACACCCGCCAGGTCGCCGCCGTCGCCGCCCGCGCCGGCCTCAAGTGCGTGCTCGTCCAGGAGAGCTGGGTCGACTGGCCCGACTCCGTCTACGACAAGGTCGGCAACATCCTCATCAGCCGCCTCGCGGGCGCCGACGTGCGCCTGGTGAAGGCGGGCTTCGGCATCGGCTTCAAGGAGAGCTGGGAGCAGGCCCTGCGGGAGGTCGAGGAGGGCGGCGGGAAGCCGTACGCGATCCCCGCCGGCGCCTCCGACCACCGGCTCGGCGGCCTCGGCTTCGTGAACTGGGCCTACGAGGTGGCCGAGCAGGAGCGGGAGCTCGGCGTCTTCTTCGACACCGTCGTCGTCTGCTCGGTGACCGGCTCCACCCAGGCCGGCATGGTCGCGGGCTTCGCCGCGCTCGCCGAGGAGGGCGGCCCGGCCCGCCGGATCATCGGCATCGACGCCTCCGCGAAGCCCGTCCCGACGCACGAGCAGATCACCCGGATCGCCCGGGACACCGCCGCCCTCATCGGCGTCGAGCGCGAGGTGACGGCGGCCGACGTCGAGCTCGACGAGCGCTACCACGCCGGGGTGTACGGCGTCCCGGACGAGGCCACCCTCGACGCGATGCGGCTCGCCGCCCGCACCGAGGGCATGGTCACCGACCCCGTCTACGAGGGGAAGTCGATGGCGGGCCTGGTCGACCTGGTGGACCGGGGAGAGATCGGTCGGGACTCGACCGTGCTCTACGCCCACCTCGGCGGCCAGCCCGCCCTCAACGCCTACAGCGCCCTGTTCTGATCCGGGGGCCCGGCCGCTCAGAGCGCCTGGGCGGCCGGCTTCACCATGCCCCGGACGGTCCGCGACTTCACGAACTCGCCCATCGCCGTCATCTCCCACTCGCCGGAGAACTGCTTGATCAGCTTGGCCATCATCACGCCGGTCTGCGGCTCGGCGGAGGTGAGGTCGAAGCGGACCAGCTCCTCGCCCGTCGCCGCGTCGATCAGCCGGCAGTAGGCCTTGGCGACCTCGGTGAACTTCTGGCCGGAGAAGGAGTTGACCGTGAAGACCAGGCCGGTGGCGTCGGCGGGGAGGCGGCCGAGGTCGACGACGATCACCTCGTCGTCGCCCGCGCCCTCGCCCGTGAGGTTGTCGCCGGAGTGCTTGATCGAGCCGTTCAGGATGGACAGCTTGCCGAAGTAGCAGCTGTCCAGGTGGTTGCGCTGCGGGCCGTACGCGATGACGGAGGCGTCCAGGTCGATGTCCTTGCCCCGGTAGGCGGGCTCCCAGCCGAGGCCCATCTTGACCTGGGAGAGTAGCGGGCGGCCGCCCTTGACCAGGGACACCGTCTGGTTCTTCTGGAGGCTGACCCGGCCCTTGTCGAGGTTGATCTTGCCCGTGGAGGCGGGGGCGGCGGCCGGGGGAGCGGCCGGGGCCGGGGGCACCGGGGCCGCGATGCGCGGGTCCACCGGGGCGACGGGCGGCGCGGGCGGTGCGGGCGGCACCGGCGGGGCGACCGGCACCGGCGGGGCGACGGGGGCCGGGGTGGCGGCGGGCTCGTCGTCCACCGAGATGCCGAAGTCGGTCGCGATGCCGGCGAGCCCGTTCGCGTACCCCTGGCCCACCGCGCGGGCCTTCCACGCGCCGTTGCGCAGATAGATCTCGACGACCACGAGCGCCGTCTCCGTGGCCAGCTGCGGCGGCGTGAACGTGGCGATCACGGTGCCGTCGTCCGCGTTCCGGATGGTGGCCGTGGGCTCGATGCCCTGGAAGGTCTGGCCGGCGGCGTCCGGACTCGCGGTGACGACGATCCTCTCGATGCCGGCGGGGAGGGCGCCGGTGTCCACCAGGATCGCGTCGGGCGCGGCCCCGCCGCCGGAGCGGTAGGTGACACCGGGCCCGGTCGGCTGGTTGTAGAAGATGAAGTCGTCGTCCGAGCGGACCTTGCCGTTGGCGCCGAGCAGCAGGCCCGAGACGTCGAGCCGCACGGGGGCGGCCACGTCCACCGCCACGCGCGCGGCGGTGAGAGGGAGGTTCGAGCCGGGGGTCATAGCGGTCATGCCAGGGGTAACGATCCGGCCCCCTTTGCCGTTCCCTTACCCGCACCCGTTCGGCCTCCCCGGCATGCCGCGCATACCGCCGTTCCCGGTCAGATCCGTCGAATGAATATTCTTTCGGTCCATGGGAGCTGTGGGGGGTGCGGAGGCCGTGGGTGGGAGCTCGTTCCGGACGGGGGACGTGGACGAGGCGCGCGAGGAGCTCGACGCGCGGTACTACGCGAACCGCATGGCCGTCGTCGACCGGGAGCGGCGCCCCTTCGCGGCGCGCTTCGACACCGTGGCGCTCGGGCCGCTGGTCATAGGCGACCTCAGCTGCGGGGCCGACGTCCGGATGAGCTTCGGCGAGCTCGGCGCGTACCACCTCAACGCGCCGCTGAGCGGGACCATGGAGATGCGCCAGGGCGGCGGGTCCACGATCGTCGCGACCCCCACCGAGGCGCTGCTCCTCGACCCGGCGGGGGACACCTTCCTCGACCGCTGGAGCGGGGACTGCCGGACCCTGTCCGTGAAGGTCGGCGCGGCCGAACTGCGCGACCGCCTCGAACAGCTGATGGGCCGGGCGCCGCGCGGGCCGCTCGTCTTCGCGCCCCGCCTGGACATCACCCGCGGCCCCGGCCTGAGCTGGGTGCGCTTCGCCCGCCAGGTCGCCGCCGAGGCGCTCGCGGGGGAAGGGCTCGCCACGCACGAGCTGGTCGCGAGACCTCTGCAGGAGGCGCTGCTCAACGGGCTGCTCCTGGCCGCCGAGCATCCCTGGCGCGAGGCGCTCGCCCACCCGGGCGAGGCGCGGCGCCCGGCCCCGGTCAAGCGCGCGATGGACGCGGTGCGGGAGCGCCCCGAGCACCCGTTCACGAGCACCGAACTGGCGGCCCTGGCCCGGGTGAGCGTGCGCCGACTCCAGGAGTCCTTCCGGGAGTACGTGGGGATGTCGCCGATGGCGTACGTGCGGGAGGTCCGGCTCGACCGGGTCCGCGAGGAGCTGCGGGCGGCGGCGCCGGACGAGGTGAGCGTGAGCGAGGTGGCCTGGCGCTGGGGCTTCGCCCACCAGGGCCGGTTCGCGGCCCGCTACCGGGAGAAGTTCGGCGAGTCGCCGTCCCGGACGCTCCGCGCGGGGCGCTGAGCCCGGGCGTGTGCGCCGGTGCGTGCTCCTGTGCACCAACCCGTCGCGCAATCCGGACAGCTGCCGCGTTCCGCGGCTCGCGATGATCTTCGGCCGGGCCTACGGTGAGCGGGTCAGGTGCGCCAGGGTGCACCGAGGCCCGGGCCCCGGCCGGCTCCCCCGTATCAGTCCGGCCGGGTCCTGCGTACCCCTGTCCGGTCCTGCTCAGTGCGGCCAGCGGGGCGGGTCCACGCAGAAGTGGCCGCCCAGGTAGAGGTCGTCGGCGCTGCCCTCCACCAGGGGGCCCTGCTCGGTGAGGACCTTCTCCGCGTACGCCTCCGAGTCGTCCTCCGGCGCGTAACCGAGCGCCCTGGCCGTGGAGAGGTCCCACCACGCGCGCGT
Source organism: Streptomyces vietnamensis (assembly GCF_000830005.1). Lineage (NCBI taxonomy): Bacteria > Bacillati > Actinomycetota > Actinomycetes > Kitasatosporales > Streptomycetaceae > Streptomyces > Streptomyces vietnamensis. The sequence continues at coordinate 2,075,276 of NZ_CP010407.1, read as the reverse complement.
GTTGGCGGACGAGCCGTACACGACCGTGTGGGCCACGTCCTCGGCGGTGAGCGCCGCGTGCAGGAGGCGGGCGCAGTCGCCGGGGCTGAGCCACAGCGAGAGCATCCGTACCGAGGTGGGCTCCGGGTAACAGGAGCCGATGCGGAGGGAGACGGTCTCGATGCCGTGCAGGTCCCAGTAGAGCTGGGCCAGGTCCTCGCCGAAGCACTTGGAGAGGCCGTAGAAGGTGTCGGGGCGGTGCGGGGTGTCGACCGGGATCGGCGGCTCGCCCTCGCGCGGGCGCCGGGTGAAGCCGACCGCGTGGTTGCTGGAGGCGAAGACCACGCGCCGGACGCCCTCCTCGCGGGCGGCCTCGTAGAGGTGGTGGAGGCCGGCGATGTTGGCGGCCATGATCTTCTCGAAGTCGGACTCCAGGGAGATGCCCGCGAGGTGCACGATCGCGTCGACGCCCCGGACCGCCTCGCGCAGCGCCGCGCGGTCCGCGAGGTCGGCGGTGATCGCGTCGGGAGCGCCCGGCACGGGGTTGACGTCCAGCAGGCGGAGCTCGTAGCCGTACGGGGGCAGCAGCTCCCGCATCAGCGTGCCGACGCCTCCGGCGGCGCCGGTGAGCAGGACGGTGCGGGGTGCGGTCATGGAGCGGGTCTCCTCCGTCGAGTGGCGTTCACCTGAGCGGCATTCACATCCGTGGACACGCTAGGAAGGCGTCCGACGGAGCGTCAAGATCCTTGGCTGAACGGCACAATCGCCTTGACCGGCCGATCGGCCTGCTCTAGCGTGCGCAAGGTCAGCGTTCATGTATGTGGGTGATGGTCATACGTATGTACGACGGCCTGTTGTTCTTCCCCGTCACCGCCTTCGCGCCCGACGGCTCCGTCGACCTCGGCACCTTCCGCGCCCATGTCCGCGCCGGCGTCGACGCGGGCGCCGCGGCCGTGTTCGCCTGCTGCGGCACCGGCGAGTTCCACGCCCTCACCCCCGAGGAGTTCCGCGACTGCGTCGCCGCCGCCGTCGAGGAGACCGCGGGACGCGTCCCCGTCGTCGCCGGCACCGGCTACGGCACCGCCCTCGCGATCCGCTACGCGCGCCTCGCCGAGGAGGCCGGCGCCGACGGACTCCTCGCCATGCCCCCGTACCTCGTCGTCCCCGACCAGGCCGGACTGCTCCGCCACTACGCCGAACTCGCCGCCGCCACCCCGCTCGACGTCCTCGTCTACCAGCGGGACAACGCGGTCCTCACCCCCGACACCGCCGTCGCCCTCGCCCGCACCGACGGCGTCATCGGCCTCAAGGACGGCCTCGGCGACCTCGCCCTCATGCAGCGGATCGTCAGCGCCGTCCGCGCCGAGGGGCTCGACCTGCTCTACGTCAACGGTCTGCCGACCGCCGAACTCACCGCCGCCGCCTACCGGGGCATCGGCGTCACCCGCTACTCCTCCGCCGTCTTCTGCTTCGCCCCCGACCTCGCCCTCGCCCACCACCGGGCCCTCGCCTCCGGCGACGACGCCACCGTCGCCCTGCTCGTCGACGGCTTCTACCGGCCGCTCGTCGAACTCCGCTCCCGGGGCCGGGGATACGCCGTCTCGCTCGTCAAGGCCGCGGTGCGGAGGGGCGGTCTGGACGTGGGCGAAGTGCGGCCCCCGCTGAGCGAGCCCGCGCCCGAGCACGTCGACGCGCTCATGCTGCTCGTCGAGCGCGCCAGGGCCCTCCTGGAGCGGCACGGCGCGTGAGACCGGGCCCTCCTGGAGCGGTACGGCGCGTGAGACCGGGTCCTCCTGGAGCAGCGCCGCGCGTGAGGGCGGGTCAGGCCTCCCGGGAGGCGTCCGGCAGCGCCGCGAGCAGCCGCAGCGTCGAGGCGCGGGTGTCGGCGACGTGGGCGCGGGCCAGGGCCTCCGCGCCGTCCTCGTCGTGGTCGCGGACCGCCTCGTAGAGCCGCTCGTGCGCCCCGCACATCGGCTCGCCGTCCGACTGCGCCGAGGTGAGCCGGAAGAGGCGGCGCAGCCGGGAGTCGAGCGGGGCCATCAGGTCCACCAGGAGCGGGTTGCCGGAGAGTTCGACGATCCGGCGGTGGAAGTCGGCGTTGAGCGAGACGGCCTCGCGCAGCCGCCCGGACTCCGCCGCCCTCCTCGCCCGCGCCAGGAGCCGCTCCAGGTCCCGCAACGGGGCGGGGGTCGCGTGCCGGGCGGCGAGCCGCGCGGCCAGGCCCTCCAGGTTCTCCCGTACGTCGAAGAGGTACGCGGCGTCCTCCGGGCCGAACTCCGCCACCACCGACCCCCGGCGCGGCTGCACCGAGAGGAAGCCCTCCGACTCCAGGCGCTGCATCGCCTCGCGCACCGGCACCCGGGAGACCCGCAGCTCGTCGGCGATCTCCCGCTCCACGAGCCGCAGCCCCGCCGGGTAGTCGCCCTCGATGATCCGCTCGCGCAGCTCCACGTACACCCGCTCCCGCAGGGACAGGTGGGTGTCCCCGATGGCGGTGCTGCGGGCGGCGGGGCGGGGGGTGGTCATCGGGAGGGCTCCAGTCGGGAGGGGGAGGTGCTGCTTCCCCGATCTTCGCAGACGGGTTCACGGAGGTCCCGAAGTGAGGGCCCCCAGGCCATTGCCTGGTATTCGGTATACCAGTTACCTTTGCGCCGCGCCGCGGTCACCAGGGGGATCCGGCGCACGCCCCTGCGACTCGTACATACCTTCGCGAAGGAGACACCATGAGCGAGGCCTCCGCCCCGCCCAGGCCCACCGCCCTCCTCGGGGCCACCCTCCCCGACGGCCGCACCGCCGACGTCCACCTGGCGGACGGCAGGGTGAGCACCGTCGAGCCGCACGTCCCGGGCCGTCCCGCCCGGCCCGGCGCGCTCGACCTCGGCGGCGCCCTGCTGCTGCCCGCCCTCGTCGACGGCCACGCCCACCTCGACAAGACCCTCCTCGGCGCCCCGTGGCGCCCGCACCGGGCCACCGTCACCCTGCAGGAGCAGATCGAGGCCGAGCGCGAGTCCCGCCACACCGAGGAGGTGCCCGTCGCCGAACGGGCCGCCGCCCTCGCCCGCCGGATGGTCTCCCTCGGCACCGGACACGTCCGCTCCCACGTCGACGTCGACCCCGACACCGGCCTCGACCACCTGCACGCCCTCCTCGACGTCCGCGAGAAGTTCCGCGACCGGCTCGGCATCCAGCTCGTCGCCTTCCCGCAGTCCGGGGTCGTCGCCGCGCCCGGCGTCGCCGACCTCCTCGACGCCGCCCTCGCCGACGGCGCCGATCTCGTCGGCGGCCTCGACCCCGTGGGCTTCGACGGCGACCCCGACGGGCAGCTCGACATCGTCTTCGGCCTCGCCGAGCGCCACGGCAAGGGCATCGACCTGCACCTCCACGACGGCGGCGAGACCGGCACCGCCCAGCTGCGGGACATCGCCGCCCGCACCGCCGCCCTCGGCCTCGGCGGCAAGGTCGCCGTCAGCCACGCCTACGCCCTCGGCGCCGTCGACGACGCCGAACTCGACCGCACCGCCACCGCCCTCGCCGCCGCCGGGGTCGCGATCATGACCAACGGCCCGAGCGGCCCCGTGCCGCCCGTCCTCCGGCTGCGCGAGCACGGCGTCCGGGTCTTCGCGGGCTCCGACAACATCCGCGACACCTGGTGGCCCTACGGCACCGCCGACATGCTCGAACGCGCCACGATCATCGGCCTCAGGACCGGGCTCATGACCGACCCCGAACTGTCCGTCGCCGCCTCCCTCGTCACGGGCGAGGCCGCCGCCGCGCTCGGCCTCACCGACTACGGCATCGCCCCCGGCGCCCGCGCCGACCTCGTCGCGGTCGCCGCAGGATCCGTCCCCGAGGCCGTCGCCGCCCACCCCCGCAGACTGCTCGTGCTGCACGCCGGAAAGGTCGTCGGCCCCTTCGCCGACGACACCTACCCGGCGCTCGTCCCGTCCGCCGTCCCGTCCGTCGTTCCGTCCGCCGTCCCGTCCGCCGGAGGAGCCGCGTGACCACCGACGCCACCTCCCGTACGGCTCCGAAGACCCCGGAGGCGGCGGGGAAGCTCGCCGCCGGCCGCATCGGCACCTTCGACCTCGTCTTCTTCGTCGTGGCCGCCGCCGCGCCGCTCACCGTCCTCGCCGGCGTCGCCCCCTTCGCCATCGGCATCGGCGGCCCCGGCGCCCCGCTCGCCTACCTCGTCTCCGGCGTCCTGCTCGCCCTCTTCGCCGCCGGGTTCACCGCGATGAGCCTGCACGTCCGCAACGCGGGGGCCTTCTACGCGTACGTCGCCCGCGGCCTCGGCCGCACCCTCGGCGTCGGCACCGCCTACGTCGCCGTCGTCTCGTACAACCTCGTCACCCCCGGCGTCGCCGCAGCCTTCGGCTACTTCGCCGCCGGATCCGTACGGGACGCCACCGGCACCGACGTGCCCTGGTGGCTGCTCTCCGGGCTCTGCGTCCTCGCCGTCGGCGTGCTCGGCTGGCTGAAGGTCACGCTCAGCGCCAAGGTCCTCGGCGTCGCCCTGGTCCTGGAGGTCCTCTCGCTCGTCGTCATGGACGGCGGCATCCTCGGCGAGCGCGGCACCGCCGCCCTCGACACCGCCTCCTTCGCCCCCTCCACCCTCGCCGCCGGCGGCGTTGCGGGCATGTTCGTCCTGGTCATCGGCGCCTTCACCGGCTTCGAGGCCACCGCGATCTTCGCCGAGGAGGTGCGCGACCCCCGCAAGACCGTGCCCCGGGCGACCTTCATCGCGATCGGCTTCCTCGCCGTCTTCTACTCCCTCGGCTGCTGGCTGATCATGGGCGCCTTCGGCACCGACAGGTCCGTGGAGCTCGCCCGCGCCGCCGACGGACCGGAGCTCACCTTCAAGGCCGCCGAGCTCTACGCGGGCGCGTGGCTGGCGGACGCCATGCACGGGCTCATCATCGTCAGCGCCTTCGCCGCCACGCTCGCCTTCCACAACGCCGGAGCCCGCTACCTGTACGCCCTCGGCCGCGAGGGCCTGCTGCCCCGCCGCCTCGGCACGGTCTCCGGGAAGCACGGCTCGCCCGGCGGCGCCGTCATCGCCCAGACCGGCTTCAACCTGGTCATCGTCCTCGCCGGGGCGCTGCTCGCCGCCGACCCGTACGGCGAGGTCTTCCTGTGGACCAACAGCGTCGGCGTCCTCGGCATCATGGGCATGCAGGCCCTCGCCGCCCTCGCCGTCTGGGCCTACTTCCGGCGCGACCGGATGGGCCTCTCGGCCGCCCGGGTCGTCTGGGCGCCGCTGGTCTCCTGCGCCGGCCTCGCCCTGCTCACCGCGCTCGCCGTGGTCCACTTCGACCTGCTCACCGGCCGCACCGGCGCCGTGAACACGGCCCTCCTGGTGCCGCTGCCCGTGGTCCTGGCGGCCGGTCTGTTCGTGGCCCTCCGCATCCGGCGCACGGACCCGGAGCGGTACGCCTCGCTCACGACGGTGGACGTGGAGCGGGACTGAGTACGGGTACGTGTACGGGTACGGGGCGGGGGACCGGCCCCCCGCCCCGTACCCGTACTCCTCGATGCCTCAGACCAGGCGGCCGTCCCGCGCCACCACCCGGCCCGCCCGGACCACCAGGTCACGGCGGGGCAGGTCCACCACCGCCTGCGGCAGGCACTCGCCGTCGACGAGCATGAAGTCGGCGGGGGAGCCCGGCCGCAGGTCCGCCCTCGGCAGACCGAGCAGCTCCGCGCCCCCGTCGGCGGCGAGCCGGAAGCAGCCCTCCAGCTCCTCGTCGAGACGGGCGTCCAGGGCCCAGGCGGCGAGCCAGGAGCGGTGCAGCATGTCCCCGTTCCCGAACGGGCTCCAGCTGTCCCGGACCCCGTCCGAGCCGAGACCGACCGTCACCCCGCGCTCAGCGAGCCGCCGGAACGGCAGGATCGTCGTCGCGGACAGCGCGACCGTGGTGAGCGAGACGCCCGCCTCCGCGAGCAGGTCCGCCGTCTCGTCGAGCTCCCCGCCGGAGAGCGCGGCGACCGCGAAGGCGTGCCCCACGTTCACCCGGCCCTGCAGGCCGAGGGCGCGGGTACGGGCGGCGATGTCCCGCAGCGGCGCGAGGCCCTGCTCGCCCCGGTCGTGGAGGTGGATGTCGAGCCCGAGGCCGTGCTTCTCGGCGAGCCCGAAGACCGTGCCCAGCTGGTCGCCCTCCTGGCCGCCGTCCGCGTCGAACCCGGCCGGGTCGATGCCGCCGATGTGGGTGACGAGCCCGCTCGCGGCGGCCTCCGCCAGGAGCTCGGCCACCCCCGGGGTCCGGACCACCCCGTGCTGAGGGAAGGCGACCAGCTCCACGTCGACGATCCCGGCGAGCTTCCGGGCGGCCTCGGCGACCCCCTCGATCCCGGAGAGCCCGTACGCCGGGGCCACGTCCGCGTGGGCCCGCATCGCGCGCGTGCCCTGGGCGGCGGCGTGCGACATGAGGCGCAGGGCCCGCTCGGCCACCGGGGTCGGCAGGGCGCGGGCCAGCTCCACGTCACCGGCGACGTACTCGGCGATGCCGTGTGCGGGGCGGCGGCTGTGCCAGGGCTCGCCCCAGGAGGTCTTGTCGGGGTGGATGTGCGCGTCGACCAGGGTCGGGAGCGCGAGTCGGCCGGCGCCGTCGATTCGTTCGACCTCGGCGCCTTCCGGGACCCCCGCGACGAGCTCGCCGTCCACGGCGATCAGGTCCTGGGTCTGTCCCCCGAAGGGGCGGACGTCGTGGAACAGGGTGGCGGTGCGGGGCGGCGGGGTCACGGCGGGGGCTCCTCGGGTACGGGGTCAGCTGACGCTCCATTTGGTATACCACGCACAGTGTGGTGCGGGTTCAGGCCCGGAAGCCTCTGGCGCCGGCAAAGGGCGCCGTCCGTTGTGCCCACCCTCCCCCAAGCTCTCGGCTTCGCTCGAGCAGGGGGGACCCCCTTGCCCCAGCGGAACGATTGCCCACAACGGGGTGGGCACCGCCCGGCGGAACGCATGCCCACAACGGGGTGGGCGCAGGCCCGCGACGTCACCAGGCCAGGTCCTCCAAGGCGTCCAGGTCCGGTACCGCCATTGCCACCGGTTCCGAGCCGTCCGCGCCCACCTTCAGTTCCGCCCAGATCGTCTTGCCGCGTCGGGCGTACCGCGTGCCCCAGCGCTCCGCGTACTGGGCGACCAGATAAAGGCCGCGCCCGCCCTCGTCCGTCGTCGCCGCGTGCCGCAGGTGCGGTGAGGTGCTGCTGCCGTCCGAGACCTCGCAGATCAGCGTCCGGTCGTGCAGGAGCCGTACGCGCACCGGGTCGGCCCCGTACCGCACCGCGTTCGTGATCAGCTCGCTGAGGATCAGCTCCGCCGTGAACGCGAGCCCGTCGAGCCCCCACTCCGACAGCTTCGCCGCCGCCGCGTTCCGTACCGGCGACACCGCCGACGGGTCCCGGGGCACCTCCCACTCGGCGATCCGGTCCCGGTCGAGCAGCCGGGTCTGCGCCACGAGCAGCGCGATGTCGTCCCGCTGCGTCGGGGAGAGGAGCGTCGAGAGCACGTCCGCGCAGGTCTGCTCCGGGCTCCGGTCCGGCTGGGCGAGCGTCGACCGCAGCATCCCGAGGCCCGTGTCGATGTCCCGCCCGTGGTCCTCCAGGAGCCCGTCCGTGAACAGGACCAGCTTGCTGCCCTCCGGCAGCCGCAGCTCCGTCGACTCGAACGGCACGTCGCCCAGACCGAGCCCGAGCGGCAGCCCCGGCGACAGCTCGGGGAACTCCACCCGCCCGTCGGGACCCACGAGCGCCGGACCCGGATGCCCCGCGCTCGCCAGCTGGCACAGACCGGACGCCGGGTCGTAGATCGCGTACAGACAGGTCGCGCCGATGATGCCCTCGTCCCGCCGCCGCGCCTCGCCGTTCGCCTCCTCCACCTCCCGGTCCTCGATCCGGCCCGTCAGCTCGTCGAGATGGCCGAGGAGCTCGTCCGGCGGCACGTCCAGGGTCGAGAAGTTGTGCACCGCCGTCCGCAGCCGCCCCATCGTCGCCGCCGCGTGCAGCCCGTGCCCCACCACGTCCCCGACCACGAGCGCCACCCGCGCCCCCGGCAGCGGGATCACGTCGAACCAGTCGCCGCCGACCCCGGCCTTCGCCGGGAGGTAGCGGTACGCCACCTCCACCGCGCTCTGCTCGGGCAGCACCCTCGGCAGCAGGCTCCGCTGGAGCGTCACCGCCATCGCGTGCTCCCGGGTGAACCGGCGCGCGTTGTCGATCGCGACCGCCGCCCGTGCCGCCAGCTCCTCCGCGAACGACAGGTCCTCCTCCCCGAACGGCTCCGGCGTGTCCGCCCGCCAGAAGTTCGCCATCCCGAGGACCACCCCACGGGCGAGCAGCGGCACCGTGAGCAGCGAGTGCATCCCGTACGCGAGGGCCTGCGCCGCCCCCTCCGGATCCTGCGCCCGCCAGCCCTCCGCCCCGGCCAGCTCCGGCTCCACCACCGCGTACCCCGCGTTCAGAGCCTTCGCCATCGGGGTGCTGCGGACGTCGAAGTGGATCGTGTCCCCGACCGGCTGCAGGGGCTGGTCCGGCCGCAGCCCGCTCAGCGCCGTCCGCCGCATCTCCGTGGACGCGGCCACGTCCTCCGGCGGCTCCTCCCCGCGCAGCACCGGTTCGAGCAGCTCCACCGTCGCGAAGTCCGCGAACCGTGGCACCGCCACCTCCGCCAGCTCCTCCGCCGTCCGTACGACCTCCAGCGTCGTCCCGATCCGCACCCCCGCCTCGTACAGCAGCTGGAGCCGGCCGCGGGCCACCGCCGCCCGGCCGGTCACGGCCGCCAGCTCGGTGGTGTCCCGCATCGTCATCACGCACCCGGACTCCGAGCCGTGCTGCAGGGTGGGCCGCACGCTCACCGCGAGCAGCCGGTCGCCCGCCCGGTGCACCTCGTCCGTCGCCGCCCGCCCCGACTCCAGGAGCTCGACCGTACGGGGATCGAGACCCAGCTCCGAGACGTGCTGCCGCTCCGCCTCCGCCGTCAGGCCGAGCAGCCGGCGAGCCTCGTCGTTGGCGAGCAGCAGCCGGTGGTCGGGGCCCACGATCAGGACCCCTTCCCGCACGGCGTGCAGCACCGCCTCGTGGTGCTCCTTCATCCGGGTCATCTCCGCCGGCCCGAGCCCGTGGGTCTGCCGCCGCAGCCGCCCGCTCACCAGGGCCGCCCCGCCCACGGCGACCGCCAGGGCGCCGCCCGCCGCGCCGACGAGCAGCGGCAGCCGCTTCTGCACCGACTGCGAGATGCTCTCCACCTCGATGCCGCTGCTGACCAGGCCGACGATCCGGCCCTTCGCGTCCACCACCGGGACCACGGCCCGCACGGCGTCGTTCGGCGCGCCCCGGAACAGCTCCGTGTACGACTCGCCGTCCACCGCCGCCCGCGAGAGGTCACCCTTCGCCTTCTGACCGATCAGCGCCGGATCCGAGTCGGTGTACCGCACCCCGGAGGGGCTCAGGACCGCGATGAAGTCCACGCCCGTGGCCAGCCGGGTCGCCTCCGCCCGGTTCTGGAGTTCCGCCGTCGGATCGGGCGAGGTCAGCGCCGCGTCGATGCCGGGCGCGTGCGCGAAGCCCTCCGCGACCGCGAGCGAGCGGATCCGGGCGTCCCGCTCGGTGTCCCGCCGCTCCTGCTGGAACGTCACGAACGCCGCCACCGCGATCACCAGGAGCGCGATCAGCGCCTCCAGGGCGAACACCTGCCCGGCGACGCTCCGCAGCCCCGTCCGCCGGCCCTTCCCTTTCGGGTGCGCCTGCCCCCGTTCCTGCCCCCGCCTCGTTCCCCGGTACCTGGCCGTCATCCCGTGCTCCGGGCGATCAGGAGCGCCACGTCGTCCGGCGCGCCCGGCCGACGCAGCGCCCGCAGGAGCAGGTCGCAGGTCTCCTCGAGGGGCCCGCGGGCCTCGTCGAGGAGGCGTACGAGCAGGGCGAGCCGATCGTCGATCGCCTCGGTACGGGTCTCGATCAGACCGTCCGTGTAGAGCACCAGACGGTCCCCGGGCCGGAACGGCACCCGCGCCGTCCGGAAGATGCCGCCGCCGACCCCCAGGGGCACCCCCGTGGAGAGCCGCACCAGCTCCGCCGGCCCGTCCACCGGGACCCGGACGGGCGGCAGATGGCCCGCGTTCGCGATCCGGCACCGCTGCCGCACCGGGTCGTGCACGGCGAACAGACAGGTCGCGATGTAGTGCTCCAGGCCCGCCGTGATCCGGTCCAGATGCCGCAGGACCTGCGCGGGGGACAGGTCGAGGTCGGCGAACGCGCAGGTCGCCGTCCGCAGCCGGCCCATCGTCGCCGCCGCGTCGATCCCGCTGCCCATCACGTCCCCGACGACCAGCGCCGTCTTGTCGTCGGGCAGCGCGATCACGTCGTACCAGTCGCCGCCGACCTCGCTCGACGCGTACGCCGGCTGGTAGCGGGCGGCGACCTCCAGGCCCGCCCGCTCCGGGGGAGACCCCGGCAGCAGACTGCGCTGGAGCGTCACCGCCGAGTTCCGCACGCTCTGGTACCAGCGCGCGTTGTCGATGCTGACGGCCGCGCGCGCCGCGAGCTCCGTCGCGAGCAGCACGTCGTCCCCGTCGAACGGCAGCGCGTTGCGGTCCCGCTTGAGGTCGAGCGCGCCGAGCACCTCGCCGCGCGCGATCAGCGGCACCGCCAGGTACGAGTGGACCCCGGCCCGCGCGAGCAGCTCGGCGGCCTCGGAGTTCCGCGCGATCCGCGCCAGGTCGCCGGGGCCCACGTGCTCCACCAGGACCGGCAGACCGGTGTGCACGCACCGGGTGACCAGCCGGTCCGCGCCGTACATCGCGACTTCCCCGGGCGGGTCCGCCGCCGGCAGCGCCTCCGTGCTGCCCTCCGCCTTCACCGCGAGCGCGCGGAACAGCTCGGGCCCCTCCTCGGGCGCGCCCGGCCTGCGCACCGCCAGGACGGAGTCGAGGACGTCGACGGCGGCGATGTCCGCGAGCGCCGGCACCACGACCGAGGCCAGCTCGTCGGCCGTCCGCTCCACCTCCAGGGTGGTGCCCACCCGGGCCGAGGCGTCCGCGATGAGCGCGAGCCGCCGCCGGGACCGGTCGGCGGCCGCGTCCGCCAGATGCCGCTCGGTCACGTCGATCACCGAGGCCGCGACGCCCAGGATGCGGCCCTCGGAACCCTCCAGGCGGTAGAGGGAGACCGTCCAGGCGTGGTCGTGGTCCGGGTCCGCGGGCGTCCGCCCCACCGTGGGGTGGTCGAGCAGCGGCGTCCCCGTGCTGAGCACCGTGCGCAGCGCGGAGTCGAGCGTCACGGCGTCGAGCATCGGCAGCATGTCGCCGATCCGCCGTCCGAGGTGCTCCGCGGCCGGGATGCCGTTGATCCGCTCCAGGGCCGGGTTCACCAGGACGTACCGCAGCTCGGTGTCGAGGACGGCGAGGCCGATCGGCGACTGGGAGACCAGCCGGTCCGAGAGCGCGAGCTCGGTCTCGATCCGCTCGACGGCGGCGGCGTCGGCGGCGATCCCCAGGGCGTAGAGGTCGCCCAGGTCGTCGGTGAGCCGCATGTTGCGGAACTCCACCCGCCGGGTGGAGCCGTCCTTGTGCCGTACGGGGAAGGTGCCCGCCCAGGCCGTGCCGCCGCGCAGCACCTCGCCGAAGAGGCGCATCGCCTCCTCGCGGTGGTCCTCGTCGACGATCAGCCGGGCCACGTACTGCCCGAGGGCCTCGTCGGCGCGGAACCCGAAGAGGGTCTCCGCCTGGGGGCTCCACAGCACGATGCGGCCGCGGGCGTCGATGACGACGGCGGCGACGCCGAGCACGTCGAGGAGTCCCTTGCCGTCCAGGGGCACACCGGCCCGCCCCGTCGTCCCAGGGAAGGATCCGGCCGTCACCCTGCCCTCCTCCCACTGCGCCCGCGCGCCTCCCTCCATGCTCCCCGCCCACTGCCCGCCCCGCTCGTTATGGCCCCGCACCCGGCTGAGCGCCGCCCCCGCCCCGCGCGGGCCGCGCCCGCGCCCGTGTGGGGCCCGCACTCGGCTGGGCGGTGCCCCCCCGCCCGTTGTGGGCGCCTCGTGCCGCCCCCGTTGTGGGCAATCGTTCCGCTGGGGCGGAACGGGTGGGCACAACGGGCCCGCGCCCTGCCGGCGCCAGAGGCTTCCGCGCCTGAGCCCGCACCACGTCGTGCGGCGCCGTTGGGGTGCGGGTCAGGGAGCAGGGGGCGGAGGCGCCGCCGAGGGCGCCGTCCCGTGTGCCCACCCGTCCCGCCCTGCGGGACGATTGCCCACACGGAAGCCGAGGCCCGCCGCCCAGGCGACGCCCGCCAGCGCCAGCAGCGGGAGCAGTACCCGGGCGTCCGTCACCGCGACCAGCCCCGCGCCGAGCGCGATCGCCAGTGCGTTCGGCGCCATGACCAGGGTGTTCGCGGTCGCCGCCACCCGGCCGACGGCCTCCGGCGGGGCCTCCTTCTGGACCGCCGTCATCACCGCGATCAGGACCCACGGCATCCCCAGGCCGATCATCGCGCTCGCCGCCAGGGCCGTCGCCTCGTACGGCAGCGCTCCCCGTACCCCCACCGCCACCGCGAACAGCGCCAGGCCGACGGCGGCGAGGGTCCGCTCCGGGATCCGGCGGAGCAGCGGGCCCGAGACCAGGCCCGCGAGGACCGAGCCCACGCCCTGGACCGCGTACAGGACACCGACGTACGCGGGCGCGTGCCCGAGCCCCTCGTCCACGACGGCGTAGATCGCGGCGCCGTTCACCCCGGCGAGCAGCATCGTGAACGCGCCCGTCGCCACCAGCGGCCGCAGCGGGCGCGAGGCCCGGAGGAGCCGTACGCCCTCGGCCGTCTCGCGCCACCAGTTCCGGGACTCCGGCCGGGCGGGAGGCGCCTCCCGGACCGGCATCAGCGCGAACACGCCGGCCGCGACCGCGAAGGTCACCGCGTCCAGGAGGGCGACGGGCCCGCCGCCGTACGCGGCGAAGAGCCCCGCCGCGACCAGCGGGGCGATCAGCTTCATCGACTCGTTCGCCGTCATCCGCAGCCCGTTGAACGTGCCGAGCCGGTCCTCGTCGACCACGTTCGCCATCAGGGCCTGCTCCGCCGCGTCGTGGACGGAGCCCTGCGCCCCGTAGAGGACGAGGACCGCGAAGAGCAGCCACACCCGGTCCGCCGACTCCACCCACAGCAGGAGCGGCAGCAGGCACGCCATCGCCAGGTTCAGGACGACCATGAGCGGTCTGCGCCGCACCCGGTCGGCGAGCGTGCCGAGCAGCGGCCCGAGGAGCACGGGCGCCCACAGGGCGAAGGAGGCCAGGGCCGCCAGGCTGTCCGAGCCCGTGAGCGACTTGACCCAGATCCCGGAGACCAGCCACATCGCCGTCGTGCCGAATCCGGAGACGACGACACCTGTCAGATACCAATACCAACGCATGGCCGAAGGCTGGCGTCTGAGGCGGTCCGCGGGGATCGGTCAGATGCCCTAGGAATCAGGGCCTGCGGCCCCTCCGCCACCCCGTCACATCCGGCGATCGCCCTGGTCGGGCGGTGTTCCGGCGCCGCGGGGCGCCGGACCCGCGACGGCCCGCAGCGCGGCGTGCGCCGCCGCGCACAGCTCGTCGTCCTCCGGTACGGACCGCCAGCTGCCGTGCTCCACCGGCCGCTCGTCCGCGTCGAGGAACGCCCGGAGCGCGGGTACGGCGGGCGCGGCCGCCGGGCCGATCCGGCCGAGCAGCCGGACCGTCTCGGTGACCGACCGGGTGACGCCCCCGCCGGTGTACGGCTCGATCGCCGCCACCAGCGCGGGCACCACCTCGTCGGCGCGACCGGTGACCCGCCACAGCGCCTCGCCGGCGCGCAGCGGCAGCCAGCCCGTGTCGTCCCGGTGGAGCAGTTCCCGCAGCCGGTCCGTGTACGGGGCTCCCGCCGCGCCGAGCTCGCCGAGCAGGGCCAGGGCCTGGGCGTCCCCGTACGGCTCCGCGAGCCTCGGGAGCAGCAGCTTGCGGGCCGGCTCCCGGTCGCCCGTCAGCCGTCCGTACGCGAGGGCCAGCATGGCCGGCGCGAACGGCCGGCCCGGGGGCCGGACGCGCAGCAGGACCCGCAGCCGCGCCCGGTCCACGGCCGCCGCGGCCTCCGGGCCGATCGCCGAGAGCGCGTCGAGCGCCCAGACGGCGCCGTCGGTCTCAAGGAGGCCGATCAGCTCGGGGATCGCCGGCGCGGCGGCCGGGCCCCAGTCCGTCAGGACCTGGCAGAGCGCGCGTCGGGCGTCGAGGGAGCCGGCGGCGGCGAGCGCGGCCCGCAGCGGCGGCAGCAGCACCTCGGCGTGGGCGGCGAGCGGGCCGAGCGTCTCGTGGAGGCTCAGGTCGTGCGTCCACCAGCTCGGCGAATGGACCGAGCAGTACGCGAAGCCGAGCCGCTCCCCGGCGAGGCGGCGGGCCAGCGGCTCCGCGCAGCACGGGTCGCCGGTCCGGGACAGCGCCCACAGGGCGTGGTCCTGGGCGGGCAGGTAGGCCTCGCCCTCGTCCGTGACCATCGCGGAGAGCCGGTCCGCCCACGGCCGGGCGGCGGTCCCGCACATGCCGAGGACCCGGGCGGCGAAGAGCCGGTTCTCCGGTTCCGGGTCGCCGAGCAGGGCCGCCACCGCGGGCAGCAGGGCCGGTACGGCCGAGCGCCACCGGCCCAGCTCCCCGGCGGCCGCCTCCAGGGCGCCGCGCCGGGTCGTCGCGTCGGCGTGTCCGAGGAGCTTCGCGATCAGGCCGGTGACGGCGGTGCGGTCGGCGCCGAGGAGCCGGAGCGCCTGCGTGACCGACCGGCCGCCCAGCTCGCCGCCGGCCAGCACCTCGGCGACCACGCGCGCGTGCCGTGGATCGGCGGTGCCGGGCTGGGCGGCGCGCAGCGCCTCCACGGCCCGGAGCCGTACGCCGGGTTCGACCCCCGGCCGGGTCAGGTCCCGCAGCCGTCCGACGGTCCGCTCGTGCTCCCGGTCGGCGTGCGGGGCGAGGTCGCGCACGGCCTCGACGATCCCGTGCCGGACGGCGGTGTCGGTCTCCGTCTCCCAGCGGGCCCACAGCAGGGCGAGCACCTCGGCGGCCCGCGGCCGGGCCTCGCCGAGCGCCTCGGTGACGGCCCGTCGTACGTCGGCGGACGGATCGTGGAGGAGGGGGAGGAGGACCGTGACGGCCGCGTCCCAGGCCTCCGCCCAGCCGCGGGCGACCCAGCGCGGTTCGACTCTGTTCCCCTCGCAGGCGAGGCACGCGACGAGGTCCAGGAGGT
The DNA here is from genome assembly GCF_000830005.1 of Streptomyces vietnamensis. Classification (NCBI taxonomy): domain Bacteria; kingdom Bacillati; phylum Actinomycetota; class Actinomycetes; order Kitasatosporales; family Streptomycetaceae; genus Streptomyces; species Streptomyces vietnamensis. The sequence continues at coordinate 2,060,072 of NZ_CP010407.1, read as the reverse complement.
CCGCCCGGACCGTCACGGCCGGATCGGCGGCGGCGCGGACGAGGAAGGGAAGGGCCGCCACGGCGGAGGAGACTACGCAGCCGCCGCTGTGGTGGATGTTCGTGAGGAGTTCGTCGGCGGCCTCCGCCGCCTCGTCCGGCCGGTACAGGGCCCGGAGAAGGCCGGGGACGTCGGTGGCCGCCCCGTACGCGTGTTCCAGGGAGCCCCAGGCGATGTCGTCGATCCCGTCCGGCTCACGCATGCGCCACCGCCCGCTTCTCGTACCGCAGCGCGACCCCCGTCACCACCGCGCCGAGCCCCTCCCACAGGCCCACGCCGAGGAAGCCGGACGGGGCGCGGCCGGTGACGACCGCCAGGGTGAAGACCGTGAAGGTGAGCAGCCGGAAGGGGACCGTCCAGCGGAAGAAGGGCTTCCAGTCGGCGAGGGCGGCCAGGACGTAGTAGACGCCCATGTTGAGCGCGGCCATCGAGGAGGCCGTCAGGAACACCAGGGTGTGGTCGCCGTCGGCGCGCCCGCCCGCGGGCACCGGCTCGAAGCCCATGACGGTGAGCAGGGCGTCCGGGACGACCAGGCCCACCACCCCCAGGGCGGCGGCGAGCACGCCGAAGACCGCCATGGTCCAGCCGGACAGGGAACGGGGCAGGCGCACGGCGGTCCTCCGCGAGGTGAGTGCAGGGTCAGCGGATCGAATACGTGCTCGGTCCACGAGCGTGACCCTGCATATCGTGCGACGGGGACCCGCGGCCAATCGGCCCCCGTCTCCCGTCACTTCACGTCACTTCACTTCAGCGCGGCTTCCATCATCTTCTGCGCCACCGGGGCCGCCAGGCCGTTGCCGCTGACCTCGGAGCGGGCCGCGCCCGAGTCCTCGATCATGACCGCGACGGCGACCTGCTTCCCGGTCGAGGCGTCCTTGGCGTACGAGGTGAACCAGGCGTACGGCGTCTTGCTGTTGTTCTCGCCGTGCTGCGCGGTGCCGGTCTTGCCGCCGACCTCGGCGCCGTCCACCGCCGCGTTGGTGCCGGTGCCCTTCTCCACCACGGTCACCATCGCGCTGCGCAGCTGTTCGGCCGTCGAGGAGGAGACGATCCGCTCGGTGTCCCCGTCCTTGTACGAGGTCAGCGCGTCGCCGTCGGAGTCGACGACCTCCGAGACCATGTGCGGGGCGGCGAGCAGGCCGTCGTTGGCGATCGCGGCCGACACCATGGCCATCTGCAGCGGGGTGGCGGTCACGTCGAACTGGCCGATGCCGGTCAGCGCCGTCTGCGCCTTGTCCATGCCGGAGGGGTACACGCTCGCGTAGGCGCGGACCGGGACGTCCAGCTCGGCGTCGTTGAAGCCGAACTTCTCCGCCATCGCCCTCACCTTGTCCTGCCCCAGGTCGGCGGCCATCTTGCCGAAGACGTTGTTGCAGGAATAGCGGAGCGCGGTGCGGATCGTGGCGTTCTCGCAGGGCGCGGAGGCGTTCTCGTTCCTCAGCACGGTCCGGGTGCCCGGCAGGGTGTACGGGTCGGGACTCTTCGTCGCCGTGTCGACGGAGCCGTACAGGCCGTCCTCCAGGGCGGCGGCCGCGACGACCAGCTTGAAGGTGGAGCCGGGCGGGAGCGGCTGCCGGAGCGCGCGGTTCACCAGCGGCTTGTCCTCGTCGGCCATCAGCCGCTTCCAGACGTCGCCGTCGTTCGTCCCGGAGATCTTCGACGGGTCGTAGGACGGGGTGGAGACCATGGCGAGGATCCGGCCGGTCGCCGGGTCGACGGCGACGGCCGCGCCCTTCTTGCTCCCGAGCGCCCGGTAGGCGGCCTTCTGCACGGCCGGGTCGATCGTGGTGACGACCGTGCCCGGCTGCTGCTGCTTGCGGGTGACGGCGTCCACGGGGTTCTTCAGCCGGTCGTCGGTGCCGTCGAGGACCTTGGAGTAGATGCCCTCCAGCTGGGTGGCGCCGTACGCCTGCGAGCTGTAGCCGGTGACCGCCGCGTACAGCTTGCCGTCCGTGTACGTGCGCTTGTACGCGAGGTCCGATCCCTCCGTCCTCTTCGAGCCGGTGACCGGGGAACCGGCCACGACGATGTTCCCGAGCGGCTGCGCGTACTGCGCGATGGTCTTCCGCCGGTTCTTCGAGTCGTCCGCGAGCGCCTTGCCTTCGTACGCCTGTACCCAGGTGGCCCGCCCGAGGAGGGCGAGCACCAGGACCAGGACGAAGACCGACGTGTGCCTGATCGTCTTGTTCATCGCACTGGTGGGGACGAACGGGCCGGTGCCGGACGTTCCGGATGTGGCCCGTTTCTCAGCCAACCTTCATGTCCGAGGACCATGTGATCATGTGGGGGCCCTGGGGAGGGGCCCGAGACGCACGGGGTGAGGAGTCGGTGTGAGCAGGGGCGGGGAGCAGGACGGTTCGTCCGTGCCGGACGAGGTGTGGGAGGAGTTCCTCCGGACCTCCGTCGAGGGCGCGGGCGACGCGCCGAAGGAGCCGTCCGCGCGGGCCCGCGAGGTCGCCGGCCGGCTGCGGGCCGAGCCTGCGGAGCCGACGCCGTGGCGCGCGCACACGCCAGCCGGGCGCCCCCGGCGGCGCAAGGGCTGGTACGTGGCGGGGCTCGTGGCCTGCCTCGTGCTGCTCGTCGTGGCCCTGGACCCGGGCGGCTTCGTCGGCTGGTCCGGCGGCGACGGCGACCCGGCCGGGAAGCCCCTCGCGCAGGAGTCGGAGCGGCCGGACCAGGCACCGCCCGCCGAGCCGGGCGGACGGCCCACCCTCGACGAGCCCTTCCGGGGCTCCCCGGCGGCCCACTGGGCGAACGGCACGGCCGGCATCACCGTGCCCCCTGCCAGGGCGACCGGCTGGATGACGAAGGCCGAGGTGGAACGCGCCCTCGCGCGGACCCGCGACTTCCTCGCCGCGTCCGGCCTGGACCCGGCGGTGCTGCGCGGCGGACGCCCGGAGAAGGCGATCGCCCTGATGAACCCGCACCAGAAGGACGTCCAGACCTACGTGACGACCTCCCTGGCCGCCCCCGGCAAGGACCACGACCCGCTGCTGCTCTTCAGCCGCTTCGACCCGGCGCAGGCGCGCCCGGCCGGCGACGTGGTGAAGACCCGTGGCCGGATGAGCTTCCGGGAGGGGCGGCTCGGGGCCCTGGAGGTGACCGCCGACGTCACGTACGTGTACCCGGTCGCGCCGGCCGGCGGCGGCGACGAGGTCGTGCGCGTGATCGTGCGGCGGGAGACCGTGGTGAGCTGGGACGACCCGTCGAAGGTGATCACCGAGAAGGGCACCTTCAGTCTCCTGTCGTACAAGACCGACATGACGAACGGCGGCTGCGACAACGCCACCGGCTATTTCCGGCCGGAGTTCGGCGGGGGAGGGCCCGCTACGAGTGGCGAGGCGGTCGACCCGTACGACCGGACGGGACCGATCGCCGAGGGCCGCGCGGGCTGCGGGACCGCGACGCGCTCATAAGCCGACGACGACCAGCCCCCACCACCCGTTGATGGCCGGCGCCCCGCCGTTGTGGGCCCGCGCCCGCCCCGTCGTGGGCCTGTGCCCGCCCCGTTGTGGGCATGCGTTCCGCCGGGGCGGAACGGGTGGGCACAACGGAACGGCGCCCTTGCCGGCGCCAGAGGCTTCCGTGCCTGAACCCGCACCCTGTGTGCGCCGCGCGGTCGGTGCGGGTCAGGGCGCGAAACGCCTAGGCCCGGCTGGGGGCACCGTCCCGTGTGCCCACCCGTCCCGCCCCAGCGGGACGATTGCCCACACGGGCGGGGGCGAAGGCCCAGCCGGGCGCGGGTCACACGGCACCTGGGCGAAGGCCCAGCCGGGCACGGGCCCACACGGCGGGCGGCGGAAGGACACCGCCCAGCACGGGCGCGGGCCCGCACGGGCAGGGGCGCCGTCCACACGGGCGCGGGTCCGCGCGGGTGCGGGGCCGGTTAGTTCGCTCCCGTGAAGCCCGACTCGTACGCCAGGATCACCGCCTGCGTCCGGTCCCGCGCCCCCAGCTTCGACAGGACCGCCGCCACATGCGTCTTCACCGTCGCCGGCCCCACCCCCATCCGCTCGGCGATCTCCGCGTTCGTGAGGCCCGTCGCCACCAGGCGGAGCACCTCCGCCTCCCGTTCGGTGAGCCGTGCCACCCAGGGCGGTGCCACCGGCGGCCGGCGGCGGGCGTGTTCGGCGGCCAGGCCCCGTACCGCCGCCGGGTAGAGCAGCGAGTCGCTCCGCGCGACAAGCCGGACCGCGCTCACCAGTTCCTCCGCCGCCGCCCGCTTCAGCAGGAAGCCGGCCGCGCCCACGCGCAGCGCGTCGTACACGTAGGAGTCGTTCTCGAAGGTGGTCACCACCACGATCCGCGGCGGCTCCGCCATCCCGGCGAGGATCTGCTCGGTGGCCCGGATCCCGTCGATCTCCGGCATCCGCACGTCCATGAGGACGACGTCCGGCCGCTCGGCCCGCACCACCGACACCGCCTCGGCGCCGGTGGACGCCTCGCCGACGACCTCCAGGCCGGGCTCCGCGTCCAGGATGACCCGCAGGGCCGTCCTGACCATCCGCTCGTCGTCGGCGAGGACGATCCTGATCGCCGGGGCGCTCACCGGGGGATCCTCGCCGTGAGGCGCCACACCGCACCGGCCGGACCGGCGGAGGCGGTGCCGCCGAGCAGCCGGGCCCGCTCGGCGATCCCGCGCAGGCCGCGCCCGCCGTCGGGCCGGGTGACCGGGGGCCGGTCGGGCAGGGGGTTCTCCATGGTGATCTCCAACTCCTCGGTACGGGCGTCGAGTCGTACGGTGACGGGCGCGCCGCCCGCGTGCCGGGCCGCGTTCGTCAGCCCTTCCTGGACGATCCGGTACGCCTCCCGGGACAGCGCCTCCGGTACGGAGTCCAGCGCCCCGTCCACCGTCAGCGCCACCCGCGGCCCGGCGCCCCGCATCAGGGCCTCCAGGGCGTCGAGCCCCGGCCCCACGCCCTCCTCGACCTCCTCGCCCCGGCGCAACAGGCCCAGTACCCAGTCCAGTTCGCCGACCGTGCGCCGGGTGGTCTCCTCGATCGCGGTCAGCGCCTCCCGTACGAACTCCAGGTCGGCCTTGTCGCCGTCCAGGACCCGGCGGGCCGCGCCCGCCTGGAGGGTGACCGCGCTCAGGGCGTGGCCGACCGAGTCGTGCAGTTCGCGGGCGAGCCGGTTGCGGGACTCGGCCTCGGCGGCGCGCCGTTCGGCCGCCGCGAGCCGGTCCGCGGGGCTCGGCCCGAGCAGCCGGGGCGCCTGCCGGGCGAGCAGGGCGCCGGTCGCGGCGGCGACGGCGGCGAGCGCGAGGAGCATCAGCAGGCCCGCCGGGAGCGCGGCCCAGACCCACCAGGGCCGGTCGAGCCCCCAGTACCGGCCGAGTTCGGAGTCCCGGAGGGCCGGCGAGAACGGCAGCGCCATGACGGCGACCGCGAACGGCGGCAGGGCGAGCGTCGCCCCGCTGATCAGCGCCCCGGCGCCCAGGTGGAGGGTGAACCAGCCGGCCGTCCGGACCCTGGCCTCCCGGCCGCGCGCCGGTCCGTCCGCGAACCGGTCCGCCGCCACCCCGCACAGGGCCCGCGCCGCCGCCACCGACATCGGCCGGGCCAGCGGGAAGAGCGCGACGACCGCCGCGAGCGGCAGCCCCACCGCGTACGCCCCGAACTGCACCCCGAGGCCGCCGTTGAACATGCCGCCGTCGTCGAGCAGCGGCCCCGTGACGAGGGTGCCGACCATCCAGAACGGCATGAACAGCGCGCCGCCCAGGATGAGCTGGAGCCAGCGCAGCCTGGCCCGCTGCCCGAACAGGGCCGTCACCGGTCTCACGCCCCGGCGCTCCGCCGCCGAAGGAACAGTGCCACGCACGCGGCGAGCAGGAACCCGGTGATCATGTCGCCAGCGTAGGACAGCTGTACGAGCCCGGGGACGTGCTTCGACGGATCCGGATCCGGCAGCAGCGCCACGAGTGACAGGTAGGCGCCCCAGCAACCCGCGGCACCCGAGGCCGTCCAGGCCAGGGCGAGCGTGGTGCGGACCCGCAGCCGGGCGGGCCGGCGCAGCACCAGGAAGAGGGTGAAGGCGACGGCGACGACGACGAACACGAGCCGGTCGGCCTCCAGGACGTAGTCGTCGGAGTCGCGTTCGGCGATCATCCGGGCGGACAGGCCCGTGATCGAACCGGTCGCCCACAGCAGGTGGAGCGTGGCGGGCACCAGGGCGACGACCGCGCCGGCCACGGCGAGGAGCCGAGCCCCGGGCCCGGACGTGCGGGCGGAAAGATCACCGAGCCGACCCTGCCACAGATGGCTCCAGCGGTCCCGGGCGTACAGGGCGAAGAGGGTGCCGAGGGCGAGGCCCTGAAGGATGAACCCGCCGTAGACGACGCCGAACACCCACTCGTCCAGGAAGGGTTCGCTGGGCGCGGCGGCCTTCGCGTCGCCGGTGACGAGGGCGACCGCGAGCTGCGCCGGATAGCCGGTCATGATCGGGGCGAGCAGCCCGGTCGCCGCCCACATGGGGAGGGCGAGCAGCCAGGCGGGGAACCGGCGGCCCCAGGCCTGGGTGAGGAGCAGGGCGAGGACGACGACGAGGACGTCGGCGACCACCGAGACCGCGTTGACGGCCGCCATCAGCTCCCGGCGCTCCAGGAGCACGCTCCCGGCCGGGATGCCGAGCTCGCTGCCCGCCACCCAGGCGACCTTGAGCGAGATGTACGGGAGGCAGGCGAGGATCGCGAGGGCGCGCAGCGCCCGGCGGGCGGCGTTCGGACGGTGGCCGGCGGCGGGCGCCGGGGCGGGGAGGTGCGCGGTCTGTGTCATGGCTCCACGCTCCCGCGCGGGCCCCGGCCGCCACCTCCTGCCGAACGGTGAACCGCCTCCGCCGCACGGGGGAGGAGCCCTCCTCCTCTCTCCCTGGATTGACCCATGTTTCCGACGGTCGATTGCCCCTGCCGGGAAGGTCAATGGCCTCCTAGGGTGGTGATCATGAACGAGATCGAGACCTTCGCCCCGCTCCTCACCCGCGCCGCCACCGCCGAGACCACCGCCGACCCGAGCAGCGTGATGACCCTCCTCGCCGACTCCGACACCACCGGCGGGCAGCTCACCAGCTACCGCTCCTCGTTCGCGAAGGGCGCGGTCGGCGCCCCGGCGCACTTCCACACCAAGGCCTCGGAGATGTTCTTCGTGCTCGGCGGCTCGCTGCAGGTCCTGGTCGGCGAGGAGCTGACCGTCCTGGACCAGGGCGACTTCCTCCTCGTCCCGCCGCACACCCCGCACGCCTTCGCGGCGGCGCCCGGCGCCGAGGCCGACGTCCTCTTCGTCTTCACGCCCGGCATGGCCCGCTTCGACTACCTGCGCCTCCTCGGCCGCGTCATGCGGGGCGAGGCGAGCGTCGAGGAGATCAAGGCCTCCTCGGAGCAGTACGACAACCACTACGTCGAGAGCCCGGTCTGGCAGAAGGCCCTCGCCGACCGCGCCTGAGCGCGCGCGTCACAGGCGGCGGGTCGCCAGGGCAGGCCGATCCCGTACGTCACAGGCAGCGGGGCGCAAGCGCCGGCCGACCCCGCGCGTCACAGGCGGCGGGTCGCAAGCGTCAGTCGGTCCCGCGCGTCGAACAGCGCGTCCTTGATCATCTGTTCGTGGGCCGGGGTGAGCCGTGCCACCGGCACCGAGCAGCTGATCGCGTCCCGCGCCGGGGTCCGGTAGGGGACCGCGACGCCGAAGCAGCGCAGCCCCAGGGTGTTCTCCTCGCGGTCCACCGCGTAGCCCTGCTCGCGGACGGCGTGCAGCTCCTCGATGAGCTTCTCGCGGTCGGTGATCGTGTGCTCGGTCAGCGCCGGGAGCGTCTCCGGGAGCAGCTTGCGCACCTGCTCGTCGCTGTGGGTGGCGAGCAGCGCCTTGCCCAGCGCGGTCGAGTGCGCGGGCAGCCGGCGCCCGACCCGGGCGAACGGCCGCAGATAGTGCTGGGACTGACGGGTCGCCAGATAGACGACGTTGGTGTCGTCGAGGCGCGCCAGGTGGATGGTCTCGGTGGTGTCGTCGGAGAGCCGGTCGAGGGTGGGCCGGGAGGCGGCCACCACCTCGTCGCCGTCGATGTACGAGGTGCCGACGAGCAGCGCCCGCACCCCGATCCCGTACCGCGTGCCCGTCGCGTCCGTCTCCACCCAGCCCAGCTCGACGAGGGTGCGCAGCAGCATGTACAGGCTGGACTTGGGGTAGCCGACGGCCTCCTGGACGGTGGCGAGCGAGTGCATTCCGGGGCGGCCCGCGAAGTACTCGAGCAGTTCCACGGTCCGCACCGCGGACTTCACCTGTGCCCCACCCGCGTCGGCAGTCGCCATGGCCCCTCGCCCCTTTTCCGTTGTCCGGCCGCCCACCGGCCGCCCCGGCCGGACGGGGCCCTTGTGGAGACGGCCGGGCCGTCAATAGAGTCCCGTCCGGATGTGTTCATCCACGGGAACGGTGTTCAGAGTAGCGAACAGGGGCGTGGCGGTGGCGGCAGAACCAGTGTGGAGTGTGGACCCCCGGACCGGGAAGCCGCGCGAGCAGGTCGCGGTGGAGGCCACGGCCGAGGAGGTCGACCACGCCGTCCGGGCCGCGCACGCCGCCCGCGGGGCCCTCGCCGATCGCGTGGTCCGGTCCGCCTTCCTCCGTACCGCCGCCGACCTCCTCGACGCCTCCGGCGAGCACGTCGTCGAGGCGGCCGACGCCGAGACCGCCCTCGGGCCCGTCCGCCTCACCGGCGAACTGGCCCGCACCACCGCCCAGTTGCGGGCCTTCGCCGAGGTCGTCGAGGACGGCTCCTTCCTCGACGTCCGGATCGACCTCCCCGACCCCGCGGCCGCCCCGCCCCGGCCCGACCTGCGCCGCTGGAAGATCCCGCTCGGCGTCGTCGCCGTCTACGCCGCGAGCAACTTCCCGCTCGCCTTCTCCGTCCCCGGCGGCGACACCGCGAGCGCCCTCGCGGCCGGCTGCCCCGTCGTGATCAAGGCCCACCCCGACCACCCGGCCACCTCCGAGCTCTGCGCCTCCCTGCTGCGCCGGGCCGCCGCCAAGGCCGGCCTCCCCGAGGACGTCGTCGTCCTCGTCCACGGCTTCGACGCGGGGGTGGAGCTGATCCGCCACCCGCTCGTCGCGGCGGCCGGCTTCACCGGCTCGATCCGCGGCGGCCGGGCCCTCTTCGACGCGGCCGCCACCCGGCCCGTCCCCATCCCCTTCCACGGCGAACTCGGCTCCCTCAACCCGGTCGTGGTCACCGAGGCCGCCGCCGCGGAGCGCGCCGAGGAGATCGGCGCGGGCCTGGCCGGCTCCATGACCCTGGGCGCCGGCCAGTTCTGCACCAAGCCCGGCTTCGTCCTCGCCCCCCGCGGAGCGGACGGCGACCGCTTCCTCGACGCCCTCACCGCCGCCGTCAGCGAGACCGAACCGTCTGTCATGCTCGACCACCGGATGCGGGACGCCTTCGTCGCCGGGGTCGCCGAGCGTGCCGCGCTCCCCGGCGTGGACACCCCGGTCACTCCCGGCGCGGGCGGCGCCCACACCGTCAGCGCCGGCGTCCTCGCCGTCGACGCCGCCGTGCTCGCCGACGGCGGCCACCACCTCCTCCTGGAGGAGTGCTTCGGGCCGGTCACCGTCGTCGCCCGCTACTCCGGCCGGGAGGAGGTGACCGCCGTCCTCGGCCTGCTGCCCGGCAACCTCACCGCCGGCCTGCACATCGCCGACGAGGACCCGGACGCGGCCCCGCTGCTCGCCGAACTCACCCCGCTGGCCGGCCGCGTCCTCGTCAACGGCTGGCCGACCGGCGTCGCCGTCGCACCCGCCCAGCACCACGGCGGCCCCTACCCGGCCACCACCTCCACCTCCACCTCGGTCGGCGCGACCGCGATCGAGCGCTGGCTGCGCCCGGTCACGTACCAGTCGACGCCCGACCACCTCCTCCCGCCGGAACTCCGCGACGGCAACCCGCTGGGGCTGCCCCGGCGCTGACGGGTCAGAGGACGGTCAGAGCCTGACCACGATCTTCCCGAAGTGCGTGTTCGACTCCATGAGGCGGTGGGCGTCGGCGATCCGCTCCAGACCGTCGAAGGTCTCGGCGATCACCGGCGCCAGGGAGCCGTCCCGCAGCCCCGAGCCGATGAACCCGGCCGCGAGCCGGCGCCCCTCCGCCGTCCTGGCCAGTGCCCCGTTCGCGTACGTGTGCGTGGTCAGCGGCCAGTTCCGCGACAGCTCGACCGGCCGCGGGTCCAGCCAGCCGTAGAGCACGGCGGTGCCACCGGTCCGCAGCGCGTCCCCGAGCCGGGCGAAACCGGGCCCGCCGATCGCGTCGAAGGCCAGGTCCGCGCCCGCCCCGCCGGTGATCCGCCGCACCTCCTCGACCAGGTCCTCGGTGTCGGTGGTCACCACGTGCGCCGCCCCCAGTTCGAGGAGCCGCTTCCGCTTCCCCTCGCCGCGGGTGGTGGCGATCGGTACGGCCCCGACCCGCAGCGCCGTCTGGACCGCGGCCGTCCCCACCCCGCTCGACGCGCCCGTGATCACCACGTGGTCGCCGGGGCGCAGCCCGCCGGTCAGCGCCATGCCTCCGTACGCGGTGAAGTAGCCCAGCCAGACCGCAGCCGCGGTCACCGCGTCCACGCCCTCGGGCCGGGCCACCACGTACTCCTCGGGGAGCACCACCCGCTCCGCGTGCACGCCGTACGTCCCGAACTCGAAGTTGGCCGCCGCCATCACCGGATCGCCCGGGGCGTACGCCGTGACCCCCGCGCCGACCGCCTCGACCACGCCCGCCGCCTCGTAACCGAGCCGTGAACCCGGCAGTGTCGCCGGGTAGTAGTAGGTGCCGGCGCGGAACAGGGCCTCGGCGCGGTTGAGTCCGATCGCCTCGACGCGGACGAGCACCTCCCCGGGACCGGGCGCCGACAGCGGCACCTCCTCGACCTTCAGGACCTCGGGACCGCCGAGCTCGTGGAACAGAACTGCCTTCGTCGTCATGCCTGTTGTCGTCATGACCTCGACGTTAGGAAGGACCGGCAAGACGATCCATGTCTCCTCGGCTTCCCACCATGTCCGATCGTCTCGCACGCTATCGTTCGGGTCATGGACGTACTGAGCGATGCCATCGCCGCCATGCGCACCGGGCGCCCCCACTCCTCCCGCACCGTCCGCTTCGCCCCCTGGGGCTTCCGCTTCCCGCCGAGCAAGGGCGCCGGATTCCACGTCGTCCTCCAGGGCACCGCCTGGCTGCTGCCCCCGGACGGCGGCGCCCCCGTCCGGCTCGGCCCCGGCGACGTCGTCCTCCTCGCCCACGGCACCGGCCACGGCCTCGCCGACCGGCCCGACACCCCGCTCGTCGACGCCCTGCCCGCCCCCGACGGCTCCTGGCCCACCCGGCCCGACCGTGGACCCGTCGGCGCCGAGGAGACCCTGCTGCTGTGCGGCGCCTACCAGCTCAGCCGGGCCCGCGCCCACCCCCTGCTCACCGACCTGCCCCCGTACGTGCACCTCCCGGCACGCGTCGGCTCCCACCCCCGGCTGCGCGCCGCCGTCGACCTGCTCGGCGCCGAACTCGCCGAGCCCCAGCCGGGCTCCGACGCGATCGTCCCCGCCCTCCTCGACACCCTGCTCCTGTACCTGCTGCGCACCTGGTGGCTCGCCGAACGCGGCGACCGCTCCACCGGCTGGTCGGCCGCGCTCAGCGACCCGGCCGTCGCGGGCGCCCTGCGCGCCCTGCACGGCGACCCCGCCAGGGCGTGGACGGTCGAGGAGCTCGGCGCGCTCGGCGGCCTCTCCCGCGCCGCCTTCGCCCGCCGCTTCACCGCCCTCGTGGGACGGCCGCCCCTCGCGTACCTCACCTGGTGGCGCATGACCACGGCCGGCCGCCTCCTCCGCTCCGACGACCTCCCCCTCCGCGCGGTCGCCGAACGCTCCGGGTACTCCTCGGAGTTCGCCTTCGCCAAGGCCTTCAAGCGGGAGTACGGGGTGGCGCCGGGCCAGTACCGGAAGGGCGCTTAGCGACTCGTTACGGGGTGGGACCCGGCCAGTACCGCAAGGGCGCCTAGCGGGTCCGGCGGCGCGGCAGCCGCAGCGAGACCAGGGTCGTCACGGCCAGCAGCCCGGCGCTGATCAGGAGGCTCGTGCGCAGGGCGCTCGCCATGTCCTGGGCCGCGAGCGAGCCGAAGACCGCGATGGCGAGCGCGCCCGCCGTCTGCCGGATCGCGTTCAGGAGGCCCGCCGCCGTGCCCGCCCGCTCCGCCGGGACCGCCTCCATCATCGCCGCGATCAGCGGCGGCAGGGAGAACCCGGCGCCCAGCGCGAGCGGCACGAGGAGCAGGGCCTGGGCCACCCGCGAGGAGTCCGCGTCCACGGTGAGCAGGCCGAGGAGCCCGGCCACCGCGACCGTCTGGCCCACGACGATCGGCAGCCGCGCCCCGTACCGCCCGGCCACCCTCGCCGACAGGACGTTCACCCCGGCGAGCAGCCCCGTCATCGGCAGGAACATCAGCCCCGCGCCGAGCGCCGAGAGCCCGAGGACCTGCTGGAAGAAGAGGCCGAACACGAAGACCATGCCGTAGAAGGCCACGCTGTTCGCCGAACCGGCCGCCACCGCCACCGCGACCGTCGTGTTACGGAACAGCCCGAGCGGGACCATCGGATGCCGCCGCCGCGCCTCGATCAGCAGGAACGCGGCGAAGGAGACCACCGCGACCCCCAGCGCCCACCAGGCCTCCGTGCCGCCCTCGATCGCGGCGAAGGTCAGCGCCCCGAGCGCCGTCATCGCCGTCAGCTGCCCCGGCAGGTCCAGCGGGGCCGGCCGGCGCTCCGAGCGGGCGACCCGGGTCAGCAGGACGAGCGCGAGGAGCCCGAGGGGCAGGTTGATGAAGAAGATCCCGCGCCAGCTCCAGGCCGTGGTCAGCGCCCCGCCCGCGACCGGGCCGAGCGCCACCGCGACCGTGCCGCCCGCCGCCCACAGCGACACCGCACGGGCCCGCCGCGCCGGATCGCCGTACGCCTCCCGTACGAGGGCGAGGGAGGCCGGCAGCATCACGGCCGCCGCCGCGCCCTGCACCGTCCGGGCCGCCAGGAGTCCGGGGAGGCCGGGGGCCAGCCCGCAGGCGGCCGAGGCGAGGGCGAAGACGACGACCCCCGCCCCGTACGCCCGGCTCGCCCCGACCCGGTCGGCGAGGGCTCCGCTGGAGAGCAGCAGCGCGGCGAAGGCGAGCGTGTACGAGTCGACCACCCACTGCAGGCCCGTCATCCCGGCCCGCAGGTCGGCGCCGATCGCGGGCAGGGCGACGTTCACGACGGAGGTGTCGAGGGTGATGAGGGCGAAGCCGAGCATGGCGGCGGCGAGGGCGGGGCCGGGGGAGGAGCCGGGGGATTCGCGACGGACAACGGGGGCCTTGGAGAGGGCTGTTGAGGACATGCGCCCAGCTTCGTCAGCCGAAGGCCCGTACAGTAGTGGCTCGAATGCCATACGACCGGAGGTTCTGGCCATGCCGTCGAAGCCGTCCTCGCCCGGCGCGTCCGGAGCGTCCCCCGCCTCCCGGGTGCGGCGCGTCGCCGTGATCGCCGCCCCGCCCGTCTCGATGTTCAACCTGGCCATCCCGGAGATGCTCTTCGGCAAGGTCGAGATCGACGGCCGACCCGGGTACGAGACGGTCATCTGCGCCCCCGACCCCGGGCCCGTCACCACCACCGGCGGCCTCGACTTGATCGTCCCGCACGGACTCGAAGCCGTCGAGGGGGCCGACACCGTGATCCTGGCCGGCAGCGGCGCGTACGAGGATCCCGATCCGCGCGTCCTCGACGTCCTGCGCGCCTCCGCCGACGGGGGCAAGCGGATCGCCTCCATCTGCACCGGCGCCTTCGCGCTCGCCGAGGCCGGACTGCTCGACGGCCGGGCGGCGACGACGTACTGGGCGTACCGGCCGCTGCTCGCCGCCCGGCACCCGGCCGTCGACCTCCAGGACGACGTCCTCTTCGTCCAGGACGGTCCCGTGCTCACCTCCTCCGGATACGCGGCGGGCATCGACCTCTGCCTGCACGTCATCCGCACCGACCACGGCGCCGCCGTCGCCAACGCCGTCGCCCGGCTCGCGCTCGTCGCGCCCGTCCGGCCCGGCGGCCAGACCCAGTTCACCCAGACCCCGCTGCCGCCCGAGCGAGGGGTCTCCTTCGCCGACACGCGCGCGTGGGCGATGGAGCACCTCGACGAACCCCTCGGCCTCACCGACCTCGCCCGGCACGCCGGGGTGTCCGTCCGCACCCTCTCCCGCCGCTTCCACGCCGAGACCGGCGTCAGCCCGCTCCAATGGCTGCTCCACCAGCGCGTCGAGCGGGCGAAGGAACTCCTGGAGACCACCTCCCTCCCCATGGACCAGCTGGCCCGCGCGAGCGGCCTCGGCACGGCGGACTCCCTCCGTCAGCACCTGCTGCGCCGCACCGGCCTCACCCCGAGCGCCTACCGGGCCTCCTTCAACCGCCTGACGGGCGCGGGCACGGCCTGACGGCGGGGTGCTCCGGCTCACACCGGGGCCGGAAACGGAATGAACCGGACCGACGCGCGCGTTCCCCACGGCGTACACACCCCCGTACACCCCACCGGCAACCCCTCGGAGAGAAGTCACATGCGCGTCGAGATCTGGAGCGACATCGCCTGCCCCTGGTGCTACATCGGCAAGGCCCGCTTCGAGAAGGGGCTCGCGGCCTTCGCCCACCGCGACGACGTCGAGGTCGTGCACCGCTCCTTCGAGCTCGACCCGCACCGCGCCAAGGGCGACACCGGTCCGGTCCTGGAGATGCTGGCGAAGAAGTACGGCCGCACCCTCGACGAGGCCCGCGCCATGGAGGCGCACGTCGCGTCGAACGCGCACTCCGAGGGCCTCGCGTACCTCACCGACGGCCGCGACCACGGCAACACCTTCGACATCCACCGGCTGCTTCACCTCGCCAAGGAGCGCGGCCGCCAGAGCGAGCTCCTGGACCTGGCCTACCGGGCCAACTTCGCCGAGGAGCGCTCCGTCTTCGACGCCGAGACCCTGGTGGCGCTCGGCGTGGAGGCCGGTCTCGACGAGGCCGAGGTCCGGGCCGTCCTCGCCGACGAGACCGCCTACGCCGAGGCCGTACGGGAGGACGAGCGCGAGGCCGCCGAACTCGGCGCCAACGGCGTGCCGTTCTTCGTCCTCGACCGCCGCTACGGCGTCTCCGGCGGCCAGCCCGCCGAGGTCTTCACCCAGGCCCTGGAGCAGGCCTGGCAGGGCCGCGTCCTCCAGCCGGTCGGCACCGACGCGGAGGTCTGCGGCCCGGACGGCGCCTGCGAGGTCCCGCAGGCCTGATGACGCGCCCGGTCCGGGGTGGGGGGCGTCCAGCAGACCGCCCCCGGCCCCGGACGGGCAGGCTTTCAGCAGACCGCCCCCGCCCCGGACAGGCAGGCCTTCAGCAGACCGCCCCCGCCCCCGACGTGCAGCCGCCCTCCTCGTCCGTCTCCTTCGTCAGGTTCTCGCCGACGAGGCCGAGCAGCCGGGCGAGCTCCGTCCGTTCGGCCGGGGCGAGCCCGGCCAGGGTGCTCTCCTCCAGGTCCGCCCAGGCGCCCTCGACCCCGGCGCGCAGGGCGAGGCCCTGCTCCGTCGCCTCGACCAGGACCGCGCGCCGGTCGGCCGGGTCCGGGCTGCGGCGGACGTATCCGCACTGCTCCATGCGCTGGAGCATCTTCGTCACCGTGGAGGGGTCCAGGCCGAGCGAGTGGATGAGCTCCGACTGGCGGACCGCCCCGCAGTCCCACAGGCGCATCATCATCAGCTCCTGGCCCGGGTAGAGGCCGAGGTCCCGCAGCCGCCGCCCCATGGCGATCCGGTGGAGCCGCGCGACCCACGCGAGGGTGTGGCTGACGGTCCCGGCGCAGGCGCCGGAGGGCTGCGGCCCCGCGGACGGGGCGGTACAGACGGGGTCGGTTCCTGACATGCGGGCTCCTCGGGACGGCTCTCCCCACAAGATTACCTTGGTCGGCCAATGAAATGGGTTACAGTGGCATCGGCCCAATTAGTTGGCCGACCACATATTCCATGTGAGGGACAGCCGTGACCACTGCATTCGACCCGATCGACCTCGCCGGAACCCGCCTCGCCAACCGCATCGCGATGGCCCCCATGACCCGCAGCCGCGCCAACGGCGAGGACGGCACCCCGTCGGCGATCGTCGCCGAGTACTACGCCCAGCGCGCCTCCGCCGGCCTGATCATCACCGAAGGCATCCAGCCCGTCCCCGAGGGCCAGGGCTACCCCAACACCCCCGGCCTCCACAGCCGCGAGCAGATCGCCGCCTGGCGCGAGGTCACCACCGCCGTCCACGAGCGCGGCGGCCGGATCTTCGCCCAGCTCATGCACTCCGGCCGGATCGGCCACCCCGACATCCTCGACGGCGACCTCCACCCCGTCGGCCCCTCGCCGATCGCCGCCGCCGGCCAGGTCTACACGCACGAGGGCCCCAAGGACTACGTCGCCCCGCGCGAGCTCACCGGCGACCAGGTGCACGAGGCGATCGCCGGCTTCGCCTCCGCCGCCCGCAACGCCGTCGAGGCCGGCTTCGACGGCGTCGAGATCCACGGCGCCAACGGCTACCTGATCCAGCAGTTCCTCGCCTCCGGCTCCAACCACCGCACCGACGAGTGGGGCGGCCCGGTCGAGAACCGCATCCGCTTCGCCGTCGAGGTCGTCAAGGCCGTCGCCGCCGAGATCGGCCCCGAGCGCACCGGCCTGCGCATCTCCCCGGCCAACACCCTCAACGACATCAGCGAGACCGACACCGACGAGCTCTACACCCGGCTCGTCACCGCGATCGAGCCCGTCGGCATCGCCTACCTCCACGTCCTGGAGACCGGCCCCGAGCGCCGCCCGCTCGTCCTCGACCTGCGCAAGCGGTTCGCCGGCACCTTCATCCTCAACCCGGCCACCGGCGCCGACCCGACCGGCGCCGAGTCCCTCGCCCTGATCGAGGACGGCACCACCGACCTCGTCGCGTACGGCAGGCTCTTCATCGCCAACCCCGACCTGCCCGCCCGCCTGAAGACCGACGGCCCCTACGCCTCCCCGAACCCCGCCACCATGTACGCCGGCGGCCCCGAGGGCTACATCGACTACCCCGCGCTCTGAACCCCGGGCACGCGAAAGGGGCGGGGGTCCGACCCCCGCCCCTTCCCCGTACGCACGGCTACCAGGCCTCCGTGACCGCCCGGCGCGCGCCCTCCAGGTCCACCGCACGGCCCGACTCGCCGAGCGCCGCGCCCAGGGCCGCGAGCGAGGACTGCACGGCACCCGGCGTCGCGTCCACCCCGTAGTGGTTGACCCGGATCATCTCCTTGGCAAGCGCCCCGCCGCCCGCGATCAGCGGCAGCGACGGATCGGCCGCGAGGGCCTTCGCCACCAGCTCCGAGGCGTCGAGACCCGCCGGCACGCGGAGCGTCGTCGCCACCGGCGCCGCGTCCTTCGCCTCGTACACGTACGGCTCCAGACCGCCGCCCAGGGCCAGCGCGCCCGCGCGGGTCGCGGCCGCCGCCGAGGCGTGCCGGGCCATCAGCGCGTCCAGGCCCTCGGCCTCGATCCGCTCCACACAGGCTTCGAGGGCCAGCATCTCCAGCTGCGCCGGAGCGTGCAGCAGAGCCTTCCGGCCGCCGTCGATCCAGCGCTCCTTCCAGTCGAGGAGGGAGAGGTACGAGCGGCGCGGCGCGGCCGGGTTGGCGGCGAACCGCTCCCAGGCCCGCGCGCTCACCGACACCGCCGACACGCCCGCGGGGCCGCCCATGGCCTTCTGCGCGCCGATGATGCACATGTCCACGCCCCAGGCGTCCGGCAGCACCGGCTCGGCGCCGATCGACGCCACCGCGTCCAGGTAGAACAGCGCGCCGTGCGCCCGCACGACCTCGCCGATCTCCGCCACCGGGTTGGTGTTGCCGGTCGCCGCCTCCGCGTGCACGAGCGACACGAAGTCGATCTCCGGGTGCTCGGCGAGCGCCCGCTCCACCTGCTCGGCCGACACCGCCGTGTGGAAGGGCACCTCCAGGTCGACCACGGTCGCCCCGCAGTCCCGCAGCCAGTTCCCGAAGGTCTGCCCGTACGGACCGGTGACGACGTTCAGCGCGGTCGAACCGGCCCGCGCGCCGCTGCGGATGCACCCCTCCAGGGGCAGCAGCGCCTCGCCCTGGGTGATCACCACGTCCTGCTCCGTGGAGAGCAGGGCGGCGACCCGGCGCTCGATCGACGCGAAGTGCGCGGCGGTCAGCGGGGCCAGGTCCAGCAGCGGATGTGTCACGGTCACGGAGGTTCCTTCTTCGGTGTCGCACGCGTGTCGTATGCGTGTCGCATACATCGGGATGGAGCTCGTGCCAGCGTAAGCGCTCCGCCCGGCGGGGAGGCGACGCGCCGTCACGACGGCGTTCGGAGCGTGTCACAGGGCTCGTACCGTCGGCCCCGGACGCTTCCCTACGGGGCCCTGTCGGTGGGATGTTGCGGGCCGGAGCGGTGCCGCAGGAGCCCGCCGGGAGGAATGGGGTGGACACCATGGTCAGAAGCACCGGAAGCGGGAGAACCGGCGTGCACGACAGAGCGCTGCTGCGCCGGGCGGCGGTGGCCGCCGCGGCGCTCGCCGTCACCGCGCCGCTGACCCTCTGCGCCGCGGGAGCGGCGGGAGCCGCGGGGACGGCGGTGACGGCGGTGACGGCGGTGACGTCCGGGACGTCGGGGGTGTCCGGGACATCGGGGGCGTCCGGGGCCGTCGACGCGGAGGTCGCGGCCGTCTCGGCGTGGTCGACCATAGGCCGCACGATCGTCTTCGCCCGCTACGACGCGGCGGAGCCCATCGAGGACCTGTACGGGATCTCCCCGCTCGGCGGCACGCCCGTCCGGCTCACCCACACCCCCGACGTCAGCGACGTGATGCCCAGCTGGTCCCCGGACGGCACGCGGGTGGCGTTCCTGCGCTACAGCCTCGACGGCACGATCGACGGCATCTGGACGATGAACGCCTCAGGTGGCGACCTGAAGCTCGTGCCCGGCACCAAGGACGCCTCCGACCCCGCCTGGTCCCCGGACGGCACGCGGATCGCCTACTCCCGGCCGGTCGACTCCCAGCGCGAGATCTACGTGGCCGACGTCGACGGCACCCCCGCCACCCGGCTCACCACCACCCCGGAGGACGAGTTCCACCCCACGTGGTCCCCGGACGGCAAGAACCTGGCGTTCAGCCGCGCGGACACCACCTCCGGGAACAGCAGGCTGCTGCGGATCGAGCTGTCCACCCTGACCCAGACGCCGATCACCCTCGCCTTCTCCCAGGACTGGACGCCCGACTGGTCGCGCGGCAACCGGATCGTCTTCAGCCGGCTCGACTCCACCGGCTTCACCCACCTCTACGACATCCGCCCCGACGGCTCGGGGGTGCGCCAGATCACCTCGGGCCAGGCCAACGACAAGTTCCCCTCCTGGTCGCCGGACGGCAGGCGCCTGGTCTTCACCCGGGGCGGCACCGACGACGCCGACCCCGAGCACCTCTTCCTGGTACGGGCCGACGGCACCGGCCTGAAGCAGCTCACCAAGACCGCCTCGCACGACCTGGAGGCCGACTGGCGCCCGTGACCCGCCCGCTCGACACGGCTCGTAGAGTGCGGGTATGAGCGATCACGAGGTGCTGCACGTGAAGGGGCGGGTGCTCGTCGGCCCGGAGGACGTACGCGACGAACTGTGGTGCGTCGACGGCCGGATCACCTTCGAGCGGCCCGCCGCCGAGGCCGTGACCGTGGAGGGCTGGGTGCTCCCCGGCCTCGTCGACGCCCACTGCCACGTGGGACTCGACCGGCACGGCCCCGTCGACGAGGCCACCAGCGAGAAGCAGGCCCTCACCGACCGGGACGCCGGGACGCTCCTCATCCGGGACGCGGGCTCGCCCTCCGACACCCGCTGGATCGACGAGCGCGAGGACCTCCCGAAGGTCATCCGGGCGGGCCGGCACATCGCCCGCACCCGCCGTTACATCCGTAACTACGCCCACGAGATCGAGCCCGCCGACCTCGTGGCGTACGTCGGCCGCGAGGCCCGCCGCGGCGACGGCTGGGTCAAGCTCGTCGGCGACTGGATCGACCGGGAGGCGGGCGACCTCACGGCCTGCTGGCCGCGCGCCGAGGTCGAGGCGGCCATCGCGGAGGCGCACCGGCTCGGCGCCCGGGTCACCGCCCACTGCTTCGCCGAGGACTCGCTCCGGGACCTCGTCGAGGCCGGCATCGACTGCATCGAGCACGCCACCGGGCTCACCGAGGAGACGATCCCGCTCTTCGCGGAGCGGGGCGTCGCCATCGTCCCGACCCTCGTCAACATCGCGACCTTCCCGCACCTCGCCGACGGCGGGCAGGAGAAGTTCCCCCGCTGGTCGGCCCATATGCGCCGGCTCCACGAGCGCCGGTACGACACCGTCCGCGCCGCCTTCGACGCGGGCGTGCCCGTCTTCGTCGGCACCGATGCGGGCGGCTCCCTCGCCCACGGCCTGGTCGCCGAGGAGGTCGAGGAGCTGACGAAGGCCGGGATCCCGCCGATCGACGCGCTCGCGGCCACCGCCTGGGGGGCCAGGGCCTGGCTGGGCCGCCCCTCCCTGGAGGAGGGCGCCCCGGCCGACCTCGTCGTCTACGGCGAGGACCCGCGCGCGGACGTCCGCGTCCTCGCGGCACCGCGCCGGATCGTCGTCAACGGCAGGGTCGTGGGCTGAGCGCCCCCACCGGTCGGGGGCCGGGTGACCGGGCCGAGGGGCGGGCCCCCGGCCGGTCGGCCGGCCGGGCCGGGCCGAGCCCAGCCCCGGCCCGTCAGCGGCTCAGGAACGCCAACCGGGCCCGCTTCTCCGGGATGAAGACCTCCGGCAGGTCCACCTCGGGGAGCACGACCTCAGGGCCCAGCTCGAAACCGGCCCGCACCATGCGGGCGATCGCCTTCTCGTTGGCGGCGTCGGGCTCGATCACGATCCGGGTGCGGTCCTTCAGCGAGAAGTCGACGAGCGCGACGAGCAGCCGGCCGGTGAAGCCCGGCTCGGGGGCGAGGCCCGGCGCGACGAGCAGGTGTACGCCGATGTCGCCCGGCCGCACCTCGTAGCACTCGCTCACCCGGTCGGCCCCGGGGTCGTACGTCTGGAAGAGGGCGACCGGCTCCCCGTCCCGGCCGACCAGGTAACCGTGGTGCGTGGTCAGCGAGTCGAGGTGCGCGTAGATCTCCCGTACCTGTTCGACGGTGGTCCCGGCCATGCCCCAGAAGCGGGCCCGCTCCTCGTTGACCCAGCCGTGCAGGAGCGGGGCGTCGCCGTCGGGGTCGACCGGGCGGACCGTGACGGTTCCGAAGCCCTCGACGGTCTGGACGTGTACGGCGGTGGTCATCCCTGCTCCTTCGTGAGCTTCTGCCAGTCGGTGGTGACGGGGGCGAGTTCGCCCCGCAGCCACAGGGGGAGTTGGTCGCGGTGGTGCGGGTCGCCGGGGACGCCGGACGCGCCGAACGGCACGATCCAGCGGCTCCGTTCCCGGTCGGCGAGGTCCCAGACGTACCGGGCGGCGGAGGCGCGGGCGCTGCGGTCGGTCCACCCGGGCACGCTGGACGTGGACAGCACGCAGTCGTGGTCCCCGCCGAGCCCCGGCCACTGCCCGTCGTCGGGATCGGGCAGCGCCTGCCAGGGCGCCAGCCGGTGCGTCACGCCCCAGGCGGCGGGCGGCTCGCCGGCGCCGACCTCGTCGAGCGCCTCGCGCACGATCCGGTCGACGTCCCCGGCGGGCACGGGCCCGGCCACGAGCAGCGTCTCCAGGGCGTACGCGACGCGCGGCCCGAGGAGCAGCCAGGGCCGGAACAGCTCGGGGTACGGGGCGGGTTCGCGCAGCGCCGCGAAGGCCTCGTGCGCGGCGAGGCGGCGTACGACGGCCCCGCGCACGGCCGCGTAGAGACCGGCGTCGGTGCTCTGCGCGTCCATCCGCCGGTCCCAGGCGAGCAGCCGTTCCCGGACGTCGGAGCCGGCGGGGGAGAGGCCCTCGCCCGCGCGTCGTACCGCCTCCAGGAGGCGGGCCGCCGAGGGGTTGTCGGTGTCCGCGTGGACCGCGGCCGTCGTCTCCGGGGTCCAGGCCGCCGAGGCGCCGAGCAGCTCCTCGATCCGGTCCGCCCGGTGCGGCGGGGCGAACTCGACGCCCAGGGGCGCGGCCAGGCCCCGGGCGTTGGCCATCACGGCGTGCCCGCGGACCTCGGCGCGGGGCAGCGGCGCGGGCGCGTCGGCCCAGGCGTGCGCCGGGTCCCAAGCGGGCACGACGCGCAGGGAGTTGGTCCGGTTCCGTACGGGCACGTGGCCGGCGACCCGGTGCAGGAGGCCGCCCCGGGTGTCGGCGGCCTGGACGACGTTCACCGGCTCGACCCAGCAGTCGAGGGCGGCGTCCACGTCGGCGACGGTCCGGGCGCGGAGCAGCGCGGGCAGCACCCCGAAGCCGAGCTCCCCGGTGACCCGGGGCGGGTACCGCAGGGCGAGGGCCTCCCAGCCGTCGGCCGCGCCACCGTCCGTGTCGACGACCACCGGCCCCCGGGCCGTCTCGATCGCCTCGATCACCACCGGCTCCGCGCCCGCGACCTCGATCGTCTCCCGGTGTACGGCCGCCGGGGCCCAGCCGTCCGGGCCGAGGGCCTCCACGCTCCCGTCGGGGAGCCGGCGCAGTCGTTCCCGGTACAGGTCCTGGTAGTCCGCCATCGCGTTGGTGATCGCCCAGGCCACCGGCCCGGTGTGGCCGAAGTGGGCGAGTCCGGGGACGCCGGGCACGGCCAGGCCCACCACGTCGTACGCGGGGCAGGCGAGCCGGATCTGCTGGTAGACGCCCGGCGCCTCGACGAACCGGTGCGGGTCGCCGGCCACCAGGGCCGCCCCGCTCGCGGTCCGTTCGCCGGAGACCACCCAGCCGTTGGAGCCGGCGGTTCCCGGGCCGTCCGTCGCGAAGAGTTCCGTCCACTCCTCGCCGAGCCGCCGGGCGACCTCGTCCCGCCACAGCTTGGTGGGGAAGCCGGCGAAGAGGATGTGGGTCGAGAGCCAGACGGCGAGCGGCGTCCACGGCTCCCACCGGCCGGGCGCGAGGCCGGTCCGCGCGAACTCGGGTGCGCGGTCGGCGCCTTCGGCGAGACCGTCGTTGACCCCGTCCACGTACGCGCGTACCCACGCGGCCGTCGGCGCGTCGGTCTCTTCGAGCCGTGCGAAGCAGCGGCGGGCGGTGTCGGCGAGCCGGGCCCGCCGGACGAAGGCGTCCCAGCCGAGCTCGGCGGCGCCGAGGAAGGCGGCGGTGGTGCCCTGCGCCCGGTGCCGCTCGACCTCCAGCTGCCAGGCGCGGTCGCGGGCGGTGACCCGCCCCTGGGCGAAGGCGAGTCCGTCCGGGTCCGCGGCCCGTAGATGGGGGACGCCCCAGGCGTCCCGGTAGACCTCGATGCTCACGGAGCCCTTCTCGGGTTAGGTTAGGCTGGCCTAAATTAGGCTACAGGAGTCCGGGATCCGCCACCGTCGCCGGGTTGACGATCCGTGACCCGGGCCCGACCCGGCTCGTTCTCACCCATCCCGCGCGCACCACCCCGTACGAAACACGCGGGACAACAGGGAATGGTTGTATGGAGAAAAATCGAAAATGAACACGGAAACCCCCCTTTGGAGTGAACTCACGTCAGGCGACTGCCGGTTCACTCTCCGTGCGTAAAGATTCCGGTGTCTCAAGTCGCCGAGGCCGTGCCGACCCACCGTCCCCGTGGTGAGCGGCCGGCGACGCCATGTCTCCTGTGGGGGTTCCACCATTTTGAACAGCAACACCTTCCGCATGCCCGTACGTCGCACCGCCGCCGCCGCGACCGTCGCCGCCCTGGCCGTCGGACCCGTGCTCCTCGCGGCCCCCGCGGCGCACGCCACGGGCGGCGAAGGGCGCGCCACCGCCGCCGTGCTGCGGGCCGGCCTTGACGTCTCCCTCCTCGGCAAGACCGTGAACGTGCCGGTGCGGGCCTCCCTCAACGAGGTCAAGGCGCCCGAGAGCGAGAACGAGACCGCGCTCTCCGTGAAGGTGCAGGGGGCCGAGGGCGGGGAGCCGATCGACCTCCTCAAGGCCGACGTCGCCACCGCGGACGCGACCGTGGACGAGAAGAAGGCCGAGGGGTACGTCAACCTCGTCAAGGCCCGGGTCCACGTCCCCGGCATCCCGCTGCTCTCGCTCATCGAAGTCGAGAAGGTCACGTCCAAGGCGCTGTGCGAGGTGGGGAAGAAGCCGGTCGCCCAGTCCAACGTCCTCGGCCACGTCACCGTGTTCGGCAAGAAGACCACCCTGTCCGCGGCCGGCCGGACCCGGGTGAGCGTGCCGGGCGTCGGACAGGTCACCCTGGACCTCTCCCGTACGTCCACGACCTCCCGCACCGCCGCGGCCACGGCCCTCGAACTCAAGGTGGAGGTCAACCCGCTGAAGCTCGGCGTCGCCGAGGTCAACGGCACGGTGACCCTCGCCGAGGCCACCTGCGAGACGCCCAAGGGCGCGGCCCCGACCGAGAAGCCCACGGAGAAGCCCACCGAGAAGCCGACCGGGCAGCCCACGCACCAGCCGACCGGGCAGCCCACGCAGCAGCCCTCGGTCAAGCCGAGCGACGCCGGCGGCATCAAGACGAACAACGGCGGCACCACGCCCACCGAGAACCTCGCCGAGACCGGCTCCAGCTCCACCACCCCGTACATCGCGGGCGGGGCGCTCGCCCTCCTCGTCGCCGGCGGCGGCGCCCTCGCCGTGACCCGCTCGCGCGCCCGCAACCGCGGCTGACGGCCCGAGGGGGAAGCGCCGGGGGGCGCCAGGAGGGGGAACAAGGGCCCGGGGAGGGCGGCGGTGACGACACCGCCCTCCCCGGGCCCTTCCGCGTACGCCCCGGGTGTCAGCCGCCGATCAGCAGCGCCTGGTCCAGCGCCTGCAGGAAACGGTTCGTCGTCACCCGGTCCCGGACCGCGAGCCGCAGCCAGTTCCGGCCGAGGCCCGGAAACGTGTCGCCCCGGCGGGCCGCGAACCCCAGCGACCGCAGCCGCTCCCGTACCGCGTCCGCCCCGTCGATCCGCAGCAGTACGAAGGGGCCCTCGGCCCCCGCCACCGTCCGCACCTCGTCGAACTCCGCGAGCCCGGCGAGCAGATGGGCCCGCTCCACGCCGATCCGGTGCGCCGCGTGCTCCGCCTCCGCGAGCGCCGCCCGCGACATGCAGGCCTCCGCCGCCACCAGGGCGGGCGTCGACACCGGCCACAGCGGCTGCGTCCGCTCCAGGGCCGCGATCGTCTCCGGCTCGGCGAGCACGTACCCGATCCGCAGCCCGGCGAGCCCCCAGGTCTTGGTGAGGCTCCGCAGCACCACGAGCCCCGGCACGTCGGTCCGCCCGGCCAGCGACTCCCGCTCGCCCGGCACCGCGTCCATGAACGCCTCGTCCACCACCAGGACCCGCCCCGGACGGGCGAGCGCGGCGATCGAGGCGGCCGGATGCAGCACGGAGGTGGGATTCGTCGGGTTCCCGATCACCACCAGGTCCGCGTCCTCCGGAACCATCGCCGGATCGAGCCGGAAACCGTCCTCCTCGCGCAGCAGCACCCGGCCCACCTCGTGCCCGGCGTCCCGAAGCGCCGCCTCCGGCTCGGTGAACTGGGGGTGCACCACCACCGGCCGCCGCACCGGCAGCGCCCGCGCGAGCAGCACGAACGCCTCCGCCGCGCCGGCCGTCAGCAGCACCCGGTTCGACGGCAGGTCGTGCCGCTCGGCGACCGCCGCCCGCGCGGCCCGGCCGTCCGGATAGGCCGCGAGACCCGTCAGCGAGTCCGCGATGCGCTCTCTCAGCCAGTCCGGCGGGGTGTTCGTCCGGACGTTGACCGCCAGATCGATGAGTTTCTCGTCCCGGACCTCGGCGTCACCGTGGTGGCGCAGGTCGTGGGCGTCGGTATCCGTGTGCGTGTCCATGGCCGCCGTCGTGTGGGGGGTGGGGATGGTGGGGGGTGAGCCAGGCTCGCCAGCGATGTACCCGTGAGTCAAGGGCAACAACCGTGCGACGGACGTCACTTGGTTCGAACGAAACGGTGCAAATGCGGCGATTGCACAGGTCGCGCGCTGTGATTTCCGCTTCGGGACGAGAAGAACGACGCCTTCCGGGCCCGTGGACAGGACGCCCCCGCCCCGCCCGGCGGGCGGCCCCGCCGGCCCCTCAGACCCCTCAGGCCCCTCAGACCCCTCTGATCCCGCCGGCCCCTCAGGCCTCTCCAGCCCCACCAGTCCCGCCGCCCCCACCGGCCACGCGCGCCCGTCCGCCCCCGCCGCAAGCAGCGCCGCCGCCTCCGCCACGGACGCCGTGCCCGTCGCGGCCAGCGGCAGCTCCGAGGGATGCGGTACGGGTACGGCCGCCAGCTCCCCGGCCGTGAACCCGCGCACCGGCACCCCGAGCGCCGCCGCGGCCGCCACGATCCCCGGCTCCGCCGCCCGCGCGTCGAGCGTGGCCAGCGACCCGACCTCCGCGCGCGTCAGGCCCGCCTCCCGCAGGACCGCGTCGACGAGCGCGAGGATCTCGCCCACCGGCGTGCCCGACCGGGCCCCGACGCCGAGGTGCGCGGTCGCCGGGCCATCGGATAGCAAAGGCCCATGGCTGTAGTCGTCGCGCTCGGCGCGTTCCTCATGACGCTCTTCGGCGGCTGGGTCGCCGGACGCGTCACCGACCGCCGCCACCTCGTCCTCGGCCTCGCCGGCGGACTGATGCTCGGCGTCGTCGGACTCGACCTCCTGCCGGAGGCCCTGGAGGCCGCGGGGAGGAAGGTCTTCGGCGTCCCGGAGGCCCTGCTGCTGTTCGTCGGCGGCTTCCTCTTCGCCCACGTCGTCGAGCGGCTCCTCGCCGTCCGCCGGGCGGCGCACGGCGTCGGCGCCGACGAAAGGATTCCCCAGGTCGGCCTGACGGCGGCGGCCGCGATGGTCCTCCACAGCCTCATGGACGGCATCGCGCTCGGCGCGGCCTTCCAGGTCAGCGGCGGCATGGGCGCCACCGTCGCCCTCGCCGTCATCACCCACGACTTCGCCGACGGCTTCAACACGTACACGATCACGAGCCTCTACGGGAACGCCCGCCGCAAGGCCCTCGCGATGCTCGTCGCGGACGCCGTCGCCCCGCTCGTCGGCGCCGGACTCGCCACCCTGTTCACCCTTCCGGAGGAACTGCTCGGCTGCTATCTCGGCTTCTTCGGCGGCGCCCTGCTCTACCTCGCCGCCGCCGAGATCCTGCCGGAGGCCCACCACGAACACCCCGCCCGCTCCACCCTGCTGTGCACGGTGGCGGGCGTGGCCTTCATCTGGCTCGTGGTGGGCGTCTCCGGCGGCTGAGCTCACGCGCAGTGCTCCACGAACCGCGCGGCGACCTCGGGGGACCCCGCCCAGTGGGTGTGCACATAGCTGGCGTGCACCCCGCCCTGCACGAAGCCCTCCACCCGCCGCTCCGGCTGCCGCAGGCCCCAGGCCGCCAGCGGCCCGGCACCCGGCTCGATGACGGTGCGGTGGAACTCGTGTCCCCGCAGCCGTGCCCCGGCCGGAGCGAGGACGCTGTCGCTCACGGCGACGGCGTCCCGGTAGCCGAGCGTGAGCCGCTCCGACATGCGCGCGTCGGCGTCGAGCACCCCGCACATCGGGTGGCCGTCGAGCGACCGCGCGAGGTAGAGCAGCCCGGCGCACTCGGCGGCGACGGGCGCGCCGGACGCGGCGAGCTCGGCGACGGCCTTCCGGAGCGGCTCGTTGGCGGACAGCTGCTCGCCGTACATCTCGGGGAAGCCGCCGCCGATGACGAGCCCGCTCGTCCCCTCGGGCAGGGCCTCGTCCCGGAGCGGGTCGAAGGTGACGACCTCGGCGCCGGCGGCCTGGAGCAGCTCCGTGTGCTCGGCGTACGAGAACGTGAACGCCGCCCCGCCGGCGACGGCGATGATCGGTTTACGGCCAGGCTTGTCGGCCGTCTGCGGGCCGGTGGTCGGGTTGTGCCCACCCGTTCCGCCCTGCGGAACGCCTGCCCACAACGAGGCGTGCAGCTCAGGCGCGCTGCGGGCCAGCGCCAGCAGCGCCTCCATGTCGCACCCGGCGAGAACCTGCTCCGCCTGCGCGGCCACCGCCTCCACCGCCTGGGCCTGCCGCTCGGCGACCGGCACCAGGCCGAGGTGCCGGGACGGCGTCGCGACGGCGGGCGCCCGCCGGAGGACGCCGAGCACCGGCACCCCCGACTCCCCGAGCGCCTCCCGCAGCAGATGCTCGTGCCGGTCCGACGCGACCTTGTTGAGGATCACGCCCCCGATCCGCACCTCCGGATCCCAGGACGCGAACCCGTGCACGAGCGCCGCCACCGACCGCGACTGCGAGGACGCGTCCACGACGAGGACGACCGGCGCCTTGAGCAGCTTCGCCACCTGCGCGGTGGACGCCAGCTCGCCCTGGTCGGCGGCCCCGTCGTACAGGCCCATGACCCCCTCGACGACGGCCAGGTCGCAGCCGCGCGCCCCGTGCAGGAAGAGCGGCGCGATCAGCCCCGTACCGCACATGTACGCGTCGAGGTTGCGGCCCGGGCGGCCGGTCGCGAGCGCGTGGTAGCCGGGGTCGATGTAGTCGGGGCCGACCTTGTGCGGGGAGACGGCCAGACCACGGCCGGCGAACGCGGCCATCAGGCCGGTCGCGACCGTGGTCTTGCCCGCGCCGGAGGACGGCGCGGCGATGACGAGACGTGCTACCACTCGATGCCCCGCTGGCCCTTCTGACCGGCGTCCATCGGGTGCTTGACCTTGGACATGTCGGTGACGAGATCGGCGAAGTCGAGGAGCTCCTGCGGCGCGTTGCGGCCGGTGATGACGACGTGCTGCTGCCCGGGCCGGTCGCGCAGCACCTCGACGACCTCCTTGACGTCGATCCAGCCCCAGTGCAGCAGGTAGGCGAACTCGTCGAGGACGTAGAACTTGTACTTCTCCTCGGCGAGGTCCCGCTTGACCTGCTCCCAGCCCTCGCGGGCCTTGTCCTCGTGGGACTGCTCGCCCTCGGCGACCTCGCGCTGGATCCAGGACCAGCCCTCGCCCATCTTGTTCCAGGTGACCGTGCCGCCCTTGCCGGTCTCGCCGAGCGCCTTGAGGGCGTTCTCCTCGCCGACCTTCCACTTGGCGGACTTGACGAACTGGAACACCCCGATCGGCCAGCCCTGGTTCCAGGCGCGCAGCGCCATGCCGAACGCGGCCGTCGACTTCCCCTTGCCGACGCCGGTGTGCACCATCACCAGTGCCCGGTTGCGGCGCTGACGGGTGGTGAGACCGTCGTCGGGCACGACGGTCGGCTGTCCCTGCGGCATTAAGCGGCCCTCCTGGTGGCGTTGTCTGCTTGTACGTCTCTGACGAGGCCGGCGATCGAGTCGGCGCGCAGCTCGTCCAAGGTCACGGCGGTGCCGCCGAGTTCGCGCGCCAGGTTCCCCGCGAGCCCGAGCCGCACCGGCCCGGTCTCGCAGTCCACGACCACGCTCGCCGTGCCGTCGGCGGCGTGCAGCCGCGCCGCGCGGGCCGCGAGCGCCACCGGGTCGGCGCCGCCGCCGGTCGCCCGCCCGTCGGTCACGACGACGAGCAGCGGGCGGCGCGAGGGGTCACGGAGCCGTTCGACCCGCAGTACGTCATGGGCCTTGAGCAGCCCGGCGGACAGCGGCGTACGGCCTCCGGTCGGCAGCTTCTCCAGGCGGGCGGCGGCCGCGTCCACGGACGAGGTCGGCGGCAGCGCGACCTCGGCGTCCCGCCCCCGGAAGGTGACGAGGCCGACCTTGTCGCGCCGCTGGTAGGCGTCGAGCAGCAGCGAGAGCACGGCGCCCTTCACGGCGCTCATCCGCTGCCGGGCGGCCATCGACCCGGAGGCGTCCACGGCGAAGAGCACGAGATTCCCCTCGCGCCCCTCCCGGGTCGCCTGCCGCAGATCGTCCCGGCGGACCACCAGACCGGGCCCGGACCGGCCGCGCGCCCGCTGGTGCGGGGCGGCGGCCTGCACGGTCGCGGCCAGGTGCAGCTTGGTCAGCGCGCCCCGGGGCCGGGTGGATCCGGTGGTACGGCCGTGCTCGGTGCGGGCCCGGGAGCGGCGCCCGGCCGCGCCCTCGCCGAGACCGGGGACGCTCAGCACCTTCGTACGGAAGGGCTCGCCGGCCTTGACGGCGGCGCGTTCACCGGCGCCGGCGCCCTGCGGGGCAGGCGCGGGCGCGCTCTCCGGGACCTCGGCGGACTCGGGCGCAGGCCCCTCGGGCCCGTCACTCTGCGGCGGAACGCCCCCGCCGCCACCACCGTCCGGGCCGCCGTCACCGGGCCCGTCCGGCTCGGGCTCCGGATCCTCGTCATCGCCCTTGAACTGCTCCAGGGTCTCGTCGAGCTTGTCCTCGTCGAGGCCGGGCGCGTCGAACGGCGAGCGCCGCCGGCGGTGGGGGAGGGCGAGGAGTGCGGCCTGCCGTACGTCCTCCGAGGTCACCTCGGTCCGCCCGGCCCAGGCGGCGAGCGCGGTCGCGGTGCGGGCCATCACGATGTCGGCGCGCATGCCGTCCACCTCGAACGCCGCGCAGGTCGCGGCGATCTGGAGCAGCACCGCGTCCCCGAGGGTCACCTGCGGCAGCAACGCCCGGGCGGTGACGATCCGTTCGCGCAGCGCGGCCTCCTCGCCGGCCCAGCGGGCGGCGAAGGCGGCGGGGTCGTCCTCGAAGGCGAGCCGCCGCCGGACGACCTCGACGCGCTGCTCGGGGTCCCGGGAGGCGGCGACCTCGACGGTGAGGCCGAAGCGGTCGAGCAACTGCGGCCGCAGCTCGCCCTCTTCGGGGTTCATGGTCCCGACGAGCAGGAAGCGGGCGGCGTGCCGTACGGAGACGCCCTCGCGCTCGACGTGGGAGGCGCCCATGGCGGCGGCGTCGAGCAGGTGGTCGATGAGGTGGTCGCTCAGCAGGTTGACCTCGTCGACGTACAGGATCCCCCGGTGCGCGGTGGCGAGGAGCCCCGGCTCGAAGGCCTTCACGCCCTCGGCGAGCGCCTTCTCGATGTCGAGCGCGCCGACGAGCCGGTCCTCGGAGGCGCCGACGGGCAGCTCGACCATCCGCGCGGGACGGACGGTGCCGGGCGCGTCGTCGTGCGGCCCGTCCGGGCAGCCCGGGTCGGGGGAGGCCGGGTCACAGCTGAACCGGCACCCCGCGACCACCGGGACCTCCGGCAGCAGCTCGGCGAGCGCACGGACGGCGGTGGACTTGGCGGTCCCCTTCTCGCCCCGCACGAGCACCCCGCCCACGGCCGGGCTGACGGCGTTGAGCAGCAGCGCGAGCCGCAGATCGTCCATGCCGACGACGGCGGTGAACGGATACCGGGTGCTCATCGGGTGGTCACTCCTTCGGTACGTACGGATTCCTGGACCGCGCGGCCGCTCACGGCGCACCCGGCGGCACGAACGGCAGCCCCTCCGGAGCGCCCTGCTCGATCAGCCGCAGCAGAGCGTCCGTGTCCGCGTGTTCCTCGATCAGGTCGCCGAGCCGGTCGAGCTGCTCCTCGCGCAGTGCGCCGAACGAGGTGTCGGGGGCCGGTACGAACCGTCGTCCCGCCGCCGCCGCGACCTCCCGCAGGAACGCCCGCCGGAACCCGTCGCTCTCCAGCGAGCCGTGCCAGTGGGTGCCCCACACGGAGCCGACCCGGCATCCGTCGAGGAACGGCTCACCACCCCGCACGTCGGCGACGCCGTGGTGGATCTCGTACCCCTCGACCTGCTCGCCGAGCGCCTCGCCGACCGGCCGGGCGAGGGTCTTCTCGACCCCGAACCGCACCCGTACGGGCAGCAGCCCGAGCCCGTCCACGACACCGGCCTTCGACTCGACCTCGTCCTCGATGCGCTCGCCGAGCGCCTGGAAGCCGCCGCAGATGCCGAGCACCGGCCGGCCCTCGGCCGCGCGCCGGACGAGGGCGTCCGCGAGGCCCCGCTCGCGCAGCCAGGCGAGGGCCTTGACCGTGCCCCGGGTGCCCGGCACGACCACGAGATCCGCGTCGGCCAGCTCCTCCGGCCGGTCCACGAACCGCACGATCACACCCGGCTCCGCCGTCAGCGCGTCCACGTCGGTGAAGTTCGACATCAGCGGGACCGCGCAGACCGCGACCCGCAGCACGTCCGCGCCGACCGGCGGCGCGACGACCGACTCGCGGACGGTGCCCCGCAGCGAGACCCGCAGGCCGTCCTCCTCGTCGATGCCGAGCCCGTGCGCGTACGGCAGGACACCGAAGGTCCGGCGCCCGGTGAGCCCGTGCAGCATGTCGAGACCCGGCTCAAGGAGCGTCACGTCGCCCCGGAACTTGTTCACGAGGTAGCCCGCCACCAGCGACTGGTCCTCCGGCGCGAGCAGCGCCGTCGTCCCGAAGAACTGGGCGAAGACCCCGCCCCGGTCGATGTCCCCGACCACGACGACGGGCAGCTTCGCGGCGCGCGCGATGCCCATGTTCACGATGTCCGTGCGCCGCAGGTTGATCTCGGCCGGACTCCCCGCCCCCTCGCAGATCACGGCGTCATACGTGCCCCGGAGTTCCTCCAGGCACGCCATCACCGGCTCGAAGAGCGTCTGCTGCCTGCCCCCGTGGTAGCCGCGGGCGCTCATCTCCCCGACCGGCTTGCCCATCAGGACGACCTGGCTGGAGCGGTCGCTGCCGGGCTTGAGCAGCACCGGGTTCATCAGGGCGCTCGGCTCCACCCGGGCGGCCTGTGCCTGCATGGCCTGCGCGCGGCCGATCTCGGCGCCCTCCCGGGTGACGAAGGAGTTCAGGGACATGTTCTGTCCCTTGAACGGCGCGACCTTGATGCCCTGCCGGACCAGCCAGCGGCAGATGCCGGCCGTGACGACGCTCTTGCCCGCGTCGGACGTGGTCCCGGCGACGAGCAGCCCCCCACCCCTCATGCGTTCCTCCGCTTCAGCGCGCTCGCGATCATGCGGCCGCCCACGCAGGCGGCCAGGGTCAGTCCGGTGACCCGGCGGGAGAGCCGGACCGCGCGGTCGATGTCGGCGACCTCGACGGGCCGCCCCTCCCCGTTGAGGACGGGCCGGTGCTCGACCCGCCCGGCGTACGAGAGGGTCCCCCCGAGCCGTACGCCGAGGGCGCCCGCGAAGGAGGCCTCGACGGGGCCCGCGTTGGGGCTCGGGTGCTTCGAGGCATCCGACCGCCAGGCCCTCACCGCCCCGCGCGGGTTCCCGCCGGCGACGGTCGCGAGGACGGCCGTCAGCCGGGCCCCGGGCCAGCCGGCCAGGTCGTCGAGGCGGGCCGAGGCCCAGCCGTAGCGCCGGTGGCGGGGGGACTTGTGGCCGACCATCGCGTCGAGGGTGTTCACCGCGCGGAAGCCGACCAGGCCCGGCACGCCCGCGACCGCTCCCCAGAAGAGGGCGCCCACGACCGCGTCGGAGGTGTTCTCGGCGACGGACTCGACGACGGCGCGGGCCATCGCGGGACCGTCGAGGGACTGCGGGTCGCGTCCGCACAGGTGCGGCAGCCGTTCCCGGGCGACCTCCAGGTCCCCGGCGGCGAGGGCGCCGCCGATCGCGCGGGCCTCGCGCCCCAGGGTCGTACCGCCGACGACGGCCCAGACGGAGGCGGCGGTGAGGGCGACGGAGGCGGCGCGGCTGCCCCGTACCGTACGGGCGGCGAGGGCGCCGGCCGCGACGGTGGCACCGGCGCACACCGCGGTGTGCAGGGCGCCCCAGCCGCGGTGGTCGTGCCAGAGGGCCTTCTCGACCCGGCCCGCGGCCCGGCCGAAGGCGGCGACGGGGTGGCCGCGGCGTGGGTCGCCGACGAGCAGGTCGACGGCGAGACCGGCGGCCGCGCCGTACGCGAAGATGCCGGTGGCTCGGGAAGGTCTGGGGCTGCGGCCGGGCATGGCGCTGTGTCCTCACTCAGGGTCCGCGCCCTGGATCGACGTGACCGGCGGCGAGAGTTCCTGACTCCCGGACCCTTCGGATCCGGTCACAGTGGCGGGACCGCGCCGGAATCGCACCGGACTTCCTCTACTGCCGCCGTAATGGCCTCGGCAGTCCACCACGGCCCGAGAACACCCGTCAACTCACCCTTGACCTGCGCCGCGTCACTGTGCGAAGCACCACAAACACGACGGCGGCGGGGCGGCCCGCACCCGAAGGTGCGGGCCGCCCCGCCGGTCACGCCCGACGCGTCAGGCGACGATCAGGTAGATGCCGTACGCCACGGCCGCCAGGCACAGGGCGAAGCAGGCGTAGGCGCCGGTGCGGGCCAGGGTGGCGGAGCCTCCCTGGGCGGCGGCCTGCTCCTGCTTGGAGAGGCCGACGACACCGAGGGTGAAGAGGCCCACGAGGGCGACGGTCGCCACGAGGCTGACTCCGAAGACAGAGCCGAGAGCTGCCCAGTCGATCTTCATGCTTGGTTCCAGTTCCTTAGACCGCGGCGGGGGCCGGGGGAGCGGCCGGGTCCGTGGGGACCGGCGCGGGGATGGTGGTCTTCAGGTCCTCGTCCGCGACGGCGGCGACGGAACCGGCCGGCGGCGGGGTGACGGCGGCCATCGCGGTGGTCACGACGCCGTCCGGCTCGGCGCCGGTCTCGACCTCGTTGACGTTGGTGTGGTCGACCGGCTGGCGGCGGGAGACGAGCCAGATGCCGACGCAGGAGGCGGCGAGGAAGGCGGCGACGACGTAGACGCCCCACTGGCCCTGGCGGGCGACGTACTCGGCACCCGCGCCGACCAGGCCGGCGGCCGGCAGGGTCAGGCCCCAGGCGACGAACATGCGGGTGGCGGTCGACCAGCGGACGACGCCGCCCTTGCGGCCCAGACCCGCACCCATGACGGCGCCGGAGACGGAGTGCGTGGTGGAGAGGGAGAAGCCCAGGTGGGAGGAGGCCAGGATGACCGTGGCCGCGCTGGTCTGGGCGGCGAAGCCCTGCTGCGGCTGGAGGTCGGTGAGGCCCTTGCCCATGGTGCGGATGATGCGCCAGCCGCCGAGGGCCGTGCCGAGCGCGATCGCGGTACCGGCGGAGACGATGACCCAGACGGGCGGGTTGGAGCCGGGGGCGAGGGTGCCGCCGGCGACCAGCGCGAGGGTGATGATGCCCATCGTCTTCTGGGCGTCGTTGGTGCCGTGGGCGAGGGAGACGAGACCGGCGGAGGCGATCTGGCCGACGCGGTAGCCCTTGGCCGTGTCCTTCTCGGAGGTCTTGGCGCCGATCTTGTACGTCAGCTTCGTGGCCAGCGTCGCGGCGATACCGGCGACGATCGGCGCGGCGACGGCCGGGATGAGGACCTTGCTGACGACGACCTCGCCGTTGACGCCGCTGACGCCGATCGAGGCGACGGTCGCGCCGATGAGGCCGCCCATCAGGGCGTGGGAGGAGCTGGAGGGCAGTCCGACCAGCCAGGTCACCAGGTTCCAGAGGATCGCGCCGACGAGCGCGGCGAGGATCACTTCGGGCTGGATGCCGTCCTCGTTGACCAGTCCCTTGGAGATCGTCTTGGCGACCTCCACGGACAGGAACGCGCCGACGAGGTTCAGCACGGCGGACATGACCACCGCCGTCTTCGGCTTGAGGGCACCGGTCGAGATGGTCGTGGCCATCGCGTTCGCGGTGTCGTGGAAACCGTTCGTGAAATCGAACACTAGAGCTGTCACGACCACAATGGCGAGCAGCAGCGTGATGTGTTCCATTTACCCAGGCAATCGTTCGACGTCAGTGTTGCGTTGAACGTAGGCAACCTGGGTGAACGGAAGATGAACTGGGCCGGGCGGCATGGTGTCCCTAACCAGTGTCAAGAGGTTCCGCTTCTCGCCCCGGAGTGCCCGGTGTCCACGATGCGGTCACCCCGGAACCACGGGCACCCCAGTCCTCCCGGGGCACATGCGACCTGTCCCGCTTCCTCCCCCGGCGTCCCGTTCCGCTCCCTGGACATGACCGTCCGACCGGAGGACCCCGCGGAGGAGACCCATGTCACTCCCCGGGGCGACCCTTCCGCTTCCCCCCTGCCGGGTCCGTCCGGTGGCAGTCCCACCCCGTCCTGCCGACACTGGGGAGGTGCGCCCGGCTACAGCGACGGCAGCGGCCGTCACCACCCTGATCGGTGTCGGCGCGGCCGCGGTGGCGGTCGGCCGGTACGCCAGCGACGTCGCCCTCAAGGCGCCGTCCGGACGACCACTGCCCGGAGACCCGGGACTCACCGTGCACGCCACGGACCCCGAGCGGATCACCCTCACCCGCAGCCTCGCCTCGCTGCGCCCCGGCACGTACGGGATGGAGGCCCCCGGCCTGCACGCCGTCCTCGGCCCCGTCCTCGACCGGGTCCCGCACACCGCCGACACCGTCGTCCGCCGCCTGGAACGGGTCGAGCTCGGCGCCCCCGGGCCCGGCGCCCGCGTCCGGCTCACCCCCCAGCTGCACCGGGGCACCCCGATCAGCGCCCTCGGGCTCGCCCACGAGGACGTCGAGATCCCCGGCGAACTCGGCCCGCTGCCCGCCTGGCTCGTCGCGGCCCCCCGCACCACCTGGGTGATCGCCCTGCACGGCCTCGGCACCACCCGCGAGCACCCGCTGAACCTCGTCCCCTTCTACAACCGCCGCAAGATCCCCGTCCTCGTCCCCGCCTACCGGGGCGACGAAGGCGCGCCCCCCTCCCCGGACGGCCTCGCCCACCTCGGCGACTCCGAGTGGCGGGACGTCGACGCCGCCATCCGCTACGCCGTCCGCCGGGGCGCGCGGAAGGTCGTCCTGCACGGCTGGGGGACCGGCGCCACGATGGTCCTGCGCGCCGCCGCCGAGTCGGGCGTGCGCGACCGGATCAGCGGCCTCGTCCTCGACTCCCCGGTCCTCGACTGGGAGGCCACCCTCCGCAACCTCGCGGCGGCCCACCACGTCCCCGGCCCCCTGCTCCCGCTCGCCGTCCGTGCCGCCCAGGGCAGGACGGGACCGCACGGCGACCTCCTCCAGGAGGCCTCGGAGCCGGGCGCCCTGCGCGCCCCCGTCCTCCTCTTCCACGGCCCCGACGACACGATCGCCCCCTGGGAACCCTCCGTCGAACTCGCCGCCCGCCGCCCCGGTCAGGTCAGCCTGCAGACCGTGCGGCACGCCCCGCACGCCTCCATGTGGAACGCCGACCCGAACCGCTACGAGGAGTCCCTGCGCCGCTTCCTCACCCCGCTGCTCTGAGGGCACTTCCGAGGCTCTCGCGGCGCCCGTTCCGACGGGGCGTCCGATTCCGATTGGGCTTTCGGGCCGTCAGCGGGAAGACTGCCCCCGTGACGTCTCGAAAGCCCGATGAACCATTGGCGCGCAACTCCAGACTCCGACTCGTCCGCCCGCGGGCGCTGGCCACTGCCCGACGGGCCGTGACGACCCGGCGCACCCGGCCGGCGCCGCGGCCGCCCGAGGGGACTCCGCCCCGCGCGGAGCTCGCCCGCCAGGCCCGGCACGTCCTCGCCGACGCCGTACGGATCGCCCGCTGGGCCGCCGTCGAGCGCGGGGCCGACCTCGCACCCCGTACCGGCCCCGGAGCCGGACCCGCCCAGGAACGGGCCGCGGCCGCACTGGACCTGACGCCCGGCCAGATCCGGGCCGGCTGGGACCGCGCCCGGCTCGCCGGACTCGTCGAACTGCACGGCGACACCGCCCGCCCCGGCTGGCGCCTGCACGCCTGGGACCGCGACGACTCCGCCGTCCTGCGCGGCTGGGTCGCCCTCTTCGACGCCTGGTCCCTCGTGCACCCGGCCCCCGAGGGGGTCGCCCCGAGCGCCGTCGCCGAGGTCGTCGAGGCCGTCCCGCAGGTCCTCTCGCTGCTCCAGCTCTCCCAGGGCCCCGTCCTCGTCCCCGCCCTCCTCGACCTCCTCGGCCAGCGCGTCGAGGAACTCCGCGAGGAGCGCTGCGAGGTCCCCGCGACCGAGCAGACGCCCGAGTCCGCGGACGCCCCCGCAGGGGACGGGCTCCCCGCCCTCCTCGACTGGGCCCTGGAGGGCCTGGCCGCCGTCGGCGCGCTCACCCTGGACCCCGGCACCGACGAGCGCCAGGCCACCCTGACCCCGCTCGGCAACTGGGCGGTCTGGGTCAAGCTGGAGCAGATCTGCGTCGCCGCGCAGAGCCCCGCGGGCAACATCGAGCAGTCCGCCGAGGACATGCTCCGCGGCTGCGCCCGGCTCACCCCGGGCCCGGCCCGCGACGAGTACCGCGCCTGGCTCGCGGCCCGGACCCTGTCCAGCGCCGTGAGCGAACTCCTCGCCGTCGCCCGCGGCGAGGACGCCCTCCTGCGCGGGCTCGCCTTCGAGGCGCTCCGCGTCGTCGGCGCGCCCGCAGAGGCCGAGGTGCGGGCCACCGTCGCCGAGCCCTCGCTGCGCCCGTACGCGCTGCTCTGGATCGCCGAGTACGAGGGGGCCGACCCCGACGACGCCCAGGAGGTGCTGACCCGCGAGGAGTCGACCTGGCTCTGGGTCGACACCGCGGCGGCCGTCGCCGACCACGGCGAGAGCGAACTGCTCGTCCGCCACCTCGACTCCGCCGTGCAGGGCACCGTCCCGGCGCTGCTCGACGAGGTCCGCGCCGTCGGCCACCCCCGTACCGTCCAGGTCCTGGTCGCTCTGGCCGCCGCCCACCCGGACCCGGCCCTGGCCAAGGCGGTCCGCCGGGCCGCCTTCCAGGTCCACACGGGCGGAGCCTGACCCGCCCGGACGGGCCGGACCCGACGGCGCCGGGAAGCCGAGCCCGCCGGGTCCGACCCTGCACCGCGCCCCGAGGGAGCCGAGCCCGCCGGGGCCGACCCTGCACCGCGCCCCGAGGGAGCCGAGCCCGCCGGGTCCGACCCCGCACCGCGCCGCCGAGGGAGCCGAGCCGCCCGACCCCGCCCTACCCCGCGCCGCCGGGGGCGTACGTGCCGAAGCTCCACACGTTGCCCTCGGCGTCCCGGGCCGTGTAGTCCCGGGAGCCGTACTCCTGGTCCGTCGGCGGCAGCACGATCTCGATGCCGTGCTCCATCGCCCGGGCGTGGTGCTCGTCGACGTCGTCCACGCGCACGTACACCGCGGTCGGTCCGCCGTCGGCCATGAGCTTGTCGAACGCGGTGCCGCTGCCCTTGCTGCCCAGCATCACCATCCCGTTCCCGCACTTCAGCTCCGCGTGCATCACACGGCCGTCCTCGCCCTCGTACACGGCGTGTTCGGTGAAGCCGAAGCCCTCCGTGAGCTGTTTGATCGCCGCCTTCGCGTCCGCGTACCGCAGCGCCGGACAGATGTCGGGTGTCCCAGCCATCCCGATCACTCCCTCTCGATGTGACCTGGATCTCAGTCTGGCAGCCGCCACTGACAACTCAGCGGAAGGTGTTGCACCGGGCCATGTCGCCGCTCCGGTAGCCCTCGTAGAACCACTGCTGCCGCTGCGCCGCCGAACCGTGCGTCCAGTTCTCCGGCGTCACCCGCCCCTGGAACCGCTCCTGGATCCGGTCGTCGCCCACGGCCGCCGCCGCGTCCAGGCCGTCCCGGATGTCCTCGTCGGTGAGCCGGGTCAGCAGCAGCCGGCCCGTCTTCTCGTCGGGGGTGGTCGTCGCGTGCCGCGCCCAGACCCCGGCGTAGCAGTCGGCCTGGAGCTCGACCCGCACGGCGTTGGAGTTCGCGCCGGTCCGCCCGTCCTGGGCGCGGCTCAGGGTCCCCATCAGGTTCTGGATGTGGTGGCCGTACTCGTGCGCCACCACGTACGCCTGGGCGAAGGGCCCGCCGGTCGACCCGAACTTGGTCCGCAGCTCGTCGAAGAAACCCAGGTCCAGATAGACCTGCCGGTCCCCGGGGCAGTAGAAGGGCCCGACGGCCGAGCTCGCCGAGCCGCACGCGGTGCCGACCTGCCGGCTGAACATCACGGTGGCGGCGCTCCCGTAGGTCCCGCCCCGGCGCGGGTACTCGCTCCGCCAGTAGTCCTGGACGCTGTTGACGACGGCGACGATCCGGCAGTCCTGGCGCGTGTTGGCGTCCGAGCCCTTCTTGCAGCTCTGGTTCACCTGGGCCGCGGACGAGGAGCTCGCGGCCGGCTCGTCCCCGCCGGAGGAGAGCCCGAGTTGGTCGGGGCCCACCCCGAAGAGCACGCCGAGGATCAGTGCGACGAGGCCGATGATGCCGCCGCCGACGGTCGCCCTGCCGCCCGGGACGCGGCTGTTCCGGACGTCCCGTACCTCCGAGGTGTCCAGGTCGGCGTCGTCGTCGAACTGCACGGTCCACCACCCTCCGCGTCGCTGTCGCGGCAGTGGCCGCCGTCCTGCGCCGAGTATCAGGTGATCTCGCGCCTGTCGCCCCTTTTGAGAGGCAATGGCGCGAATGTGAGAAACATCCGAAAGTGCCCGCGTCCCCCGCATGGCCGAAAACCAGTTGCAGGTGCCCGTTAGACTGGCCGCATGGCCATTCTCCTTTGGGTGCATTAGCGGCGTCGAAGCCCGCCACCAGCCGTCCTTCCGCCGTTTCCCACCGCCCTGGAGTCTGTCCGTGATCACCGCTTCCGGCATCGAGCTGCGCGCCGGCGCCCGAATCCTCATCGAGAACGCTTCCTTCCGCGTCGCCAAGGGCGACCGCATCGGCCTCGTCGGCCGCAACGGAGCGGGCAAGACCACCCTCACCAAGTGCCTCGCCGGCGAGGGTCAGCCCGCCGGCGGCACCATCGCCCGCTCCGGCGAGGTCGGCTACCTCCCGCAGGACCCGCGCACCGGCGACCTCGACGTCCTGGCCCGCGACCGCGTCCTCTCCGCCCGCGGCCTCGACACCCTCCTCAAGAAGATGCGGATGAACGAGGAGCGCATCGCCAACGGCACCGGCGCCACCCGCGACAAGGCGCTGCGGCAGTACGAGCGCCAGGAGACCGAGTTCCTGACCAAGGGCGGGTACGCGGCCGAGGCCGAGGCCTCCACCATCGCCGCCGCCCTCGGCCTGCCCGACCGGGTCATGGGCCAGCCGCTGCACACCCTCTCCGGCGGTCAGCGCCGCCGCGTCGAGCTCGCCCGGATCCTCTTCTCCGACGCCGACACCCTGCTCCTCGACGAGCCCACGAACCACCTCGACGCCGACTCCATCGTCTGGCTGCGCGACTACCTGAAGACCTACCGCGGCGGCTTCATCGTCATCTCCCACGACGTCGACCTCGTCGAGACCGTCGTGAACAAGGTCTTCTACCTGGACGCCAACCGCTCCACGATCGACGTCTACAACATGGGCTGGAAGCTCTACCAGCAGCAGCGCGAGGCCGACGAGAAGCGCCGCAAGCGCGAGCGCCAGAACGCCGAGAAGAAGGCCGCCGCGCTCAACTCGCAGGCCGACAAGATGCGCGCCAAGGCCACCAAGACCGTCGCCGCGCAGAACATGGCCAAGCGCGCCGAGCGCCTGCTCTCCGGCCTGGAGGCCGTCCGCGCCTCCGACAAGGTCGCCAAGCTCCGCTTCCCCGAGCCGGCGCCCTGCGGCAAGACCCCGCTGACCGCCGAGGGGCTCTCCAAGTCCTACGGCTCGCTGGAGATCTTCACCGACGTCAGCCTCGCGATCGACAAGGGCTCGCGCGTCGTCATCCTCGGCCTCAACGGCGCGGGCAAGACGACCCTGCTGCGCCTCCTCGGCGGCGTCGAGAAGCCCGACACCGGCGAGGTCACCCCGGGCCACGGCCTGAAGCTCGGCTACTACGCCCAGGAGCACGAGACGCTCGACCCCGAGCGGACCGTCCTGGAGAACATGCGCTCGGCCGCGCCCGACCTCGACCTCGTCGACGTCCGCAAGACGCTCGGCTCCTTCCTCTTCTCCGGCGACGACGTCGACAAGCCGGCCGGCGTGCTCTCCGGCGGCGAGAAGACCCGGCTCGCGCTCGCGACCCTCGTCGTCTCCTCGGCGAACGTGCTGCTCCTCGACGAGCCGACCAACAACCTGGACCCGGCCAGCCGCGAGGAGATCCTCGGCGCGCTGCGCACGTACAAGGGCGCCGTCGTCCTCGTCACCCACGACGAGGGCGCCGTGGAGGCGCTCGACCCGGAGCGGATCATCCTGCTCCCGGACGGCGTCGAGGACCTGTGGGGCGCGGACTACGCGGACCTGGTGGCCCTCGCCTGACCCCGGAAGGGGCCTCGGGGCCCTTGGGTGATCATCCCGGGCTGGATCATTCGGCTCATGGGTGATCCTTCATCTGAGTGAGGGTCTCTCGTACCCCCCGGCGCGGTGCTCTGCCGAATCCTTCCGGCAGACCCGCGCCGCATGTGTGTTCCCCCTGCCGCGCTGACCTGGCACTTCCCGTGCCGGGCGGTTCGCGGGCGCGTTTCCGGCTCTGCGGAATATGGGCTTCCGTTCGTGATGACGTCGTACTCGTCCACAAACCCGGCGGCACGGACCTTGTCGAATGGGTGGCCAGGACGGACAAGAGGGGTGATCATGAGAAGTCCAGAGCGCACTTCCCATGAGGAGGCACGGGTGGCCGAGACTCTGAAGAAGGGCAGCCGGGTGACCGGCGCCGCGCGCGACAAGCTCGCGGCAGACCTGAAGAAGAAGTACGACTCCGGTGCGAGCATCCGGGCGCTGGCCGAGGAAACCGGCCGCTCCTACGGATTCGTCCACCGGATGCTGAGCGAGTCCGGAGTCACGCTGCGTGGACGCGGCGGAGCGACACGGGGCAAGAAGGCGGCCTCGGCCTGACATCGGGGCGGCTCGACCGGTCCACCGGGACCTCCCGGTGGGCACCCGGTCGGTCCTGCGGCCGGCCAGGTGGTTACTGTGCAGTCACTTAGCATCTCGAATGCAGTGCTGCACCGGAACCGGAGGCGCCCCCATGACTACGCTCGACGACTCTGAGCTCGTATTCGACAAGGACGGTGTACGGCTCACCGTCGAGGACGCCGTTGCCACGGTGACCCTGACCAACCCGGCGAAGCGCAACGCCCAGTCTCCCGCTCTGTGGCGGGCGTTGACGGAAGCCGGCCGGTCGTTGCCCGGCAGCGTGCGGGTCGTCGTTCTGCGCGGCGAGGGCAAGTCCTTCTCCGCCGGACTCGACCGGCAGGCGTTCACGCCCGAGGGCTTCGACGGCGAGCCGTCCTTCCTGGAGATGGCGCGCGGGTCCGACGAGGACCTCGACGCGGTCATCGCCGAGTACCAGGAGGCGTTCACCTGGTGGCGCCGCAGCGACCTCGTGTCGATCGCGGCCGTCCAGGGCCACGCCATCGGCGCGGGCTTCCAGCTCGCCCTCGCCTGCGACCTGCGGGTCGTCGCCGAGGACGTGCAGTTCGCCATGCGCGAGACCAGCCTGGGCCTCGTCCCGGACCTGACCGGGACGCACCCGCTCGTCTCGCTCGTCGGCTACGCCCGCGCGCTCGAGATCTGCGCCACCGGCCGCTTCGTGCACGCGGAGGAGGCCGAGCGCATCGGTCTCGCCAACCTGTCCGTGCCCGCCGACGAGCTCGACGCGGCGGTACGGGACCTCAGCGCCGCCCTGCTCGCGGCGCCCCGCGACGCGGTCAACGAGACCAAGGCGCTGCTCCAGGGCGTCTCCGGCCGCTCCTACGAGGAGCAGCGCACCGCCGAGCGCGCCGCCCAGGCCCGCCGCCTGCGCGACCTGGCGGGCCTCGGCGACTGAGACACGCACCCGGCCGGTGCGGGCGCGCGACTGACGCGCCCGCTCGACCGGCGCGTACCGGTCGGCCGGGGCGCCCGCCTGCCGTGCACACCGGACCGCCCCGCCCGCCGGCCCCGCCCGCCGGCCACACCCGCCCGAGCCCGCACCCGGCCGCGCCCGCACCCGGCCGCGCCCGCACCCGGCCGCGCCCGCACCCGGCCGCGCCTGCGGCCGACCGTGCCCGGCCGTGGCCGGGTCACGCGCGCGTTCAGCGCAGTTCCGACACCAGTACCGTGACCGCGGACGCCCCAGCGGCGGCCGCGGTCGCGGCGTTCCGGGCCGCGCGGGCCACGTCCAGTGGGCGGTGGCCGGCCGTCACGGCCAGCTCCACCCGCACCTGGTCCGGGCCCCGGTGCACCGGCGGCCCCCAGGTGTCCGTCACGCCCGCCACGCCCTCGACCCGCAGGACCGCCAGGGCCACCGGATCGTCCGTCGCCGGAGCGGGCCGCCCCGGCGGGGGAGCGGCCGGCTCCGCCGCCGGCGGCTCCGCGTCGAGCAGCTCCGTCACCCGCAGGTCCACTGCCGTCACCCGCAGCCCGAGACCGTCGCGCGCCGCCCCGAGCAGGGCCGCCCGCAGCTCCTCGGCCAGCTCCGGCAGCGGACGGCCCGCCACCGCCCCGAAGTCCGCGGAGATCCGCAGCGCGCCCGGCCCGAGCCCGCCCGGCGGCACCGGAAGCGGGCCGGGGCCCGTCTCCTCCTCGTCCGGGTCGGGCCCGATCCGCAGGCCGCCCGGCACCACCCCCCGTACGGCCGAAGCCGCCGGGCC
The DNA here is from genome assembly GCF_000830005.1 of Streptomyces vietnamensis. NCBI lineage: Bacteria > Bacillati > Actinomycetota > Actinomycetes > Kitasatosporales > Streptomycetaceae > Streptomyces > Streptomyces vietnamensis. The sequence goes on along the minus strand of NZ_CP010407.1, from coordinate 2,015,647 downwards.
GAGAACACTCCGCGCCGCACGCTCGGTGATCCACGCGCCGTCCTCGGCCGCCCCGAGCGGCAGCAGCCTGCCCAGCGCGAGGCGGTCCCGTACCGCAGCCGTCCAACCCTCAGCCGTCGTCATTCCCCCAGCCTGCCGCATCCCCAGGGCGAATTCGGGCAAGCGCCCTTAATGTGAGCAAAGAACCCCGAAACATCACAGAAGGGGCTTAATCCAATGACGGACACCACCTACTCCGGCGACCCCACGACGGACGAGCCGCGCCGTACGTCCGTGACCAAGCGGGGCGGCGGCGCACCGGCCTCCCGGGGCCGGACGACGATCGCCGACGGTGTCGTCGAGAAGATCGCCGGCCTCGCCGCGCGCGACGTCGTCGGCGTCCACGCCATGGGCAGCGGCCTCTCCCGCACCTTCGGCGCCGTACGCGACCGGGTCCCCGGCACGGGGGGCGGCAAGGCGAGCGTGACCCGAGGGGTCAAGGCCGAGGTCGGCGAGGTGCAGACCGCGCTCGACCTCGAGATCGTCGTCGACTACGGCGTCTCCATCGCCGACGTGGCCGGAGACGTCCGGGAGAACGTCATCGCCGCCGTGGAGCGGATGACCGGCCTGGAGGTCGTCGAGGTCAACATCGCGGTCAGCGACGTGAAGCTGCCCGAGGACGAGGAAGAGGAGCCGGAGCCCAGGCTCCAGTAGTCGTCGGAACCCCGGCGACAGCGGCCAGGAAAGGGGCTCGGAATGAGCATGGCGGTGGTCGGCCTGGTGGCCGGCATGGCTCTCGGTTTCGCCGGATACTTCGGCGGCTTCGGAGCGTTCGTACTGGTCGCGGCCCTCGGGGCGATCGGCTTCGTGGCCGGCCGGTTCCTCGAAGGAGACCTCGAACCCGGCGATCTGTTCCGGGGCCGCGAACGCGGCGACCGGCGGCGGTGACCCGGGGTGGTGACGGATCTGGCGGACGACCCGGTACGGGACGGGGTGCGGGACCGGGGGGCGACCACGATCGCCGACCGGGTCGTCGCGAAGATCGCCGCCCAGGCGGCCAGGGAGGGCCTCGACGCCGTCCCCCAAGGGGGCTCGAAGCCGCACGCCTCGGTGGTCGTCCACCGGGAGATCGCCCACGTCTCGGTGAGCCTCGACCTCGACTACCCCTCCGACGTCGGCCGCCAGTGCGGCGCCGTCCGGAACCGGGTACGCACGCGCGTGGAGCAGCTCGTCGGCCTTGAGGTCCACGAGGTGACCGTCCACGTCGAGCACCTCCACTCCGCGCACACCCGTCACGCCACGCCGAGGGGCCGCCTCGCATGACCACCACCCCGGAACCGGCCTCCGCGGCGGCCCCCGGCACCGACGCGCCGACCGCGCGCGTGCCGCACGTCCGCCGCTTCTGGGCCGTGCGCCGCATCCCCGCCGCCCTGCTCGCGGCCGTCGTCCTCGGCGGCGCCGGGCTGCTCCTCTACGACGTCGCGGCGGTACGGGCCGACCGGTCCGCGATGTCCTGGCGGCGCGAGCTCGCCGACGGCCTCGCGACCCGGCCGCTCGACGACACGGCGGTCGTCGTCGGCGCGGCCGTCGCCGTCGTGCTCGGCATCTGGCTCCTCGTCCTGGCCGCCACCCCCGGGTTGCGCGCCGTCCTCCCGATGCGCCGCGAACACACCGACGTACGGGCCGGCCTCGACCGCGAGGCCGCCGCCCTCACCCTGCGGGACCGCGTCATGGAGGTCTCCGGGGTGCAGTCCGTACGCGTGCGCGTGGGCCGCGCCAAGGTCGCCGTCCGGGCGGTGTCGCACTTCCGGGCCCTCGACGAGGTGCGGGCCGATGTGGAGACGGTGCTCGCCGGCGCCGTCGAGGAGCTCGGCCTCGCCCGTCCGCTCGCGATGACGGTACGGGTGGCCCGGCCGTCCCGGAAGGAAGGGAAGGCGAAGTGACCGTGGTCCTCCGGCGCGTCAACCGCGTCCTGCTCGGGCTCGCCGGGCTGCTCCTCGTCGTCGTCGGCGGCGCCGTCCTCGCCGCCGCCCTCGACGCGCCCGTACCGTCCTGGTGGCCCTGGTCCGGCCCCGACGACGTGCTCCTCACCACCGCACAGCGGCAGCGCTGGCGGGACGAGAGCTGGTGGTGGCCGGCGGTCATCGCCGCCCTCGGGCTCGTCGTCCTGCTCGCCCTGTGGTGGTTCCTCGCCCAGTTCCGCCGGGCCCGGCTCCGCGAGGTCCTCGTGGACACCGGCGACGGCGAGGAGGCGGTGCTGCGCGGCCGGGCCCTGGAGGGCGTCCTGGAGGCGGACGCGGCCGCGCAGGAGGGCGTGGCCCGGGCCAAGGTCGCCCTCACGGGCCGCCGGGCCGCCCCCAAGACCCGGATCCGGCTCCTCCTGGAGCCGCACGCCTCCCCGGGCGACGCCCTGACCGTGCTCAGCACCGAGGCCCTCGCCCACGCCCGTACGTCGACGGGCCTGCCCGCACTGCCCACCGAGGCGCGGCTGCGAGCGGTGAAGCACCGCGCCCGCAGGGTCGCCTGAACGAGGACCGGAACCGGGCGTCAGAACCCCGAGCGCGCCCCGCCGTCCACCGGCAGCATCAGGCCCGTCAGGTACGAGGCGGCCGGCGAGAGCAGGAAGGCCGCCGTGTTCCCGAACTCCTCCGGGGTGCCGTAGCGGCGCAGCGGGATCGTGAGCTCGTTCGCCGCGCGGGCCGCGTCCGCGTCGCCGGAGAGCGCGTCCAGGGAGCGGACCCGGTCGGTGTCGATCCGGCTCGGCAGCAGGCCGACGACCCGGATCCCGCGCGGGCCGAGGTCGTTGGAGAGCGACTTGGCGAAGCCGGCGAGCCCCGGGCGCAGCCCGTTGGAGATGGTCAGGCCGGGGATCGGCTCGTGGACGGAGCCGGACAGGACGAAGCCGATGACCCCGCCCTCGGTGAGCGTCTCGGCGGCCGCGCGGGCCAGCCGTACCGCACCCAGGAAGACCGTGTCGAAGGCGGCCGCCCACTCCTCGTCGGTGTTGTCCGCGGCGAAGCCGGGCGCCGGGCCGCCGACGCTGATCAGGATGCCGTCGAAGCCGCCGAACCGGGCCCGCGCCTCGGCGATCAGCCGGGCCGGGGTCCCCGGGTCGGCGTTGTCGGCGGCGACACCGGCCGCGCCCTCGCCCAGTTCGGCCACCGCGTCGGCGACCGTCTTCTCCTCGCGCCCGGTGATCAGCACCTTCGCGCCCTCAGCGAGCAGCGCCTCGGCGGAGGCACGGCCGAGCCCCCGCGTCGCACCGGTCACCACGTACACACGGTCCTTCAGTCCCAGATCCATGGGCCCTATCCTGCCGTCTCCTCGGCGGCGAGCGCCAAGGCGGTCCCGACGAGTCCGATGTGGCTGAACGCCTGCGGGAAGTTCCCCAGCTGACGCCGCGCCACCGGGTCGTACTCCTCCGCGAGGAGCCCCACGTCGTTGGTGAGCGTGACGAGCCGCTCGAAGAGCTCGCGCGCCTCCTCCGGGCGCCCGGTGAGGCGCAGCGCGTCCGCCAGCCAGAACGAGCAGACCAGGAAGGTCCCCTCCTGTCCCGGCAGCCCGTCCACGGCCGCTGTGCCGGTGCCGCGGGCAGGGCTGTACCGGCGCAGGAACCCGTCGTGCGTCAGCTCCGCCCGTACGGCGTCCACGGTCCCCACCACCCGGGGGTCGTCCGGCGGCAGGAAGCCGACCTGCGGGATGAGGAGGGTGGCGGCGTCCAGCTCGGACGAGCCGTACGCCTGGGTGAAGGTGTTCCGCACGGGGTCGTACGCCCGCTCGCACACCTGGGCGTGGATCTCGTCCCGCATCGCCCGCCACCGCCCCGCGTCCCCCGGCAGCGAGGGGTCGGCCTCCAGGGTGCGGACCGCGCGGTCGGCGGCGACCCAGGCCATCACCTTCGAGTGGGTGAAGTGGCGGCGGGGCCCGCGGACCTCCCACAGGCCCTCGTCGGGCTCCCGCCAGGTGGACTCCAGGAAGCCGAGCAGGCTCAGCTGGAGGTTCCAGGCGTGCCGCTCGGCCGGGATCCCGGCCTCACGCGCGCGGTGGAGGGAGTCCATGACCTCGCCGTACACGTCGAGCTGCAACTGGTCCACGGCCGCGTTCCCGGTCCGGACCGGCGCCGAGTCGGCGTAGCCGCGCAGCCACGGCAGGCTCGTCTCGGGCAGCCGGCGCTCTCCGGCGGGGCCGTACATGATCTGCAGGTCGGCGGGGTCGCCCGCGACGGAGCGCAGCAGCCAGTCCCGCCAGGCGCAGGCCTCCTCCTCGTATCCGGCGGCGAGCAGCGCGCCGAGGGTGAGGGAGGAGTCGCGCAGCCAGCAGGCGCGGTAGTCCCAGTTCCGCACGCCGCCGAGCTCCTCCGGCAGGGAGGTGGTGGGGGCGGCCATGATCCCGCCGGTGGGGGCGTACGTGAGCGCCTTGAGGGTGATCAGGGAGCGCAGCACCGTCTCCCGGTAGGGGCCCCGGTAGGTGCAGCGGGCCGTCCACTCCCGCCAGTCCGCGAGGCACTGCTCCAGGGCCTCGAAGGGGTCGACGAGGTCGGGGCGGGGCTCGTGCGAGGGGTGCCAGGTCAGCACGAAGGCCACCTTCTCGCCGGCGGCGACGGTGAAGGCGGACTGGGTGGAGAACTGCTGGCCCCAGGTCTTCACGTGCGGCTCGCTGCGCAGCCAGACCGAGTCGGGTCCGGCGATCGCGACGCGGTGGCCGTCGGCCCTGCGCACCCAGGGCACGATCGAGCCGTAGTCGAAGCGGAGCCGCAGCACGGAGGTCATCTCGACGCTGCCGCTGACCCCCTCCACGATCCGCATCAGGTCGGGGGCCTTGTCCCGCTGGGGCATGAAGTCGACGACCTTGACGGTGCCCGTACGGGTCTCCCAGTAGGTCTCCAGGACGAGGGTGTCCTCGGCGTAGCGGCGGGTGGTGCAGGTGGTGGCGCCCTTGGGCGCGAGGGTCCAGTGGCCGTTGTTCTCGTCGCCGAGGAGGGCGGCGAAGCAGGCGGCGGAGTCGAAGCGGGGCAGACACAGCCAGTCGACCGACCCGTCGCGGCCGATGAGCGCGGCGGTCTGGAGATCGCCGATGAGGGCGTAGTCGTCGATACGTTGCGTCACGCTTTGGGCTGTTCCCGGAAGCGGCGACGGTCAATCAGCGGGACGGAGTGGCCTACGCCTCGGCGGTCGCGGGTGCCGGGGACGCGGGGACGTCGGAGGCGGTGGTCTGGGCCGCCCGGTCGCGCTTCTCCCGGCGCACCAGGATCACCCAGCCGACGGGCACCCCGGCGGCGAAGAGCCACCACTGCACCGCGTACGCCATGTGCGGGCCGATCGAGTCGTGGTCCGGCTCGGGGATCAGCTCGGGGGTGCCGCCGGCCGGCTCGGGCGCGGTCTGCTCCAGGTAGCCGCCGAGCACCTCGCGGCCGATGAGCTCGGCCTGCTGCCGGCTGCTGATGAGCATGACCTGGCGGTCCGGCAGGCCCTTGAGGTCCTTGATGCCGCTGGCGCCCGTCGTCTCGTCCGCCTGGAGCCGGCCGGTGACCGTCACCTCGCCCTTGGGGGCGGGCGGCACCTGCGGGAAGGAGTGCTGGTCGGCGGCGGCCGGGATCCAGCCGCGGTTGACCAGGACGACCTTGCCGTCGCGCAGGACCAGCGGGGTCAGGATGTGCACGCCCACCTGGTCGTCGGAGGAGGTGCGGCGGCGGACGACCACCTCGTGGGCGGTGTCGAAGGTGCCGGTGGCGGTGACCTGGCGCCAGTAGTCGGCGCGCGGGACGGTGTGACCGGGGGAGGTGAGCTCCTCGACCGGGAGCGGCTTCGCCTTGAGGTTGTCCGCGATCAGGGCGTTCTGGGCGACCCGGTGTTCGTGCCGGTGGAACTGCCAGAAGCCCAGCTCGATCATCGTCGGGACGAGGACGAGGGCGACGAGGGTGAGGATCACCCACTGCCGGGACAACAGGAAGCGGTACACCCCATGACCGTACCTTTCGGTTCACGGGGTGCACGCACGGGGGGTTCGGGTGGTTCGCGGCCACCCGCCCAGGATCGTTTCCTCACACCCTGTCGACGATGCCCACCTTTCCCTCGGCGCGGGCGCAGTGGCCGCCGCAGTACCAGCTGCCCTCGACCTCGACGCCCTGTCCGATGATCTGGACCCGGCAGTGTTCGCAGATGGGCGCCATGCGGTGGATGGCGCAGGCGAAGCAGTCGAAGACATGAATCGCGCCCTGTGCATGAACCTCGAAGGACATGCCGTAATCGTTTCCGCAGACCTCACAACGTGCCATGCGCCACAGGGTGGAGCGCCCGGCGGGCGCGCGCAGCTCGGCACGCCCGCAGGGCCGGGGGTGTCACCCGTCTGCCGGGCTCACGTCCCGCAGCAGCTGGGTGTAGGCGGCCTCGTCGACGACCGGGGTGCCGAAGGACCTGGCCTTGAGGGTCTTGGAGGTGGCGGCGTCCGGGTCGTTGGTGACGAGGAGGCTGGTCAGCCGGGAGACGCTGGTGGCGACGTGGAGGCCGGCCTCGACGGTGCGGTCCTCCAGGAGCTCGCGGTCGACGGACGTGTCGCCGGAGAAGGCCACCCGCATGCCCTGCTTGAGCGGTTTGTCCGACTCGTAGCGTCCGGGGTTGGGGTACGGGCACGGCGGGCGCTTCCGCGAGGGGCGCCAGCTGCCCGCCCGGTAGGAGGACTGCCCGCCGGTCCGCGGCTGCGCGGGCGCCGAGGCCCACTCGGTCAGCGGCCGGCACTCCAGGAGCGGCAGCCGTACGTTCCGCTCGGCCGCCGCGTGCAGGCTGGGCCGGAAGGCCTCGGCGAGCACCCGCGCGTCGTCGAGCGCGTTGTGCGCGCGCTGCTGCACGACGCCGAAGTGCGCGGCGAGCGACTCCAGCTTGTGGTTGGGCAGCGGCAGCGACAGCTCCTTGGCGAGCGCGATCGTGCACAGCCGCTGGCGCACCGGCGCGGCGGACTCCGCGCGCGCGTACTCCCGGGCGATCATCTGCCAGTCGAACATCGCGTTGTGCGCGACGAGCACCCGGCCGTCGAGGCGCGCCGCGAATTCCGCCGCGATCTCCGGGAAGAGCGGCGCGCCCTCCAGGACGTCGCTGGTCAGGCCGTGGATCCAGACCGGACCGGGGTCGCGCTCGGGGTTGACGAGCGTGTACCAGTGGTCCTCGACGTTCCCCTGGGCGTCCAGCCGGTAGACGGCAGCGGAGACTATCCGGTCGTCGCGGGCGAGTCCGGTGGTCTCCACGTCGACCACCGCGTACCCCTGCGGGTAGGCGGCCGGCCACATCGCTGCTGTCGTACGGTCGTCAAGCACGGTCATTGAGAATACGGCCCGCGACCGACAGTCCCGTCCCTGGTGTCTTCGATCTCACTCCGGGATCCCACTCCGGGCGCCGGCGAGCAGGCCCTCCACCAGGGCCCGTACGGAGTCGGCGAAGAGCCGCTCGGTGTCGATCGGCGCGGCCAGGGCGCGCGCGAGGGGCCCGTCGGCCTCGGCGTCCTCCCCGCGCCACAGCTCCTCCTCGGCGGGGGACTGGGCCGGGGCCCGCTCCCGGTTGCGCTCCACCAGGACGTAGCCGACGACCTGGAACTGCACGGCGCGGACGGCCCGCGCGGCCTGCGCCCCGCGCAGCCCCGCCGCGTGCGCCTCGTGGACCAGGGCCCGCTGGGCCGGCAGGAACATGCGTTCCGTGAGACCCCGCTCGTGGACCATCGCCACCAGGTGCGGGCGCTCGCGCAGGGCGCGGCGCAGCGCGCGGGCCACCGAGACGATCCGCTCGGCCGGGGTCGCGCCCCGGGGGCGGATCGTGCCGAGGTCGGCGACCGTGCGGGCGACGAGGGCGTCGAGGAGCGACTCGCGGTTGCCGACGTGCCAGTAGATCGAGGTGACCGCGGTGCCGAGCTCGGCGGCGAGCCGGCGCATCGTGAGCGCGTCCGGGCCGTGCTCCCTCACCAGGGCGGCCGCGGTGTCCAGGACCTCGTCGCGGGTCAGCGCGGAGCGTGCCATCGAATCCCCCAACTCCTCTGCGTGCAGACCTCTTTACCCTTCGTCGGCAGCCGTGTAACTGTGTTACAGGCCGACGATCCCGAAGGGTGGTACGTCATGGCACGAGTACGGTACGGGGCGCGCAGCGACGCGGAGGCGGCGGCGGCCCGCGAACGGTCCGCCAAGCTCCCCGACATCTGGTCCACCGGTGTGGTCGCCGTCTGGGAGACCGACCCGGACGTCGTGGCGGCGGTCCTGCCGCCCCCGCTGAAGCCCACCGCGCGCCCCCTCGTGCGCGCCAACATCAGCAAGGTCGACCTGCCCGGCTATCCGCTCGGCGCCGGCTCGGTGGCCGTGGCCGCCGCCCACGGCGACCGCGAGGGCTGGTACCCGCTGGTCATGCCGATGACCCACGAGCGGGCCCTGATCGGCGGGCGCGAGGTCTTCGGCGAGCCGAAGAAGCTGGGCGAGGTCACCGTAGAGCGCGACGGGCTCGTGGTGCGCGCCGCCCTCGCCCGGCACGGCATCGCCTTCGTGGAGGTGCGCGGCGCGGTCTCCGAGACCCTGCCGCCGCCGGAGCCCGTCGAGAAGACGGACTTCTACTTCAAGTTCCTGCCGGGCGTGGAGGGCACCGGCTTCGACGCCGACCCCGTCCTCGTCCACTGCGTGCGCAACGAGAAGGTGCGCAAGCTGGAGCGGATCACCGGCGACGTGGTCCTGCGCGAGTCCATGTACGACCCGGTCGCCGACCTCCCCGTCCGTCGGCTCGTCGAGATCACGATCGGCGAGAAGACCACCGACCAGAAGGGCACGGTCGCCGAGCGCGTCTCCGCCCGGGACCTGCTGCCCTTCGTGCACCAGCGGTACGACGACCCGCTCCAGATCCTCGACGGACCCCCGGAAGGAAGCGTCTGATGGAGCTGCGTGAGGGACAGGTCGCCGTCGTCACGGGCGCGGCGAGCGGCATCGGCCTCGCGATGGCCCGCCGCTTCGCCGCCGAGGGCCTCGCCGTCGTCCTCGGGGACGTCGAGCGCGGCGCCCTCGAACAGGCCGCCGAGGAGCTGATGGCGGGCGGGGCGCAGGTCCTCGCCCGGACGGTCGACGTCTCCGACCCCGACGAGGTACGGGCGTTCGCGGACGCCGCGTACGACACCTTCGGCGCCGTCCACGTCCTCTGCAACAACGCGGGCGTCGGCTCCGGCGCCGAGGGCCGCATGTGGGAGCACGAGCCCAACGACTGGAAGTGGGCCTTCTCCGTCAACGTCTGGGGCGTCTTCCACGGCATCCAGGCCTTCGTCCCGCGCATGCTCGCGGGCGGCGAACCCGGCCACGTCGTGAACACCTCCTCGGGCGACGGCGGCATCGCCCCGCTGCCCACCGCCTCCGTGTACGCGGTCACCAAGGCGGCCGTCGTCACCATGACCGAGTCGCTGTACGCGCACCTGAAGGCCGAGCACGCGCGCGTGGGCGCCTCCGTCCTCTTCCCGGGCCCGCACATGCTCCGCACCGGCCTCTGGGAGTCGCACCGCAACCGGCCCGAGCGGTACGCCAAGCAGCGGCCGCGGAAGACCCCGTACCGCAGCCTCGACCAGTACGAGGCCGCGATGAAGGAGGCCGGCCACGAGGTGACCTTCACGCCGGTCGAGGAGGTCGCCGAGCACGTCGTCGACGGCATCCGCGCCGACCGCTTCTGGATGCTGCCGGAGAGCGAGCACAGCGACCGCCAGATCAAGGCGCGCTCGCGGTCCATGCTCGACCGCGCCAACCCGTCGTACCTGGAGAACTTCATCCTCGACTGAGGGGCTTCGCCATGAGCAACGAGCGCCATGAGGACCCGTATCTGATCATCTCCTCCGACTGTCACGCCGGGCTGCCCACCGAGGAGTACCGGCCCTATCTCGACCCCCGCTTCCACCGGGACTTCGACGACTTCCTCGCCGGGCGCGAGGCCCGCCGGGCGGCCATGACCCGGCTCGGGGTGCGCAACGAGGCCTTCGCGAACAAGTGGTTCAGCGACAACGAGGAAGGCCTGCGCGGCGGCTGGGACCCCGCGCAGCGGATCAAGGAGCTCGACGGCGACGGGGTGGCCGCCGAGGTCGTCTTCCCCGACGCGGACGCCGTCGACAGCCAGACCGCCGCGCCCTTCGGCGTCGGCCTCGGGCTCTCCGGCGACCAGGACCCGGAGCTCGGCATGGCGGGCGCGAAGGCGCACAACCGCTGGCTCGCCGAGTTCGTCTCCGCCAACCCGGCCCGGCACTGCGGGGTCGCCCTCCTGCCCGTCACCGCCGACGTCCGCGAGGTCGTCGCCGAGATCCACCGGGCCAAGGAGTCCGGGCTCGGCGCGCTCATGATCCCCTCCATGTGGGTGGACAAGGCCCCCTACCACGACCGGCGTTACGACCCGGTGTGGGCGGCGGCCGCCGAGACCGGCATGCCGGTCGTCACCCACTCCGGGGCGGCGCCGCGCGAGGAGTACGGCGACCACCTCGGGATCTACGTCTCCGAGGTCACCTGGTGGCCGGCCAGGCCGCTGTGGTTCCTGCTCTGGTCGGGCGTCTTCGAGCGCCACCCGGGCCTGCGGTTCGGGGTCGCCGAGTCCGGCTGCTGGTGGCTGCCGAACCTGCTCTGGTTCATGGACCGGCTCTACCTGGGCGCGCACGGCGGCAAGAAGCTGTCCCCGTTCGCGGAGCTGAAGCGGCCGCCGAGCGAGTACCTGGACCGGCAGGTCTTCGTCTGCGCCACCAACACCAAGCGGCGCGAGCTCGCGCAGCGGTACGAGATCGGCGTCGACAACATCCTGTGGGGCTCGGACTTCCCGCACCCGGAGGGGACCTGGCCCGACACGCGCGCGTGGCTGCGGAAGACGTTCCACGACATCCCGGTCGAGGAGACCCGGCGGATGCTCGGTCTCGCCGCCGCCGAGGTCTTCGGATTCGATGTCCAAATATTGGATCCGATAGCCCGTCGCATCGGCCCCACCCCCGCCGACCTCGGCCAGCCCGCCGACCAGGCCGCCGTCGAGGCCTCCTGGGCCCGCTCGCGCGAGGTGGGCCGCCACTGGCTCACCGACCACGACTTCCCGGTCCTGGGGGTGAACCCGTGACCGACCGCTACACGGTCGTCTCCGCCGACTGCCACGCGGGCGCCGACCTCCTCGACTACAAGCCGTACCTGGAGAAGAAGCACCACGACGACTTCGACGCCTGGGCGGCCACCTACGTCAACCCGTACGAGGACCTCCTCGCCGACACCGCCGACCGCAACTGGAACTCGCAGCGCCGGTTGCGCGAGCTGGAGGCGGACGGCATCGTCGCCGAGGTCGTCTTCCCCAACACCATCCCGCCGTTCTTCCCCAAGGCCTCCCTGATGGCCCAGCCGCCCACCCGCGCCGAGTACGAGCGGCGCTGGGCCGGGCTCCAGGCGCACAACCGCTGGCTGGCCGACTTCTGCGCGGACGCCCCGGGACGCAGGGCGGGCGTGGCGCAGATCCTGCTCAACGACGTGGACGCGGCGGTCGCGGAGATCCGCCGCGCCCGCGAGGCCGGACTCACCGGGGGCATCCTGCTGCCCGGTGTCCCGCCGGGCTCGCCCGTGCCCGAGCTGTACTCGGAGGCGTACGACCCGATCTGGGCCGTCTGCGCCGAGCTCGACGTGCCGGTCAACCACCACGGCGGCTCCGCGTCGCCGCCGCTGGGCGACGAACCGGCCGCCCGGGCGGTGTTCATGGTGGAGACCACCTGGTTCTCCCACCGGGCCCTGTGGCACCTGATCTTCGGCGGCGCGTTCCGGCGCCACCCGGGGCTCAAACTGGTCCTGACCGAGCAGGGTTCGGGCTGGATCCCCGGCGTCCTCCAGATGCTGGACTACTACCACGACCGCCTGGTCGCGGCCTCGACGAAGGCCTCGACCGCGGAGTCGAAGTTCGGCGCGGGTCTGGCGGAGTCCATGGGCAAGGGCCCCGGAGAGGTCTGGCGGGACAACTGCTTCGTCGGCGCGAGCTTCATGCGCCCCCACGAGGTGCCGCTGCGCGACCGGATCGGCCTCGACAAGATCATGTGGGGCAGCGACTACCCGCACGACGAGGGCACCACCCCGTACTCCCGCGAAGGCCTCCGCATCGCCTACGCGGGACTCCCGAGGGAGGAGGTCGCCGCCATGGTCGGCGGGAACGCGGCCCGCGTCTACGGCTTCGACCTCGCCCTCCTCGACGGCCTCGCCGCCGTCCACGGCCCGTCCGTCGAGGAGATCGGCCGGCCCCTGGAGAAGGTCCCCGAGGGGGCGACGAGCCCGGCGTTCGCCCCGGGCGGGTCGGTCCGCGTCTGGTGAGGCGCCGGGTGCGACCCTCCTGACGTGACGTCACCCCCCGTACCGGACAAAGCGCACGACGAGGCCCACGGCGGTGGCCTCGGCTCCCGTCTCAACTGGCTCCGGGCGGCCGTGCTCGGAGCCAACGACGGCGTCGTCTCCACCGCCGGCCTCGTCGTCGGCGTCGCCGGCGCCACCGAGGACCGGGCCGCCCTGCTCACGGCCGGCCTCTCGGGGCTGCTCGCCGGCTCGATGTCGATGGCGGCGGGGGAGTACGTCTCGGTGTCCAGCCAGCGCGACTCCGAGAAGGCCGCGCTCGCCCAGGAGAAGCGCGAACTGCGCGAACAGCCGGAGGCCGAACTCGCCGAACTCACCGCCCTGCTCGCCGCCCGCGGCCTCTCCCCGGAGGTGGCCCGCGAGGCCGCCGAACAGCTCACCGCCCGCGACGCGCTCCGCGCCCACGCGCGCGTGGAGCTCGGCATCGACCCCGACGCCCTCACCAACCCCTGGCACGCCGCCGGCGCCAGCTTCCTCGCCTTCACCGTCGGCGCCCTCCTCCCGCTCCTCGCGATCGTCCTCCCGCCGGCCTCCGCCCGTCTCTGGGTCACGGTCCTCTCCGTCCTCGCGGCCCTCACCCTCACCGGCTGGTGGAGCGCCCGCCTCGGCGCCGCCCCCACGGGCCCGGCGATCCTCCGCAACGCGGCGGGCGGCGCCCTCGCTATGGCCGTCACCTACGGCGCGGGCTCCCTGCTGGGAGCGGCGGGGGTCTGACGGGGCCTTGTCGGGAAGTTCCAAAGCTTGCTGACAGATGGTCTTACTTACTTGTAAGTAATGACGTCTAGCCGAGCCCGGCTCCCACCCCTACCGTCGACGGCATGCCGCCCAACCTGCCCGATGTCGTGCTCTGGTCCATACCGGCGTTCGCCCTGCTCACCGTCCTGGAGATGGTCAGCCACCGCGTCCACCCCGACGAGGACGCCGCCGGGTACGAGGCCAAGGACGCCGCCACCAGCATCGGCATGGGCCTGGGGAGCCTCTTCTTCGACGCGCTGTGGAAGATCCCCGTGGTCGCGATCTACACCGCCGTCTACGAGCTGACCCCGCTCCGCGTCCCCGTCCTGTGGTGGACGATCCCGCTCATGCTGCTCGCGCAGGACTTCCTCTACTACTGGCAGCACCGCGGACACCACGTCATCCGCATCCTCTGGGCCTGCCACGTCGTCCACCACAGCAGCCGGAAGTTCAACCTCTCCACCGCCCTGCGCCAGCCGTGGACCGGCGTCACGGGCTGGCCGTTCTACCTGCCGATGATCGCCCTCGGCGTCCACCCGGCGGCCGTCGCCTTCTGCTACTCGGTCAACCTCGTCTACCAGTTCTGGATCCACACCGAGCGCATCGACAGGCTGCCCCGCCCCTTCGAGTACGTCCTCAACACCCCCTCGCACCACCGCGTCCACCACGCCTCCCAGGGCGGCTACCTGGACCGGAACTTCGGCGGCATCCTGATCGTCTGGGACCGGATGTCCGGCTCCTGGGTCGGCGAGACCGAGCGGCCCGTCTACGGGCTCACCAAGAACATCGAGACCTACAACCCGCTCCGCGTCGCCACCCACGAGTACGCCGCCATCGCCCGCGACCTGCGCGCCGCGCACGGCTGGCGCGAGCGCGCCGGGCGGGTCTTCCGAGGGCCCGGCTGGCAGCCGGAGGCCCGTACCACCGCACCCCACGACCAGACCGCCCCGGAGCCCGCCGCGTGACCACCCCCTCCCGAACCCTGTTCGGTGCCTTCCTCCTCGCCGCGGTCGTCGACCTCGCCTCCCTGCTCGCCGGCGCCGACCTCGGCCACCAGATAGCCAAACCGCTCCTGATGCCCCTGCTCGCCGCGTACGCCGTCACCCGCGGCGCCCCCAAACTGCTCACCGCCGCGCTCCTCCTCGGCTGGGGCGGCGACGTCTTCCTGCTCTCCGACGCCGACTGGGCCTTCCTCGTCGGCATGGGCTCCTTCGCCGCCGGACACGTCTGCTACCTGGTCCTCTTCGGACGGAGGCGTACGTCCCCGGCGCTCGGCGCCCTGTACGCGGCCGCGCTCCTCACCACCGTCGTGCTCCTCTGGCCCGACCTCCCCGCCGGCCTGCGGATCCCCGTCGCCGGGTACTCCCTGCTGCTCACCGCGATGGCCTACCGCTCCAGCGCCCTGGGGCCCCTGGCCGGCCTGGGCGGAGCCCTGTTCCTCCTCTCGGACACCCTCATCGCCACCGGGGTCGCCGAATGGCCCCAGCTGCCGGCGCCCGACTTCTGGGTCATGCTGACCTACATCGCGGCGCAGTACCTGCTGACGGCGGGAACGCTCCGCGCGATGTACGGTGAACGTCGTACAACCGTCTGACAGCAAGGACCGCCCCTCATGCGCGCCACCACCATCCACGCCCCGTTCGACATGCGCGTGGAGGACGTGCCCGACCCGGTGATCCAGGAGTCCACGGACGTCGTCCTGCGGGTCCTGCGCGCCTGCATCTGCGGCAGCGACCTGTGGGCCTACCGCGGCGAGTCCGCCCGGCAGCCCGGCCAGCGCATCGGCCACGAGTTCCTCGGCATCGTCGAGGCGGCCGGCTCCGACGTCACCGGCTTCGCCGCCGGCGACCTCGTCGTCGCCCCCTTCGTCTGGTCCGACGGCACCTGCGAGTACTGCGCCGAGGGCCTCCAGACCTCCTGCCCGCGCGGCGGCTTCTGGGGCTCGGTCGGCTCCGACGGCGGCCAGGGCGAGGCCGTCCGCGTCCCGTACGCCGACGGCACCCTGGTGAAGCTCCCCGCCGAGGCGGCCGGGGACGACCGTCTCCTCACCGCCCTGCTCGCCCTCTCCGACGTCCTGGGCACGGGCCACCACGCGGCCCTCGGCGCGGGCGTCACCAAGGGCTCCACGGTCGCCGTCGTCGGCGACGGGGCGGTCGGCCTCTGCGGCGTCCTGGCCGCCAGGCGGCTCGGCGCCGAGCGGATCATCGCGCTCGGCCGGCACACCGCCCGTACGGACATCGCCCGCTCCTTCGGCGCCACCGACGTCGTCGCCGAGCGCGGCGAGGCCGCCGAGGCCGCGGTCCGCGAGCTCACGGGCGGGCAGGGCGCGCACGCCGTCATCGAGGCGGTCGGCACCGAGCAGTCGATGCGCACGGCGGTCGGCATCACCCGTGACGGCGGCTCCATCGGCTACGTCGGCGTCCCGCACGGCAGCGGCACGGGCCTCGACCTGTCGGTCATGTTCGACCGCAACATCGCGCTGCGCGGCGGCGTCGCCCCGGTCCGCGCCTACATCCCGGAACTCCTCCCGGACGTCCTCTCCGGCGCGATCGACCCGTCCCCGGTCTTCGACCTGACGGTCGACCTGTCCGGCGTCCCCGCCGGTTACAAGGCCATGGACGACCGCACGGCCCTGAAGGTCCTGGTCAAGCCGTAACACGTGCCGACAGCGGGCCTTGGCCCGCCGTCAACTGTGTGGGCAATCGTTCCGCAGGGCGAGGGGGGTCCCCCTGCTCGAGCGAAGCCGAGAGCTTGGGGGAGGGTGGGCACACCCCCGTTGCCGGGCGCCCGTCCCGGTCCCGTTCCGCCCCTACGGCCCTTCGTCAGGACCCGGCCCCGAGCCACTCCGCCGCATCCGCCCCCGCGAGGCCCGGCGCCCGGGTCCAGCCCGAAGGCCCGCCCTCGTACGACACCGGCGACAGCGCGTGCCGCAGCCGGCCCAGGGGGCTGTCCGTCTCGACGAGGTACCGCTCCGGCTCGTACCGCGGCAGCGAGTGCGTCAGCCAGTGCCCCGTCTGCGCGAGGGCGAGGCGCACGAGCCGGCTGCCGCCGTCGCGCCGCTGCTCGGTCAAGGAGCGGAGCACCGCCGCCGCGAGCAGATACCCCGTCCCGTGGTCCAGCGCCTGCGCCGGCAGCGCCCCCGGCTCCGCCGCCGAGCCCTCCACCACCGCGATCCCCGTCGCCACCTGGACCAGGGAGTCGAAGCCGCGCCGCCCGCTCCACGGCCCGTAGTCGCCCCAGGCGGAGAGCCGCGCGGTCACCAGACCCGGCCGCTCCAGGTCGAACCGGTCGAGCGCGCCCGGCCGGTAGCCGGTGACCAGCACGTCGGCGGAGTCGAGGAGTTCCTCGAAGGTCCGCCGGTCCGACGGCCGGTCCAGGTCCAGCGCGGCGGTCCGCTTGCCGGCGCTCGTGTCCGCGTGCAGGTCCGGCAGTTCGGGGTTGCCCGGCGGGTCGATCCGCAGCACGTCCGCGCCGAGCAGCGCGAGCGTCCGGGTCGCGACGGGGCCGGCGAGCACCCGGGTCAGGTCCAGGACACGCAGCGGCCCCGAACGGGAACGCCGCGGCGCCGCCTCGTCGAGACGCTCCCGGGTCAGCAGCGGCCGCGCCGCGACCTCCCGGCCCTGCTCGCCCGCCGCCCACTCCTCGGGCGTCCGCAGGGCGACGGCCAGGCCCCCGGCCGCGTACACCGCCGTCTCGACCTCGACGGCCTTCCGCTCGGCGACGGCCGCGGCGACGGCCTCGACGGAGTCCGGGACGCCCAGGCCCGTCAGCAGAGCCGCCTTGTGGTGCGGGTAGTTGGCGTGCGTACGGACCCATCCGTCGGCCGCCCGCCAGAACCGCGACAGCGGCGCGAAGTTCACCGGCTCCCGCCCGTCGACCCGCAGATGACGCTCGCTCACGAAGGCGGTGGCGACGGCCCCGTCGTCCACCCGCACCGGCCCCGGCAGCCCCGCGTGCT
The DNA here is from genome assembly GCF_000830005.1 of Streptomyces vietnamensis. NCBI lineage: Bacteria > Bacillati > Actinomycetota > Actinomycetes > Kitasatosporales > Streptomycetaceae > Streptomyces > Streptomyces vietnamensis. The sequence goes on along the minus strand of NZ_CP010407.1, from coordinate 1,998,635 downwards.
CCACGGCGGCGAGCGAGCAGGCCGCGACCGTCGCGCGCGCCAGGTCCATCACCGGCAGCCGCGCGGGCAGCAGCCCGGAGACCCCGCCGTACTCCACGCGGTCGACGAGGGCGGGATCGCCGCCGAGGGCCGACCACAACAACTCCGTACCCGTACGCACTGTGTTGTCCATGATCACAGTGTGGCACTCAGTGCCACGAGTGCCACGCGAAAGGGCCCTGGTGTGGCACACCACACCAGGGCCCTCCGACCGTGCCGTACCGCTTATTACTTCACGGCGGCCAGCGCGTCGATGATGCCGGCTCCGTAGAAGCCGTTCTTCTTGTCCGCGCCGTCCTGGCAGACCGCGTCGACGACACCGTCACCGTTGATGTCGTACGGGTTGGTGCATGCGTGCTCGTCGGCCTGCGCGTACAGCAGCGCCTTCAGCGCCGCCGGGCTGGCGTGCGGGTGCGTCGACTTCAGCAGCGCGAGCACACCGGCGGTGTGCGGCGAGGCCATCGACGTACCGGCCTTGTAGTTGTAGCCGCCGTCGACCGTGGTCGACAGGATGCGGCCGTTGACCGCCGGGGCGTCCGGGGTCTGGTACTCGGTGCGGTCGCCACCGGGGGCGGCGACGTCGATGACGCCCATGCCGTAGTTGGAGTAGGACGCCTTCAGGCCCTTGGCGCCGGTCGCGGAGACCGTCACGACGCCCGGCAGCATGGCCGGGTAGTCGAAGCACTGCGACGGGTCGACGTCACGGGTGACCGCCGTGGTGTCGTTCGGGCTGCTGGTGTCGGTGATCTTGTCGGCCGCCAGGTCGAACTTGGAGTTGCCGGCCGCGGCGACGTTGACCGTGCCCTTCTTCTCCGCGTAGCGGGTCGCCCGGGTGACCGCCTCGATGAGGGCCTTCTGGTCCTCGTCGTTCTTGCAGGCGAACATCCACGGGTCGGTGTAGTAGCTGTTGTTCGTGATGTCGACGCCGTGCTCGGCCGCCCACACGAAGCCGCAGACCACGGCCTCGGTGTAGAAGAAGCCGTCCGGGGTGGACACCTTGATGCCGGCGAGCTTCACGCCCGGCGCGACACCGGTGACGCCGATGCCGTTCTTGGCGGCGCCGATGGTGCCGGCGACGTGCGTGCCGTGGTCGCTCTCGCCCTTGTTCGGACGCCACGAGCCGGCGGTGGTGTTCGCCACGCCGGTCACGCAGTTGGCGGACTTGGAGGCGTCGAAGTTCGGCGCCAGGTCCGGGTGGGTGTCGTCGACACCCGTGTCGATGATGCCGACGGTGACCTTGCTGCTGCCGAGCGTCTTCTCGTGCGCCTTGTCGGCCTTGATCGCCGGGAGGTCCCACTGCAGGGGCTCCAGCGGGTCCTGACCGTCCGTGGCGGCGGCCGCGGCCGCCTTCGCCTCGGCGGCGGACAGCGCCTGCGCGCCCTCGTCGACGGAGTCGTCGGACTGGACGGAGAGCGGGGCGGTGCGGGTCGCGCCGGCCGACAGGACGCCACGCGCCTGACGGATCGTCTTCGCGAACTCGGGGTTCTGCGAGTGGACGACTATCACGCCTATCTGGTCGTACGAGATGACCACCTCGCCGCCCGCGGCGGCGATCGACTTCCGCACGGAGTCGGCGGTCCAGCGGCCGCCCTCGACGTTGACGACGTACGAGAGCTTCGGGCCGCTGAAAGAGGCCACGGTGGCCGGAGCGTCGCTCAGTTCCGCGGCGGAGGCGGCGCCGGGGGCCAGGAAGCCGAGCGAGGCCGTGAGCGCGAGACCTACCGGCAGAGCGAGAGCTCGGCCGCGCCTCGATCCCAGATGAGCCATGGGTTCTCCACATCATCCGTATGTACTGTCCGCGCGCGGGTTTACGCGCCGACAGGTGCATGACGAGTGAAGCTATCGCTGATCTTCCCGAACCTTCAATGAGTTGAGAAGACTTCATGAAGATCTGTTCAAGGAAATCCCCCGGTTGAACCGCTTCGCTTCCCGCTCCGTGCCGTTGGGCAGGGGAGGAGCTCCGCTCGGAGCCCCGCTTCCCGCACCCCTGGTGAGGCCCCCTTGACCACGCCGTCCGCCCCCGCGTCACGAGGAGATTCCGTGGCTACCGAAGCACCGCCGCCGCCCAGAAACGGCACGGAGACCGACCACGGTCCCGCGTCGCCCACCACGGAGCAGTTCATCGAGGTGCAGGAGGGCGAGGAGTTCGGCGAACTGCGCCGTACCTACCGCTCCTTCGCCTTCCCCCTCACCCTGGCCTTCATCGCCTGGTACCTGCTGTACGTGCTGCTCTCCAACTACGCGGGCGGCTTCATGGGCACCAAGCTCTTCGGCAACATCAACGTGGCCCTCGTCCTCGGCCTCGGCCAGTTCCTCACCACGTTCCTCATCGCCTGGCTCTACTCGCGGCACGCGGCGAACCGGCTCGACCCCAAGGCCGAGGCCATCAGAACCCGTATGGAGGGCGACGCATGAGCACCCCCGTCCTGCTCGCGGCCGGCAACGCCACCACCGAGCACCGGCCCCTGATCATCGCCCTGTTCGGCGCCTTCGTCGTCGCCACCCTCGTCATCACCGTCTGGGCCGGCCGCCAGACCCGCAGCGCCGCCGACTTCTACGCCGGCGGACGCCAGTTCACCGGCTTCCAGAACGGCCTCGCGATCTCCGGCGACTACATGTCCGCCGCGTCCTTCCTCGGCATCGCCGGAGCCATCGCCCTCTTCGGCTACGACGGCTTCCTGTACTCGATCGGCTTCCTCGTCGCCTGGCTCGTCGCCCTGCTCCTGGTCGCCGAACCGCTGCGCAACTCCGGCCGGTTCACCATGGGCGACGTCCTCGCCTACCGGATGCGCCAGCGGCCCGTCCGCACCGCCGCCGGCACCTCGACGATCGTCGTCTCCATCTTCTACCTGCTCGCCCAGATGGCGGGCGCGGGCGTCCTCGTCTCGCTGCTGCTCGGCATCACCAGCGACGGCGGCAAGGTCGGGATCGTCGCCCTGGTCGGCCTCCTGATGATCGTGTACGTGACGATCGGCGGCATGAAGGGCACCACCTGGGTGCAGATGGTCAAGGCGGTCCTGCTCATCGCGGGCACGCTCCTGATCACCTTCCTCATCCTCCTCAAGTTCCACTTCAACGTCTCGGAGCTGCTCGGCGCGGCCGCCACCAACAGCGGCAAGGGCGACGCATTCCTGGAGCCCGGCCTCAAGTACGGCGCCACCGCCACCTCCAAGCTCGACTTCCTCTCGCTCGGCATCGCGCTCGTCCTCGGCACCGCCGGCCTGCCCCACATCCTGATCCGCTTCTACACGGTGCCGACCGCCAAGGCCGCCCGTAAGTCCGTCAACTGGGCCATCGGCATCATCGGCGCCTTCTACCTGATGACGATCGTCCTCGGCTTCGGCGCCGCCGCCCTCCTCAAGAACGGCGACATCGTCGCCTCCAACAAGGCCGGCAACACGGCCGCCCCGCTCGCGGCCCTGGAGATCGGCGGCGGACCCGACTCCACCGGCGGCGCGATCCTCCTCGCCGTCATCTCCGCCGTCGCCTTCGCGACCATCCTCGCCGTCGTCGCCGGCCTGACCCTGGCCTCCTCCTCGTCCTTCGCCCACGACATCTACGCCAACGTCATCCGGCGCGGGAAGGCCACCGAGCAGGAGGAGGTGAAGGCCGCCCGCTGGGCGACCGTCTTCATCGGCATCGTCTCCATCGCGCTCGGCGCCCTCGCCCGCGACCTCAACGTCGCCGGCCTGGTCGCCCTCGCCTTCGCGGTCGCCGCCTCGGCCAACCTGCCGACGATCCTCTACTCGCTCTTCTGGAAGCGGTTCACCACCCAGGGCGCGCTGTGGTCGATCTACGGCGGTCTGGTCTCCGCCGTCGTCCTCGTGCTCTTCTCGCCGGTCGTCTCCGGCAAGCCCACGTCGATGTTCAAGACCGTGGACTTCTACTGGTTCCCGCTGGAGAACCCCGGCATCGTCTCCATCCCGCTCGGCTTCCTGCTCGGCTGGCTCGGCTCGGTCCTCTCCAAGGAGAGGCCGGACGAGGGCAAGTACGCGGAGCTGGAGGTCAAGTCCCTCACCGGCGTCGGAGCGCACTGAGCCGTATACGTTCCGCATCCGCCCGACGGCCGCGTCGTAGAGTTCTACGACGCGGCCGCGTCGGTCCTCGTGACAATCTGCCCTGCTCGTTGTCCGTGCGCTCACGTAGGCTCGACAGCACACGCATCCGGACAACGGGGAGGGGGCCCACAGTGCTCATCGACACCTACGGCCGTGTGGCCACTGACCTGCGCGTCTCGCTCACGGACCGGTGCAATCTGCGCTGTACGTACTGCATGCCGGAGGAGGGCCTCCAGTGGCTCGCCAAGCCGGACCTGCTCACCGACGACGAGATCGTCCGCCTGATCCGCATCGCGGTCACCGACCTCGGCGTCACCGAGGTCCGCTTCACCGGCGGCGAGCCGCTGCTCCGCCCCGGCCTCGTCGGGATCGTCGAGCGCTGCGCCGCCCTGGAGCCCCGCCCCCGGATGTCCCTCACCACCAACGGCATCGGACTCAAGCGCACCGCCGCCGCCCTCAAGTCGGCAGGCCTGGACCGGGTCAACGTCTCCCTGGACACCCTGCGCCCCGAGGTCTTCAAGACCCTCACCCGGCGCGACCGCCACCGGGACGTCCTCGACGGCATGGCCGCCGCCCGCGAGGCCGGCCTCACCCCGGTCAAGGTCAACGCCGTCCTGATGCCCGGGCTCAACGCCGACGAGGCCCCCGACCTCCTCGCCTGGGCGATGGAGGAGGGGTACGAGCTCCGCTTCATCGAGCAGATGCCCCTGGACGCCCAGCACGGCTGGAAGCGCGACGGCATGATCACCGCCGGGGACATCCTGGAGTCCCTGCGCACCCGCTTCACCCTCACGCCCGAGGGATCCGAGGAGCGCGGCTCGGCCCCCGCCGAGCGCTGGGTCGTCGACGGCGGACCGCACACGGTCGGCGTCATCGCCTCCGTCACCCGCCCGTTCTGCCGGGCCTGCGACCGCACCCGGCTCACCGCCGACGGACAGGTGCGCACCTGCCTCTTCGCCACCGAGGAGACGGACCTGCGGGCCGCGCTGCGCTCGGACGCCCCGGACGAGACGGTCGCGGAGCTCTGGAAGAAGGCCATGTGGGGCAAGAAGGCCGGCTCCGGCCTCGACGACCCGAGCTTCCTCCAGCCCGAGCGCCCGATGTCGGCGATCGGCGGCTGAGGTCTGGCTGAGGTCTGGCTGAGATCTAGGGGGTCTCCTCGGACTCCCACTCGGCCAGCGGGACGACGTCCTTCAGGAAGCCCCGTACGCCCAGGAACTGGGAGAGGTGCTCGCGGTGCTCCTCGCACGCGAGCCAGGTCTTGCGCCGCTCGGGCGTGTGCAGCTTGGGGTTGTTCCACGCGAGGACCCAGACGGCGTCGGCGCGGCACCCCTTGGCGGAACAGATCGGCTTCTCTTCGCTCACCTGATCATTGTCCAGCAACAGCGATGCCGGGCAGCCACGGGGGGAGCTGCCCGGCATCGGTCCGTCGCTCCGACGGGGGATGCGGAGCGCGTAGGCAGTATGTCACGGCGCCTGGGGTGCGGTGCACCGGATCGTCATGATTGATCTGAGGTTTTCTTGAGGTTCGGGGGGTCGAGCGCGGGACGCACCGGAGTGGGGACGAAGGTGGAGGGAAGGGACGGAGCCCTCTCGCGTCCCGCGTTGGCGATCACCACCGCGATGTAGGGGAGCAGGAGCCCCAGGCCCAGCGCCACGAAGGCCACGTGCCGCTCGACGTTCCACAGCACCGTCGCGGCGATCACGGAGAGCGTCCGCACCGTCATCGAGATGACGTAGCGCCGCTGCCGCCCCCGCACGTCGTCGGCGAGCCCCTGCCGGGCCCCCGTGATCCGGAAGACCTCGGTCCCGCCATGCTTCAGCATCGCCGTTCACCGCCCACAGGTCGTGCCGGACCCTCCCCGGTCCGGACCTGGTTCCACGGTACGCCCGCCCTCCGCGGCCCACGAGACCGGGGCACGTACGGTGCCGCCCGACATGCGCCGTATGGCCGATGGGCCGAGACTGGGCGCACACGCGCACTAGGAGGTGGCGATGGGTTGGTTGTGGGCGATCATCGTGGGATTCGTCCTCGGTCTGATCGCGAAGGCGATCCTGCCGGGGAAGCAGCAGATCCCGTTGTGGCTGACGACCGTGTTCGGCATTCTCGGCAGTGTGCTCGGCAACGCGGTGGCGGGCTGGATCGGAGTCGAGGACACCCGGGGCATCGACTGGACCCGGCATCTGCTCCAGTTGATCGGCGCCATCGCCGTGGTCGGCGTGGGCGACATGCTGTGGGTCTCGGTCAAGGGCGGCAGACGGCACGCCTGAGAGACGGGAGGAGGCCCGGTACGGCGCACCGCGCACGTACCGGGCCTCCCGCCATGATCCTTACTCGCCGGCGAACTCGATCGCCGCGAGGTTCTTCTTGCCGCGCCGCAGCACCAGCCAGCGGCCGTGCAGCAGCTCCTCCGCCGACACCACGGCGTCCTCGGCGGTCACCTTCACGTTGTTCACGTAGGCACCGCCCTCCTTCACCGTGCGCCGCGCCGCCGACTTGCTCGCGACGAGACCGACCTCGGCGAACAGGTCCACGACCTGGCCCAGCTCGGACACGCGCGCGTGCGGCAGCTCGGAGAGCGCGGCGGCGAGCGTCGGCTCGTCCAGCTCGGCCAGGTCGCCCTGCCCGAACAGCGCCTTGGAGGCGTTGATGACGGCCGCGCACTGCTCGGCGCCGTGCACCAGGGTGGTGAGCTCCTCGGCCAGGGCCCGCTGGGCGGCCCGCGCCTGCGGCCGCTCGGCGGTCTGCTCCTCCAGCTCCTCCAGCTCCTCGCGGGACTTGAAGGACAGGATCCGCATGTACGTCGAGATGTCCCGGTCGTCCACGTTCAGCCAGAACTGGTAGAACGCGTACGGCGTGGTCATCTCCGGGTCCAGCCAGACGGCCCCGCCCTCGGTCTTGCCGAACTTGGTGCCGTCCGCCTTGACCATCAGCGGGGTCGCGAGCGCGTGGACCTCGGCGCCCGGCTCCAGGCGGTGGATCAGGTCGAGGCCGGCCACCAGGTTGCCCCACTGGTCCGAGCCGCCCTGCTGGAGCGTGCAGCCGTAGCGGCGGTACAGCTCCAGGAAATCCATGCCCTGGAGCAGCTGGTAGCTGAACTCGGTGTAGCTGATGCCCTGCTCGGACTCCAGGCGCCGTGCCACGGAGTCCTTGGTCAGCATCTTGTTGACCCGGAAGTGCTTGCCGATGTCCCGCAGGAACTCGATCGCCGACATCCCGGCGGTCCAGTCCAGGTTGTTCACCATGACCGCCGCGTTCTCCCCCTCGAAGGAGAGGAACGGCTCGATCTGAGAGCGCAGCCGGTTCACCCAGTTCGCGACCGTCTCGGGGTCGTTCAGGGTGCGCTCGGCCGTCGGCCGCGGGTCACCGATCTGCCCGGTGGCCCCGCCTACCAGCGCCAGCGGCCGGTGCCCGGCCTGCTGGAGCCGGCGGACGGTGAGGACCTGGACCAGGTGGCCGACGTGAAGACTGGCCGCGGTCGGGTCGAAACCGCAATAGAACGTGACGGGACCGTCCGCGAGAGCCTTGCGCAGTGCGTCCTCATCGGTGGACTGGGCGAACAGCCCGCGCCACTTCAGCTCGTCGACGATGTCCGTCACGTCGTCCGTCTCCTCGTGATGCTCAGGGGAACAAGTTGTCGCGATCAGTCTATGGGGGTCAGACCCCCTTGCTGACCGAGCTCATGTTGAAGTCCGGCACCCGCAGGGCGGGCATCGCGGCCCGGGTGAACCAGTCGCTCCACTCGCGCGGCAGCGTCTTCTCCGTACGACCCGCCTCCGAGGCCCGCGACAGCAGGTCCACCGGCGACTCGTTGAACCGGAAGTTGTTCACCTCGCCGACCACCTCGCCGTTCTCGACGAGGTAGACGCCGTCCCGGGTCAGCCCGGTCAGCAGCAGCGTCGCCGGGTCGACCTCGCGGATGTACCAGAGGCAGGTCAGCAGCAGGCCACGCTCCGTCGCGGCCACCATCTCCTCGAGGGAGCGCTCGCCGCCGCCGTCCAGGATCAGGTTCCCCGCTCCCGGCGCCACGGGCAAACGAGTAAGCCCCGCCGTGTGCCGGGTGGTGATCAGGTGCGCCAGGGCGCCGGCCTTCACCCAGTCGACCGGCCCGATCGGCAGACCGTTGTCGAAGACGGAGGAGTCGTCGCCGGAGGAGTGCGCGATCACGAACGGCGAGGACTCGAGGCCCGGCTCGTTCGGGTCGCTGCGCAGCGTGAGCGGCAGCGGGGAGAGCGTCTCGCCGAGCCGGGTGCCGCCACCGGGCTTGGAGAAGACCGTCCGGCCCTCCACCGCGTCCCGGGCCGTCGAGGACCACAGCTGGTAGATCAGCAGGTCGGCCACGGCGGTCGGCGGCAGCAGCGTCTCGTACCGGCCGGCGGGCAGCTCGATCCTCCGCTCCGCCCAGCCGAGCCGGGTCGCGAGCTCCGCGTCGAGCGCGGCCGGGTCGACGTCCTTGAAGTCCCGGGTCGAGCGCCCGGCCCAGGCGGAGCGCGAACGGTCGGGGGACTTGGCGTTGAGCTCCAGGGTCCCGTTGGGCTGGTCGTGGCGGAGCCGCAGCCCCGTGGACGTGCCCAGGTAGGTGGAGGTCAGCTCGTGGTTGGCGAAGCCGTACAGCTCGCGGCCGCCCGCACGCGCGCGTGCGAAGGCCTCGCCGAGCGCCGGGGCGAAGTCGGTGAAGACGGCGGACGAGGTCTCCGCCGGGGCGTCCGTGAAGTCGGGCGAGGCGGGCACGCCCTCGACCAGCGGCTGCGCGTCCTCGGCGGGCCCGGCGGCACGGGCGGCGGCCTCGGCGGCCCGGACCAGGGGCTCCAGGTCGTCGACGGTCACGGCGGACCGCGAGACGACACCGGAGGCGGTGCCCTGGGCGCCGTCGACGGTCGCGATGACGGTGAGGGTGCGGCCCCGGGTCACGCCGTTCGTGGTGAGCGCGTTGCCCGCCCAGCGCAGATTCGCCGAGGACTCCTCGTCGGCGATGACGACACACCCGTCGGCGCGGGACAGCTCGAGGGCCCGCTCGACGATCTCGTACGGCTTGCTGACGCGGCTCATCGACCGGCCTCCTGCGTCGTGTTCAGGATGTTGACGCCCCGGAAGAGGGCGGACGGGCAGCCGTGCGAGACGGCGGCGACCTGGCCCGGCTGGGCCTTGCCGCAGTTGAAGGCGCCACCGAGCACGTACGTCTGCGGGCCGCCGACCTGCTCCATGGAGCCCCAGAAGTCGGTGGTCGTCGCCTGGTACGCCACGTCCCGCAGCTGCCCGGCGAGCCGGCCGTTCTCGATGCGGAAGAAGCGCTGACCGGTGAACTGGAAGTTGTAGCGCTGCATGTCGATCGACCAGGACCGGTCGCCGACCACGTAGATGCCCCGCTCCACGCCCCCGATCAGGTCCTCCGTCGACAGACCGCCCGGGTCCGGCTGGAGCGAGACGTTCGCCATCCGCTGCACCGGCACGTGCGCGGGGGAGTCCGCGAAGGCGCAGCCGTTCGACCGGCCGAGGCCCGTGAGCTTCGCGATCCGCCGGTCCAGCTGGTAGCCGACGAGCGTGCCGTCCTTCACCAGGTCCCAGCTCTGCGCCTCGACGCCCTCGTCGTCGAAGCCGACGGTGGCGAGACCGTGCTCGGCGGTCCGGTCACCCGTCACGTTCATGATCGAGGAGCCGTACGCCAGCTTGCCCAGCTGGTCGAAGGTGGCGAACGAGGTGCCCGCGTACGCCGCCTCGTAGCCCAGCGCCCGGTCCAGCTCGGTGGCGTGCCCGATGGACTCGTGGATCGTCAGCCACAGGTTCGACGGGTCCACGACCAGGTCGTACCGGCCCGCCTCCACGCTCGGCGCCCGCATCTTCTCGGCGAGCAGCCCCGGGATCTCGTCGAGCTCCTTGTCCCAGTCCCAGCCGGTCCCCGTCAGGTACTCCCAGCCACGCCCGACCGGCGGCGCGATCGTCCGCATCGAGTCGAACTCGCCGGTCGTCTCGTCCACGGCGACGGCCGTGAGCTGCGGGTGCAGCCGGACGCGCTGCTGGGTGGTCACGGTGCCGGCCGTGTCCGCGTAGAACTTGTTCTCGTGGACGGTGAGCAGCGAGGCGTCCACGTGCGCCACGCCCTCCGCCCCGAGCAGCCGCGCGCTCCAGTCGGCGAGCAGCGCGCTCTTCTCCTCGGCGGGGACGGAGAACGGATCGATCTCGTACGAGGAGACCCACGTCTTCTCGGCGTGCACCGGCTCCTCGGCCAGCTCCACGCGCTCGTCCGAGCCCGCCGCCGCGATCACCTTCGCCGACAGCTTGGCCATGGCGACCGCCTGCGAGGCGACCCGCGCGGCCCCGTCCATCGTCAGGTCGACGCCGGACGCGAAGCCCCAGGCCCCGCCGTGCACCACCCGCACCGCGTAGCCGAGGTCCGTGGTGTCCGAGGAACCGGACGGTTTGGCGTCGCGCAGCCGCCACGAGGCGCTGCGCACCCGCTCCAGGCGGAAGTCCGCGTGCTCGGCACCCAGCGCGCGCGCTCGGGCGAGCGCCGCGTCGGCGAGCGCCCGCAACGGCAGCGCGACGAACGAAGGGTCGATCTGATGGACCACGAGCGGCCTCGCTCTCGGCGATCGGAAGACAGCGGTCTGAAACTGCCCCGGAAGTCAATCACGGGACGGGCGGCCGAGTCGGCGCATTGGGGAGCACCCCGGGTGGAACCCTTCCCTCCGGGGAGGGGCGACCCGCCCCGTACCGGCCCCGAGCTGTAGGGATCCGACAGTGACGCCCGTACGCCACTGTGGGAGGTCGATTCCTCATGTCGGGGGCGATACCGATAGGTTTTCGGCTACCAGACCGCTATCGAAAGGGTGATCCGTTGAGCCGCTCGGTTCTCGTCACCGGAGGAAACCGGGGCATCGGCCTCGCCATCGCCCGCGCGTTCGCCGAGGCCGGCGACAAGGTCGCGATCACGTACCGCTCCGGCGAGCCCCCGGCCGCCCTGGTCGAGCTCGGCTGCCTTCCCGTCAAGTGCGACATCACCGACGCGGAGCAGGTGGAGACGGCCTACAAGGAGATCGAGGAGAAGCACGGTCCGGTGGAGGTCCTCGTGGCCAACGCCGGCGTGACGAAGGACCAGCTCCTCATGCGCATGACCGAGGAGGACTTCACGTCCGTCCTCGACACCAACCTCACCGGCACCTTCCGGGTCGTCAAGCGCGCCAACCGCGGGATGCTGCGCGCCAAGAAGGGCCGCGTCGTCCTGATCTCCTCGGTCGTCGGTCTGCTGGGCTCCGCGGGCCAGGCCAACTACGCCGCCTCCAAGGCCGGCCTGGTCGGTTTCGCCCGCTCCCTCGCGCGTGAGCTCGGCTCGCGCAACATCACCTTCAACGTCGTCGCCCCCGGCTTCGTCGACACCGACATGACCGCGGTGCTCACCGACGAGCAGCGCGCGGGCATCGTGTCGCAGGTGCCGCTGGGCCGTTACGCGCAGCCGGAGGAGATCGCCGCGGCGGTGAAGTTCCTCGCCTCCGACGACGCCTCGTACATCACTGGAGCCGTCATCCCGGTTGACGGCGGATTGGGCATGGGTCACTGATCACCATGAGCGGAATTCTCGAGGGCAAGCGCATCCTCATCACCGGTGTGCTGATGGAGTCCTCCATCGCCTTCCACGCCGCGAAGCTGGCCCAGGAGCAGGGTGCGGAGATCATCCTCACCGCCTGGCCCCGGCCGACGCTGACCGAGCGCATCGCCAAGAAGCTGCCCCACCCCGACAAGGTGAAGGTCCTGGAGCTCGACGTCTCCAACGACGAGCACCTCGCCCGCCTGGAGGGCCAGGTCCGCGAGCACCTGGGCGACCGCCTCGACGGCATCGTGCACTCCATCGGCTTCGCGCCGCAGGACGCGCTCGGCGGCAACTTCCTGAACACGCCGTTCGAGTCCGTGGCCACCGCCATGCACGTCTCCGCCTTCTCCCTGAAGTCGCTGACGATGGCGCTGCTGCCGCTGATGTCCGAGGGCGGTTCGGTCGTCGGCCTGACCTTCGACGCGCAGTTCGCCTGGCCGCAGTACGACTGGATGGGCCCGGCCAAGGCCGCCCTGGAGGCCACCAGCCGCTACATGGCGCGCGACCTCGGCAAGCAGAACATCCGCTGCAACCTGATCTCGGCGGGCCCGCTCGGCTCCATGGCCGCGAAGTCCATCCCGGGCTTCGGCGAGCTGGCCTCGGTCTGGGACACCCGCTCCCCGCTGGAGTGGGACCTCGCGGACCCGGAGCCGGCCGGCCGCGGCATCGTCGCGCTGCTCTCGGACTGGTTCCCGAAGACCACGGGCGAGATCATCCACGTCGACGGCGGTCTGCACGCCATCGGCGCGTAACCGCTCCCCACAGCAAGGCGAGGGCCGTGTGCCCGTCCTCCGGGACGGACACACGGCCCTCGCCGTTCCGCAACTCCTGCACGGGTCGAAAAGTAGCCCGAACGACCCCAGACTGGTGCAGAGCGTGATGTTCTGCTGCTGATGGGGAGGAGGTACGGGCATGCGCGCGATACGTCACGGCTTCGGGGCGATCGCCTCCGTCGCCGTTCTGATCACCGGGACAGCCGTCGCCGCCGAGGTACGGGCCGCTCCCGCCCCCACCGAGGAGCTCCCCGTCACCGCCCCGGCGACCGAGGAGCCGGAGAACTTCGGAGCCTCCTGCCGCACCGTCGTCGAGGGCTCCCGCGTCACCGCCCACTGCGGCAACCCCTACCCCCGCACCGACCGGATCCGCCTCCACGTCGAGTGCGACCGCTGGTGGGACGTCGACACCGACAGCGCCCCCGTGGAGGTCGGACCCGCCGACTACGCCCAGGTCACCGGCCGTTGCTGGAAAGAGGTCCGGTCCGCCTGGGTCACGCACGAGCCGGCGGATCCGGCTCCTGCTTCCCCCGCTCCCGGATCTCCTCCGGTAGGGGACTCGCTTCCTGCGCCGGGTCCGCTTCCGGTACGGGGCTCCTGAGGCACATGAAGGCGTAGCCGGCCGCCTCCGTGCCGGCCCGCTCGGCATCGCCCCCGCGGATCGCGTCCACCAGGCGCGCGTGGTCCATGTGGTTCTCCGGCCGCAGCACCTGCCCCACGTCGTCGCGCAGCCAGTCCCGCAGCAGATCGCCCAGGTCCGCGTAGAGCTCCGTCAGCACCTCGTTGCCCGAGGCGGCGACGACCGCGTGGTGGAAGGCCGAGTCGGCCGTCACGAACCGCTCCGCGTCCCCGGACTCCCACGCCTCCTCGCGGCGCCCGAGCAGGGCGTCCAGCTGCTTCAGGTCCCGCTCGGTGCGCCGCCCGGCCGCGAACCGGGCCGCGGCGGACTCGAGGGTCGAGCGCAGCTCGGCGACGTGCCGGGGGTCGGAGCCGGCGAAGCGCCGGTGCATCACGCCCGCCAGCTCGCTGGTGGCGACGACGTACGTCCCCGAGCCCTGGCGGATGTCGAGCAGGCCGTTGTGCGCGAGCGCGCGGACCGCCTCGCGGACCGTGTTGCGGGCGACGCCCAGCTGCTCGACCAGTTCGGGTTCGGTCGGGATGCGCGAACCCACGGGCCACTCGCCGGAGGTGATCTGGTTCCGCAGCTCGGCGATCACCTGATCGGAGAGACCGGTGCGCCGGGGGTGACCGAGGGCCATGGAACGCCTTCCCATGAGTTCAAGTTGGTTCGAGATTGGACAACCAATCATCCCATGATTCTATGATGGCCTCATGCCTGACGAGCCGAAGACCCTCGACCTTGCCGCACGACCGGCGGAAAACAGCGCACAACCGGCCTCGGCACGCCGCTGGCCCCTCGGCCTCGTCGCCGTCGGACTCGTCCTGGCCGCCCTCAACCTGCGCCCCGCCATCACCAGCCTCGGCGCCCTCCTCGAAGAGGTCAGCGAAGACCTCCACATGAGCGGCAGCGTCGCCGGCGTCCTCACCTCCGTCCCCCCGCTCTGCTTCGCGGTCTTCGGCATCACCGCCCCCCGCCTCGCCCGCCGCTTCGGCCCCGCCGCCGTCGTCTGCGCGGGCATGGCCGCGATCTTCACCGGCCTCGTCCTGAGGCCCTTCGCGACCGGCACCGCCGCCTTCCTCGCCGCCAGCGCCCTCGCCCTCATGGGCATCGCCGTCAGCAACGTCCTGATGCCCGTCATCGTCAAGCGGTACTTCCCCGACCGCGTCGGCAGCATGACCGGCCTCTACTCCATGGCGCTCGCCCTCGGCACCTCCATCGCCGCGGCCGCGACCGTCCCCATGACCGACGCCCTCGGCGGCGACTGGCGCCTCGGCCTCGGCGTCTGGGCGGTCCTCGCCGCGCTCGCCGTCCTGCCCTGGATCCCGTTCCTGCGCGACCGGGGCAGCGACACGGCCCTCACGGCGACCCCGGAAGCGGCACCGCAGGCCCCGGCGTCACAGGCCCCCGCGCCGCGCATCACCCGCAGCCGCACCGCCTGGGCGCTCGGCGTCTTCTTCGGCCTCCAGGCCACCGGCGCCTACATCACCATGGGCTGGATGCCGCAGATCTTCCGCGACGCCGGCGTCCCCGCCACCACCGCGGGCGTGCTCCTCGCCGTCACCATGGTCATGGGCGTCCCGCTCGCCTTCGTCATCCCCCGCCTCGCGACCCGCATGAAGAACCAGGGCCCGATCGTCGTCGCCCTCGGCCTGTGCGGACTCACCGGCTACACCGGACTCTTCCTCGCCCCCGCCTCCGGGGCCTGGGTCTGGGCGGTGCTCCTCGGCGTCTCCAACTGCTCCTTCCCGCTCGCCCTCACGATGATCGGCATGCGCTCGCGCACCGGCGCCGGCGTCGTCCGGCTCTCCGCCTTCGCGCAGAGCGTCGGCTACCTGATCTCGATCCCCGGCCCCCTCCTCGTCGGCGTGCTCTACCAGCACAGCGGCGGCTGGGGACTGCCCGTCGTGCTCATGGGCGGACTGATGGTGCCGCAGATGATCGTCGGAACCCTGGCCGGCCGGGACCGGACGGTCGAGGACGAATGCTGAGATGCGAGACTGTTCCCATGCCAGTCCTCGAACCCAATCCCCAGAACGGCCAGAAGAAGCTGCTCCTCGTGCTCGGCGCGATGCTCGGCATCACGGTCGTCATCGCCGTCATCGCCTCCTTCGCCTCCCCCTGAGCTGGGGACAACCCCCGCATCCCCTAGGGGGCGGACCTCAGGGTGAAGTGGGTGGATCACCTGATGGGCCGGAGGACGCGCGATCCGTACGTTGGTGACAACGGCGAAAGCACGGAACTCACCCACGGAGGCGGCCATGTCGGCCCCCACGCACCCCGGCATCCGGACCACGACCACCGGCGTCGACACCCGGCTGCCCTGGTGGGCCCTCGCCCTCCCTGCCGCCGCCTTCCTCGCCCTCCTGGTGCTCATGGCCGGGTCGGGTGGGGCGCAGGCGACCACGGGTGAGCTCGCGGTCGGCCGGGTCCTGGAGCACCTCTGGCAAACCCTCCCTCTCTGAGTCGGAGTGGCCTGTTTCGTGCGAAGCTGTGGACCATGAGCGTCGATACACCCCGCAGCATCGTGCTCCTCCGGCACGCGAAGGCAGACTGGAACGACGAGTCCGACCACGAGCGACCCCTCGCCGAGCGAGGCCGCAAGGACGCCCCGGTGGCCGGCCGCAAGCTCGCCGACAGCGGCATCACCTTCGACCTGGCCCTCTGCTCGACCGCCCTCCGCACCCGCGAGACGTGGAAGCTGGCCGTCCACGAGCTGCCCGTGCGCCCCAGGACGGTGTACGAGGAGCGGATGTACGAGGCCTCCCTCGGCGAGCTCATCGCCCTGGTCAACGAGACCCCGGACACCGTGAACAACCTCCTGCTCATCGGCCACAACCCCGGCATGCACGCGCTCGCCGACGCCCTCGCGGGCGAGTCCGAGGGCGACCTCCTGCCCCGGATGAACCGCAGCGGCTTCCCGACCTCCGCCTTCGCCGTCCTCACCTTCGACGGCTCCTGGAAGTCCGTGGAGCACGGAGTGGGCAAGCTCGTCGACTTCTGGGCCCCGCACGCCTGACCCCGCACGCATGATTCCGTACGCCTGATCCCGTACGCGTGACTCCGTACGCCTGATCCCGTACGCGTGACTCCGTACGCAGCAGGGCCCGGGTGTCGTCCGACACCCGGGCCCTGCGCCGTACTCCCGCCGCTCAGTGCGGCAGATCGTCCTCGCCGAAGTCCGCGGCCTCGACCTCTTCGCGCGTGATGCCGAGCAGGTACAGCACGGTGTCCAGGAACGGCACGTTCACCGCCGTGTGGGCCGCCTGGCGCACCACCGGCTTCGCGTTGAACGCCACCCCGAGCCCGGCCGCGTTCAGCATGTCCAGGTCGTTGGCCCCGTCGCCGATCGCCACCGTCTGCGCCAGCGGCACCCCCGCCTCCGAGGCGAACCGGCGCAGCAGCCGCGCCTTGCCCGCCCGGTCGACGATCTCGCCGGTGACCCGCCCGGTGAGCTTCCCGTCCACGATCTCCAGCGTGTTGGCCGAGGCGAAGTCGAGCCCCAGCCGCTCCTTCAGATCGTCGGTGACCTGCGTGAACCCGCCGGAGACGACACCCACCTGGTAGCCGAGCCGCTTGAGCGTACGGATCAGGGTCCGGGCGCCGGGCGTCAGCCGCACCTCGGCGCGGACCTTGTCGACCACCGAGGCGTCGAGGCCGGCGAGCAGCTCCACGCGCGCGTGGAGCGACTGCTCGAAGTCCAGCTCACCGCGCATCGCCGCCGCGGTCACCTCGGCGACCTTGTCCTCGCAGCCCGCGTGCGCGGCGAAGAGCTCGATCACCTCGTCCTGGATCAGGGTCGAGTCGACGTCCATGACGACGAGCCGCTGGGCCCGCCGGTGCAGCCCGGCGGAGACCACGGCCACGTCGACGCCGACGCTGTGCGCCTCGGTGGCCAGCGCGGTCCGCAGCGGCTCGGTCTCGCAGCCCGAGACGGCGAACTCCACCGCAGTCACCGGGTACTTGGCGAGGCGGAAGATGCGGTCGATGTTGCCGCCGGTCTCCGCGATCCTGGCCGCTATGGCCGCCGTCTGCTCCGCGGTGAGCGGGTGGCCGAGCACGGTGACGTGCGAGCGTCCCTCACCACGGGGACGGTTGTCGCCCGTGCCGGAGATGATCTCGGCCTGGAGCTTCAGCGACTCGGCCCAGCTGTGCACGGTGGCCCTGAGTTCGCCCGCCGAGGCGACGGTCGGCTCGGTGACGAGCGCGCACAGGACGAGGCGGCCGCGGGAGACCACCTGCTCGATGTCCACGACGTCGACGGAGTAGGCGGCGAGGGTGTCGAAGAGTCCCGCGGTGATCCCGGGACGGTCCTTCCCGAAGATCTTGACGAGAAGGGTGGGAACGTCTGAGGTCTGCGATGCGCTCATGGTGGTTCCACCGTATCGGGCACCTGGTGCCCCCCGACCCCCCGTCCCGCCCTGCGGACACCCGAGTGGTCCAGAGCTTGCCCGGGGCTCGTCCCGAAGGTCTTCACGCGGCCCGACTTTCCTGGACGGGACCGGGCCTGAAATAGTTCCCCAGGATGATTCGCCATCCCTGGACTCCCGAAGACGGGGGTACATCGGGGGACAAGTAGTGGGGCATGGAGTGCCAGAACTCGTACTGGAATTGAACGGCAGGACCTGGACGCTCGATCCGTCCCGGTCGTACACCCTGGGCAGGGACCCGCAGGGTGACCTGGTCATCGACGATGCCAGGGTCTCGTGGCGCCACGCCACCATCAGCTGGGGCGGCCGGAACTGGGTCATCGAGGACCACGGCTCCACGAACGGCACCTTCGTCCAGGGGCAGAGGGTCCACCAGGTGGAGATCGGCCCCGGTTCGGCCGTACACCTGGGCAACGCCACCGACGGGCCGCGGCTGAACCTCGCCGCCACCGGCGCGGCCGCCCCGCAGCAGCAGGCGCCTCAGCAGCAGGCCCCGGTCCAGCAGGCCCCGGCCCACCAGCCCGTCGGCGCGGCCGCCGCCCAGGCCGACTGGGCCACGCACCAGGCGCCGCCGCAGCAGGCGCCGCAGCAGAACTGGCAGCAGCCGCCCGTACAGCAGCCGCCCGTCCAGCCGCAGGTCCCGCACCAGCAGGGACCCGCCCAGGGGCACCCCGGTGGCGCCGCGGGGGCGCCGTCGCCCTACGGCGACCACCGCAGCCCGACCACCTTCTACCAGCTGGACCTCGGCCGCGTGATGCGCATCGGCCGTGCCCTCGAGAACGAGTTGGTCGTCTCCGACCTCCAGGTCTCGCGGCACCACGCCGAGTTCCACGCGACGCCCGACGGCCGCTTCGAGATCCGCGACCTCGGCTCGCACAACGGCACGTACGTCAACGGCCAGCCGATCCCCAAGGGCGGCACGGCCCTCCTCGGCCCGCAGGACATCGTCGGCGTCGGCCACTCGACCTTCCGCATCGTCGGCGGCCAGCTGGAAGAGTTCGTCGACACCGGCTCGGTCTCCTTCTCGGCCCGCCACCTCACGGTCACGGTCGACGGCGGCAAGCAGATCCTCAAGGACGTCACCTTCGGCGTCCCGGAGAAGTCGCTGATCGGCGTCATCGGCCCGTCCGGCTCCGGCAAGTCCACGCTGCTCAAGGCGCTGACCGGCTACCGCCCGGCCAACGAGGGCGACGTCCTCTACGACAACCGCAGCCTCTACAAGCAGTTCGCCGAGCTGCGCCAGCGCATCGGTCTGGTCCCGCAGGACGACATCCTGCACAAGGAGCTGACGGTCCAGAAGGCGCTGCGCTACGCGGCCAAGCTCCGCTTCCCCGGCGACACCGCCGCGGCCGAGCGCGAGGCCCGCATCGACGAGGTGCTGCGCGAGCTCAAGCTCGACATCCACAAGGAGAAGAAGGTCACCTCCCTCTCCGGTGGCCAGCGCAAGCGCGTCTCCGTCGCCCTGGAGCTCCTCACCAAGCCCTCGCTGATCTTCCTGGACGAGCCGACCTCCGGCCTCGACCCGGGCATGGACCGCGACGTCATGCAGCTGCTCCGCGGCCTCGCGGACGACGGCCGCACGGTCCTCGTCGTCACCCACTCGGTGGCCGAGCTGGGCCTCTGCGACAAGCTGCTCGTCATGGCGCCCGGCGGCTCCGTGGCGTACTTCGGCCCGCCGGAGGAGGCGCTGAACTTCTTCGGCTACTCCACCTGGGCCGACGTCTTCTCCGCCTTCGAGAACTACCGCGACTACGACTGGGCGGGCCGCTGGAAGGGCTCGCAGCACTACCAGATGTACGCCGCGGACATCGACGCCGTCGCCGCGCAGCCCGTCCAGATGCCGCAGCAGGCGATGGCCAGGCCGCCGAAGCCGCAGGGCTGGGGCTCGCAGCTGTGGACCCTGATCCGCCGCTACGTCTCCGTCATCGCCTCCGACAAGGGCTTCATGGCCCTGATGGTGATCCTGCCGGCCGTCCTCGGCGCGGTGTCCGTCGTCATCCCCGCCGACTTCGGCCTCGGCAAGCCCACGCCGCCGTCCCGGTTCAACGGCGACGCCGGCACGATCATGCTGATCCTCGCGGTCGGCATGTGCTTCTCCGGCGCGGCCAACTCCGTCCGAGAACTGATCAAGGAACGGGTCATCTACGAGCGGGAGCGCGCCGTCGGCCTGTCCCGCTCCGCGTACCTGATGTCCAAGGTCATCGTCCTCGGTGTGATCACGGCCTTCCAGGGCGTGATCATCTGCGGCATCGGCTTCTCCACGCGCGCGCTGCCCGAAGAGGGCCTGTTCATGCCGCCGGCCGTCGAGCTGTGCGTCCAGGTCATCGCGCTCGGCCTGACCTCGATGATGGTCGGCCTGGTCATCTCCGCGCTGGTGAAGACCGCCGAGAAGACCATGCCGCTGCTCGTCATGTTCGCGATCATCCAGGTCGTGTTCACCGGCATCCTCTTCCAGGTGTACGGCTCGCCCGGCCTGGAGCAGTTCGCCTGGCTCATGCCCTCCCGCTGGGGCATCGCCGGCGCCGGCACCACGCTCGACCTGGCCCACCTGATGCCGCCGTGGGACCACAAGGACCCCACGAACGTCGACTCGCTGTGGGAGCACACGGCCGGCCAGTGGAGCCTGGACCTCGGCATCCAGCTGCTCATGGCGACGGTCTGCTGCGTCCTCGTGGCGCGGCTGCTGCGCCGCCACGAGCCCGAGGTCATGCGCAAGTAACGGCCGAGGCGGTACGCCCGAGGGCGGCACCCCGCACGGGGGTGCCGCCCTTCGGCGTGTCCGAGGAGACTCAGTACGCGCTGTTGACGTTGTCGATCGAGCCGTAGCGGTCGGCCGCGTAGTTGGCGGCGGCGACGATGTTGGCGACCGGGTCGTACTGGTCGAACTTGGTGCCGGGGATGTGGTACGCCTTGAACGTCGGGTAGATCACCTGGAGCAGGCCCTTGGACGGGACGCCGTTGATGGCGTTGATGTCCCAGTTGTTGATGGCGTACGGGTTGCCGCTGGACTCGCGCATGATGTTCCGGTGCAGGCCGTTGTAGGTGCCCGGGATGTTGTGCTTGTCCATGATGTAGAGCGCCTCGCGGATCCAGCCGTCGAGGTTGTTCGCGAAGACCGGCTTGCGGGCGACGGAACGGTTCGCGGCGGCCTTCTCGGCGGCGCGCTTCTTCACGGCGGCCTTGGCCTTCGCCTCGGCCACGGCCTTCGCCTTGGCCTTGGCCAGGGCGTCGGCCTTCGCCTTCGCGGCGGCCTCGGCCTTGGCGGCGGCCTTGGCCTTGGCAGCGGCGGCGGCCTTGGCGGCGGCGGCCTTGGCCTTCGCCTCCGCCTCCTGCTTGGCCTTCAGGCTGATCGCGTCCTGCTGCTTGTCGAGGCTGGCGGCCAGCGCCTTCGCCTGCGGGCTGTTCGCGTCGTACGACCAGGCGACCTGCTGGGTGCCCGAGAGAGCCTGCGGCTCGGTCTCGGTGGTGCCGTGGTTGCCCGGCACGAGGGAGAGCGTGATGGCTGCGGCGCCCAGAGCGGCGACGCCGGCGATCGTGGCCTTGTGGGTCTTCTTCAGACCACGACTGTGGCCAGGGGTGTTCGCAGACATGCAGGACTACCTCTTCGAATCGCTGGGGGTCGCTCGGCCGGGGCGGCGCTGCGCCTGCTCGGCGGCGACGGGGGCAATTCTTAGCGGCAGCAAAATCCTGTGGCAAAGGTGTGACGTACGATCCCGGGTAGTGGATCAGGGGCTCGTGCACGGGCCACACGATGCCCCCTGTGGCCCGATTCATCCGCCCATATCGGGCATCACGGCGTCCACTAGGGGGCTTCGTAAGTGATGTGGGTCCTATGCGCGGCCTCACATCGGGCGCGTAACAAACTCACCGATCGTTGCGTCAGCAATGCGGAGGGTGAGGCCCCTCCTCCGGGAGGAGGAGATGGACGTCGCCGAACTCGTGCCAGAGGTAGCGGCCCCGCACCGCGGCGGCGTACGCGCTCCGCAGCGCGGGCCGCCCGGCGACCGCCTCCAGCATCAGCAGATGCGAGGCCTCCGGCTCGTGCAGCCCGGTGAGCAGCCCGTCCACGACGCGCACCCCACGCGCGGGAGTCACCACGAGATCGGTCCACCCCCGCACGGCCCGCACCACCCCACCGGACCCCGCACCCGTCCCCTCTCCCGGCCCACCGGCCCCCACGGCCCGCACTGAGCCACCGGACCCCGCACCCGTCCCCTCTCCCGGCCCACCGAGCCCCGCACCCGCCCCCGGCCCACCGGACCCCGCCCCGCTTGCCCCCGGCGCACCCCCCGGGCGGCTGCCCGCCGGGCCGGGCCCCGTCCGCCCGGCCGGTCCGACCGCCGCCGACTCCAGTGCCCGCACCACCGTCGTCCCCACCGCGATCACCCGGCCGCCCCCGGCCCGCGCCGCGTTCACCAGGGCCGCCGTCGCCGCCGGGACCTCGAAGCGCTCCGGGTACGGCGGCTCGTGCGCCTCCGCCGACGCCACGCCCGTATGAAGGGAGAGCGGAGCGATCCGTACGCCCCGGTCGACCAGCTCCGCCACGAGACGGGCCGTGAAGGGCCGCCCCGCGCTCGGCATCTCCGCCGAGCCCGACCCGTCGGGGGAGGGCCGCGCGAAGACCGTCCGGTACGCCGACAGGGGCTGGTCCCGCTCCGTGTACCCGTACCGGATGGGCCGCCCGTACCCCCCGAGCAGCCCCGGCACGTCCACGCTCACCCGCGCCCACCACAGCCGCCCGCTCCCGGGCACCAGCGGACCCGCGAGCACGAGCCGCCCCCCTCCGGGCAGCCGTACGACCGCCCCCGCCGGCCCGCCCCCACGCGGGCGCGTACTGCCCGACGGCTCCGGAGTCCGCAGCTCCACGGCCCACCGCCCGTCGTCCCCGCGGGTCGAGAAGTGCACCACCACCGGCTCCCCGCCGGGCTCGGGGCCGAGCCGCCCGTCCACGGCCGCCGCCAGCGTCGTCGACGTGTTGACGACGAGCACGTCCCCGGCCCGCAGCAGCACGGGCAGCTCCCTGAAGGAGTGGTGCGACACCGCCTCGCCCCGCGACACGAGCAGCCGTACGTCGTCCCGGCCCCGCCCGGGCCCCCGCTGCTCGGCCGGCACCCGTGCCGACAGCTCCGTCGGCACCCGCACGGCCAGTGCCATCACGCCTCCAGGAAGGCCGGCGCCGAGTACCGGCCGCTCGCCGGCCGCTCGTCGAGCAGCCGCAGGAAGACGGGAGCGACCTCGGCCGGAGCGGGCGTCCCCGACAGGTCCTCGCCGGGCTCCGCCGCAGCCAGCATGTCCGTCCGCATCCCGCCCGGGTCCACCCACCAGACCCGCAGCCCCGGCTCCTCCACCGCGAGCACCGCCGACAGCTGGTCGAGCGCCGCCTTCGTCGCCCCGTACGCGCCCCAGGTCCGGTACGCCTCCGCCGCCGCGTCCGAGCTCAGATTGATCACCGCACCGGCGGGCGCCGTGCGCAGCAGCGGCAGCGCCTCCTGCAGCAGCCCCAGCGGAGCCACCACGTTGACCTCCAGGGCGGCCCGGAACCCGTCGAGGGAGTGGCTGTCGAGCGGTACGAGCGGCTCGGCGCCCAGGATCCCCGCGTTGTTCACGAGCAGATCGAGCCCGCCGAGCTCCCGCGCCGCCGCGACGAGCTTCGCCCGGTGCGCCGCGTCCGTCACGTCCCCCGCCAGCCCCACCACCCGGGCGCCACGCGCGCGTGCCGCCGCCGCGCTCTCCTCCAGCACCTCCGCCGTACGGGCGTCGAGCACCAGGTCCCAGCCCCGCCCGGCAAGCGCGGCGGCCAGCGCCCGCCCCAGACCCCTCGACGCCCCCGTGACGATCGCGACAGCCATGACGTCCATCCCCTCTCCTACGGATCCTCCGGATGGCTCCACCCTCCGTCCGCGCCCCCGCCACCCGCCTCGTCCCCGGGCCCGGACCGCCGAGGGCACTTCGACCTAGGTCCCGGGACCTGCTCCGCCCTCGTCCTCAGCCGGATACGGACCGTCACACCCCGCCGGTACCGTGAACACATGAGCCATCGACCGAGCTCCGGCCTGGCCGCCGTGAGCACCGCCCTCCTGGCGATGAGCCGCCACCTGGAGGTCCGCGACGTCCTCAAGACGATCGTGGCCTCCGCCCGCGAGCTGCTCGACGCCGAGTACGCGGCCCTGGGCGTCCCCGACGACCACGGCGGCTTCGCCCAGTTCGTCGTCGACGGCGTCAGCGACGAGCAGTGGAAGGCGATCGGCCCCCTGCCCCGCCAGCACGGCATCCTCGCCTCGATGCTCCACAGGGCCGAGCCCGAGCGGCTCGCCGACGTCCGCAAGGACCCCCGCTTCGAGGGCTGGCCGGACGCCCACCCCGAGATGTCCGACTTCCTCGGCCTGCCCGTCAGGGACGGCGACGAGATCCTCGGCGCCCTCTTCCTCGCGAACAAGCGCTGCCCCAAGCCCGACGGCGGCTGCGGGTTCACCGCCGAGGACGAGGCGCTCCTCTCGATCCTCGCCCAGCACGCGGCCATCGCCCTGACCAACGCCCGGCTGTACGAGCGCAGCCGTGAGCTCACCATCGCCGAGGAGCGCTCCCGCCTGGCCCACGAGCTGCACGACGCCGTCAGCCAGAAACTGTTCTCGCTCCGGCTGACCGCCCAGGCCGCCGCCGCCCTCGTCGACCGCGACCCGGCCCGCGCCAAGGGCGAGCTCCAACAGGTCGCCGCGCTCGCCGCCGAGGCCGCCGACGAGCTGCGCGCCGCCGTCGTCGAGCTCCGGCCCGCCGCCCTCGACGAGGACGGCCTCGTCCACACGCTCCGCACCCAGATCCAGGTCCTCGACCGCGCCCACTCCGCCCGGGTCACCTTCGAGAGCCCGGGGACCCGGGCCCTGCCGGCCGCCCAGGAGGAGGCCGTCCTGCGGGTCGCCCAGGAGGCCCTGCACAACGCCCTGCGGCACGCGGACGCGAAGCTCGTCGCGGTCTCCCTCACCCGCAGCGGCCAGGGCGCGCGGCTCACCGTCACCGACGACGGCAAGGGCTTCGACCCGCGTACGGTCCGCAGCGCCGGCCGCCACCTCGGCCTGGTCTCCATGCGGGACCGGGCGAGCGGTGTCGGCGGCAGACTCACGGTGACCTCGGCCCCGGACCGGGGCACCACGATCGAGATGGAGGTCCCCGGTGGCTGACAAGCCCATCCGCGTGCTCCTGGTCGACGACCACCAGGTCGTCCGCCGGGGCCTGCGCACCTTCCTGGAGGTGCAGGACGACATAGAGGTCGTGGGGGAGGCCTCCGACGGCGCCGAAGGGGTCGACAGGGCCGAGGAGCTCCGCCCCGACGTGGTCCTCATGGACGTCAAGATGCCGGGCACGGACGGCATCGAGGCGCTCAAGCGGCTCCGTGAGCTCGCCAACCCCGCCAGGGTCCTGATCGTCACCAGCTTCACCGAGCAGCGGACGGTCGTCCCCGCGCTCCGCGCCGGAGCCTCCGGATACGTCTACAAGGACGTCGACCCCGACGCCCTGGCCGGCGCGATCCGCTCCGTCCACGCGGGACACGTCCTGCTCCAGCCCGAGGTCGCCGACGCGCTCCTCGCCCAGGACGACTCCCACGGGGGCACGGGGCGGGGCCCGTCCCTCACGGAGCGGGAGCGCGAGGTCCTCGGCCTGATCGCTGACGGCCGGTCCAACCGGGAGATCGCCCGCGCGCTCGTCCTCTCCGAGAAGACGGTCAAGACGCACGTCTCGAACATCCTGATGAAGCTCGACCTCGCGGACCGCACCCAGGCGGCGCTCTGGGCGGTGAGACACGGCCTCACCCCCTGACACACCACGGACACGCGCCGTTCACGCGCCGGGGCGCACGACCGTTCAGTCCTTCATACCGTCGTGTGGATGTCCCCCGTTCGGCGCAACCCGACGGGAGCCACGGCGTTCTCCATGGCGTGCTGCGGCGGACCGGCCGCAGCGATGACCAGGAGGAAGTACCAAGTGAAGAACCTCAAGAAGGCCGCTGCCCTCACCCTCGTCGCCGGTGGCATCGTCGCCGCCGGTGCGGGTGTCGCGTCCGCCCACGGCGGCGCCGACGCCACGGGCAAGGCCCTCAACTCGCCGGGCGTCGCGTCCGGCAACCTGGTGCAGGTCCCGGTCCACGTCCCCGTGAACGTCTCCGGCAACACGGTCAACGTGATCGGCCTGCTCAACCCGGCCTTCGGCAACAGCGCCTACAACGGCTGACCACCCCACACGACCCCCGGCCCCCGGACGATCCCCCGGGGGCCGGGGGTTCGCCCCGTTGTGGGCATGCGTTCCGCCCCGGCGGAACGCATGCCCACACGGGCGCGGGTCCCGGCGCGGCACCCGCCTCAGAACCCCCGCTCCCGCTCCCGCTCCTCCACATACGCGTTGTACGCCGCCACCTGCGCCCGCCGAGCCACCCGCTCCACCGGCCGCAGAGCATCGCCCCGCGCCGCCATCTCCGAGGCGCTCACCGCACCCCCGTGCCCGTGGTCGTACGCCAGGTTCACCAGCAGCCCGATCCGCTGCGCCAGCTCGAGCACCCGCACCGCGCGCGGCGGATATCCGGGCGCCAGCACCTCGCGCCCCACCTCCGCCCGCGCCCGGTACGCCTCGCGCGCCGCGTCCGCCGCGGGCCCCGAGGCCGCCACGTCGAGCCGGGTCAGGACCGCCGTCGCGTCCCGCAGCGCCTCCGCCAGCTCCCGCTCGGCCTCGCCCAGCGAGGGCACATCGGCGGGCGGAGCCTCCCGTACGGCCAGGCAGTGCCAGACCACCGAGACGTGCACGTCACCGGCCGGACCCGCCTCGGTGACCTCCGGCACGAGACCGTACGGCGCGCCGAAGCCCACCACCGCCTCCTCCGCCTCCAACGCGCGCGCGTTGAAGTCCGGCGGCCCGCTCAACCCCAGCGGATGCCCCGGCGCCGGCAGCGCGACCCGCCACCCGGTCACCCCGAGCCGCCGCAGCCGGCCCAGCGCGAGCGTCAGCCCCACCGGCCCCGCCTCACCCGGCAGCCCCTCCACGCGGTGCACCGCGTCCTCACCGACAATCGCCGTCGCCGCCTCGTCGGGCGACACCGCCCCGGCCAGCAGGGCATTGCCCCAGGCGGCCAGACGTCCTGAGCGTGGTTCCGAAAGCATCCCCCCAGACTAAGGACTCAAAGGAAGCCCTACGGACCGGTCCGCTCCGTCGATAACGTAGGTTTTCCCCTGGACGCCGCGCCCACCGGTGCAAGGCGACGACACGACTCGACCGCAAGGGGAGACAACGCGCTCATGAGCGATGTACTGGAGCTGGTGGACGTATCCGTGGTCCGCGACGGACGGGCTCTGGTGGACGAGGTCTCCTGGTCGGTCAAGGAGGGCGAGCGCTGGGTGATCCTCGGACCCAACGGCGCCGGCAAGACCACCCTTCTGAACATCGCCTCCAGCTACCTCTTCCCCACCAAGGGCACCGCCCACATCCTGAGCGAGCAGCTCGGCGGCGTCGGCACCGACGTCTTCGAACTCCGCCCCCGCATCGGCATGGCCGGCATCGCGATGGCGGAGAAGCTGCCGAAGCGCCAGACCGTCCTGCAGACCGTGCTCACCGCCGCGTACGGCATGACCGCCACCTGGCACGAGGACTACGACCCGGTCGACGAGGAGCGCGCCAAGGCCTTCCTCGACCGGCTCGGGATGAACGACTACCTGGACCGCAAGTTCGGCACCCTCTCCGAGGGCGAGCGCAAGCGCACCCTGATCGCCCGCGCGATGATGACCGACCCGGAGCTCCTCCTCCTCGACGAGCCCGCCGCCGGCCTCGACCTCGGCGGCCGCGAGGACCTGGTCCGCCGCCTCGGCCGCCTCGCCCGGGACCCGTACGCCCCCTCCATGATCATGGTCACCCACCACGTCGAGGAGATCGCCCCCGGCTTCACCCACGTCCTGATGATCCGCCAGGGCAAGGTCCTCGCCGCGGGACCCGTGGAGACCGAGCTCACCTCCCGCAACCTCTCGCACTGCTTCGGCCTGCCGCTCGTCGTCGAGCGCGTCGGCGACCGCTGGACCGCCCACGGCCTGCCCCTGAAGTGACCGGCAGGGGCACCGGCGACCCGCACAGCCGCCCGCGCCCTGTCCCGGAAGGACCCCACCGCCCTACCATGACCACGTGGACATCGACGCGTGGGTCTGGTGGCTGATCGGCGCGGTGGGGCTCGGCATTCCGCTGGTCCTGACCGCGATGCCGG
The DNA here is from genome assembly GCF_000830005.1 of Streptomyces vietnamensis. Classification (NCBI taxonomy): domain Bacteria; kingdom Bacillati; phylum Actinomycetota; class Actinomycetes; order Kitasatosporales; family Streptomycetaceae; genus Streptomyces; species Streptomyces vietnamensis. The sequence continues at coordinate 1,970,899 of NZ_CP010407.1, read as the reverse complement.
AGTTCGGCATGTTCTCCGTCGGAGCGGTCGCCGGGGCGGTGACCGCCGCCCTCGGCTTCGGCATCGTCACCCAGGTGCTCGTCTTCGTCGTCGTCTCCGTGGCGCTCATCGCGGTGGTACGCCCGATCGCCGCCCGCCACCGCGCCGGCGGACCCGGACTCGCCACCGGAGTCGACGCCCTGAAGGGCCGTCAGGCCGTCGTCCTGGAGCGGGTCGACGGCCACGGAGGCCGCATCAAACTCGCCGGCGAGGTCTGGTCCGCCCGTACGCTCGACACCGGACAGGCCTTCGAACCGGGCGAACAGGTCGACGTCGTGGACATCGACGGGGCGACCGCCGTGGTCATGTGACGTCATGTGACCGAACCTCGCCCATGACGCTCCGCCATCTGGGAAACTCGATCATCGAAAGCAACCCGGCAGACAACCGGCAGCGAAGGGCACGGGGAACACGATGTCAGCAGTCATCATCGTCCTGATCATTCTGGTGGTGCTCGTCTTCATCGCCCTGATCAAGACGATCCAGGTCATCCCGCAGGCGAGTGCGGCGATCGTGGAGCGCTTCGGCCGCTACACCCGCACGCTCAACGCCGGACTGAACATCGTCGTCCCGTTCATCGACTCGATCCGCAACCGGATCGACCTCCGCGAGCAGGTCGTCCCGTTCCCGCCGCAGCCGGTGATCACCCAGGACAACCTGGTCGTCAACATCGACACGGTCATCTACTACCAGGTGACCGACGCCCGCGCCGCGACCTACGAGGTCGCCAGCTACATCCAGGCGATCGAGCAGCTCACCGTCACCACCCTGCGCAACATCATCGGCGGCATGGACCTGGAGCGGACCCTCACCTCCCGCGAGGAGATCAACGCGGCCCTGCGCGGCGTCCTCGACGAGGCCACCGGCAAGTGGGGCATCCGCGTCAACCGCGTCGAGCTCAAGGCCATCGAGCCGCCGACCTCCATCCAGGACTCGATGGAGAAGCAGATGCGCGCCGAGCGCGACAAGCGCGCCGCGATCCTCACCGCCGAGGGCACCCGCCAGTCCGCGATCCTCACCGCCGAGGGCGAGAAGCAGTCCGCGATCCTGCGCGCCGAGGGCGAGGCCAAGGCCGCAGCGCTCAAGGCCGAGGGCGAGGCCCAGGCCGTCCGCACGGTCTTCGAGGCCATTCACGCGGGCGACCCGGACCAGAAGCTCCTCTCGTACCAGTACCTCCAGATGCTCCCGAAGATCGCCGAGGGCGACGCCAACAAGCTCTGGATCGTGCCCAGCGAGATCGGCGACGCCCTCAAGGGCCTCTCCGGCGCCTTCGGCAACGTGGGCGGCGGCACCCCCGGCTTCAACGTCAAGGACGTACCGTCCGCACGGCGAGACGAACCGACGGTTGAGTGACACGTACACGTAATCCTCGTGCATGATCGGTGCGAGCCCCTCGACCCCGACGACGTCAGGGCGGGGAGGCGACTCACTGACCATGTAAGGAGATGGCGTTGTCCATCTGGGAAGCACTGGCAGTCTTCGCCGCCGGCATCGGCGCCGGCACCATCAACACCATCGTCGGATCGGGAACGCTCATCACGTTCCCGGTCCTCCTCGCGACCGGACTCCCCCCGATCACCGCGAACGTCTCCAACGCCCTCGGCCTCGTCCCCGGCTCCATCAGCGGGGCCATCGGCTACCGCCGCGAACTCAAGGGCCAGAAGGCCCGCGTCCTGCGACTCGGCGCCGTCGCCCTCATCGGCGGCCTCATCGGCGCCATCCTGCTCCTGGCCCTGCCCTCCAAGGCCTTCGACGCGATCGTCCCCGTCCTCATCGGCCTCGCCCTCGTCCTGGTCCTCTTCCAGCCCCGCATCGCCGCCGCCGTCAAGCGCCGCCGCGAACAGACCGGCACCGAGGCCCACCCCGACGGCGGCCCCGCCCTCCTCGTCGGCCTCCTCCTCGCCAGCATGTACGGCGGATACTTCGGCGCCGCCCAGGGAGTCCTCTACCTCTCCCTCATGGGCCTGCTGCTCCACGACGACCTGCAGCGCATCAACGCCGTCAAGAACATCCTCGGCGCCCTGGTCAACGGAGTCGCCGCCGTCTTCTTCCTCTTCGTCGCCGACTTCGACTGGACGGCCGTCCTGCTCATCGCCGTCGGCTCCACCCTCGGCGGCCAACTCGGCGCCAAGGTCGGCCGCAAGCTGCCCCCGACGGTCCTGCGCGGGGTGATCATCGCGGTCGGCATCGTGGCGATCCTCCAGCTGACCCTCGGCTAGCCCCCGAACGGAAGGGCCCGCCTCCCCACCGGGGGAGACGGGCCCTTCGCACGTCTGCGGATCACGCCCCACGAGGACGGATCACGGGCTACGACGCCGGACCACGGCCCTACGCAGCCGAGTTGGCCAGCCACTCCGGCAGCTCCGACCGCTCGCTCGCCCGCATCGCGAGCAGCATCGCGTCCGCCGGCGTCGGCTCGAACGGCTGGTGCAGCAGCGGCATCCCCGCCTGCTCCGGCGTCCGGTCGGCCTTGCGGTGGTTGTCCTCGGCACAGGAAGCGACCGTATTCAGCCAGCTGTCCCCACCACCCTGCGCCCGCGGCACGACGTGGTCCACCGTCGTCGCCCGCCTCCCGCAGTACGCGCACCGGTGCTGGTCCCGGACCAGCACCCCCCTCCTCGACCACGGAGCCTGTCTTCGGAACGGCACCCGTACGTACCGGCAGAGCCTGATCACCCGCGGCACCGGGAGATCGACGGCGGCGCCCCGCACCCTCAGTTCGGGATGGGCCTGCTCGACGACGGCCTTGTCCTGCAGGACGAGCACCACCGCACGGTTGAGTGTGACCGTCGACAGCGGCTCGAAGCTCGCGTTCAGTACCAGCGTGTCCCGCATGTTGCCCACCTCCCGTGTGCCGGCCCCGACCCCGACTTGGGGTTCCGGGCTTGGATCAACGATGGCCGGGCCGGCCGGGTCGGACAACGCAATTTCCTGCGCAACAAAAGATGCCCGCTTCTGATCTCTCCAAGACCAGAAGCGGGCAAACAACTGACGAACGATCGGCCTTACGCGGGATTCTCGTACTCACCCACGAGCTGGGCACGCCCAAGCGTGTGGAAGCGCAGGTTGAACCCGACCGCGGCCGGCGAGGCGTCGGCATCAGGACCGAGCTTCTCCTGATCCACCGCGTACACCGTGAAGACGTACCGGTGCGGCCCGTCCCCCTTCGGCGGGGCGGCGCCGCCGAAGTCCTTCGACCCGTAGTCGTTACGCGCGTGCACGGCACCGGCCGGCAGCCCCTCGAACGACCCGGACCCCGCACCGGCCGGCAGCTCCGTCACCGACGCCGGGATGTCGAACAGCACCCAGTGCCAGAACCCGCTGCCCGTCGGGGCGTCCGGGTCGAAGCAGGTCACGGCGAAGCTCTTCGTCTCCGCCGGGAACCCCTCCCAGCTCAGCTGCGGCGAGGTGTTCCCCTTCGCGTACACCTGAGCGTCCTTCAGGACCCCACCCGGCGCGACGTCGTCGCTCACCACGGTGAAAGCCGCGACCGGCGGATGGAAGTCGTGGGGGAGCGGCGCCCTCTTGCCCTCGGACACGTCGAGTACCTCCGGAATCGTCCGTCAACGCTGACGGAGCCGAGCCTAGAGCCAGTTGCGACGGCCGCCGACCTCGGCGAGCCACTGGTTCAGGTAAGCCGCCCAATCGGTCGTGTGGAAGTCGTGCAGCCCCACCTTGAAGGCACGGAAGGAGTCGCTGCCCTCGGTGAACAGACCCGGCTTCTTGTCCATCTCCAGGACGACGTCCATCTCACGGTCGTCCGCGACGAAGCTGACCTCGACCTGGTTCAGACCCCGGTACTGCTGCGGCGCGAAGAACTCGATCTCCTGGTAGAAGGGCAGCTTCTGCCGCGTCCCCCGGATGTGCCCGCGCTCCATGTCCGCGTTCTTGAACCGGAAGCCCAGCTGGATGAAGGCGTCCAGGATCGCCTGCTGCGCCGGCAGCGGGTGCACGTTGATCGGGTCCAGGTCACCCGAGTCCACGGCCCGCGCGATCTCCAGCTCGGTCGTCACCCCGATGTTCATCCCGCGCAGCTGCTGCCCGGCGATCGTCGTCACCGGCGTCTCCCACGGAATCTCCAGACCGAACGGCACCACGTGCACCGCCCCGGCCTGCACCTCGAAGGCCCCGCCGAGCCGCACCTTCACGAACTCGATGTCCTGCTTGTACTCCTGGTCGCCGCCCTCGACCTCGACCCGCGCTTGCAGACCGACGGACAGCCCCTCGATCTGCTGCGCGACCGAACCGCCCTGGATCCGCACCTCGCCCTGGACGACCCCGCCCGGGACGACGTTCTCCTCGGTGAGCACCGTCTCCACGGTGGCCCCACCGGCACCCAGGCTCGCGAGCAGCTTCTTGAATCCCATGACCAACACTCCTTCTCGGGTCCTGACCCCTACATACGCGCGACGACCGTAGCCGGTTCCCCAGTACGCTCGGACGCCATGAGCGAGAGCCCCGACCGTACGCCGCTCCCGAGGTCCTTCTTCGACCGCCCCGTCCTGGAGGTCGCCCCCGATCTCCTGGGCCGCACCCTCGTCCGCAACACGGACGAAGGCCGGATGGAACTGCGCCTCACGGAGGTGGAGGCGTACGCCGGCGCGATCGACCCCGGCTCGCACGCCTTCCGGGGCCGCACCGCCCGCAACGCCGTCATGTTCGGGCCCCCCGGCCACGCGTACGTCTACTTCACCTACGGCATGTGGCACTGCCTGAACCTGGTGTGCGGCCCCGAGGGACACGCGAGCGGTGTCCTGCTCCGCGCGGGTGAAATCATCGAGGGCGCCGACCAGGCCCGCCCCCGCCGCCGCTCGGCCCGCTCCGACCACGAACTGGCGAAGGGCCCGGCCCGCCTCGCGACCGCCCTCGACGTCGCCCTCTCCCTGAACGGCACGGACACCTGCGCAGGCCAGGACGGACCACTCGCCCTCCTCACCGGTACGCCCCCCACTCCGGACCGCATCAGCAGTGGCCCCCGTACGGGAGTGGGCGGCGACGGCGCCCCGCACCCCTGGCGCTACTGGATCACCGAGGACCCGACGGTGAGCCCGTACCGTCCTCACACACCCCGCAAGCGAAGGCTTGACTCGGCGAGGACGACCGACTAACGTGGCCCGAGCCGCTGGAACCCGGCCTGCTTGTTCAAGCACCCCGGAGCGGCCACCCAACTACTCAGATATGACTGCCCCAACGGGGCTCATTTCGGCATTCCGAAATTCGTTTCGAACTGACTCGATTTGAGCCTCCGGGGAAATCAGCTAAAGTAGTGAACACGCCGGAAGGGCCCGGAGCGAAAGCGAAAGGGACCGGAAAGCACCGAGGAAATCGGATCGGAAAGATCTGATAGAGTCGGAAACGAAGGAAGCGCCCGGAGGGCCCGGAAACGGGAACGAAGGAAGCGTCCGCACCTTGAGAACTCAACAGCGTGCCAAAAATCAACGCCAGATTAGTTGATACCCCGTCCATCTCCGGATGGTCGAGGTTCCTTTGAAAAGTCCACCCCTCGGGGTGGCGACAACACAGCGAGGACGCTGTGGACGGTCGGCCACATTCCGGCATGACCGTCCCGCTCAACGCGAGTGTGCCACCGGATCACCGGTGAACATTCACGGAGAGTTTGATCCTGGCTCAGGACGAACGCTGGCGGCGTGCTTAACACATGCAAGTCGAACGATGAAGCCCCTCGGGGTGGATTAGTGGCGAACGGGTGAGTAACACGTGGGCAATCTGCCCTTCACTCTGGGACAAGCCCTGGAAACGGGGTCTAATACCGGATACGACCCGGGAAGGCATCTTCCCGGGTGGAAAGCTCCGGCGGTGAAGGATGAGCCCGCGGCCTATCAGCTTGTTGGCGGGGTAA